>NZ_JBNHFE010000002.1:0-463387 GCF_059089905.1 Arthrobacter sp. Y3221087
GTTTGCCGTCGCTGGTGAGGTCGCCGGCGGCGCTGATGGCGGTCATGTTGTTCCAGCCGTCGCCGGCGCTGGTGGGCCAGCCGAGGTGGCCGGTGCCGGTGCCGGGGTAGATCAGGAGGGTGCCGTTGGTGTTGCGGGCGACGAGGTCTGGTTTGCCGTCGCTGGTGAGGTCGCCGGCGGCGCTGATGGCGGTCATGTTGTTCCAGCCGTCGCCGGCGCTGGTGGGCCAGCCGAGGTGGCCGGTGCCCGTGCCGGGATAGATCCAGAGGATGCCGCTGGTGTGGCGGGCCAGCAAATCCGATTTCCCGTCTCCCGTGTAGTCTCGTGCGGCCGGGAACGGGGCAGGCACCGCGCCGATGTTCAGCAGCCGGTTTGGAGTGCCTGCCGACGCGTTGCTGATGACGCCGGGGGTGGCCGTGGAGGACAGCTCGGCTGTCATTTCCGCCGGTGTGGCCTCGGGAATCCGGGACAGGATGACGGCGGCGGCACCCGCTGCGTGGGGGGCTGCCATGGAAGTGCCGCTCACTGTTGCCGCGGCGGTGGTGGACGAATGGATGGCGGACGTGATGCCGACGCCGGGCGCAAACAGGTCAACGCAGCCGCCGTGGTTCGAGAAGGTGGCCTGCCGGTCCGAGGAGTCGCTCGCTGCGACCGTGAGAGCTTCGGCAACCCGCGCCGGGGAACTGGTGCAGGCGTCCACGCCCGAGTTCCCGGCCGCCACTGCAGCCGTAATGCCATCGGCCATGACGCCGCGGACGGCGGAGTCCACCATGGTGCTGGCGGGACCGCCGAGGCTCAGGTTGGCAACAGCGGGGGTTCCGGCGCGGTGATGGGACACGATCCAGTCAAGGCCGGCCACGATATCGGACATGTAGCCGTTGCCGTTGCAGTCCAGAACCCGGACCGGGACGACGGTGGCGGCCTTGGCCACCCCGTAGGTCCGGCCGGCGACAATTCCGGCAACGTGGGTGCCGTGGCCGTTGCAGTCGCTGCTGCCCCGGCCGTCCTCAACAGCAGTCCAGCCTGCCGCCACCCGGCCCCCGAACTCCTGGTGCTGGGCGAGGACACCGGAATCTATGACGTACGCATTGACGCCTGCCCCGGAGGACGGAGGCGTGAAGGTGCCGGAGAGCGGAAGAATGCTTTGGTCCACCCTGTCCAGGCCCCACGGGGGCGATTGCTGGGTATCAAAGACCTGGACCGGCTCATCGGGTTCGACGGCGGTCACGCGGGGCGAGCGGGCCAGGGCAGCTGCCTGTGCTTTGGTGGCTGTTACGGCAGCTCCCCGGACCGCTGCGGAGAACGTTTTTCCTACCTGGACACCTTGGGACCGGAGGGACGCGGCCTCCTGGGCGACGTCGGCACCTTTGCTGAAGCTGACGAGGTACCTGCCGCTTTCTGCAGGCGGCGGCACCACAGGTTTATCCGCCGTCGGGATGGATGCGGCGGCGGGCTGGGCTGCCAGCGCCACCGCTGCAACGGCCGCCAGCACCGCGCCACGAGAGCTTCCAAATCGCTGAGGGAATGACATTGGGATCTCCTAAGAACCGATGCGTCCTGGGGTGAACAGGCGCGCATGGTTACGCAGGCTGTGCCCGGCCGGGCCAGGAAAAACTTGCCCCTGGCCACGCCCACTGTCTATTCCCCCCAGCGGCTCCGGCTGAGCCCGGAGCCTGTGCCGCAGCGCAAGCTCCTGCCAAGGAAAACCAACGCTGTGAACCCGGCAATCTTAACAAGGCGGGCCTGCGGGGCACTACCCGGGAGTGCTCGCTTTACCGCCGTCCAGTCCGAGGCCCTCCCACCTTCAGCGGTTTCCCCCTCACCCTCTCGCAGGTACTCCTTCTTCCCCGCCCTTCCTCAAGCGTTACATGTAACATTGACATATGAGCGTCAGGGATCGCGTTGCCCGCCACCGCCTCGCCATGAAGCAGCGGGGGTTCCGGCAGATACAGATGTGGGTCCCGGATGCCCGCACGGAGGAGTTCAAGCGCGAGGCGCTGCGCCAGGCGCAGGCGGTCGCCGCGTCAGACCGCGCCGGGGACGACCAGGACTTCATCGAACAGATCTCGGAAGACTGGCCGGAGTGAACCGTGGTGAGCTGTGGACCGTATCCGGCGGAACTTATGCACAGAAGCCGCGTCCGGCACTCATCATCCAGGACGACCTTTTTACCGCGTCGGAGTCGGTGACACTCCTCCCGCTGACCTCGTTCCTGACGGATGCCCCACTGCTCCGACTGACCGTAAACCCCAGTCCGCTGACGGGGCTGGAACGCATCAGCCAGATCATGGTGGACAAGCTCACCACAGTCCGCCGCGCCAATCTCGGGCAGCGAATCGGCCGGATCGATTCAGAAACCATGGTTTCCGTGGAGCAGTCCCTCGCGGTCTTTCTCGGCCTGGCCCGCTGACCTTGGCGTAACGGCGGGGAGCTCCTGACGCTGGCCTCCTGCCGTCGTCGTGCCCTGTTTGCGTAACTTTTCGCCGGGCCTACCCACCCGGTCCGCGCCAACTCAGGCGAGAGCAACGCTTTGGCCACAAAAGTCACGCATTCTTGCCCACGCTTGACAGCCTGACCGGAGCTTACGAGGATCAGAGTGCCGGCGTAGCCGGCAAGTGGTCCGGCTGTCGAAGGGTTATCGGATGCGGTCAGCACTTCCTCGTGGCAGAGGCTTCCGGAGTGCGGCGGCAGCCCTCGCAGCCCTCCTGGCGGTCACCGTTTCGGGATGTACCGGCGACCGGGAGCCGACCCCCGCACCGGTCGATGTCCGTATCGCTGCCGTGGGTGACATGAACGGTGAGGAGAACACGGACCCGGAGAGCCCGTCAGGCCGGAACGCCGCGGCGATCACCGAACTGGTGGAGAACAACGAGATCGATGCGTTCCTGGGGCTCGGTGACTTCCAGTACGACACCGGCTACTGCGAAGACCTGGTGGACTACTGGACCCCTTTGTGGGGTGGGACGATGAGCAAGCTGTACTGGGTGACGGGCCCCAACCATGACTGGGAACCCGGCCGGAACGAGGACCTGGACAACTTCATGAACGGCCAGTGCCCGGGGTCCACGGCGAAGGCTGCCATCAATCAGGAGCTGGGGTTCATCGGGAACGGGAAGGCGTATTCGAAGGAATTCGGGAACTGGCACTTCGCCTTCCTGCCGTCCGGGCAGTGGCGGTACAACCCCCGGGAGGCCCGGGCGCTGACGAGGTGGCTGGACAGGGACCTCGCTGCCGCCAAGGAGGATGGCAAGCACCTGGCCGTGGTGCATCACGAGCCGTACTTCACGTCGGACACGGAGGCGCATGATCGGGCTGAGGACCACAAGCCCTGGATCGATGTGATGTGGAAGCACCGGGTCCGCCTCACCCTGTCCGGGTCGCAGCACAATTACGAGCGTTCTTGTGCCGTGAACAACAGGGACCGGTGTGATGACGACGGGATCACAGCATTCCAGGTGTCCACGGGCGGCATCGAACTCCGGCCCTTCACCAGCAGCCCGCGGTACATTGAGAAACGGTTCAGCGACACCCACGGGTTCCTCCGGCTGACGCTGCGGACTGACGGGTCCTTCGACTGGAACTTCGTCCCGACAACCGGCGAGAGTACGGACGAAGGGTCGCGTCCGGCACCGGAGCCGGACGACAACTAGCCGGACGACGACCGCGGGGCGCCGCAGGAAAGCCGGCGCCCCGCCGTCGTAATGTCCGGAAGGTTAGCCCCGCGACTGAAGACCCGGAACGCCGTCCTGGATCTCGAAGGAGGCCTTCGTGGACACGGCGGCGCCCGGCGTCGTCACGTAGTCCAGCACCCGGAAGTCCGCGGTCATCGCATCCCTGGTAATCTTCGTGTTCACGTAGCCGCGGTTGTCGTTGAAGAACTTCAGGTGCGGGTTCCACGCCATGACCGGGTCCGTGGTGGAGCCGGTTCCGTTGCCGGTGGAGGTGATGGAGGTGCAGACCAGCTCCGAGCCGACCACGGGGGAGGCCGGGTCCTTGTAGTCCACCTTGAGGTTGCAGGCCCAGTTGCGGTGCACGTCGCCGGTGAGGACGACGGCGTTGCGCACGTTCGCATCAATCCAGCCCTGGGTGATGCGGCGGCGGGAGGCGGCGTACCCGTCCCATCCGTCCATGGAGACGTCGTCGATCTCGGGGGCGGCGTTGCGGTCCCGCTCGGCGAAGAACACCTGCTGGCCCAGGATGTCCCAGCGCTGGGTGGAGTTCCGGAACCCGTCCAGCAGCCACTTTTCCTGCTCGGCGCCGGTAATGCTGCGGTCCTCGGCGAGGCGCTCCGCCACGTTCTTCTTCCAGCCGTCGCCGGCGAGCTGGTCGTCGCGGTACTGCCGGGTGTCCATCATGTGGAAGTTGGCCAGCTGGCCCCACTGGATGGTGCGGTAGATCTTCATGTCGAACCCGGCCGGCACGGAGGAGGCGCGCAGCGGCATGTTCTCGTAGTACGCCTGGAACGCGGCCGCCCGGCGCTGGCGGAAACGCTCGGTGGTGTCGTTCATCTGGCCCGCGTCCGTGTTTTCCGGGATCTCGTCCGCCCAGTTGTTGTCCACCTCGTGGTCGTCCCAGACCACCAGCCACGGGGCGATAGCATGCGCAGCTTGCAGGTCGGCGTCGGACTTGTACTGGGCGTGCCGCTGGCGGTAGCCGGCCAGCGTGACGGTCTCGGGCCCCTGGTGGTCGCGCGGGTTGCCGCCGCCGATCACGTAGCTGTCCTTCTTGTACTCGTAGAGGTAGTCGCCGAGGTGCAGGACCAGGTCCGGGTGGTCCTCGGCCAGGCGGGTGTAGGCGGTGAAGTAGCCGTGCTCGTATTGCGAGCAGCTGGCGAAAGCCATGGCCAGCGCGGCGGGCGTCTCGTGCAGCGCGGGGCTGGTGAGGGTGCGGCCCACCTCGCTGACGTGGCGGCCGCTGCGGAAGCGGTAGAAGTATTCCCGCCCGGGCTTGAGGCCCTTGAGCTCCACGTGGACCGAGTGCGCGGTTTCGATCCGGGCCTGTTCGACGCCGCGGGCTACTACGTTGCGCATGTTCCGGTCTTCGGCCACTTCCCACGCGACGGGGACCTGCCGCGACGGCATCCCGCCCAGGCCGTCCTCGGCAAGCGGGTCCAGCGCCAGGCGCGTCCAGATCACGAAGCCGTCCGGCCACGGCTCGCCCGAGGCGATGCCGAGCATGAAGGGGTCGGTGCGGAGGCCGGCGTCGTCAGCGGTGGAAACCGCGACGGCGGCACCTGGCAGGGCGGCGACTAGGCCTGCCCCAAGGCCGGCGGAAATGAGGGATCTGCGGGAAATGTTGTCCATGCCTCCGACCGTAGGAAGGCCGGTTGGACAGGTTCTGAGAAGGACGTGAACCGGGAATGAACGCTGAGAAGACTGACAGCCCGGGCTCTGCGATGGAGCTCCGGCCGGGAATCCACTGGCCTAACCGAACGTTCAAGCTGCTTGCTTTTGGGTGTCCAGCAGGCCCAGGCAACGCGGGGCCTGCCGTACACCTAAAGAAGGTTCTTTATGAAACAAGCTTGGCGTAGACCACGTAGTTGTCGTCGAATTCGCCCGTTTTCGGGTCGTATCCGTCGCACGTGATAAGCCGTAGTTCAGGTCCCTCCGTATTCCCGTAAACCTTTTCCGTCGGAAATTCTGCTTTCACGTATTGTTCACCACGGTCAAATGCAAATGCGGCGGTTTCACCGTTTTGCGTGGTGACCTTGATGGTGTCACCACTGCCGAGGCTGCGCAGGTCAGCAAACACACCTGGGCCACCATCAGTGGCGTTGACATGTCCGTAAAGGACAGCAGGTCCGACGTCCCCGGGTGTTGGGGAACCGTTGTACCAGGCCGCCGGGGCTCCTGGCGCGTCGGGCGGAACCTCTAAGGATCCATCGTCCCGGAGGCCCAAGCTAATCAACTTGGACTGTGTGCCGGTGGACGGAATCTCTAGAGATACCGGTACGGAAGCCGCTTTCGCATCAGGCGCTGAAGAGGCAGGTGCCGTGGTGGTGATGGTGCCCAGCGCACCGACAGTCTGCGTCGGGCTGCTGGAGGCACAGCCAGTAAGAAGTAGCAAAGCGACCGCCGCAGACGCAGCGTGCCATCTGCGACGGTCGCTTTTTGACCTAATCATGTGTATCGGTCAGTCCGAACGCTATGCCTGGCTTGCCATCCGGCGGCGAACGATGACCGTTCCAGTGGCGGCAGCCGCTGCAAGACCTCCAAGCGCAAGGAACCCTGCGACATTTTCGGTCTCCTGCGGTACGCCAGTAGGAGCGGCACCAACAGGCTTCCTGGCTACCTGGGCCTGGCTCTGGGCAGGAGCCGCGGAGTTCTCGCATCCGATGCCGTCCCTGTCACTGTCAAGGTGTGTGCCGTAACCCGGGCTGCCGGCCGGGATGTTGTACACGCCCACTGCTGCCGCTGCACTGCAGTTCGGGTATGCCCCAACGGTGGCACTGGCCGGGGTTGCTGTCAGCGCTGAAAGACCAACCACTGCCGCCACTGCCAAGATTGATGTGCTCTTCTTCATTGAATCCCCAATCATCTATATAACTTGGAAAGCCGCTCATGCACGGCCGAAGGGGAAGCAAAAACACGACGCCCCCACGGCCCTGTTGAAACTGGCTTCAATCTGGCTTCTGCCATGCAAGTTATATCAATGCGGGGCAGTTAAAGTTCAAATGTGACGGAGGTCGCCTGAGAAATAAAATGTCGCATTTGCGTAAAAATAGTGGATTGTGTAAAGCGCTTTTTATATCGCGGCGCACCCGCCGGGCATCGCCAATCATGCAGAGACGTTTTTCGCAACCCATGTCGAATAGCAGTGGTGGGATGGTGTTGGCCTCCGCGGGTCCATCTGCTTTCCACTTACAGCCTGCGGCGGTTCAGGGCGTCGAACTGCTCCTGCCAGACGGCCAGGTCCCGGTCCACGTAGCGCCGGTGCGCCGCGTTCCACTTGGGCATGATGTCCGGCGTAGCTTCGGGCGTGGCCGGTTGTGGCGCGGGCGATTTTGGCGCCGGAGGTTTGCGGGCCGGCGGCGCGTTCCGTGGGGGAGCAACCGGCCTGGGTGCGGGCCTGACGTTGCGGTTCGGGCCGGCAATCGCCTGCGGGCGGCTCGCCGAGCTGACGAGACCGGTTAGCCAAAGCATGGTCTGGCAGAAGAGCCAGATCACTCCGAAGACCACGAAGGCGGCGAGAAGGAGGCCGATCCAAAGCAGGATCCCCATAGCTGAGAAGAGCACAACCATGGCCTATTTTATCTTCTGGACCCTCGCTTTGGGGCGGGAATCCGCGGGTTTCCCCGGCTCAAGCCAGCGGGCCTTAGACCTCCAGCCGGAACACCCACAGCAGAACGTCCTCGCCCGGCACGTACCAGTCGCGCTCCGGTGCCCGGCGGAAACCCAGGGACTCGTACAGGGCGTGGGCGCGCTCCATGAACGTGGCGCTGGTGATGCTGATCGCCCCGATCTCAGGCAGCGACCGGGCGTGCTCGATCACCCGGCGGACCACGGCCCGGCCCACTCCGCCGCCCTGGAGAGCCGGGTCCACGGCGAGCATGCGGAACTCCAGCTCGCCGTCCACCGCGATCTCACTGTAGGGCTGGCCGGCGAACGTCAGCGTCACCGCCGCAACCACCGACTCGGACCTCTCGGCCACCCACACCTCGGCGTGCTGGGCCCGGTGTTCCACGTCCTCGAGCACCCCCATATACGGGTGGTCGGCCGCGAAGTGCCCGGCGGAAAGGTAGGCGTCCCGCGTGACCCGCCGGACGTCGTCGTAATCCGCCGGGGCCGCCGGCCGGAACGTCAGAGTCACTGTCCGGCCACGTCCGCCCGCGAAACCCCCGCCATGTAGGAAGCCAGCGGGGCCAACGCCGGCTGGGACGACGGGTCGCCCACGGCATCGGCGCCCACGGCGTTGGCAACGGACAGCGCCGCGGCGTAGTCCAGCCCGGATCCGAGCGCCAGGACCAGGGCGGCGCAGAACGCGTCGCCCGCACCAACGGTGTTCACCACGGTCGCGGCGGCGGCCGGAGCCTCGGCAACCTTGCGCCCGCGCTCGAACATGGCGGACCCCTCACCGCCGTACGTCACCGCCACGAGCTTCGCATCAGCGAGGGCGGGAATCAGGGCGTACTCGCTCTCGTTGACGATTACCAGGTCGCAGCGCTCCAGCAGTTCCGCCGGCAGGTCCATGGCCGGTGCCGCGTTCAGCACAAAGACACCCTGCGCCTTGCGGGCCGCCTCCTGCACCACGGGCAGGCCCACCTCCAACTGGCACAGCACTGTCTCGTCCGGGCCGAACTCCGCGCCGTACACCGAGAGGTGCGAGTTGGCGCCCGGGCACACCACAATCTGGTTCTCGCCCTCGCGGTCCACCACGATCAGCGCGGTGCCGGTCGCCGCGGGCAGGACCGCCACGTCAGCGGTGTCGACGCCGGCACCCGCGAGGGCGTCCAGCATCCGCTGGCCCTGCGCGTCCTTGCCCACCGCGCCGACCATGCGCGCCCTCCCGCCCAGCCGCGCAGCGGCCGCGGCCTGGTTGGCGCCCTTGCCGCCAGGCTGCTCGGACAGCACGCCGCCGCCGATGGTTTCACCGGCGGTGGGAAGCCGCTCGGCGGTGGCGATCAGGTCCAGGTTGATGCTGCCGACCACGGTGACGGCAGGAAGTCGATTGCTCATGGAAAGTCTCTTTCGGAGGGGTGCCGGAAGCGGCAGGAACAAAATTCAGTGTACGGCATGGGTTGTACTTGTTGGTCATACATGGTTGTATAACAACTCGAATCTTGCCGAAAGAAATGCAAGAACGCCTGCTCGAACAAAGGAGTTTGATGTGAACACCCCAGCCCCGGCGGCCGCCGCACCTCCAGCGGACGCCGCATCCGCCGTCGTCCTTCCCGACGGCGACGCCAAGTTCTCCGGCCGCCGCGCCGCCCTGCTGATCTCCACCCTGCTGCTTGGCGTGCTGTCCTTCCAGCTCAACGCCAGCATGGTCACCCCCGCGCTGCCGCAGATCGCCGCGAGCTTCGGCCAGGGAGCCGACGCCGCCGCCCCCGTCCAATCCATGTTCTTCCTGGCCGGCGCCATCGCCGGGCCCGTGATCGGCCGGTGGAGCGACTTCATCGGCCGCCGCGCCGCCCTGCTGCTGGTTCTCGGCATCATGGGCGCCGGCACAATTCTCTGCATCACCGCGCCCACGCTGGAACTGCTCATCACCGGCCGTTTTCTGCAGGGCGTCTCCAGCGCGGTCTTCGCCCTGGCCTACATCGTCCTCAGCGAGAACCTGCAGGCAAAGGTGTTCGGGACCTCGGTGGGCATCATCGCCGCCATCAACGGGGGAGTGGGCGGCGTAGACGGCTACGTCGGCGGCCTCATGGCCGAGACGCTCGGCTTCCGGTCCATCTTCGTCGTCGTCCTGGTCCTGACCGCCATCGCTGCCGCCTGCATCATCCGCATGGTTCCGGCCGGGCGTCCGAGCGGCGTCCGCGGCGCCATGGACTGGTGGGGCGCCGGCTCGCTCTCGCTGTTCCTCGTGTTCATCACGTACTTCGTCTCCGGCGGATCCGCCGCGGGCTGGACCGCGCCCGGCACGCTGGCGCTGCTGGCCGCCACCATCGCCTCCTTCGCCGCGTTCTGGTTCATCGAAAAGCGCCGCAGCCACCCGCTTATCGCCGTCCACCACCTGCGCTCCCGCCAGGTGTGGCCGGTCATCGCTACCACCGTCCTCACGCTCGCGGGCATCTTCGCGATCATCAACTTCACAGTGGTGCTGCTCAGCCAGGATTCCGACGGCGGCTTCGGGCTTTCGGCGTCCGTCTCGGCGTTGCTGTTCCTCACCCCCGCCGCGCTGATCGGCGTGTTCGCCGCACCGCTCGCCGGCTGGCTGGCCGACCGCCGCGGCTGGATCAAAACCCTGCGCGCCGGAACCGGGCTGAGCCTGGCCTGCGCCATCGCCGCGGCCGCCTTCTCCGAGAGCCAGGTGGCGGTGCTGGTGGCCATCGCGGCCCTGGGCATCTTCTACAACGGTTTCTTCCTCACCGCCATTAACGGGCTCTCCGTGCTGCTCTCGCCCAAGGAGGCCCCGGCCGCGCTGCCCGGCATCAACGGTGCCTCCTTCGGCATCGGCGCGAGCCTCGGCGTCGTGCTGGTGGCACCCTTCGCCGCCCTGTCCACGTCCGCCGGGTACGCCACCGCCCTTTGGATCTCGGTGGGCATCACCGCCGCCGCGTTCATCGTCAGCCTCTTCGTCGCCGCCCCCAAGGGCGAGACCGTCTGACCCCGTTCCCTTCACCGAACCTGAAAGAAGACCCATGACTGCCACCTTCCCGTTCTACCTGGACTGCGACACCGGGATCGACGACGCCCTCGCCCTGGCTTACCTGCTCGCCGCCCCCGCCGCCGACCTGGTGGGGATCGGGGCCGTCAGCGGCAACGTCAGTGCCGCCGTCGGGGCCCGGAACACCCTTGACCTGCTCCAGCTCGCCGGCGCCGCGGACATTCCCGTTGCTTTGGGCGCCCACGATCCGCTGGCCGGTTCCTTCGGGGGAGGGGCGCCGTGGGTGCACGGGGAGAACGGCATCGGAGAGGTGTCGCTGGCAGCCTCTCCGGCTCCGCTGGCTTCCGAGTCCGCGGCGGAGATGCTGGTGCGGCTGGCGCGGACCTATCCCGGGACGCTGCGGGTGCTTGCCATCGGGCCGCTGACCAACATTGCCGAGGCCCTGCGGCTGGAGCCCGGGCTGCCTTCGCTGGTCCACTCCGTGACGGTGATGGGCGGGGCCGCGTTGGCCCCCGGCAACATCACCTCCGTGGCCGAGGCCAATATCCACAACGACCCCGAGGCCGCCGCCCTGGTACTCGCCGCCGACTGGGACATCACCCTGGTGCCGCTGGACGTGACCATGGCCTCCGTCCTGGAGGAGCACCACCGGCAGGAATTGCTGGCGTCCTCCGCTCCAGTGCCGCGGGCGCTGGGGGAGATGCTGGGCTACTACTTCCGCTTCTACGAGGGCATCTACGGCCGGCCCTGCTCCGCGATGCATGATCCGCTGGCCGCGGCGCTCGCCGTCGGTGCGGTGCAGGCGGCGGTGGCCCCGGTGGTGCGTGCCGCCGTCGACACCTCCTCCGGGCCCTCCCGCGGGCAGACGGTCTGCGACATGCGCGGGCTGTATGCCGGCTACCCGTCAGTGACGGGAGCGAGGTGCCGCGTGGTGCTGTCGCTGGAGGAGGACTTCGCGCCGCACCTGGTGGACACGTTGTTTGGGCACTTCGAGACTCGGGTGGTCGAGCCTGCCGGATCCCTGGTGGTTGAGCCGGTCTAAACCTCGATTGATGTGGAGGGAAGGGCAAGCTCCCTTAGCCGGGACTTCCGCCCAGTACGTCCACATGCACATGGTCGAGGTGGCGAAGGACCTCGTTGCCCGGTTCAGGTGCGTCGTAGTCCCGCCATTGCGCCCGGGAACTCTGTGCGCTCCAAAACCGGTCGTCGAAGATAACGTACTGGATGTACAGGTCCTCGGCGTGGGCGACGAGCCAGTGAGCCAGTATCCACCCCTGGCGGCGGTTCTCCTCAGTCACGGGGCGGAAGAAGATATCGATGGCCCGCCCGTCGTAGTGCGTGGAGTCCGCCCCGTGGCCCTGATCAACGCCGCCCGGGGCGAACCCGCCCAGGCTTTGGTTGCCGAATACCTCGGTCATTGCTGCGCGCAACTGCTCGGCGCGCGGTGTCAGGCCGATGGCACCGATGTCTTCTACCGGCAGGTCCCTGGCGGCCGAGCCCCGGCAGGCCAGTGAAGGGCCGGCGCCGCCGGAAGGACCGCCGGCCAGCTGCTGCAGCACCGCCGCGCCGATGCCGGAGGTGTCCGGCGCTGCAACTCCGCGGGCCTGGAGTGCCACCGCTGTTGTGGCCAGCTTCGCTTGGTCCCGGCTCAGCCCCACTTCCCCCTCCGGGGTTTCGACCACGCACTCCGGCCGCCAGAGCAGGGAGCCGTCCTCGGTGCGCAATGCACTGAGTACGCCGGGGCCGAAGAATGCCAGCACTGTTGCGAGCCCTACGAGCAGGAAAACGCTCAAGAGCAGCTGACGCGCACCGTGCTGGCGCCGATCGGTTTTGTTGCCAGTCATCGGCAGCCTTAGGACTGGAACTGCTGCATCACGGAAAGGTGCCCGGCCCGGGCGGAGACCAGGCACTTGGCGAGGTAGAAGGGCCGGTTGTTGTGGCGGACGTACTGGGTGAGGACCAGTACCGGGTCCGATGGGCGCAGGTCCAGCAGCTTTGCCCGGCTCGGCCCTACCTGGCTCAGGCTGATCTGGCACTCGCCCGGCCCGGCTAACCTGCCCAGCTGGTTGTTGAGCGTGGAAAGCAGGGTGGCGGCGCCGTCGTCGTTAATCTCCAGGGGCGCGGCGGGGCTCTTACCGAAGTTGATCGGCTGGGCGGTCACGTTTTCCTGCAGGTGCGCGATGGCTTCGCCGTCGCGGATCAGGATGGACTCCCAGAGCCAGCATTCAGTGCCAGGCTCGACGCCGATGCCGGGGGCGACGAATTCGGAGGCGGCCTGCCGCACTACCTGGGTGCGTTTGACCTCCACCCGCTGGCCGGGGGAGCCGAGGACGTCCTCAAAGGGCTGGATGCGTTCGATGCCAATGCGGGGGAGGGTGTCCGAGACGAACCGCCCGACGCCGCGCCGCGCCCTGATCAGCCCGTCCTCCTCAAGCAGCATGAGGGCTTCGCGGACAACCGTGCGGCTGACCTTCATGTCGGCGCCGAGTTCGGTTTCGGTGGGGATCATGGAGCCGGGCGTGAGGAGGCCGTTGCGGATCGCTTCGGCGATGCGCGAGTACACGGCAACACGGAGCGGCGAGCCCGATTGGGCGGCCACCGGCTGGGACAGGAACCGGGCGGCGTCCTGATGCACGTCTGCCTCGCTTTTCAGGTGGATTCGGGGGATTCCAGCCTAACAAGTGCTACGCGTTTGTTGGACAAGCCGCCGACGCTAAAAGCAGTAAGGCCGTGTGCCGCGCGGTTCGCGCGGCACACGGCCTTACCCATACCAGCTGCGGTCTAGCTGCGCGCCGATTCCTTCTCGCGCTCCGCCGGCTTGTAGGACTCCCAGAAGGTCGCCCCGGTGATGCCGAGGGGCCGCGGGTCGAAGACGGGGTCGAGGCCCAGCTTCTGCTGCCGCTCGAAGTCCTTCAGCGCCTTGAAGGCTGGCTTCTGCAGGACCAGGATGCCCACGATGTTCAGCCAGGCCATAAGCCCGACGCCGATATCGCCCATCACCCACGCGTCGGCGGCCGTGTTCACGCAGCCGTAGGCAGCGGCGACGAGGATGGCCACCTGCAGCGAAATGGTGGTCGCGCGGCCCAGGCTGGTCCGCAGGCCGGGAATCATCTTGGCCGAGGAGTTACCCAGGAGGAAGCGCAGGTTGGTCTCGGCCATGTAGTAGTAGGCGATGACGGTGGTCAGGCAGAAGAAGACCAGCGTGATGGCGATGAACGCCGCACCGACGCCGGGGAAGACGGAGTCGAATCCGGCCTGGACATACTGCGGCCCGACGACGGCACTCGCCGACAGCAGTCCGCCCTCGGCGAGGATCTCGCCGTCTTCGCTGCCGCCGGAGAAGATGCGGTAGGCGCCGGTGGAGAGGATCAGGAAGCCGGTGGCCGAGCACACAAACAGCGTGTCGATGTAGACGGCGAAGGCCTGGACCAGGCCCTGCTTTGCCGGGTGCGAGACCTCGGCGGCAGCGGCGGCGTGCGGGCCCGTGCCCTGGCCGGCCTCGTTCGAGTAGACGCCACGCTTGACGCCCCACATCACGGCCAAGCCGATGATGGCGCCGAGGGCCGAGTCCATGCCGAAGGCGCTGCGGAACACCAGCGAGAGGATCTCCGGCAGCTGGGCGGCGTTGATGAAGACGACGATCAGGGCGAGGAGGATGTAGCCGGCGGCCATGAACGGCACCACGAATGCAGCAACGCTGGCGATGCGCTTTACGCCGCCCATGACGACGAGTGCCAGGAGGATGACGGAGCCGACGGCCACGGCCCAGGACGGGATGGTCCAGGCGCCGCTGATCGCGGTGGCCATGGAGTTGGTCTGGACACCCGGCATCAGAACGCCGCAGGCAAGGACTGTCACGGCCGCGAAGACGTAGCCGTAGACCTTGAAGAAGCCGGCGCCCTTGGTGTGGGCGAAGGCGCGGGAGAAGTAGTAGGCCGGGCCGCCGCGGTACTCGCCGGTCAGCGGGTCGCGGGTCTTGTACATCTGGCCGAGCGTCGATTCGACGAACGACGTGGACGCGCCCAGGAAGGCGACAGTCCACATCCAGAACAGGGCGCCCGGCCCGCCGAAGGCGATGGCGGTGGCGACGCCGGCGACGTTGCCGGTGCCGACGCGGCCGGACAGGGACATGGCCAGGGCCTGGAACGAGGAAACGCCCGAGGCGGACTTCTCGCCGTGAACCAGCTGCTGGAACATGCCCTTGACGTGGCGGACCTGAAGGAAGCGTGTCCGGACGGAGAAGTAGACTCCGGTGGCGAGGCAGAGATAGACGAGCCAGTCACTCCAGATCACGTTATTGATGTTTGATAAGGCATCGCTCATAAGTGTGGGTTCCCTCCATGAAGAGCGTGGCTGATGCGGGTGGTGCCTTTGCGCCGCCGTGGATGTCGTGGCGCGCACCACACAAAACCTGTGAAGCATCTCACAAAGTGGCGGGGGAGTCCATTTGGCCCTGCGGCAAGGGGTTGCCCGTCCTCTGAGCGGCTGCGTCGCTGTCGTTAGCGGGCTTAAATGCCTGCCGCATGACCCGTGCGAGGCGAATAATGGGGGCAAGCCGGAAAGGAGTGGCGGTGGAACGTGGAACGGAGCGCCTTCAGCACCCGCTCTTTGCCCGCGCCTTCGCACGGGGGGTGGAGGAGATGGACCGGCGCGGGGCAACCGAGCACCGCCGGCGCATGTTGGCCGGCCTGCACGGTTCAGTCATTGAGATCGGTGCCGGGACCGGATCCTCCTTTGCGCTGTACCCGCCCGCTGTCACCCATGTCCTGGCGCTGGAACCCAACGACTACCTGCGGAACCTGGCCGTGGAACGGGCCGCCACTGCCGGCGTCCCCGTGACTGTGGTCTCCGCGGCTGCGGAGCACATCCCGGCCCGTAGCGGAAGCGCCGACGCCGTGGCAACGAGCCTTGTTCTGTGCAGCGTTGAGGACCAGGCCGCCGTCCTCGCGGAAATCCGGCGCGTCCTGCGGCCCGGCGGAACCCTGGCCTACTACGAACATGTCCGTTCAGACCGCCCGCTCCTTGCTGCAGTTGAAGACCTGATCACGCCGGTATGGCGGCATTTCATGGGCGGCTGCCACCTCAACCGGGACACGCTCGCGGCGATCAGTGCAGCAGGCTTCACGCTCCAGGACAACGAGCGCTTCAGGTTTGTGGTGCAGCAGCTGAACCCGCCCCTGACCCACATCCTGGGCACGGCCACGAGCCCTGGGCCTCCCGACTGACGCTTGCGCGTCGCGTGGTCAGCTGCACCCGATTGGAGAAGACGGGGGCTTTGGACCCTACTTCAGGTTCCGGCGCCGCCCCTAGCCTGAGAGAAGCAGAGCGGCGCACGGCCGCCCTGCCGGACTCCGGGAGGCACACGGTGAAATCGGCAAACACAAGCATCATCGGCGGCCTCGTTTTGATGGTGGTGGGTGTGCTGTGGCTGCTGGACCGGCTGGGCGTGGTGGAGAGCGCGGCCGTCCTGGCGCCGCTGGTTTTCGCCGGCGCCGGGGTGTTGTTCCTGTCCCTGTTCGCCCGGCGCCGGGAGAACTGGTGGGCGGCCATCCCCGGCTCGGTATTCCTGGGCCTGGCGGCCGTAGCCGCCGCCACACAGTTCACCGGGAACGGTGCGGCCGGAGCCTTCCTGTTCCTCTTCATGGGTGCAGGGTTCGCGGCGGTCTACCTTCGGGAGCGCGCCAATTGGTGGGCGCTGATCCCGTGCGGCGTGATGCTGACACTGGCACTGATCGTGACGCTCCCGCAGCAGCTGCAGGGCACGCCTGTCGCGGCTGTCCTGTTCCTGGGGCTGGCGACCACTTTCGGTTCCCTGTCCCTCGTCCCGGTCCGGACTGCTGACCACACAGAACGCATGAAGTGGCCCCTGATTCCCGCTGCCGTGCTTGCAGTGCTGGGAGTGATTTTCGCGCTGCAGTCCATGGCACAGCTCATTCCCCTGGACTTTGCCGTTCCGGCGGTCATGATCCTCGCCGGGATCGCCCTGATGGTATACGCCTACTTCGCCCGTCACGACAGGCAGCACAACATCCAGGGACCCAGCGCCGGCTGACCCGGCGCCCGGCAGCGGTTTTAGGCCGTCCTCGATTCCTCGGCCACGTGCCGTCCGCCGGATTCCGCCTCGGCCAACTCCCAATGCCGCCGGAGCCCTTCGGCGAGCCGCTGGGGTTCGATGCGGTGCGGGGGGTCGAAGTGGTGGCGCCGGGGGAACACTTCCAGGTGGAAGTCCGGGAAGAAGACCCTGGCAAGCCTTGCTGCAACGTCACCGTAGTCGTCCGGATGGCTCAGGCCGCCAAGGGCAAAGAACACCGGATGGCTGAAGGCGGCCAGCCGGGACCTGTCCAGGTTGTAGTCTTCGAAGGTCCTGAGGAACGCCTTGATGCCTGCCGGCCGCTTGGCCATCCACGGCGGCGGGGGACCGGGCTCCGGCGGCGGAAGGACGACGTCGGGCCTCACCCCGAGCCGCATGAAGGCGGGCAGGAACTCCCCAGGAGGGAGGGCTTCCAGTTGCTTGTACCCCTTCCGGTGCTCTGCGTAGGCCGGGCTCCAGTCCCAGTTTCCCGCCCAGGCCGGCTCGAGCAGCGCCAGGCTCTGCAGCCTGTCGGGGTGTGTGGCGGCCAACGCCAGCGCCACGGAGCCGCCACCTGAGTAGCCCGCCAGATGGAACGTGTCCCAGCCCCGCGCATCAGCCTCGCGCAGGACGCCGTCGACCTCCGTGTCCAGGGTCCAGTCCGCGGAAGGTTGGTCGTCCTTGTAGAGCTCGAGGTCTTTGGCGACCGCCTGGACACCGGGCCCGAGGGCCTCAACCAGGGCGGTGTAGGCGAGGTCTGCGGGCAGGACGGCACCGGGTAGCAGGATGGCCCGAATCGGTTGCATGGGAAAACCCTACGCCGCAACCGGCGGTAAACAAGGGGGTTTCAGCAGCAGGCTGCCGCTACTTTTTGACGCTTTTCGGCGCCCTGGCCTTCGGTTCTTTCGCCGGGAGCGTCGACACGAATTCGTAGGCCTTGGTGACCCAGGCCTTGGCCCGGGCGTCGTCGCCGTCGCCCTCCTCGTTCCACACCTCGGGGAGACCGGAGTAGCCGGCCATGGGGCGGTCGGCCGGGCCGAACGGGACCGTGCGCTCAGAGGATTCCAGCATCACCCGGTCCTCGTCCGAGAGCTTGACGCCGATGGTGGGGCCGAAGAGTCCGGCGAACATGTTGCCGTTGACGAACGCGCCCAGGTTGCCGAACATCGGCTTCACGACGACGCCGGGCTGGTCCGGCACCACTGACCGGAAGCGTTCCTTGGCTTCCTCGCTTGCCTTGGGCATCTCCATGGCTGGTTCCCCCGTTCAAAGAGTGCTGCTCGATGTGAGTGCAGACTATGCCCATTCGCCGGGCTGGTCGAGGGGCCCTGCCGGTGCCCTGTGACCTACCCGGCTAGGCAAATCTGAAAAGTCCTGTAGTGTTGAGCCTGTTGTTGTGTTTATGCAGTTGGTAGTTCAGGCAGTACGCGCGGTCGAAAGTCCGTGTTCTTCTGAAGTAGCGGTTTTTGAACACCCCACACCGGAGGGCCCGAAAGTCGGGACGTTCCCTCCACCTTCACGAAGGACAAAAATAATGGCTACTGGCACCGTCAAATGGTTTAACGCTGAAAAGGGCTTCGGCTTCATCTCCCCGGACGACTCCTCGCAGGACGTTTTCGCGCACTACTCCGCGATCAACTCCAACGGTTTCCGCTCCCTCGAAGAGAACCAGAAGGTTTCCTTCGACACCGAGCAGGGCCCCAAGGGTCCCCAGGCCACCAACATCCAGGCTCTCTAATCACTTAGAGTTCCGGGACCGTTAGGTTTCTTGAAGCAGGGTCTGTCCACTGGGCAGGCCCTGCTTTTGTTAACCCAGGCGCGCTTCACTCATCAGGGCTTGGGCTACGCACGTCCTTCTCGCCGATATCGGCCGCACCCAGAGCGGCGGCTGCCGCGCTGTGCGTGGGCTCGTGCTCGCGGACGCGGATTTCAGGGTGGTGCAGGTCCAGTGCTGGGCGTTCCGAACGGATGCGCGGCAGGGACGTGAAGTTGTGCCGCGGCGGCGGGCAGGACGTTGCCCACTCGAGCGAGGCACCGAAGCCCCAGGGATCATCCACTTCAACCTTACGAGTGCTGCGCGCGGTGATGAAGACGTTCCAGAAGAACGGAATCAGCGAGGCACCCAGCAGCATCGACGAAATGGTGGAGAACTGGTTCATCCAGGTGAAGTTGTCCTCCACCAGATAGTCCGCATAGCGGCGGGGCATGCCTTCCACGCCCAGCCAGTGCTGGATGAGGAAGGTGCCGTGGAAGCCCAGGAAGAGCATCCAGAAGTGGATCTTGCCCAGGCGCTCGTTCAGCATCTTGCCCGTGAACTTGGGCCACCAGAAGTAGAACCCGGCGAACATCGCGAACACCACGGTGCCGAACACCACGTAGTGGAAGTGGGCCACCACGAAGTAGGAGTCGGAGACGTGGAAGTCCAGCGGCGGGGAGGCCAGGATGATGCCGGTCAGGCCGCCGAACAGGAACGTGATGAGGAAGCCGATGCTCCACAGCATGGGCGTTTCGAACGTCAGCGAGCCGCGCCACATGGTGCCGATCCAGTTGAAGAACTTCACGCCGGTGGGCACCGCAATCAGCATGGTCATGAACGCGAAGAACGGCAGCAGGACCGAACCGGTGACGTACATATGGTGCGCCCACACCGTCATGGACAGCGCCGCGATGGAAATCGTGGCGTACACCAGGCCCTTGTAGCCGAAAATCGGTTTGCGGCTGAAGACCGGGAAGATCTCGGACACGATGCCGAAGAACGGCAGGGCGATGATGTACACCTCTGGATGGCCGAAGAACCAGAACAGGTGCTGCCACAGAATGGGGCCGCCGTTCTCCGGATTGTAGATGTGTGCACCGAAACGGCGGTCTGCGCCGAGCGCGAACAGGGCGGCCGCCAGCGGCGGGAAGGCCATGATCACCAGCACGGACGTAATCAAAGTGTTCCAGGTGAAGATCGGCATCCGCCACATGGTCATGCCGGGGGCGCGCATGCAGATGATGGTGGTGATGAAGTTGACGGCGCCGAGAATGGTGCCGAAGCCGGAGAGCGTAAGCCCGAAGACCCACAGGTCCCCGCCCAGCCCCGGACTGAACGTGGTGTTCGATAGCGGGGTGTAGGCGAACCAGCCAAAGGATGCGGCGCCCTGCGGGGTAATGAAGCCGGACACGGCGATGGTGGAACCGAACAGGAAGAACCAGTACGCCAGGGCGTTGAGCCGCGGGAACGCCACGTCCGGGGCGCCGATCTGCAGCGGCATGACAAAGTTCGCGAACCCGGCAAACAGGGGCGTGGCGAACATGAGAAGCATCACGATTCCGTGCATGGTGAACAGCTGGTTGTACTGTTCCTTGGTCTGCAGGATCTGCATGCCGGGCTGGAAGAGCTCGGCGCGGATAAGCAGCGCCATCACGCCGGCCAGGCTGAAGAACACGAAGGACGTGATCAGGTATAGGAACCCGATGGTCTTGTGGTCCGTGGTGGTGATCCAGTTGACCACCACGCGGCCCTTGCTCCGGGGAACGACGGCAGGCGCCGTTACGGATCCTGTACGTGACTGTCCGGTGATGGCCATTTTCCACCTCACAGCTGTTCCTGCACGGCCGGGCGACCTTGCTTGGGCCCTACTAGCAGGCTACTCAGGATCGGGACCCCCGGAAAGGGGCCGGACGGATCCCTTGCTCCTCTGGCGGTTCCCTAGTGCAGCCCCATCGCCTCGCGCACTTCGTCCAGGATGTGGTGCATGGCCCGTTCTGCTACAACGGTGTCCCCGCGCGCCACCGCCGCCGCAACATCCTCATGCGCCTGCAGCGCCTCATTCCGTGGCTTGAACGGCATGAGCCCCTGCTTGGTGCGGCTGGTCAGTACCTCCGCCACCATGTCCTCCAGCGCCCGGAACATCTCGTTGCCGCAGCTCCTCAACAGCAGGCGGTGGAATTCGATGTCCGCGGCGAGGAAGGCCTGCAGGTCGCCCGCCTCGCCCAGCCTGCGCAGTTTAGTTCCGAGGGCAACGAGCTGGGCTCGTTCCGCCGCGCTCGCCCGGCGTGCGGCGCCGGCAGCAGCGATGGGTTCGACGGCGATGCGCAGCTCGGTCAGGCTGCTGTACTGTTCGGCGCGCCGCTCGGAGGCAAGGCGCCACCGCACGAGCTTGGGATCGTAGACGTTCCACAGGTCCGGCTCCTGCACCACGATGCCCACGCGGCGGCGTGAGTAGACGAGGTTCATGGATTCCAGGACCTTCATGGTGTCCCTCGCGACCGTGCGGGAAATGCCGTATTCCTGTTGCAGTCCTTCAAGGGTCAGCCGGCTGCCGGGGGCCAGCCTGGCTGAGGCAATGGCGATGCCTACGGCCTCCAGGACACGCTCATGCATGGCGGGGGACGCCCCGCCGTCGTTCGCGTCATCCGCGTCCTGTACTGTCGCCGTCGACATTCTGTTCCGCCTTCCCGCGCCGAAGCGCATCCTCAGGATAGCGAAGAATGCACAAAAGGTATGACTTGTGACACGAAAAGATAGTATCTATCTCAATAAAAGGTGATACCTTATCGCGTAGCCCAGTTCATCACGGGCCCGCAGCGAGCTTCTTCGAAAGCCAAAGACGTCTTCTCCGGAGGTATGAAAACATGCAGTATCCACCCACGCATCTCGTGGTGATGGGCGTTGCCGGATCCGGCAAATCCACCCTGGCGGCAGCCCTGTCCAAGCGGCTGGGCTGGGCCTGTGCCGAGGCAGACGAATTCCACCCGCCGGCCAACATCGCCAAGATGACCCAGGGCATCCCGCTGCAGGACGAGGACCGCTGGCCCTGGCTGCGCCAGATCCGCGACTGGATGAGCGGGCAGGCGCAGGCCGGCCGCAGCACCGTCCTGACCTGCTCGGCGCTCAAGAAGAGCTACCGGCAGCTGCTGTCCGAGGCCGAAGGTAGGGTCCTCTTCCTCCATCTCGAGGGCGGCGCGGACCTGATCAGCCAGCGCATGCAGGGCCGGGAAGGCCACTTCATGCCGCCCACGCTGCTGCCCAGCCAGCTCGCCACGCTCGAGGCGCTCAGCCAGGAAGAGCTCGACGCCGGCAGCCTCCGACTCGATATCTCCCGCTCGCCGGAAGAGCTGGTTGCCGCCGTCGTGCAGGCACTGAAGCTTCCCTCCGGACAGGCGCCCTGCGACCCGTAAAGCCCCAAAACCCCAACACAAAGTTCTGTTTCAAAGGAGAACCATGACCATCGAAGGATGGACCCAGACGCTGGGAGCAGGCCCCCTGCTGCTCATCGCCGCCGCCGCGATCCTCGCACTGCTGTTCCTGATCATCAAGTTGCGCGTGCACGCCCTGATCGCACTGATCCTGATCAGCCTCGCCACCGCCTTCGCCACAGGCATCCCGGCCAACCAGGTGGTCCCGGTGCTGATCAACGGCTTCGGCACCACGCTTGGCACCGTGGCACTCCTGGTGGGGCTGGGCGCCATGCTCGGCCGCATCGTGGAAACCAGCGGCGGCGCCAAGGTGCTGGCCGACTACCTCATCGGCGTCTTCGGTGAAAAGCGCGCCCCGTTCGCGCTCGGCCTCGCCTCACTGATCTTCGGCTTCCCCATCTTCTTCGACGCCGGCCTGGTGGTCATGCTGCCGGTGGTCTTCGCCGTCGCCCACCGTTTGGGCGGGGGAGTGCTCCGCTTCGGCCTCCCCGCGGCCGGTGCCTTCTCCGTGATGCACATCTTCCTGCCGCCGCACCCGGGCCCCGTCTCCGCCTCCGCGTTCTTCGAGGCCAATGTCGGCCTGGTGACCATCGCCGGCCTTCTCGTCGCCATTCCCACCTGGTACGTCACGGCCTACCTGTATGGCCTGTACGCCGGCAAGAAGCTGGTCCTGCCCGTGCCGGAAATCCTGGGCCACGCCTCCGCAGAAGCCGAGTCCCACCCGCCCCGCTTCCGCACCATCGTGGGGCTGCTGCTTCTGCCGCTGGTCCTGATCTTCATGAACACCGGCCTGAACACCCTCGCCACCGCCGGCGTCCTGCCCGAAGGAGTAAAGGACGAGCAGTGGTACCAGGTCCTGCGGACCCTCGGTGAAACCCCGGTGGCCCTGCTGATCGCCGTGCTGGTGGCGATGTTCGTACTCGGCGCCAGGCGCGGCAAGGACGCCGGAGCCCTGGAGAAGCTGCTCGAGTCCTCCCTCGGCCCGGTATGCTCCGTCATCCTGATCACCGGCGCCGGCGGCATGTTCGGCGGCGTGCTCCGCACCTCCGGCATCGGCCAGGCACTCGCCGACGTCCTGGGCAACCTGGGCATCCCGCTGATCCTGGCAGGCTTCCTGATCTCCTCCATCCTCCGCATTGCCCAGGGTTCGGCAACGGTTGCCCTCACCACCACCGCGGGCCTCATCGCCCCGGCCGTGGCAGCGGCCGGGCTGAACGGTATGCAGGTGGCCGCCATGGTCCTGGCCGTGGCCGCCGGTTCCGTGGTGGTGTCCCACGTGAACGACTCCGGCTTCTGGCTGGTGGGCCGCTTCTTCGGCATGGACGTCAAGACCACGCTGAAGACCTGGACCGTCATGGAAACCCTGATCGGTGTGATGGGCTTTGCCATCGCCGCGCTGATCTTCCTGGTGGCCGGGCTGGCGGGCTGACCCTCCCAACTACCTACTTACTTTGCGGCGGTCCGGCGGGTGGGAACACCTGCCGGACCGCCGTCGTTGTCTACTTTTGTGCGTCTCCGCCAGGTGCGCCGTCCGCCAGACTAAAGGAAACCTCTTGACTCCTCGCACCATCGTGATCACCGGCGCCAGCGACGGTATCGGCGCGGCATCCGCCCGTTCGCTTGCGAAGGCTGGGGAGCAGGTGGTCATCGTGGGCCGCTCCGCCGAGAAGACGCGCGCCCTCGCCAAGGAATTGGATGCGGACTACTTCCTCGCCGACTTCGCGGAGCTGGACCAGGTCCGCACCCTCGCCGCGCAGCTGAAGTCCGACTACCCGCGCATCGACGTCCTCGCCAACAACGCCGGCGGCATCATGGGTAAACGCAGCCTCACCGTGGACGGCAACGAGTCCACCTTCCAGATCAACCACCTGGGCCCGTTCCTGCTCACCACGCTGCTGATGGATACCCTCACGGCCAGCAACGCCAAGGTCATCAACACCGCCAGCGCGGCGAACGGCTTCGGCAGGCTGGACCTGTCCGACCTCACCGCCGAGCGCCGCTACTCCACCAACCGCGCCTACGGCACCGGCAAGCTCGCCAACATCCTTTTCACCTCCGAGCTGCACCGCCGGTTCAGCAACAACGGAATTACGACGGCGGCGTTCCACCCGGGCGTGGTCCGCACCAACTTCGCTGCGGAGTCCACGAGCCCCTTCCGGCACGCCTACAAGACCCTGCTCAACCGGTTCATGCTGAGCCCGGAGCAGGGCGCGGACACCATGCTCTGGCTCATCAACGGCACGCCGGGCACCGACTGGTTCTCTGGTGCCTACTACGCCAAGCGCGCCCTGGCCAAGGCCAACCCGCAGGCCTACGACGCCGAGCTGGCCCGGGGCTTGTGGGAGAAGAGCGCTGAACTGGTGCGCGCCGGCGACTAGAGGTTTCGGCCTGACCGGAATGCGCGACTTTTAGGCTCCAGCGCAGACGCAGACCCTGAAAGTCCGGGTGCGCCCGAGCTGAGCCAGCTCAAAATCCGCGCGTCTTGGTCGCCGCTGTTGCGGCTACTCGCACCCGACGCCGTCGTTGTCACGGTCCAGCCCATAGGGGTCGCCGCCGATGACCTGCACCGGGCCTCGCACATAGGCCGGTCCATTGCCACTTCCGCCGGCGCAATCGACGTCCGAGGCAATGGGGACGCACCCGGAATAGTTCGGGTCGCAGCCCGAAGGTGCCGGGGGAGCGGCGGATGTGGCCGGTGCCGGAGTAACGTGTTGCGATTCGGAGGGCGTTGCCGGGGCGGGAGTTGGGGTTTCAGGAGGTGCCGGTGCAGCAGGTTCAGGTGTAAGCGGCGCCGACTCGTCCGGCTGGGGTGCTGAACGATGAATCTTGATCGATTCCTGCGGGCTGCAGGTGGACAGCCCTAGCCCTGCCTGGCCAGTGACTCGCCTATGATCCGGGCGCCCTCCGGGTAGGCGCCCGGGTTGGGCCCCGCGAAATTCAGGCGGACGAACGCCCCGGCCGGTTCCGCGGGAAACCACTCCGTCCCGGCGGCGATGATCACGCCGTTGTCCTCGCAGTCGCGTGTCAGCCGGGGCAGGTCCGTCCCGTCCGGCATCCGTAACCACAAGTTCAGTCCGCCCTTGGGCAGGAGCTCGATGTGTGCCTGCCGAACGTGTTCACGGATGCTGGTCACAAGGAGGTCCCGCCGCGACTGCAGCTGCTGGCGCAGGCTGCGCAGATGCGTCTGCCAGCCCGGCTGCGTCACCACATCCAGCGCCGCGGCCTGCAGCAGCCCGCTCACGTACATCGACTCAGCCGCCCGGTGGGCCAGGATGCGCTCGCGTGCGGGCCCGCGGGCCACCACCGCCGCCACGCGGATGGCCGTGGAAACGCTCTTCGTCAGCGAGCGGATGTAGACCACGTGCCCCACATCATCCCGGGTGGCCACCGGCACGGGGTCGGAGGTGATGCCGAAGTCGTGCGCCCAGTCGTCCTCCACAACAAATGCTCCGTGCGCCCGCGCCACCTCCAGCACCGCCTCCCCACGCCCCGGCGCCCACTGCGCGCCGGTGGGGTTGGCATAGTTGGGCTGCGCGTAGAACACCCGCGCCCCGGTTTCCGTGAATGCCCGGGCCAGTTCTGCCGGAGCCGGTCCCTCGGGTCCGCTCGGCACCGGGACCACCCGCACACCGGTCTGCGCCGCGGCAAGGATCGCGCCCCAGTATGTGGGTGACTCCATCAACAGCGGCTGTCCGGCACCCACCAGCGCCCGGAAAATCGAACTGAGCCCGCTCTGGCTTCCGGGCAGCACGATCACATCATTAGGCATCGGGGGAGTGAAGCCGGCAGGAGTAGCGGAACCCAGTTCATGCGCGAACCACTGCTGCAGCTCCGGCATCCCGGCCGCCGGCGGGCGGGACAGTGCGGCGCTGCCGCGCGCGGCCCGGGTCAGCGCGCCCCGGACCAGCCGCTCGGGCAAAAGCTCCCGGTCCGGGTATCCCGCGTGGAACGAGATGGCGCTGTTCGGCACGTCGCGCATGGTGCTGGAGGAGGGCAGGATCGACGACGGCGAGCGCAGCGCCGCCGTCTGCCAGCCGTAGTCGGAGGGCCGGGCCGTCCGGACGGCACGCACGAACGTCCCCACCCCCGGCCGGCTCTCGATCAGCCCCTGCGCCGTCAATGCCTGCAGCGCCTTCTGCACCGTCACGGGGCTGGCCTGGTACTCCGCCACCAGCTGCCGGGTGGAGGGCAGCCGGGCGCCGGGGGCAGCACCGGAAATCCAGCCGCGGAGTGCCAGGACGATCCGCGAACTGCTATCGTTGTTCATGAGAGACAATAGTAGCGCTACTGTCCAAGTCCGCCCACCGGTACCGCCCGGTGCAAAGGCGCAGACCGGGCTCTGGTGGGGACTCCTGGGCGTGGCGGCCTTTTCCTTCACCGTTCCCTTCACCCGCGTAGCCGTTGAGGGCCTGGATCCGCTCTTCATCGGCTCCGGCCGCGCGGTCATCGCCGCAGGCCTGGCCGCCGCGGCCCTGGCACTCACGCGGCAACGGCTACCCGGGCCCCGCACCTGGGCGAGGCTCGCGCTGGTGGCCGGAGGCGTCGTCGTCGGCTTTCCCCTCCTCACCTCCTACGCCCTGACCGCAGTACCCGCCGGGCACGGTGCAGTGGTTATCGCGCTTCTGCCCGCCGCCACGGCCACGGCCGCCGTGCTGCGGACGGGCGAGCGCCCGCCCCTGGCGTTCTGGCTGGTCGCAGGCCTCGGCTCGCTGGCGGCGCTCGGCTTCGCGTTCCTGCAGTCCGGCGGGATCGGGCACCTGCACTGGGCCGACCTCCTGCTGCTGGGCGCCGTGGCCTGCGCCGCGGTCGGCTATGCCGAGGGCGGCCTGCTGGCACGGGAGGTAGGTTCCTGGCAGACCATCGCCTGGGCCCTGGTCCTTGCCGCCCCGCTGATGCTGGCCCTTGCCGCCGTGTCCGTCGCGGACCGGCCCCCGCAGGCCACACCCGTCCAGTGGGCAGCCTTCGGCTACCTGGCCGTGGTGAGCATGTTCCTCGGGTTCTTCGCCTGGTACCGCGGGCTGGCCGTCGGGCCCATCGCCCAGGTCAGCCAGGTCCAGCTCCTCCAGCCCGTCATGAGCATCTGCTGGGCTGCGCTCCTGCTGGGCGAGGCCCTCACCTGGGCCACCGTCCTCGGCGGCCTTGCCGTGGTCGCCTGCGCCGGCGGCGCCGTGCGCGTCCGGCTGAACCGCCCCGCTTCCTGACAAGCCCCTGCCCAACCTGAAAGGACCCCAGATGTACATTCCCGCCCACTTCGCCGCCGGCCCCGACGCCCTCCAGCACCTCCTGTCCCGCCCTGCGGCGGCCAACCTGGTCACCATGACGGAGCACGGCCTGCAGGCCACGCTGCTGCCGTTCGTCTATGAACCGTCGGTGGGAAAGCATGGCGCGCTGCACGCCCATGCCGCGCGCAACAACCCGCAGTTCTCCAGCCTGCCCGTTGGAGAGGCGCTCGCAATTCTTCAAGGGCCCGATGCCTACATCTCCCCGTCCTGGTACCCCTCCAAGGCCGAGCACGGCCGCGTGGTGCCCACCTGGAACTACTCCACCGCCCATGTGTACGGCCGGCTGGTGATCCATGACCAGGCCGGATGGCTGGCCCGGCATGTGCGGAGCCTCACGGATCTGCATGAGGAAGGGCGGGACCATCCGTGGAGCGTGGACGATGCACCGGAGCGGTTCATCGCGGGGCAGCTGCGCGCCATCGTGGGGGTCGAACTGCTGATCACCCGCATCGAGGCAAAGGAAAAGTTGAGCCAGAACCGCTCCGCAGCCGACGCCGGCGGAGTCATCGCCGGCCTGCGGGCAGCCGGGCAGGAAGCCAGCGCCGCCGCCGTCGAACGCGTGCGCGGCTGAGCCGCAGGGGAAAGGTCAGCTGGCGCGCTCCAGCAGGACCATCACCTCGTAGTGCATGGTCTGCGGGAACATGTCCAGGACCCGGGCACGCCGGGCCGTGAACGAGGGGAGCGCGGCCAGGTCGCGGGCCAGTGACTGGGCGTTGCAGCTGGAGTAGACCACGTGCTGCACGTCCGAGGACTCCAGCCAGCCGCAGAGCTCCTTGCCGATGCCGCGCCGGGGCGGGTTGACGATGACCAGCTCCGGCGAACGGTCCGCCCCGAGGGCAAACGCGGTGGCATCGCCAGCCTGGAAACTCACGCGATCCAGGCCGGCCTCCTTGCTGCTGAGTTTGGCCGAGACGATGGCCTCCCGGCTTGTTTCGATCCCGGTGACGTCCCGTGCGGGTCCGGCGCAATGCAGGGCGAAACCGCCCACGCCGCAATACAGGTCCCAGACCGACGCCGGATCCAGCTCATCCACCCATTCCCGCCCCTGCCGGTAGAGCGCTGCGGCCATCGGGGTGTTCGTCTGGAAAAAGCTTTGCGGCCGCAAGTGCAGGTCCAGTCCGTTGACCCGCATCCGCAGCGTGGACTGCTCCGTCAGCAGGATCTCGCGCTCGCCCTCCAGTACCGCCTTGTGTTCCGGGTGCAGATTGACCGAGACCACCTTCACCTGCGGCAGCGCGGCCAGGAGCGAGGGGAAGTGTTTCCGGATCCGGGGCAACAGCTGCTCGGAGCGCAGGACCAGGCGGAGCATCACCTCGCCGTCGGGGGACTCGGTGATGATGATGTGCTTGAGCTCGCCGCGGCGCTGCGGCACGTCATAGGGGGTCAGCCTCGCCTGTCCGATGAATCCGGCCAGCACCGGAAAGCAGGCCAGCAGCCCCGGCGAGCAGACGCCGCATTCACGCAGGTCCACGCCCTGGCCGTCGGCATCAAGGATGCCGATGGTCGGGTTTTGCGCCGTCCCGCCGATCACCATTTTGGCCTTGTTGCGGAAGCCGGACTCCTGGCTCCCGACGGGCAGCAGCCACTCCAGTTCGGTGTGCGGTGAGAGGAGCGTCTCGCAGTGCCCCTGCTTGCCGGCGAGCTGCTGCGCGTAGGGCACGCCCATCTGGGTGCAGGAGCGGCAGGCGGCGGCGTCGAAGTAGGAACAATGCATGACCGGACAATTTTACCCGCCCGCGGAAACCTCGACGGCGGCACCCGGCCCAGCGCCACCGTCGTACCCCGGTTCTGCGGCCGCAGCCGAAGGCAACGTAACAACGTGCAATATAAGCATGCATCCATGTATTTGGAGACCGTTTCTTCGGCAAGCGTGCTAGTTTCGGCACTGCCGCCGTTCACTTCTTCGGTGACCACTGCCGCAGGCGCGCGGTGCACCACACCCCTACTGGAGACGCCCATGGAACCCTCATCACCGCTGACCCTGGCCTCACCGCCGGATACATCCCCAGCCGAGTCGGGGCTCCGGCGCTCCATGGGGCCGCGGCACCTGGTGATGATCGCCATGGGCGGCGTGATCGGTTCGGGACTGTTCCTGAGCTCGGGCTACACCATCTCGCAGGCCGGACCGCTCGGCGCGGTCATCGCCTACCTCATCGGCGCCTTCGTGGTGTACCTGGTGATGGCCTGCCTGGGCGAACTCGCCATTGCCTACCCGGTGTCCGGCGCGTTCCATATCTACGCCGCCCGCTCCATCGGACCGGCCACGGGATTCGCCACGGGCTGGCTGTACTGGCTCTGCTGGGCCGTGGCCATCGGCTCCGAGTTCACCGCGTCCGGCCTGCTGATGCAGCGCTGGTTCCCGGACGTGGAGGTCTGGGTCTGGTGCCTGGTGTTCGCCGCGGTCCTGTTTGGCTTCAATGCCGTGTCCTCGAAGTTCTTCGGCGAGGCCGAGTTCTGGTTCGCCATTGTGAAAGTGGCCGCGATCATCGGCCTCATCGTCCTGGGCGGCGCGGCCCTGTTCGGCTTCCACCCGCTAAGTGCCGGTGGCAGCCACCCCCACCTGTTCGAGAATTTCAGCACCGAAGCCGGGCTCTTCCCGAACGGATTCACCGGCGTCCTGGTCACCGTGCTCGCCGTCTTCTACGCCTTCTCCGGTTCCGAACTGATCGGCGTCGCGGCGGGTGAAACAAAGGACCCGGCCACCAGCATCCCCAAGGCGATGCGCACCACCGTGATCCGCCTGCTCATCTTCTTCGTCGGAGCCATTGCCGTCATCGCCGCCACCATCCCCTACACCGAGGTGGGACTGGACGAGAGCCCGTTCGTGACAGTGTTCTCCGCCGTTGGCATCCCGTTCGCCGCCGACATCATGAACTTCGTCATCATCACCGCACTCCTGTCCGCCGGCAACAGCGGCCTCTTTTCCTGCGCCCGCATGCTCTACTCCCTCGCCGACGAAGGCCACGCACCCCGCGCCTTCATAAAGCTGACGCGCCGCGGCATCCCGCTGGTGGCACTCGCCGTCAGCATGGTGGGCGGCCTCGCCTCCCTGGTTAGCAGCGTGGTGGCCCCGGAGACGGTGTACCTGGTCCTCGTGTCCGTGGCCGGCTTCGCCGTGGTGGGCGTATGGATGTCCATCACCGCCTCGCACTTCTTCCACCGCCAGGCGTTCGTCCGCAGCGGCGGCAACGTGGCGGACCTCGCGTACAAGGCCCCGCTGTTCCCGCTGGTGCCCATCCTGGCGTTCACCCTGTGCGTGGTTTCGCTGGTGGGCATCGCCCTCGACCCCACCCAGGTGGCCGCGCTCTACTTCGGCATCCCCTTCGTCGCTGCCTGCTACGCCTGGTTCCACGTCCGGCACGGGCGCAAGGCTGCCGCTGCCAGGCAGGGCTAGGGACGGACGACGGCGGCCGCGCCGCAGGTGCGCTTCAGGCACCTGCTCTACTGGGCGCCGTCGTTCATTGTCCCTTTCTTCCCCGCCGGGCGTGGCGCTGCCGTGGAAGAATGGGGCGGGATTACCGGCCGGAAGGGGCATGTGAGCGTGGAATCGTCCGCCGAGGCGTCGTCGATGGCGCAAGGGCTGCGCCTTGTGCGGCTGGTGGCGGACCGGGAAATCCGCGGCCGGCAGCTGCTCGGGGTTTCACAGCTCGCCGCCGAGCTGGGCATGGACCAGAGCAGGGTCTCGCGGCTGGCCCAGGAACTGTGCGACGTGGGCCTGCTGGAGCGCGCGGACCGCGGCCCCTTCCGGACCGGCCCGCGTTTCTTCACCCTTGCCGCCTCACTCAACACCGGTTGGGTCCGGCAAGGGAAGACCGAGCTTGAGGCGCTGGTGGCCGCCCTGGGGCTCCGGGCAAGGCTCTCCGTTCGGGACGGCTTCCGCGTGGTCCTGCTCCGTGCCTCCAGCAACGACGCCGGTCCCGGAAGCTTCGTGAAGCCGGGGATGGTGACGCCGGTGTGGTGCACCGGTGCCGGGCGGGCACTGTTGTGGGACTTTGACCGCCCCGGCCTGGACGCGCTGCTCGGCGGGGTGAACTTTATCGGGATCGGCGGTCCGGGGGCTGCCCACACCACCGCCGAGGTCTGGGGGCTGATGGAACGGGACCGGGCCGCCGGGTTTGCTGCCGCCTACCAGGAATTCGAGCACGAGGTGGTGGAAATTGCCCTTCCCATCCGCGATGCCGCCGGCCGCATCACCGCTTCGCTGAGTGTCCTGGGCAGCCGGGCCGAGCTGGCGTCCGGCGCTGTTGCTGCCGCCGCCGCTGCCCTGCACGGGGCGGCGGAGCGGCTCGGGGCATCTCCAGCCGCCGGCTGATCGGCTTGTAACTAGCCCTCGGGCCGGTAGCCCAACCGGGTCTCGAGCCACTGTCCCTGCGGCACCAATGCCGCGGCGCAGCTGTCCCGCTTCGGTTCCAGCCGGTCCTTGATGCCCACAATCTGCAATGCCGCCACTACGTCGCCCTTGAAATCGCGAACCGGGACGGCCAGTGAGTAGAGCCCCGGTTCGGCCTCCTCGTCAACGATCGAGTAGCCGCGTTGCCGCGCTGCCTCCAGCCGGGCGAGGAAGTCTTCAATGCCGGTGGGAGTGTTGGGACCGTGGCGGACAAAGTCGACGCCGGCAAACACCGTCCGCACTTCGGCCTCCGACGCTTCCCACAGGACGGCCTGCCCGGCGTCGCTGCAGTAGGCGGGGTACGGGCGGCCCAGCCAGGATCCCACCAGGTTGCTGCTGGCGGGGACGCTCTCACCGATGGTGACGGTGCTGTCACCGTGCAGCACCCCGAGGAAGCAAGCCTCATCAGTGGCTGAAGCGAGGCTGTCCAGGGCTGTGCCGCCGTCGGTCTGCAGCCGACGTTCGGTCAGGATCTGGGCGTCGGTGAGGAGCGACCAGTCAAGGGCGTAGCTGCGGGACGTGCGCGAGAGGAAGCCCTCGTGCTCGGCGCTGCGGAGGTTGCGGGAAACCTGGCTGCGGTCCCTTCCCAGGTCCGCCGCGATGTCGGCAACCGTGCCGCCCGGAAGCCCTGCCGCATGCCGTGCCCCCACGGCCAGGACCGCCTGGATTCCACGGCCCATGCTGGAGGTTTTCGACATGGATGTGAGTCTAGTGGACCGGCTCTCCCGGCCACCGGTTCAGCAGATGGCAAACACCCGCGCCGGGAACCCGCTGCCGTCCAAAGGCTTGGCCCAGGTTGCGACGACGGCGGCTCCGGCCTCGGGCAGCCCGTCCAGGTTGGCCAGCAGTTCGATCTGCCAGCGGTCCTGCTCCAGCACATAGGTTTCCAGGCTGAAGTCCTGGCGGGAGGTGGCGAGGCCCGGGTCCGTGTCGGTCTGCTCGTGGCCGACAGCAGCAACCGACCGCTCGTTGACCAGGAAGGTCAGCACTTCCAGTGACCAGCCCGGTGTGTGGCTCAGCCCGTCAGCGTCCCGGTTGGCCATGGCCTCGGCGTCCGGCCAGCGGTGGCTCCAGCCGGTGCGGAGGGCCACGAAGCTGCCCGCCGGGATGGTGCCGTTGCGGCTCTCCCAGCCACGTACGTCCTGCAGGGTGGGGGTGGCATCCGGGTTGCCGGCCACCTGGTGGGAGATGTCCAGGACCACCAACGGCAGGATCATCTCCTGGACCGGGATCCGGTCCAGGGTCCGGCCGCCCCGAATGAAGTGCGACGGCGGGTCCACATGCGTGCCCCACTGGCCCACAATCGAATAGCGGTGGGCGGTGAAGCCGTCCCCCTTTTCAAGGTCGAAGAGGGCTTCCCGCTCCTCGTCCGGGAAGGCGGCGAAATGCGGCTGGCCGGGGTGGAAGGCGTGGGTCAGGTCAATGAACCGGCGGCCCGCGAGCACCTGCTGCAGTCCTTCCCACAGGGAGGTGGTGAGGGTTTCCGTCATGATGCTGCCGCTCCTTGGGTGACCGGTGCCAGTGCCGTGCTGGTTACGCTGAGGGGTCCTTCGAGTTCGATCACTGGAACTTCCCACGGGTGGATGTCCACGATCTGCCGCATGAACCGGTCAACGACGGCGTCTTCCAGCGAGGCATCGAAGTAGGTGGTGAAAACGAAGGTGGGGGACAGGGTCTGTTCGCCGACGCGCCCCAGTGTGGGGTTGGCTCCCTCTGCTGTGGTAAACCCTTCGAAGCCAAGCCCGGATTCGAACACGTGCTTGTAGGTGCCAAAGTCGCCCAGTTCCTGGAACTGCGCCAAGGCCCGGAGCAGGGCTGCGATGCCCGGATCGTCCCGGAAGGCATCCGCTTTCCCCTGGGCCAGCTGCGCAAACGTGGCGCCGCTGATGGGCCAGTGGACGCGCAGCTTGCGCACCGCGTGTAGTTGAACGTCCAAGAACCTGTCCTCTTTCCTTCCTCCGGGCTGGCGGCTGCCTGCCATCGTGGCAGAAAGAAACATTCATTACAAGCATAAGGAAATGCGTATGATGACTGTCATGCCTGTAAACGCGTTGTCCTCCCTCCTCGAATCGGGGGAGTACCTTCCGTCCGACGGCGCCCTGGCAACAGAGCTTGAGGCCCGGGGCTGCAATCTGGACGACCCGTTGTGGTCTGCCAAGGTCCTGCTCGAACAGCCCCACCTGATCAGGGACGTCCACCGGGACTACTTTGCGGCGGGAGCGAGGATCGCCACCACAGCCAGTTATCAGGCCACGCCCCAGGGGTTTGCCCCGCGGGGGATCAGTGAGCAGGAGGCGCTGGAGCTGGTGGCATTGTCGGTCAGGCTTGCCGACGAGGCCCGCCGCGAACACCTTGCCGCCCACCCGGAAGCTAAGCCGTTGCTGGTTGCCGGCTCTGTGGGACCCTACGGCGCCTACCTTGCGGACGGTTCCGAGTACCGCGGGGACTACTCCCTGTCTCCCGCAGAATTCCGCGACTTCCACTATCCCCGGGTCGCAGCCCTCGTGAGCGCCGGCGCCGATGTTCTCGCCTTCGAAACACTCCCGTCCTTCGCCGAGGCGGAGGCGCTGCTGGTACTCAGCAAGGAGTTCGACGTCGACTCCTGGTTCTCCTTCTCGCTCCGGGACGGCGGACACATCAGTGACGGCACTCCGCTGACGCTGGTGGCCGCACTGCTGGACGGCGAGGCGTCCGTTGCAGCTGTCGGCGTGAACTGCGTGCCACTGGAGCTGGTCACCCCGGCGCTCGCCGCTTTGGGGGCGGCCACCAGCAAGCCGCTGGTGGCCTACCCGAACTCGGGTGAGACCTACGATCCCGGTACCAAGACCTGGAGCCCTGCCGCACCGTCCGAAGGCGCAGGGCTCGGGCATCCGGCCAGCCTTGCCGAGGGCAGGGCAACCTGGCAGGACCTCGGTGCCCGCATCATCGGCGGGTGCTGCCGGACAACCCCGGGTGACATCGCCGCCGTCGGACGCCTGCTGTTCCCCCAGGTACTGAACGGCACTGACGGCCTCCTGTTTGCCGCCACGGGCGAGGGGTACGGAATGTCCTGTCACCGTTCCAGAATCAACAGGAGGAGCCATGGCCCAATCACGCGGCCAAGTGTTACTTGCGGCGGCTGCACGAGGTGCTGTTTGCGGCCTTGCCGGCGTCGCTGTGATGACGGCGGGGGAGAAGCTTGAACAAACCCTGACCAAGCGTCCCAACTCCTACGTTCCCGCCCGGACACTGCTGACCCTGCTGGGGCAGCGGGCCGACGACGCGCAACAGCCCCTTGTTTGGAACCACATCATGCATTGGGGGACCGGCGCTGCTTTGGGGTCGCTGCGGGGGATCTGGGCTGTCACCGGCATCCGGGGTCCGCTGGCCCATGTCAAGCACACTGTTGTCCGGCTCGCGTTCGACCAGACGCTGGAAAACTCCACAGGCGCCGGCGCCCCGCCCACCAGTTGGCCTGCCAGGGAACAGCTGGTGGACGTGACGCATAAGGCCCTCTACTCGGTGGCCACCGGACTATTGGCCGACACCTGGATCCGGCCGGTCCTGGAATCCCGGCGGGGGACCGTCAGCCACTAGCCGGCGATGGCCTGCCCCGGCTTCAGCCCTCCAGCCGGCTGTAGGTGCTGAGGACGTTGCCCTTGCTGGTGCGCTTTTCGTCCTGCAGCACCAGGCGGGTTGTCGGATCGCCGTCCTCGAAGAGCCTGCGGCCACTCCCGGCGATCACCGGGTGGGTCACCAGCGTGAGCGAGTCCAGTAGCCCGGCGAACAGCAGTTGCCGGGTCACGGAGATGCTGCCGCAGACGGCGATCTCGCCGCCGTCGCGCTCCTTCAGCTTTGCCACGAACTCTTCCAGCGGGGCATCCATCAGGTGGGAGTTCTGCCAGGCGAGCGGTTCGGTGAGGGTTCGTGAGGCCACGTGCTTCTCCACCGGGTTGATGAAGGCCGCAAAGTCCTCGTCCACCGACGCGTTCGGCCAGTAGCCGGCCCACTCCTGGTAGCTCACCCGGCCCAGCACCACGGTGTCCACGTTGTCCATCATCCTGGTGAGGCCTTCACCAAGCTCGTCATCGAAGCTGTCGAACTGGAATTTGTAGGGATCTGACACCACGCCATCCACGGAATGGAACAAGCCGGCAGTTACTTTGCGCATATGGAAAGCCTCCTAGAATCGGGCGGACAAACTCACCGTAACGGCGCTGCCCGCAGCGGGGAAGATCCAGACCAGCACGCCCGACCGCGGGGCCGCCAGTTATGTTCATCACTCAAAACGGTGTCTTGCCGTGTTTCGCCGCAAGCCAGCCCCATACTTGTGTTGATGCGGCCACTTTCCGCAGCCCCCGGCCAGGCAGGAGGAAGTGCATGGAAACCCTGAAAAAAGTCGTGACCAACCAGTATTTTCCCGCCGCTGCCGTATTGACGGCAGTGATTCTTTTCTGGGCCGTGGGACTGCTGGGCGGGCTGTCCCTGCTGCATAACAACCAGCCGCCGCTGACCACGCTGACCTGGATGCTGTTCGTCTACGGCGCCGCGGTGCTCACGCCCCTCGCGGGCATGCTGGCCGCCGCGGACCTGCTCCGCCGCTGGCGCCGCAACCGTGCGGCCGAGGCTGCTGAAGCTGCTGAAGCTGCCGACGGCGGTGCCGACGCCAGTGCGGCAGTTCCGGACCGTGCCGCTGAGGCAGCGCTTTCCGCCGAAGCGGCAGATCTGCGCCAGGAGCCGAACCCGTACCCGGAAGGCCCGGTCCAGAGGGAGGCGGCCGTGAAGAAGCCCGGCATCAGGAAGCCCGCCGTGAAGAAGACCGGCAGCAAGAAAGCAGCCTGACCGCGCGGGAAAGGCGGCTACCCGGCCAGTTCCACCCTGTCCCGGCCGGCCGTCTTCGCCGCGTAGAGCGCTGCGTCCGCAGCACCGAGCAGTGTCTCGGCGTCCCGGCCCTCAGCGGGGGAAAACGTCGAGATCCCGGCGCTGAGCCGCAACTGGCCTGACGGGTCGCCGCAGTGGGGGATGGCAAGATCCCGCACGGCGTCCAGCGCACGCTCCATGCAGGCCTTCGCGCGCAGCAGGCTCTGGTGCGGGAAGACCAGCAGGAACTCCTCGCCGCCGAACCGGTACACGCCGTCGGACTTCCGGGCCTGCCCCGCGAGGGCCGCGGCCACAGCGCGCAACGCAAGGTCGCCGGCCTGGTGCCCGTAAACGTCGTTGTAGGCCTTGAAATTGTCCACGTCGCACATGGCCAGGCTGTACTGCTCCCCGTAGCGGACGCTGCGGGCATGCAACTGTTCCAGGTCCTCAGCCAGCTTCAGCCGGTTGTGCAGCCCGGTCAGCGGATCAGTGCGCGCCTGCTGCGACAGCACCTTCCGGTAGTGGGCCAGGTCCGCATGCAGGGTGGTTATCCGCAGTGCCACCAGCAGCCTGGCCCGCAGCACGAATGGATCCAGCGGCTTGGTGACGTAGTCGTCAGCCCCGGCCTCGATCCCGGCCAGCACGTCATCACGGGAGTCCTGCGAAGTCAGCATCACAATGTACGTGTACAGGTCCGCGCCCCGGGACCGGATGGCGCGGCAGAGGGCCAGCCCGTCCATGCCGGGCATCATCCAGTCCGTAACCACCACATCCGGCTGGTGCTCAAGGTACAGTCCCCACGCCTCGTCACCGTCCGCGGCGGCCAGGCAATCGTGCCCGGCGCGCTCGACGGCGGCCTGGGCCACCAGCAGCGAACCCGGATCGTCATCGGCAACGAGGACTTTCATCCGTCCACCCCCAGCGCCGCATCGAGTTCAATATCCACCCGCCGCAGCTCTGCCTTGAGGCGGCGCAGCAGGTCCGTTCCGCCGTCGTGGTTTCCTGCCCGGCCCAGCCCTTCCAGGTCGGCGCAGATGGCGGCCGCCCTGCCGGCGCCGATGTTGGCCGCCGACCCCTTCAAGGCATGCGCAGCCTGCACCAGTGCCTCCCCGCCGCCGTCATCCAGCGCGGCCTGCAGTGCTGCCATCCGGGCGGGCACGTCCTTCCGGAACGCTTCCACCGTGGCCGGCAGCAGCCCGCGGCCGTCGTCGGGACCCAGGCCGCGGAGCATGGCGAGCCGGTCCTGGTCCACAGCCGGGGGCTCTGTGGCAGCGCGGGTGGCGCCGGTGGCTGCCAATACCTGGGCGGCCGGTTCAGGAACCCACCGGGCCAGTGCAGCCTGCAGTGCTGCCGCATCCACCGGCTTGGCCAGGTAATCATCCATGCCCGCGGCGAGGCACCGTTCCCTGTCCCCGTCCAGGGCGCCGGCAGTCATGGCGATGATCGGCAGGCGGAAACTTCCGTCGCGCGCGCGGATCACGCGGGTGGCCTCGAATCCGTCCATGACCGGCATATGGCAGTCCATCAGGACGGCGGAATAACGGGTGCTTGCTGTGGCGTCCACGGCCTCGGCCCCGTTGGAGGCAACGTCCACCGCGTAGCCAAACTTGCTGACCGTCGCCTCGGCCACCAGCTGGTTGACCTCGTTGTCCTCCACGATCAGGACCCGCCCGCGGTCGGGGCCGGTGCCCGTGATTGCCTCCTGGAGGCCGGAGGCCCCTGCCGGCTGCACGGTTTCGCTGCTGGACATGAGGCGGACAAGCCGGTTGTAGAACTCGGAGCTGCGCACGGGCTTCATCAGCCATTCGCGGACTCCCGCCCCGGTGATCTCGGCGGTGTTCACCTGCATGGTGGAGGTAAGCATGATCAGTTCAATGCCGGCCAGGCGGGGATCGGACTTCATGCGCCGGGCCAGCTCCAGGCCGTCGATGTCCGGCATGCAGAAGTCCAGCACCGCCAGCTGGAACGGCTCGCCGGCGGCACTTGCTTCCCGGGCGCGGTCCAGTGCTGCAGCGGCGTCCGGAACGGCCTCCGGTTGCAGCCGCCAGCCGCGCAGCTGCGACTCCAGCACCAGGCGGTTGGTGGCGTTGTCGTCCACCACCAGGACGCGCAGGCCGTTGAGGAAGCCCGCAGCGGGAACGGGATCGGTGGACGGCGGCGCCACGGGCAGGGGCAGCCGGAACCAAAAGGTGCTGCCCTTCCCGGGGACACTTTTCAGTCCGATATCGCCGTCCATCGCCTCGGTGAGCCGGCTGCTGATGGCCAGGCCAAGGCCGGTTCCGCCGTAACGGCGCGTGGTGGAGGCATCCGCCTGCGAGAACGATTCGAACAGTTTCCGGTGGTGCGCGGGATCGATGCCGATGCCGGTGTCCCGGACTTCGAAGTGGACCACGGAAATGGTTCCGGGGGCGGCGCCGGGGTTCTGTGTTGTCACCCGGATGGACACCTCCCCGGATGCCGTGAATTTCACCGCGTTGGAGGCGAGGTTCAGCAGGACCTGCCGGATCCGCCCCGAATCGCCCAGCAGGCGCGCCGGCACATCCGGCTCGCAGTATCCGATCAGCTCCAGGTTCTTGGCGAGGGCCGGCTCGGCCAGGAGCCCGGCCACCTCTTCCACGAGGAGCCGGGGATCGAACGGACGGACATCCAGGTCCACCTTGCCGGCTTCCAGCTTGGAGAAATCCAGGATGTCGTTGATCAGGGCAAGCAGCGACTCGCCGGCGCCGCGGACCCCCTGGGCGTACTGCTTCTGGGTTTCGTCCAGCGGTGTTTCGAGGAGGAGTGCGGTCAGGCCCACCACGCCGTTCATGGGGGTCCGGATTTCGTGGCTCATGGTGGCCAGGAACTCCGACTTGAGCCGGCTGGATTCCATGGCCGCCTCCCGTGCCGTCTCCAGTTCCCGGGTCCTGGCCGCCACTTCCTCCTCGAGTCCGCCGGTGAGCGTGATGTTCTCAAACACAATCAGCACCTGCCGTATCAGGGCGGATACCAGCACGGCGGCTCCCACCACCAGCGGGAACGGATCGTGTGTGGCCAAATCAGGCCCGGCCAACAGGATCACGGCCGCCAGCAACGGCCCGTATGGCAGCAGTTCAAGCGCCAGCGTGGCACCCTTCCCCACCGGGCCTGGCTTGTCCTCATCCGGCACCAGGGTGGCAAAAGCGATCAGGAAGAAGGCGGCGACCCAGCCCAGGGTGAGCAGCGAACCGGTGGCACCGGTGAAGCCGTCAAACGTCATTCGCACATAAATGCTGTCCGTGACCGCAAGGACCAGCATGCCGCCCCCGAAGCACAGGAAAGGAAGCCGCTCACCGGGCTGCCGGCGCATGGCCAGGACCAGCACCAGGGATGTGATCACCAGGTCCACCACGGGGTAGGCCATGCCGGTGAGCCGGGCCAGGGCGTCCCCTTCCGTATTGAACGCAGCTCCGAGCACCGTGTACCAGCTGACCACCAGCAACGAACCGGCGATGACCGCGGCGTCCATCAGGGCCCGGTAAAACGCTACGGGGTTTCCCGCCCGCCTTGCGAAGGCGAAAATCGCGATGACGGCGGGCACCGCGTAACCGATAAACCCGGCGTCGGCCAGCGACGGGAACGGGTAGACGTGATTGAAGGCCAGGCCGTAGTACGCGTACACGGCCATTCCGGCCGCCCAGACGAACACGGCTACGGCCATGAAGGTCCAGGCCCGGGCGTTCACTCCGCCCTGCCGGGCTGCACGGGCGCAGCTGGCCCCTGCCAGCAGCGATGCCGCGAGAATCAGGAAATCGCCCGTCACCAGCGCATGCGGCGTGCCGTTGTTCGCGGCGAAATACAGCCCAAGCGCCGCAAGCCCTGCGGCCGCCAACAAGCCAAGCAGGCCCAGCCGCGTCCTGCCGCCCGTGGCGGGACTTTGTTCCAAGAGACCAGCCTGAGACACGGACAAACCCTTCCCCTACCGGCGCCCTGAGCCCCCAGCCGGGCCCACCCGAGACCTGGGTGGAGACGCCTCCCTATGGTATCCCTCACACCTCAAGGGCGGCGGGCTGCCTGTGCCTGAAACTTACCTCCCATTGAGGGCCTGGAGGGCTTCCTCGGCCCGCCGCAGGGCGTGGTCCAGACGTTCACCTGGCTCGGGGAGCGAGAACAGGTACCCCTGCAGGGAGTCGCATTCCAGTGCTGTCAGGTAGTCCGCCTGCGCCGCCGTTTCCACGCCCTCCGCCGTCACCGTCAGGCCGAGGCTGTGGGCCATGTTGATCATGGAGCTAAGGATGGGCAGGCGTTCCTCGCCGGTGCGGACCATGGACACGAAGGTCTTGTCGATCTTCACCGTATCCACGGGAAGGTCCTGCAGCCTGCCGAGGGAGGAGTAGCCGGTTCCGAAATCGTCCAGGGCCACCCGGGCGCCGGCGTCGCGCAGCGAGCTGAGTTGTCTGATCAGGCTGCAGTCGGCGTCGAAGAACACGCTCTCGGTCACCTCCAGCACCAGCTGGTAGGCCGCCACGCCGCTGGCCTCCGCAAGGTGGAGCACCCCTTGGGCAAACTCAGGGTCCTGGAGCTGGGCCCCGGAGACGTTGACTGCGAGGGACCGCGAGGGATCCTCGCTGAGCCACCGTGCCAGCTGCACCATCCCCAGCGCCATCACCTCCGCACCAATTTCGTTGATGAGTCCGGTGCGCTCAGCCAGCGGGATGAAGATCGACGGCGGGACCCGCTCGCCGCCGCGGTCCCACCGGGCCAGCACCTCGAACTTCACCACTTGCCCCATGCGGTGCGACACGATGGGCTGGAAGTCAACGGTGATCTGGCCGCGAGGAACGGCCAGCTGCAGGGCGCTTTCCATGTCCGTGCGCTGCACGAGTGCAGTCATCATGTCCGGGTGGAACCGCAGGAACCGGTTCTTGCCGGCGGCCTTCGCCGCGTACATAGCGATGTCCGCCTGGCGCAGGAGTTCGGACGGGCCCACGCTGTCCTGGGCCAGCGATGCGAGCCCCAGGCTGAGGCGGGGGCGCAGCACCGTGCCGTTGATGGTCAGCGGTACATGCAGGCAGCGGACGATGCAGGCAGCGATGTCATCGGCGTCGGGGCAGGCGGTGAGCAGCACCACGAATTCGTCGCCGCCCAGGCGTGCCACGACGTCGGCGGTGGGGACGCAGCCGCGGAGCCGGCGCGATACCTCGATCAGCATGTCGTCGCCGGCCTGGTGGCCCAGGATGTCGTTGACTTCCTTGAAGTCGTCGAGGTCCAGGAGGAGGACGTCCACGGCCTTCAGCCGCGGCTCCTGCAGCGCCTCGGCTAGGGCGTCGTTGAAGACTGCCCTGTTGGCCAGCCCGGTCAGGGGGTCCTGGAAGGCCATGGCACGGAGTTTTTCTGTTTGCGCCGCTAGGTCCAGCATGGCCTGCTGGGCCTGTTCCTGGGCCTTCCGCCGCGGCGTCACATCGCGGAAGCTCCATACCCTGCCCACAACGTTCTCGCCCACCCGCTGCGGCCGGGAGTACCGCTCGAAGGTCCGGCCGTCCTTGAAGTCCAGGACGTCGTGGCTTTCGGCTGCCGGGTCCTCTTCCAGCTTTGTCAGCCGGGCCATGAAGGCAGCGGGGTCCGCCAGCTGCGAAACGATCAGCCGCATAATGGGTTCTTCGCTGTCGCCCTTTAGGAGCTCCGCCGGGATGTTCCACATGGTGAGGAACTGGTCGTTAAAGCCGGCCACGTGTCCCTCGGAACTAATCACCAGGATCCCGTCGGCGGTGGACTGCAAGGTGGCCGTGAGCAGGGACATGGCCTCCCGCAGGTCCGCGTCCGCGGCCTGGCGGTGTGACGTACCCCGGACGGACAGCAGCAGGCACGTACCGGCGGGCATCCCGCCGTCGTGCCCCGCCTGCGTGGGCTGGATTGCCTGGCCCACTGCCTCATCGCGCCCGCCGGAAGGAACCAGGGAACACGCCACCTCCGCGGGGAATTCCGTACCGTCGCGATGCTTCCCCCGGATCTCCACGGGCGGTGGGTAGCGGCCGGGCTCGAGGGCAAGCCGGCGGAGCAGCCGGTCCACGTCGTCACCGAACCCGCCGGCCAGCAGCGTCCGGTAGTTGCGGCCGGCCAGTTCCTCAGGTGGAAACCCGAAGAGCCGGGCCGCCGCGGCATTGGCCATGGTGATGGTGCCGTCCGCAGAAAGGGCCAAAAGGGCGTCCGGATTCGCGTCCAGGATTGCACTGAATGCCCGGACCGCCACATTTTCCGCGTGGCTTGAATCAGCCATGAGACCACCCCCCTCGCACATCATAAATGCGGACCTGGGACTTTCACCCGGAAAGGGGAAATCGGTTCCCATTAAGTTATCCGGAAGTTTGCTCCCGGAAGGCCGGGACGCAAAAACGCCGTCCCCCAAACGGAGGACGGCGTTTTGCGTTGGGAATTATGGTGCGGCTACACCCTGCGGTGGCTGCGGTTGGTGACTGCCCCGTAGACCAGCAGCACAATGACGGAACCGAGGATGGCCAGGAGCCAGGTGCGGATGTCAAAGAATTCCGCCAGCCCGCCACCGAAGATCAGCGAACCGATCCAGCCGCCGAGGATGGCCCCGACAACCCCGAGGACCATGGTGATCACCCAGCCGCCGCCTTGGCGGCCCGGCAGGATTGCCTTTGCAATAGCTCCGGCGATCAGGCCCAAAATGAGAAATCCGAGAATGCCCATGTTGTCACTCCTTAGTCAGTAAGTTGTGCCGGGCCCCCATATTCCGGTGTGCTAATTCAATCAGTGTGCTTACTTGCCTGCAAGGCTTCAAACATCACAGGATGGCTATCACTTTGCCCGTCGGGCCGCAGGGTTTTGGGGGCCCTGAACGGCAATAATCTGCCGCGGTTCCCGCCTTGGATAGGATGAAACGGTCCCCGTAACAGACCAAGGAGTCCGGCATGTCCAGCCAGCGAACCGTCCGGCCGCGTGCCATCTTCCTCGACATCGACGGTACCTATGCCGACCACGGGCTGGCCCCGGAAGCCCACGTTGAGGCCGTCCAGGCCGCGCGCCGGAACGGCCACCTGGTATTCGTCTGCACCGGACGCCCGCTGTCCATGGTCCCCGGCCACATCTTGGCGGCGGGATTCGACGGCGTGATCACCGGCGCCGGTGCCCGGGTGGAAATGGACGGTGAGATCCTCAAGGACTCGCGCTTCGAGCCGGGCGTGGCTGCCCGCATCGTTGAGACCCTGGACGCCAACAACGCCGCCTACATCCTGGAAGCACCCGAGGCGCTGCACGGACGCACCGGCGTGGACCAGCGCCTGCGGGAGGTTCTGGGACCCATCTTTGCCGGACGTCCGCAGCACGACGGCGTCCTGAGCACCGACGTGGATCCCCTTGAAGACATCCTCGGACCCATGCAGTACGGCGACGACCTCACGTCCGTATCCTTCGCCAAAATCTCCTGCTTCGACTCGCCGGTGCCGCTGACCGACCTCATGCACGACTTTGGTCCCGGGGTGGGGCTGATCCCGAGCTCCCTCTCCGCGCTGGGCGACCGCGCTGGGGAGATCTACATGGCCGGAACCCACAAGGCGTTGGGGATCCAGGTGCTGGAGCAGCGCCTGGGGCTGAAGCGGGAAGACATCGTGGCGATCGGGGATAGCGCCAACGATATCGAGATGCTGGAGTACGCTGGCACGGGCATCGCCGTGGAAGGCGGCCACCCGGGCGTGCTGGCAGTCGCAGACCGGGTTACCCCAGGCCCCGCCGGCAACGGCGTGGCGCTCGCATTCGCCGAACTGGGGCTGCTTACTTAAAAGGTCTTACCGCGCCCGGGAGGCCGGTACGCGTTCAGCGGCAGGTGCGGCAGGTACCGCGGGTGCGGCACTGCCGGTTGACGTCCCGGCCGCCGTACCCAGGCCGCGCACCACCCAGCCGCCTGCCTGCCAGGCAGCGGCGTCCAGCACGTTGCGTGCGTCCAGCACCACCCGCCGTCGGACAAGCCCGCCGGCAATGGTGGGGGAAAGCTGCCGGTATTCGTCCCACTCTGTCAGGAGCAGGACCAGTTCCGCGCCCTCGAGCGCACGTCCGGTGGAGGTTTCGAACCGCAGCCGGGGGTACCGCCGCCAGGCATTGTTCACCGCTTTGGGATCCGTCACCGTTACGTGTGCCCCTGCGGCTGCGAGCCTGTCCGCCACGTCAAGGGCGGGGGAGTCCCGGATGTCATCCGTGTCCGGTTTGAAGGACGCCCCAAGCACGGTCACCGAACGGCCGGCCAGGGTTCCGCCGCACAGCTCCGCTGCCAGGTCCACCGTCCGGGACCGCTGCCCAAGGTTCACCGAGTCGACCAGGCGCATCCAGTCCTCCACGGCAGTGACGCCGTGCCCGGCGGCCTGGGACCGGAAGCTACGGATATCCTTAGGCAGGCAGCCGCCGCCGAAGCCCAGCCCGGCATGCAGGTACCGGTTCCCGATCCTCGGGTCCAGGCCCATCGCCTCGCTGAGTTCGCCCACGTCCGCCCCGGAGGCGTCGCAGAGTTCGGCCACGGCGTTGATGAAGCTGACCTTGGTGGCCAGGTACGCGTTAGCCGCCGACTTGATGAGTTCCGCCGTCGCGAAATTGCAGACCAGCCGCGGAATCCCGGCCCGGAGCAGCGGCTCATACACCGCATCCAGCGCGGCCGTCACGCCCAGCGGCGCGCCGGTGGACGGGTTGAACGCGGCGGTCCGGCCGCCGTCCACGCCGTAGACCAGCCGGTCAGGCACCAGCGAGTCCTTGACCGCGGTGCCCTGGCGGAGGAATTCGGGGTTCCAGCCCAGCAGCACGTCCGGCCGCCGGGCCAGGACGCCGCGGAGCATCTGAACGGTGCCCACGGGCACGGTGGATTTACCGACGACGACGGCGCCCGCCGCCAGGTGCGGCAGCAGCGTTCTGGCGGCGGAGACCAGGAAGGTGAGGTCGGCGGCGTCGGACGTTTTGTCCTGGGGAGTCCCGACGCAGAGGAAGTGGACCTGCGAATCCTTGGCATCCGAGGCATCCGTGGAGAAGCGCAGCCTGCCGTTGCTGTGCCCGTCCCGGAGCAGTTCGTCCAGTCCGGGCTCGTGGAAGGGGGCGGCCCCGCGGCCCAGCTGTTCAACTTTGGCGGGATCGACGTCGATGCCCACCACCGTGTGGCCCATCGACGCCAGGGTGGCAGCGTGGACGGCACCAAGGTAGCCGCAGCCGATGACCGAGATTTTCATTATGCTGCCCCTGTCTTTGAAGCGGATGTCCAGGACCCGGATGTCCGTCCTGCCGGTGCGTCCGCCAGGACGTCCCTGTAGTGGCGGACCAGTTCGGCACAGAGTGCAGGCCAGGTCCTGTCCTGCACTGACGCATGGGCTGCAGCGGCGAACGCCCCGCGCTTCGCGTCATCACCCATCAGGTCCAGGACGCGGGCGCGCAGGGCGGACAGGTCACCCGGTTCGTAGAGCCAGCCCGTCCGGGAGTTCTCCACCAGGTCCAGGGGGCCGCCGCGGCCCGTGGCCACCACCGGCACACCCGATGCCATGGCCTCCTGGATGGTCTGGCAGAACGTCTCGAACTCGCCGGGATGGACGAACAGGTCGAAGGATGCCATGGCGCGTGCCAAGTCCTCGCCGCCCAGGAATCCGGTGAACGCGGCAGCCGGCAGGGCTTCCTCCAGTGCGGCCCGCTGGGGACCGTCGCCCACGATCACCAGTTTCGTGTTGGGTATCCCGGCGACGGCTGCGAGGTCCTCTACCTGCTTCTCTACGGCGAGCCTGCCAACGTAGCCGATGATCCGCTCGCCGCCGGGGGCCACCGAAGCCCGCCACCCGTCGTCGCGCTTTTCCGGCGAGAACCGGGCGGTATCCACGCCGCGGCGCCACATCTGCACCCGGGGGATGCCGCGGCCGCGCAACTGGTTCAGCGCGAACGTGGACGGCACCAGGGTGCGGGAGGCCAGAAAATGGATGTTTTCCACGCGGTTCCAGGCCCAGTTCTCCAGGAAGGGCACCCCGTAGCGGGCCGCATAGCTGGGAACCTCTGTCTGGTAGATGGCCACGGTGGGGATCCCCAACTGACGTGCTGCCTGCGCCGCCCGCCAGCCGAGGACGAACGGTGAGGCAAGGTGGACAACGTCCGGTGCGTAGTCGGCAAGGATTCTCTTGACCCGGTACACACCGCCCATCGCCACCCGGACATTCGTGTATCCCGCCAGCGGCACGGCGGGCAGCCGATGGACCTCGGCACCCTTGACCTGATCGGGCGCGTCTCCGTCCTGGGTGGACGGCGCAATGACCAGGACGTCATCGCCCCGGTCCTGCAGGTGGTCCAGCACCCTCAGGATGGAGTGCGTTACCCCGTTCATCAGCGGCAGGAATGATTCAGCAACAATTGCGATCCTCACCCCACCACCGTGGGCTCTGGCCCTGACGTGGCGGGGGAGAACGCGTTACCCGGAGGGAAAGCTTGGGTGAACGGCAGGCGGTCCGGTTTAAAAAAATTACTAAGTAGGCTTTGCATATGATGCTAAGCATGCTTACGGTAGAGGGGCAGCCAGCACAAAAGCCTCAAGCAGCCGGGGCCCGGCCGGAGAGCGGGCAACCCCTGCACCGGACCATCCGCAGCTGGTGAAAACCCAGTGCAACGACACATCCAAGGAGACGTCATGCTCAATCGGGAAAACATTGAAGACCTGCTCAACCGGAACGGCAACGTCATCGGCTCCGATGGCGAGAAGATTGGTTCGATTGGCCAGCTGTACGCGGACGACGACACGGGTGAACCGACGTGGGTCACTGTGAAGACGGGGCTCTTCGGCACCTCCCAGTCCTTCGTCCCCGTCGAAGGCGCGCACACCCAGGGCGATGACCTAGTGGTTCCGTACACCAAGGAACACGTCAAGGACGCACCCCGCGTGGACGTGGACGGCCACCTCACCCCCGAGGAAGAGGATCGCCTCTACACCTACTACGACCGCGGAGCCCGCACCTACTCCGAGTCCCGGAATGATGTGGACCTCCAGGGCGATGCCGACCTTAACACCGGCACCCCCACAGCCGGCATCGGCCGGGACCGCGACTTCACTGACCGCGACACCGATCGTGGAACGGTGGGCCACGACACCTCGGGCCCCAACACCGACGATGCCATGACCCGTTCCGAGGAACGGCTGCACGTCGGCACCGAGCGCGAAGCCACCGGCCGCGTCCGGCTGCGGAAGTACGTCACCACGGAAAACGTCACCAAGACCGTACCCGTGCAGCGTGAGGAGGTCCGCCTGGAGCGCGAACCCATCACCGAGGCCAACCGCGGCGCTGCAATGTCCGGACCGGACATCAGCGAGGAAGAACACGAGGTGACCCTCCATGAGGAGCGCCCCGTGGTGGAGAAGGAAGCTGTCCCGGTGGAGCGCGTCCGCCTGGACAAGGACGTCGTCCAGGATGACGTCACGGTCAATGAGGAAGTCCGCAAGGAACAAATTGATGCTGACGGCGTGGACCGCGACCGCCGCGTGTAGTTGGACGTCAGCAAAAGGTCTTGACGCGCCGCTGACAGCGCTCGCGAAGGGACTTGCGGCAATCCGCCGTATATAACAGACGACGCCGGGAGCCTACTTGGGGGCTCCCGGCGTCGCTGTGCTTGCAGAAATATGAAAACGCTGGTGCAGCCTCCGCCGAAACGGTGACTGCACCAGCCAGTAGGACGAATATCTTCAGAACTTAGTGTTCATCTCTCATTCGCGGCTCCTGTTTCCCGGCTTACGGTTTCCGGGCCCTCGCTGGCCTGCTCGCGATGCTGCTGTTCGATCACACGACAGGGGCCAGGCGTACTCTCGATGCACCTTTGCGGTGCCGGCGCTTGCAGTAAATCCCATTTTACGGCGGACCCCTGTAAAAAGCGCCGGGAAAAGCCATGTAAGTCTCGGTTGATGCGGGCCGGAAGCCTGTCGCTTCCGGGCCTGGCGGACCCGCCGTGACACCATGGACACGATGAAACTGCGCGCCGACCAGACCGGAGACCGTGGCCTCCCCATGCCCCTGTGGCTGCAGGGTGCCCTTGAGACAGCCCAGGCAGCGGTCATTTCCGCGCTCGTGGTGATCGCACCGATCATTGCCGTCTGGGCGACTGCAGGCTTCCGGGACGGGCAGTTCGAAACTCTGGCACGGCTCGCCGGGCAGTCCTGGCTGCTGGTCCATGGCGTGCCGCTCGCACTCACGGCCGCGGGATCGGACACCGCGGCCCGCGGTGACGCCGGCCTCCTGACGCTCGTTCCCCTGGGGCTGACCCTGATCCCGTTCCTGCTGGCGTGGCGCGCGGGCCGGCGCCTGGCGCGGGCGTCCTACACGGACCAGCTCTGGCAGGCGCTCCTCGGATCGTGGCTTGTCTACTCCGCCTTTGGTGCCGCTACCGGATTTGTCTGCCGCACGGCCGACGTCGGTATTAACCTGGGGCACGCGATGCTGTTCCCCCTGATTCCCTACGCCCTGGGAATGGTGATCGGGGCCCGCCGTGAGGCAGGGTCCTGGAGCCGGCTGATCGGCGTCGACGCCGTGGACTGGATTTCACGCACCAGCCAGCATTCCCGCTGGGCCGGCTCGTACCTCGCTTCCGCTGCCAAAGCCGGCTTTGTGGGCGTGGTGTCCGCCCTGGCACTTGCTTCTGCGTTGCTGGCCGTGGATTTGTTCATCCACTGGAACCTCGTGGTCGCCGTCTATGAAGCGCTCGACGCCGGCGCCATCGGAGGCGCGGCACTCACCGTCGCGCAACTCGGCTACCTGCCCAACCTGGTGGTCTTCGCCCTCGCGTGGACGTCCGGTTCGGGCTTTGCGATGGGGGTGGGCTCCCAGGTTGGTCCGCTCGGCACCGCCGTCGGACCGCTGCCCTCCATCCCCGTCCTGGCGGCGATTCCGAGCGGGCCGCTCGATTATGCCTTCGTTGCCCTGATCGCCCCGGTTCTTGCCGGTGTCCTGGCCGGGTGGTGGTTCCTGCGGGAAGGCGAAAACCACTTTGACGAGTGGCTTTCCATCAAGGTCCGCGCGCGCTGGTTTACGGCCACCGTCTCCACCCTGGTGCTCGGCGCACTGACCGGGCTCGCGGCCGGGCTGCTGACCATGGCGCTGGCGTGGATGGCGCGGGGCTCGGCCGGGATCGGACGGCTGACGGAGATCGGGCCCGACCCTTTGTGGACGGGAGTGTGGGTGGCAGCCGAGGTAGGGGCCGGCGTCGTCATCGGCTACGCAGCCGGACCCTGGCTGGAACGCGAGCGGGCCGCAAAAGAAGCGGATGCAGAACTGATCCACTAGTGTGGATGCCTTTTGTGGGTCCTAGGGGAGCTGCGCGGGCAGCGACTTCTCAAGCTGTACGCGGCACGCAGTCTGGGCCTGGTCCGTCAGCGCCCGGCCCACGCACGCCTGGTAGTCACGGATTTCCCCAAAGAAAACTGCTGTAACAACGATCAGCAGCACCAGGATGGCCGCAACCACCATCCCTGAGATGGTGCCGATAAGGACTAGTTTGGACTCCCGAAACCTCGCTGCCCGGATCAACAGCACCACCCCCAGGGCCAGGCTGGCGGCCGTGAGGATGGCTGTCAGCCAGAGGTAGTTGACGTCCAGCTGGTAGACGAAGAACGCGCCCAGGACTGAGACGACGAACATCCGGAACAGCGTGTGGGTCCTGGCGAGCGAGGCTTTTGCCGCCTCGCTGAGCGGAGCTCTGGTCCGCTGCTGCTGCGCCGGTTCGGGGTTGCTGTTCATGTTTTCCAGCCTACGCGAGGCTGCCCATAAGCTAGACCAATGCGCATCGTAGTCCTCGTTTCCGGCACCGGGTCCAATCTTCAGGCAGTAATTGACGCGGTGAAGGCCGGCGAACTGGACGTGGAAATCGCCGCTGTGGGTGCCGACCGCCCGGGGACTTACGGCGTGGAGCGCTCCGCCGCCGCCGGCATCCCAACGTTCGTGGTGGACTTCAAGGCATACCCGGACCGGGCGGAGTGGAACAGCGCGCTGACACAGGCTGTGGCTGCCTTCGAGCCGGACGTTGTGGTGTCTTCGGGGTTCATGCGGATCGTGAGCCCGGAGTTCATCGACGCGTTCAACGGGAAATACCTGAACACCCACCCGGCGCTGCTGCCCGCCTTTCCGGGCGCCCATGGCGTGCGGGACGCGATGGCATACGGCGTGAAAGTTACCGGCTGCACGGTGCACTGGGCCGACGCCGGCGTGGACACGGGCCCGATCATCGCCCAGGAAGCCGTGGCCATCGAGGACGCCGACACCGAGGAAACCCTCCATGAACGGATCAAGGTGGTGGAGCGCCGGCTGCTGGTCTCCACCCTGGCAGACCTCGCCGCCGCCCCCGCCCAGCCCAACTGACTCGCAGTTAACGTCGCGAAAAACCGGTTTCGCGACGTTAACTGCCAGTCACATCCACGGCGCGCGTACTCCTGTGGATAAACCGAGGGGCGCCGCCTCAATTCTTGCAACCATGGGGCATGAGGATTCCCCCACCCTTACCGGCAGGCCTCGGAATGCTGCCGTTTACTGTCGCCCAAGCGATTGATGCCGGTGTCAGTACAGGGCGCCTGCGCTATAGGGGCTTCTCCATCCCATCAAGAGGGATTCGTGTCCCTGTTGCTGCTATCGAGGAGAGCGTTTTCTCAAGCATCAGGCCCTACACGCGGGTCACCTCATTTTCGGCCGCCTCCCATGCATCTGCCTTCGCTCTTTGGCGCTTTCCCGGATACCTGCCAGGGGCCGACCGTCCGACCATCCATATCTCCCGCCCGGACACCATGGCAATCGTGCGGCGCCGCGGTGTGACTGGACATGTCGGGCAGTTCTTCCAGGACGAGATCGTCAGTCACAAAGGGCTCCTCGTCACTTCGAGAGTCCGCACATGGCTCGACTGTGCCCGCAGGATGTCAGTAGAGGAAATCACAGTTGTGGCTGACCATCTGCTCCGGATACCTAGGCTGGCGCTCGAAGGAAGGGATGCGCCGTACGCTACACCGGAAGATCTTGAGGAGATGCTGGATCGGCACAAGGGCACACCGGGCATCCGGAAAGCCCGGCTGGCTTTGGAATTGGCACGGGTGGGAGCGGACTCCGCCCCGGAAACGAGACTTAGGCTGGCACTGGAATACGCTGGTATGCCAGAACCCGAACTGAACGTGCCCACCCCCTTGGGGGCCGGCGTCGTACGCCAACCTGACCTGAGCTATCCGGAACTGAAGGTTGCCGTAGAGTACGACGGCGAGGTGCACTCGGAGACGGACCAAATAGTCCGTGACATCGCCCGGGAGGAGGACTTCCTCCGGGCAGGCTGGCTCGTGGTCAGGATTTCCAAGCGTCATATGGAAAACGAGGCAAAGGCGGCCGTTGGGAAAGTCGTCCGCGCGCTTCGATCCCGCGGCTGGGCATCAAACTGACTCGCAATTAACGGTTTGAAAGTGCGGTTTCGCGACGTTAACTGCGAGTTAGTTGGGTGGGGGAGGGCTATTCGAGGCGGCGCTGCTTGGTCTCTGGGGAGAAGAACGCCATCCACAGCACCGCCAGCAGCACCAGCCCGCCGGCCAGGGCGAAGGATGTTGCGAGCCCCAGCTCGGGCCAGAAGTAGTTGGCGAATATGAGCGGGCCGAAGCCTGCGCCCAGCCGTGAGAACGTGGACGCCCAGCCGAAGCCGCTGCCGCGCAGCTCCGTGGGGTAGAGCTCGGACACGTAGGCGTACAGCACCGGAATGGCCACCTGCACCACGAACCCGAACACCAGCAGCCAGAACACCGCCGCTGTGGGGATGTCCACCACGAACGCCACGATCACCAGCGTCAGTGCGGACAGCGGACCGGTGATGGCCAGGATCCACTTACGGCCCACCCGCTCCACCAGGAGGGCGGCCACGATCACACCCAGCAGGCCGACGGCGGCCATGGACGCGGTGGTCACGAACGCCTTGTACTCCGCGAAGCCGGCGCCGATGAGGATGCGCGGCATCCAGGTCAGGGACAGGTAGTAGACCAGCAGGATGCTGAAGAACAGCGCCCATGCCGCAGCGGTGATCTTCCAGTTGAACTGCCACACGGACCGCAGCTGGGTCCAGGCGCTGCCGGCGGAGAGCCGCGGTACGTCCTTGGCGTCCGGCAGGCTGTAGGCGCGGGGCTCGGCCCCGGTTGCTTCCACCAGGCCGTCGATGACCTTGGCGGCCTCCTCCCGCCGGCCCTGGCGGATCAGGAACAGCGGTGACTCCGGCACGCTCCGCCGTACCCAGAAGACGAGCAGTGCTGGCAGGACCATCACCAGCATGGTGAAGCGCCAGTCGCCGTACAGGGCCACCAGGCCCGCCGAGACGAAGCCCGCAAGCGCGGCTCCGATGGGCCACCAGCCGTCCATGGCGGTCAGCACCCTGCCGCGCTGCTTCCGTGGCGTGAACTCACCCACCAGAGCATAGTCCACGGGAATGCACCCGCCCAGGCCAAAGCCGGCCATGAACCGGAACACACAAAACCAGATGAAGTCGGGGGAGAAGGCACCGAACACGGTGAAGAGCGAGAAGATCAGCAGCGTGGCCGTGAATGCCTTCTTGCGCCCGATGGTGTCCGCGATGGTGCCCCAGACGAAGGCGCCGAGGGCCATGCCGATGAGGTTGGACGTTCCCACCCATGCCACTTCACCCGGAGTCAGTGCCCAGTGCGTGGAGAGCAGCGGAATGAGGATGCCGTTCAGGGTCACATCCCAGGCATCGAACATGAACCCGAGCCCGCCGATCAGGAAGATCCTGCCCTGGACTTTCCATCGCCAGGGCAGTTCCTGGACCACCTGCTCGCCGCTCGGCACAGTGGTGTAAGTATTCATCGCAGCCTCCTGGGAAAAACTTTAGCCGGGCCCACTGGCGTTCACACTCAGGCTGACACGCGGGGCAACCTGCGCTTCGCGATAAACTGGCCCTATCCCCACCAACCGCGGCACTGATCCGCGAGATAAGACGGAGACATTTGTGAGCTTCACGCAGCATGAGCGCGTATCCATTGACCGTGTTCCCATCCGCCGGGCGCTGATCTCGGTATACGACAAGACCGGTCTGGAGGAACTCGCCCAGGGCCTGCACGCAGCTGGAGTGAAGCTGGTCTCCACCGGCTCCACGGCCAAGAAGATCGCCGTCGCCGGCATTCCTGTCCAGGAGGTTGAGGAAGTCACCGGCTCGCCGGAGATGCTGGACGGCCGCGTCAAGACGCTGCACCCGCGGGTCCACGGCGGCATCCTGGCGGACCGCCGCGTGCCCGCCCACATGGAAACGCTCAGCCGCATGGAGATAGAACCTTTCGACCTGGTGGTGGTGAACCTCTACCCGTTCGTGGAAACCGTCAAGTCCGGCGCGGCCCAGGACGACGTCGTCGAGCAGATCGACATCGGCGGCCCTGCCATGGTGCGGTCGGCAGCAAAGAACCACGCCGCCGTCGCGATTGTGGTGGACCCCTCCTTCTACGGCCAGGTGGTTGCCGCGGCCGCGGAGGGCGGCTTCGACCTGAAGACCCGGCGCCGGCTGGCCGCCAAGGCGTTCGCCCACACCGCTTCCTACGACAACGCCGTGGCCACCTGGACGGCCAGTCAGTTCCTGGACGAGGACGGCGACGGCGTCATCGACTGGCCCGCCTACGCCGGCCTCTCGCTGGAGCGCTCCGAGGTCCTGCGCTACGGCGAGAACCCGCACCAGCAGGCAGCCCTATACGTGGACAAGGCCGCGCCGGTAGGCATCGCCCAGGCAGACCAGCTGCACGGCAAGGCCATGAGTTACAACAACTTCGTGGACGCCGACGCCGCCCTGCGCGCAGCCTTCGATTTCGGGGAGCCCGCCGTGGCCGTCATCAAGCACGCCAACCCCTGCGGCGTGGCCGTGGGATCCGCGGACGCCGCGGACCCCATTGCAGATGCGCACGCCAAGGCCCACGCCTGCGACCCCGTTTCCGCGTTTGGCGGCGTGATCGCAGCCAACCGTCCGGTCACCGCCGGCATGGCCAACACCGTCAAGGACATCTTCACGGAGGTGGTCATCGCCCCGGGCTTCGAGCCGGAAGCCGTTGAGATTCTCTCCAAGAAGAAGAACATCCGCCTGCTCGCCCTGCCCGAGGGTTACGGCCGGTACCCCACGGAGTTCCGCCAGGTGTCCGGCGGCATGCTGGTCCAGGTCAGCGACAAAGTGGACGCCGACGGCGACAACCCTGCCAACTGGACGCTCGCAGCGGGTGAAGCGGCGGACGAGAAGACCCTCGCGGATCTTGCGTTCGCCTGGACCGCCTGCCGGGCGGCGAAGTCGAACGCCATCCTGCTTGCCGCTGACGGTGCCGCCGTCGGCATCGGCATGGGCCAGGTCAACCGCCTGGATTCGTGCCGCCTGGCTGTGGAGCGGGCCAACACGCTGGGCGTGACGGTGGAGTCCGACGTCGACGGTGCCGGCGGCGCGTCCAACGCCAGCGGTTCGAACGCCCCTGAGCGTGCCCGTGGGGCCGTTGCCGCCTCCGACGCGTTCTTCCCGTTCGCCGACGGGCTGCAGATCCTGATCGACGCCGGCGTCCGGGCCGTGGTCCAGCCCGGCGGTTCCGTCCGGGACGATGAAGTGATCGCGGCAGCCAACGCGGCCGGCATCACCATGTACTTCACGGGTGCGCGCCACTTCTTCCACTGATCCCCGCCGGGTCCCTAACCTCGCTGCCGCTCGGCCAGGGAACCCGGGCGGCGTGGGCCCAGCGCCTGCAGAATGGACGACGGCGCCTGTCCCCGCGAAGGGGACAGGCGCCGTCATCGTTAAGGGCAGGTGGTCTAGGACCCGGCTTCACCAGCGTCCGCGTCCCTCTGCTTGAGACGCGGACCCTCCGCCGGAAGCCGGAGCTCCCGGGGCTTGGCTTCTGCCATCCGCTGCTTTGTCCAGTACTCGAGGATCTCCTCGTGCGTCTGCGTCACGTCGCTGCGGGTGACCGAAGGGTCCTGGCCGGATTCGTTGCTAGGAGAGTGCTGCACTTTGGTAAGTTGCCTGGATGGCCGTGCCCCAGTACGGGCCGTACATCACGCTGGAGCCGGTGTAGCCGTAGCTGTTAACGGAGTTCTGGACGCCGGAGGAGCTGGTGCCAATGAACCACGGGCCGCCGGACGAGCCGCCGGTCATGTCGCAGGGGATGCCCTGCGTGCCGAACTGCGGGTTGTTGCCGTCAGGGCTGGCCGTTCCGGTGCAGCTTTTCAGGGTCTCGCCGTTGAACGGGCGGGCCGCGGGGTAGCCGAAGGACTTATAGGTGAGGCCGTACGCCTGGTTGAAGGCGACGCCGGACCCGCCAACCACGTCGGTCAAGTTCTGGTTGTTCAGCCGGTTCATCACGGCGAAGCCGGTGTCGTAGGCCATGTCCCCGCCGGCGCTCCACTGGGTGGGGGCGAAGTACTTCCGGGCCGTCCATTTTCCGTACGGCGTAGCCCCGTTGTCGTAGGCAGGAACAAAGATGAAGTTCGTGGCGAACGCACCCGGGCCCTCGTTGAGGCAGTGCCCCGCCGTCGCTACCGTGCTCTTATTGACCGACGACACCGCGTTGGCAGAACACACATAGTTCGCGCCACCCAGGGTGAAGAAGACCTTCCCGATGTGCTTCACCGGGGCCTCACTGGCAGCGATGGTCTGCTTGCCGCGCGTGGGGCTGACCTGCGAGCCCTTTCCCTTTTCGACGGGAACAGCTGAGCGGTTGCCGCGTTCCAGGGCCTTGCCGGCCAAAACATCGCCCGGGATGGCGCCCTTCATCTTGTCCGCCGTCCAGTATTCGGCCGCGCCGGTGCCGTCGACGGTGACGCTGGCTATGGCCGGGGTGTTCTTGTCTTCTGTGGCCGGTGCGGCTGAGGCTCCGCCGGCCGTGGCAACTGCCAGGACGGCGGCGGCTGAAAGGCTCAGGAAGCCCGAAGCGAGAGACCTGGTGCGTGTCATTGGTGTCCTGTCTGAACGGGGTCTCGGCCCCGGGGCGGGCCGGAGAGTGACGTAGCGAATTTACCGTCTCATGACAAGTTTGTAAATAGTAGTGACGTATCATGTAGGGCCTTATGCCCGTTATCGGCGCGGAAAGGCAGGCTTATTTCGACGGCGCGAAGGCACGCGGATGCGTGCCGCCGTCGGCTGTTCTGCATCGCTGTAATCCTGCTCACCGCGGGGTAATCAAGCGGCGCCGGTAAGGTTCAAACCCGCGTCCTCGGGTAAGTTGTAGATGGTGAAATAGACCGACATTTCACAACCAAGCCGACCCACAGGGAGACGCCCGCGCATGTCCAAGATTATCTACACCCACACCGACGAAGCGCCGATGCTGGCTACCTATTCGTTCCTGCCCATCATCGAGGCGTTCGCTTCGACCGCAGGTGTGGAGGTGGAGACCCGCGACATCTCGCTCGCCGGCCGCATCATCGCCGTGTTCGGTGACTACCTCACCCCGGAGCAGCAGATCGGTGACGCCCTTGCTGAACTGGGCGAACTGGCGAAGACGCCGGAAGCCAACATCATCAAGCTGCCGAACATCAGCGCGTCCATCCCGCAGCTGAAGGCCGCCATTGCAGAGCTGCAGGGCCAGGGCTACGCACTGCCGGACTACCCGGACAACCCCTCCTCGGATGAGGAGACGGCCATCCGCTCCCGCTACGACAAGATCAAGGGCTCCGCCGTAAACCCGGTCCTGCGCGAGGGCAACTCGGACCGCCGCGCTCCACTGTCCGTCAAGAACTACGCCCGCCAGAACCCGCACTCCATGGGGGCCTGGACCGCAGACTCCAAGACCAACGTGGCCACCATGGGCAAGGACGACTTCCGCTCCAACGAGAAGTCCGTGGTCATCGAGTCCGAGGGCACCATCGCCATCCAGCTGGTCCGCGAAGACGGCTCCGTGAAGGTCCTGAAGAAGGCCTTCCCGGTCCAGGCCGGCGAGGTTGTGGACGGCACCGTCATGCGCGCCGCCGCACTGGACGAATTCCTCAAGGCCCAGGTTGCCCGCGCCAAGGAAGAGGGCGTGCTGTTCTCCGCACACCTGAAGGCCACCATGATGAAGGTTTCCGACCCCATCATCTTCGGCCACGTGGTCAAGGCCTACTTCTCGGAGCTTTTCGAGACCTACGGCAAGCAGCTCGCCGCCGCCGGCATCAGCCCGAACAACGGCCTGGCCGCCATCCTCAGCAGCCTCGAAGACCTGCCCGAGGACGTGCGCGAAGGCGTCCAGTCGCTCATCAAGAAGGGCCTCGAAGACGGTCCCGCGCTGGCTATGGTGGACTCGGACAAGGGCATCACCACCCTGAACGTCCCGTCCGACGTCATCGTGGACGCGTCTATGCCGGCCATGATCCGCAGCTCCGGCCACATGTGGGGCCCGGACGGCAAGGAAGCGGACACCCTGGCCGTCCTGCCGGACAGCTCCTACGCCGGCATCTACCAGGTTGTCATCGATGACTGCCGCGCCAACGGCGCCTACGACCCCACCACCATGGGGACCGTGCCGAACGTTGGCCTCATGGCGCAGGCCGCAGAGGAATACGGCAGCCACGACAAGACCTTCGAGATCCAGGAGCCGGGCACCGTCCAGATCGTTGACGGCTCCGGCAACGTCCTGATCGAACACCAGGTCTCCGAGGGCGACATCTGGCGCGCCTGCCAGACCAAGGACCTCCCCATCCGCGACTGGGTCAAGCTGGCCGTCACCCGCGCCCGCGCCTCCCAGACCCCCGCCGTGTTCTGGCTGGACGAGGAGCGCGCCCACGACGCCAACCTCATCGCCAAGGTCAACGAGTACCTGAAGGACCACGACACCGAGGGCCTGGACATCCAGATCATGTCCCCGGTCAAGGCCATCGCCTACACCCTGCAGCGGATCCGCAAGGGCGAGGACACCATCTCCGTGTCCGGCAACGTCCTCCGCGACTACCTCACGGACCTGTTCCCCATCCTGGAACTGGGCACCAGCGCCAAGATGCTCTCCGTTGTTCCGCTGATGAACGGTGGCGGCCTCTTCGAAACCGGCGCCGGCGGTTCCGCGCCGAAGCACGTCCAGCAGCTCCTGAAGGAAAACCACCTGCGCTGGGACAGCCTCGGGGAGTTCCTGGCCCTGGCCGTCAGTTTCGAGCACCTGGCCACCACGGCGGGCAACGCCCGCGCACAGGTCCTCGCAGACACCCTGGACCGCGCCACCGGCACCTTCCTGCTGGAGAACAAGTCCCCGAGCCGCCGCGCCGGCGAGCTCGACAACCGCGGCAGCCACTACTTCCTCGCACGCTACTGGGCCGAGGAACTGGCCAAGCAGAGGGACGACGCCGACCTCGCCGCCGCCTTCAGCTCCGTCGCCGACGAGCTGGCCTCGAAGGAGGACACGATCGTTGGCGAGCTGGCCGAGGTCCAGGGTTCGCCCGTGGACATCGGAGGCTACTACCGTCCGGACGACGCCAAGGCTTCGGCAGTGATGCGCCCGTCGGCCACCCTGAACAAGGTCATTGCCACCCTGAACTAGGTGAAGTGCTGCTGCGGCAGCCGTAAAGACAAAGGAGGCGGTGCCCCGGTAAACGGGGCGCCGCCTCCTTCGTCATGACAGGTAAATGGTGGCTGAGCCGAATTTAGGCCAGATCAGAGCCTGCAGCGGCTTAGTCGTTGCCCTTGCCCCTGTCGTCCCTCTTGTCGTCCCTCTTGTCGTCGTCCTTGTCGGCCTCCTGCGGCTGGGGCTCCGGCACCGGAGCGGGTGCCGGCTCCTGGACGGGCGGGGGAGGAGCCTGGGTAGCGGCCTGCTCAGCTGCGGCCTGATCAGCTGCCGCCTGCTCAGCCGTGGCCTTATCCGCTGCAGCCTTTTCCGCCGCGGCTATTGCATCCTCGAGGTCTGCGCGCACAGCAGTGGCGATGGTGGTGATGCTCCGCCGTCGTTCCTCCGAAATATCGCCCTTTGCCTGGGCAGCTTCAAGCTCGACTTCGAGCCCGTCCAGGGCTTTCAGGGCTGCCGCAGGGTCGCTTTGCGACGAAGCCTGCGTCACCTCAAGGACCCGGGCCTGGAGCTGGCGGGCAGCATCACGCTGCAGTCCCGTTTCCGCGGTAGCGCAGCCGGTGAGCAGGCTTGCTGCCACCAGGGTGGCCGACCAGGCAAGGGCCAGCCGGTTGCCCCGGTTAAACCTCACGGTTCCACGCTTTTCTGCAATTCTTCCAAATGCTTACCCAGGACGCCGGTCACCTCGGGGTAGGGCACGACGTCGGCGGGAGACTGGGCGTTGAGGGTCATCAGGACCGCGGCGACAGCCGCGGCAACCACCACCAGCCCCATGACCACGGCCAACCAAAAGCGCCTAGTCCGGGTTTGCGGATGCAAGGAAGGTCCTGCGGCAGGATTGTCGGCCGATGCAGGCTGGGCGTCCTGCGGTTCAGGGCGGGCTGCTGCGGGTTCTTCCTGTGCTGCTGCAGGTGCGGATTTATCGGGGGAAGCAGCCGCCGCGCGGATCTCTTCCACCGATTCCTCGGCAGTGATGGAAGGCGGGTGGAAAGGCATGGCGGGCAGCACCCTGGTTGTTTCCGGCGCCAGCTCCCCGGGGGTCGAGGCCGGTGACACCAAAGCCTGCCGCAGCGCGGTTTCGATGTCCGCGGCGGCTGGCCGCTCCAGCGGCTCGATGGCGGTCATGGAGCGGATGAGGTCTGCCCATTCGGAGGGGACGTCGTCCGGAATCTCGGGTGCCCTGTGCAGGCGGGCAACCGCAGACTCCACCGCGCCGCCCGGGTACTCCACCACGCCCTTGATGCATTCCAAAAGCACGAGGCCCAGCGAATAAATATCGGATGCGGGGGAGAGGGGCTGTCCCATGGCCTGTTCAGGGCTGAGGTACGCGGCCGTTCCCACCATGGTTCCGGTCGCCGTGAGCCTGGTTGAATCGGCGATCCGGGCGATGCCGAAGTCGGTCAGCTTCGGGCGCAGCGGCTCGCCGGGACGGATCTGGACCAACAAGATGTTGGCGGGCTTAATGTCCCGGTGAATAATGCCGAGTCCGTGGACGTAGGCCAGGGCGTCGGCGATGCCCGCGCCGATGACGGCCAACTCCTCCAGCGGGACGGTGCTGTGCCGGATCCGGGTGCGCAGGTCCTGGCCCTCCACCAGTTCCATGGTGAGGAACGGGCGAGGCTCGTCGGGTATGCGGTCATCGATCCCGGCGTCGAAAAGGGTGACCAGGCCCGGATGATTCAGTGTGGCCAGAAGCTGGATTTCCGCTTCCTGGCGCTTTAGTTCATCGGCGTCCGGGGCCTGCGGTGCGAAGAGCTTGAGGGCTACATCGCGGCCCAGGTTTTCGTCCCGGGCACAATACACGGATGACATTCCGCCACGGCCAATAACTTCACCCAACCGATAACGTCCGCCAACCACTTCATTCGTAATGGAGCTAGGCGATTCCGCCACCATGACCGTTCCTCCCGGTGCGCTGCGGCACTGTCGTACTCAAATTATACGGGGGCTACGGCCGAACTAGCGATTGGTCCGGATGTACCGGTGGGGGCATACCGGTGGTCCGGAGGCGAAACAGGTGCTTTCGCCACCGGACCACCAGCCACAAGGACATGTGTGCTGAGGACATGTTTGCGTCTGATTTTGGTGCTTCTAGGCGGCCCTCCTCTCCTTCAGCCTGCTGGTTGCTGCCGCTTCAGGCGCATGGCGCAGGCGTTGTCTGATGCCTTTAGTACGGTTAGGACACCTTGCGCTTGCGAAGCATCAGGAGTCCGGCCACCAGCAGCAGCAGGGCGAGCGGGACCAGGGAGGCGTCCATGCCCGTGTTGGCCAAGGTATTGGCGGCCCGGGGCTGCACGTTCCGCTCCGTGGTGTCCGCCGCAATGGCGCCGCCCACCGCGGTGGAACCTGCCGGTGCTACGGAGAAGCTGCCGGTCCCGGCGGTGGCAGTGCCCCCGCCGTTGGCGCCGTTGTTCGTGCCCGTGGTGCCGTTGTCGGTACCATCTCCGCTGCCGGAGCCGTTATCGGTGCCGGGGTTGTTCGTGCCGGGATCAACGGTGCCAACACCGCCGGTGTTGGCGTCACCCGGAGTGCCGGTGCCGGGGTTGTCCGTGCCGGGATCAACGGTGCCAACACCGCCGGTGTTGCCGTCACCCGGAGTGCCGGTGCCGGGGTTTTCGGTGCCGTTGCCGCCGCCCACGACGCCGATACCTAGGTCAATCCCGAGATCGACACCTGCATCGAGACTGCCGTTGCCGCCGGTGGTTCCGGTGCCGAGGTCGAGGCCGAGGGCGGCGTCTACGACGGTGTCGAGTCCGCCGGTGGTGCCGTCGGTGCCGGTGACGTTTCCGAGGCCCAGGTCGAGGCCAAGGGCTGCGTCAACGGCGGCATCCAGGCCTCCAGTGGTTCCGTCCGTACCCGTCACACCGCCCAACCCCAGGGCTACGTCGGCGGCAACGGCTGCATCTGTTGCTACGCCATCTCCGCTACCGACGCCCAGGGTGATGTCAGCTGCTGCAGCCACATCAGTGGCGCCTGTGTCGGTTCCGGTGGCTGTGCCGAGGGCGAGGGCGGCGTCTGCGGCTACGGCCGCGTCCGTGGCGGTCGTATCGGCAACCGTTCCGGTCCCGAGGCCGACGGCGACATCGGCTGCAGCGGCGACGTCGGTGGTACCCGTGGCGGTGCCGAGGGCGAGGGCGGCGTCTGCGGCTACTGCCACGTCCGTCGCGGTCGTATCGGCAACCGTTCCGGTCCCGAGGCCGACGGCGACATCGGCTGCAGCGGCGACGTCGGTGGTACCCGTGGCGGTGCCGAAGGCGAGGGCGGCGTCTGCGGCTACTGCCACGTCCGTCGCGGTCGTATCGGCTACGGTTCCGGTTCCGAGGCCGACGGCGACATCGGCTGCAGCGGCAACGTCGGTGGTACCCGTGGCCGTGCCGAGGCCCAGATCAACGTCGGCGACAGCGGCCAGGTCAGTAGTGCCTGTGCCGGTTCCCGTGGCGGTGCCCAGGGCGAGGGCGGCGTCTGCGGCTACTGCCACGTCCGTCGCGGTCGTATCGACAATGGTTCCGGTTCCGAGGCCGACGGCGACGTCAGCTACGACGGCGGCATCTGCTACGGCGGCGACGTCCGTTGAGCCGGACGGCGTTGGGTCACCCAGCAGGCCCAACGACGTCGTGTCAGCGGACGCCGCTGCCGAGATGAGGGCGGAGGCGGAAAGATCCGATCCGCTAGTGGTGTCCGCAGCGTTTGCCGCGGTGCAGCCGACGGCTAGGAGCCCGCCGGCAAAGAGGGTGCCAAGCAGCCCCCTGCGAAGGTTGGAACTCATGGTGATGTCTCCTGAAAGAGTTGAGGTTCGGGCGCTGGTCAGCTGCCCGTATGGCCACGTGCTGCCCAGAAGGGCAGGGTGGACTCAACTAGTCAGGAGAAGAACCGGGGTCGAAGGACACCGGTGCGGGAGCGTGCTCGGAAGCATCGTCGCCGAGTACTGCGCCGGCATCAGGAAGGTTGAAGTCGAAGGTGTTCAACCACGCGGTGGAGCCGGAAGAAACGGCGGAGGAACTGCCGCTGCCACTGCCTGAACCGGGTGCAGCCGGGACCTGGGCAGGGTGCGGTGAGGCCTCCGTCGTATCGGACTGGTCGCCAGTCATTGCAGGCACGGTGCGACCGGCCGGGGGAACGGCAGATGTGCCCGCGAGAGCGGTTGCCTCCGTGCCGGCCGTTCCTGCTCCCCGAATGGTTTGATCAGCGTCAATAGCGCCGTCGCCCGCAGGCACCACATCGGTCACTGAAGATGCGCTTCCGGAATCTGCAGGTACGGCCGGAAGGACGTCCAGTGCAGGTTCTTCCCCGGCTGCCACCTCGGGCAGTTCGGGAACCGGAACAGGAAGCGGAGCAGTGCCGGTCACAACATCCGCGACTGGCTGCAGTACGGGCTCAAGTGCAGGAAGAGTCTCAACGACCGGCGGCACTACAGTTTCCACTACGGCTGTGGTCGCGCCGTCGGCGATTTGTGCGACGGGCGCGGAAATTCCAGTAGCGGTGCCGGCCGGAACCACCTGGTTCACCACCGGTACTGAGGCAACGAGGTTATCCGCCACAGTTGAGACCTGCCCCACCACGGGCTGCAGCAGGCCGGCCGCAGGTGGCGGGGCGGGGGCCTGAACAGGTGGTGCGGGCAGTGCCGGGACAAGCTTCTCCGTCACCGACTGCGTTGAGCTGGTGACGCCCCCCAACAGGGATGATGTGTCCGGAAGCAGGTCTGCAGAGGCGGACGTGGCCGAGAATGTCAGCCAGGTGAAGGCAGCGGCGCCGGCCATAAGGACCGGCCGCAGGGCACGCCACGGTGAACGAGATTCACCCACGCGTACCACCCCCAGTACTGCTGCATTCGACGATGCCTATAGCGTAAGACCGGATATTGCGGAAAGTCTAGGGAATCCTAAAACAAATCGACAAAGTCAGAACATTCCCCAGTAAAGATCATGACAGCTCGCAAATGTCCGTCATGCAAATGTTTGCAGGAGAAAAACAGGCGGGCGTTCTAATGCGAATCGGCCTCTCAGTTATGCCCTTCAGTGGCCATCATTCGGGTAGCTGACGCCGAGCTGTGCACGTACCCCGTCAAAGAGGCGCATCGTGTTCAGCGAATCCTCGAGGGGCATCACGGGGCTTTCGGTGAGGCCCTGCTGGATGCAGCGTGTCACCTCGCGCAGCTCGTAGGTGTAGCCCTTGCCCACAACGTCGAAGGTCTCGGTCCTGTGGTCGGTACGGCCTGTGACGACGGTCAATTTGCGGGGGTTGTTGATCGATCCGATGCTTTGCATGAAGCCGAGGTTGCCCGCCACGGTAGCGGTGCGTGGACCGTGGGACAACAGTGATGAGGTGAGTTGGACCTGCGCGCCGTGGCTGTAGCCGAGGGTCATCGCGTTCTGGGCGTCCACGCCGTCGTCGTTGACGAAGCCTGTGGCGCTGACCGTCTGGGGAAAGCCCAGGGTCCCCAGCGCCCACAGCAGGGGGTAGACCGAAATGTCCAGGAGTGCTCCACCGCCGTCCCCGCGTGCCCACAGTCGGGAGGTGGGGGAGTACGGAGCGGGGAAGCCGAGGTCGGCCGACACCCAGTGAAGGTCTCCGAGTTCGCCGGAGGCGGCAATCTCGAACGCCCGCTGCATGCCCGGCAGGAAGCGGCTCCAGACTGCCTCCATCAGGAACAGGTTGCGGCTCCGGGCGACGTCGATGAGCTCCGCGGCTTCGCGGGCATTGACGGTGAATGCCTTTTCGCAGAGGACGTGCTTGCCGGCGTTGAGGGCCGCGATGACAATCTGGTGATGCTGGGCATGCGGGGTGGCGACATAGACGACGTCCACCGCCTCATCGGCGAGCAGCCGCTGGTAGCCGTGCACGCCGTCGTCGTCCCCGTACGCCGTGGAGACGCCGTAAGCCGCGGCGAAGGCGTCTGCCGTCCCCTGGCGCCGGGAACTGACGGCATAAAGTTCCGCGTCCTCCAGCAGGGCAAGGTCCTGGGCCACTGACCGGGCAATGCCGCCAGTGGCGATGATTCCCCAGCGCAGGGAGTCCCCGGTGGCGGATCGGGGGTCCGTGTTGGGCTGGCTGGACAGCCACGGCGTGGCGATGGGCGCGCTCATGGCCCAATCCTGTCATAGCGCCGCGAACGGGTTTGCTCTTTACCCGCCATATGTGCGCCGGCGTTCGGGAGTGGGTCACCGGAAGTGAGAGAGCGTTTGAATGGCGGGCAGTGGCGGTGGATGGCCAGTACTGCGGTGTTCGGCTGCGAAGAACCCTTGACAGTCAGGTCACGGCCCGCGTAAGAATAGACCACCGCTGAGAAACCGATTTCTCGACGGGTGACAACGATCCTTCATCCGCACCCAGCAAGGCATGTGGTCTATTTGGCATGCCGGAAATAAGGCCAATGACGTCCCTGAAACGCGATAGGAAATGCACTTCCACCTCCGGCAAGGTCCGAAGGACTGCAGGAATGGCAGCGGCTGCTTCCGCCCTGGCGCTCGTTGCCGGGTTGTCCGTTGCAGTTCCCGGAACTGCAAGCCCGGCACCTATAGGCGGCGGGGCCGTCCGGCCTGATGATGCGGCACCTACTGGCTGGGCCGCCGTCGGACGCGGAACTAACGGCGGTGCCGGCGCGCCCGCCGAAAGCCGGTATGAGGTGGGTACGTTGGCGGACCTCAAGTCCGCGCTGGCCAACAACGGCCAGCCCACGGCGCCCAAGATCATCTATATCAACGGAACCATTGACGGCAACCAGGCCGCGGACGGCCGGATCCTGGGCGAACAGGACTATGCCGCCGGCTACGACATTAACAAGTACATCTCTTGCTTCGGGCCTGACGGAAAGGTCTGGAGTGACCAGACCTTCGAATATTGCAAGAAGCAGAGGCAGTTGAGGCAAACAGGCAGCAACAACATGAAGCGGCAGATCGAGGTGAGCATCCCCAGCAACACCACTGTGATCGGGCTGGGCGCCGATTCCGGCTTTGTGGGCGCGAACATCGTGATCCTGAGCGCCACGAACATTGTCCTGCGCAACCTGAGCGTGGAAGCTCCGGTGGACTTCTTCAGCACCTGGTCGCCTGATGATGGGGACGGCGCCTGGAACGCCCGGTTCGACGCCGTTTCCTCCGTCACGTCCGACCACCTGTGGATTGACCATGTGCGGCTCACCGATGGCCGGTACCCCGACAGCGAGGCGCCGCTGGGACCGAACGGGAAGCCCGCCAACCGGCACGACGGCCTGCTGGACCTCAAGGACGGCACCGACTACGTCACCATCTCCAACAGCAAACTCGCCAACCACGATAAAACCATGCTGCTGGGCTCCGGTGACGAGCATGTGGGCAAGGACGGCGGCAAGTTGCGGGTCAGCTACATCGGCAACCACTTCGAGAATATCCAGCAGCGCGGGCCGAGGGTGCGCTTCGGCCAGGTTCACGTCCTCAACAACTACTTCGTGGGCAGCACCGACCATCCGCAATACCCCATGGTCAGCGAAGGGCAGGGTGGCAACAGCTACTTCCTGGGCGCCGGCTACGAGTCACGGATCTTCTCCGAGGGCAACGCCTTCGACTACACCGGCCCCGGAGCCGACCCGACCATCATGGTGAGCAGCTACAACGGACACCGTTTTAGCGACACGGGTTCCTGGTTCAACGGGGAGGCCGCGGACCTGAACGCCGTGGCGAAGACCTCCTTCGAACAGAACCGGGCAGAGGCGCTGGCGGACGCGGAACTGTTCGGCACCGCCGCCCCTGACTGGACTGGCTGGGAGTTCACCACCGACGTCGGCTGGGACCCGGCGGATGCCTACAGCTATAAGGCATTCACCACCCCGCAGGCAGTGCGAAACCACGCGCTGCAGTTCACGGGCCCGGGAGTGCTGGCCGTCAAGCGGTAAAGCTCCTGCAACATGAGGAAAGCCCGGGCCTCCGAAGCGGAGGACCGGGCTTTTCCGGAGTGGGACTACTTGGTGATGGGTTCGAGTACGGGATCGCCCTGGTAAGCGGTCTTCACGTTCTCGGCGGTGACGATGACTGGCTCCAGCAGGTAGGCCGGGACAGTCTTGACCCCGTTGTTGTAGGAGTTGGGATCGTTGATCTCCAGTTCCTTGCCGGCCTGGAGGTCCTTCACCATGGTGATGGCGTGCTCCACGAGCTTGCGGGTGTCCTTGTTGATGGTGGAGTACTGCTCGCCGGCCATGATCGACTTGACAGACTCAACCTCGGAGTCCTGGCCGGTGACGACGGGGATCTCCTTGCCGGCGGCCTTGACGGAGGTCAGGACTGCGCGGGCCAAGGTGTCGTTGGGGGAGAGGACGCCGTCGAGCGACTCGCTGGAGTAGCTGCCGGTGAGCAGGGTGTCTGCGCGGCGCTGGGCGTTCTCAGCCTTCCAGCCCTGAGTGACAGCCTGTTCGAAGTCGGTCTGGCCGGAAAGGACCTTCAGGGTGCCGTCGTCGATCTTCGGCTTGAGGACGCTCATGGCGCCGTCGAAGAAGACCTTCGCGTTGGCGTCGTCAGGGGAGCCGGCGAAGAGTTCGATGTTGTAAGGACCGGAACCCTTCTTCTCTTCGAGGCCTTCCAGCAGTGCCTGGCCCTGGAGCTCGCCCACCTTGAAGTTGTCGTAAGCCACGTAGTAGTCCACGTTCTCGGTGTTCAGCAGCAGGCGGTCATAGGCGATGACGATGGCACCGGAATCCTTGGCCTGTTTGAGCTGGGTGCCCAGCTGGGAGCCGTCGATGGCGCCCACGATGATGACCTTGGCACCCTTGGTGACCATGGCGCTGATCTGGTTCTGCTGTTCGGACACGCCGCCGTTGGCGAACTGCACGTCAGGCTTGAAGCCAGCATCGCTGAGGCCCTCATTGAACAGCTTCTCCGCGAGGACCCAGTTTTCACTGGTCTTCTGCGGAAGTGCGACGCCAATGGAGGCGCCCTCTTCGAATCCGCCAGCACCCTCGGTCCCGCCGCCGGTTGTGGTCTCGGAGCGGCCGCAGCCCGTCAGCGCCAGTGCTGCGATGGCAGCTACCGCTGCGGCCTTTCCTGCTTTACCAAACATACGCATTGTTGGTTCTCTTTCTCTGTTGTGGTGAAACGCTATTCAGGCTGTAAGGCTCAGGCTTCCCGGGCGATGGCTTCCTTGGTGGAGGTGGTCTCGTCCGGCTGGAGGGGGTTGCTGGGCCCGCCGCCGGAGGGGCGGTTGAAGTTTTGGGTGAGCAGGCCGATGATCGACTTCTTGCCTTGGCTCTTGTTGTAGACGTCAAAGGCGACGGCGATCAGGAGCACCAGGCCTTTGATGATCTGGGTGAGGTCCGCGCCAATGCCCAGGAGCTGCAGGCCGTTGTTCAGGACTGCCATGACCAGGCCACCGATAATGGATCCGACCACGGTGCCCACACCGCCGGTGACAGCTGCACCGCCGATGAAGACTGCGGCGATGGCGTCAAGTTCCCAGCCGACGCCGTCGAACGGTCCGGACGCGGTGGACCGGCCCACGAAGATCATGCCTGCCAGGCCGGCCAGGATGGACATGTTCATCATGACCAGGAAGTTGACCTTCTTGGACTGGACGCCGGACAGTTCGGCCGCGTGACGGTTGCCACCCACTGCGTATACGTGGCGGCCCAGGACGGTGCGGGAGGAGATGAAGCCGTAGATCAGGACCAGGACTGCCAGGATGAGGCCGGGGATCGGGAACGACGTGCCGGGCCGACCGGTGGCGAAGAGGTATGTGGCGTAGAGGATGGCGGCCGCGATCAGGACCAGTTTCAGTGCGGTGACCCACATTTCCGGGACCTCCGCGCCGAGGGCCTTGGCGCGTGCACGGGACCGGAGTTCGCCCCAGACCACAAATGCAGCGGCGGCGATGCCCAGCAGGAGGGTGAGGTTGTTGAACCCAGTGTTCGGGCCGACTTCGGGAAGGTAGCCTGCCCCGAGGTACTGGAAATCGCTCGGGACCGGGATGGTGTTGGACTTGCCGACGAACTGGTTGAAGCCGCGGAACAGGAGCATGCCGGCGAGCGTGACGATGAATGCGGGTATCCCCACGTAGGCGACCCACCACCCTTGCCAGGCGCCGATCAGCGCCCCGAGCGCCAGGCCCAGGAGCACGCCGGCGTACCAGGGGATGCCCCAGTCCCTGATGGCCAGGGCAACGGTGACCCCTACGAAGGCTGCAATGGAGCCCACGGAGAGGTCGATATGCCCGGCGATGATGACCAGGACCATGCCGATGGCCAGGATCAGTATGTAGGAGTTGCCGTTGAAGAGGTTGATGACGTTGCCGGGGGTGAGGGTCCGGCCGTCGGTGGCGATTTGGAAGAAGACGATCAGTGCCACCAGGGCGAAGATCATGCCGAACTGGCGGGTGTTGCCGCCAAACAGCTTCTTGAGGGCGTTCATGGTGTCAGTCCTTGTGTCCGGAAGGTTCTGGGATGATCCAGAGGGTCAGGCGGCTTCGGCTTTTCGTGCGGAGGTCATTAGTTTCATCAGGCTTTCCTGGCTGGCCTCGTCTTTGTTGAGGACGCCGGTGATGGCGCCTTCGAAGATGGTGTAGATGCGGTCGGACAGGCCCAGGAGTTCGGGGAGCTCCGAAGAGATGACGATGACCCCCTTCCCCTGGTTGGCGAGCTGCTGGATGATGCCGTAGATCTCGTACTTGGCGCCAACGTCGATGCCGCGGGTGGGTTCATCCAGGATCAGCAGGTCCGGATCGGTGAACATCCACTTCGACAGGACCACCTTCTGCTGGTTGCCGCCGGAGAGCTTGGCAACCCCTTCCTCCACGGACGGGGTCTTGGTGCGCAGCGACTTGCGGTACTGCTCAGCCACCGTGAATTCCTGGTTGGGATCCACCACGAAGTTGCGGCTGATCTTCCGCAAGTTGGCAGCCACCGTGGTGGTCTTGATGTCGTCCAGCAGGTTCAGCCCCAGGGACTTGCGGTCCTCCGTGACGTAGCCCAGCCCGGCATCGATGGCCTGGCGGACGGACTTCAGGGTGATTTCCTTGCCGTCCTTGTAGATCTGGCCGCTGATGAACCGGCCGTAGGAGCGGCCGAAGACGGAGCGGGCAAGCTCGGTGCGGCCCGCGCCCATGAGCCCGGCGAACCCGACGATTTCGCCCCGGCGGACGAAGAAGCTGGAGTTCTTGCAGACCAGCCGGTCCTGCACGTTGGGATGCCCCACGGTCCAGTTCTTGACCTCGAAGAACACCTCGCCGATCTTGGGCGTGTGGTCCGGGAACCGGGATTCGAGCGCGCGGCCCACCATGCCCTTGATGATGCGGTCCTCATCCACGCCGTCGGCCTTCACGTTCAGCGTTTCGATGGACTTGCCGTCACGGATGATGGTGATCTCGTCGGCGATCTGCTCAATCTCGTTGAGCTTGTGGGAGATGATGATGCTGGTGATGCCCTTGCCCTTCAGGCCCAGCATCAGGTCCAGCAGGTGCTGGGAGTCAGACTCGTTCAGCGCTGCAGTGGGCTCGTCCAGGATCAGGATCTTCACGGACTTGTTCAGGGCCTTGGCGATTTCCACCAGCTGCTGCTTGCCGACGCCGATTTCCTTGATGGGGGTGTCCGGGTCCTCGCGCAGGCCCACCCGGGCCAGGAGGTCCAGGGACCGGAGCCGTGCTTCCGCCCAGTCAATGACGCCGCGCTTGGTGGGTTCGTTGCCCAGGAAGATGTTCTCCATGATGGACAGTTCCGGGATCAGCGCCAGCTCCTGGTGGATGATCACGATGCCGGCGTGCTCGCTGGCCCGGATGTCCCGGAACTGCTGGACCTGCCCCTGGTAGACGATGTCGCCGTCGTAACTGCCGTAGGGATATACCCCCGAAAGGACCTTCATCAGGGTGGACTTGCCGGCGCCGTTCTCACCGCAGATCGCGTGGATTTCTCCCGCTTTAACCCGCAGGCTTACGTTATCCAACGCCTTCACGCCGGGAAATTCCTTGGTGATGGACCGCATCTCCAGGATGATCGGTTCGTTTTGCGTGGCCTGGGACGTCATAAGCCCTAACCCTCCAATGCAATGACTTCTTTGTCCGGCCGGCAAAGCGCAGGGCCGTCTGATGAAAAAGTAAACTGGATCACAGCTGTTGTCGTCAAGTCTTGAACGCAATTGCCGGATAACGAAACGGTCTAGCTTTTCCTGATTCCGGCATGCTGGAACACCAGCGCGGCCGCCCCAAGCGCTTCGGCACGGTCCCCGAGGGAGGACATGGTCAGGGTGGTGGTTTCGCCGATCACCGGCACCGCGTGCCGCACGAGGCCGCGGCGGATCGGGTCCAGCAGCAGGTCGCCGAGGCCCGCCAGGGGCCCGCCCACTACGATCACTTCCGGGTTGATCAGGTTGGCAACATTGCCCAGGGCGCGGCCCACGGACAGACCTGCGTCGTCCACGACGCGCAGCGTCGCGGGGTCCCGGTTCAAGGCCTTCCGGACGATGTCTGCAGGCGTCAGGGGCCGGTCCTCCCCGCGGCTCAGGAGCTCGATCATGGTGGTGGTGGAGGCGATGGTTTCCAGGCAGCCACGGTTCCCGCAGCGGCAGACGAGGCCCTGCTCGTGAATGGTCGCGTGGCCTATCTCGCCGGTGATCCCAACGTTCCCGTAGTAGGGGGCGCCGTTGAGGATCAACCCTGCGCCAATGCCCGAACCGATTTTCAGGAACATCAGGTTGCTGACCCCTGTGTGCTGCCCCCAGGTCACCTCCGACCACGCGCCCAGATTCGCGTCGTTGTCAACAAGTACGGGGATTCTCAAGGTTTCCTCAAGGTGCTGGAGGATGTTGATACCCACCCATTCGGGAAGGATGGCCCCCTGCGCCACGGTTCCGGTCCGGCGGTCGATGGGTCCAGGAATTCCGACGCCGGCACCCACCACGGCGGACCGTTCAATGCCGCTGTCCTGCAACAGTTTGTCCAGCAGGACGACGGCGGCCTGGATCCCCTCCTCTGCCTGGTGGCCGAGGGGAAGCATCACCGATTCCTCCGCAATGATGTGGTAGCTGAGCGAAGCGAGGACCACCCGCAGATGCCGCCGGCCAAAGTCGATCCCCACCGCCACGGCACCGTTGCTGTTGAGCCTGACGTTCAGCGCCCGGCGGCCGGAACTGGTGATCGGTTCCGTGGATGCGAGGCCCGTGTCCAGCATGATTTTGACGATGTTGGACACCGTTGCGGTGGAGAGGCCCGTCTGCCGGGCAAGCTCTGCCTGGGTGGACGGACCGCCCATCAGGCTCTCGATGATCCGCTGCTGGTTCAACTGCCGCAGGGCAGACTGGGAACCCGGATTTTTTGGCTTGCTCCTCGTTGAGCGCGGGGTTGCGGACATGCTAAGAAGATTGCCCTATCCGCAGTCTTGGCGTCAAGAAGTTAACGCATTACTGCTGCAGCGCCGCATTCGAAGGGCCGGGACGATCCGGCCGCCTAGGTTCGCCCTGCGGTGCAAATGGCCCCGCCCTTCGCCCGACCCCTCTGGCTACGCTGGGAAGAGCGGCCCGTCACGCGGCCGCTCCAACGATGGAAGGTGGTAGCGGTGCTGCTGGCACTCTTGCAGGCAAACTCTGCAGTCCTTGATCCTGAGGCCAACTGTGCCGTCATCGATGCCGCCGCCCGGGAAGCAGCAGCGGCCGGCGCCCGCGTGCTGGTCACCCCGGAGCTTTTCCCGGTGGGGTACGCCCCCCGGAAAGTCCGGTCCGGGCTGGATCCGGCAATCCTCCCCGTGCTTCGCGAAAGGCTCGCCGCCACCGCCCGCCATCACGGCATCGGGCTGGTCTACAGCCTTCCCCGTGTCACGGCCGAGGGGGACTGGCAGATCAGCGCCACCCTGCTGGCTGCGAACGGGGACGTGCTGCTGGAGTACGGGAAAGTCCATTTGTTCGGACCCGACGAGCGTGCCGCCTTCAGCCCGGCAGCAGAGCGTCCCGCCGTCGTGGACTTCCAGGGGATCCCCACGTCCATGGTCATCTGCTACGACGTGGAATTCCCGGAGGCCGTGCGCGCCGCGGCGGCCGGCGGTGCCGAGCTGCTGTTGGTGCCCACGGCACTGGCCCACGGGTTCGACGACGTCCCCCAGGTGCTGCTGCGGGCCCGGGCACTCGAAAGCCAGCTGACCGTCGCGTACGCCAACCATTCGGGAGTGGAGGACGGGTGCAGGTTCCTCGGCGGCAGCGTTGTGGCCGGGCCGGACGGGAAGCTGCTGGCCGCAGCGGGGGAAGGGCCGCAATTGCTCTTCACGGAAGTGGATGCGGAAGCGGCGAAGCGTGAGCGGGCCGCCGTGCCCTATCTGGACGAGCGCCGCCCTGACCTCTACCGCGCCTGGGAAGCCTAAGTACCTGTACCGCCGGCTGCCGCTCCGCTGCCTGGCAACGCCGCGGAGTCGGCAAACTGCAGGGCGATCCAAAGCTCGGCCCGCGTTCCGGCGTGCGCCAGGTCCACATCCAGGATTTCCGCCAGGGCGTTGATCTGCCGGCGAACGCTGTTCCGGTGCAGTCCTGTGTCCTTGGCTGTCGCGTCCCAGTTGCCGTTCGCGCCCAACCATGCGCGGAGGACCTGGAGCTGGGCTTGGCGGCGCTCCGGCTCCTGCCCAAGAACAGGCGCCAGCAGGCGGGAAGCCAGCATCCCGCCTGCCTCACCGCCCAAAAGGCCCGTGACGGACCACGTCAGTTCTTCTTCCCGGACGGTAGTCCCGGTGGCCTGGACCCGGGGACGCAATGCCGAAGCGCTGCGGTAGGCGGCGGCAAGGCCTGGCAGTTCCGTGGCCCGGCCCACCACCAGCCGCCAGCCCAACTGCTCCACCTCGGCCAGCAGCTGGTCGTCCACCTTCAGCCGTGTCACGGCGGCAAAGCCGTAGTCCGTAAGTTCCACCATTTTCGTATCGAACAGCCGCCGCCACTGCAGCAGTTCGCGCACAGGACCGTCGGCGGCAGCCGCTGCCTTGGGCCGGATTCCCTGTACCACCCGGACCAGCCCGCTCCGGGTGCCGCCGACGCTCTGCGCCAGCAGGTCCCTCATGGTGTTCAGCTCCGTGGTGCTGGCCCCTGCGATGCTTTCCGGATGCAGGAGCAACGCCGTGGCCAGCTGGCTGGGAGCCAGGGAACCACTGGTCCGCTGCCGGACCAGGAGTTCCAGCAGGCCCACTACCGAGGAGACCACGTTGTTCTGCGCCGGGGTCAGCGGTTTGTCCGTGCCAAGCAGCAAGCCGCCCAGGGTGGCGTCCCTGGTGCTCCGCAGCGGGTGCCCGAACACCAGCGCTGATCCCGGAACATCAAAGGCTTCGGTCTCCACGCGCGGGCCGCTTCCGGTGAGGAGCCTTTTGACCAGCGGCTGGAGCGTGGAAAGTTCGACGGCGGTGCCTGCCCGGGCGCGTACCCTGCCGTCCGCGCCAACCAGGATGGCCCATGCCGGAACCCGCTCCGCCAGGGCCGCCAGCAACTCGTGCTCCGGCCGTGGCGACAGGACCGCCCGCATGAGATGGCGGTTGGTCTCGGCGAGCTGGCGGAACACCTGGGCGTTTCCTGATTCCAGCAGCTTGGAGAACTCGAGTCCCAGCGCAGCGAACGGGATGCTGGCGGGCACCGCCACCAGCGTCAGGCCGTGTCTCCGGCAGGCCGCCACAACATCACCGGGCACAGCATCGAAGTACGGTTCGAGGCCGAACCCGAGCGCCGCGACTCCCGCCGCGACGAGGCGGCGGACGTAGGCGTCGGCGTCGGCCCCCTCTGCGGCTCCCTCGCCGCCGCGGCCCGTGCCGCCGTCGTCAGCGGGGCCGCTGCCCCCACGCCTGAAAGGAAGCCCGGCGGTCAGCACGAACTCGCCATCAAGCAGGTACGGTGTAGGGTCCTCAAGTTCACTCGGCTCCACCCACCGCAGGGGAGTGTGGCCGTTGCCGGCATCGTGCAGCATCGCCACCCCGGCCGGCAGCCTGGCCAGGAACTGGTTCAGTGTCACCGCGTCCAGCTGGGCAGGCAGCCCGCCGGAAGCGGACTCGCTCTCTGGTGCATTGCGTCTCATGAGTGAAGACTACAGGGCATTTTGCACAGCTTGAGATGCGGCTCACACCCCTACGCTGGGGGAGGGGAAAACCAGTCCAACCATCCACCGACACGAACGGACGTCAACGATGACTGTGCCTACACTTTCGGGCCAGGTACCTGCCCGCGCGGCCGCCCGCCCCACCCTTGGAGCGCAACTGCTGCGCCGTAAGCCCATCGCCCAGATGGTCAACGAGGCCGAGTCCGGACAGGGCGGACCCCGCCTTGTCCGCAGCTTCGGCGTCCTGCAGCTGACCATGATCTCCGTGGGCGCGACGCTGGGCACCGGCATCTTGGTTATCCTCGGTGAATCCGTGCCGCTGGCCGGTCCGGCCATCTGGATATCCTTTGCGATCGCCGGGCTCGCCGCGCTGCTGTCCGCGGTGTCATATGCGGAAATGGCCGGCCTGGTGCCCGTGTCCGGCTCCAGCTATTCCTACACTTACGCCACCATGGGCGAGGGCATGGCATGGATCTGCGGCTGGTGCCTGGTCCTTGAGTATGCGGTGTCCGTGGCCGCCGTGGCTGTTGGCGCCGGGCAATACGTGAACGAAGCCCTGGCCGTGTTTGGTACAGCACTGCCGGACGCCTTCTCCCAGCCCCCGGGCGACGGCGGCATGGTCAACATCCCCGCCATGGTCATCGTGGTGCTGGCCACCGTCCTGCTGGTCCGCGGCGCCAAGGAAAGTGCCTGGATCAACACCGCCATCGTGGTGGTCAAGGTAGGCATCCTGCTCTTCTTCTGCGCCGTCGCCTTCACTGCCTTCAACGCAGGCAACTTCGAACCGTTGCTGCCGATGGGCGCCGCCGGTGTTTCCGCCGCCGCTTCCCGCGTCTTCTTCTCCTACATCGGTTTCGACGCCGCCTCCACCGCCGGAGAGGAAGCACGGAATCCCAAGCGTGACCTGCCGCGTGCCATCATGCTCTCCATGCTGATCGTCACCACCATCTACGTGCTGGTGGCAGTCGCCGCGATCGGTGCCCGTCCCTGGGGCTGGTTCGACGGCACCGAGGCCGCCCTGGTGAAGATCCTGGAAGAGACCACCGGCCAGCCTTGGATTGCCTTGGTCTTCGCCGTGGGCGCCGTCCTGGCAATTGCCAGCATTGTCCTGACCGTTCTCTACGGACAGACCCGCATCCTGCTGTCCATGTCCCGCGACGGACTCATTCCTGCCGTCTTCGGCCGCGTCTCCCGCCGTACCGGCACCCCCGTGGCCGGAACGCTGCTGGTGGGCATCGCCGTCGCGCTGACCGCCGGACTGGTGCCGCTGGGTGCGCTCGCGGACGCCACCAGCATCGGTACCCTGTTCGCTTTCGCCCTGGTGAATGTGGCGGTCATCTACCTCCGCCGCACGCGACCAGAACTGGAACGGACCTTCCGGGTTCCGCTGTTCCCGCTCACTCCCATCCTTGGCGCGCTGATGTGCGGCTACCTGATGGCCAACCTCGGCGCAGACACCTGGGTGACCTTTGCCGTGTGGATGCTGGTGGGCCTGGCCGCCTACCTCGCCTACGGACGGCGCAACTCCAGGGTGGCGGCCCTGGATGAGGGGGAATACCGTGAATTGTCCGCCATGTCCCTTAATAAGTCCTGACCGTCCCCAGCCACTTACCGACGCCCCGAATAACAAAAGGCAGACCTTCCATGACCATCGCCACTGAACTTCCGGCCTCCGACCCCTCCAGCACCTCCACCCTGACGGAGGACGGCGTCAGCCGGCGCCCGGAAGAGCAAACCGCGCCCATCACCATGCTCAATCCGGACTTCCCGTTCAGCTACGACCACTACCTGGCGCACCCGGACGGGCTGGGATCCGTTCCGGAGGACATGCTGGGCACCGAAGTTGCGGTTATTGGTGCGGGGCTGTCCGGCCTGGTGACGGCATATGAGCTGATGAAGCTCGGCCTGCGCCCAGTGGTCTACGAAGCGGACCAGATTGGCGGGCGGCTCCGCACCGCCGCCTTCCCGGCTGCCCCGGGCGTGGTTGCGGACCTGGGCGGCATGCGGTTCCCGGTCTCCGGCAGGGCGTTCTACCACTACATTGACCTGCTGGGACTGGAGACGCAGGATTTCCCCAACCCGCTGGCCGAGGCCACCTCCAGCACGGTGATCGAACTTGCGGGCAAGAAGCACTACGCGGAGAAGCCCACCGACCTACCGCCCTTCTTCCGCGAGGTTGCGGACGCGTGGAAGTCGGCAGTGAACGACGGCGCCAAGTTCGCGCAGATGCAGGACGCCATCCGTGCGCGGGACACGGCCCGTATCAAGGAGCTGTGGAACGAGCTGCTGCCACTGATGGACGAGCAGACGTTCTACGGGTTCATCGCCGCCAGCGAGTCCTTCAAGAAGGCAGGGTTCGCGCACCGCGAGGCATTCGGGCAGGTGGGCTTCGGCACCGGCGGCTGGGATACCGACTTCCCCAACTCCATCCTGGAAATCCTGCGGGTGGTGTACACGGACGCGGACGACCAGCACCGGCTCATCCGCGGGGGAGCCCAACGGCTGCCCGAGGCACTGTGGCAGCACGCGCCGTCGGGCATGAGGCACTGGCCCGAGGGCACCTCGCTGGCGTCACTGCACTCCGGCTCGCCCCGCGGCGCCGTCGGCAAAATCAGCCGCGACCCGGACGGCAACCTGCGGGTCCGCGAACGGTGGGGCCGCGAAGCCAGCTACCCGGCCGTGGTGACAACGTGCCAGTCCTGGCTGCTGTCCACCCGGATCCACACCGAGGAGGCGCTGTTTCCGGCGGAGCTGTGGACCGCCATCGAGCGCTCTCACTACATGCAGTCGTCCAAGACGTTCGTGATGGTGGACCGGCCGTTCTGGAAGGACATCGATCCGGAAACCGGCAACGAGGTCCTGTCCATGACCCTGACCGACCGGCTCAACCGCGCCACCTACCTGCTGGACAACGGCCCGGACCAGCCCGCCGTCATCCTGCTCTCCTACACGTGGAACGACGACGCGCTGAAGTGGCTCGCCCTGGACGCCGACGAGCGGGTGGAACTGATGCTGCACTCGTTGGAGCAGATCTACCCGGGCGTGGACATCGCCAGCCACATCGTGGGCCAACCAATCACCGTGTCCTGGGAGGCGGACCCCAACTTCATGGGTGCCTTCAAGGCCAACCTGCCGGGGCACTACCGCTACCAGCAGCGGCTGTTCACGCACTTCAAGCAGGACCGGCTGCCCGAGTCCCAGCGCGGCATCTTCCTCGCCGGCGACGACGTCTCCTTCACCGCCGGCTGGGCCGAAGGTGCTGTCACCACGGGCCTGAACGCGGTGTGGGGCGTGGTGAACCACCTGGGCGGTTCGTCGGCGCCGGCCAACCCCGGCCCGGGCGAACTGCTGGATGCCATCGGCCCTATCAACCTGGACTGATTCAGGAGTGAAGCTGCCGGTGCTGGGCCGCGAGCTCGACGTACCGGGCAGCGTTGGCCCGCACGCCGTCGTACTCCTCATCAGTGAGTTCACGGCGCACCTTCCCCGGAACGCCCGCCACGAGCGAGCGGGGCGGGACCACGGTTCCTTCCAGGACCACGGCGCCGGCCGCCACGAGCGAGCCGGCGCCGATCACCGCGCCGTTGAGGACCGTGGCGCCCATGCCGATCAGGCAGTCGTCCTCCACCGTGCAGCCGTGCACGACGGCGGCGTGCCCCACACTGACGCGCTCGCCTACCGTGCAGGGGAAACCGGGGTCGGCATGCAGCACCACGTTGTCCTGCAGGTTGCTGCCCGCGCCCACCGAGATGGCAGCGGTGTCGGCCCGCACGGAGACGCCGTAGAAGGCGCTGGCGTCCGGGCCCAGGCTGGCGTTGCCGATGATGGACGCCGTAGGAGCAACGAAAGCTGATTCGTGGACTGCCGGGCTGCTGCCGGCGAAAGGGTACAGGGGAGCCATGGCAACACCCTAGGCCACTCCCGGGCGGGCTGGCTTGTGTGCCCCAAGTATGACTCTGTCGTCCGCGCCTAGTTGGGGGAGCCCGGGGTGCGGAGGACCAGGAACTGGTAGTGCTGGGTCCAGGCGCCCCGTCCCGGCCCTGAGTCGTCCCCGGTTCCCTCCGGCCAGGTACGGAAGTGTTCCACCTCGCCGTGTTCGCCGAAGATCCGACGGACCGAAGCGTCGCTCCGGCGGCTGAAGAACCTGCGCGGCTCCTCGTCGTCTTCCGGGTTCAGGACTTCTTCATCGTCCCCGGACCAGAGTCCGACGGCGATGGGCGAGCCGGGCGCGCAGACTCGCACCAGCTCGCTGGCGACCTCGTGGATAAGGCTGTTGGGCACGTGCAGCAGGGTGCTCATGGTCCAGCCGGCAGCGAAGGAGGCGTCCGGGAACGGCAGGCTTCGTCCGCTGGCCACACTGGCGTTCAAACCTTTGGCGGCTGCAAGGCGGACGCTTTCGCCGGACAGGTCCACGCCGCAGTAGTGCAGGCCGGCACGGACAAACTCAAGGCCCTCGACGCCCGTGCCGCATCCGAGTTCGAAGACGGAGTGCCGGTGTTCGTCCTTCAGCAGCCGGATGAACCACTCCCGGCATTCGACCCGGTTGGGTGTGGCAGCCCGGGTGTTGCGGACCCTGGCCTGCCGGTCATAAAACAGTGCCAGGTCGGCCTCGTGGTCCGCGTGCTTCGGTGCGTCAGCCATGGCTTCAGCCTAGGGCCGGGCGGCTGGTTGCGGAGCTAGTTGAAAACCACCGTCCGGTTGCCGTCCAGAAGCACCCGGTGTTCAGCGTGCCACTGCACCGCCTGGACCAGGGTGCGGCCCTCGACATCGCGGCCCATCTGCACAAACTGCTCAGGGGTACGGGCGTGGTCCACGCGGATGACCTCCTGCTCGATGATTGGGCCCTCGTCCAGCGCGGCGGTGACGTAGTGGGCGGTGGCGCCGATCAGCTTCACGCCGCGGGCGTGGGCCTGGTGGTACGGCTTGGCACCCTTGAACGAGGGCAGGAACGAGTGGTGGATGTTGATGGCCTTGCCCGTCAGTTCGGTGCACAGCTCATCGGACAGGATCTGCATGTAACGGGCCAGGACCGTCAGCTCGACGTCGTGCTCGGCGATCAGGGCCCGCAGCTTGTCCTCGGCCTGGGCCTTGGTGTCCTTGGTCACGGGGATGTAGTGGAACGGGATCCCGTAGAAATCGGCCAGCCCGGCCAGGTCCTGGTGGTTGGAGACGATGGCCGGAATCTCCACCGGCAGGGTGCCGGAACGCTGCTGGAACAGAAGGTCGTTCAGGCAGTGGGCGGACGTGCTGGCCATCACCAGGGTCCGCACCTTCTGGCCCACGGCGTGCAGGCCCCACTGCATGCCGAAGGCCTCAGCCACCGGCTCAAGCGCCGCACGCAGCTCCGCTGCGGATGCCGCCGTCGTCACTTCCACGCGCATGAAGAAGTTCCCGGTGGCGGGGCTGCCGTACTGCTGTGAGTCCAAGATGTTGCAGCCTGCCACCAGCAGGGCACCTGCCACGGCGTGGACGATTCCGGGCCGGTCGGGGCAGGACAGGGTTACTACATACGCTTGGTTCAGCTGCTGTTCACTCACGCGTACAAGCCTACCCGCGCGGCGGGCACCGGTTTTGGTAGGCTGGAAGGGTCGCAACTGGCGTTGGGTGGCTAACCACCAGGGAGCGGCAATCACGAAGACCACGGATCGTACGCCTGGGCCGAGGGTCATGTCTTGCCGGAAGTGGGGCTGCACTTCGTCCAGTGCTGCAGCGCCATGCCCCCGCGCTTTCACGCCCGTTCATCAACGCGGTGCAAAGACGCGCCAGCCGGTAGCCTGACCTAAGCAGTGCCCAATCCCTAGCCAGGAGTTCTCCGTGACTACCACAGCCACCTCAACCACAGCCGTCAGCAACCAGCCGCTGGCCGAGCTGGACCCCGAAATCGCCGCAGTCCTGGACCAGGAGCTTGGCCGCCAGCGCGGCACCCTGGAGATGATTGCCTCCGAAAACTTCGCGCCCCGCGCCGTGATGGAAGCCCAGGGCTCCGTCCTCACCAACAAGTACGCCGAAGGCTACCCGGGCCGCCGCTACTACGGCGGCTGCGAGTACGTTGACGTCGCAGAGCAGCTGGCTATCGACCGGGTCAAGGCCCTGTTCGGCGCCGAATACGCCAACGTCCAGCCCCACTCCGGTGCGCAGGCCAACGCAGCAGCCCTCTCCGCCATGATCACCCCCGGCGACAAGATCCTGGGCCTGTCCCTGGCTCACGGCGGCCACCTGACCCACGGCATGAAGCTGAACTTCTCCGGCAAGCTCTACGAAGTAGCGGCTTACCAGGTGGAGGAAGACACCTTCCGCGTGGACATGGACAAGCTCCGCGAACAGGCCATCAAGGAAAAGCCGCAGGTCATCATCGCCGGCTGGTCCGCCTACCCCCGCCACCTTGACTTCGCAGCCTTCCGCTCCATCGCGGACGAAGTGGGCGCACTGCTCTGGACGGACATGGCACACTTCGCCGGCCTGGTTGCCGCTGGCCTGCACCCGAGCCCGGTCCCGCACTCCGACGTCGTCACCTCCACCGTGCACAAGACGCTGGCCGGTCCGCGCTCCGGCGTGATCCTGGCCAAGGAACAATGGGCCAAGAAGCTGAACTCCAATGTGTTCCCGGGCCAGCAGGGCGGACCGCTGATGCACGTCATCGCCGCCAAGGCCGTGGCCTTCAAGATCGCCGGCACGCAGGAATTCAAGGAGCGCCAGGAGCGTGTCCTTGAGGGCGCCAGGATCATCGCCGACCGCCTGAACCAGGCGGATGTCGCCGAGGCTGGCGTCTCCGTCCTGACCGGCGGCACCGATGTGCACCTGGTCCTGGTGGACCTGCGCAACTCCCAGCTGGACGGCCAGCAGGCCGAGGACCTCCTGCACTCGGTGGGCATCACCGTCAACCGCAACGCCGTGCCGTTCGACCCCCGCCCGCCGATGGTCACCTCCGGCCTCCGGATCGGCACCCCGGCGCTGGCCACCCGTGGATTCGGCGCTGCCGAATTCACCGAGGTTGCCGAGATCATCGCCACCGCCCTGAAGGCCGGCAGCAGCGCCGACGTCGAGGCCCTGCAGGCACGCGTCGACAAGCTGGCCGCGGACTTCCCCCTCTACCCGCAGCACGAGCAGTGGTGACCCATGCCTGAAACCACAACTGCACAGATCCTCGACGGCAAGGCTACCGCCGCTGCCATCAAGGCCGAGCTGACCGAACGCGTGGCCGCACTCAAGGCCAAAGGCGTCGTTCCCGGCATCGCCACTGTGCTGGTGGGCGCGGACCCGGCTTCGCAGCTGTACGTCTCCATGAAGCACAAGCAGTCTGTGCAGATCGGGATGAATTCGATCCAGCGCGAGCTTCCGGCAGATGCAACCCAGGCGCAGGTGGAGGCCCTCATTGATGAACTCAATGCGGATCCCGCCTGCCACGGGTACATCGTGCAGCTGCCCCTGCCCAAGCATTTGGACACCGATGCCATCCTGGAGCGCATCGACCCCGCCAAGGACGCCGACGGCCTGCACCCCACCAACCTTGGCCGGCTGGTGCTGAACGTCAACAGCGAGATCACCTCGCCGCTGCCCTGCACCCCCCGGGGCGTCATCGAACTGCTGGAGCGGAACGGCTACAGCCTTGCGGGCAAGCACGTGGTGGTGGTTGGCCGGGGCGTCACGATCGGCCGGTCCATTGGGCTGCTGCTCACGCGCCGGAACGTCAACGCCACAGTCACCCTGACGCACACCGGCACCACGAACCTGTCCGGGCTGCTGCGGCAGGCCGACGTGATCGTGGGCGCCGCAGGCGTGAAGCACATCGTCAAAGCGTCCGACGTCAAGCCTGGCGCGGCCGTGCTGGACGTCGGCGTCACCCGGGAAACCGATCCCGAAACGGGCAAGAGCAAGGTCCACGGCGACATTGACCCCGCCGCCGCAGAGGTGGCGGGCTGGATTTCGCCGAACCCCGGCGGCGTTGGGCCCATGACCGTGGCGCTCCTGATGACCAACGTGGTGGAAGCCGCGGAACGACAGGCAGGCATCACAGCCTAGTTCCCTTCCAATGCGCCCGACGGCGGCGCGGCACCTTTCGCACGAAAGGCGCCGCGCCGCCGTCGTCCGTTAAGCCCCTCCGGCTAATCCCCTCCGGCACGCCGGAACTGCAAGTCCCCTTCCACATCCCCTGGCCCTCCACTAGTCTGCGGAGGGTGCACAACGAAGCCATCCTGCCCGCGGGCGCACGGGCCGGCAGCCCGCCGCCGCGCGGCACAGTCATCGCGGCCGAAAACCTGACCAAGACGTACGGCGACGTGGTGGCGGTGGACGGCATCTCGTTCACGGTCCCGGCGGGCGAGTCCTTTGGCCTGCTGGGTCCCAACGGTGCGGGCAAGTCCACCACCATGAAGATGATCGGCGGGGTCACCGGGCGCACCTCCGGCAGCCTCAGCATCATGGGCCTGGACCCGGATTCCTCGGGGCCGGAAGTGCGGGCGCACCTGGGCGTGGTGCCGCAGCAGGACAACCTGGACGAGGAACTGCGCGTCCGGGACAACCTCATCGTGTACGGGCGCTACTTCGGCCTGCCGCTGAGCTACCTGCGCCCCAAAGCCGACGAACTGCTGGAGTTCGCCCAGCTGACGGACAAGGCGAAGTCCAAGGTGGACGCCCTCTCCGGCGGCATGAAACGGCGCCTCACCATCGCCCGCTCGCTCATCAACGAACCACGCATCCTGCTGCTCGACGAACCCACCACAGGCCTGGACCCGCAGGCCCGGCACGTCCTGTGGGACCGGCTGTTCCGGCTCAAGGAGCAGGGCGTCACGCTGATCCTCACCACGCACTACATGGACGAGGCGGAGCAGCTGTGCGACCGGCTCATCGTGGTGGACAAGGGACGCATCATGGCCGAGGGTTCCCCGGCCAGGCTCATCCGGGAGCATTCCACCCGCGAGGTGGTGGAACTGCGGTTCGGATCGGAACGGAACGCCACCATCGGCGCGGAGCTGGACGGCATCGGGGAGCGGCTGGAAGTACTGCCGGACCGGGTGCTGATTTATGCGGACGACGGCGAGGGCGCGCTTGAGCAGGTGGCGGCCCGCGGCCTGCGGCCGCTGACCTCGCTGGTCCGGAGGTCATCACTGGAGGACGTCTTCCTTCGGCTTACAGGCAGGAGCCTCGTTGACTGAGCAGGGGCTGCCAGGCCCTTCCGCGCTGCAGGCGCACGGCCCTGAAGTCGCCGCCGCCAAGGCCCGCCGCTGGGGTGCGTTCTACTTCGCGGAGCAAGTGCTCCGGGTCATGAAGAACTACGGCTGGTCCATCCTGATGTACAGCGTGGGCCAGCCGGTCGCCTACCTCTTTGCCATGGGGGTAGGACTTGCCACCCTGGTGGACGGGCAGGGTGCCGACGCTTTCGGCGGAGTCAGCTACCTGACCTTCATCGCGCCGGCGCTGCTGGTGTCCGCCGCGGTGATGACGGCCGCCAACGAGTTCACCTTCCCGGTGATGGCCGGCTTCAAATGGCGCCGGACCTACTTTGGCCCTCATGCGTCCCCGCTGACGCCGGCCCAGATCGCGGCCGGCCACATCATGGCCGTGACGCTCCGCCTGCTCCTGCAGTCCGCTGTGTACTTCGCCGCCGTCGCGCTGTTTGGCGCTGCCCCGTCCGGCGGGGCGTGGGCAGGCATCCTGGTGGCAACACTCGCCGGGCTGGCCTTCGGGCTGCCGCTGATGGCCTATTCCGCGTCCATCACCGAGGACAAGGGCCAGTTCGCCCTGGTGATGCGGCTGATCGTGATGCCGCTGTTCCTGTTCTCCGGCACCTTCTTTCCACTGGACACGCTCCCGCTGGCGGTCCGCTGGATCGGCTGGATCTCACCCATCTGGCACGGCACCGAACTGGGGCGCGTGGCCAGCTACGGCTACCAGGAACCGCCGCTGCTGACCCTGGTGCACGTGGGGGTCCTGGCGGGCCTCGCCGTGGTGGGCTGGGTCCTGACCCGGCGCCGGTTCGCGGCAAGGATGGGCCAATGAGCCGGACAGCACCTCCGGCGGGGGAACGAAGCGCCACCGAGGAAGCCCTCAACAGGCCTTTCGGCAGGCTCTATTCGGGCAACGCCAGGGCGGTCATCTCGCGCGGGCTGATGGCCACCCGGAGCAGCAACTGGCTGGTGATGCTGTCCGGGTTCTTCGAACCGGTCCTGTTCCTGGTGTCCATGGGTGTGGGGCTGGGAGCCATCGTGGGGACGGTGGAGGGCCCGGGCGGCGGCGAGATCAGCTACGCGGCCTACATCGCACCGGCCCTGCTCGCCGTTTCGGCCATGAACGGGGCCGTGTACGACTCCACGTGGAACGTCTTCTTCAAAATGCACTTTGCCAAGCTGTACCAGGGCATGCTGTACACCTCGCTGGGACCGCTGGATGTTGCCCTGGGCGAGATCTTCCTGGCGCTGCTGAGGGGGATGCTCTACGCCACCGGGTTCACCGCCGTCATGGGGGTGATGGGGCTGATCACCTCGCCCTGGGCGCTCCTGATGGTCCCGGCCTCGGTGCTCATCGCGTTTGGCTTCGCCAGCATGGGGATGGGCATCACCAGCTTCCTGAAGACCTTCCAGCAGATGGACTGGATCAACTTCATCCTGCTCCCCATGTTCCTCTTCAGCGCCACGTTCTATCCGCTCAGCGTCTACCCGCAGCCCATCCAGTGGTTCATCCAGGCCATGCCGCTCTGGCACGGGGTGGAACTGCTCCGCCAGATCAGCGTGGGGACCTTCACTGCCGCAACACCCCTGCACGTCGGCTACTACCTGGCGATGACCGCCGTCGGCATGCTGCTGACCACCCTGCGCCTGCGGGCCTTGTTCCTCAAGTAGTCCCCGGGCCCAACCAAGTCGCGCCAACTGTCGTTCTGGCGCCCCATAACGACAGTTGGCGCTACTGGGTTGGGGGAGGGAGGCGCTGTTCGCCGGAGGTGGAAGCGGGCGGGAGCACACCCCGGGGTTTGAGAGAATAGGTTCATGCAATCTCTGGGCAGCTCCAAGTCATCCGCCAAACCCGCCAGGGGCGGTTTCTCCTTGTTCCGCATCAGCGGTCCCGGGCTGATGGTCCTGGTGACGGCGTTCGTTGTGGCCGTCATCTTCGCGGCCAACCAGAACGACGTCGTGGGCTGGGTTGTTGCCGTGATCGCCCTCTTCTGGCTCCTGCTGGCATGCTTCGTGGTGTTCAGCATCCAGAAGGCCGCCAAAAAGGCCGGAGCCAAGCTGACTGAAGCCCAGAATGCCTTCACCACGGCAGCCGGCCGCGGCCCGTCGTCATCCGCGGTCAACCATGGCGGGACGCGCGTGGTGTCTGAACGCAGCGAGGCGGACGAGGTCCGCGACCTTAAGCTGGACCACTCGTTCAAGATCGTGCAGGTGCAGGTCCGCGTGGTGGAGGACGAGCGCGCCAAGGGAGCCGCGGCCAACCAGGACACCATTAACCGTGCCCTGGAAACCATCGAGATCACAGCCACCAACGCCCGCGACATGATCAAGTCTTCGGGCGGCAGCGGAGAACCGGTCACCGGCACCATCATCGACTAGAGTGGAGCGGGTGAGCTCGGCATTGAAGAAGGACCACCTTCGCATCGCATCGGTCAACGTCAATGGGCTTCGGGCCGCCTACAAGAACGGCATGGCGGCCTGGCTGGAACCGCGCGAGGTGGACATCCTTTGCCTCCAGGAGGTCCGGGCCCCGGACGCGGTCGTGCGCCAGCTGCTGGGTGATGGCTGGCACATCCTGCACGCTGAGGCGGAAGCCAAGGGCCGCGCAGGGGTGGCCATCGCCTCGCGGGAAGAGCCCCTGGCCACCCGGAACGGCATCGGTGACGACTACTTCGCTACCGCGGGGCGCTGGGTGGAAGCCGATTTCCGGCTGACCGACGCTGCCGGTGAGCGCGTGCAACTGACCGTGGCCAGCGCCTACGTGCACTCCGGCGAGGCGGGCACGCCGAAGCAGGATGACAAGTACCGCTTCCTCGACGCCATGAGCACCCGCCTGCCGGAACTGACCAAGCACAGCGACCACGCCCTGGTGGTGGGGGACCTGAACGTGGCCCACACGCCGTTGGACATCCGGAACTGGAAGGGCAACCTGAAGAAGGCGGGCTTCCTCCCGGAGGAACGCGCCTACTTTGACCGGTTCTTCGGTGAAGACATCGGCTGGCACGACGTCCACCGCACCATGTCCGGTGAGATGGACGGGCCCTACACCTGGTGGTCCTGGCGCGGCAAGGCCTTTGACAATGACGCAGGCTGGCGCATCGACTACCACATGGCGACACCCGCGCTGGCAGCCTCGGCGATCTCCGCCGTCGTGGACCGCGCTGCCTCCTACGACACCCGCTTCTCCGACCATGCACCCCTGGTAGTGGACTACCAGCTCTAAGCCCGCAGCTCCAAGCCCCGAAAGTTTCCTTCCCATGACTAGCCAGACCTCCCCGGCCGCCAAGAAGCGCATCCTCTCCGGTGCCAAGCCCACTGCGGACTCGCTGCACCTCGGCAACTACATCGGTGCCGTCCGCAACTGGGTGGACATGCAGGCGGAGTACGACGCCGTCTTTTTCATTCCCGACCTGCACGCCATCACCGTCGACTTCGATCCCACGGACCTGGCCACGCGCACCCGGATTGTGGCCGCACAGTACATCGCCGCCGGCATCGATCCGGACAAGAGCATCTTCTTCGTCCAGTCCCACGTGCCCGAGCATGCGCAGCTGGCATGGGCGCTCAACTGCATCACGGGCTTTGGTGAGGCCTCCCGGATGACGCAGTTCAAGGACAAGACCCAGAAGTCCGGTGCGGACGCCGCCACGCTGGGGCTTTTCGCGTACCCCACCCTGATGGCAGCGGACATCCTGCTCTACCAGACGGACCTGGTACCGGTAGGGGAGGACCAGCGCCAGCACCTGGAACTGACCCGCAACCTGGCCCAGCGCTTCAACACACGGTTCGGGACAACGTTCACGGTTCCGGAGGCGACGATCGTCAAGGAAACCGCGAAGATTTACGACCTCCAAAACCCGAGCGCCAAGATGTCCAAGACCGGCGAGTCGCCCAACGGGGCCATCCAGCTGCTTGACGACCCCAAGATCGCGGCCAAGCGCATTAAATCCGCAGTGACGGACGCGGGCACCGAGATCAGGTTCGACCGCGAGGAGAAGCCCGGGGTTTCCAACCTGCTGACCATTTACTCCTCGCTGACCGGCAAGTCCATCGCGGAGCTGGAGGCGGAGTACCAGGGCAAGATGTACGGCCACCTGAAGGTTGACCTCGCCGAAGTGGTGGTCGAGTTCGTCACCCCCCTGCGGGACCGCACCAATGAGCTGATGTCTGACCCGGCAGAGCTGGACCGGCTGCTGGCCCTCGGTGCTGAACGTGCCCGTGAGATTGCCTCGGTCACCCTTGGCCAGGTGTATGAGCGCATGGGCTTCCTGCCCTCCCTGAGCCTCGCGGGAGTCCGCTAGCGCCATGGCATCCAGCGTAGGCGTCATCCTGGGGTTCCCTCCTGACATTGCGGAGGAGCTGCAGCGCTGGCGGGCGTCCTTCGGCGACCCGCTGGCGGATGTTGTGCCTGCCCACATCACCCTGGTGACCACCACGCCCACGCATGACTGGGACGCCACGTGTGAGCACGTGCGCGAGGTGGCGCGCCGGCAGAGCCCGTTCATGGTGACGATCGCCGGCACGGGGACTTTCCGACCCGTTTCACCGGTTGTCTTCATCAACGTGGAGGAAGGGTTCGAGGACTGTGTTGAGCTGCACGGGAAACTCCAGCAGGGCCCGCTCCAGCGGGAACTTCCCTTTGCCTACCATCCGCACGTCACCATAGCCCACGACGTCGCCCCGGAAAGCCTTGATGAGGCGGAAACGGCGCTGAAGAACTACAGGGCCACCTTCCCCGTGGTTAGCATGGGTCTTTACGAGCACGATGCAGACGGCATTTGGCAGCTACGGGAAGAGCTGGACTTTGGGAGCGAAACTGACAACCACGCCGGCACCAGATTCGCGGAAACCGCCGCGGAAGCCGCAGCCAAAGCAGGCGGAGCAGCAGCCTCTTCCCACTGAACGTGCCCAGCTGAAGCTTGCCGTCATCCAGAAACGGATTGACTGGGGAAGGGCACGCAGGTCCGGCGGAGGCCCCCTGGCCGCAATGATGGCCATGTTCCAGTGGATCCTGGCCCGGCTCAACGTATTTCGGCCGATGCGCGCGCTCCGGCACTACACCCTTCAGCGCGGCCCGCTGATGAGCGCCGGCATCGGCTTCAACATGTTTTTCTCCATCACCGGCCTCCTCACCACCGGCTTCTCTATTGCCGGCCTGGTCCTGCGGGGACAGCCGGCCCTCCTGGAGACGGTGATCAGCAGTGTGGCATCGAGTGCGCCCGGGCTCTTGAAGCTCAACGGCGGCCCCGGGCTGGTGGATCCGCAGGACCTGCTGAACCCGGATGGGCTGGGCTGGACAGCTGTGATCGGCTCGTTGGTCACGGTGGTCACCTCGCTGCGCTGGATTTCCGGTATCCGGGAGGGGCTGCGGGGCGTCCTGCAGCTGGCGCCGCTGACGGTCAACCCCATCCTCCTGAAGCTGCGGGATGCCGGAACGCTGCTGCTGCTGGGTGTTGCGCTGGTGATCAGCGCGGGGGCATCCCTGGTGTTCGGAGCCGCTGCGGGGTGGGTCTCGGACTTCCTGCGGCTCGATGACGCGCTGGCGGGGCCGTTGACCACGTCCGTCAAGATTGCTGTTCCCCTGGTCCTGGGCTGGGCAACGGCGTTCATCATGTATAAGGTCGCTGCGAGCCTCAAACTGTCCCGCAGGGCACTGCTGGAAGGCACCGTCCTGGCGGCGCTGGGCACCGGCGTGCTTCAGATCTTCAGCACCGAACTGCTGGCAGGCGCCAGCCGCAACCCCATCCTTGCGCCGTTCGCCATCATCATCGGCCTCCTGATCTGGTTCAACCTGGTGAGCCAGGTGTACCTGATCTCTGCAGGTTGGGCTGCCATCCGGGAAGCAGACCTTCGGCACGGCCCCTCAGGTCACGACAAGGGCATGTGGGGCGCACGCCAGGTGCAGCCGGGTAAAGTACCCGTCCAGGCCGGGAAGGCTCCGCTCTACTCCGAGGACGGCAAAGCCGCTACTGCCCGGCGTCGAGGTACTGGTCGGCCCACGCAGCGATAATCCGTGCGGCCCGTGCCGCCTGGCCCTTGCCCGTCAACAGATGGTCGCTGCCCTCCAGGGACACAAAATTGCGCGGGTGGCGGGCCGTCTGGAAAATGGTGCTGGCATTCTCGATTCCCACGGTGTTGTCCGTGGGGGAGTGGAGCACCATCAGTGGCTTGTGCAGCTGCCGGATGCAGTCTGTGAGGTCAGCCCTCTCCAGGTCCTCCACGAAGTGCTTGCGGATCTCCACCCGCTTGCCGCCAAGGTCCACCTCGGCGCTGCCCTCACTCAGAATCTTGTCCAGTGCAGCGTCAAAGACATGCGCAACGTGCTTGGGCGAGAAGGGGGCGCCGACTGTTGCGACGGCGTCGAGCTCCGGAATCTCCCTGGCGGCGGCCAGCACCGCGGCGCCGCCGAAAGAGTGCCCCACCAGCAGGGAAATCGCCTTTCCTTCATTCCGCATGAACTCGGCAGCCTTGACCGTGTCCGCCACCTTATGGCTGAACGAACCAGCGGCCCACTCCCCGCCGGAACCGCCCAGGCCCAGGTTGTCGAAGCGCAGCATGCCTACGCCGCTGTCCGCCAGGGCTTTGCACATGCGGGAAGCCGACGGTGCATCCTTGCCCAGGGTGAAGCCATGCGAGAAGACGCCCCAGCCCTTCACCGGGCCTTCCGGCACATCGATGATGCCGGAGAGGATTTCCCCCGTGGAGCCGGCGAACGAGACTTTTTCGGAGCGGGACACCGCGTCCCCTTTCTGTCGTTGATACGACGACGGCGCCGCTCACCGTACGTTTTCCGTACAAGGTGGGCGACGCCGTCGTCCGCTTGATCCCTGGTCAGATCTTGCGGGAAAGAATTGCCTGCTTGACCTCGGCGATCGCCTGCGTCACCTGGATGCCGCGGGGGCATGCCTCGGAGCAGTTGAAGGTGGTGCGGCAGCGCCACACGCCTTCCTTGTCGTTCAGGATTTCCAGGCGCATGTCACCGGCATCATCACGGGAATCGAAAATGAAGCGGTGTGCGTTCACGATGGCCGCCGGGCCGAAGTACTGGCCGTCGGTCCAGAACACCGGGCAGGAGGACGTGCACGCGGCGCACAGGATGCACTTGGTGGTGTCATCGAAACGCTCTCGGTCCTCGGCGGACTGCAGGCGTTCCCGGGTGGGCTCGTGGCCCTTGTTGATGAGGAACGGCATGACCTCGCGGTAGGACTGGAAGAACGGCTCCATGTCCACGATGAGGTCCTTCTCCACCGGCAGGCCCTTGATGGGTTCCACCGTGATGGGCTTGGACGTGTCCAGGTCCTTCAGCAGGGTCTTGCAGGCCAGGCGGTTGCGGCCGTTGATGCGCATGGCGTCGGATCCGCACACGCCGTGGGCGCAGGAGCGGCGGAAGGACAGGCTGCCGTCCATCTCCCATTTGACCTTGTGCAGGGCGTCCAGGACGCGGTCCGTGCCGTACATGGTGAGGTGGAAATCGTCCCAGGTCGCCTCTTCGGAGACCTCCGGGTTGTACCGGCGGACGCGCATGTGCACATCGAACGTCGGGATCTCGCCGCCACCGCCGACGCCGGCAGGCAGTTCAATCTTTGAGGCTGGCTCAGCGGTTTCAGCGGTCATCTTAGTACTTCCTCACCATCGGCTCGTAGCGGGTAAAGACAACCGGCTTGGTGGCGAGGCGGATGCCGGCAATTGCTTCTGCCGATCCGTCAGCCGGCGCGTGGTCGTCCTTGTACGCCATGGAGTGCTTCATGAATTTCTCGTCGTTACGGTCCGGGAAGTCCTCGCGGAAGTGTCCGCCGCGGGATTCCTCGCGGTGCAGGGCGGCCACGGTCATGACCTTTGCCAGTTCCAGCAGGAAGCCGAGCTCAACGGCTTCGAGCAGGTCCAGGTTGAAGCGCTTGCCCTTGTCCTGGACGTTGATGCGCTTGTACCGCTCCTCGAACGATGCGATGTCTCGCAGGACCTGGTTCAGCGTCTCGGCGGTACGGAACACCTGCATGTTGGCGTCCATGGTGTCCTGCAGTTCCTTGCGGATCTGGGCCACCTTTTCGTTGCCAACGCCGTTGCGGGCAATGTCCAGCAGTTCGGTGGTGTACGCCGTCGGGTTCTCCGGCAGTTCCACAAAGCTGGCGGTCTTGGCGTACTCAGCCGCGGCGATGCCCGCGCGCTTGCCGAACACGTTGATGTCCAGCAGCGAGTTGGTGCCCAGGCGGTTGGAACCGTGCACGGACACACATGCCACCTCGCCGGCGGCGAACAGACCGGGGACAACGGTGTCGTTGTCCTGGAGAACCTCGGTTTCGATGTTCGTCGGAATGCCGCCCATGGCGTAGTGCGCCGTGGGGAACACTGGAACAGGCTCGGTGTAGGGCTCGACGCCAAGGTAGGTGCGGGCGAACTCGGTGATGTCAGGAAGTTTGGCGTCGATGTGGGCCGGCTCCAGGTGGGTCAGGTCCAGCAGCACGTAGTCCTTGTTCGGGCCGCAGCCGCGGCCTTCACGGACTTCGTTGGCCATGGACCGGGCCACGATGTCACGGGGTGCCAGGTCCTTGATGGTGGGGGCGTAGCGCTCCATGAAGCGCTCGCCCTCGGAGTTACGCAGGATGGCACCTTCACCGCGGGCTGCCTCGGAGAGGAGGATGCCCAGGCCGGCCAGGCCGGTCGGGTGGAACTGGAAGAACTCCATGTCCTCCAGCGGAATGCCCCGGCGGAAGGCGATGCCCATGCCGTCACCGGTGAGGGTGTGGGCGTTCGAGGTGGTCTTGAAGACCTTGCCGGCGCCGCCGGAAGCGAACACCACGGATTTGGCCTGGAAGACGTGCAGTTCACCGGAGGCGAGGTCGTAGGAGACCACGCCCGCCACGCGCTTCTGCTTGTAGGGGGTGCCGTCCTCGCGGACCGCGTCCTCTTCAACCGTCAGGAGGTCGAGGACGTAGTACTCGTTGTAGAACTCGACGTTGTGCTTGACGCAGTTTTGGTACAGCGTCTGCAGGATCATGTGGCCGGTGCGGTCCGCGGCGTAGCAGGCGCGGCGGACGGGCGCCTTGCCGTGGTCGCGGGTGTGGCCGCCGAAGCGGCGCTGGTCGATGCGGCCTTCGGGCGTGCGGTTGAACGGCAGGCCCATCTTTTCCAGGTCAAGCACGGCGTCGATGGCTTCCTTGGCCATGACCTCCGCGGCATCCTGGTCAACCAGGTAGTCGCCACCCTTGACGGTGTCGAACGTGTGCCATTCCCAGTTGTCTTCCTCGACATTGGCAAGGGCTGCACACATGCCACCCTGGGCCGCACCGGTGTGCGAGCGGGTGGGGTAGAGCTTGGTCAGTACTGCTGTGCGGGCACGCTGACCTGATTCGATCGCGGCGCGCATGCCAGCGCCACCGGCACCGACGATGACGACGTCGTACTTATGGACCTGCATACCAGATGCTCTTTCTCTCAAAATTCGCTATGGAACAACGGGGCGGCGTTGCCTGCTCCGCAAAACAGGGCCCGCGGGAAAGCCCGCGGGCCCGGGGTGGTGCCGGTGCTAGGCAGGGCAGAATCCGCCCGGCAGGGGAACGCCGTCCACGACGGGGCACGGATCGAAGGTGAAGATCACCAGGGTGCCCAGGACGATGATGACCACGGTGGCGGAGTACAGGACAGTCTTCAGCCAACGGCGGGTGGTGTCCTTCTCTGCGTAGTCATTGATGATGGTGCGCACGCCGTTGGTGCCGTGCAGCATGGCCAGCCACAGCATGGCCAGGTCCCAGAACTGCCAGAAGGGATCCGCCCACTTGCCGGCCACGAAGCCGAAGTCGATGGCGTGGATGCCTTCGCCCACCATGAGGTTCACGAAGAGGTGTCCGAAGATGAGGACCACCAGCACCACGCCGGAGAGGCGCATGAACAGCCAGGCGATCATTTCGAAGTTGCCGCGGGTGCCGCCGTTGCGGCGGTACTGGGGGGCGATCCGCCCGCTGCGGGGGCTCTCGATGGTTGCAGACATGGCTTAGTGGCCTCCGAGGGCGAGGGACAGGTGGCGGATGGAGAAGGCAACCATGGTCACGACCCACAGGCCCAGGACTGCCCACAGCATCTGCCGCTGGTACTTGGCACCCTTCTTCCAGAAGTCGACTGCGATGATCCGCAGGCCGTTGAAAGCGTGGAACACGATGGCGGCGACAAGGCCGGTTTCGCCAAGGGCCATCAAGGGGTTCTTGTATGCACCGATCACGGCGGTGTAAGCCTCGGGAGACACACGCACCAAGGAGGTGTCCAAAACGTGGACCAACAAGAAGAAAAAGATCACTACACCGGTAATACGGTGTCCTACCCAGGACCACATGCCTTCACGGCCGCGGTACAAGGTGCCAGCTGGTTTTGTCGGCACTGATAAACCTCCCTGCAACACAGCGGCGCTGGCATGAGATCCACGCGGGGGGAACGCCTGCTGCGAGAGCACTCGTAGCTCAGGCCTAAATCTAGGCTCAGCTAACAGCTTATTCAATTTAGGAACGCCTTGGTGCCCTGCAGTGGCGCGGATTTCTGAAAATTATGAGACAAACGCCACACCCCGCCCGCCCGGTTCATGGCCACACTGTGTCAGCGCTTCCGTTCGCGCGGGAGGCTCCAACGGCTCGTCAGCTAAAGTAGGCGGTGATGAGTACAGACAAAGTGACAAGCCCGGCATCACCCCTTGACCGCTTCATCGCGGTGATCCCGGCCGGCGGAGTGGGGACCCGCCTCTGGCCTCTGTCACGAGCCGCAGCTCCCAAGTTCCTCCACGACCTCACGGGTTCGGGCAGTACGCTGCTGCGCGCCACCTACGACCGGCTGCACCCGCTGGCCGGTAGCCGGATGCTGGTTGTCACTGGCAAGGCGCACCGCGATGCAGTGTGCCGCCAGCTTCCCGAGGTCACGGATTCGGATCTGGTGCTCGAGTCCGAGCCCAAGGACTCGGCGGCAGCCATCGGGCTTGCCGCGGCAATCCTGCATGAGCGCGATCCCGGAACCATCATGGGTTCCTTCGCCGCCGACCAGGTGATCAGCCCGGACGATCTCTTCCAGGCGGCCGTCCGCGAGGCCATCCACACCGCCGCCGCGGGCAAGATCGTGACCATCGGCATCAAGCCCACGCACCCCTCCACCGGTTTTGGGTACATCCGTTCCGGCCAGGACCTCCACATCGAGGGCGCACCCAGCGCGCAGGACGTGGTGGAGTTCGTGGAAAAGCCGGACGAGGCGGTGGCGCAGCAGTACGTGGACAGCGGCAACTACGTGTGGAACGCCGGCATGTTCGTTGCGCCGGTTGCGCTGCTGCTCAAGCACCTCGAAGCCAACCAGCCCGAACTGTTCCAGGGCCTGCAGGAGATCGCGCGTGCCTGGGACACCCCTAACCGGGACGAGGTCACATCCCGCATCTGGCCCACCCTGCCGAAAATCGCCATCGACTATGCCGTCGCGGAGCCCGCCGCGGAAGCCGGGGACGTCGCCGTCGTGCCCGGAACCTTCCGCTGGGACGACGTCGGTGACTTCGCCTCCGTGGGCAGGCTCAACTCCGCCAAGGAAGTGGATGACGTGACTGTCCTCGGCGAAGGCGCGCGCGTCTTCACCGAGAACTCCAGCGGCGTGGTGGTTACCGACACCAAGCGCGTGATCGCCCTGATCGGCATCGAGGACGTGGTCATCGTGGACACCCCCGATGCCCTGCTGGTCACCACCATGGCCAACTCGCAGCGGGTCAAGGCAGCCGTTGACGCCCTCAAGGCCAGCGGCGACACGGACGTCCTTTAACCCAAAGTTTGCCTGCAGTTCTTGCCGTCACGGTTGCCCGGGATGTAACGCGGTTACCGTGATGGCCTGTATTGCGTCCATCCTCGCTAGAGTGATGAAGTGCGCAATTACACTACTGAAGCCGAGCCCACCGCCCTGGTGTCGCCCTGGCTCGAACCGCTCCTGCCGGAACTGATTGAATTCCGCCGCGACCTGCACGCGCACCCCGAACTCTCCTTCAAGGAGTACCGCACCACGGACAAGCTGGCCGAGCGCCTCGAGGAGGCCGGCCTGAAACCCCGCCGCCTCGAGGGCACCGGGCTGACGGTGGACGTCGGCGACGGTCCCATTGCCACCGCCCTGCGCGGCGACATCGACGCCCTGCCCATCATCGAGGAAACGGGCCTGCCGTTCGCGTCCAAGAACCACGGCGTCACCCACGCGTGCGGCCACGACGTACACACCGCCACCATGCTGGGCATCGCCCTGGTACTGCACCGCATGCACCAGGAGACCCCCCTGGGCGGGACCGTCCGGATCATTTTCCAGCCCGCCGAGGAGACCATGCCGGGCGGTGCCCACGCCTGCATTGAGCAGGGCGTCCTGGAAGGCGTGCCCCGCATCATGGCGCTGCACTGCGACCCGCGCATCGAAGTGGGCAAGATCGGAACGCGCATCGGGGCCATCACCTCGGCATCGGACACTATCCGGATCGAGCTTTCCGGCCGGGGCGGGCACACCTCCCGGCCGCACCTGACGGAAGAGCTGGTGTTCGCCCTGGCCCAGATCGCGGTCAACGTTCCCGCCGTCCTGTCCCGCAGGGTGGATGTCCGCAGCGGAGTGTCCGTCGTCTGGGGCCAGATTTCCGCCGGATCCGCGCCGAATGCGATTCCCGGCACCGGCTACATGGCGGGAACCATGCGCTGCCTGGACCGCGAGGCCTGGCACGAGGCCGGCGAGCTGCTGGACGAGGTGGTCCACCAGGTGGCGGCGCCCTACGGTGTGGACGTCCGGCTTGAACACACCCGGGGTGTGCCCCCGGTGGTGAACTCCGAACACGAAACGGCGATCATTGAGGCAGCCGCGCGCGCGGAAATCGGCGAGAGCGCCGTGGTGCTGACGCCCCAGTCCATGGGCGGGGAGGACTTTGCCTGGTTCCTTGCCGAGCTCCCCGGCGCCATGATGCGCCTGGGCACCAAGACCCCCGGCGGCGAGGAATATGACCTGCACCGCGGCGACTACATCGTGGACGAGCAGGCCCTGGGCCTGGGCATCCGGGTCCTCACCGCGGCCGCCCTGCGCACCATCCGCGACTTCTAAACGCTTTCGGGAAAGCCCGACGCCGGCACGTGCTGAAGTGCCGGCGTCGGGCTTTTTCATGCCTTATCTGCGCCTCGGAGTTTGGTAAGTTGTGCACAACTTAGTTGCCCGCTACTGTTGTTGCCATGAGTGAAGCTCCCCGCCTGGACCGCCAGGTCTGTTTTGCGCTCTACTCCGCTTCCCGCGCAGCAACCGCCGTATATCGTCCCGTCCTGGAAGACCTGGGCCTGACCTACCCGCAGTACCTGGCCATGCTGGTTCTCTGGGAGAACGAGCCGCGGGGCGTGAAGGAACTGGGCGATGAGCTCGGCCTTGACTCCGGCACTTTGTCGCCGCTGCTCAAGCGGCTTGAGGCCCTTGGCCTTGTTGAGCGGCGCCGGTCCGGCGAGGATGAGCGCCGGGTGGCCATCCACCTCACGCCCGCGGGGAGGAGCCTGAGCGGAAAGGCCTCCGCCATTCCCCAGCGGCTCGCCGACGCCGCAGGGCTCACGGCCATAGAGCTCGAGCAACTGCGCGAAACCCTGGGCAAGCTCACCGCCGCCCTCCACGCTGCGCTTTGACCGCCTTCCCGGAACCACCCCGTGAGTAGTGATCCCGACAGAACGGATATATCCATGAAGCCCCTTTACACTGCAGTTGCCCTTGCCTCCGGCGACGGCCGGGACGGCACCGCCCGTACCCGTGACGGCAGGCTGGACGTTTCCCTCGCCAGTCCGGTTGAACTCGGCGGCACCGGTGACGGGACCAACCCCGAGCAGCTCTTTGCCGCCGGGTATGCCGCGTGCTTCCACTCGGCCCTCCGCCTGGTGGCACGCCAGGAACGCGCCGACCTGACGGATTCCGCAGTGGCTGCCAAGGTGCACCTTGGCCGGCTTGACGGCGGGGAGGGCTTCGGCCTGGCCGCCGAACTGGAGATTGCGCTGCCTGCCCTGGACCGGGATACAGCCGAGGCCCTGGTTGCCAAGGCGCATGAGATCTGCCCCTACTCCAATGCCACCCGCGGCAATATCAGCGTGGACATCAAAGTCCTGGAGTACGCGGCATGAGCGCCGCCACCCTTCCTGCCGCCACCCAGGAAATCCGCCTCGCCTCCCGCCCGGTGGGCCGTCCCGCAGCAGCAAACTTCCGGCTCGCAGAATCGCCGCTGCCCGCGCTGGGCGACGGGCAGGTCATGGTGCGGAACCTCTTCATCTCTGTTGATCCCTACATGCGCGGCCGCATGAACGACGTCAAGTCCTACTCGCCGCCCTTTGCCCTCGACGAAGCGCTCGACGGCGGTGCGGTGGGCGAGGTGATTGCGTCCCGTTCCACGGCGCTCCAAAAGGGCGACGTCGTCGTACATTCGCTCGGCTGGCGGGAATACGCCGTCCTTGACGCGGAAGCCGTGAAGCCGGCCCGCACCGACTTGGCGCCGGCGTCGGCCTTCCTCGGCGCCCTCGGCATGACCGGCCTGACCGCCTACGCGGGACTGCTCAAGGTCGCCGAATTCAAACCCGGCGACGCCGTGTTCGTCTCAGGCGCGGCAGGAGCCGTCGGCTCGCTGGTGGGCCAGATCGCCAAGGCCATGGGTGCCTCCCGGGTCATCGGTTCTGCGGGTTCCCCGGCCAAGGTGGCCAGGCTCCTGGAGCTTGGCTTCGATGCCGCCTTCGACTACCACGACGGTCCAGTGCGGGACCAGCTTGAAGAGGCGGCCGGCAGCGGGGGCATCGATGTCTACTTCGACAATGTGGGCGGAGAGCATCTTGAAGCTGCCCTGTCCGTGCTGAACGTTGGGGGACGGGTGGCCATGTGCGGCGCCATAGCCCAATACAACTCCACCCAGCCCACGCCGGCCCCGCATAACCTGGCGCTGGCCATCGGGAAGCAGCTCACCCTCCGCGGCTTCCTGGTGGGCGGCCAGCGGCAGCACTCCGCAGAGTTCGCCGAGAAAATGGCAGGCTGGCTGGCCGACGGCACCGTCCGGTACGACGAGACCATTGTGGACGGGCTGGAAAACGCTCCGCAGGCATTCATGGACCTGCTGGACGGTGCTAACACGGGGAAGATGCTGGTCAGGCTCTAGCACCTCCGCCTGCCCTGCCCAGTAGGGGGTGCCGCGCGAACGCGGAACCCCCTACTGGTTGGTAACAACTTGTAAACAATCTCAAGGAAGTTGCCCTGCCGTGCTATTGGACGTGGCGCAGGCCACTAAAGTGGGTGCCATCAGTGCGCTCCGGCGCAGTGCTGCGAGCCCTCAGTGAAAACAGAATTTCAGTGCAGAAACGGACACTCATTGAATTCGAGCCGTAGCGCCACTCTCTTCATCCTGGAGGAATCTTGATGTCATCACTGCGTGCACACCTCAAGCGCGGTTCCGTTGCCGGCCTGGCCACGGTGGGCGCCACATCGCTCGTGCTGGCCGGTTGCGGTGCGCCTCCCGAAGCCGGCGGCGGCTCCACTGCCGGCGCCAGCGACTACACGGGCTGCATCGTCTCCGACTCGGGCGGGTTCGACGACCAGTCCTTCAACCAGTCCTCCTACGAGGGGCTGAAGAAGGCCGAGACGGACCTGGGAATCAAGGTCAACCAGGTGGAGTCCAAGACCAACAACGACTTCGAGCCGAACCTGCGGGCCATGGTGACAGCAGGCTGTGACCTCACGCTGACCATCGGCTTCCTGCTCGGCGACGCGACCAAGAAGCAGGCCGAGGCCAACCCGGACAGCCACTTCGCCATAGTCGACTACAGCTACAACCCGCCGATCAGCAACGTCAAGCCGATCATCTACGACACCGCGCAGGCCGCGTTCCTGGCCGGCTACCTTGCCGCCGGCACCACCAAGACCGGAACCGTGGCAACGTTCGGCGGCATCAAGCTTCCCACCGTGACCATCTTCATGGACGGCTACGCGGACGGCGTGAAGTACTACAACGAGCAGAAGGGCAAGGACGTCAAGCTCCTTGGCTGGAACAAGGAAGCCCAGGACGGCAGCTTCACCGGCGACTTCGAAAAGCAGGACGTTGGCAAGCAGCTCACCCAGAACTTCCTGGACCAGGGCGCAGACATCGTGATGCCCGTTGCCGGCCCGGTGGGCAAGGGTGCCGGTTCCGCCCTCAAGGAAGCCAAGGCTGCCGGCAAGGACGTCAAGCTGATCTGGGTCGACTCCGACGGCTACCTCACCGCCCCTGACTACAAGGACATCATGCTGTCCTCGGTCATGAAGACCATGGGCGAGGCCGTGGAAGCGGTGGTGAAGGATGACAAGGAAGGCAAGTTCAGCAACGAGCCCTACGTCGGCACCCTCGCCAACGAAGGCGTCCAGCTGGCACCCTTCCACGATCTCGACTCCCAGGTTCCTGCGGACCTGAAGTCCGAGCTGGAGCAGATCGAGAAGGACATCATCGACGGAAAGCTGAAGGTGGAATCCGCGGCCAGCCCGAAGGCCTGATTCCTGCCTGAGCGCCACCGCCCGGCCCGTTACCGACAGGCCGGGCGGTGGCGCTTTTTGCTGGCCGCATTTCGGGCCCGCCGCCCGCTCATCCTCCGGCTGCAGCCACTAGGCTGGTGCTGCAGCCTCATATCCCGTCCGGTGGACCACCGGACGCTTCGAGATTGGTCAGAGTTTTGAAACTTGAACTCAGAGGGATCACCAAACGATTTGGCACGCTGCTGGCCAACGACCACATAGACGTGGTGGTTGAGCCGGGACAAATCCACTGCCTGCTCGGCGAGAACGGGGCAGGAAAATCAACCCTGATGAATGTGCTGTACGGGCTGTATGAGCCCACTGACGGGGAAATCCTCATCGACGACAAACCCGTAACCTTCCGCGGACCGGGCGACGCCATGGCCGCCGGCATCGGCATGGTGCACCAGCACTTCATGCTGGTCCCTGTTTTCACGGTGGCCGAAAACGTGGCCCTGGGCGCCGAGCCCACCAAGGCCGCGGGCTTCCTGAACCTGGACGAAACCCGCCGCCGGATCAAGGAGATCTCGGACCAGTACGGGTTCGACGTCGACCCCGACGCCCTGGTGGAGGACCTTCCGGTGGGCGTCCAGCAGCGCGTGGAGATCATCAAGGCCCTGGTCAGGAACGCCAAGGTCCTGATCCTTGATGAGCCCACAGCCGTCCTGACGCCGCAGGAGACCGACGAACTCCTGGACATCATGCGCCAGCTGAAGTCCGGCGGTACCTCCATCGTCTTCATCTCGCACAAACTGCGGGAGGTCAAAGAGGTGTCCGACACCATCACGGTGATCCGGCGCGGCAAGGTGGTGGGTTCGGCCGATCCCTCCGCCGCCACCTCGGAGCTGGCCTCCATGATGGTGGGCCGTGCTGTCAGCCTCACCCTGGACAAGGCGCCGGCAAAGCCCCAGGAAAAGACGTTCGTGGTGCACGACCTCACGGTGATCGCACCCAACGGCCAGCATGTGGTGGACGGACTCAACTTCGACATCGCCCGGGGCGAGATCCTCGCCGTCGCCGGGGTGCAGGGCAACGGCCAGACCGAGCTGACGGAAGCCATCCTCGGCCTGCAGGAGCGGGTCTCCGGATCGGTCACCCTCGACGGCAAGGAACTCCTGGGCCGCCCCGTCAAGGAAGTCCTCAAGGCCGGCGTCGGTTTCGTGCCCGAAGACCGCAAGGTGGACGGCCTGGTGGGGACCTTCTCCGTGGCGGAAAACCTCGTCCTGGACCTGTATGACAAACCGCCGTTCGCCAAAGGCATCAGCATGAGCCCGGCAAGGATCCTCGAAAACGCCAAGGCACGGATCGGTGAGTTCGACGTCCGCACCCCCTCCGCGGCCGCGGCCGCCGGGACACTGTCCGGCGGCAACCAGCAGAAGGTGGTGATGGCGCGGGAGCTCTCGCGGCCCCTGCGGCTGTTCATCGCCTCCCAGCCCACCCGGGGCGTGGATGTGGGCTCCATCGAATTCCTGCACCGCCGGATCGTTACCGAACGCGACCAGGGCACGCCCGTCATGATCATCTCCACCGAACTGGATGAGGTGATGGAGCTGGCGGACCGGATCGCCGTTCTCTACAAGGGCAAGCTGGTGGGCATCGTCCCGGCCGGCACCAGCCGTGAAACCCTGGGCCTCATGATGGCCGGGATCCCGCCGGAGGAGCACGCGCACACTCCGCAGGCGGGTCCCGCCGCGGCCACAACCACCGCTTCCACTCCAGACGCCGAGGGAGACGACCATGTCTGACAACCATCCCCCCAAGCACGCGGCCGGGGAAGGGCATGGCACCACGCCTTCCGGCAAGCCCCACCACAAGGCCAGCCAGGCAGAGGAGGAAACCGCCGCCGTCGTCTCCGTTGACACCGCCGGCGGTGCCATGGAGCCCTCCGCCGTACCTGCCACCGCCCAAAGCGGTCAGCTTCCGGGCGGCCCGGACACGGTGCTCCGCAGGATCTTCACCGGCAGCGGCATGGTCTCGCTGCTGGCGGTGCTGCTGGCCCTCATCATCGGCGGCCTCCTGATCGCCAGCACCGATGCGCGGGTGGCCACCACCTCCACCTACTTCCTTGCCCGGCCCACGGACTTCCTCGCCGCCGTCTGGGACGCAGCCACCCGATCCTACGTCGCCCTGTTCCAGGGCTCGGTGTTCAACCCCCGCGGAAACAGCGTCGCCGCCCAGTTCGCGCCCTTCATGGAAACGCTCACCATCGCCACGCCGCTTATCACGGCCGGCCTGGGTGTGGCACTGGCGTTCCGGGCAGGCCTCTTCAACATCGGCGCCCAGGGGCAGATCATCGTGGCGGGCATCCTTGCCGCGTGGGTGGGCTTCGCGCTGCACCTGCCGTTCGGCTTGCACCTCCTCCTGGTCCTGGTGGCAGGGATCGTCGGCGGCGCCCTGTGGGGCGGGCTGGTGGGCGTGCTCAAGGCACGAACCGGTGCCCACGAGGTCATCCTCACCATCATGTTCAACTACATCGCACTGTATTTCCTGCGGTACCTGCTGAACACGCCGGCGTTCCAGCGCCCGGGGGAGTCCAACCCCATTTCCCCCATCCTGGACCCCACCGCCGTCTATCCGCAGATCTTCGGCACGCAATACCGGCTCCACCTTGGCTTCATCCTGGCCATCGGCGCCACCTTCCTGGTGTGGTGGCTGCTGAACCGCTCTACCGTCGGGTTTGAATTCCGGGCTGTGGGCGCCAACCCCAAGGCGGCCCAGACCGCCGGCATCAACGTTTCCCGGTCCACCATCCTCGTGATGGCCATGGCCGGCGCACTGGCCGGAATGTCCGGCGTCGCGCAGGTGGCAGGAACCGAGAAGGTGCTTACCGACGGCGTTGCCGCCACCTACGGTTTCGATGCCATCACCGTTGCGCTGCTGGGACGTTCGACGCCGTGGGGCACCTTTGCAGCCGGCCTGCTGTTCGGCGCCTTCCGCGCCGGGGCGGTCCAGATGCAGATCCAGACCGGCACCCCCATCGACATCGTCCTGGTGGTCCAGTCCCTGATTGTCCTGTTCATCGCGGCGCCGCCGCTGGTCCGCGCGGTCTTCGGACTGAACCCGCGGCGGAAGAAGCCTGCCCGTCCGGCGAAGTCCCGGCAGGCAGCAACTACCGGAGGTGCAGCATGAGCACAACAGTTTCGTCCCCGCGCCCGGGAACACCCCAGCCAGCCGGAACCGACGCCGGTGCCGCCGCCCTTTCCGCCAAGCCGGTGGGCTGGAAGACGCCCGTCCTGCTGGCAGCCTTCGGGCTGATCGCACTGGTCTTCTTCGGCCTCCTGGCCCCCAACCAGACGGCAAGCTTCGGCATCTCCACCGGCGAGGACTTCTTCCAGCTGCCTGCCCTGGCGGTGAACGCGTTCGCCGGCGGCATCGTGCTGTCCGTGCTGATGCTGGGGCTGGCCGCCTACGCGGTCTACCTCAAGACCAAGGACCGGCCCGCGCCGGGCTGGCTGCCGGTGACCTTCATCGTCCTGTTCGTCGCAGCATTCCTTATCTGGGTTGTGGGCGGCGCCCGCACCCCCAGCATCTCGCTGGCCGGGCTGATCGCCGGCTCGGTCACGCTGGCCGTTCCACTCGTGTTCGGCTCGCTCTCAGGCGTCCTCTGCGAACGGGTGGGCGTGGTCAACATCGCCATCGAAGGCCAGCTGCTCGGCGGTGCGTTCACTGCTGCCATTGTGGCCAGCATGACGCAGAACCCGTTCGTGGGGCTCCTGGCTGCCGCGATCGCCGGTGCACTGGTGTCGATGGTGCTGGCACTGTTCAGCATCAAGTACCTGGTGAACCAGATCATCGTCGGCGTCGTCCTGAACGTGCTCGTCTCCGGCGTCACCGGCTTCCTGTTCAGCACTGTCATGCAGGAGGACAGCGAACGGTTCAACTCCCCGCCCGGGCTGGAGGCCATCGAGATTCCGGTCCTCTCCAGCATTCCGGTGATCGGCCCCATCCTGTTCCGGCAGACCCTGGTGGGTTACCTGATGTACATCGCAGTCTTGGTGGTCTGGGTGGGCTTGTTCAAGACACGGTGGGGCCTGCGGGTCCGGGCTGTGGGTGAACACCCGCAGGCCGCGGACACCTTGGGCATCAACGTGAACGCCACCCGCTTCTGGAACGTCACCCTGGGCGGTGCCGTCGCCGGGATCGGTGGTTCCTTCTTTACCCTGGTGGCCATTGACAGCTTCACCAAGGAGATCTCCGGCGGCCGCGGCTTCATCGCCCTCGCCGCCCTCATCTTCGGCCGGTGGAACCCGATCGGTGCGTTTTTCGCGGCGCTCCTGTTCGGGTTCGCGGACAACCTGCAGAGCATCGTCACCATCATCGGAACCCCGGTTCCCAGCCAGTTCATGGCCATGCTGCCGTACCTGGTGACCGTCCTCGCCGTCGCCGGCCTGGTGGGCAAGTCCAGGGGACCGGCAGCCAGCGGCATACCCTACGTCAAGGGATGACCGGCGTGGACCAGGCAACCACGGTGGACTGGCAGGCGCTGGAAGCCGCCGCCGTCGCCGCCATGCGCAACGCTTACGCCCCCTACTCCAAGTTTCCGGTGGGGGCCGCTGCCCTCACCGGTGACGGGAGGATCGTCAGCGGCTGCAACGTGGAGAACGCCAGCTACGGGCTGACCCTCTGCGCCGAGTGCGCCCTGGTAGGCAACCTGCAGATGACCGGCGGCGGACTGCTGCGCGCGTTCTACTGCGTGGACGGCAGCGGCAACATCCTGTTGCCCTGCGGCCGCTGCCGGCAGTTGCTCTACGAATTCCGCGCCCCGGACATGGAACTCATGACCACCCGGGGCATCAAGACCATGGACCAGGTGCTGCCCGACGCCTTCGGTCCCGAACACCTGGAGGAAACCCGGTGACTGACAGCAAAGCTGAAGCATTCGACGCCGTTGACATCATCCGCATCAAGCGGGACAAGGGCACCCTGAGTCCCGAACAGATCGACTGGACCATCGATGCCTACACCCGGGGCGCCATCGCCGACGAGCAGATGGCCGCGCTGAACATGGCCATCCTGCTGAACGGCATGAACCGGACGGAGATTGCCCGCTGGACCGCAGCCATGATCGCCTCCGGCGAGACCATGGACTTCTCCAGCCTCCGGCGGCCCGACGGCGGCCTGAAATACACCTCGGACAAGCACTCCACCGGCGGCGTGGGGGACAAGATCACACTGCCCCTGGCCCCACTGGTTGCCGTGTTCGGGGTGGCAGTGCCGCAGCTGTCCGGCCGCGGCCTCGGTCACACCGGCGGGACGCTGGACAAGCTGGAGTCCATCCCGGGCTGGCGTGCGTCCCTCAGCAACGAGGAAATGATGGCACAGCTGCAGGACGTCGGGGCGGTCATCTGTGCCGCCGGTGCGGGCCTGGCCCCGGCGGACAAGAAGCTGTACGCCCTGCGCGACGTCACCGGAACCGTGGAAGCCATCCCCCTGATCGCCTCGTCCATCATGAGCAAGAAGATCGCCGAGGGCACCGGCTCCCTGGTCCTGGACGTGAAGGTGGGCAGCGGCGCGTTCATGAAGGACGAAGCCTCTGCCCGTGAGCTGGCCGAAACCATGGTGGCGCTGGGCAAGGACGCAGGGGTCAACACGGTCGCCCTGCTCACCAACATGGACACCCCGCTGGGCCTCACGGCAGGAAACGCCATCGAGGTGGAGGAGTCCGTGGAGGTCCTTGCAGGGGGCGGCCCGGACGACGTAGTGGAGCTGACGGTCCGGCTCGCGGAGGAGATGCTCGCCGCCGCAGGGGTGCATGACGCCGACCCCGCGGCCGCCCTCAAGGACGGCCGGGCCATGGACGTGTGGAACCGGATGATCCAGGCGCAGGGCGGCGATCCCCGCGCCAAGCTGCCAGTCGCGCGGGAGTCCGAAACGGTGTACGCCCCGGCCGACGGGGTCCTCGTGGAACTGGACGCCCTGGCCGTTGGCGTTGCCGCATGGCGCCTGGGAGCAGGACGCGCACGCAAGGAGGACGCGGTACAGGCAGGCGCCGGTGTCAGGATGCACGCCAAGCCGGGCGCAGTGGTCCGGGCCGGGGAACCGCTGATGACCCTGCTTACCGACACCCCGGAGAAATTCGGGCGGGCAAAGGAGGTCCTGGAACAGGCTGTGGTTATCGCCCCGGAAGGATCAAGGCCGGCGCAGCGGCTGATCCTGGACCGCATAGCATAGGGGATCATGCAGGCCATCAATGACTTCATCCTCGCCGCAGCCGGGCAGCCCTGGGTGCTCTTCCTGGTGTTGGCGTGCTGCATCATTGACGGCTTCTTCCCGCCTATTCCCAGCGAGTCCGTGGTGGTGGGGCTGTCCGCCGTGGCCGCCACGGCGGATGTCCCCAACCCCTGGCTTTTAGTGCTCGTGGCCGCCCTGGGCGCCTTCTCGGGTGACAACATCGCCTACCTGATCGGGCGCCGTGTTGGCACCACCCGCTGGTCCTGGATGCGGCGTCCACGCATGCAAAGCGCCTTCCGCTGGGCCGGCGGCGAACTGCGGAAGCGCCCTGCATCACTCATCCTCGTTGCGCGGTTCGTGCCCATTGGCCGGGTCGCGGTGAACCTGACGGCGGGTGCCACGCAGTACCACCACCTTCGCTTCATCGCCCTCACAACCCTTTCGGCGGTCCTCTGGGCGGTGTACTCCGTGGGGATAGGGCTGTTCTTCGGCCAGTGGTTCGAGGAGAACCACCTGCTGGGCGCCGTCATCGCCATCGTGTGCGCCGTGGCGCTCGGCATCGTGGTGGACGTGGTGATCAACCGCCTTCGGCGGCAGACCCCCGTGGTCGAACGCATGCGGGAACCCGAGGCCTGACCGGACGGAATATCACCCCCAGGGACGACGCATCGGGCCCCGGCCGGGGATAGCGTGGGAAAGGTGTTTCCCGGCCCCGGGCGTAGCGGACGGCGCCCGGGCCATGGGACACTTAGGAACGATTTCCGCTACGGCAGCGTCGCTATAGCTGCGTCATCATTGTCTAGGAGCAAGACCGCGTGGAGTTTATTAATGAGGCCGTGCTCCATGCAGCGGGCCAGTGGTGGATCTACCCGGTCCTGCTCGTGTTTTTCTTCGTGGACGGCTTCGCCATGGTGGTGCCCAGCGAGACCCTCATCGTCGCCCTGGCAGCCTTCGCCCGGCACAGCGGCCAGCCCAACCTCTGGATCCTTGGCACCACCGCGCTGATCGGGGCCATCGCCGGGGACAACATGGCCTTCATGCTGGGACGCCGGATCGGGCTGGACCGGTGGAAATGGATGCGCCGGCCCAAGGTCAGGAAGGCCTTCAGCTGGGCGCGCTATGAGCTGGACAAACGCGGGGCGGTCCTGATCTTCACGGCCCGCTACATCCCCTGGGGCCGTGTGGCCGTCAATTACGTGGCGGGCAGCACCGGCTTCGGCCACCGCAGGTTCTTCCTGTTGGATGCCTTCGCGTGCATCACCTGGGTGGGCTACTCCATCGGGATCGGGCTGCTGGCCAGTTCCTTCCCCTGGCTGCACCACAACCCGCTGCTCAGCGCCGGCATCGCCGTTGTCTTTGCCATCATCCTGGGCATCCTGATCGACCACCTGCTCCGCTGGTGGCACAAGCACCTTGCCCGGAACGACGCCCAAGAGGTGGACGAATGGCTCGACGGCGGGCCCTCCGGTGCCCGCAACGGCAAGCCCGGGTCCGGCGTCCTCGCGCCGTCCGCCGACGGGGGGCCGGCAACACCCTAGCCGCTGGCTTTGCGCCCCGGCCCACCCTAAGGTGGGAACGTGACTGAGCCTATTGTTGACGCTGCCCCTGCCATCGATTTTGACCTGAAGAACCTGCCCAAGGTCTCGCTTCACGACCACCTGGACGGAGGCCTCCGTCCGGCCACCATCATCGAACTTGCCGAGGCAGTCGGGCACACCCTTCCGTCCACCGATCCCGTGGCACTGGGCCAGTGGTTCCGGGAGTCGGCCGATTCCGGTTCCCTGGTCCGTTACCTGGAAACCTTCGACCACGCCGTGGCGGTCATGCAGACGCATGAAGGCCTGTACCGGGTGGCCAAGGAATTCGTCGAGGACCTGGCAGACGACGGCGTCGTATACGGCGAAGTGCGGTGGGCCCCCGAACAGCACCTCCAGAAGGGTCTCACGCTGGATGAAGCCGTGGAGGCCGTCCAGGAAGGCCTGGAAGCCGGGGTCGAGGCGGTAGGGGACAGCGGCCGCGAGATCCAGGTGGGCCAGCTGATCACGGCCATGCGCCATGCCGACCGCGGCCAGGAGATCGCCGAGCTCGCCGTCCGCCACCGCAACCGCGGTGCCGTGGGCTTCGACATCGCCGGCGCGGAGGACGGCTTCCTGCCGTCCCGTTTCAGGGACGCCTTCACCTACCTGGCCCAGCAGAACTTCCCTGCCACGGTGCACGCCGGTGAAGCCGCCGGACTGGAAAGCATCCAGTCGGCGCTCGTGGACGGCCGCGCGCTCCGCCTGGGCCACGGCGTGCGGATCGCCGAGGACATCATGGTGGAATTCGACGACGACGCCGAGGACACCATCGGCCTGGTCACCCTGGGCGACCTGTCGAGCTGGATCCGCGACCGCGGCATCGCCCTGGAAATCTGCCCTTCCTCGAACCTTCAGACCGGCGCGATCGCGCCCTTCGGCGAAGGTATCGACAGCCACCCCCTGGACATGCTGTACCAGCTGGGCTTCAACGTCACCATCAACACGGACAACCGGCTGATGAGCGGTGTTACCCTCACGGACGAGTTCGAGCTGCTGGTGGAGACGTTCGACTACGACCTCGACGACCTGCTCGAGCTCACCCTGAACGCCGCCGAGGCTTCCTTCCTGCCCCTGGAGGAGAAGGAGGCGCTGGTGGAGTACATCAACGACACCTACGCCAACCTTGGCTGAGCAGCCGGACCACAGCACCCCCGTGGGGGAGCTGTTGTCCGTGATTGCTGCGCTCCGCGAGCACTGCCCCTGGATGGGCGCGCTGACGCATAGCTCGCTCGTGGAGTACCTCCTCGAGGAAGCCTACGAAGTTGCCGAAACCATCGAGGCGGGCCATCCCGACGCCGAGCTCCAGGCCGAGCTGGGCGACGTCCTGCTCCAGGTGGTGCTGCACGCCCGGCTCGCCGAGGAGCGCGGGGCATTTAAGTTCGACGACGTTGCCCGCGGCCTGGCTGCCAAGATGGTCCGGCGGAATCCGCATGTCTTCCGGCCCGACGGCTCGCTGCAGGACACTTTCCCGGCCACGGTGGATGAGATCGTGCGGAAGTGGGATGCGGTGAAGCGGGCGGAGCGGCCAGCGCGCATCAGCCACTTCGAAGGGATCCCGCAGGCCCTGCCCGCGCTGGCCCGGGCGCAGAAGTCGGTGGACCGCGCAGCCCGCGCGGACGCGCCCCTGCCTGCAGGGGCGCCCGTCCCCGCAACTGAGGAAGAGCTCGGGGAGCTGCTCCTCGCCGTCGTACGCTCCGCACATGACGCCGGATTCGACGCCGAACGTGCCCTGCGCGGGGCTGTTCGGCGCTACCAGCAGGAGAAATCCCCGTCCCAACACCATCATGACGTCCGCGGCCCGGACCGGTTTCCGTAACCCGGACCACTCTCGACTACGCTGGTCCGTGACGAGTACGTCGAGTCTTTCTGCAAGATCCCCCGTTAATCGCCCATAAGGAGCAAATTCATGGCGCTTATCGATGCCATCCACGCCCGCGAGATCCTCGATTCCCGTGGCAACCCGACCGTAGAAGTTGAGGTCCTGCTCTCCGACGGCCAGATTGGCCGGGCAGCAGTACCTTCCGGCGCTTCCACCGGCGAGCACGAGGCCGTCGAACTGCGTGACGGCGACAAGGGCCGCTACCTTGGCAAGGGCGTCCAGAAAGCTGTCGACGCGATCATCGACCAGATCGCACCGGCGCTGACCGGTTTCGACGCGACCGACCAGCGCTCCATCGACCAGGCCATGCTGGACCTGGACGGCACCCCGAACAAGGGCAAGCTGGGCGCCAACGCCATCCTGGGCGTTTCCCTGGCCGTGGCCAACGCAGCCGCCGCCTCCGCCGACCTGCCGCTCTACAAGTACCTGGGCGGCCCCAACGCGCACGTCCTGCCCGTGCCGCTGATGAACATCCTGAACGGCGGCTCCCACGCGGACTCCGACGTCGACATCCAGGAATTCATGATCGCTCCCATCGGCGCCGAAACCTTCTCCGAGGGCCTGCGCTGGGGCGTTGAGGTGTACCACAACCTCAAGTCCGTCCTGAAGGAAAAGGGCCTGTCCACCGGGCTGGGCGACGAGGGCGGCTTCGCCCCGAACCTGCCCTCCAACCGTGCCGCGCTGGACCTGATCCAGGAAGCCATCAAGAACGCCGGCTACACCCCGGGCAAGGACATCGCCCTGGCCCTGGACGTGGCATCCTCCGAGTTCTTCAAGGACGGCGCCTACCAGTTCGAGGGCAAGTCCCTGAGCTCGGCCGAGATGAGCGCGTACTACACCGAACTCGTGTCCGACTACCCGCTGGTGTCCATCGAGGACCCGCTGGACGAGAACGACTGGGACGGCTGGAAGACCCTCACCGACGCCATCGGCGACAAGGTCCAGCTGGTGGGTGACGACCTTTTCGTCACCAACCCCTCCATCCTGCAGCGCGGCATCGACACCCGCACCGCCAACTCGCTGCTGGTGAAGGTCAACCAGATCGGCTCCCTGACCGAGACGCTGGACGCCGTCAGCCTGGCGCAGCGCTCCGGTTACACCACCATCACCTCGCACCGCTCCGGCGAGACCGAGGACACCACCATCGCCGACATCTCGGTGGCAACCAACGCCGGCCAGATCAAGACCGGCGCGCCGGCCCGCTCCGAGCGCGTTGCCAAGTACAACCAGCTGCTGCGCATCGAAGAGGAACTCGACGACGCCGCACGCTACGCAGGCCGCAGCGCGTTCCCGCGTTTCAAGGGCTAGTAGCCGCGTAAAGCAATAAACGGTGGCTATGGTTGAAAAGACCATAGCCACCGTTGTTGTTTCAGCAGCATCCGTCAGCCCGGTTGTTGTCCAGCGCCGTTTTGTTGTTCAGCACAGACAGTGGCGGCCGCAGGCAGGCCGCGATCAGGAGTGTCATGGCTACCCGCCGTCCCAAAGTCCCCAAGGTCAGCCCCGCCCGTCCAGGTAGCGAAACCTCCGACGGCGCCGACGTCATCCAGGCGGATTTCGGCTCGGCCAAGGGCAACCCGGGCCCGGCAGGACGCCCCGGCGCCGACAGCAAGCCCCCGAAGGCCCCAGCCGCACAGGCACCGGCCACGGGGGCATCCGCAGGGCGTGCCAGGCCGGGAAAGGGCAGCAGCGCAACCAACGGTGCCGCGAACCAACCCGCGGAAGAGGAGCAGCACCCTGTTCCGGCGAAGGCTTTTTCCGGCCGGATGCTGGCACTGGCCGTGGTGATGGTTGCGATCACCATCATGCTGGCGCCCACGGTGAAGATCTTCTTCGACAAGAAGTCGGAAATCGACGCGCTGAATGCCGATATCGCCGCCCGCGAGGCTGAAGGCGACCGGCTCCGCCAGCAGGTCTCCCGCTGGCAGGACCCCAACTACGTGAAACAGCAGGCCCGGGACCGCATTAACATGGTTATGCCGGGCGAAACCGGCTACTGGGTCTTCGGCAGCGATTTGCCCGTGGGAGAAGCCAGCAGCCACACCGGTGCAGCAGCACAAGACCCCGCCGATCTGCCGTGGGTGGATTCCCTGTGGGAGTCCATCGAGCGCGCGGCCACAGACTGAACCGCAAAAGGAAGGACGGCCCGCGACAGTGGAACACAACACGGCAGCCGCCCGGGACGACTCCCGCCAACCGTCAGCACACGATCTTGAAGTATTGAGCCGGCAGCTGGGACGTCCGGTCCGCGATGTGGTGGAAATCCCTGCCCGCTGCGTGTGCGGCAATCCGCTGGTGGCGGCAACGGCTCCGCGGCTGAGCAACGGCACCCCGTTCCCCACCACCTTCTACCTGACGCATCCCGTGATCACCTCCGCGGTGTCCCGGCTTGAGGCGGCGGGGGTTATGAACACCATGAACGAGCAACTGGCCGGCGACCCGGAACTGGCAGCCGCCTACCGGTCTGCGCATGAAGCCTACCTTGCCGCGCGGGACGCGATTGGCCGACGGTCCGGCATCGGCGCTGTCCCGGAAATCGACGGAGTCTCCGCCGGGGGCATGCCCACCCGTGTCAAGTGCCTGCATGTCCTGGTGGGGCAATCGCTCGCTGCCGGCACGGGCGTGAATCCGCTGGGGGATGAGGCGCTGCAACAGATCCGCGAATGGTGGACGGCGGACAGGTGCTACTGCGAGGGGGCCTGGGACACCACCGGCGAAGCTCCTTCCCGGGACCTCAGCCGGCACGGGCCGCAGGGCCGGCCGGACATCGTGGGCCGCCCCGCCCCTGTGCGGAAGTCGGCCAATCCTGCCGAGGCTGCCCAGTGACCCGGGTAGCCGCCATCGACTGTGGCACCAATTCGATCCGCCTGCTGATCGCCGACGTACACCGCACCAACGGCACCACCAGCCTCACCGACGTGGTGCGCGAGATGCGCGTAGTCCGGCTGGGGGAGGGCGTGGACGCCACCGGTGAACTCGCCCCCGCAGCACTGGAGCGCACGTTCGCCGCCACTGCCGACTACGCACGGCTGATCCGGGACCACGGCGCTGAGTCCGTCCGGTTCGTTGCAACCTCCGCCAGCCGGGATGCCCGGAACCGGGACGTCTTCGTGGATGGAATCCGCAACCTCCTGGGCGTGGAACCGGAAGTGATCTCCGGCGACGAGGAAGCTGCGTTGTCCTTTGCCGGTGCCAGCAGTGTCCTGCCCATCCTGGACGGCCACCAGGTTCTGGTGGTGGACCTGGGCGGCGGCAGCACCGAGTTCGTCCTCGGCACCGCACAGGGCGTCACCGCGGCGAAGTCGGTGGACGTCGGCTGCGTCCGGCTGACCGAACGGCACCTGCGGAACGATCCGCCCAGCGCGGAACAGATCGCGGCGGCGGAAGCTGACGTGGACGCAGCCATGGCCCTCGCCGGACAGCACGTTCCGCTGGAACAGGCAACCGCCGTCGTCGGTGTTGCCGGCTCCATCACCACCATCACCGCCCACGCCCTCCGGCTGCCTGAATACAAGCCGGACGTAATCCACGGCGCGGAACTGCCCATTGACACCGTCCGTGCCGCCTCGACGGACCTCCTGGAGATGGTCCGGTCCGCGCGCGCCGGGCTGCCCTACATGCACCCGGGACGCGTGGATGTTATCGGAGCAGGGGGACTGGTGTGGCGCAGGATCCTGGAACGCCTGGGCGAACTCACCGGCGGCAGGATCACCACGGCGACGGCCAGCGAGCACGACATCCTTGACGGCATCGCCCTGAGCATCGGCTGAACCCGGATGCGATCCATCACCCACCCCGTACTGCGCCGGACCGGAGCGGCGGCGCTTGCCCTGGTCCTCGCCGCCTGCTGCCTCGCTGCCGGTCTCATCACGGCTCCGGCGGCCCAAGCGGACGAGTGGCGGGACAAGCAGTACTGGCTCGCAGACTCCGGCATTACCAAGGCCTGGGAAGTGTCCAAGGGTGCCGGCGTCAAGGTGGCCGTCATCGACAGCGGGGTGGACGCGCAGCATCCGGACCTCAAGGGCGCGGTGGCAGGCGGCTACGACGCGTCCGGCTCCGGCCAGCCGAACGGCCAGAAGAGCGTCGGGTCGAAGCCCGAACACGGCACCCTGGTGGCCACCATGCTTGCCGGCCGGGGACACCAGCCCGCCGACAAAACGGCCACCCCCACGCCCGGCCCCGCTGCGCCGCCACCGGACGGCATCATCGGTGTGGCCCCCGAGGCCCAGATCCTGTCTGTGTCCACATGGCTTGGCTCACCGAACCCCTCCGGCAAAAGCGACCAGGACCAGATTCCGGAAGCGGTCCGCTGGGCCGTGGACAACGGAGCGAAAGTCATCAACATCTCGCTCGGCAGCACCGCCCCGCAATGGCCGCAAAGCTGGGACGCCGCCTTCCTGTACGCCGAGCAGAAGGACGTGGTGATCGTCGCGGCAGCCGGCAACCGGATCGGCGGCAACACCCAGGTGGGAGCCCCGGCCACCATCCCGGGCGTCCTCACCGTCGCCGGCCTGGACCGCTCGGGGACTGCCAGCGTCGACGCGTCCTCGCAAGGCATCAGCATCGGGGTGGCAGCACCGGCCCAGAACCTGCTGGGCGGCCTTCCAGGCGGGGGATACGCCGAATGGGCAGGGACCTCCGGATCCACACCCATCGTTGCCGGCGTGGCGGCACTGATCCGCTCCAAGTGGCCTTCCATGAGCGCCGAGCAGGTCATAAACCGCATCGTCTCCACCGCAAAGGATGCCGGACCGCCGGGCAAGGACCCCCTCTACGGCTATGGCATCCTCAACGCCGAAGCGGCGCTGAAGGATAACGTGCCCGAAGCGAAGAGCAATCCCCTGGGAACCATCGCCGAGTGGATCAGGGTGCACAGGCGCGGCAACCTTGCCACCCCCACCCCGGTCCCCACGGCAGAGGCGCCGGTTGCTGCGCCGGCACTTCCGGAGGCAACCGTCCCGGCCGCAGAGCCGCCATCGAAGCGCGATACCGCCATTGGAGGTGCGGTGGTCATCGGATTTGCCCTGCTGTTCGCGGCCATCATCGCCGCGGCCGCGATCCAGCTGCGCCGGGCAGCGCGGGACCCGGCGTTAGCGGGCGAGGAACCGGAAACAGGTGTGCTGGAAAAGGTGCATCCGGTGCGGAAAACCTAGGATTACGGCGGCTTCGAGCAGTTAGTGAAGATTTTCACAAACTGCGCTATCCTTAAACTATGGCAACCACCCCAGAGCTCCAGGACCGTCCCAGGGTACTCGTCGTCGGCGGCGGGTACGTCGGCCTGTACGTAGCACTCAAACTGCAGAAGAAGATCGCGAATGCCGGTGGCATCGTCACCCTCGTGGATCCACTGCCTTACATGACCTACCAGCCGTTCCTCCCCGAGGTGGCGGGCGGCAACATCGAGGCCCGCCACGCGGTGGTATCCCACCGCAAGCACCTCAAGCAGACGGAACTGATCCAGGGCCGCGTCACCTCGATCGACCACGCCAACCGCACTGCGGTCATCGCTCCGTCCGACGGCGGCGAAAACTTCGAGGTCCCCTACTTCGACGTCGTCCTGGCGGCAGGTGCCATCACCCGCACATTCCCCATCAAGGGCCTCGCGGACAAGGGCATCGGCCTGAAGACCATCGAGGAAGCCGTTGCGCTGCGAAACAAGGTCCTGGAGCGCATCGAGGTTGCCTCCACCATGACCGATCCTGCCGCGCGCGCCAAGGCCCTTACCTTCGTGGTGGTTGGCGGCGGTTTCGCCGGCATCGAGTGCATCACCGAAATGGAGGACCTGGCCCGCGCCGCGGTCCGGAACAACCCGCGGATCAAGCAGGAAGAAGTCCGTTTTGTCCTGGTGGAAGCGATGGGCCGCATCATGCCCGAGGTCACTGCCAAGCAGGCCGAATGGGTCGTTGAGCACCTGCGCAGCCGCGGCATCGAGGTCCTGCTGAACACCTCGCTGGACAGCGCCGAAGGCACCCTCAAGCTCATCAACCTCCCGGACAAGTCCCCTGCCCAGGAGTTTGAAGCCGACACCCTCGTGTGGACGGCCGGCGTCCAGGCCAACCCGATGGTCCGCTCCACCGACTTCCCGCTGGAGCCCCGTGGCCGCGTCCGCGTCCTCCCGGACCTCCGCGTTGCCGGAGACGAAGGCATTGTGGACAACGCTTGGGCTGCGGGCGACATCGCCGCCGTGCCCGACCTCACGGGCAAGGGCCTGCCTGACGGTACCTGCGTTCCGAACGCACAGCATGCGCTCCGCCAGGCCAAGCGCCTGGCCAAGAACCTCTGGGCTTCGCGCTGGGAAAAGCAGCTGAAGGACTACAAGCACAAGAACCTCGGCGCCGTTGCAGGCTTTGGCGAGTGGAAGGGCGTAGCCAACATCAACCTGGTTGGCAGCATCGGGCTCAAGGGCGGGCTCGCCTGGCTGGCCCACCGCGGCTACCACGGGCTGGCCATGCCCACGTTCGAGCGCAAGTTCCGGGTGATCTTCAACTGGATCATCAGCTTCTTCGCCGGCCGTGACACCACCCAGCTGATGGACCTGGACAACCCGCGCGGTGCTTTCGTTGCCGCAGCCACACCGGCGCCCAAACCGGCTGCTGCAGCCGCACCCGCGGCGACAGCCCCGCCGGCAGCCAGTGGTACCGGCTCCACAGCGGTGCAATCCAAGGAATCTGTGACGGCACAGGCCAAGTAGCACACGCAGTGCCCGACGGCGGCTGTCCCCTTCGCGGGGGCGGCCGCCGTTTGCGTCCCGGCGGCCATTCAGCCGGACAGGCACCCATTCCTGACCCCGGTCCTGCTGCCGGTGCTGCCTGCCTCCTAGACTGGGCTCATGACTGCCGAAGTGAACCTGCAGGAGCTGCTGGCCAGTATGCACCCCCTTCAGCGCGAGGGGGAGTACGTCTACGTCCTGTGGCCGCACGGACGGCCCCTCGCAGCCGGCATCGAGGCGGCAGTACGCGAGGCTGAAGGCCTGACAGTGGTGCTGCCGCGTGCTGACGCGGACCGGCAGGGGCTCAGCTATGACTTTGTGGGAGCCTGGATCACGCTGCAGGTCCATTCGGCCCTCGAGGCGGTGGGCCTTACCGCAGCAGTCAGCAGGGCCCTTACGGACGCCCGCATCAGCTGCAACGTCCTGGCCGGTTTCCATCACGACCACCTGCTGGTGCCGGTAGCGGATGCGCCACGGGCCCTTGAAGTCCTGGCCGAACTCGCTGCCCGGAGCCGGGATGCAGCACCGCGCCGCGAGCTGATGCTGCGCAGCGAGACCCCTGCAGACCGGGACGCCATCCTGGCCCTGACGGTTGACGCTTTCGCAATTTCGCCGGCCACAGGCCTGCCGGCAGGAGGGGAGCCGGCGGAAGTGGGGGTGCTTCGCGCACTCTTTGACGCCGAGGAGTACATCCCGGACCTCAGCGTAGTGGCCGTCCAGGACGGGGAGATCGTGGGCCATGTCATCAGCACCCGCGGGTGGGTGGGGGATCAGGCGCTCCTCGGCCTTGGCCCCATCGGTGTCACTCCACGGCTGCAGCGGCAGGGCATCGGTTCGGCACTCATGCGCGAAACAATCGACAGGGCCAATGCCGCGGGGGAGCGCGGCATCGTCCTGCTTGGAAGCCCCGACTACTACTCCAGGTTTGGCTTTGTCCCGGCGTCCAGTTTTGGTGTCCAGGCGCCCGAACCGGAATGGGGCGACTACTTCCAGCTCCTGCCGCTCGCCCTGTGGTCCGGCGGTGTCCACGGTACGTTCCGGTACGCCGGACCGTTCTCACTCACCTGACGGGATACCATGGACCCGGCGCCCCAGTAGCCCAATTGGCAGAGGCATCGGACTTAAAATCCGCGTGTTGTGGGTTCGAGTCCCACCTGGGGTACAGAGAAGCAGGAGACTTCAGGGTCTCCGCGAGGAAGCCGTCCGCATCTTACGGGCGGCTTCCGCCGTTTAATTCCACATATGCAACGACTGTTATAAGGATGTGACCTCAGTCACTTATCTTCGCCTGTGATTTGCATTAGCTTGAAGCTAAATCAGGAATCCCTGATTTTTCGTGTCGAAGGCCGTTCGCACCTTTAGATCGAGGAGCTCGTAAATGACTTTATTCCCCCAGGCGGGAGCCCGCGCTGCCAAGCTGACAGCGCTTGGCATCGGCGTTGCCTTCATGGCAACGGCTTGCGGCGGTCCGTCCACACCCACGGCGACGGAAACCACCACTGGAGCAGCAGCGGCCGGAATCGCATGCCCGGCACCGGGCGCAACCGGCGAAACCAGCGCGCCGGCCACGGGCGGCGCTGGCGGTGGTTCGGTGCCGCCGTCCACTGGAACAACCGAAACTCCTTTGAAACTCGGCTCGCTGTTGCCCACCACTGGTTCCCTGTCTTACCTCGGGCCACCCGAAATTGCCGGTGTGAACCTTGGCGTGAAGGAAGTCAACGACGCCGGTGGTGTTCTGGGCAAACCTGTGGAAGTAATCCACCGCGATTCAGGTGACACCAAGACGGACATCGCCACCCAGTCGACAAATGCCTTGCTGGGGCAGGGTGTCAACGCCATCATCGGTGCAGCCTCGTCGGGTGTCTCCAAGACCGTCATCAACCAGATCACAGGTGCCGGGGTCATCCAGTTCTCGCCGGCTAATACTTCGCCGGACTTCACCACCTGGGACGACAAAGGACTGTACTGGCGCACGGCACCATCCGATGTCCTTCAAGGCAAGGTCCTTGGCAACTACATGGCTACCTGTGGCGCCCAGACAGTGGGCATGATCGTCCTTAACGATGCCTACGGAACCGGCCTGGCAAAGAACATCAAGGCCGCGTTCGAGTCCGCAGGCGGCAAGGTTGTGGCCGAGGAGCTGTTCAACGAGGGTGACACCCAGTTCAGCAGCCAGGTGGACAAGGTTATCGCGGCCAAGCCCGACGCAATTGCCCTGATCACCTTTGACCAGGCCAAGAGCATCGTTCCTCTTATGACAGGAAAGGGGGTCCAGCCCAGCACGATGTTCCTGGTGGACGGCAACACCGCGGACTACAGCAAGGACTTCCAGCCGGGCACCTTGCAGGGTGCACACGGCACCTTCCCGGGGACATTTGCAAACGAAGCGTTTACAAAGAAGCTCCTGGAGATTGATCCCGCACTGAAGGACTTCACCTACGGCGGTGAGTCATACGATGCTGTCAACCTGATCGCCCTCGCTTCTGAAGCCGCAGGGAGCACCAGCGGTGTCGAAATCGCAAAGCAGCTCAAGGCGGTCTCGGAGTCGGGTGAGAAGTGCAGCGACTTCGCCTCCTGCGTTACTTTGCTGCGTGAGGGCAAGGACATCGACTACGACGGCCAGTCGGGTCCGATCACCTTCTCCGACGCCGGTGACCCGACCGAGGCTTACATCGGTATCTACGAGTACACCGCGGACAATAAGCTCCAAGCCGTACAGTCGGAATTTGGCAAGCTCTAGTAATCGTCAGTACACACGAAGGAGCCCCCGTCCTGCCGGATGGGGGCTCCTTCGTGCAGTTCTGCCGGCCGCTACTCGACGGTGTCGGCCAGGGTACCGAGATAGAGCTGGATGACCTTGGGATCCTTCATCAGTTCACGGCCGGTGCCGGTGTAGGCATCCCGGCCCTGGTCCAGGACGTAGCCGCGGTCGCAGATCTGGAGGCAACGGCGCGCGTTCTGCTCCACCATGATCACTGACACCCCTGCACGGTTGATCTCATGCACGCGGAGGAACGTTTCGTCCTGCTTGACGGGGGAGAGGCCCGCGGACGGCTCATCCAGGAGCAGCACGGCCGGGTCCATCATTAGGGCGCGGCCCATGGCCACCATCTGCCGCTCGCCCCCGGACAGGGAACCTGCCCGCTGGGCACGCCGCTTGCCCAGTTCGGGGAAGAGGCTGGTGACAAAGTCGAACCGCTCCGCAAAGTCCTTGGGCCGTTGGAACATGCCCATCTGGAGGTTCTCCTCGATGGTCAGCGTGGCGAACACATTGTTGGTCTGCGGGACGAATCCGACACCACGCGTCACCAGTTTGTTGGCCTTCAGCCCGGTGATGTCCTGGCCCCGGACCACGACGGTACCCGAATGGACTTTTACCAGACCAAACATGGCCTTCAGGAGCGTGGACTTGCCGGCGCCGTTTGGACCGATGATGCCGATCAGCTCACCCTTGCGGGCCTCGATGCTGCAGCCGTTGAGGATGTTGACCCCGGGCAGGTAACCCGCCACAACGTCGGTGACTTTAACGACGGACCCGCCATCTTCCACCGGCTGTGCGGCGGCTGCCGCGCTGGTGCTGCTCATTGAGTGTCCTTCCCCGTGCTGCCCGTCTCCGTGCTACCGTGCCGGCCCTGCGGCTCCGTGCCGCTGGGCCGGTTCCCGCCCCGGCGGGCCTCCTCGGCTTCATTGGACACAACGTCCAGCGAGATGATGCCGGCATTTTCGGTTCCGACGATGGATTCCTCGTCGGCCTCGAGCTCGGCTGCCAGTTCCTTGAGGCCCTCGGAGTCACCAAGGTCGACGTCGTGGTGGGCGCCAAGGTAGGCATCGATGACGGCGGGGTCCTTCATCACTTCGCCGGGCGGGCCCTCTGCCACCACTTTTCCCTCCGCCATGACCACTACCCAATCGGCAATGTGCCTGACCATATGCATGTCGTGTTCCACGAACAGGACAGTCATGCCCTCGGCCTTGAGGTTTTTGATGTGGTCCAGCAGCGATTGGGTCAGCGCCGGGTTGACGCCGGCCATGGGCTCGTCCAGCATCACAAGCTTGGGCTGCACCATGAGGGACCGGGCCATCTCCAGGAGCTTGCGCTGGCCGCCGGAGAGGGACGCTGCGTAATCGTCCTTTTTGACGTCAAGCTTGAACTTCTCAAGGAGCACGTTTGCCTGGGCCGTGATCTCCTTCTCCCGGCCGCCCCAGATGCCCTTGAACAACGCCCTGGAAAGGCGCTCGCCGGACTGGTTGGCCGCGCCGAGCCGCATGTTCTCCATGACCGTCAGCTTGCCCATGACCTTGGTCAGCTGGAAGGTCCGCACCATACCCATCCGTGCAACCTTGTAGGGTGACACCCCCGCGAGGCTCTTGCCCTCGAACTGCCACTTTCCGCTGTTGGGGGTATCGAACCCGGTCAGCAGGTTGAAGAGCGTTGTCTTGCCGGCGCCGTTGGGGCCAATCAGGGCAGTGATTTTGTGGCGGGGAATCTCCAAGTACTCGACGTCCACGGCGTTAATGCCGCCGAAGCTGCGGGTGACATTCTCTGCGACAAGAATCGGGTCGCGCTTTTTGCAGCCCGGGCCCGTTTCGCCGGCCGGAATAGGACGGTCGTCGGTCATGTAGTCCGGCGAGTCCGTGCCCGTGGTTGCAGGTATCCCGCTGTGCATGCTCATGCGAACGCCAGCTCCTTCTTGTTTCCGAACACGCCCTGCGGCCTGAAGATCATCAGGAGCATCAGGGCGACGCCAACCAGGATGTAGCGCAGCTGGCCGGCCTGGACCGTGTTCAGCCAGTTGATGGCACCCGACTCGATCAGGCCATACAGGATGCCCTGGGTCAGTGACAGGACCACCCAGAAGATCATGGCGCCGATTACCGGCCCAAGGACGGTACCAAGACCGCCGAGCAGGAGGCAGGTATACAGGAAGAACGTCAATTCCGTGCCGTAGTTCGCCGGCTGGACTGCTCCGCGGGGGAGCGTGAAGACCATGCCGGCAAGGGCGCCGAGCACACCGCCGATGATCAGTGCCTGCATTTTGTGGGCGTAGACGTTCTTGCCCAGCGAGCGGACCGCGTTCTCGTCTTCGCGGATGCCCTTCAGGACGCGGCCCCACGGGCTGCGCATCAGCAGCCATACCAGCGTGCAGCACAGTGCCACCAGAGCCCAGGCGACAACCCGGATAAAGAAGTCGCGATTGTTCATGCCGAAGTAGTCGCCCTCCGGGAAGGGGTTCATCGCGTAAAAGCCGCCTTCGAATGCCGCCAGTCCATTGGCCGACCCCGTGATGGAGGTGAGCTGGTTTGTTGTCACGATATATCGGACGATCTCCGCCGATGCGATGGTGACGATTGCGAGGTAGTCAGCGCGCAGCCTCAACGTGGGGATGCCGAGCAGCAGGGCGAAAATCGAGGAGGCAAGGACGGCGATCAGCAGCCCAACGAAGAACGGCACCCCGAAGGTAAGGGTGGAGATGGCAAACCCGTACGCTCCCACCGCCATGAAGCCGGCCTGGCCGAAGTTCAACAGCCCTGAGTATCCGAAGTGCACAGCGAGTCCGAGGGCGGCCAAAGCGTAGGCGGCGGTCGTCGGACTGAAGATTTCACTGGCAGCGCTGGCAAGAATGAATCCAAAATCCACGTCTGTCTCCTAACCCACGCGCTCGCGCCGGCCCAGGATGCCCTGCGGCCGGAACAAGAGGACAACGATCATGATGAACAGCGCTCCCACGAACTTGAGGTCGGCGGCGAGGCCGAACACTGTGGTGAGCTCGACGAAGATTCCGACGATGACGGATCCCACCAGTGCACCGAAGACGGTTCCGAGCCCGCCAAGGGTGACGCCCGCGAAAATGAGCAGGAGGATGGCGGATCCCATATCGAAGGTGACGCCCGGCCGGTAGTAGGCCCAGAGGATGCCGCCCAGGGCAGCCAGCATCCCGCCGGTGATCCACACCAGCCGGATGACGGCGTCCACGTCAATGCCGGAGGCGGCAGCCAGGGCGGGATTGTCCGCCACGGCGCGGGTGGCCTTGCCCAGCCGCGTCTTCAGTAGGACGATGCCGAGAATCGTGATCACCACAGCACTGATGCCCAGGGACCAGAGGTTGTTGGGTGAGATGGATACCGGCCCCAGCTGGATTTCGGGGCTCTGGGCATAGGGAAGCTGTTGCGTGGCGCCGCCAAAGTAGAACTGGATTACATAGCGGACAGCCAGAGCGAGGCCGATGCTGACGATCATCATGGGCACCAGGCCGGTCCCGCGCCGCCGCAGCGGGCGCCACAGGCCCCTGTCCTGGGCATACCCGAACAGGGCGCCGCCCAGCAGGGACAGGATCAGTGCCAGCCAGAAGGGCAGCCCGGCCGCATTGAATGCAAACACCAGCACGGCGCCCAGGGTCACCATCTCACCATGGGCGAAGTTGGTGAGCCCGGTGGTTCCGAAGATCAGTGACAGTCCCACGGAAGCCAGCGCCAGGAGCAGGCCGAAGCTCAGACCTGCCACCAGGCGGTTGAGCAGGTTCTGCCCAAAGTTCTGTTCCTGGACCACGATGCCTTTGCCGAAGGCAAAGATCACTGACAGGTTCGAGGTCTGGCTGAAGGTGACCTCACGCGGGTTTTCCTGGCCCTCGGCGAGGGTGATGCCCTCAGGCAGGGTGGATTCATCCAGTTCCACCGTGTAGGTGCCCTGCTCGGGCACGCCGATGTTCCAGGAGCCGTTCGCTGACGACTTGGCCGTGCCGGTGAAGTCGCCCTTCCTGGCAGTGATGGTCACATCCGCCAGGGGTGCGCGGGTGTCGTCGCGGAGGAAACCGCTGATGTTGTTCTGGAAGGTCTGGTTCGACGGGGATGGTGTCGGTGACGGGGAAGCGGCCTGGGTTGCCGGTGCTGCGAGGAGGAGGATCGCCAGGATGGTTGCACTGATGGCTCCCATGATTCCCGGCAGGCCCCGCCGTCGTTTGGCCGGCTGGCCGTGGGGTGTACTTCTCAAGGTGAAAAACCTCCACTTGGGGGCGATCTCGGCTGCGCCATTGCAACCGCTGCGAACGGGCGCAGGGCGGGGAGGTGCCATCTCGCCCGGCACCCTCACGCATGTGTGAGTTCCGTCACCCTGCTTGGCTTATGCTACAGCGCGCAGGATGCCGCAAATGCCGAGGTCCAGGCCTTGTTGGTAGCGATCAGGTAACAACTCGGGCAACGCGGGCGGGCCGGACGGGAGGAACGCCTTGAGAAACCTTTGTTGAGCCACGGTATTTTCGAGGCCCGCCGGATGCAGCCCGGCAATGACAGCGGAGCCGCCTGCGTCACGGTTGCGTTGCATAGCAGCCCGTTCGGGAACTTTCAGGGGTGTATTGGCGTGGTAATTGGTAGCGTAAACCTTAAGCGTTCACATCACACCCACACGGAGGAATCCAGCAATGGCACTTGGCGGCAACCCGATCTTCAACGGAAAGAATTTCCGTGGAGCCACCCAGGCACCGCCTGTCCCGCAGGCTCCCTACGGACAAGCTCCCTACGGACAAGCTCCCTACGGACAAGCTCCCTACGGTCAGGCACCTTACGGTCAGGCACCTTACGGCCAGGCACCTTACGGTCAGCAGGGCTGGAACACCCAGCCGCAGGGCATGACGGACGAGCAGCTGCAGCAGATGTACAGCCGGCCTTCCGCCGGCCCCGCTGACACCGGACGGATGACGTTCGACGACGTCATCGTCAAGACTGCTGCCTGCCTCGGAGTGCTGCTCGCCGGTGCCGCGGTCACCATGGTGGTGGGCCTCGGCCTGGCATCCCTGCTGATGGTGGTCGGTGCGCTGGGCGGCTTCGTCCTGGCGCTCGTGAACACCTTCAAGAAGCAGCCGTCACCGGCTCTGATTCTGGCGTACGCGGGCCTCGAAGGCCTCTTCCTCGGCGGCCTCACCCGGGTCCTTGACACCATGTACCCGGGCGTTGGGCTCCAGGCTGTCCTCGGCACGCTGTCCGTCTTCACCGTGACGCTTGTCCTCTTCAAGAGCGGCAAGGTGCGCGCCACCCCCAAGGCCATGAAGTTCTTCATGATCGCCCTGATTGGCTACGCACTCTTCTCCGTGGTCAACCTCGTCATGATGCTGACCGGCCTCACCTCCGAACCCTTCGGACTGCGAAGCGGCATCATCGGCGTCGTCATTGGCATCCTGGCCATCGGCCTTGCGGCATTCTCGCTGGTCATGGACTTCACCAGCATCGAAGCCGGTGTCCGCAGCGGCGCTCCGCAGCGCTTCTCATGGACGGCCGCGTTCGGCCTGACCGTCACCCTGGTCTGGCTGTACGTGGAGATCATCCGCCTGCTGGCAATCCTCCGCGGCGAGGAGTAACCGGCAAGGCGGTCCCACCACTGGACCGTGACAGCAACGGAGGGCCCCACCAGATTCCTGGTGGGGCCCTCCGTTTGTCTGCGTCCGCGTATCCTGCGGCTCAGGCGATGCGCATGGCCCCGGCGGCAGGCGACACGGTGAAGATGTCCGGCGCGGTGAAGCCGGCCTGGGCAAACGCGTGCACGACGGCGTCGCGCACCTTCTGTTCGCTGGCGGCGGGGGTCAGTGCGATGGCTGCACCGCCGAATCCACCGCCGGTCATCCGGGCGCCGATGGCGCCGGCCGCCCGCGAGGTATCCACGGCGAGGTCAAGTTCCGGACAGGAGATCTCGAAGTCATCGCGCATCGACGCATGGCTGGCGTCCAGCAGATGACCAATGGCAGCGGGCCCCCGGTCGGCGAGGAGTTCAACGGTCTGCAGCACCCGGTCGTTTTCGGTGACCACGTGCCGGACGCGCCGGAACGTCACCTCGTCCAGCAACCCGCCAGCCTCCTCCAGGTCACCCACCTGCACGTCGCGCAGCGCTTTGACCCCCAGCACTTCAGCGCCCAGTTCGCATGATGCCCGCCGGGAGGCGTATCCGCCGTCGGCATGCGAGTGCGACACCTTGGTGTCGATGACCAGCAGCACCAGCCCGGCGGGTTCCGTCTCGAACGGAACAAGGCTGGCGTTCTGGTCCCGGCAGTCCAGGAACACGGCGTTTCCGCGGGCGCCGCGCAGCGAGGCGGACTGGTCCATGATGCCGGTGGGGGCTCCCACAAAGTCGTTCTCCGCCTGCTGGGTGGCCAGGACCATGTCCTGTGCTTCCAGGCCGGCACCGGTCAGGTCGTTCAGCGCCGTAATGACGGCGCATTCAATAGCGTGCGACGACGACAGGCCGGCCCCCAGGGGGACGTCTGAATCCAACAGCAGGTCGACTCCCGGGACGTCGATGCCGCGCCGGCGCAGGACCCACATGACGCCGAGCGGGTACTTCGTCCAGCCCTTGGCCGACCCCGGCTCAAGGGACTCAAGCGCGGTGGCTACGACGCCCTGGTCGCCGTAGGTCGATAGCAGCCGGACAGTTGAGTCCGCGCGGACTCCGACGGCCACGCGGGCTGTCCTGTCGATGGCGAAGGGCAGGACGAAGCCCTCGTTGTAGTCCGTGTGTTCACCGATGAGGTTCACGCGGCCGGGCGCCTGCCAGATGCCGGCGGGAGCGCTCCCGAACTCTTGGGTGAAACGGGTAGCCAGGTCCCCTGCCGGGGCAAGGGCTGGCGCGGTGGCGGGATCGGGTGCGGTGCTCAAGCGGGGGCTCCTTCAGACATGCCGGCCAGGGCCGGCGACGTGGGCGACCCCGGAACGCTGACCGAACGCAGGCGCTCTGCCACGCTTTCCGGGGTGGTGTCGTTGATGAACGCACCCATGGCGGCCTCGGACCCGGCAAGGTATTTCAGCTTATCCGCAGCGCGGCGGGGTGACGTCAGCTGAAGGTGCAGGTAGCCCGCGGGCCGCAGGACAGGATCCAACGGGGCCTGGTGCCAGGCCGAGATGTACGGGGTGGGGGTGGGATACAGGGCGTCCACGCGTTTGAGCAGATCCAGGTAGACCTCCGCTAGTTCGTCCTTCTCTTCGCCGCTCAGCGCCGCGAGGTCCGGAACATGGCGGTGCGGAACCACGTGGATCTCAAGCGGCCACCGGGCAGCAAAGGGGACGTAGGCACTGAAGTTTTCGCCTTCCATCACCATCCTGCTCCCGTCCTCCCGCTCAGCACGCAGCAGGGATCCGGTCAGGGTCTCCCGGCCGTCACGGGCGTCATGAAATTCCTGCGCTGCGGTGCCCATCACGGCGGCGCGGGGTGTTACGTACGGGTAGGCGTAGATCTGCCCGTGTGGATGGTGCAGGGTGACGCCGATGTCCGCGCCGCGGTTCTCGAACGGGAACACCTGCTGGATCCCGGGCAGGGCGCTGAGGGCGGCGGTCCGTTGTGCCCAGGCCTCAATAACGGTGCGGGAGCGGGTCCGGCTGAGTCCGCTGAAGGACCCGGTGTGCTCCGGAGTGAAGGACACTACCTCGCAGCGGCCGTACGCCGGACCTTTCGTTCCCCATACTGCATCCTCCGGAACGGGGCCCAGCGCCGGTCCGAGGGAGGGAAAGCGGTTCTCGAAAACCACCACATCGTAGTCCGCGGCCGGTATTTCCGAGGGGTTGCTGCCGGTGGTGGGGCAGATGGGGCACTGGTCTGCCGGCGGGAGATGGGTCCGGGTCTGGCGGTGGGCTGCGACTGCCACCCACTCGTTGGTCAGGGCATCGAACCGGACCTCGCCCGGCTCACCCCGGGGAGGAAGGCCTCGGTGGTCCATGGTCAGTTCGGCTGCGCGCGAAACAGTAGTGCCGGCGTCGTCGAAATAGATGAGCTCCCGCCCGTCGGAGAGTCTGGTACTGGTGATCCCTGTCATAGTTAAGAGGATCGCACGATCGCTCAAAAATGAATAGTTAACAACAAAAGATAACAAGCGGCGCTGGAACGGCGTCCTCGGCCGGGGTACCGTAAGCGAATGACTTTGCCTTCCCGCCAGGACACCCCCGCCCCTTCCGGTACCCGCGCGTATGCCACCGGCCGGCAGTACGAACTGCGGCGCGGCGACGCGCTCGCAGTGGTCACCGAGCTCGCCGCCGGCCTGCGCTCCTTCATCAGGGGAGGGGTGCTCCTCACCGAGACGTACGGCGACGACCAAATCCCGCCCGGAGGAGCAGGCATCACCCTGGCGCCGTGGGCCAACAGGATCGAGGGTGGCGTCTGGCTCCTTGACGGCAAGAAACAGCAGCTTGACATCACGGAGGTCGCCCGGAACAACGCCAGCCATGGCCTGCTGCGCAACTCCTCTTATTCACTGGTGGACGAGTCGGAGTACTCGGTGACCCTGGAGGCAACGATCTTTCCGCAGCACGGCTACCCCTTCCTGCTGCGCCACCGGGTCCAGTACCTCCTGACCGAGGACCTCGGGCTGGTGGTCCGGCAGACGCTGGCCAATGATGCAAAGTCGCCTGCGCCCTTCGTGTTGGGCGCCCACCCGTACCTGCGGCTTGGCGATACGCCGGTTGAGGACCTCGTGCTCACGGTCAAGGCTGACACACAGCTCGTGGCCGACGAGCGCCAGATCCCGCGAAGCTCCGCGCCTGTGGAGGGGCCCACGGATTTCCGGTCCGGCGCATCCTTCGCCTCACTCAGCGTTGATGTAGCCCTTACCGGCCTGGCATTCGAGGAAGGAAGGGCGCGGCACGTCCTGGCGGCGTCCGACGGCAGGAAGGTAACCCTGTGGCAGGACCAATCCTGCCAGTACGTGCACGTCTACGTCAGCACGGTCTACCCCGGCCGCAGCCGGGCCGTCGCAGTGGAGCCAATGACCGGACCGGCAAACGCCTTCAACTCCGGCGACGGACTCCGCTGGTTGGCGCCAGGCGAGGCCTTCACCATCGAGTGGGGGATCGACTACAGCGCAGGCGGGGACGGCTAGCAGTTTCCCATTAGGGCACCGCTGCGGAAGTATTAGGCTATGACGCCAACCGGGGATGCCGTACCGCCTTCAAGCCCAGCCTCCGTACAGCAAAAACCCGTTCCAGCACCACCGACGCTGCGGGTTCTCGCTGACCGGGAGCTGGACCGGGACATTCCCTACGGAATCCGTATCGCGGCGTCATGGGCATGGCGGCTGGGCCTGATCCTCCTGGTTGGCGGTGCCCTGGTGTGGCTGCTGAGCCACATCAGCTTCCTGATCATTCCCGTCCTGGTGGCCGCGCTCCTCGCAGGGCTCCTCAACCCGGTGGTGGGCTGGCTCAAGAGCTACCGGGTGCCCGCCGGACTGGCAGTGGCCATGACCGTGCTCGGCTTCATCGGACTCATCGCCGGTGCGCTGGCACTGGTGGGCAGGCAGCTCTGGGTGGGTTTCGGAGAACTCTGGTCGGAATCGCTGGCCGGGGTCAAGAAGATCCAGGACTGGCTGGCGGACGGACCGCTCCACCTGACGGCGGACCAGATGGACCAGTACCTGAAGGAAGCCACTGCAGCCCTGCAGGACAACACCAGCAGCATTGTCAGCGGCGCGCTCTCCTTCGGCAGCACTGCGGGCCACTTTGCCGCAGGCCTGGTCCTGGCCCTCTTCATCCTGATTTTCTTCCTGCTGGAGGGCGACAGGATTTGGGTATTCCTGGTGCGGCTCCTCCCCAGGAAGGCGCGCGCGGCCGCCTTCGGCGCCGGACGCAAGGGCTGGACTTCCATGGTCAGCTATGCCCGGATCCAGATGTTCGTTGCGTTCGTTGACGCGGTGGGCATCGGGGTGGGAGCAGCAATCATCGGAGTTCCCCTTGCGCTGCCGCTGGCGGTGCTGGTCTTCATCGGCTCCTTCATCCCCGTGGTGGGTGCCCTGGTGACCGGCGCCATCGCCGTGCTGCTCGCGCTGGTGGCCAACGGGCCGGTGAACGCCCTCATCATGCTGGGCATCGTCCTGCTGGTCCAGCAGCTCGAAAGCCATATCCTGCAGCCCCTGGTCATGGGCAAGGCCGTGGCGCTGCATCCGGTGGCCGTCATCCTCACCGTCGCTGCCGGCTCATACCTCGCCGGCATCCCGGGTGCCCTGTTCTCGGTACCCATTCTCGCCGTCGCAAATTCGGCCATTCGCTACATTGCCGCCAGAACGTGGGAACATGAACAGGTGCCGGTAACGCCGCTGGCGGCCGGCGCCCCGGCGGACAACACCATCAAGGATGTTGCCCGGCCTGCAGTGCGCTGGCACGGCAGGAACGCCGCAGCCGGCACCACAGCAGAAGATCCCGATGTCCGCAGCTTTCCCAAGCCGGGCCCCGGGGACGAATCCAGAGGAGAATAGTCCGTGAATATCCTTGAAACCCTTCCCGTCACACTGGACGATGTCCTGGAGGCGCAGAAGCTGCTTGACGGGATTATTGCGCGCACTCCTGTTGAATCGTCGCGGGCGCTGGGAACAATGGTTGGCGGCGACGTCTACTTCAAGTGCGAAAACCTCCAGCGGGCAGGATCGTTCAAGGTCCGCGGAGCCTATGTGCGGATGGCCAGGCTGTCCCCGGAAGAGAAAAAGCGCGGCGTGGTGGCGGCCTCGGCAGGCAACCACGCCCAGGGCGTGGCAGTGGCTGCCAAGAGCCTTGGAATCAAGGCCCGCATCTACATGCCGCTCGGCGTGGCGCTGCCCAAGCTGGCAGCCACCCGCAGCCACGGCGCGGAAGTTATCCTGCACGGGCACAACGTCGACGAAGCGCTCGCAGAAGCCCAGCGGTACAGCAATGAGACGGGCACCGTGTTCGTCCACCCCTTCGATAACGTCGACGTCGTTGCAGGCCAGGGCACGCTCGGCCTTGAGATCCTCGAACAGGTGCCCAACGTGGACACCGTGCTGATGGGCGTTGGTGGGGGCGGGCTTTTGGCCGGTGTTGCCGTGGCCATCAAAGCCCGGGCAAAGGAGCTGGGCCGGGAGATCCGCATCATCGGTGTGCAGGCCGAAAACGCAGCCGCCTACCCGCCGTCGCTCGCCGCCGACGCCCTGGTGCCCCTGAAAAAAGTGTCCACCATGGCTGACGGCATCGCCGTGGGCCGCCCCGGCCAGTTGCCGTTCAGCATCATCCGGGAGCTGGTGGATGACGTGGTCACCGTCAGCGAAGACTCGCTGGCCCGGGCCCTGATCTTCCTGCTGGAGCGGGCCAAGATGGTGGTGGAGCCCGCCGGCGCCGTGGGCGTCGCCGCGCTGATGGACGGGAAAATCGAGAACCCGGGAACCACGGCCGTGGTCCTGTCCGGCGGCAATATCGATCCCATGTTGATGCTGAAGGTGATCCAGCGCGGCCTCTCGGCGGCGGGACGCTACATGACTGTCCGGATGATGCTGGACGACAGGCCGGGCTCACTGGCCACCATCGCCAGGATCATCGCCGAAAACGATGCCAATGTGACCGGCCTGGACCACACCCGGGTGGGCGGCTCCATCAGCATGGGAGACGTCTCCATCACGGTGAACCTGGAGACCAAAGGCCACGAGCACGGCGCCCAGGTCCTCAGCGCCCTCCGCGCCGAAGGCTTCCAGCCGATCGTGGTGCACTAGGAGGTGCCGTGGAAGGGCTAACCGGGGATGGGGGCATCAGGCAGCGCCAGACCGTGGCGGCAAGGGCTAAGGGCGGCTTGCTGGTCCTTGGTGCTTTCGTGGTCCTGCTCTTTGTCATCGAGCTCTTCAACATGGTGATGCTCCGCTCGCTCAACGCGACGTTCGGGCTCCGGCCCCGCAGCGCTGACGGGCTGCTGGACATCTTCACCTTCCCGCTCCTGCACGCGAACCTGAGCCATCTGCTCTCCAACAGCCTGCCGCTGATCATTTTCGGCTTCCTGGTGTTCCTCTCCGGGCTCCGGGTGTTCATGACTGCCTTGGCCTTCAGCTGGCTGGGGTCCGGCCTCACGGTCTGGCTGATCGGCGACGGCGGCATCACGGTGGGCTCATCCGGCCTGGTTTTCGGCTTGTTCTCCTTCCTCCTGGTACGGGGTTTCTTCAACGGCAGCTGGCGCCAGATCCTCCTGGCCGTGGTTCTTTTCATGGGATACGGGAGCATCCTGCTCGGGATCCTGCCCATCGTTTCCGGATTCGTCTCGTGGCAGGCTCACCTGGGCGGCGCGGCCGGGGGACTGGTGGCGGCGCTGCTGCTGCGGACGCGGACGCCCCGCTGAACCTGACCGGCTGGGGGATAGAACGCAAAAGCGCCGGCCCCCTTTGCGGGTGCCGGCGCTTTCAGTGCGTCTGGAACTAGGCCACGTACGGCTTGGCGGACAGGATTTCCACCTTGATGTCCTTGCCGTTCGGTGCCGTGTAGCTGAGCGTCTCGCCTTCCTTATGCCCGAGGATGGCAGCTCCCAGCGGAGACTTCTCACTGAACACGTCCAGGTCGGAATCGCCGGCAATTTCACGGGAACCGAGCAGGAAGGTCTCCTCGTCGCCGGCGATCCTGGCGACGACGATCATGCCGGGCTCAACGATTCCATCGTCAGCGGGAGACTCGCCCACGTGGGCATCGCGGAGCAGGACCGTGAGCTGGCGGATGCGGGCCTCAATCTTGCCCTGCTCCTCCTTGGCGGCGTGGTAGCCGCCGTTCTCCTTGAGGTCCCCCTCTTGCCGGGCTGCATCGATCTTCTGGACAATTTCCGCCCGGCCAGGGCCGGAAAGGTGGTCCAGCTCTGCCTTCAGGCGGTCAAAAGCTTCCTGGGTAAGCCAGGCTGCAGCTGCGCTGTTGGTGGTAGACACGGACTTCTCCTCTAATGGTCCTACATGCAAAAGACCCCGCCACAGTGGCCACTTGTGGAACAGTAACCAGCTCAGCGGGGTGAAGGTATTGCTCCATTGTAGTCAATCCTGTGGACTTATCCCAACAGGGGAGCGGCGCACGTCACATCCGCTAACCCGCTTTGTCTGCTATCCAGCAATCGTCCACCACGCCGGACACGGAAGGCGATTCGGTGCGGACGGCCACGCGCTGCGTCACTGTCCTGCCGCCGTCGGCCGCTCCTTCCCGGGCATCGGCCGGGATGTCCACTACTTTCCAGCCCACTATGGCGAACTTGGAATCAAGCGCCTTGACGGCGCACTGCACGGCTGTTCCCGGTTCCCGGGTCACTTGGAAGTCCACCTCGGCCAGCGTGCCGTCAGGGGTGCTGTAGCCGATGTCCTTGAACGAGATATCGGTCAGGGAATTGGACGTGGAGACCCATGCCATGAAGCCGATGCCGCCGGCCAGTGCCATCCCGGCTATGGTCCGCTTGGCGGCGGCGGAAATCCCGCGCTTTTTAGCACCATAGCGATTGGCTAGGCTAGTGTCTGCGGGCGCGGATGGGGCCGGCTGGTCCGGGGAAGTCACCCGTCCAGTTTAGTGCCCATTCCGCCGGTGCCGGTCCTGCACCAGTGGGAGGCAGCGGCCCGCCGCCGTTGAATCAGCCATAACCAAAGATGAATGAGGAGCCGTCCCTCCATGACAGCGTCCAGCAACTCCCCGGCACCGCTACGGCTGCTTGCAGTCCATGCCCACCCGGATGACGAATCCAGCAAGGGCGCTGCGACGATGGCCAAGTACGCCGCCTCCGGCGTGGATGTCATGGTGGCCACGTGCACGGACGGTTCCCGCGGGGACATCCAGAACCCTGCGGTGGAAGGCGAACCGCACCCCAAGCGGGATATGGCTGGAGCCAGGCGCCTTGAAATGGAGAGCGCCGCCAAAATCCTGGGAATCAGGCAGCGATGGCTGGGGTTCGTGGATTCCGGGCTTCCCGAGGGGGACCCACTGCCGCCGTTGCCAGCGGGGGCCTTTGCAACGCTGCCGCTGCACCGGGCCGCGGCGCCCCTGGTGCGGCTGGTGCGCTCCTTCAAGCCGCACGTCATCCTGAGCTACGACGAGAACGGCGGATATCCCCATCCGGACCACATCATGGCCCACCGGGTGGCAGTCGAAGCCTTCGAGGCTGCAGGTGACCCTGAGCGCTATCCCGATGCAGGGGAGCCCTGGGAGCCCAGCAAGCTCTACTACGACAGGGCTTTCAGCCCGGAGCGTTTCCGGGCATTGCACTTCGCGCTGGAGGAGGCCGGCCTGCAGTCTCCGTATGCCGAGCGGTTGGCCGCCTGGCTGGAGTCCGACGCCGAGGGGCACACGCCGCCGCCGGCACCGCATCCGACCACCACGCAGATCGATTGCGGGGATTTCTTCGAGGTGCGCGACGACGCCCTGCGTGCGCACCGGACGCAGGTGGATCCGCTGGGGTTCTTTTTTGCCGTGTCTGCGGAGATGCAGCGGCGGGCCTGGCCGTGGGAGGACTACTCGCTCATCCATTCCCGGGTGCCTTCCGAGCTCCCGGAGAAGGACCTGTTCGCAGGGCTAAGATAGTAGCGGCAGGCAATTTCTATGCCGCGTAGAAGATAAGCGGGTCCTCCGGCCGCGCCATCCGCTGCCACCCGTTCCACAGAAGGTTCAAACGTGCATCATCTGCTCCTCAGTCTGGCCACCACCCCCACACCGCTGCCCACCCCCACGCTGCGGGAAGGCATCTCTGAGGACCAGGTGACGCCGGGCCTCCTGGGCTTCATCATGACCGCTTTCTTCGTGGTGGCCACCGCCCTGCTGATCGTGGACATGGTCCGGCGGATCCGCCGGGTCCGCTACCGCGCGCAGGTGGAAGAGGACCGCCTGGCAGCCGCCGCAGCTGCGGATGTGGCGGCGGCTGACGCGCAGGACGGGCTGGAATCCGCTCCCAGGCAGTCCGACGGCGATGGCAACGGCATTGCCCCCGGCCAGTCCCGTCCGCAGGACTAGGCGCGCAGCCCGCTCGAAGGACGTTACCCGAGGACGGCCAGGGCGATAGCCGTGAAGTGGGCCGCGAAGGCGAAGACCGTGAAAGCGTGGAACAGTTCGTGGAAGCCGAAGTGGTGGTAGCTGAAGTTCGGCTTCTTCAGGGCATAGAACACCGCCCCGGTGATGTACAGGACGCCCCCCACGCAGATCAGCACGGCGGCCGGAATGCTGGACTGGAAGAACTGCGGCAGGTAGACGAGGGAACCGCAGCCCAGGGCTATGTAGATCGGTACATACAGCCAGCGCGGGGCATCAGTCCACAGCAGCCGGAAGAGCACCCCGAGGATGGCACCGGACCAGATGACCCATAGCAGGAGAACAGCCTGCTGCCGCTCCAGGAGGGTCCAGGCCAGCGGCGTATAACTGCCGGCGATGACGAGCATGATGTTGGTGTGGTCGAGCCGCTTCAGCACCATCTTTACGGCCGGGGACCAGTTGCCGCGGTGGTACACGGCGCTGACACCGAACAACAGCACGCCGGTGGCCGCGTAGATGGCCGACGTGATTTTTCGGTCCGCGGTGGGTGCAAGGGCCACCAGCACAATGCCTGCCGCAAGGGCCAGCGGAGCGGTCACGGCGTGGATCCAGCCACGCCATTTCGGCTTGATCATTAACAGCTCTGCCAGCCGCACGGCCGCCTCGTCGAGGGCGTCCTGCCCGGTGCCTTCCGCCGCGTTTCCGCCCTGTGGTTGGGGCAGGTGCGGGGCATCGGGGGAGTCGCTGTTCATCCTCCAAGAATAATCTACGGTCCGGTAAGTTACTCGCGGGTAATACGACGGCGGGCTGCCGCCGGCACCAGCCGGACTTCCCGCCATTCCGCGGGCGGTAGCCTAGGATGTGCAAGTACGTACAGCGAGGAAGTCAGGTGAGTCGACGCGTGGAGTTGCCCGGGTTCCTTTACGGCTTCTACGAGCGGCGGCTCCTCAAGGACCTGCCCCGCGACCGCATTCCCCGCCATATCGGCGTCATGGTTGACGGCAACAGGCGCTGGGCAAAGCAGTTCAACGCCCCCACCAGCCAGGGCCACCAGGCCGGCGCAGACAAGATCCACGAGTTCCTGGGCTGGTGCCAGGAACTCGGGGTCAAGGTGGTCACCCTCTACATGCTGTCCACGGACAACATGAACCGGTCCAGCGAAGAGCTGGACCTCCTGATGGGCATCATTGCCAACACCTTGGACCGGCTGGACGAGGATGCCAACATCTCTGTCCATGCGATGGGTGCCCCGGAGCTGCTCCCCGGCTACCTCGCCGAGCGGCTCAACAAGCTGACTGCGCGGACGCCCATCCGGGAGAAGATCCACGTCAACGTGGCTGTTGGCTACGGCGGGCGGCGGGAAATCGTGGACGCGGTCCGCGAACTCCTGCATGACGCCGTGGCCAAGGGCACCGACATTTCCCGGCTCGCGGATGAACTCTGTGTGGATGACATTTCCCGCTTTCTCTACACCCGGGGCCAGCCCGACCCGGACCTGGTGATCCGCACCTCCGGCGAACAAAGGCTCTCAGGGTTCCTGATGTGGCAGAGCGCGTACAGCGAGTTCTATTTCTGCGAGGCGCTCTGGCCCGCCTTCCGCAAGGTGGACTTCCTGCGGGCCCTCCGCGATTACGCGGGCCGGCAGCGTCGCTTCGGGACCTGACATCTCCGGTTCACGGGGAGTTCATGCCGGTGCAACAGGAATCGCCGCGTAATGGTTGCGGAAATTACCTGGAGTGGATTTACGTTATATCCATCAGCAGGCAAAACCGCCGGCTGATCGGGGAGGCCAGTACATGGAGCGAAACATCGCACCGGTTGTATGGGAGGCCGGACCCGGCCTCGTGGCCGAGCCGCCTCACCAATAACAATTCCGGGCTTGCCCGGGGCTGGAGTCGATGTGGCTACTTCTGAACAACTGCCCGAGGTCCTTTTCGACCAGGGAGAGAAAGCTACCTCTCGCGCCACGCGAGCCACTACACAAACCGGCGCAGCAACGGACGCTGCGGCCGGTTTTGCCGTCTCCGGAAGGGAAGCCCTCATCCACACGTTCGTGATCGACACGTCCGTCCTCTTGTCCGACCCGCGCGCCCTGCTTCGCTTTGCCGAACACGAAGTCATCGTCCCGGTGGTGGTCATCACCGAGCTTGAAGCCAAAAGGCACGACCCCGAACTTGGCTACTTCGCCCGCAAGGCCCTCCGGCTCCTCGATGACCTCCGCGTCAAACACGGCGGACTGAACCAGCCAATCCCCATCGGTGACGACGGCGGAACCCTCATGGTGGAGCTGAACCACATCTCGTCCGAGGTGCTGCCGATGGGCTTCCGCAGCGGGGACAACGACAGCCGGATCCTTGCGGTGGCGAAGAACCTCTCCAACGAAGGCCGGGACGTCACGGTGGTGTCCAAAGACCTGCCGATGCGGGTCAAGGCCTCTGCGATGGGCCTTACTGCCGACGAATACCGCAACGAGCTGGTGAAGGACTCCGGCTGGACCGGCGTCGCCGAGGTTGAAGCCAACGAGCAGGAAATCTCCACCCTTTACGGCCACGAGCCCGTCTTCATCCCCGCGGCAGCCGAGATGCCGGTCAACACCGGCCTGGTGCTGCTGTCCAACCGCGGCTCCGCGCTGGGCCGGGTGGGACCGGACAAGCAGGTCCGCCTGGTCAAGGGCGACCGTGACGTCTTCGGCCTCCACGGCAGGTCCGCGGAGCAGCGCCTGGCCATCGACATGCTGATGGATCCCGCCGTCGGCATCGTGTCCATCGGCGGCCGTGCCGGCACCGGCAAATCAGCCCTTGCCCTCTGCGCAGGCCTCGAAGCGGTGCTGGAGCGCCGCGAGCACCGGAAGGTGATCGTCTTCCGCCCCCTCTACGCCGTCGGCGGCCAGGAACTTGGCTACCTGCCCGGTTCCGAGTCCGAGAAGATGAACCCATGGGCCCAGGCGGTCTTTGATACCCTCGGCGCGCTGGTCAGCCAGGAAGTAGTGGAGGAGGTCATGGACCGCGGAATGCTCGAGGTCATGCCGCTCACCCACATCCGCGGACGCTCCCTGCACGACGCCTTCGTGATTGTGGACGAAGCCCAGTCGCTCGAGAAGAACGTCCTGCTGACCGTCATGAGCCGCATGGGCCAGAACTCGAAGATTGTCCTCACCCACGACGTCGCCCAGCGCGACAACCTCCGCGTCGGGCGGCACGACGGAATCGCCGCCGTCGTCGAAACCCTGAAGGGCCACCCGCTCTTCGGCCACGTCACCCTGACCCGCTCCGAAAGGTCCCCGATCGCCGCCCTGGTAACAGAACTGCTCGAGGGCTGAATCACCTAAGCCAGGGGCCGTGGTCCGGTTCGCCGGGCCACGGCCCTTCTCCGTCGCTTAGACACAACGCATAGGGCACCGTCCGGTCGCTGAGCGACCTCCCGGTGCCGATGCGCTGCGATGCGCTCCTACGAGAAGGACCGTAACCCGTCTCGTGGTCAAGTCACCTTCAGGAACTTCGCCGCGGTTTCGTGGCCTTCTACCTGTAGCTGCCAGTCCGGCCTCTTGAAGTTTTCCGCGGTGAGGCGGACGTGTTGGACTGTTTCCACCTTGGTGCCCCAGGCCTTGCGGGTGGTTCCGTTGAGCTCGTAACCGAGGCTGCGGGAGACGCCGAGGGAGGCCTTGTTCCAGACTGCCGCCTCGGATTCGGCCACGTCGGCGTCCAACCAGTCAAAGGCCCACAGGACGACGGCGGCGCGCATCTCCTTGCCAAGGCCGCGGCCCTGGACGGACTGCTTCAGCCACGATCCGGTGGTGACGGTCTTGAGGGCGGCGAAATCCTTGGCCCCCACGTCCTGGCAGCCGATGAACTCACCCTCGTGCCAAATGCCCAGGAGAATCATCCAGGACTCGGGGCTGCACTCTGCCCGGCAGCGCCAGTACCAGCGGGCCATGTTGGAGCCCAGCTCCTCCCCGGGAACCTCGGTCCAGGGAGTGCTGAACGGACTCTTCCCGGTCTCATGGATACCGCTGCGTGCGGCGTCGACGGCGGCGGGAATGTCCCCGTCCCGGATGGGGCGGAGTTCCAGCCGCGGGGTGGTCAGCTTGAGGTCGAAAAGTGGCCAAACGGAGCCCAGCGTAGTCATCAGCGAAGCCTAGCGGATCAGCATCGCGGGGTCTTGTCACATCAGGCGGGAATGTCCCAGCTGATGTGCCGCCGCACGTCCGTTAGGTTCATGGATTCGGCCAGGAACAGGTCATCGAGCATGTATTCGTCCACGGCAAGGATCCGCAGCCAATGGCCGTATTCTCCGGTGGAGGGTTCCAGGGATTGGCTGGCAACGCAAACCCCGGTTCCCAGGTCCACCCGGATACGGTTGCGCCCGGCAAGGCAGAGAGGCGCAGCAGGATCCGCCGGGTGGTAGGCCGGAGTGGGGGTTACCACGGCCTCCAGCGCTGGTCTGCCTTCGTGTTCAACCGCACGGTGCTCCTCAACCAGCACGGCGTTGCTGCCCGGAAACTCAAGGGGAACGGGGGAGTTGCCCGCAAGTTCAACTGGATCCAGGGCGGCGGAGAAGCGGCCGTTGCCGAATCCCGGTTCCCCATAGGCGGCTTCGGGCCGGCGTTTGACCAGGCCGGAGCCGTCGTAAACCGGCGTGACCAGCTGCGGCGGCAGCAGCCACGATTTCCGGGTGGAGCTGACGTAGAGGCCGTCACGGGAATCGTTGATTCCGGTGGTGCTGTGGAGGACCAGTCCGTCAGGGCTTTCGAGGCGGAGGGCACCGGGCCGGCGAAGCCAGGCCCGCACGAGGGGAGCAGTGGGCGACGGGGCCTCCGTGAAGGGTTCGTCCCAGTACTCAAAGCGCAGGGACTGCCACTTCCAGGGCGAGGACCGGCACAGGTTGCGGAACGTGGCGATTGGGTCTGCGGATGATGCGCGTCGGTCCGGATCCGGCCGGTGCCGGGAATCCCATGTCGCCATATGCACAGTTTACGCGGGCACGGTGCGGCCGCCACGGGAATTCCAGTAGCATCCGAGGGGTGATTGGTCGTCTGGGGGATCTGTGGCAGCACATGCCGGCTGCCTTTTGGCTGGTGCTCGCGGCGTGCCTGTACTTCGCGGTGATGGCTGTCCGGCTGACAGTAATCGACGTCCGGCACCACCTGCTGCCCAACCGGATTGTCTTCCCGTCTTATGCCGTGGCCGGCATCCTGCTCCTGGCTGCCGCCATTGCCGGCGCCGCCGCCCCGGCTGGCGGCAACCTTGGTGCCGCCTTGTTTGCCGTGCCGGCGCTCCGGGTGCTGGCCGGCGCGGCCGTGCTGTGGCTCTTCTACTTTGTGCTCCGCTTTGCCTACCCGCCAGGCATGGGCTTTGGCGACGTGAAACTGGCCGGGGTGCTGGGGATGTACCTCGGCTACCTCGGCTGGGGGCATGTGTTCGCCGGGACTTTCCTGGCGTTCCTGCTCGGCGCGCTTTGGTCTGTTGCGCTCCTGGCGGCCCGGCGGGGGACACTGAAGTCGTCCATTCCGTTTGGTCCCTTCATGCTGGCCGGGACCGCCGTCGCCATGCTCCTGCCTGCCTGAAGGCCCACGCTGGATAGGCTGTCCGTATGCCCTGCCCCAAGAATTTTTGTCCAGAAATGGAGGGTTTAAGGGCTGCTAAGGCGCCATAGCTGGACAAAAACTCCTTAGAGTACGACGGCGGCCGGTCACCTTCCGTTCGAAAGGTGACCGGCCGCCGTCGGGCGTTCCGGAGGCGGTGCGGCTCTATGCCTTGTGGGCCGGTGCCGTCATGGTGGTGACGTCCAGTGCCTTGTCCAGGTCAGCCTCGGAGACCTTGCCTTCGCCGTCTCCGACGAAGCCGAGCTTCTCGGTGGCCTGGCGGATGGTCAGGCCCTCCGCGACGGCCGTCTTGGCGATCTTGGCGGCGTTCTCGTAGCCGATGTACTTGTTCAGCGGGGTGACGATGGACGGCGAGGCCTCCGCCAGGAAGCGGGCGCGTTCCACGTTGGCGGTGATGCCGTCAATCATCTTGTCCGCCATGACGCGGCTGGTGTTGGCCAGCAGGCGGATGGACTCCAGCAGGTTGGCGGCCATGACCGGGATCCCGACGTTCAGCTCGAAGGCTCCGTTGGTGCCGGACCAGGCGATGGCGGTGTCGTTGCCGATGACCTGCGCGGCCACCATGATGGACGCCTCGCAGATCACCGGGTTGACCTTGCCGGGCATGATCGAGGAACCGGGCTGCAGGTCGGGGATGGCGATCTCGCCCAGGCCGGTGTTGGGGCCGGAGCCCATCCAGCGCAGGTCGTTGTTGATCTTCATGAACGAGATGGCGATGTTGCGCAGCTGGCTGGACGCCTCGATCAGGCCGTCGCGGTTGGCCTGTGCCTCGAAGTGGTCGCGTGCCTCCGTGAGGGGCAGCCCCGTGTCCGTGGCGAGCAGTTCAATGACCCGCTCCGGGAACCCGGCGGGGGTGTTGATGCCGGTGCCCACGGCGGTGCCGCCCAGCGGAACCTCGGCAACGCGGGGGAGGGCGGCGTTGATGCGCTCGATGCCGTAGCGGACCTGTGCCGCGTAGCCGCCGAACTCCTGTCCCAGGGTTACGGGCGTGGCGTCCATGAGGTGCGTGCGGCCGGACTTCACCACGTCCTTGAACTCAACGGCCTTGCGCTCCAGCGACTCGGCCAGGTAGCCCAGCGCGGGGATCAGGTCATTGATCAGCGCGGAGGTAGCCGCAACGTGCACGGAGGTGGGGAACACGTCGTTGGAGGACTGCGAGGCGTTGACGTGGTCGTTCGGGTGGACAACCTTGTCGCTGCCGGCGGCCTTCAGGGCGCGGGTGGCCAGCTCGGCGAGGACCTCGTTCGTGTTCATGTTCGAGGAGGTGCCGGAACCGGTCTGGAAAACATCGATGGGGAAGTCGCCGTCGTACTTGCCGGCAGCAACCTCGTCAGCGGCGTCTGCGATCGCCTTGGCCAGCTCGCCGTCGAGCACACCCAGTTCAGCGTTGGCCTGGGCGGCAGCCTTCTTGACCCGGGCCAGCGCCTCGATGTGGGTGCGTTCCAGGGTCTTGCCGGAAATCGGGAAGTTCTCCACTGCCCGCTGCGTCTGCGCGCGGTACAGTGCGTTCACGGGGACGCGGACTTCGCCCATCGTGTCATGTTCAATGCGGAACTCTTCAGTGGAAGTCATGGGGCTAGCTTATGGCGACCAGCCACCCGATCGAAAACCGTGAAGAGCATGCTACGGGGCCCTTGCCGGGCCCCGTGCGGAGGCCTTCTAGAGCTCGCCGATTCCCGAAACTAGGTTCGCACGGCCCTCTGCCAGGCTGTACGAAAGACCGATGACTGCCGTCCGGCCTTCCTCGATTGCGTCCGAAATCACACGCGAGCTGTCCGCCAGCCGCTGCGAGGTCTGCTTGACGTGCTCCACCACCATGTCATTGACCTCGGTTTCGTCGTTCCGGAGGGAGGTCAGCACGGAAGGCGTGATGCGCTCCACCAGGTCGCGGATGAAGCCGGCGGGCATCTGGCCCGTCTCCACGGCCGACTTGGTGGCGCTGACGGCGCCGCAGCTGTCGTGGCCGAGGATGACGATCAGCGGCACTCCCAGCACCCCCACGCTGTACTCGAGGGAACCGAGGACGGCATCATCGATCACCTGGCCGGCCGTGCGCACCACGAAAACGTCACCGAGCCCGACGTCAAAGATGATCTCGGCCGCGAGGCGGGAATCGGAGCAGCCAAAGATCACCGCAAAGGGGTGCTGGTTCTCCACGAGGGAGGAGCGGCGCGACGCGTCCTGGTTGGGATGGGACGTCTCGCCGCTGACAAAGCGTTCGTTTCCTTCGCGCAGACGGCGCCAGGCAAGTGCAGGAGTCAGGTAAGTAGCCACGCGACTACGTTACGGTGCAGGAGTGGCCAAGGGTGAAACTGTGACGGCCGGGCTGCTTTCCATGGACTTCACGACGGCGTCCGCCAGGGTGGCAAACTCGTCCAGCTGGGCTGCGCCGGACAGGATGACGGTGGTCCCGCGGTAGTCAAGGACCAAGGATTTCTCACCCTTGCCGGTGTCGCGGATTTCCCATTCCTGGCCTCCGGCGTTCCGGGAACCGGTCACCGGTGCGTTCCGCGTCTGCTGGAGCAGCCAGGTGGGGTTGGCTTTGCTGGTCTGCACCAGGGCGATGAATGAGTCCTTGGGGGTCAGGAAGCCGACCTCCCAGGTGGGGACCCCGCTGCCCGTGCCTGCCTCCCAGCGCGCGTAGTTGGGGCGGAAGGCGCCACCGGTCTCGGGGGCCGCGGGTGTGAATCCTGCCACATCTGTAGCATTGCGGGAGACGGCCGCCACATCGATGTCGGGGCGGTAGCCGTCGGTCTTGGGCAGCGGGTTCATGAGGATGATCGGGAGGAAGGCTGCGATGCTGACCACCAGTGCAATGATCATGCCGATGACTGAAGCATTCGCCCGCTTGGCGGCAGCAGCCGGAATGACAGGCTTTACCGGAGCTTCGCCAACAGGACCGGCCGCCCGCGGGCCGCCCGCCGGCTCCGCTGGCTCGGGGCTGGGACTGGTCTTCTCCTGCATGTCATTCACCCCTCTATAGTCGCCCATGCCGGCGGGCAACTTCCATTCGGCCGGCTCGCGCCGCAGAACGTCCCCTGCGGGCACATTGCGCCGCCACGTCATCCGCCGCCCGGCCGGCGGCGCCACGACTATGATCAGAGGTAGAGGAATCACCGTCCACCTGATCCGGCGGGCGGGTTCAATGATCGCCACTCGAAGAAGAGGTTCACGTGTCACCAGCGTCCATGACCCAGAAGTACTCCACGATCTCACCGTCCCTGGCGGTGGGCAACGATGAGCCGGACCGCAACCTTGCCCTCGAGCTTGTCCGCGTTACCGAGGCTGCAGCGATCGCCGGCGGCCACTGGGTAGGCTTCGGCGACAAGAACACGGCGGACGGCGCCGCCGTCGACGCCATGCGCTCGTTCCTGCAGACCGTCCACTTCAACGGCGTCGTGGTGATCGGCGAAGGCGAAAAAGACGAAGCCCCCATGCTCTTCAACGGCGAACGCGTCGGTGACGGCACGGGCCCCGAGTGCGATGTGGCCGTCGATCCCATCGACGGAACCAGGCTCACTGCACTGGGCATCAACAACGCCCTGGCAGTCCTGGCAGTGGCAGAACGCGGCTCCATGTTCGACCCGTCGGCCGTCTTCTACATGGAGAAGCTCGTTACAGGCCCCGAAGCCGCTGACATGGTGGACCTGCGCCTGCCGGTAAAGCAGAACCTGCACCTGATTGCCAAGGCCAAGGGCGTGAAGGTCAACCAGCTCAACGTGATGATCCTTGACCGTGACCGGCACCGTCCGCTGGTGGAGGAAATCCGCGAGGCCGGGGCGCGCACCAAGTTCATCATGGACGGTGACGTGGCCGGCGCCATCGCCGCTGCCCGCTCCGGCACCGGCGTGGACGCCCTAATGGGGATTGGCGGTACCCCCGAAGGCATCGTGGCCGCCTGCGCCATCAAGTCCCTGGGCGGCGTCATCCAGGGCCGGCTGTGGCCCACCAGCGACGAAGAGAAGCAGAAGGCGATCGACGCCGGCCACGACCTGGAACGCGTCCTCTCCACCAACGACCTCGTCTCCAGCGACAACTGCTACTTCGCTGCGACGGGAATCACCGATGGCGACCTCCTCAAGGGTGTCCGCTACTCCAAGGACAAGGTCCTGACCCAGTCCATCGTGATGCGCTCCAAGTCCGGAACCATCCGATTCGTGGACGGCGAGCACCGCGCAGACAAGTGGGAAGGCTACGCCCGCAAGAGCTGAGCCATCCAGCCGGACCGCCGGAGTCCCGGAGCACTGTGCTCCGGGACTCCGGCGTTAAAGCCTTGGTATAGGGTTTAAGCCATGATTCCAGCTGTTGTTCCCTGTACTGACCGCGCCCTTTGGGATAACCACGTAGACCGGTTCCAGGGACATCCGCAACAGCTCTGGGGCTGGGGCGAGACCAAGGCAATGCACGGCTGGTCCGTCGACCGCGTGCTCCTTGAAGCCGGCGGCACCACCATCGGCTGTGCCCAGCTGCTGGTCCGGCGCCTCCCGGTTCCCTTCCGCGCCCTGGTCTACATTCCCCGCGGCCCGATGTGTTCCGTGGAAGACACTCCGGCCGTGCTTCGCAGCCTGGCCGACCACGCTGCGTCCCGCCACCACGGCGTTGCCTTGAGCATCGAACCCGACTGGGACCGGGATTCCCCCTATGCGGGGGCCGTTGCGGGAGCAGGCTTCCGCGAGACCACCAACACCGTCCTCATCCCGCGCACCCTCATCCTCGATCTCGCCAAGTCTGATGACGAGCTGATGGCGGACATGTCCAAGACCACCCGCGCAAACATCCGCAAGGCCATGCGCAGCGACGTGGAGTTCCGGAAGGTCAAGAACGAATCCGAGCTTGAGCAGGTGCTGGGCATCTACCACGAGACGGCTGAGCGGGCCGGCTTCGGTATCCACGAGGACCAGTACTACCGGGATATTTTCCGCAACCTGGGAGAGGGCTCACCCATCATTGGTGCGTTCGACGGCGAGCAGCTGCTGGCCTTTGTCTGGCTGGCACGCAGCGGTGCCACTGCGTTCGAGCTCTACGGCGGCGTTTCCGCGGAGGGCCAGAAGAAGCGAGTGAACTACGGCGTCAAGTGGGCAGCACTGCAGGCCATGCGCGAGGACGGGTGCTCACGGTACGACTTCAACGGGCTGCTCAACGATGGCATCTCGGACTTCAAGAAGCAGTTCGGCAAGCATGAAAACATGCTCCTGGGAACCTGGGAAAAGCCGCTGTCGCCGTTCTACCCGGCCTACTCCCGGGCAATGCCGCTGGCGCGGAAGGGCATCCAGGCGGCGCGCCGGCTGGCGAAAACCGCAGCCGGCCGCGCCCGTGCTGTGCTCCGCCGCTAAAGGCCCGTAGTCACCGCGAACGCCAGGGCAGGCTCCGTGCTGCCCGCCACCGGGTGGACGTTCACAGGCGCTTCGGCGGCAGCGAGGAATGCGCTGCCGCCACGCGCGAGCTGCAGGTCGCCCTTCGGCGAGTCCAGGTACACTTCGCCCGCAACCACGATCACCACCGCGGCTCCTGACTGGGCCAGCGGGACCGGGGCGGCGTCGGGCTGCAGTTCAATGCGCTGAAGCTGGAACTCCGCGAAAGGCGGGCGGTAGAGTTCCTGGTCGAGGACGCTCTTCTCGGCATCGAGCATCGGCACGGCCACCGGGTGGAAATCGATGGTGCGCAGGAGTTCGGGCACGTCAACGAACTTGGGTGTCAGCCCGCCGCGCAGCACGTTGTCCGATGATGCCATCACCTCCACGCCCAGCCCGTGGAGGTAGGCGTGGACGTTACCGGCGGGCAGGTAGACGGACTGGCCCGGCTGCAGCGAAATCCGGTTGAGGAGCAGCGAAATCAGCACCCCGGGGTTGCCCGGATACTTCTCGTTGAGGCTGATGACCGTTCCCAGCTCGGCCTCGTAGGGTGCAAGGGATCCGCCGGCCAGAAGCGCTGCCACCACCTGGGCGGTGGCATCGGACACGGCCTGTCCGCCGGTAATGAGGCGTTCAAAGGCCTTCCGGAGGCCCGCCCCCTCATCGGCCTCGTCCAGGTCCACCAGCAGAGCAGGCAGCAGGGCGGGAACCTGCCCCTCCACTGCCTCAAAGGCCGACGCGACGCGCTGCAGTACGTTCCGGGTCTCGGCTACCGGGCGGAAACCGCACAAGGCCTCAAATGGCGTCAGCGCGAAGATCATCTCCGGCTTGTGGTTGTCATCGCGGTAGTTGCGGTGGGGCGCATCGGGGGCCACGCCGTCGGCGTTTTCGCGGGCAAAACCGGCCTTGGCCTGTTCCAGGCTGGGGTGGACCTGCAGCGACAGCGGCTGGGCTGCGGCGAGGATTTTTGCCAGGAAGGGCAGCCGGGGGCCAAACCGCGACACGGACTCGGCGCCCAGGAAGTGTTCCGGATCCTTGGCGATCAAGGCGTCCAGCGGGGTGGAACTGCCGTCTTCAGGCACATGGGCCACGGACGGCGAATCGGGGTGGGCGCCGATCCAGAGTTCTGCTTCGGGCCTGCCGGATTCGGGCCGGCCCAGGAGCGCCGCGATGGCCGTTGTGGAACCCCAGGCGTAATCCCGGAGGACGTTGTCGATCTCGTACAAAACCGGTTCCGTTTCTTTAGGTCTGATTGCGGGGGCTAGAGCGCCGCGCACATGCCGTTGCTGGCCACGAGTTCGCGGATGGCCTGCTCGTTGCCCTCACGCTTGAGCTGGTTCAGCATCTCCTCGGTGATCGGCTCGCCGTCGGGCGTGGTGGTCACCGGGGTGAAGTCCGACGGCGTGGGCTGCCGTACGGCGCTGCCCGCAGCCAGCGGGATGGCCGGGGAGGCTCCTGCTGCCCGGATGGGACCGGCGCCAGACGCCGGGACAACCATGACGTCGTCGGCAGCTCCTTCCGACTGGGCGTCCTGCGCCGAGGCCGAGGCCAGCAGCTCGTCCACGCGCTCGTGGATCTGGTCGAAGTCCGGCACGGTGGAGAAGGAAGCGTCGAAGTCGGGCGGGCCGATGGTGAGCCGCTTAATATCCTGGCCCTTCGCCTTCATGGCGAGGTCCACGAAGCTCCCCAGCTGGGAGGAGGAGATGTTGGAATCCACCACCTTGGTTCCTGCGTTGGCGATGTCCTCGAACTTCGACAGCAGCGTGGCAGGGTCAAGCTGTTTGAGCATTGCCTGCTGGACGCACTGCTGGCGCTGGATCCGGGCGTAGTCGTCCACGAATTCCCTCGAGCGGCCGTACCAGAGGGCGAGGTCGCCGTTGAGCCGGTGTTCGCCGGCAGGGATCCAGCCGAGGGGCATGCCGTGGATGCCGTTTGCCTCGTCGATGACGTCGCCGCTGATGGGGACCCAACCGCCGGCCTTGATCCTGATGCCGCCCATGGCATCGATCAGCTTTGCGAAGCCTTCCATGTCCACCAGGACGTAGGCCTGCACGGTAATGCCCAGGGTTCCGGAGACGGCCTCCAGCGTTGCCTGGGCACCCGGATCGTCCACTCCCGGGTAGAGGTCCGCGTACTCGTTCGTGACCTCGGTATTGATGGCGTTGATCAGGCATTGGTCGCCGCAGTTGTACCCGTCAGGGTAAATGGACCGCATGGGCGAATCCTCGCTGAACTGAGCGTTCTGGAGGTTGCGGGGCACTGAGATGATGGCTGTCTGGCCGGTTTCGGCGTCCACGCTCAGCACGGAGAGGCTGTCCGGGCGCCTTCCGGTGCGGTCGTCGCCGGCGTCGCCGCCCATCATCAGGAAGTTGTAGCGGCCGTCCACGGGATCGATCGCCGGGCCGGAGGAGAAGATGCTGCCGATGGCATTACGGCTGACGTTGAGCAGGTATGCCGCGTAGCCGAGTGAGCCGCTGCCGGCCACCAGGGCCAGGACCAGGGTTACGACGACGGCCGGCCGGGTCCGCGGCGCCAGCAGCACGGGACGGATGAGCCGCAGGGTGTTGATGAACAGGACGGCCCAGCCCGCCGCAAGGGCCATCAGTGCGATGACGATCGCCAGCGAGGCAAACGGGTTCGTGACAATGGTCACCAGCGCTGTCCGGTTGGCAACGAGCAGGAGGACCGCCAGCAGCAGGGCAGCCCAAACGCAGAGCGTTACGCGGAGGGCAGCCCGGCCCAGCTTGCGGTCGCCCGCCACCAGTTGCGCACTGCCCGGGACCAGGAGCGTCAGCAGGATCAGGACGAAGGCACGCTTGGTCCGGACCGGAGCGGAAGCGCTGACCGGGTAGCGGACCGGGTCCGTCAACGCGGTGTCGGACGGCGACTGCGGAACTTTGCTGCTGGACATGCCGGCGGTCCTAACGGCTGCCCCGCTGGGAGCTGTTGCCTTCAGCGAAGACTTCGCTGACTTTCTGCCGGAGGCTGGCCCCCTTGCGGCTGGCCACGGCGTTCAGGTCGGAAGCGAAGTCCAAAAGGTCGGTGCGGAGGGACGCGGCAAACTCGTCCGTTCCCGCGGCAAGCATCCGGACAGCCAGGAGTCCGGCGTTGCGCGCGCCGGCGATGGACACCGTGGCTACGGGCACGCCGGCAGGCATCTGGACAATGGAGAGCAGTGAGTCCATGCCGTCCAGTGTTTTCAAGGGAACCGGAACACCGATGACCGGCAGGGGAGTGACGCTGGCCAGCATTCCCGGCAAGTGGGCGGCGCCGCCGGCTCCGGCGATGATCACCCGCAGTCCGCGCTCATGGGCTGTCTGCCCGTATCGGATCATTTCGGTCGGCATCCGGTGGGCGGAGACTACGTCAGCTTCAAAAGGGATCCCGAATTCGGCCAGGGCGTCGGCAGCGGCCTCCATCACCGGCCAGTCGGAGTCGGACCCCATGACCAGGCCCACCAGGGGGCTTGCGGCGGCACCGGCGGCGGGGTTTGCTGGGGTGCTCATGCAGTCTCCTCGAAAGTGTGTGGCGCTTCATCCGCCGCTGCCCGCCCGTCGCGGATGATGTTGGCCACCATGGCAGCGCGGCGCCGGACCGAATCGACGTCCGCAGTGGACGTGCCTACGAGGTTCACGTGGCCGATCTTGCGGCCCGGACGCACCGACTTGCCGTAGCAGTGCACCTTGGCGGCCGGTTCGCTGGCCAGCGCGAGCGGAAACGCGGAATACAGGTCCTGGTTCTCGCCGCCAAGGAAGTTCTTCATGACCGTCACCGGGGCCAGGGCATCGGTTGCACCGAGGGGCAGGTTCAGGACGGCGCGCAGGTGCTGCTCGAACTGGCTCGTCACGGCCCCGTCCTGGGTCCAGTGCCCGGTGTTGTGGGGGCGCATGGCCAGTTCATTGATCAGGAAGCCCGCACCGACCCCAGGGGTTTCGAACATCTCCACGGCCAGCACTCCGGTCACCCCCAGTTCGCCCGCGATCCGCAGGGCTGCGTCCTCGGCTGCCGCGGCAACCTCCACGTGGATATCCAGGGCAGGGGCAATCACTTCGTCGCAGACACCGTCCACCTGGATGGTGTGCACTACCGGCCATGCGCGGGCCTCGCCATCGGGAGTCCGGGCGACCAGCGCTGACAGTTCCCGGGTGAACTCAACCTTGGCTTCGGCCAGGAGGGGGCTCATCGCCTGGAACCAGTCCTCGGTGCCGGCTGCTTCCTCTGCCGAATTGATGACCCGGACGCCCTTGCCGTCGTAGCCGCCGCGCGGCGTTTTCAGGACCACGGGCCAGCCGGTGGCGTCACCGAAACTGACGAGGGCGGCCACATCGTCCACAGAGGCCCAGGCAGGGTTGGGCAGTTCGAGCCGGTCGATCGCGGCGCGCATCACCAGCTTGTCCTGTGCGTGCACCAGGGCGTCGGGCCCCGGCTGGACGTTGACTCCTGCTTCCTGCAGGGCCCGAAGATGGTCCGTGGGCACGTGTTCGTGGTCGAACGTCAGCACGTCCAGGCCCTGGGCGAAGTCAACCAGGGTCTGCAGATCCTTGTAGTCGCCCACCGGGGAAGTGGACACCGCGGCTACTGCCGACACGTCGTCGCCTTCAGCCAGGACACGGAGTTCGAAGCCGAGTGCAGTTGCGGCTGGGGCCATCATTCGCGCAAGTTGGCCGCCGCCAACCACACCTATTACTGGAAAAGTCACATGTGCCAGCCTACCGAAGACCGCCCGGTATCCCGGCTTCCGGCAGCGGTGGGGGAGGTGATTTTGTGTAACGTGGGGCTGCCCCGTGCATCCTTGGGAGGCTGGCTCCACGTTTTGGGGGCTAAAATAGGCCTCTGGCCAGGTGGCCCACAGTTTGAACGGCCATGGAGGGTCATGTATACCGCAGTAGCAGATCGTATCCGGGGACTGGCCTCGCTTTTTTGGCGCGAAGTGGCCAAGTTCGGCGCAGTCGGCGGTGTGGCGTTCGTCATCGACAACGGCATGACCTACTACCTGATGCATGGCCCGATGTCGGACAGCGAAGCCAAGGCCCGCTTTGTGGGTGCATCAATAGCCACGGTCTTTTCCTGGATCGCCAACCGGTTCTGGACGTTCCGGCACCGCCGCCAGGACAATGTCCTGCGCGAATTTCTCATGTTCATCCTGATCAACGGCATCGGAATCGGCATCTCCACGGGCTTCACTGCGGTGGCCAAGTACGGCCTGGGGATCACGGACAAAAACCTGCTGTTCTTCGCCGGCGTGTTCGGCATCCTGGTCGCCACAGTGGTGCGGTTCTTTGCCTACCGCTTCCTGGTCTTCAACAAAGAGCTGGACCAGGAGCCCGAGTTCTCGCACGACCACGAACTCATCGAAATCCACCACCACCAGAAGGAACACGCGGCCGCGGCCGAGCGCGAGCCTTCGCCGGACAGGTCAACCCAGCCGTAGGGATCCCGGACTGCCCTGGAGCGCGGGGGACGAACAGCTGTCAGCTGCCGTGGATGCGTTCCGCTGCCAGCAGCTTGTCCGTCAGTTCCACATCAGGATGGGTCAGCACGACGGAACCTCCCCGCTTCCAGGCGCCGAGGGCATGGGCCAGGGCTTTTTCCAGTCCGTCCGAGGCAGGGATGTGCAGCCGCACGCCCTCCTCGTGGGCCACGGCGAAGGTATCGAACAGCTCCCCGTGCAGGTGTCCCCGGCCCTCGCTGTCCACGATGGCACAGGCGCCGGGGTCGGCATCGGCGTGGGACATGAAGACGTCGCCGTGGCTGCGGACTTCTGCCGCGTAGTCAATGCAGCCGGGCGCGAGTTCTCCCGACCAGCGCATGGCGAGGGCGGGGAGCGCAACGGCGATGACGGCGTCGTAGTTCCCATCTGCTGACTGGGGATCGGCGGTGACCAGGAAATCGGCGTCGGGTCCCGCGATTACCGCCTCAAGGCCAAGCTGCCACGCGGAAAGCGCCCAGACCAGTGCCTTCCAGTGTGCCGGCAGCTCCAGCCGCAGCCGCATCCCCGGTTCTGCGTCGAGTTCGTCCTGCAGCAGGTTGCTGGTCTTGGCCACCCAGTTGTCCAGGACCCGGCCGGAGAGTTCCACGCGTTCTGCGTCCGGGCCGTACCACGTGAGGCGGGGAGCCGTGGAATTTCCTGAGCGAAGGTTCGCCATCAAATCGAGCGCGGGTGTAGTCATGGCACCATCCTGCCACTGCTTCGGCACACGGTCATCGGGTGCTGATGCTATGGAAACGCTCAGGCTCCTGAAGTGATATTTATCACAAGTAAAGGTAAGCGTGCTTGCTATTTATCCGTTTTCGGGGTACTTTTCGCGCAACTACGGGTTTTTTCGGCCATTTTCGGAAAGCAAAGAGGTCCCTGGCGGGCTGTTCCCGGGATGGGGAGGAAAAAATCCCGGGCGTGGCGTGACCATCGTTGGGGAAGTTCACTGATTATTATCCCGGCAGCGGCTTGACTCGACCTAGTTACACACGTGTAATTAGGTATCTAAAGCGACTGCGTAAATACCGGCACACAACCGAGTGCCTGCGTACCCAGGCAGGGGCTGCAACATCAGGAGGGTCGCCGTGGGGCATGTAGAGCGTATCCAGGAAGATGCCGTCGTGGCTGGTCAGGCAACGGCAAAGTACCGTGCACGGGGGGTGCCAGGTGACTGGTTCGTGGACCCTGCGGATCCTGGGGCCGCGGAGCGGTATAACCGCGATGCCGGCGGCCTCCTGGAGGACCAGGCCACGGCATTCCTTGCGGCGCATGAGGCCCTTCTGGCCGGGGGACAGGACGCCGAAGACGAACTTGATCCACCCATGGAGCTGCGCGCCCCTGACTCCGTCCAGCCGGTCTGGATAGGACTGCCGTTCCAGCGGGACTTCGACGACGAAGGCGAACTTGGTTGGCAGACTGATGCCTTGTGCGCCCAGACGGATCCGGAGGCGTTCTTCCCCGAAAAGGGCGGTTCCACCCGTGACGCCAAGAAGGTGTGCGGTGCCTGCAATGTACGGTCGCAGTGCCTCGAGTATGCCCTGGCCAACGACGAACGGTTTGGCATTTGGGGAGGCCTTTCCGAGCGTGAGCGCCGGCGGCTGAGGAAGCGAGCAATCTAATTCACCAGGATGTCCTTGTCACTGCCGTTGTGGTCGCCCACAACGGCAGTGACCACCTGCCCAGAACCCTGTCAGCTTTGGCGGACCAGACCCGGCCCGTGGACCGTGCCATTGGTGTGGACGCAGGCTCCCGCGACAACTCCCGCGCCCTCCTTGAGCGGGCTTTGGGTGCGGCCAGCGTGGTCAGCCATGACCGCGGCAAAGGCGGCATGGGAGTAGCGGTTTCCGCGGGACTGGCGGCGCCGGCCGCCCGGAAGGGCAGCGCCCAAGACAGCAGGCAGGAATGGATCTGGCTGCTGCATGACGACGCCGCCCCCGCCCCCGAAGCACTTGCCGAGCTGTTGGGTGCCGTGGAGCGCGCACCCTCCGTGACCGTCGCAGGCTGCAAACAGCTGGACTGGCACTCGGAACGCCGGCTGATCGACGTCGGCCTTTCCACCAGCCGCTGGGCCGAGCGGCTCACCCTGATTGACGCCGACGAACTCGACCAGGGGCAGTACGACGGCCGCAGCGATACTTTCGCCGTCAACTCCGCAGGCATGCTGGTCCGCCGCGACATCTGGGAACAGCTCGGCGGCTTCGACCCCGCACTCCCCGGCAGCGGTGATGACGTCGACTTCTGCTGGCGCAACCGCCTGGCCGGCCACCGCGTGGTGGTAGTTCCTGCGGCGCGCATGTTCCACGTAAGCCATAGGCCGCACGCTTTGGGGAACCCGGCAGCGGCACGGAAGGCGCAGGTCCACCTGCGGCTCAAGCACGCCCCGGCGTGGATGGTTCCCGTGCACGCCGTCGGCGCTCTCCTTGGCTGCCTCTTCAGGCTGGTCGTGAGTATTGCGCTGAAGGACCCGGGCCACGGCATTACCCAGTTCCTTGCCACCGTCGCTGCCCTGGCCCGTCCGCGGGCTGTGCTGCGCGCCAGGCGGACGGCCCGGCAGACGCGCCGGATCCGGCGGTCTGTCATCCGGAAGCTTCAAACTCCCCGCCGGGAAGTCTGGAGCCATCGGCGGTCCCTGATGGAAGCCATCGGCTCGGACGGCAGCCAGGCTGACGACCTCGAGCAGGACCCGCTGGCACACCAGCCCAGCGGTGATGCTTCCGACGATTTCGCTGCCCTGGCAACCACCAAACGGGGCTGGGTGGGCAACGGCGCGCTCGCGGCGGTCATCATTGCTTCCGTAGCAGCCCTGCTGGGCCTGGCCGGCCTCTTCAGGGCAGACGCGGTGGCCGGCGGTGCCCTGATCCCCGTTTCCTCCGAGCTCGGGGACATCTGGAACCATGCCTCCAACTGGTGGATCACACTCGGCGCAGGTCTTCCTGGCAAGGGAGACCCGTTCGGTTATGTCCTGTGGCTCCTCGGCGTCCTCGGCGGCGGTGACGCCAACGCGGCCATGGCCTGGCTGCTGCTCCTCGGCACGCCCCTGTCCGCCCTCACTGCCTGGTTCGCGGCCGGAGGACTGACGGTCCGGCGCCGGCTCCGCCTCGCGGCAGCCCTGTTCTGGGCGGCCGCCCCTGCCCTGCAGGTAGCCCTGAACCAGGGGCGGGTTGGCGCCCTGGTGGCCCATGTGATGATCCCGCTTTTGGTCCTCGCGCTGTTGCGTGCCACCGGGTCGGCGGTGGGCCATGGGCGCTTTTCGCTTCCTGCCCCGACCGAACGGCGTGGCGAGAAACCTCCGGTCCGGCCCGGAATCAACGGCATGCCATCATGGACGGCTGCCGCGGCAGCCGGCCTGGCCATGGCCGTCGTTACCGCCGCTGCCCCCTCACTCCTGGTCCCCGCCACGGCAGTGATTGTGTTCTGCGGACTCGTGCTGGGCCGCCGCGGCCGCACCGTCTGGTGGGCACTGCTGCCAAGTGCCGCGCTTTTCATCCCGTTCGGTCTGTCCGTGCTGGACAAGCCGCGGGCGCTCCTGGCCGACCCCGGCCTGCCGCTCGGCTTTGATGCTGCACCGCTTTGGCAGCAGCTCCTGGGCCAGCCGCTGGAGTTTGCGCCGGACAAGGGCCTGGATGGACTGCCCTACTTCCAGGACGGGACCCTGCCATGGGCCCTGCTGATGGCCCTCCTCCTGGCCGTCCCGGTCCTGGCCCTTGCCGTGGCGGGGCTGTTCAGCGGCCACCGCGCCGCGAAGGCGAAGTTGCTGTGGGCTGTTGCCCTGGTTGCCTTGGCAGGTGGCTGGCTCGGTTCACACGTCGCCGTCGCCATGGACGCTGACACCCTGGTGGTGCCTTTTACCGGTCCCGTGGTCTCCGCCGCATCGTTCGCCCTGCTGGGCGCCGGACTCCTCGGCGCCGAACAACTCCTCAGCGTGGCGGACAAAGCGGTTGCCGGCCCGGCCAGGCACAAGACGGCCGTACGCTCGGCCGTGGCTTTCGGCATGGTGCTGCTCCTTGTTGGCCCGTTGGCCGGGATGGCCGCCTGGTCCGCCCGGAACCTGCTTCGTCCGGCAGCTGTTTCGGCCGCCGGTTCCCCGGCAGAACCGGCCACGGTGGCGGACGCCTCCGAATCCGGAGGTTCCGGATGGGGTACCCACCGGCTTGTCGAGGCCGCCAGCCCGCGCACCCTTCCGGCCACAGCCATTGACCGTGGAACGGGGCCGGAGCAGACGCGCACGCTCCTTATCGAAACGGGCGAAAACGGCACGTTTGACGCCGCCCTGATGCGTGGCGCCGGTACCACGCTGGACAGCCTTTCGGCCGTGGCAGCTGCACGCAACATCCTGGGTGCCCCCGGGGCCGAAACGGTCCGCGATGATGACGACGTCACCGCATCAGTCCGCCGGGCGGTCGCAATGCTGGTGGCCGGGCAGGGAGTGGACCCCCGCAGCGACCTCGAACAGCTCGGCGTGGGCTTTGTGGTACTCCGCTCCGCTGACACGGCAGCCCAGTTGACCGCAAGCAGGATGGACGCCGTGCCGGGCCTGGTGGCTGTGGGGCAGACCGACGTCGGGTGGCTTTGGCGGGTCGCCCCCCTCAACCAGCCGGTGCTGCAGCCCGCGGACATTGCCCACCGGGTCCGGATCGTGGACGCCCAGGGCTCCACGGTGTCGCTGGTCCCGTCCGCGTTCGACGGCGTCGACGCCCCGGTCCCGGCAGGACCCGAGGGCCGCCTGGTGGTCCTCGCGGAACGCACCGATCCCGGCTGGAGCGCCTGGCTCGACGGCCGGAAGCTGACCTCCACCACGTCGGATTGGTCGCAGGCCTTCACGCTGCCCGCTTCCGGCGGCCAGCTGACAGTCCGGTATGAAAACCCCTGGGCCCCCTGGGCAGGAATTGCCCAGGGCGTCGTGTTCGGGCTGACCATCATGCTGGCCATACCCATGCCCGCCCGGAGGCCGAGAACCGGCCTTTCCCGTGACGAGGGCTCCCTGCGTAAGGAACAGCAGAATGCGTGAGCACACCATGTCAGCCGACACCACCGGGACTGAACAGACCCCCGGCCGGCCGGACGCAGGACGTCCCGGCGGGAAACGCCGTCCTGGTGCCGTGGCCGGCGCCGCCACGGCAGCACTCGTCCTGGCCGGTACCGGCGCAGTGGTGGCAGCCGGATCACTGCTCCCCGCTCCCCAATCCGCACGGAGCGTGCCTGCTGCCGTGGCAGCCGTTCCCGCAGGTGAAAGCGTTGGGGTATGCCCGGGACCGGCCCGGCTGCTGGAAGGCACGGAGGCAGGAACCGATCCGCAATTCAGCCCGGTATCGGCCACGGCTGCAACCAGTGTGACTGCTGCCGTCCTTGGCGCCTCCGGTGTGCTGCCGGCCAGCCGGTTGTCGCAGCTGGACGGGACAACCGCCGTCGACATCGCCAAAGACAACGGACAGCCACCGGCCGAAGGCCCCCGCCAGGAGTTGCTGGCAGGGACCGTGGCTAACCGGCCGGTAGACCAGGTGACAGTGCTTAGCGCCGATGCCCTGGCCAACCAGCAGGCTTCCGCCGCTGGTGCCATGAAATTCAGTGCCACCGACGGCGACCTGCAGGGAACCGCTGCGGCCAACTGCCAGCAGCCCTCCAACGACCAGTGGCTGGCCGGAGCCAGCACCACTGTGGGGCGCGCCTCGGTGTTGCTCCTCACCAACGCCTCCACCACACCGGCCACCGTCAGCCTGGAACTCTTCGGCGGCGGCGGACAGGTCCAGGCGCCCGGCAGCCGCGGGCTACTGGTGGCTCCCGGCACCACAAGATCCGTGGTGCTGGCCGGCCTGGCCCCGGGAGAGGAACAGCTCAGCGTCCGGGTGCGGAGCGCCGGGGGTCCCGTGGCGGCCGCCATCCAGCAAAGCGTCCTGCGCGGCCTGACACCCGGAGGCGTGGATTTCATTGCGCCCGGTGCCGCTCCGGCCGTGCGTCAGGTCATGACCGGCGTGGATATCCAGGACCCGGCGGGAATTTCTGCCCTGACAGGAAAATCGGGCTACGAGGACGCCGGGCCCGCCCTGCACGTCACTGTTCCCGGTGCCTCTGATGCGGTAGTGGAAGTCAAACTGTACGGCCGCGACGGCCAAAAGACACTCCCCTCCGGCGGGGTGATCACCGCCAAAGCCGGATCCGTCACCGAAGTTTCCCTGGCGGGCATACCGGCGGGCCACTACACCGTGTCGGCGGAATCGGACGTCTCCTTCGTTGCCTCCACGCGCATCAGCCGTGGCCTCCAGGAGGACCAGCCGGCCGACGTCGCCTGGGCCGCCTCCGGAGTACGGCTTGGCAGCCAGCACGTGGTGCCGGTCCCGCGGGGCGGGAGCCGCCAGTTGGTTTTTGGCGTCCTTGGCACCCGGGCCACCATCAGCTACTCGGCCATCACGGCGGACGGGAAGGTCCGCGCACCGGCCACGGCCGATATCGCCGGCGGAACCACCGCGTCCATCGCCGTACCGGACAAGGCAGACGACGCCGACGTGGTGGGCTATGTCGTGTCGGCGTCGGGTGACGCCGCCTACGGCGCAGTGCTGGTCCAGCAGGACGGCCGGAACGACGTCTCCACCCTCGCTTTCCAGCCGGCAGCCGCCGGTCAGGAAACCGTCCCGGTGACCATCAGCTATTAGAAGCCTGCCGTCCGGCCCGGCCGACGTGCGGCGGTGCGACGGCGGCGGACCACCCAAAGGGGGAGGGGCATCAGTAGCGGCGCCGGTACACCGGATCCAGGGTCTCGGGGGCCACGCCCAGCATTTCGGCGGTGTGCTCCACCACCACGTCATGGACTAGGTCCTGCAATTCTTCAACTCCAGGACACGCCTGCTCCACCACCCGGCGATACACGGTGATCATCGGTCCATCCTCATCAGTGGCGGGCGAGTAGGACCCCATGGGGACCGGCGCTGAACTGGCGGCCAGGAGTTCCAGGTCCGGGGGAATCTCGTCGACGCCAAACCTGACACCGTCCAGGGTCTTTCCCCAGATATCGTGCAGCCGCTGGGCGGAATCCAGGACCATGTCATCAAAACGGTCCGAGCGGGTCCGGTACCCGGGATGCGTGGGCAGCATCACTTCACCCCGAAGCCCGCGCCCGTGGCGGTTCCGCCGGCGCTGCATGAAGCTCCTGCTAGTGGACTCTCCGCCCTGGTCCGTGCGGGCGTCCGGGTCAGCCAACCGGACCGTAAAGCCTGATTTCTGGTTCGATGACTGCATACATCGACTGTAAACCCGGGAAATGATTAACGCGATAGATTCCCCTTGAGGCGAAGACGCGTCCCGTGCAGGGCGACAATGCGGCGTTTTGGCGGCGACAGCGAGTAGTCTGGGATGTCGTGGGAGCTATCCGTCAGTGTTCAAGATCTGCCTGCCGCCAGTCGGCGGTGGCCACCCTGACGTACGTGTATGCAGACTCCACCGCTGTCCTCGGCCCCTTGGCCACCTACGCTGAACCGCATTGCTACGATCTCTGCGAGCAGCACGCCGATTCCCTCACCGTGCCCCGGGGCTGGGAGGTGCTGAGGCTGGCCATGCCGTCCACGCCCCAGCAGCCCGGCCCTGATGACTTGCTCGCCCTGGCCAACGCGGTCAGGGACGCGGGGGCACTGCCCGTCCAGGCGCAGCAGCAGCCTGCGCAGCGGGGCCCCCACGCAGCACTGGAAGCGCCGGCGGGTACAGAAGGGACCCGCCGGGGCCACCTGCGGGTCCTGCGCGAGCCTTCCTGAACCCCGTCTGGCGGTACGCTGGAACCTGCACACAAGTCCGCTACCGGCGCCACCGCGCCCGCCAGGGAGCATGAACCCAATGCCAAAGATCAGTCCTGAACTGCTGTCCGTCCTGCGTTGCCCCGTGACGGGTTCACCCCTGGTCCAGGACGGCGACGAACTGGTGGCCACCGCCGCCGCGGAAAGCGGCGCAAAGCCCCGCTACGCCATCGAGGACGGCATCCCCCTCCTCCTGCCACCGGAGTTGCTGGCCGCGGCAACATCGGCCGGCTCAGATCAGCACGATTCCGTCCGGCACCAGCCTGGGCAGGGAACCGGTTCCCCCGCCTAGCGCCAACACGGCTTTCCTCCACTCTCCCTAACCGGCGCCGCAAGCGCCAGCACACGGCGCCGTCCAGCACGGACACAGCAGCACCGGATACAGCAAAGGACCACCCATGACTTTCGACTACAAAGTTGCCGACATCTCCCTGGCTGAAGCAGGGCGCCACCAGATCCGCCTGGCCGAGCACGAAATGCCCGGCCTCATGTCCTTGCGCGAGGAATTCGGCGCCAGCCAGCCGCTGAAGGGTGCCCGGATCGCAGGCTCGCTGCATATGACGGTGCAGACCGCCGTCCTGATCGAAACACTGACCGCGCTGGGTGCAGAGGTCCGCTGGGCCTCATGCAACATCTTCTCCACCCAAGATGAAGCCGCGGCGGCCGTCGTCGTGGGCAACGGCACCCCGGAGGACCCCCAGGGCGTGCCGGTCTTCGCCTGGAAGGGCGAAACGCTTGAGGAATACTGGTGGACCGCCGAACAGATCCTCACTTGGCCAGGCGCGGAAACCAACCCCGAACTGGGACCCAACATGATCCTTGACGACGGCGGCGACGCCACCATGCTGGTGCACAAGGGTGTGGAATTCGAAGCGGTGGGCAACGTCCCGTCCGCGGGTCCCACGGACTCGGAGGAATACGGCATCTTCCTCGAGGTCATCCGCCGTTCCATCGCAGCAGACCCGCAGAAGTGGACCCGCACCGCCTCCACCATCAAGGGCGTCAGCGAGGAAACCACCACCGGTGTCCACCGCCTGTACCAGCTCGCTGAGCAGGGCAAGTTGCTGTTCCCCGCCATCAACGTCAATGACTCCGTCACCAAGAGCAAGTTCGACAACAAGTACGGAATCCGGCACTCCCTGCCCGACGGCATCAACCGGGCCACGGATGTGCTCATGGGCGGCAAGGTCGCCGTCGTCTGCGGCTACGGCGACGTCGGAAAGGGCGCCGCTGAGGCGCTGCGCGGCCAGGGCTCTCGCGTGATCGTCACCGAAATCGATCCCATCTGCGCCCTGCAGGCGGCGATGGACGGCTACCAGGTGGCCAGGCTGGAATCCGTCCTCGCCCAGGGCGACATCTTCGTCACCACCACGGGCAACAAGGATGTCATCATGGCCGAGCACATGGCCGGGATGAAGAACAAGGCCATCGTCGGCAACATCGGGCACTTCGACAATGAGATCGACATGGCCGGGCTCGCAAGGATCCCCGGCATCAAGAAGGTGGAGATCAAGCCCCAGGTCCACGAATGGGTGTTCGAGTCCGGAACCGACGCGGAGCGTTCCATCATCGTGCTGTCCGAAGGCCGCCTGCTGAACCTGGGCAACGCTACGGGGCACCCGTCCTTCGTGATGAGCAACTCGTTCGCCAACCAGGTCATCGCCCAGGTTGAACTGTGGACCAAGAAGGACCAGGACGCGGGCCAGCGGGAGTACGAGAACCAGGTGTACGTCCTGCCCAAGGTCCTGGACGAGAAGGTGGCCCGCCTGCACCTCGATGCCCTCGGCGTGGAGCTGACCGAACTGACCAAGGACCAGGCCGAATACCTGGACATCGACGTCGCCGGTCCGTACAAGCCCGAGCACTATCGTTACTAAGAAGTAAAGCACCCGCGTGCCCCGAGCACCCGGGTTGTTACTTCCAAGCCCTAGGATCGGAACATGGAGCTCGAAGCCCAGCCGCGCCGCCCGCGGACAGCAAAAAAGATTCTCATCGTCGCCATCGTCTGCCTCCTGGCAGCTGCCGGCGGTGTTTTCGCTGCCGTCGCACCCGGACTCGCCGGCGCGGCGCTGGAATCCGAAGCCGGCTCCGCCGTCCGGACCTCCCCTGGCCTGGCCGCGCCCGTCATCGCCCCGGTGAAGTCGGACGCAGCACCCGCCAACGGTGCCAAGCAGGTCAACCCCGCGGCCCCGGTGTCGCTCAAGGTCAGCAACGGCACCATCGAGCGTGTGACGCTCACCAGTACCTCTGGTGAAACGGTGGAAGGAAGCATCGACGCCGCCGGCACCGGCTGGACGGCTTCCGGCCCGCTTAAGTTCAACACCGACTACAGCTACACGTACGTCGTGAAGGATGGCGCCGGACGGGAAACAAGCACCACGCAGTCCTTCAGCACCGTGTCCAGTTCACATGAGGCCGACGCCGCCATCTATCCGCTGGACGGCATGAAGGTGGGTGTGGGTCAGCCGCTGCAGATTATTTTCAGCGAACCCGTCCTCAACCGCGACGCGGTGGAAAAAGCCATCAAGATCACCAGCAGCGCCGGCCAGGTGGGTGCTTTCCACTGGCACAGCGACAAGATGGTCCGGTACCGTGCGGAGGGGTTCTGGGTGGCCAACTCCACGATCTCGATGGACATGCAGCTGTTCGGTGTGGACCTTGGCAATGGGCAGATCGCGAACTTCAACAAGAAGGTAAACATCGCCATCGGCGACAAGAAGGTGGCCGTCGCGGACGCCGCAGCCCACACCTTCACCCTCAGCATCAACGACCAGCCGGTCAAGACGCTGCCGGTAAGCATGGGTGACAAGCGCTTCCCGTCGGCACGGGGCTACGGGGTGCTGATGGAGAAGAAGCGCTACGACCATTTCCGCGCCTCAAGCATCGGCTTGAAACCGGACGATCCTGCCTACTACGGGGACGTGGATGTGGAGTACACCATCCGCCTCACGCTCAGCGGCGCGTACATCCACCAGGCCCTCGAGTCGGCCTACCCCTTCATCGGCAACGCGAACGTTTCACACGGCTGCATCGGGTTTGCTCCCGACGGCGCCGCCTGGGTCTTTGACAACATGGGCACCGGGGACGTGGTGCATATCGTAAACACCGAGGGCGACTACGCGGCGCACGACGACGGCTTTGGGGACTGGAACATCCCCTGGAACGAGTACGACAACTGACCTCAGCCGCTGAACGGCAGCCGCTGCAGCCGCTCGCCCACTTCCGTGTTGCGCCTCCGCTGCTGCGTCAACCTGGCGAGTTCCCGGGTACGGCGTTCGGCAACGACGGCAGCAAGGAAATCGTCCGCGCTGGTCCCCGCAGGCGGGGGAGGGGCCACATGGGCAGCGAGTTCCGTGGCAATTGCTGCCGCCATTCCGGCCCGTGACAGCGGTGCCATCCGCTGTGCCTGGCGGATGAACTGGGAGGCCCGGCGGGCGGTTGCGTCCGGAATTCTTCCAATGTCCGCGTGGGCGGCCCACGCGTGCAGCCGCGGGGGGACGAAGACGGGAACTGCTTCTTCCACCGGCACCCGGCTGCGGATGGCATAGGTTCCCGCCAGCAAGTCACCGAGCCGGCGCGATTTGTCGTTGAAGAGAGCCACCGCCAGCGCGAGTCCGCCCAGGGTCAGGTAGATTTCCAGGAACCCGGTCAGTCCCCGGATCAGGGCATGCCGGAAACGGATGGCACCGCCATCGTCCCGGACCACCCGCAACCCTGCTGCCAGCTTGCCCATCGACAGGCCCCGGCTCAGGGTTTCCACCGCTACCGGGAGGACTACCAGGCAGAAGACAACGCTGGACAGGACCAGCGCACGCATGGCTGCCTCATCGAGGTCTTCGCCGGCCGCAGCCAGGCCAATCAGGATCACCACCAGCAGCACGGCGTGGAAGAGGACGTCGAGGACCAGCCCAAGCGCACGCGCCGCAAACGACGCGGGGCGCAGTTCCAGGACAACTGCCTCGCCGGTAACGATCGAACCCACAGCAGGTACCCCCTCGCGGCTGATGGTGCGGACGGTCAAAGTCTAGTGCCGTGCCGTTAGGCTGGTCCCGTGGATATGGACGCCTTCTCCGCGGTGAATGCGGACAAGTGGGCACGGCTGAACGAACTCGCCGCCAAGGGCAGGCTCAGCGGACGCGAAGCCGACGAGCTGCTTGCCCTCTACCAGTCCGCGTCCTCGCACCTGTCCCTGATCCGTTCGGTTGCCCCTGAGAGCGGCCTGTCCGCCTCGCTTTCCGCCACGCTTGCGTTGGCCAGGACCAGGTTCACCGGCGCGCGGTCCAATCCGATGGCAGACCTGGCACGGTTCTTCGTGGTGGCGCTCCCGGCCGCCTTTTACCGGCTCACCTGGCTCACCCTTGCCTGCGGACTGGCGTTCGTTGCCATTGGTGCCGCCTTCGCGCTGTGGATTGGAACGTCCCCCGAAGCCCTGCGGGCGGTGGCTTCAGAGGCCGCCGCCAGGCAGTACGTGGAGGAGGACTTCATCGACTACTACTCCGAGAACCCGGCAGCTTCCTTCGCCGGCGCGGTGTGGACAAACAACGCCTGGATCAGCGCCCAGGCGGTGGCGCTGGGCATCACGGGCATCTGGGTACCCATGATCCTGTTCAGCAACGCGCAGGGCGTGGGGGTCGCGGCAGGAGTCTTCGCCGCGGCCGGCAAGTCTGACGTCTTCTTCAGCTACATCCTGCCGCACGGCCTGATGGAACTCACCGCCGTCTTCATTGCCTGCGCTGCCGGCCTGCGGATCTTCTGGGCCATGGTCTCGCCTGGTCCGCGGACCAGGGGACGGGCGGTGGCCGAGGAAGGCAGGTCGCTGATCACGGTGGCGCTGGGCCTGGTCCTGGTGCTCTTTGCGTCCGGCCTCGTGGAAGCGTATGTCACGCCAAGCCCGCTCCCGGTATGGGCCAAGATCGGCATCGGCGCCGGCGTACTGGCGGCCTACTGGGTGTACGTCCTGGTGTGGGGGCGGCGCGCCTACCTGGCCGGGGAACGTGGCGACCTCCGCCGCGAAGATGCCGGGTATGCGGAAATCGCTGCCTGAATCGTTGTAATCCGGCCGGGGTGGTTCCTCGCTCCGCGTTACCCCCGGACTGTAGGCTCGTCAACAGATAAAACGTGCGCCAGCAGACCCTGGCGCAGCGTGTCAACCCTACGGAAGTGACGCTGCTGTGAAAGACGAAACACCGGCCCGCGCCAAGAGCACCGCGCCGCAGCCGGAACCGTTCCTGGATACGTCCGGCGACTCCGACGAACCCGCCTTTTCCTGGCTGACCCCGGCCGTCACCGACACCGCCCGGTCCGCAGGCGAGAGCGGCACCGCCGGGAGCCCGTCCGCTGCTGCCGGTTCATCAGCTGTGCCGGGGAATTCAGGCGGGCCGGAGGCGGGAAATTCCCAGCCGGACAGCAGGGCCGGCCGAAAAGCGGCGGAGGCAGCAGCCCTGCCTTCCGACGGGACTGCTCCTTCTGCGACTGCACCTTCCGACGACGCTGACGCATCCGGCCGTGAAAGCACACCCGTCTTCCGGGAAACCCTCGAAACCTCGGCCCTGCAGGTGCGTCCGCCGCAGGAAGAGGTGGAGCGGCGCAACGCGGAGCGGGAGAGTGCCGCCAATGCAAAACCGGTAGCACCGCGTGTCATGCAAGTCCTGCTGGCCATCATCTTCCCGGTGGTGCTCCTGGTCCTCGCCGTCCGGGCGGTGACCAGCCCGCTGTTCCTGTGGGTGGAATACAACCGTCCGGGTTTCCCCGGCGACGGGTACGGCTTCAGCACGGATGACCGGATGACCTACGGCTCCTATGCCGTCGACTACCTGAGCAACTGGTCAGGCCCCCGGTATCTTGGCGACCTGGTGCACCGCAACGGGGACAAGCTGTTCAAGGATGGCGAAGTCAGCCATATGGCCGACGTCAAGCTGGTCATCCTGTCCACTTTCGGCGCAGGGGTTCTCCTGCTCGTCCTTGGCCTGGTCGCTGTCCTCTACCTCCGAAAGCGCAGCACCGGGGGAGTCCGCCGCGGCCTGTTCGCGGGTTCCATCGCTACCCTGGTCCTCATCCTGGGCCTCGGAACCCTGGCCTTCCTGGGCTGGCAGCAGTTCTTCACCGAGTTCCACCGGATCTTCTTTGCGGATGGCTCCTGGACCTTCAGCCTGGACGACACCCTGATCCGGCTGTTCCCCGGCCAGTTCTGGATCGACGCCGGCATCGTCATCGCCGGGCTGGTTCTGCTGACCGCGCTGGTGACGCTTATCCTCACCTGGCCGACCCGCCGACGCCGCGGCCTGCCAGCCAGGGACGCGGCGGCCGATCAGGCGTAGAGCCTGTCGATTTCCGCCTGGAAGTCCTGCACGACGACGGACCGCTTCAGTTTCAGTGACGGTGTCAAATGGCCTGATTCAACGGTGAACTCCGCGTCCAGCACTGAAAAGGAACGGATGGATTCGGCCTTGGACACCAGCTGGTTGGCCTGATCCACTGCATGCTGCACTGCCTCCAGCACGCCGGGATCGCACGTTGCGTCCCGGACCGCGAGGGGCGGAAGCCCCCGTTCGGAGCGCCAGTTCTCAAGTCCTTCAGGGTCCAGGGTCACCAGCGCCGAAATGAAAGGCTTGCCGTCTCCGACAACCACCGCATGGCCCACCAGTGGATGGGACCGGATCACTTCCTCCAGCGGCCCCGGAGCCACATTCTTGCCGCCTGCTGTGACCAGCAGGTCCTTTTTCCGCCCGGTCACCGTGAGGAATCCGTCGGCATCAAGCACCCCAAGGTCCCCAGTGCGGAAGAAGCCGTCCACGAAGGCCTCGGCATTGGCGGCCTCGTTCCCGTGGTAGCCCTTGAAAACCCCGATTCCCTTGACCAGGATCTCCCCGTCTTCGGCCACCCGGATAGTGGTGCCGGGAATGGGGATACCCACCGATCCCACCCGTGTACGGGAGGGGGTGTTGGCCGTGCACGGCGCGGTGGTCTCGGTCAGGCCGTAGCCCTCCAGCACCGGGATGCCCGCGCCGCGGAAAAAGTGCGCGTCCTCATGTGCCAGCGGGCTCGCCCCGGACACGGTGTATCCCACCTGGCCGCCGAAGGCCTGCCTGAGCCGGGGATACAGGAGCCGGTCGAACACTCCGTGCCGTACCCTGGACACCAGTCCGGGGCCGGCACCCTCGCCGCGGCTCTGCCGGTCCAGTTCCCGGGAGTAGGCGATGGCAGCGGCCGAGGCGGCCTGGAACAGCTTGCCCTTGCCCGCTACCACTGCCTTATGGGCCGCCGTCGCCCGGACCTTTTCAAAGATCCGCGGGACCACCAGCAGGAACGTGGGCTTGAAGGTCCCTAGATCCTCCAGGAGCCGGGCGGCGCCCGGGGTATGCCCCAGCGTTGCGCCCGCGGTCAGGCACACCACCTGGACGGCCCGCGCCAAAACATGGGCCAGAGGCAGGAACATGAGCGTGCGCGCCTGGTCCTGGATCAGCAGTTCCGGAAGGAACGCGACGATATTCTTGGCCACCAGGGCAAAATTCCCATGGGTGATCTCGCAGCCCTTGGGATTGCCCGTGGTACCCGACGTGTAGACGAGGGACGCGACGTCGTCCAGTCCGGCGCGGCTGCGGTGCCGCTCGAGCTCGGCGTCACTTACCCCGGCCCCTGCAGCGGCGAGGCTGGCGAGGTTGGGGGCCGGGCCGTCGTTGTCCATCCGGACCACGTTCACCAGCCGGTCCCGGAGCGGGGGGGAGCCGGCAACAACGCCGGTGACCAGGTCTGCCACCGCCAGGTCCTGGGCGAAGACACGCCGGACGCCGGCATCCCGGATGATCCACTCAACCTGGCGGGCTGATGACGTTTCATAAATGGGGACGGTCACGCCGCCCGCGAACCAGATGGCGAAGTCCACCAGCGTCCATTCGTAGGACGTGGCGGACATGACGGCCACGGTGTCGCCGGGCTCAAGTCCGCCGGCAATCAGCCCTTTGGCCAGTGCGCTGACATCCTGCAGGAACTTTGCCGCCGGAACATCCACCCAGCCGTTGGGGCCCTTGCGCCGGTAGAGGGCGTGGGCGGGGTTGGCGGCGTGCTGCTCCAGCAGCAGGTCCGTGACGTTGCTGCCGGCGTCGAGCCCCACCAGCAGTTCCGTGCTTGCTTCTCTCACAGCAGGTCTCCGTTCCGCTGCCAGGCCGCGGCAGCGGCTTCGATCGGGTCTGATTGCAATCCTGCCCTAGATCCAGGACGGCATCCACATCCGTACCCGCCAGGCGTCGTAGGGGATGACCTCCGCTGCCCAGACGGGGTAGAAGAAGGACGAGAGCAGGACGGCCGCCGCCACGAACAGGGCCACGAGGTAGAGGCCCGCGCGGCGCCGCCATGGCGGGTCCGCCGCCCGCCCCAGGACCAGTCCCAGGCAGTACACGAGGGCCAGGACCAGGAACGGCTCGAAGGAGACCGCGTAGAAGTAGAACATGGTCCGCTCCGGGTAGAGAAACCACGGAAGGTACCCGGCGCCGACGCCGGCGAGGATCGCTCCGGCCCGCCAGTCCCGCCGCCCCGCCCACCAGAACAGTAGGACCACCAGGGATATGACGGCGCCCCACCAGATGAGCGGGTTGCCCACGGACAGGATGGCCGAGGTGCATTTCGCCACCGCACATCCCGGCGTGCCCTGCTCCGGGGATTCATAGAAGAACGACGTCGGCCTGCCGAGTACCAGCCAGCTCCAGGCAGTCGCCTCGTACGGGTGGTCGGAGCCGAGGCCCTGGTGGAACGTGTAGGCCTCACGGTGGTAGTGGGCGAGGGACCTGATGGAATCCGGCAGCCAGCCCCATTCAGCGGACGGGTTGCCCTCCGCCCAGCGGCGGAAGTAGGCGTCCTCCGAGCGGAACCAGCCTGTCCAGGTTGCCGCGTACGCCAGGCATGCCACGGGAACGGTGCTGAGGAACGCCGGGATGCCGTCTTTGATGGCGCCGCCGCTGATCCAGCCGCGGATTCCTGCCACGCGCCGGGCACTCAGGTCCCAGATAACTGTGAGGAGGCCAAAACCGGCCAGGAAGAACAGCCCGGACCATTTGGTGCCGACCGCGAGTCCCAGGCAGATTCCTGCCGCCACCCGCCACCAGCGGATCCCGAGCCAGGGACCGGACAGCAGCATTTCCGCCGGCGGCTGTCCGCCGTTCCGGGCCGCCGCCTGTGCCAGGCGTGCTGCGAGCCGGCGCCGCCCGTCGTCCCGGTCCAGCAGCAGGGCGCCGAAAGCCGCGAGGATCCAGAACATCAGGAAGATGTCCAGCAGGGAGGTCCGGGACATCACCAGGTGGTGCCCGTCCACGGCCAGGAGCAGGCCGGCGGCGCCGGCCAGCGGCAACGACCGGAACAGTTTCAGGGCTATCAGGGCAAGGAGCAGGATGGAGAGGGTTCCGGTGAAGGCTGCAGCGAACCGCCAGCCAAAGGAGTTGTCCGCGCCGAACAGAGCCATCCCGGCGGCGATCATCCACTTGCCCACCGGCGGATGGACCACGTACTCGGGGGAGGGGAGCAGGACCGATGGATCGCCGGCGTTGAAGGAATCGTTCGCTTTGTCCGGCCAGTTGCGCTCATAGCCGCTGACCAGGAACGAGTACGCGTCCTTGACGTAGTACGTTTCGTCAAAGACCAGCTTGTGGGGAGCGTCCAGCCGGACGAACCGGAGGATCCCGCCGGCCACGGCTGTCAGGACCGGAACCAGCAGCATCCACAGCCGCAGCGACGGCGGGTAGTCCCGCCAGGAGCGCACTCCTCCGAGAAGCCGTGCGTGCAGCGCTTCACGCGTGAAGGCCTCGGCCGGGCGGCTGATCCATGGCCGGGCCGCCCCGTCGCCTGTCCGGGAGTCCCCGCCGCTGCCTGGCACCTCCGGGGCGTCCTGGCCGGGGGTGGGGGGAGCTGGTTGTCCGGCTCCGGGCGGCCGCGTGGAGGTCTGCGTCACGAGCCCCATGCTACCTTTTTGCGGCCGGCAGTCCGCCCGGCAGTAGGCTTGAGGCGTGGACCCTTCCCCCAGCATCCCGCCAGAATCCGGCCCGGCAGCGGCAGGACGCATCATCCTTGCCGCCACTCCGATCGGGAATACGGGTGACGCCTCCGCCAGGCTGGTGGAACTGCTGGCAACAGCGGACATCGTTGCCGCGGAGGATACCCGCCGCCTGCACCGGCTGGTGCAAAGCCTGGGCATCACGGTGGCGGGGCGGATCATCAGCTACCACGAGCACAACGAGGCGGCCAAGACATCGGAGCTGCTGGACCAGGTCAGGGCCGGCAGCACGCTGGTAATGGTCACTGACGCCGGCATGCCGTCAGTGTCCGATCCCGGTTTCCGGCTGGTGGAAGGCGCCGTGGCTGCCGGCATGACCGTAACGGCGGTTCCCGGCCCTTCCGCTGTCCTGACAGCGCTGGCCCTCTCGGGCCTGCCCACGGACCGTTTCTGCTTCGAAGGTTTCCTCCCCAGGAAAACGGGCGAACGGGCATCCCGGCTGGCCGAGCTTGCCGGGGAACGCCGCACCATGGTGTTTTTTGAGGCGCCGCACCGGCTTGAGGCCATGCTCCGGGCGTTGAAGGAACGTTTCGGCGCGGACCGGCGGGTGGCCGTCTGCCGTGAACTGACCAAAACCTATGAGGAAGTACTCCGGGGACCGCTCGGCGAGCTTCTGCAATGGGCGGAAAACTCCGAGGTCAGGGGTGAGATCGCCGTCGTGGTGGCAGGTGCGCCCGAACAGGCGGCAGGCACCCCCGAGGACCACGTTGCGGCGGTGAACGATCTGGTGGCCCAGGGCATCCGGCTCAAGGAAGCTGTGGCCGCTGTTGCCGAGGACGTCAGGGTAAGCAAGAGGGAGCTCTATTCCGCCGTGCTGGCGGCCCGCTGACAACCGCCCGCAAGCCTTCAAGGACTGCTGTGCAGCTGCACAGCAGAAGGCGGGTTCGGCAGTGCGCAGCGGCGTAGACCTCGGGCGAACCCCGGCAGTAGTCTGGCACTTAATCAGCCTGATGGGCCCGGTCGTTCCGGCCGCAGCGAAGGGCTGCCAACAACCCTACTGACGAGGGAGTCATCGTGACTGTCACCGCACAGCCGGCCGTAACCGCGGACCGCGAAAGCCAGCTTCTGGCCTCTGTCCCCACCGGATTGCTGATCAATGGCGAGTGGCGGGACGCCGCTTCCGGCAAGACGTTCGACGTCGAGGATCCCGCCACCGGCAAAGTCCTGTTGAGCATCGCCGACGCCGGCGCGGAGGACGGGGCCGCAGCACTGGACGCTGCCGTGGCCGCACAGGAATCCTGGGCGAAGGTGCCCCCGCGCGAACGCGGCGAAATCCTGCGCCGTGCTTTTGAAATGGTGACCGAGCGGGCCGAGGACTTCGCGCTCCTGATGACCATGGAAATGGGCAAGCCGCTGGCCGAAGCCAGGGGTGAAGTGACCTACGGCGCCGAATTCCTGCGCTGGTTCTCCGAGGAAGCCGTCCGCGCCTTCGGACGCTACTCCGTCTCCCCGGACGGCAAGTCCCGCCTGCTGGTCACCAAGAAGCCGGTGGGTCCCTGCCTGCTGATCACGCCGTGGAACTTCCCGCTCGCCATGGCCACCCGCAAGATCGCGCCCGCGGTGGCCGCAGGCTGCACCATGGTGCTGAAGTCCGCGAACCTCACGCCGCTGACCTCGCAGTTGTTTGCCGCCGTTATGCAGGAGGCGGGCCTGCCCGCCGGAGTCCTGAATGTCATCCCCACCTCCACGGCAGGGGCCACCACCGGTCCGCTGATCAAGGACGCCCGGCTGCGCAAGCTCTCCTTCACCGGTTCCACTGAGGTGGGCCGCCGCCTGCTGTCCGATGCTTCGGAGACCGTCCTGCGTACCTCCATGGAGCTGGGCGGCAACGCACCGTTCGTCGTGTTCGAGGACGCGGACCTGGACGCCGCCGTCGCCGGGGCGATGCTGGCGAAGCTGCGCAACATGGGCGAGGCCTGCACCGCGGCCAACCGGTTCATCGTGCACGAGTCCGTGGCAGCCGAGTTCGCGGAGAAGTTCGCCGCGAAGATGAAGGAAATGACCACCGCCCGCGGCACCGAACCCGAGTCCAAGGTGGGCCCGCTGATCGATGCCAAGAGCCGGGACAAGGTCCACGAACTGGTCTCGGACGCCGTCGCCTCCGGCGCCAAGGCGGTCCTGGGCGGCGCTCCGGTGGACGGGCCGGGCTACTTCTACCAGCCCACCATCCTGGCGGGCGTTATCGAGGGAACCCGCATCCTTTCGGAGGAAATCTTCGGACCCGTCGCCCCGATCATCACCTTCTCCTCCGAGGATGACGCCGTGCGGCTGGCCAACAACACCGAATACGGGCTGGTAGCCTACGTCTTCACCAAGGATCTGAACCGCGGCATCCGGATGGGCGAACGCCTTGAGACCGGCATGCTGGGCCTGAACGCCGGCGTCATCTCCAATGCCGCAGCACCCTTTGGCGGTGTCAAGCAGTCCGGACTGGGCCGCGAGGGCGGCCTGGAAGGCATCGAGGAGTACCTCTACACCCAGTACATCGGCATCGCCGACCCCTACGCGGGATAAGCACCCGGGTACTTTGGCCCGGGCAGTCGCGCCCGGGCCGCCGGCCGCCGCCCGCCCTTACCGTGAACGCACGGGCAGGGTGCGGGTGGCGGCCTTTGCCGTTGCGGCGAGGAGCCGGCGTGCCGCGTTGAAGGGTGCCGCAAGCATCCGTCTCAGCCGCCCCATGACCGACGGCGGAAGCCAGGCGGCACGGAATCGTTGCCACCGGGTGGCGTTGGCGCGCAAGGCGAGCTCCAGGGCTTCGATGCGTGCCGCAGCGCCGGTGCCGCCCGCATCCTGCCGCTCCCGTCCGGCGTCGCCCGCCTTCGGGCCGGTCGGGGGCCGGCCGTACCTGTGCCGCTCGAAATCTGCGGTGATCACGCCCGCGGCCTGGTGCGCCGCTGCGTCCATCCCGCCGGGTTCCCCGAAGCGGGCGCGAAGCCGCCCGGCATAGGCCCGCGGGGTCTCGCTGGGGTCCGGGGACACCCCAAAGTCGGTGCCCAGGTCCAGCAGTTCGCTCCAGGCCAGCGGGACGGCTTCACCCGGGTCCCTGGGCCGGAGGCGCCGGGCCCGGGTAGTGGTCCGGACCAGGTGCGGTGACGCCGCCAGCAGGACCGCGCCCAGGACTGCGCCGGCACCGATCAGGAACGGCAGGAGCTGCAGGCCGGCCTCCGTGCCGCCACCTGTGCCGGGAGCCGGAATCGGGGCAGCGCTGGGCGCAGGGGCCGGCGCCGGAGTAGCGTCGGGAACCAGGTCAGCATTATTTTCGACTGCACCGGGGGCGGACGGGGACGAGGACTCGCTCGCGTAACCAGGAACCACGCCGCGGGAGGGGGTGGGCTCGAAAGGCACCCAGCCCACGCCCTGGAAGTACAGTTCCGGCCAGGCATGGGCGTCGCGCGCATCCACCTCGAACTCGGGAAGCGCGCCCTGCCCGGCCACGGTGACAGTGGCCCCGGTCAGCCTTCCCGGAGCGTAGCCCACCGCAATCCGGCTGGGAATACCTTCCAGCCGTGCCATGACCGCCATTGCCGATGCGTAGTGGATGCAGTAGCCGCTCTTCTGCTCCAGGAAGTCAGCCAGCACGGAGAGTCCGTTCCCGTCGTATCCGCCCTGCACCGGCGATTGCAGGGAGTAGGTGAACTCGGCCGAGCGGAGGTACCGCTGGATGGCCATCGCCTTCTGGTACGGGGTGTTGCTGGCGCCTGCCACGGTCCCGGCAGTGGTCCTCACGATCTCCGGGACGTTGCCGGGGATCCTGGTGAAATCCTCGGGAATGTTGTTCCGCAGCGGGGCCGAGGACTGTGCCAGGAGGCCGGCGGAAAGGTTCGGCACCGATGACGTGACCACGTACTCCTGCCGCCGGGAGGTGGTGTCCGAGCCCTTGATGCTGAGGGTGGCCGGATCCCAGGTCCACCGGCCGTCCAGCCCGCGCACCGATTCAGGAGCGTAGGGTGCCGGAAGGTAGGGGCTGCTGAAGGAGCCGGTATCAATGGCAGTCACCTGCTGCACCTGGTCGCTTGCCGGGGCGGCGTAACCGGGGTCAAGCTGCCCCACGAGCGGAAGCCGGGAGGCGTTGCGGTCGTCCGGGCCCCAGGATTCGCCGTCGAAATTGTCCACCGTTACGGACCGCAGGTAGAGCGGGCTGGCCGCATTTGTGGCGTAGGTGATCCTGCCGCTGCCGTCAGGGGTCCGCAGGCTGTTTCCCAGGGTGATCATGGGGTTCAGCCCCGTGGAGGTACCCCAGGGATTTAGCCGGGAGCCCTGCGGGAATGTTCCCTGGTCGAATCCGGGGATGGCCAGGGCAACCAGCTGGGTGGCCAGCAGCGCAGCGGCGCCGGTCAAGGCGGCCCGCCTGATCTGTCCGGGGGTCCGGACGGAATCGGCCTGGGTCCGTGGGTCAGGGGCGAACCATTGGCTGCAGGCGAGGATCATCAGGTAGCCGGCAACGGCACCGGTGAAGCCCCAGAAGCCGACGCTTTGCGGCTTGATCACGGCCGGCACCACCAGGATGGCGAACAGTCCCACTCCGGTGGCGGCGGGCATGCCCAGGGGTACGGCAAGTGCGTCCACGAGGATGACGGCCAGGCCGAGGAGGGCACACATCACCATGACGATTCCGACGTTCGGCGCCACCGGCGCAGTTTCGGATAGAACGGTTTCGCTGGCGCGCCGGATGAGCCGGCCCAGGTCGGTGAAAGTGGCAGGGGTGGGGATGAACCCCAGGATGCTCGACCCCCGGAAGAACGTGAGGGTAAGGATGGCGGCAAGGGACAGGAACCCGCCGGCAGTCACCAGCAGCGGCTGGGCCCGCACGGCCCGCAGCGAGGCCAGGGTGAAGCTCACCACCAGCACAGTGGTGAACACGGGCCAGTACCAGCCCCAGCCCCGCAGTACACCGTTCAGCGAGAGGGCAGCACCGCAGACCGCCACCGATACCGCAGCCGCCATCGCCCAGGGAAAGGCACCAACACGGGACCGGGCCGGGGATATTCCCACAGCCGGCTGGTGCTGCCCGGTCTCCGGCGGCCGGGCCGGGGCCATGGTCACCGGACCACCCCCGCCCCACGCCGGACTTCCACGGCCGGTGCCGGAAGCTCCACGTCCTGGTCAAATTGTCCCCACGCCGAGGCCACCGGGACTGACGGCGGTACGGCCACCGCACGCCACCCGCCCTGGCGCAGCGCTTCGAGGACGGGGCCGAAGTCGGCGGGCCTGTCCGCCACCAGGATGGCAAAGGCATTCGTGCCGTAACCGGCGGCAGGGGCGAGGGACAGCGCCTCCTCGGGTGAGATCCTCCCGAGCACGGCAATCAGGGGCCCCCGCATGCGGTGGGCTGACAGCTTGTCCATCAGCCGGTCGTCGAAGGGGGGAGGCCCGGAATCCTGGCCCGTGCGGTTGCGGGGGCCGGAAAGGGGGATATCGCGGGCCACGGCGTCCAGGATCCGGCTGTCACGGTGATGGTGGTGTGGGCCGGTGAGCTGGATCGCGGCAAGGCTTTCGCCGATGGACTGGAGCCCGGAGGTGCCGCTGTATTCCTCCGACTCCGGGTTGGGCGCGGACGGGGAATGGAGGAACGCCGGTTCCCCGCGGACATCCAGCAGCCGCAGGCCGTAGTTGCGCTCGGACAGATGCGTGCTGATGGACATCGCCGCCACCACGGCCCACTCGAAGGTGCCGCTGGTGGCCATCGCGGGCCCGTCCTGTCCCGAGAGCCCGGCAGGCACCGCCGTGGAGCCGGCGGAAAACGCCGGAAAGCGGTGGTCCAGGATGATGGTTGCCTCGGGCGTGGTGACGGATTCCTCCTGCCTGACCATGAGGGCACCGTGCCGGGCGGTGGCGGCCCAGTGGACCCGGCGCATGGGATCGCCGTGGCGGTATTCGCGGGTCATGACGTCGTCGTCGCTCGGGTTGGCCCGGATCCTGGTCGCTGTGACCCCGTCGTTGCCGCGTGCCCCGGCGAGCCCCGTCAGGGGAAGAACGACGGCGGCAGGCGTCACGGTCAGGATGTCGCCGTCGTCAATGGCCTGGCGGTGCAGGGAAAGCCCGAACGGATCCGTGAACTCAGCAGTGACCGGCCCAATGCGGAACTGGCCCCGCCGGGCAGAGCGCAGGGTGTACTCGTAGCGGCTGGTTCCGCCTGTGGCTGAGCGGGAAGGGAACCGGAAAGCAGGGGATTCACCGAACCGGGACGGCAGGCGCTCCTCCATGGTGGCCCGGCCGCTCCCGTTTCCGGTCCGGGAAACGGCCAGCCGCACGGTGGTGGGGGCCGACGTTTCCACGGGGGAGGGGTTGAACTCGCGGTAGACGCGGAAGCGGGGCTTGACCAGGCGGATGCCTGCCAGCGAAACCATGGGAAGGACCAGCAGCAGGACGCTGAGCGTGAGCAGGTCGCGCCGGCCCATGATGTAGGCCGCGGCCATGGCGGCGGCGCCGGCACCCAGCATCCCCCAGCCGCGCTGGGTGAAGAGATGCCGCGGAAGCCTGTCCAGCAGCGCCATGGTTCCGCCTAGCGGTTCCTGCCGAGGCCGGCCACGGATGCGGTGCTCCTGCCGGCATGAGCTGGGTTGGGATCCGATGGCGCATGCGGAACCGGCAACCGCGACAGGATGCCCCGCAGCACGCTGTGGGGAGTCTCGCCCGAGCCTGCTGCCTTCCGGTCCAGGATGATCCGGTGCGCCAGGACTGCCTCCGCGACGTGGACCACATCATCCGGCAGGACGAAATCGCGGCCGTCAAGGGCGGCCGTGGCCTTGGCAGCACGCAGCAGCTGCAGCATGGAACGCGGACTCGCGCCCAGCCTGAGGAGGGGGCTTTCCCGCGTGGCCCTGCCCACCGAAACCGTGTACTCCTTAACTGCCTGGGACACGTACACCTGCTGGACCGTGGAAATCATGGCCGCCACTTCGGCCGTGCTGACCACTGCCGACACCGTGGCCAGCGGTGACGCCGCCTGGTGCGTTTCAAGCATCTCGATCTCGGCGTCCTTGTCCGGATAGCCCATGGAGATCCGCGCCATGAAGCGGTCCCGCTGGGCCTCGGGCAGCGGATATGTCCCCTCCATCTCAATGGGGTTCTGGGTTGCCACCACCATGAACGGCTGGCCCAGGCGGTACGAGTTCCCGTCCACCGTCACCTGGTGTTCTTCCATGCACTCCAGCAGGGCCGACTGGGTTTTGGCAGAGGCGCGGTTGATTTCGTCGCCGATGACGATGTTGGCAAAGACCGCGCCCGGCCGGAACTCGAACAGCCGGGAGGCCTGGTTGTAAATGGAAACCCCTGTGACATCGGAGGGCAGCAGGTCGGGAGTGAACTGGATGCGGTTGACGGTGCAGTCGATGGTCCGCGCCAGCGTCTTCGCCAGGAGCGTCTTTCCGACGCCGGGCACGTCCTCAAGCAGCAGGTGGCCCTGCGCCAGCAGGACGGTCAGCGCGAGCTTGGCGGCATCAGATTTCCCGTCGATCACGGTATTGACTGTTGTCAGGATGCGCTGGCTGGCGGCGTGGAAAGACTCACCGTCCATCGCGGCCGCCTGCCGGTGGCCGTTCAGCCGGCTGACAGGCTCTGCGACGCCCGCAAAACTACCCGCGGCAGTGCTTCCCTCGGTGGCAATACGTCGGTGGGGTTCCATCGGCAACCTTTCAGCCCGGGTTTCACCTGGACGTGACAGCAAGCCTGCCTTCGCCCCTCGGTGGGCGTTCGCATCTGTTCGTACCAGACTACTAACACAACTGCACCGGCAGACAGAGAGTTCCGACAAATATGGGGCACCCGGCCGCGGTTAGGCTGGATGGATGTGCACTTCGCTGATTCCCGATGCCTACCGCACCACCGCCGCCGGGGAAGCCCCGGATGACGAGGGCGGCCGGACGCGGGATTTCCCGCCTGCACCGGAACCGCTGCCGGTGCCGGTGATGGACAACCACACCCATCTCGATTTCCCGGACGGAAAAGCGCCGGTTGGAATCCGGGCGGCCCTTGACGCCGCCGCCGCGGTGGGAGTCCAGGGAGCCGTCCAGGTGGGATGCGACCTGGAATCCTCCCGTTTCACCGTCCAGGCGGTGGAGCAGGACGAACGGCTACTCGGAGCCGTTGCCCTGCACCCCAATGACGCACCCCGTTATGCGGCCAGGGGTCAACTGGAGGAGGCGCTTGACGAGATCGAGGAGTTGGCTGCCCATCCCCGGATCCGTGCCATTGGCGAAACCGGGCTCGACTTCTACCGGACCCGGGGCGAGGGCCTGGCCCACCAGAAGTACTCGTTCCGGCGCCACATCGATATCGCAAAGCGCCTCGACCTGACATTGCAGATCCACGACCGGGATGCGCACAACGAGGTGGTGCAGGTCCTGCGTGAGGAAGGCGCACCGGAAAGGGTGGTGTTCCATTGCTTTTCGGGAGACGAAGAGCTGGCGGAGATCTGCAACCGGGAGGGCTGGTGGATGTCCTTTGCCGGCACGCTGACCTTCAAGAATGCGGCGAACCTTCGCGCTGCCCTCACGGTAGCGGATCCCGCCCTGGTCCTGGTGGAAACTGATGCGCCGTTCCTCACCCCCCATCCGCACCGGGGGCGCCCGAACGCCAGTTATATGGTGCCCTACACCGTACGGGCCATGGCCGAATTGACAGGATCCGACCTTGGCGTATTGTGCGGTCGAATCAGCGAGAATACCCTGCGGGCATACGGATCCTGGGCTTAATGCCATCGCGACCTTGGAGCCCGACCTGAATACCTGGTATGTAGAATTCTTGGCCGCTTTATAACGCTACGGTTACAGTGGACAACTGTTAGCCGGGGTCGGGGAAGGCCATCGGGTAATTCACTCAACCTGCAACATGTTCTGACGGGCCCTGGACCCGCCCAGGCCGTTGCGCGGAGTGTGGCGGCGCAACGGTGCCCGGACTGCTGTTACCACAGTGGTACCGGGCATTTTATTGCGCAATCCCCGTGCCCGGAAGAACCTAAAGTTACGGGCAAACGTGGTCAAGTTCTTCACAACGGACGGCAAGATCAGCTTTTTCAAGGTTGGGGCCCAGATGCTGGTGCTCTGCGCGCTGGTGGTGGGGCTCGTAGCCTTCGTCGGCAATAACAAAACCGTCACGGTGAACGTGGACGGCAAAGTCACGTCCGTGCAGACCTTCGGCGGAACGGTCGGCCAGGTGGTCAAGAGCGCCAACCTTGAGCTCAAGCCGACGGACCGCGTTTCCCCCGCGATTGACGCCTCCGTGAAGAACGGCACCGTCATCAACGTGAACCAGGCCAAGGAAGTCACCGTGAGCCTGGACGGGGCGGAGAAGACTGTCAACACCACCGCCCAGGATGTGGAAGACCTGGTGACGGAACTCGGAGTTGCCAGTGCCTCGTCGGTATCCGCTCCCAAGGACGCGCAACTCGCCGTTGAAGGTTCCTTCGTGTCCATTTCCACGCCCAAGACCGTCAGCATCGTCGCCGACGGCAAGGTGGACACCACCACCACCACGGCTGCCACTGTGGGCAACGTCCTGGAAGATGCCGGCCTGGCCCTTGGCGCCAATGACCGCACCTCCCAGCCCGCCAACGCGCACGTGGTGAACAACATGGTGATCAAGGTTTCCCGCGTCGATAACGGCCAGACCGCGGTGGCCACCGAGGACATCGACTTTGACACGGTGACCACCGAAAGCGCCGAACTGCTGAAGGGTGAAAAGGAAGTCACCCAGGCAGGTTCCGCCGGCAAGTTGGAGAAGACCTACAAACTGGTCCTGGTGGATGGCCGCGAAGCCTCCCGCAGCCTGGTGTCCGAGACGGTCACGGTGCAGCCGGTGGCGGAAAAGATCACTGTGGGCACCAAGCCCAAGCCCGTCGCCCAGGCGGCCCCGGCACCTTCGACGGGCAGCAACACCGGTGCTTCCGCACCGGCCATGATGAACGAGGCCATGTGGGACAAGATTGCCCAGTGCGAGTCCGGTGGAAACTGGAGCATCAACTCGGGCAACGGCTATTACGGCGGCCTGCAGTTCGATATCCAGACCTGGATTGGAGCCGGCGGCGGTGCCTATGCCCCCAACGCCAGCCTCGCCACCAAAGCCCAGCAGATCGACATTGCCAACCGCGTCTACGCACAGCGTGGCCTGCAGCCCTGGGGCTGCGGCTGGGCAGCCAGCAGCTGACCTCCACCTGAGCCACCCCTTGGCGCCCGCGGCCGGGTCCGGACTTTCCGGGCCCGGCCGCAGCCGTTAACCGGCCGGCGCGGTTCTTTCAGGGCAGGTTGGCGTGCAGAGCTGTCCCGGACGGATTCCCCGCGCGGGATAGGATACCTAGGTGACTGAACCCATCCCCGCCGCGCCCGCACCGCTGTTTGGTGCCTCCGATATACGCCGGCTGGCGGAGGAAATAGGGGTCCGGCCCACCAAGACCCTGGGCCAGAACTTCGTCATCGACGGCAACACCATTCGCCGGATCGTGGCCGCCGCGGACGTGCAACCGGACGAGACCGTACTGGAGGTGGGCCCCGGCCTCGGGTCCCTGACGCTTGGGCTGCTGGACGCCGCTGCCGCCGTGGTCGCCGTCGAAATTGATCCCGTTCTCGCGGCGAAGCTGCCCGAAACCGTGAAGGAATGGCGTCCCTCCGCCGCAGCTGCCTTCCACCTGGTGCACGCGGACGCCATGAAGGTCACCGGGCTTCCGGTCCAGCCCACGGCACTCGTGGCCAACCTGCCCTACAACGTGGCGGTGCCCGTGGTTCTCCACCTGCTGGAGCAATTTCCCAGCCTGCGGCACGGGCTGGTCATGGTGCAGGACGAAGTGGCGGACCGCCTCGCGGCCGGCCCCGGCTCTAAGACCTACGGTGTTCCATCGGTGAAGGCCGCCTGGTACAGCCATATGCGCAAGGCCGGCGTCATCGGCATGAACGTCTTCTGGCCCGCGCCAAAGATCCACTCCGGCCTGGTCGCCTTCACCCGCCGCGAGCCGCCGGCCACCACGGCAACCCGGGAACAGGTGTTCGCCGTCGTGGACGCCGCCTTTGCGCAGCGCCGCAAAACTCTGCGTGCCGCGCTTGCCGGTTGGGCCGGGGGAGCGCCGGAAGCTGAACGTTGCCTGGTGGCAGCCGGAGTGGACCCCACTGCCCGCGGTGAAGTCATTGACATCGCCGCGTTCGCCCGGATCGCCGAGGCCAAGGACACCGGGGCGTGACCGCCGCGCGCCCTGGCCGGTTCACCGCCAGGACCGTCAGGGTTAAGGCACCCGGCAAAGTCAACGTGTCCCTCGACGTCGGGCCCCTCCGCCCCGACGGATACCACTCCGTAGCCAGCGTTTACCTCGCGGTCTCCCTGTATGAGGAAGTGGCCGCCACCAGCAAGGAGACGCCCGGCATCACGGTCAGCATCAGCCCGGACAGCACCCTGGACCTGGACGCCGTTGACATTCCCCTGGACGGCAACAACCTGGCGTACAAAGCCGCCGCGATCATGGCGGACGTTTCCGAACATGCCACCGGCGTGCACTTGGAGATCACCAAGCGGGTTCCGGTGGCCGGCGGCATGGGCGGCGGGTCCGCCGACGCGGCGGCTACGCTCCTTGCCTGCGACGCACTCTGGAACAGTGGCCTCTCCCGGGAAGAACTGGCCCACTTGGCCGCCGAGCTCGGCGCCGATGTCCCGTTCTCCCTCCTGGGCGGCACCGCCGTCGGCCTGGGCCTGGGCGACAAACTGTCCCCGGCCCTGGCGAAGGCACAAACCCACTGGGTCCTGGTGACAGCCGACTACGGCCTGTCCACCCCGGAGGTGTACCGGACCCTGGACCGGCTGCGTGAAGCTGAAGGGGTGCAAGCGGCCGAACCCACCGGCGTCGACCCGCAGATCCTCACGGCCTTGCGCGGTGGCGACGCTGAAGCGCTGAGCCGGGTCCTGGTCAACGACCTCCAGCGGGCGTCCATTGAACTTGCCCCGTCGCTGCGCGATACGCTGGGCATCGGCGAATCCCACGGCGCCATTGCCGGCATCGTGTCCGGCTCCGGTCCCACGGTGGCCCTGCTCGCGGACGATTCCGTGGCCGCGGAGGCCCTGGCAGAGGCCCTGCAGCGCTACGGCTTGTCCGCCCTGGCCGTGCACGGTCCGGTTCCGGGGGCGCGCATCGTCTCCGACACCCTGATCTGACCCCCTTTTTCAATCCCACCCGAGCAGCAGAAAGCAGTTCCCTTTGGCACACCTTCTTGGCGGCGAAAACCTGACGGTTTCCTACGCAACCCGCACCGTCCTTGACGGCGTCACCCTGGGACTTGAGGAGGGCGACAGGATCGGCATGGTGGGCCGCAATGGCGATGGCAAGTCCACCCTGATGAGGCTGCTCGCCCTGCGTTCCACGCCGGATTCCGGCCGGGTCACCAAGCGCGGCGACGTCAACATCGGCTACCTGGACCAAAGCGACGTGCTCGACGGCGACCTGACAGTGGGCGCGGCAATCGTGGGGGACCAGGCCGACTACGAGTGGGCACGCAACCCTCGGATCCGCGAGATCATGGGCGGTCTTGTGTCCGACGTCGACTGGCACGCCAACGTCCATGCCCTTTCCGGCGGCCAGAAACGGCGGGTGGCCCTCGCCAAGCTGCTCATCGAGGACCACGACGTCATCATGCTGGACGAGCCCACCAACCACCTCGACGTCGAGGGCGTGGCCTGGCTTGCCCGGCACCTGAAGAGCCGCTGGCGGGCTAACCAGGGCGCCTTCCTGGTGGTGACCCACGACCGCTGGTTCCTCGATGAAGTGTGCACCAAGACGTGGGAAGTGCATGACGGAATCGTGGACCCCTTTGAAGGAGGCTACGCGGCCTACGTCCTTGCCCGCGCGGAGCGGGACCGGATGGCCGCCGTCGTGGAGAGCAAGCGCCAGCAGCTGGTCAAGAAGGAGCTGGCCTGGCTCCGGCGCGGCGCGCCGGCCCGGACGTCCAAGCCGAAATTCCGGATCGAAGCGGCAAACGCCCTGATCGAGGACGTCCCGGAGCCGCGGGACTCCACGGCACTGAACAAGATGGCCACGGCGCGGCTGGGCAAGGATGTGCTGGACCTTGAGCACGTCTCCCTCAACTTCCGCGGCGGCGACGACGGCCGGAAGCTTTTCGACAACATCACCCTGCGTCTGGCACCGGGTGAGCGCCTGGGACTGGTGGGTGTCAACGGCGCCGGCAAGACCACCCTCCTCAAGCTGCTCAACGGCGAGATCACTCCCGACGCCGGCAAGCTGAAGCGGGGCAAAACCGTGGTCACGGCCGTGCTCACGCAGGAAGTCAAGGAACTCGACGACGTCTCCGATCTCCGCGTCATTGAGGTCATCGAGCGGGAAAAGCGGTCCTTCAACGTGGGCGGCCGGGAATTCACGGCCGGCCAGCTCGTGGAGCAGCTGGGCTTCACCAACCAGAAGCAGTGGACCCCAGTGAAGGACCTGTCCGGTGGCGAACGCCGGCGCCTGCAGCTCCTGCGGCTCCTGGTGGGGGAGCCCAACGTCCTGATGCTCGACGAGCCCACCAACGACCTGGACACTGACACCCTTGCCGCCGTTGAGGACGTGCTGGACGGCTGGCCCGGCACCCTGGTGGTGGTCAGCCACGACCGCTACCTCCTGGAACGCGTCACCGACCACCAGATGGCCCTGCTCGGCGACGGCAAGCTCCGCGGCCTGCCGGGCGGCGTGGACCAGTACCTCGAGCTCCGTGAGGCCGCCCTGGCCGGTTCCACAGTGACCGGCGGCGGCAACCCGGTCACGAGCGCAGGCGGTGGCGCCCCGGCCGCCGCCCAGTCCGGCCCCTCCGAGGCCGAAAAGCGCGAGGCCCGCAAAGCCCTCAACCGGATCGAACGGCAGCTCAAGAAGCTGGACCAGCAGGAGAAGAAGCTCCACGACGACATGGTCAAGAGCACGGAGAAGTCCGACTTCGACGCCCTCGCCGAACTGAACAAACAGCTCAAGGAACTCACGGACGAAAAGGACGCCCTCGAACTAGAGTGGCTGGAGTCCTCCGAACTCCTCGGCGACTAGGTCACTTTGGTGCCGGAGGCGGCCCTTCGCCGTCGCTTAGACACGACGCATAGGGGCACCTGCGGTCGCTGAGCGACCTCCGGCACCCGATGCGCCGCGATGCGCTCCTTTCCGAAGGACCGCCTCCGGCGTTGGCGACGCGGGCACACGGGAGCGGGGCGGCTGTCCGGCAGCGTGCGTCAAAGCGACGAAGGAGCAGCACGCAGAGGACAGGTGCCCCGCTCACGAAGGTGACAACTCACACCTCAGACTGCAGCTCCGGATCCTTCTTGAGTCCGGTGAGCCCGTTCCAGGCCAGGTTGACCAGGTGTGCCGCGACGGTGTGCTTGTCGGGCTGGCGGCTGTCCTGCCACCACTGGCCGGTCATCGCCACCATGCCCACGAGCATCTGGGCGTACATGGCGCCGTCCTCGCCGCTGAAGCCGCGGCGGGAAAATTCGTCGGAGAGGATGTGCTCAACCCGGGCGGTAACGTGCGAGAGTAGGGTGGAGAAGGCGCCTTCCGGCTGGGAGGGCGGGGCGTCGCGCATCAGGATCCGGAAGCCCTCCGTGCGGTCTTCGATATAGGTCAGCAGCGCCAGCGCGGCGCGTTCCACGAGGACCCGCGGCTTTGCCTCCTCGGCCAGGGCGGCGCTGATGGCATCCAGGAGGATGTGGAACTCGCAGTCCACCACTTCGGTGTAGAGCCCCTCTTTCGAACCGAAGTGTTCGTAGATGACCGGCTTGGACACGCCTGCGCAGGCAGCGATCTCCTCGATGGTGGTCCCGTCCAGGCCGCGGGCGGCAAAGAGGCCGCGTCCGACGCCGATCAGCTGGCTCCGGCGCTGGAGTGCGGTCATTCGCGTCCGCGGGGGGTTGTTGCTCACATTTCCATCATGCCCTACGGCCCTGGCCCGGCTTTCCGGGGCTCCGGGGCGGGCACGGCGGACCCGTGTCGCGCGGCGCCCCGAACCCGTGGCAAAATAGGGACTTGTGCCCGGGCGTTGCGCCTGGGGCATGGTCCGCTCTGGTGTAACGGCAGCACCCCGGCCTTTGGAGCCGTGGAGTATAGGTTCGAATCCTATGGGCGGAACTGCTGTGCGAGGAGTTCAGTAGCATGACACCCGGTTCCGTGCCAACAGGCCGCCCGGACACCGCAAACGCCAGCGTAACCCAGGCAAGGAGAGCCCCTACGTGATCCCCGAGAAAACCGGCCCGGCCGCCGTCATCGTTCTGGCAGCAGGCGCCGGTACGCGGATGAAGTCACGTACCCCCAAGATCCTCCACGAAATCGGTGGCCGGTCCATGGTGGGGCATGCGCTGCTGGCGGCCCGCAGCATCAACCCGCAGCAGCTCGCCATTGTGGTCCGCCACGAACGCGACCTGGTGGCGGAGCACGTCGCCCAGCTGGATCCTTCGGCCCTGATCGTTGACCAGGACGACATCCCCGGCACCGGCCGCGCCGTCGAAGTGGCACTCCAGGCCCTTGACGCGGAACAGCAGCTCACCGGCACCGTGGTGGTGACCTACGGCGACGTCCCGCTGCTGTCCGGCGCGCTCCTGGCCGAACTCGTTGCCACCCATGAGAGTGAAGCCAACGCCGTGACCGTCCTGACCGCGGTGTTGGACGACGCCACCGGCTACGGGCGGATCCTGCGCGGTGAGGACGGCACGGTCACCGGGATCAGGGAGCACAAGGACTCCAGCGAGGCTGAGCAGCTCATCCGCGAGGTCAACTCGGGCATCTACGCCTTTGACGCCGCGGTGCTGCGGAAAGCCCTGGGCAAGGTCACCACCGAGAACGCGCAGGGGGAGAAGTACCTCACCGACGTCCTCGCACTGGCGCGGGAGGCAGGGGGCCGCGTGGCCGCCGTCGTCACCGCGGACCGCTGGCAGGTGGAAGGCGCCAACGACCGCGTCCAGCTCGCGGCGCTCGGTGCGGAACTGAACCGGCGCACCGTTGAAGCCTGGATGCGTGCCGGCGTCACCGTCGTTGACCCCTCCACCACCTGGATCGACGCATCCGTCACGCTCGACGAGGACGTCCGGCTCCTGCCGAACATCCAGCTGCATGGAGCCACCACCGTGGCCCGGGACGCCGTCGTCGGCCCGGACACCACGCTGACGGACGTTACCGTCGGTGAAGGCGCCAAGGTGGTCCGCACCCATGGTTCCGGCGCCGTGATCGGTGCGGGCGCCGCCGTCGGGCCCTTCACGTACCTGCGCCCGGGCACGGTCCTGGGCGAAAGCGGCAAGATCGGCGCGTTCTACGAAACCAAGAACGTAACCATCGGCCGCGGCTCCAAGCTGTCCCACCTCGGCTACGCCGGCGACGCCGAAATCGGCGAGGACACCAACATCGGCTGCGGGAACATCACCGCCAATTACGACGGCGAAAAGAAGCACCGGACGGTCATCGGCTCCGGTGTGCGGACAGGTTCCAATACGGTCTTTGTTGCCCCGGTCACCGTGGGGGACGGTGCCTACAGCGGCGCCGGTGCGGTGATCCGCAAAGACGTACCCGCCGGTGCCCTTGCCTTGAGCATCGCTGCCCAGCGCAACACCGAAGGCTGGGTTCCGGCACACAGGCCCGGAACCCGTTCGGCCGAACTGGCCCAGGCGGCCACCAAAGACTCCTCAAGTACCCCGGCATCTACAGAAGAGGGCAAGTAACAATGAGCGAAATTACGGCGCACGGCGAGAAGAAGCTGGTGCTCGCCACCGGGCGGGCACACCCGGAGCTTGCCCGGGAAATCGCCAAGGAGCTTGGAACCGACCTCCTCCCGGTGGACGCCTACGATTTCGCCAACGGTGAGATCTACGTCCGCGCGGGTGAAAGCGTCCGCGGCACGGACGCCTTCGTCATCCAGGCGCACCCGGCCCCGCTGAACAACCACCTGATGGAACAGCTGATCATGATCGATTCGCTGAAGCGTGCCTCAGCCAAGCGGATCACGGTGGTGTCGCCCTTCTATCCGTACTCCCGGCAGGACAAGAAGGGCCGCGGCCGCGAGCCCATCTCCGCCCGCCTGGTGGCCGATATGTACAAGACCGCCGGCGCCGACCGCATCATGAGCGTTGACCTGCACACCGCCCAGATCCAAGGCTTCTTCGACGGCCCGGTGGACCACCTGATGGCCATCCCGCTGCTGGCCGACTACATCCGCACCCGGGTCGACGCCGACAACATCACGGTTGTTTCGCCGGACACCGGACGCGTCCGGGTGGCGGAGCAGTGGGCCGAGCGCCTGGGCGGCGCGCCCCTCGCGTTCGTGCACAAGAGCCGCGACCTGACCGTTCCCAACCAGGCCGTGTCCAAGACCGTTGTGGGCCAGATCGAGGGACGCACCTGCGTCCTGATCGACGACATGATCGACACCGGCGGAACCATCTCCGGCGCCGTCCAGGTGCTGAAGAACGCCGGCGCCAAGGACGTCATCATCGCCGCCACGCACGCTGTCTTCTCCGAGCCGGCCGCCCAGCGGCTTTCCGATTCCGGCGCCCGCGAAGTGGTGGTCACCAATACGCTTCCGCTCTCGGCGTCCCAGCGGTTCCCGCAGTTGACCGTGCTGTCCATCGCACCGCTGATTGCGCGCGCAGTCCGCGAAGTGTTCGACGACGGTTCCGTCACCAGCCTGTTCGACGGCAACGCCTAAAGCCTTTTGCCGCGGCGGTCCCGGTTTAAGGAAACCGGCCCGCCGCTGGTAGGCTTGTCCCCGATACCTTGGCGAGGGAGAGCAGCCGGTTGGGTGTATGCCTGACAACGGCCTGCAGTCTCCGTTATCGACTGGGTCTGATCTGCCCTTCCAATGAAGGGCGCCTTCTTGAAGGGCCGGCTTCCGGCCGCCCGGCGTTGAAGGTCGCACCAGACCTCCGCCCTTGCTGAACACCGTTTAGTCTTCAAGGAGATATCCATGTCTGAGCAGAAGCTCGCAGCAGAACTGCGCACCGAATTCGGCAAGGGCTACGCCCGCCGCGCCCGGATGGCCAACCTGATCCCCGCCGTCATCTACGGCCACGGCGCAGAGCCCGTCCACATCACCCTGCCCGCCAAGGCCACCACCCTGGCCGTCCGCACCCCGAACGCCCTGCTGTCCCTGGACATCAACGGCGAAGGCCACCTGGCCCTGGTCAAGGACATCCAGCGCGACCCGATCAAGCAGATCATCGAGCACATCGACCTCCTGACCGTCCGCCAGGGCGAGAAGGTCACCGTGGACGTTCCGGTACACGTCACCGGCGAAACCGCCCCGGGCACGGTCCACAACCTCGAACTGACTGTGGTGTCCCTCGAGGCCGAGGCGACCCACCTGCCCGACGCCGTCGAGGTCTCCATCGAAGGCCGCGGCGCCGGCGAGCACATCCACGCTTCCGACCTGGTCCTGCCCAAGGGTTCCGCCCTGCTGACCGACGCCGAGGCGCTCGTCGTGAACATCTCTGAGGCCGTGGCAACCGAGGAAGAGACCGCCACCGAAGGCGGCGAGGCTGTTTCCGGCGAAGCTTCCGAAGCCGCCGAAGCAGCAGCCGAGTAATCACCCGGCATGCCCTTGCCAGTGGCCGGATCCCCGTGGGGTCCGGCCACTGCCATGTCCACCGCCGCTGGCCTGCGGCTTGTCCCAATTAGCCCACCCTAGGATTGACCCATGACTGACACCTGGCTGATCGTCGGCCTCGGAAACCCCGGAGTCCAGTACCAAGGCAACAGGCACAACGTCGGCCAGATGGTGCTCGATGAACTGGCAGGCCGGATCGGTGCCGGGTTCAAGACGCACAAGGCGCGAGCCCAGGTGCTGGAGGGGCGGCTGGGGATTGGCGGACCCCGGGTTGTCCTGGCAAAACCGCTGACCTACATGAATGTTTCCGGCGGCCCGGTGTCGGCGCTGGCCAATTTCTACGGCGTCACGCCTGACCACGTGGTGGCCGTCCACGACGAAATCGACATCCCTTTTAATACGGTAAAGCTCAAGATCGGCGGCGGCGAAGGCGGCCACAACGGGCTGCGCGACATCTCGAAAGCGCTGGCCACGAAGGATTACCTGAGGGTCCGCGTGGGAGTGGGGCGGCCTCCCGGCAGGATGGACACCGCCGACTACGTGTTGCGGGACTTCGGCTCCGCCGAACTCAAGGAACTGCCGTTCCTGCTCGATGAAGCGGCGGATGCCGTGGAGGCGTTGCTGCGCGAGGGGCTTACGGCAGCGCAGCGGAAGTTCCATCCCGCGAAGACCGGGCAGTAGCAACTTAGAAACTTAAACCCGTTTCAACCTGTTTCCCTGTGGGTGCCACAGGGTACTCTTCTTGCTATGCGGGGGAGCAATGGGGCTACAACCCGCTATCGGGGATGTAGGGGATAAGTTCATGTCAATCGAGCCACTCAGCTGGGGACGTGGGTCAACACCTCACGACGTAGTGCACACCCATGCCCCAGTAACGCCGGAACAGCAATGGTCCGCGCCTGCGCGAAGCGCCAATCTCGAAACCATCCACACGGCCCTGACCAGCGAAAACTCCCTGGGAGCTGTCATCACCGGCAGCCGGGGTGTGGGTAAGTCCTCCCTCGCCCGCGCGGCAGTGGCCGACCTTGGCCCGGACGTCTGGTCATTGCAGCTCCGCAACGGCCCCGCCGGATCCACCACCCCCTACGGGTGCCTGTCCTTCCTGCTGGCGCGGCTACCGCAGGCCTACATGGGGTCGCCCACAGCCATCCTCCGCGGCATCACGTCGCTGATCCGCAGCGACGCCGCAGGCAGGCCCTGCATCATCACGCTCGACACCGCCGGCAGCATCGACGACATGAGCGCCGGAGTGCTGTTGAACGTGCTCCTGACCGGTACCGCCAAAATCATCGCTGTGGCACCCGGCATCAGCGACCTTCCGGCCGACTTCCACTGGCTGCTCACGGACCACCGGCTGACGGAGGTGCGGCTCAGCAACCTCAACGAGCTGCAAACCCGCCAGGTCCTGCTGTCCCTGCTGGGCCACCGGGTGTCTGCCTCTCTGGTCAACACCTACCACCGCATGGTGGGCGGCAACCCGCTCCTGCTCAAGGCCCTGGTCACGGAGCAGCAGCTGTCCGGAAACCTGGTCCTGTCCGATTCCGTCTGGACCCTGCGCGACAAGGTGGTGCTCGACGGTGCCGCCAGCCTCGATGACATCGTAAGGTCCCGCTGGTCACGGGAAACCCCGGAAACCCGGGAAGTCATGGAGATGCTCTCCTGCGCACGGCGGGTGGAACTGTCCCGCCTGACCTCCATCTACAGTGCCGACGTGGTGGCCGACATGGAAGACGGCGGCCTCCTCGAGATTGACGACTCTGACCACCGCTGGGTGTCGCTGCGCGAAAAGTACATTGGCGACGTCGTGCGGACCTGGCTGAGCATCGCCCGGCGCCGGGAACTGCGCAGCGTCCTGATTGGCGGCGAGGAACCCGATCCCGCAGGCATGACGGTCGATGAGCTGATGGCCTTCGCGGCCTGGACGCACGAGTGCGAGGCTGAGCTGAGTCCAGCCTTCGCCCTCTCGGCCGCGGAAGCAGCGGTCCAGCTGTTCGATCCCAAGTTTGCCCTCACGTACGCTGACATGCTGAAGAGGACGGACCCCCAGTGGGTACCGGCCCAGCGGCAGAAAGCTGCCGCATACCTCCAGCTGGATATGCCGGTACAGGCCTTGTCAGCGCTGGATGAGATCACCCGGCCGGAAATCGATGCACTGGACGACGTCGAGGAATACGCCCATCTGGTGGCGTCCAAGGCCCAGGTGATGATGCGGCTTCCGGACCAGGCAGGAAAGGTGCCCACCCTCCTCGCGGAGGCACGGGAACGGCTGGCGCCTGCAGGAAACGGTGCGTTCTGGCCTGAACCGGGCGCGGCGGCGCTAAACCGCGTTGCCCTGACGGAGTTCGAATACCGGGCGTTCGTGGGCGACTACGCGGCGTTGATTCCCGAACTTGAGTCCGCCGGGGACCAGGCAACGAATCCCGACGCCGAATACCGCATGAATGCCGCCATCATCCTGATGACGGCCCTGGCATTGACGGGGCGGGAGATGGATGCCCTGAGCCTGATGCGGCAGCTAGGCGGGCAGATCAGCGATGCCTCCCATGTTGTGGGCCTGCGCGAGCGGTATAACCGGGAGGCCTACCTGGTGCTGCTGATGGCAGGCCAGTGGCGGCGGTGCATCGATCTTCTGGGCACGCAAAACGCCGAGGAACCATCCCGGCTGCCGTACGGCAGCGCCGCAGCCGAACTGGCCGCCGGAATCGCCTACGTCTATTCGGGCCGTGGCGCGGCCGCCCTCGATCCCCTGATGTCCGCGGCCGCGCAGCTGGAACTGCAGCCCGTGCAGACTGCGCTCCGGTTCGCATACTCGGCCACAGCCCTGGCCCATGCGCAAATCGGCAACGTCGTCCAGGCCAGGAAGTACCTCGCCAAGCTGCAACGGGTCTCCGGCGTATCCGGTTTCGCCACCGACAGCCTTATCGATTTCTGTGCCCTGGTGACGGGGCGCTGGCTGAACGACCCCGATGCCGTCAGCAAGCTCAAGCAATCGGCCCGCCGGAACATGGATGCAGGGCGGTACACGGTTGCAGGGGTGGAGCTCCTTGCGGCTACCGTTAACGGGAGCGACGCGGACTTCCGGCTTCTGGAGGAGATCGCAGACCACCGGCAGGGACCACTGGCAGAGGTGTCGCGGCTGATAGCGCTGGGGAGCCGCACCAAGGACGCCAAGGTACTCCTCGCCGGCGGAGAGCTCGCCGCCACCTTGGAACTGGACGCCGTCGAGGCCCGGTGCATGGCCCTCGCCGTGGACTTCGCACGGCAGGACGGCGACTCGATGTCCGCCCGGACCGCCCAGGCCCGCCTGGACATCCTGGCCGCCACAGTGACCAACCTGCCGATCGTGCCCAGCAGCGGCAGCCCGCTGCTCACCAGCAGGGAGCGCCAGATCGCGCGACTGGCCGGCCGGGGTGCGTCGAACCGCGACATCGCCCTGGAGATGGGCGTGTCAGTCCGGACTGTTGAGGGGCACCTCTACCAGGTGTTTACGAAGCTCGGCGTAACCTCCAGGGGTGATCTGACTGGACTCGTCTAACGGACATAAGACCGGCGCGGCGCAGCGGGCACTTACCGGCCGCCGCGAGCCGCTGGACAGGATCTGCAACATTGTCCGGAACCGCACCAGCCAGGCCGTCTTCGTCATGGCCGGTCCAGGCATCGGCAAGTCCTCGCTCACAGAGACGGTGGCAGAGCGGTTCAGGGGGGAGCTGAACGTCCTGCAGATCCATGGCAGCTCGGCGCTGGCAGCGGTGCCATTTGGTGTGCTGACCCCCTATACGACTGACCTGACCGCAGAGGAGTCGGTTTCGCCCGTAGCGGTCCTGCGGTCCATGTGGACGTATTTCGAGAAGCTGAAAGCCGGAAACGGCAATGCTGTCCTGCTGCTGGTGGACGATGCCCACCATCTGGATGAGGCCTCTGCGGGCGTGCTGGCGGACCTGATTTCGGCCGGCTGGGCGACAGTGGTGGCAGCGGCCAGGCCGCGGCCCGGACTCCCGCAGCCGCTGGACCAGTTGTGGTACGACGGCCTTGCGGAGCGCGTGGACCTGCGGCCCCTGAACCGGGAACAGATCGAGGAGGTTCTGGAGCACCTCCTCGCGGGAACAGTTCCTGCGGCCACCATTGACGCTGCCTGGAAAGCGTCCGGCGGCAATCCCCGCCTCCTGGATGCGCTGCTGCACGATGCCGCCGAAGCAGGGATCCTGTCCAAGCGGAACGGCATCTGGGTCCTGCTGGGCGCCCTGCCCTCTGATGGTGCCCGGCTGACGGCGGTGGTGGCCAAGGACCACCTCCGGCGGCGGCCCGAAGAACAGGAAGCACTCAAACTCATCGCCCTCGCCGGACCCGTTGGCAGGAAGGTCATCGAGGAGATCTGCGGGGCACCGGTGGTCCGTTTCCTGCTGGACCAGCAGATGGTGGTGGAAACGTCCGGTGTCCCGGCTGAACTTTCCCTGTGGAACAGCCTTTTCGCCGAGGCCATCAGGAACACCATCTCCGTGTCGCGCAGCCTGCAGCTGCAGGAAAAAATCCGAGCCCACCAGGACGGCACCGTGCTCCGTGGCGAAGGCCGGCTGCGGTCTGTGGAATGGGCCTTGGAATGCGGACTTAGTGTGCCTGACGCCGACATGCTCGAATCCGCCATCGAGGCGTTGTCCCGGTACCGCAACCCCAGCGCGCGATCCATCGCGGCCAGGGTGCATGCCCCGGACCTCGTGCCGCTGGCGCAGGCGGTGCAGGCCCGAGCCCTGTACAACGAGGGGTCCTATGCTGATGCGGCCACCCTGCTCGACGAATGCTGGCTCCAGCTCACTGGCCATCCCCAGGGCCCGGCGGTCCTGCTGCTGCGGATATCGGCACACCAGGCGGCGGGGCACCAGCTGACCGCCGTCGCGGAGGACGTGCGGGAACAAACGGGCTCACCGGGGGAGGGGACCGGGACCTGGCAGGAGGATCTCCTCCGGTTGCTGAAGGCAGGGTCCGAGGTGGATAACCGTGCGCTGGCAGTGGCTGTGGAAACCGTCAGGGACCGTCCGTTGGGTGGCGGCCACCAGCCCGTGGCGGCCGTTGGTGACGCGCTGCTGGCACACGCGCTCACGGCCGCCGGCCGCCCTGCCGAGGGCCTGGATGCCGCACTCCTGGCCGCATCCGAACTGCCGCCCCTGGACGGCAGCCTGTTTTTCTTTCCCGAATTCGTGCTGGGCCGCCTGGTGGTCACCTACCTGGCCATGGGCGAATGGGAATCAGCGGAACGCGAGTTGAACAGCTACGCCACCCACCACGACGCCGGTGCGGCAACCTTCGACGGCAGCCTGCAGCTGCTCAGGGGCTACTCGCTGCTGCGCCAGGGCCGGATGGAGCGTGCGTACCAGTTGCTGCTGCCGGCCGTGGAGGCACTGAGGCTCAATGACCCGCTCCACCTGTTCCGCTTTGGGTCTTCCCTTGGTTTCTACGTCGCGGCGCGGCTGGGGGATGCGGCCCAGGCCAAGCGCCTGGAACAGGACTACAAGGATGCTGTTGCAGGTGGGCCGCAGCATGACCTCCTGGCTGGCGCATATGCCGCCGCGGCCGGCGAATACCTGGCCCACGACGGCAAGGGCCTCGCCTCGCTGCATACCATGATGACTGCCGCGGAAGCAGCCGGGCGGACGGGCCACCTGCTGGAGCTTCTGGCCGTGTGCTGGGATTTGGGGGATCCTTCGGTAATCCCCATGGTGAAGGACACTGCAGGTGCCGTGCAGGGACGCTGGGCTGCTGCCATGCTGACCTTGGCCACCGGCTGGGAAGCTGCCGACGGCGATGCCCTGATGGCAACCGCCACATCGCTGGAGGAGTCCGGCTTCGTCAACCTTGCCCGCGAGGCGTACGCCCGTGCCAGCACGGTACTGGAGCAGGCCGGGGAACGCCGCCGGTCCCGGCAGGCGGTGGCCCAGCGGGAGAAGTGCGACCACGAACTGGGAGAACGGTTCCGCGAAGGACGCTTTATCGCCGCAGCCCCCGCGGTGCACCTGACCCGCCGGGAACAGGACATCGTGGAGCTTGCGGTCCAGGGCCTCACCGACCGTGAGATAGCCCAGCGCCTCATGGTTTCGGTCCGGACCGTGGAAGGACACCTGTACCGTACCTACGTCAAGCTGGGTGTGCGGAGCAGGGAGGAACTGGAGTCCGCGCTGCCCAAGTAGGCATTGCTACCTGCTTTTCTCCGTGCAGCCTGTACCGCGACGCCGTCAGCTGCCCAAGTAGTTCCTTGCCGCGGAAAACGAGTACACCCTACTCGTGTGCAGAGGGCTACTGCAGGATTTACTTAAGGAGGCAAAGGAGCGGCGGGAGGGAAACCGCAGAGATTGCCTGCAGGACATCAAGGCCTCTATCGACTTCCGGCCCCCAGGGACCGGGCCGAGACGGGGCCGGCGGCGTCAGAGTCTTCTGAGACCGAGACTCTCCCCCCAGCCGTCGCCGGCCCTCCGCTCCGCGGGCGAAGCCCGGAGCGGCTGTGGCGGCTGCCCCCGTGGGCGGCCGCCACAGCCGTGCTGTGGGACAATTGAGTGTCATCCGTTGGCATCTCAAGGAGATCGTTTTGGCCGTAGTAGCAACGCCAGCCACGCTGGAGCAGGCCCTGCCGGTGATGGATAACGCCGAAGTGATGCGCATCCGGAACGACTTTCCGGTCCTCCACCAGCTCGTCAACGGACGCCCCCTGGTCTACCTGGATTCGGGAGCCACCTCGCAGAACCCCGTGAGCGTCATGGAAGCCGAGCAGGAGTTCTATGAGCAGCGGAACGCCGCGGTCCACCGGGGCGCCCACCATCTCGCTGTGGAGGCCACAGAGGCCTTTGAAGACGCCCGGCAGACCGTGGCTGACTTTGTTGGTGCCGACTACTCCGAGACCATTTGGACGTCCAACGCCACCGAGGGCCTCAACCTCATCTCCTACGCGCTGTCCAACGCCGGGCTCTGGGCTTCGCAGGGCCGGGGCGATGCCGGACTGAAGGATCTCGCGCTGGTTCCCGGGGACGAGATCGTGGTCACCGAGATGGAGCACCACGCAAACCTCATACCGTGGCAGGAACTGGCTTTCCGTACCGGCGCCACGCTCCGCTACATCCCCATCGATGATGCCGGAAGCCTCAGGATGGACCAGGCTGCGGAGATCATCGGCAGCCGCACCAGGGTGCTTGCCTTCACCCACGCCTCCAACGTCCTGGGGACCATCAACCCGGTCCGCGAACTCGTGGCACTTGCCCGGGCAGCCGGCGCACTGGTGGTCCTGGACGCGTGCCAGTCGGCACCCCACCTTCCGCTGAAGGTCAAGGACCTGGACGTGGACTTCGCCGTCTTCTCCGGGCACAAGATGCTGGCCCCCACGGGCATCGGCGTCCTCTACGGCAAGCAGGAACTGCTGGATATCCTGCCGCCCTTCCTCACCGGCGGCTCGATGATCACCACCGTGACCATGGAGCGGGCAGAGTACCTGCCCGCGCCCCAGCGTTTTGAGGCCGGTACGCAGCGGATCTCCCAGGCAGTGGCCCTGGCCGCCGCCGCCAACTACCTCACAGAAACCGGGCTGGACCGGATCCACCGCTGGGAGGCCGAACTCGGTGCGCGGATGGTGGCAGGCCTGGAATCGCTCCCCGGCATCAGGGTCCTGGGGCCCGAAGCCGGGAAGGAGCGGATCGGACTGGCCGCGTTCGACGTCGAGGGCGTTCACGCTCACGATGTAGGGCAGTTCCTGGATTCCCGCGGAATCGCGGTGCGCGTTGGCCACCACTGTGCCCAGCCGTTGCACCGCAGGCTGGGCCTGACGGCCACCACCCGGGCAAGCACCTACCTGTACAACACCACGGACGACGTGGACCAGTTCCTGGATGCCGTGTCCGGCGTGCGGGCCTACTTCGGCGCCTAGCCCGAGGATAGAAGGTAAACCCATGAGCCTTGACCAGCTGTACCAGCAGATCATCCTCGACCACTCCAAGGCGCGGCACGGCAGCGGCCTGGCCGCGACCGAGGCCCCGGCGGGGGCATCCATCGGCCAATCCCACCAGCTCAACCCGGTCTGCGGGGATGAAGTGACGCTGCGCCTGGCCGTGGAGGATGGACGGATCGCCCAGGTTTCCTGGGACGGCGCGGGCTGCTCAATTTCGATGGCTTCGGCGTCGGTGCTCACTGAACTGGCCGAGGGCATGACCGTGGCGGAACTGCATCAAGTCATCGACAGTTTCCGGGAGGTTTTGCGCTCTCGTGGGAAGGTCCATGCGGATCCGGAACTGTTGAGGGACGCCGCCGCGTTCGAGGGTGTGGCCCGCTATGCAGCCCGCGTGAAATGCGCCATGATCTCCTGGGTGGCCGCCGAGGATGCCCTTAACCAGGCAGCCTGACCTACCGTAAACGCGAAAAGGCTCTCCTCCCGCCGGGAGGAGAGCCTTTTGGCATGCAGGGTCAGCCGAACAGTGCCATGATGCCGATGAGTGCCGTTGCGGCACCGAGCACCATGGAGACGCTCACCAGCACCACGTGGACGGTGAGGAACTTGGTGGCCTTGCCGGCCCCGTCCCGGGCCCGGGGATCCTTCATGACCCGCCGCAGGAACTGCGGCCAGACCACCAGGGACCAGACGCCGGCCACAATCAGGACCAGGGCCGCGATAACGGGCAGTTCCACCGGGTTAGTGGCTTTCCAGCCAGGCCTGCGCCTGCTGTGCCTGCAGGTTCAGTGCCTTGGCCACCATGGGCTCGGCAGCGTCGGCGATCTTGCCGCCCAGGAAAGGCACGGAGGACTTGACCTCGCCCTCGAGCTCAACGCGGGTTCCGCTGGCCTCGGCCACCAGGCGCTGGACGGCGGTGACGTCCACGGGTGCGCCGGCGATCTTGACGGTGATGTTGCTCTGGCGGGAGCCGTCTTCCGCGGGGGCGTTCCAGCTTTCCACCTGGGTCACTTTCAGGTGCTCACCCACGAACTTGCGGGCAAATTCGGGCAGGCGGGTGGTGGGAAGGGTGCGCACCGAGGTGGCGTTGAACGCGCCGGCGACGTCACCGTCCACGGTGAAAGATTCCAGGTTTCCGCCCACCAGCTGGCTGACGTGGCGCTGGAAGTCCTCGTTCACCAGGACAGCTGCGACGCTGTCGACGGAGTGCGGAAGGGAAGTGGTTGCGCTCAGGGCCATGGGTCCTCCTGGGACATTGGGGAACGGATTTAACTCAAGACATCCTACGGGGTCCCGGCCGGCCGCTCCGCATCGATGAGCTTTTGTGCCGCCCCGGTGATGTTCCGGGCCATCGCCGGGAAGATCAGGCTGTGGAACGGCAGGACCGCCAGCCAGTAGAGCCGGCCGCTGAGTCCCTTGGGGAAGAAGATGGCCCGCTGCCGGTACAGGCTGCCGGTGCCGTCGGGTTCCATGGACAGTTCCAGCCATGCCCGGCCGGGCACCCGCATCTCGGCCCGCAGCCGGAGCAGCCTGCCGCGGTCGATCCGTTCCACGCGCCACCAGTCCACCACCTCCCCGGCGGCCAGCATCTTGGGGTGCCGGCGCCCGCGCAGGAGCCCGGCCCCGCCGGTCAGCTTGTCCAGCCAGCCGCGCACCTGCCACGCAAGCGGGAGCGAGTACCAGCCGTTCCGGCCGCCGATTCCCTCGATAATCGTCCACAGGTGTTCCGGGTCCACGTCCCCGTGGAAGGTGCGTTCGTCGATGTAGACCGTGTGGCCGGACCAGTCGGGATCGCTCGGCAGGGGATCGGACGCCACTCCGGCATTTGCCCAGGTGGTCTCCACCTGGCCGTCCCGTTCCTTGCCCAGAGCCAGCGCGACGGCGGTGCGGTACGGCGTCAACCCGCCGTCGGGCTGGGGGATGAACCTGTCGATGTCATGCTCGCTGGATATGGCGTCGTGCTGCAGGGACTGGACCAGGGGGAAAGCCATGGACAGCGGGATGGGCGTGGTGAGCGCCACCCACATCCCGGCGAGCTTAGGGGCCGGGACCGGCAGGGCCAGCACCACCCGGTAGGGCAGGCCGGCTTCGGCGGCGTACTCCTTCATCATTGCCGCGTACGTGAGCACCTGGCGGCAGCCGATATCGAAGGTCCGGTTGATGGGCCCCTCCACGGATGCCGCGGCCACCAGGTAGTACAGGACGTCCCGCACGGCGATCGCTTCGATCCGGTTCCGGACCCAGCTGGGCGCCGGCATCAGGGGCAGCGTCTCGGACAGGTGCCGGATCATCTCGAAGGACGCCGAGCCGGAGCCGATCACCACGCCCGCCTGGAAGACAATGGCGTCCACCTGGCCGTCCAGGAATACCTGGCCCACTGCCTCCCTGGACCGCATGTGGGTGGATAATTCCACGCCCTGCGGATGCAGGCCGCCGAGGTACACCATCCTGGCCACCCCCGCATCAGCCGCCGCTTGGGCCGCGATGCCGGCCATCGCCTTCTCCTTGGCTTCGAAACCCGCCCCGGCAGCCATGGAGTGCACCAGGTAGTAGAAGACGTCGACGCCGTCCAGCGCCTTCCGCAGCGCGTCGCCGTCGTCCAGGCTGCTTTCCACCACCTCCACCTTGCCCCGCCACGGCACCCCGGCAATCTTGTCCGGTGACCTGACCAGCACCTTGACGGTGTGGCCTGCCTCAAGGAGCCGGGGCACCAGCCGGCCACCGATGTAGCCGGTGGCTCCCGTCACCAGGACTGTCTTGGGAATGTGGGGTGCATTGGTTCCGGTCATGCTCGCTCCTGTTCGTCCTCAGCAGTTCGGAGCGGCGGCCTGTCCGGACGGCCGCCCCGGTAAATGAGTGGGCCCTGCCAGCCTAAGTGCAGGATCCGCTGGCGGGACTGCCGGGGCCCGGAATGTCGCCGGTGCGCGGTAGGCTGGAGGTTACCCGGGATTCGCAGCGAATTTCGGGTTTTCGCGTTGCCTGCGATCCCCTTGAACACCACAGGAGCTTCTGCCATGAGCCTTCCCGGCCCGTCCGCCGCCGGCCAATCCACTGCAGGCCCGTCGCTGGATGGCCTGCGGCGCGTCCTCGCCGAGGACCAGACGTTCGCGCGCGTCCGGGCGGAAGCCGCCAGGGGATTCAGCGTCCGGGGCCAGGATTACCAGATCAGCGCGCCCGCCGGGCTGCGTCCCGTGCTGCTCGCCGAGATGTCCGACGGCCTCAGGGCCGCCGGGCCAGAAGAGTCCGACGGCGGCGGGCCGGGCGTGGTCCTCGCCGTCACCGCCACCGGCCGGGAGGCGGAGGACCTGGCGGCGGCACTTCGCGCCTACCTGCCCGCGGGTGCCGTGGCCGAGTTCCCCAGCTGGGAAACGCTGCCGCACGAGCGCCTCTCGCCGCGTTCGGACACGGTGGGACGGCGGCTGGCCGTCCTGCGCCGGCTGGCCCATCCGGAGAGTTCGGCAGCGGGCCGGCTCCGGGTGGTGGTGGCGCCCGTCCGGGCCGTGGTCCAGCCCGTGGTGGCCGGACTCGGTGACCTGGTGCCGGTCATGTTGAAGGTGGGCCAGGACATCCCGTTCACGGACGTGGTGCGGAGCCTCGCCGATGCCGCCTACGCCCGGGTGGACATGGTGACGCACCGGGGCGAGTTCGCCGTCCGCGGCGGCATCATCGACGTGTTCCCGCCCACCGAGGACCACCCCATCCGCGTGGAGTTCTTTGGCGATGAGGTGGACCAGATGCGCTGGTTCGCTGTGGCCGACCAGCGCTCGCTGTCAGCCCCCGGAATCCACCACCCCACCGAACTGCATGCGCCGCCCTGCCGGGAAATCCTCATCACCCCGTCCGTGATGTCCCGCGCCGCGACGCTCAAGTCCCAGCTCCCGGCCGCCGCCGACATGCTGGAGAAGATCGCCGGCGGCATCGCCGTGGAGGGCATGGAGTCCCTGGCGCCGGTGCTGGTGGACGCCATGGTCCCGTTCGTGGACCAGCTTCCTGCCGACTCCATTGCCGTTGTCATCGAGCCCGAGAAGGTCCGCACCCGCGCCCACGACCTCGCCGCCACCAACGAGGAATTCCTGGAGGCGGCTTGGTCCACGGCGTCCGACGGCGGGACGGCGCCTTTGGACCTCAGCTCGCAGGCGTCGGCGGCGCTGCACTCGGCGAGCTTCCGCTCGCTGGGCGAGACCCGCGCGTCCTCGCTGGAGCACGGCGTCTCCTGGTGGTCCATCACCTCGCTGGCCCAGGACGCGGAACTGCTCCCGGAGATCGACGTCCTGAACCTGCACGCACGGGAGCCCCGCGGCTACCAGGGCGACGTGGCGGAAATGATGGACTTCATCGGTTCGCATGTGCGCGACCAGTGGCGGATCGTCGTGGCCACTGAAGGTCCCGGTCCCGCACAGCGCCTGGCGGAACTGTTCCACGACGCCGATATCCCCTGCGCCCGGGTGGACAGCCTGGACCACGAGCCCCAGCCGGGGATCATCGAGGTGACCACCGCCGCCGTCGGACGCGGTTTTGTCCTGGACGGCCTGAAGCTGGGACTGCTCACGGAAGCCGACCTGCTGGGCCGGACCTCCGCAGCCTCCACCAAGGACATGCGGCGGATGCCGTCCAAACGGCGCAACGCCGTCGACCCCCTGCAGCTGGTGGCGGGGGACCATGTGGTCCACGAACAGCACGGTATCGGCCGGTTCGTCGAGCTGATCCAGCGCAAGGTGGCGGGCGGAGCCGACGGCGTACGCGAGTACCTGGTGCTGGAGTACGCGCCGTCCAAGCGGGGCGCACCGGGGGACCGGCTGTTCGTGCCCACTGACCAGCTGGACCAGGTGACCCGCTACGTGGGCGGGGACACCCCGGTCCTGAGCAAGATGGGCGGCGCGGACTGGGCGAGCACCAAGTCCAAGGCCCGCAAGGCCGTCAAGGAGATCGCCGGGGAGCTGATCCGGCTGTACTCGGCACGGATGGCCTCGCGCGGGCACGCCTTCGGCCCGGATACCCCGTGGCAGCGGGAACTGGAGGAAGCCTTCCCGTACGTCGAGACGCCGGACCAGTTGACCACCATCAACGAGGTCAAGGCGGACATGGAGCGGGAGATCCCGATGGACCGCCTGGTGTCCGGGGACGTGGGCTACGGCAAGACCGAGATCGCGGTGCGGGCGGCCTTCAAGGCGGTCCAGGACGGCAAACAGGTGGCCGTGCTGGTGCCCACCACCCTCCTGGCCCAGCAGCACTACGAAACCTTTACCGAACGGTTCTCCGGCTTCCCGCTGCGCGTCAAGCCGCTGTCCCGGTTCCAGGGTTCCAAGGAAGCGAAGGAGACGGCGGAAGGCGTCAAGAACGGCTCGGTGGACGTGGTGATCGGCACGCACCGGCTGCTGTCCAAGGACTTCGAGTTCAAGGACCTCGGACTGGTGATTGTGGACGAGGAGCAGCGGTTCGGCGTCGAGCATAAAGAGGCGCTGAAGAAGATGCGCACCAATGTGGACGTGCTGGCCATGAGCGCCACCCCGATTCCCCGGACACTCGAGATGTCGCTCACCGGCATCCGGGAGACCTCCACCCTGGCCACGCCGCCGGAGGAACGCCACCCCGTGCTGACCTACGTGGGCCCCTACACGGACAAGCAGACCTCCGCCGCGATCCGCAGGGAGCTGATGCGCGAAGGCCAGGTGTTCCTGGTCCACAACCGGGTGTCCACCATTGAACGGACGGCGGCGAAGATCCGCGAGCTGGTTCCGGAAGCCCGGGTGGAGGTGGCGCACGGCAAGATGTCCGAGAGCCGCCTGGAACAGATCATCGTGGACTTCTGGGAGCGGCGCTTCGACGTCCTGGTGTGTACCACCATCATCGAGACGGGCCTGGATATCTCGAACGCGAACACCCTGATCGTGGACGGTGCGGACAAGTACGGCCTGTCCCAGCTCCACCAGCTCCGCGGGCGCGTGGGCCGTGGCCGCGAGCGTGCCTACGCCTATTTCCTGTACCCGTCCGAGAAGCCGCTGGGGGAGGTGGCGCTGGAACGCCTCAAGGCCGTGGCAACGCACAACGAGCTCGGCGCGGGCATGCAGCTGGCCATGAAGGACCTGGAAATCCGCGGTGCCGGCAACCTGCTGGGTGGCGAACAGTCCGGCCACATCCAGGGTGTCGGCTTCGACCTCTACATCCGGCTGGTGGGCGAGGCCGTGGCGGACTTCCGCGGTGAGGCCGAGGAAAAGGCTGCCGAGATGAAGATCGAGCTGCCGGTCAACGCCCACCTTCCGCACGACTACGTTCCGGGCGAACGGCTGCGGCTCGAGGCCTACCGCAAGCTGGCGGCAGCGCAGACCAACGAGGCGATCGACGAGGTCTTCGCCGAACTGGTGGACCGCTACGGTGAGCTTCCGCTGCCGGCCCAGAACCTGGTGGCCGTGGCCCGGTTCCGGGTGGCTGCCCGCGAGGCAGGGTTGTCCGACGTGGCGCTGCAGGGCAACTTCATCAGGTTCTCGCCCGCGCAGTTGCCGGAGTCCAAGGTCATGCGCCTGAACCGGATGTACCCGGGATCGCAGTCCAAGCCCGCACTGGACGCGGTGCTGATCCCCAAACCAAAGACCGCGCGCATCGGCGGCCGGGACCTGCAGGACGCGGAAATCCTGGGATGGGCCGACGGCGTCATCCGGAACATCTTCTCCGACCAGTCCGTTCCCGTCGCTCAGACAGGGGCCTGACGGATGATGGGAGGACACCACGCCGCGTCGGGAGCCGCGGCGTGGGTAGCTGTTGCCTCCACGGGCCCCTACACGCTGGGCTGGTACCCGTTGGATCCAACCGGCATCCTGATTGGCGGCCTGGCCACTGCAGGAACGGCACTGGTCTGCGACTGGGACCACCGCTCCAGCACGGTGGCCCAGTCCCTGCCGCCGCTGTCCAACGCGATTGCCCGCGGGATTGAGAACGCCAGCGGCGGGCACCGGCAGGGAACGCATTCCATCCTGGGCGCGGGGGTCTTCGTCCTGCTGGCCGCGCTGGCGTCCCGGTTCCAGCTGGAGACCCCCTGGGGGCTCCTGTCCGTCGGTGCCGGCCTGCTGTGCATGTGCCTGATCAACATCGCGGCGAAGGCCCTGAAGCTTTTTCCCAAGAGCGGGTTCCTGACCAACTGGGCTTTCGCACTGGCGATGGCCGGACTGGTCACGGTGTATGCCCCGGAACAGTGGACCTGGCTGCCCGTGTCCATGTTCATTGGTGTGGTGGTGCACATCGTGGGCGACCTCATCACCACCGGGGGAGTCCCGCTCCTGTGGCCGCTGGTGGTCCGGCCCCCGAAGGCGCTGCGCAGGGTCCCGCTGCTGCGGTACGTGTGGCGGCCCAACGGGGCACTGTCCTTGCCACTGCTGGGACGGGCCGGCTCCAAGCGCGAGTGGCTGGTGCTGATCCCGGTGAGCGCGTACGCCATGGTGGGCATGACGGTGGCCGGCTGGTCCATTGCGCACAGCCAGTGGACGCGGATGGCCGATGCCGCCGTGGCCTGGACCAGGCTCTGGTTCTAGCGCACGAAAAAGGACCCCCGGACGGGCGTCCGGGGGTCCTTTTCGTACAAAAAGCTTCTTAGTGCTCGCCCGCTGAGTCCGAGCGGCCCCAAATGGTCTGCGGGATCCAGAACGCCAGGGCGAACAGCACCAGGCAGACGGCCATCGGCCAGGGGTTGCCGAGCGTGAGGAAGGACAGCGAGTAGATCGCCCCGAAGAACAGCGCCATGATGATCACGAACAGCACAATGCTGCCGGAGAGCTTGTTCTCGTTCTGCGGGGTCCGGACAGTGCGCTGGTCCGATGTGTCCTGGCCGGACGCGTTAATCTTGCTGGACAATTTCGTTCCTCCTCGGCCCCGCAGGGCTCAATCTGTGGCGGCGTCCGGCCTGCCGTCAGTAGGCGGCTGAACCCTGTTCACCCTTGACGATGGCAATACCGGAGCTGGCACCAATACGTGTTGCACCAGCAGCAATCATAGCCTGAGCATCGGCCAGGGAGCGCACGCCGCCGGAGGCCTTGACGCCCAGGTCCGGGCCCACGGTCCTGCGCATGAGGGCGATATCCTCGGCCGTGGCACCTCCACCGTTGAACCCTGTGGAAGTCTTGACGAAGTCCGCGCCGGCTTCCACGGCCGCCTGGCAGGCGAGGACCTTCTGGTCGTCCGTGAGAAGGGCGGTCTCAATGATCACCTTCAGGATGGCGCCGCTGGCATGCACCGCCTCCGCCACAGCGCTGATGTCCTCGATGAGTGCACCCTTGTCGCCGGCACGGGCGGCGGCAATGTTGATAACCATGTCCACCTCGTCGGCGCCGTCAAGCACGGCGCCGCGGGCTTCGAAGGCCTTGACGTCGGTGGGTGTGGCCCCCAGCGGGAAGCCGACCACCGAGCAGGTGAGGACGCCGGAGCCTTTCAGGGCATTCTTGACGGTCTTGACCCAGATGGGGTTCACGCACACGGACTTGAAGCCGTATTCGGCAGCCTCGGCGCACACTTTCAGGACGTCGGCCTCGGAGGCTTCGGGCTTCAACAGCGTGTGGTCGATGTAGGAGGCAATGCTCCCGGCATCAGCGGGGGCTGGCTGAACGGAAGGGGTGGCTTCGTTGCTCATGATGGTCCTTTCCGGGGGCCTTATGGGCCCCGGCACGTCCTGGAACTCGGTTCGGCACCATCTTGTCACAGCCGGGGCAACAGCAAGATGCGGCCGGTCAGGCGGCTGCCTGCAGGTCCGGCCCGGTTGAGGCCGCGGCCAGAAGCTGCGTGGCGCAGGCTCCCGCGGCGGAAGCTGCCGCCACGAGCAGGCCCAGCCGGACGCCGTCGTACGCTGCGGCGTCCCCGATGGCCCAGATGCCGGGGACGGACGTCCGGAAGTCCTGGCTGATGACAATTCCTCCGCTCGCCGCGGTCCGCAGTCCCGCGCTGGCAGCGAGGCTGTCCCGTGCCACCCGCTCTTCAGCCAGGACCACCAGGTCGCCGCTCATGCTGCTGCCGTCCTCGAAGACCACCGCGGAGGCCGCCAGCCCGGACACGGACTGCCCGGGGACGACGGCGGCCGGGCGGGCGGTGGTGCGGATGGGCCGCACGCCGCGGGCACGCAGGACGGCCTCAGCCTGGCCTGCAGCCGCCCCGTTGCCCACCAGGATCCCCAGCGGCCGCCTGCCCAGCTCCCGGGTCACCTGTCCCACGGCCTCGGCAATGCGTGCGGCGTCGTCGATGGTGGAGTAGCTCAGGCACTGCGCCGCCCCCTCCACGGGGTTGGCGACGGGGGATGATCCGGTAGCAATCACCAGGTTGTCGTAGGAGAATTCCAGGCCGTCGGCCGTGGCCACGGTCCGGTTCACGGCGTCGATGTGGCTGGCGGGCTGGCCGAACCGCACCGACACCTGGGGGAGCAGTGCAAGCTCCAGCAGTTCCTCCGGCGTGTCGTCCCGGCCGCTGAGGACCGTGATGGTGCCGGCGAAGCTTGCCCGGTCCAGCTGCCTGACCAGGGCCTGTGCGGCCGGGCCGGCTCCGGCGATGACGATGCGGGTGGCTGCGGAGGTGGACGGGGTGGGTGCCGGAGCGGACATGTGCTGGCCCTTTCGCTGGCGGCCTGGACGGCCGGAAGTTCGTGATGGAACCCAGCGTAGGGGGACGCTTTTACCGTTGTGTTTCCCCTCGGTTGCCGTTGTGAGGGGGCCCGTTCGACAGTTTTTACCGGCCGGTAACAGAACCGGTGACGCGGCTCTCATTCGGCCGGCGTCCGACACACGGGCCCCTCAAACGGGAGCAGCGGGGTGCTAGACGCGGATCCGGTAGCCCCGCTTGACCACGGTTTCCACCAGGCGTCCGTCCGGCAGCGAGGACCGCAGCCGGCTCACGGTCATGTCCAGGGCGTGGACCGATCCCCGCAGTTCCAGCAGTTCGGAGAGCGACTCGCGGGAGAGGACTGCACCACCGGCGCCGAGCAGCGCCCGCAGCAGCAGCAGCGGGGCAGGCGCCAGTTCCACCGGCTGGCCGTCGATGCGCAGGCTCCGCCCCCGCAGTTCGATGTTGCCGGACCTTGTTTCCAGGCGGCGGACGTGGTTCAGCGCCAGGTGCTCGCAGACCAGCCGGATTAGCGCCCCCATGCGGAAGCGTTCCGGGACCAGGGGCGCCACCCCGGCATCAATCAACGGCTGGGCGGTCACGGGACCCACCACCGCGGTGGTGACGTTGGTCTTCAGGCTGTCGATCAGCTGCTTGTAGACGCCCATCTCGTGCGCCGTGCTCCACATGGCATCGACGGCGGGGGCGCTGGTGAAGGTAAGGACGTCCAGGTTCCCGCTGCAGGCGGCCTCGATGAGGCGCGGAAGCTTGTCTTCGCCGTCGGGCTTCACCCAGCGGTAGGGCGTGACGGTCAGGACGGTGGCGCCGGACATGCGCAGGCGCTCCAGCTGGCGGACATCCGTGTAGCCGTGCAGCTGCACGGCCACGGTCTTGCCCCGCACACCTTCGGTCAGCAGCATGTCCACCAGGGTGGCGGTGGTCTCGTCGCTGCTGATTCCGACGTCGGCGAGTCCGGCCGCGCGCACGGCGCCGCGCGCCTTCGGTCCCCGCACGAACATCCGGCACGCGCCCAGGGTCTCCAGGAGTTCCTCGCCGATGCCGAAGGAATCCGCGGCCTCGCACCAGCGCCGCATCCCGTAGGCGGTGGTGGCGATGCACAGGTCCGGCCTGGCCGCGATGATGGCGCGGGTGTCTTCGATGAGGCGCATGTCCTCCTGGACGGGGGCGATTTTCAGGGCAGGGGCGTGCAGCACTTCAGCGCCGCGGCGTTCCAGGGCATCGATCAGATCCTGGGACCTGCGGTCCGACGTGACGCCGATCCGGAAACCCTCCAGCGGGGCTTCTGCGGCATCGGGTGTTTCTTCGACCTGCGGTGTTTCGGCCGGTGCGAGTGCATTCATGGAGGTCAATCCTTTCACGAGCCCAGCAGCGAGGCCGCCAGCCTGTCCAGGTCGGCGGCGGCCTCAGCATGCCCGCGGTTGGCTTCCGCCACCCGAACCACCTCGCCGATGACCAGCACGGCCGGGTTGCTGCACCCGGCAGCGGCGGAGGCAATGGTGCCCAGGTCCGCGATGGTGGTCCGCTGGCCCGGGCGGTACCCGCGCTCGACGACGGCCATCGGCATGTCGGGGCGCATGCCTGCCCGGCGGAGTCCGGCGGCCAGCTGGTGGAGGGTGCCAATACCCATCAGCACCACGATGGTGCCGCCGAGGCCGGCCAGGTGCTGGTGCTCCTTTTCGGTGAGCGGCGCGTGGCCGGAAACCACGGTGAACATGTGGCTGACTTCGCGGTGCGTGACCGGGATGCCGGCAGCTGCCGGGACGGAGATGGCGCTGGTGACGCCGGACACCACATGGACCTTGACGCCGGCGGCCACGCAGGCGGCAACTTCCTCGCCGCCGCGGCCGAAGACGTACGGGTCGCCGCCCTTGAGGCGGACCACGTTGTTGCCGGCGAGGGCGCTTTCCACCATGAGCTTTTCGATGTCCGCCTGGCTGACCTTGTGGTGGCCCGGCTTCTTGCCCACATCCACCAGTTCGGCGGAGGTGAGGGACGGCAGCTCCTGGTACGGGGCCAGGCGGTCGTAGAACACCACGTCCGCGTCCCGCAGTGCCTTGACCGCGGCGACGGTCAGGAGTTCGGTGGTGCCGGGTCCGCCGCCCACCAGGGTGACGTGGCCGGCGGCACCGGCAGCGGGTTCGGCGGCCACCGGAATCCCGGTTTGCCGGCAGCGGTCCAGGAGAGCGTCCCAGCCGGGCTGGCCGTCGTCGACTGCCGCCACCAGGAACGGCCGCTCGGGCAGCGGGCCGTCATGGCCCGCGCCCTGCGGGGTGCTCAGGCGGTAGACGACGGCGCCCGCGGCTTCGTAGCGGCGCACCGCCTGCCGCGCGGCAGTGTCGGAGCCCGTGACCAGGACGTCGCGTCCGGTGAGGTCGATGCTGAGCTGCATGGCTATGCCTCGTTCTCGTTGCCGGCACGAACCGGGATGGAGGCCCCGATCAGGACCTTGCCCTTCTCTTCCGGCGTGGCGGGGCGCATCTGGCCGCGCTCGTCCGGGACGAAGGTGATGGAGTCGTCCTTCTGGTCCGGGGCGTTGACGAAGGAACGGAACCGGCGCAGGCGCTCGGGGTCCTTGAGGGTGTCGGCCCACTCGTCGATGTAGGTGTCCACGTGCTTGGCCATGGCCGCTTCAAGGTCCTCGGCGATGCCCAGGGTGTCCTTGACCACCACGTCCTCAACGTGCTTGATGCCGCCGTCGAGCTCTTCCTGCCAGCGGGCCGTGCGCTGCAGGCGGTCCGCAGTGCGGATGTAATACATGAAGTAGCGGTCAATGTACTTGATCAGCGTTTCGTCGTCGAGGTCCTTGGCGAGCAGTTGCGCGTGCGCAGGGGTTGCACCGCCGTTGCCGCCCACGTACAGGTTCCAGCCGTCTGCCGTGGCGATCACGCCCACGTCCTTGCCGCGGGCTTCGGCACACTCGCGGGCGCAGCCGGAGACACCCATCTTGAGCTTGTGCGGGCTCCGCAGGCCGCGGTAGCGGAGCTCCAGTTTGATGGCCATGGCCACCGAATCCTGGACGCCGAACCGGCACCAGGTGGAACCGACGCAGGACTTCACCGTGCGCAGGCTCTTGCCGTAGGCCTGGCCGGATTCGAAGCCGGCGTCCACCAGTTCTTTCCAGATCTCGGGGAGCTGTTCCAGCCGGGCGCCGAACATGTCGATCCGCTGGCCGCCGGTGATCTTGGTGTACAGGTTGTACTTCTCGGCCACGGCGGCGATGACGCCGAGCTTTTTGGGCGTGATCTCACCGCCGGCGATGCGCGGGACCACCGAGTAGGTGCCGTCCTTCTGCATGTTCGCCAGGGCGCGGTCGTTGGTGTCCTGGAGGGTCCCTCGGCCGGCGTCCAGCACATAGGCGCTGTTCTGGCTGGCCAGGATGTTGGCGATGGTGGGCTTGCAGATGTCGCAGCCTGCGCCCTTGCCGTACTTGGCCATGATCTCTTCGAAGGAGGTCAGTTCCAGGACGCGGATGGCGTCGAAGAGTTCCTGGCGGGACAGTTCGATGTGCTCGCAAAGGGCCTTGGAGACCTCGACGCCGGACTTGGTGAGTTCGGTTTCCAGCAGCTTCTTGAGCATCGGAACGCAGGAGCCGCACTGGGTGCCGGCACGGGTGCAGCCCTTGAGCTCGCCGAGTTCCTGGACGGGTGCGTTGCCCTCGCAGGCGCCGCAGCCGTTGATGGCGTCGCGGATGCTTCCCGCGGTGACGTTGTTGCAGGAACACAGGGTGGCGTCGTCCGGCAGCTCTGTTTCGGGGGCGTCGCCGCCGCCGGCGGCACTGAGGAACGCTCCGGGCTCGGCGGGAAGTTCGCGGCCGAGGAGCGGGCGGAGGCTCATGTACGGTGAGGCGTCGCCGACGAAGATGCCGCCCAGCAGGGTCTTGGCATCGTCGGTGGTGACGATCTTCTGGTAGACGCCGCGGGCGGGGTCGGCGTAGACAATCTCGAGGGCGTGCTCAGTCTTGGCAAAGGCGTCACCGAAGCTGGCCACGTCCACACCGGAGAGTTTCAGCTTGGTGGCGGTGTCGAATCCGGGGAACGTGGCGTCGCCGCCGTGGAGGCGGTCGGCCACGATCTCGGCCATGGTGTTCGCGGGAGCCACCAGACCCAGGCACATGCCGCCGTAGTTGGCCACCTCGCCGATGGCCCAGATGCCGGGTACTTCGGTTTCGCAGTAGTCGTTGATCACCACGCCGCCGCGGGGACCAAGGCTGAAGACCTGTTCCTCGCCCTCGGCGGCGCGGAAGAGTTCGTCGCGGGGCCGGACGCCGATGGCCACAATGACCATGTCCGCTTCGATGATGCGGCCGTCCGCCATGAGGACGCCGGTGACCTGGCCGTCGTCGGAGAGCACCTCGGACGGGAAGACGCCGCCGTGGACTTCGAAGCCCTTGGCCTTGATGAGCCGGCCCATTGCCTGCCCTGCGCCCTCGTCCAGCTGGGTGGCCATCAGCCACTGCGAGCCGTCAATGACGATGGGGTTTGCGCCCAGCTGTTCCGTGCCGGCGGCCGATTCGAGGCCGAGCAGGCCGCCACCGATGGTGACTGCATTGACCTTCCGGCCGAGCTTCTCAGTGAGTTCGGCAATTTTCTGGTTGATGGTCCAGACGTCTTCAAGCGTGCGGTAGACGTGGGTGAGCTCGTTGCCGGGGATGGGCAGGCGGGCGGCGTTCGAGCCGGTGGCCACCACCAGTTCGTCATAGGGGTAGGTGTTGCCGGTGGACGTCTCCACGGTCTTCGCGCCGGCGTTGATCTTCACAACGCGCTCGCCGGTCTTCAGCTCCAGCGAAGGGTGGTCCCACATGGAAGCGGATCCCAGGGTCAGGTCCACGCCGGTATCGGTGAGGGCCTTGGACAGCGCGACGCGGTCGTAGGGGAGGTGGGCTTCCTCGGTGAGGACCGTGACATGCCAGCCATCGAGGCCACGGGCATGCATTGCGTCCGCAAAACGGTGGGCCGCGGGGCCGCCGCCGGCGACGACAATGCGGCGCGTTGTCTCGGTGTTTGAAGTCTGTTCGGTCACTGTGGGCCTTTCGCATGGGCCGCAGCGGTGCTCCGGCCTTCTCTGACGAGTGTCCATCCAGACTAGGGAGAGGCAGTTTCGCCTCAGTTTCCCCTTTGTTTCGCGAACTTAACTTCTGCATCACGAACGCATTTCGGGCCGGGTTAGGTGTCTTTTACGCGCCGGACACATTTGCTGCATCCCCACGAAACACCCCGCGCCTAGCGTGGAACCCGGCCGCACAGGCAGCCACAACCCACGGACAACAAGCACAGGGAAAGGAGCCGGACATGACGGCAACACTGGAACTTGGGGCGCTCGACACCGCAACCGCCGAGGCCGGAGCGGCCGCCGCCGGGTGGCACCGGGTCTGCCACCTGAACGACCTGGAACCCTCCTGGGGTGAAGCGGCCCTGGTTGCCGGGCGCCAGATCGCCCTCTTCCGCACCGGGCCCGGTGAAGTCTTTGCGGTGGCCCACGAGGATCCGGCCACCGGCGCGCATGTCATGGCGCGCGGAATCCTTGGCTCCAGGGGGGCCCGGCCCACCATCGCCTCGCCCCTGCACAAAGAGGTCTACGACCTCGAAACCGGGGAGTGCTTCAGCGCTCCCGGCCTAAAGCTTGCCGCCTTCAGCAGCCGGATCGTCGACGGTTTCGTCGAAGTGGAGCTGTAGACAACAGCACATCATCCCGCACCACCCAGGAAAAGGGGCGCGCAGGCAGGCGCCCCTTTCACGGCTTAAAGTCCCAGCGCCTCGCTGACGTCGCGGAGCACTGCATCCAGCGATGCCCGGGCTGCCTGCCGGGCGGCGGGCAGTTCCGCGGCGGAGGCAGCCTGGTGGATCACTTCCAGGTAGCACTTGAGCTTGGGCTCAGTGCCGCTGGGCCGGATGATCACGCGCGTCAGGTCCCGGGTCACGTACAGCAGGCCGTCGGTGGGCGGCAGCTGGTCCGTGCCCTGGGCAAGGTCCGTGAAGACTTCCACCGTGGACGATCCGAAGGATTCCGGCGGTGACACCCGGAGCCGGTTCATCATCGCGTCAAGGAGCCCCAGGTCGGCGACCCTGATGCTCAGCTGGTCGCTGGCGTGCAAGCCGTGCTTCAGGTACAGCTCATCGAGGGTATCGAAGATGGTTTTCCCCTCGGCCTTGGCTGTCGCCGCGAGCTCGGCGATGAGGACCGCGGCGGAGATGCCGTCCTTGTCCTTCACGACGTCCGGTGCCACGCAGTAGCCGAGGGCTTCCTCGTAACCGTAAACCAGCCCGGGTACCCGGGAAATCCATTTGAATCCGGTGAGCGTTTCCTCGTGGGCGTAGCCGGCGGCCGTGGCGATCCTGGCCAGCAGCCGCGAGGACACGATGGAATTGGCAAAAACCCCGCTCACGCCCTGGGCCTCACCGCCGGGGTCAGTGGCAGCCAACCGGGCCACCACGTGGGCACCCAGCAGTGCCCCCACTTCGTCTCCCCGCAGCATCCGCCAGGCCCCCGTGTCCGGGTCCTTTGCGGCCACCGCGGCCCGGTCCGCATCGGGGTCGTTGGCGATCACGATGTCGGCATCCAGCCGCGCTGCAGTTTCCAGGGCGAGGTCCAGTGCCCCGGGTTCCTCCGGGTTGGGGAAACTGACGGTGGGAAAGCCGGGGTCCGGCTCTGCCTGTTCGGCCACCAGGGTGACATCGCTGAAGCCCGCGGCCTGAAGCACGGCCCGTGCTGTTCGGCCGCCCACGCCGTGCAGGGGAGTGAGGACGACGCGCAGGTCCCGGGAGGGAAAGTGGTCCTGCAGGGCGAGGGACGCCGTGGCGCGCTGGTAGTCCGCGGCGATGGAGCCGTCCAGGACGGTCCAGCCCTCCGGTGCCAGCATGATCGACTCCAGCGGCCCCACCGCGCTGATCCGGGCCGAGATCTCTATGTCATAGGGGGTGACGATCTGGGCGCCATTTCCGCTGTCAGGTACGGCGTGGCGGCCCAAGTACACCTTGTAGCCGTTGTCCTGCGGCGGGTTGTGGCTGGCGGTGACCATCACGCCGCCGTCGCAACCCAACGCCCGCACGGCGTAGGCCAGCACGGGGGTTGGCAGGGCCGAGGGCATCAGGAAGGTTTCGATACCGGCAGCAGTGAAGATGGCCGCGGTTTCCGCCGCGAAAATGTCCGAGTTGTAGCGGGCGTCGTACCCTACGACGGCGCGCGGCCGGGTTCCCCGGGAGGCCCGGCTCACCGCGTCCGCCAGGAACGCTGCCAGGCCCGCCGCGGCACGCCGGACCACCACGCGGTTCATGCGGTTGGGCCCGGGGCCGAGCGCGGCCCGCAGGCCGGCCGTGCCGAACTGGAGGGTGCCGCGGAAGCTGTCTTCGAGTTCCTGCCGGGCGGCAGGATCACCCTCTTCCACCAGCCTGACCAGTTCAAGGAGGGACGCCGACGTTGCGGGATCCGGGTCTTGGGAGGCCCAGGTGCGGGCTTCGTCGAGCAGGCGGAAATCGGCATCGGAAGACGTCATGGGCATAACGCTATCGTCATTGTCCGCCTACTTCGCGCAACGCGGAGCCCGTTGGGGCGCCGCCTCTTTCAGAGCTTGGCGATGATATCGGCGAGGAGCCTGGAGATCCGCGGGCCTGCTGCCTCTCCCGATTCGATGACCTCCTGGTGGCTGAGCGGCTGCGGGCTGATGCCGGCGGCAAGGTTGGTGACCAGCGAAATCCCGAACACCTCCATGCCGGCATGCCGGCCTGCGATGGCCTCCAGCGCGGTCGACATGCCTACCAGGTCTGCGCCAATCCGCTTGGCATACTGCACTTCCGCCGGCGTCTCGTAATGGGGCCCGCTGAACTGGGCGTAGACCCCTTCGTCGAGGGTGGGGTCCACCTCGCGGGCAAGGTTGCGGACCCGTGAGGAGTAGAGATCTGTCAGGTCCACGAAGGTGGCCCCCTCCAGCGGGGATGCCGCGGTGAGGTTTATGTGATCTTTGATGAGTACCGGTGTGCCGGGCGCCCAGTCCTCGTTGAGTCCGCCGCAGCCGTTGGTGAGGACCAGCGTGCGGCAGCCTGCGGCGGCTGCGGTGCGGATGCCGTGCACAACGGCGCGTACCCCTTTGCCTTCGTAGTAATGCGTCCTGGCGCCAAGGACCAGGGCGCGCTTGCCGTTCCTGGCCAGCACCGAGCGGATGGTGCCAACATGCCCTTCCACGGCGGGGGCGTGGAAACCGGGGACTTCTTCGGCGGAAAGGGTGGCCGTGGTTTCACCGATCAGGTCGGCTGCGGCGCCCCAGCCGGAGCCAAGCACCAGCGCCACGTCGTGGCGGTCCACTCCTGTTTCTTCGGCGATGTAATCGGCAGCGGCCCGGGCCGCGACGAAGGGATCGGTGTTCAGGAAGTCTGTTGTACTCACCAGTACAAGTTATCCTGCCGCTCCTGTTGCGCCCACCACAGGCGCCCGCGGCGGAGCGTGGAATTCTTGGTGCTGCGGCGGTGATGGGCGAGAATGATTGATTGTGACTACGCATCCAGATTTCAGTTCACCCCGGATCGCAATCCTGGGAGGTGGTCCGGGCGGATACGAAGCCGCCATGGTGGCCGCCTCGCTGGGAGCGCAGGTCACCATCATCGAGCGCGCAGGCCTGGGCGGATCCGCCGTCCTGACGGACGTTGTGCCATCCAAGACCCTGATCGCCACAGCGGACCTGATGACGCGCGTTGCCGAGGCAGGCGAGCTGGGCGTGAAGTTCGACGTCGACGGCGGCGATTTCGTCCCGGTGATGCGCGCGGACCTGAAGCACATCAATGACCGCCTGCTGAACCTGGCCCGCAGCCAGTCAAAGGACATCCACGACGGACTCGAGGGCCAGGGCGTGCGCATCCTGACCGGTTCCGGCCGGCTGCTGGATAACCACACCATCGAGGTCATCACCCTGGACGGCACCGAGATCGTGGAGGCGGACACCATCCTGCTGGCCGTCGGCGCGCATCCGCGTGAGCTGCCCACCGCCCGGCCGGACGGTGAACGCGTCCTCAACTGGACCCAGATCTATAACCTGGACGAGCTGCCCGAGGACCTGATCGTGGTGGGCTCCGGTGTCACCGGCGCGGAATTCGCCTCGGCCTACAACGGCCTTGGCTCAAAGGTCACGCTGGTTTCCAGCCGCGACCGCGTGCTGCCTGGTTCCGATGTGGATGCCGCTGTGGTGCTGGAGGAAGTGTTCGAACGCCGCGGCGTCCGCGTCATGTCGCGTTCACGCGCGGAATCCGTGGAACGCACGGAGGACGGCGTGGTGGTCACCCTCAGCGACGGCTCCAAGGTGACCGGCAGCCACTGCCTGCTCTGCCTGGGCTCCATCCCCAACACCGCCGGCATCGGACTGGAAGAGGCGGGCGTGGCGCTGAGCGAGAGCGGCCATATCAAGGTCGACGGCGTCTCCCGGACCAGTGCGCCGAACATCTACGCTGCCGGGGACTGCACCGGCGTCCTGCCGCTGGCCTCCGTGGCAGCCATGCAGGGCCGGATCGCCGTCGCCCACTTCATGGGTGACGTCGTTACTCCGCTGAAGCTGCACCAGGTGGCTTCCAACATCTTCACTTCCCCCGAGATCGCCAACGTGGGGGTCTCCGAAGCGGATATCGATTCGGGCAAGTACCAGGGCGATGTGGTGAAGCTTTCGCTGCGCAGCAACGCCCGGGCCAAGATGCGCAACGCCCGGGACGGGTTCGTGAAGATCTTCGCCCGCAAGGGATCCGGCACGGTTATTGGCGGCGTCGTGGTGGGGCCCAACGCCTCGGAGCTGATCTTCCCCATTTCCATCGCCGTGAAGCAGAAGCTGCATGTGGACGATGTGGCCAGCACCTTCACCGTCTACCCGTCGCTGACCGGGTCCATTTCCGAGGCGGCGCGGCGCCTGCACGTGCACCTGTAACAGCGGGGTACCGGCAGGGGGCGGGAAAGTCTGGACCCTGCTGCGGCCGCCTGCATAGACTCCTTCAAGGACCGGCCGGGAATTCCGATTACGAATCTCCGGCCGTCCCTGCATCAGCCGACGACGCGAGGAGAATCCCATGGAACTGCAGGACGTCAAGTGGAACGAGCAGGCACGCGAGAAAATCCTGTTGGACGCCGACAGGGCGCTGCAGGAAGCGGTCCGTGAAGCAGCATCGTCACTGTCGGACGCCGGCAAGGACGAGGTGTACAAGTTCCTGTACGAGAAGCTGAAGCCGCAGTTCGTGGACTTCCAACCGGGGCCGGACCTCACCGAGTACGCGGAAGCAGTGGCAGGCGGAGAATTCTCCGCCGCTGCCGAAGCCGGGGCTGAAGGGTAGGCGGGATCATGGCAATGGCTCTTGAACGGCCCCGCCGCGGCAAGATGATCGGCGGCGTTTGCGCAGCACTCTCGGCCCGGTTCGGCCTTCCAAAGTTCCTGGTGCGGTTGGGATTCGTGATCTTCGGCCTGGTGGGGATCGGCGAACTGGTTTACATCGCGCTGTGGATCATTATTCCGAAGGCGCCGGCGTAGCAAACAAAGCAATGAATTGGCCCCGTAAACGGGGCCAACCCATACATCGGGACGGGCCCGTATCGGGAACGCTACTGACTGGTAATAACCTGCAACAGGAGTTAGGCAAATCATCGTGGAAACCCGCATTGATCCTGCGGTCGGGCGGGGCGCGGCCCCTTACTTAGGTGGCTGAGACCGCCTGAAAATGTTTTTCGATCAGCCCCCTGATGTCTTCGTGGCAGCCGCCGCAGCCGGTTCCGGCGCGGGTTGCCTTGGAGACCTCGGCCACGGTGGAGCAGCCCTCCGAGACGGCGTCCTGGATGGCAGAGCCGCTGACGCCCGCGCAGCGGCACACGGTGCCCGCAGGATCGGCGGTACCGGCTCCGGGCAGCTGGTCCGGCCCGTCCAGCCGCAGCAGCAGCGACCGGTCCGCCGGCAGCTCGGCCGAACGCTCAAACAGCCCCACCAGTTCGGCGGCGGTCCGTGGCATGCCCACGGCCACCAGCCCTTCCAGGACGCCGCCCCGGGTGGTCATCTTCACGTAGCGGCCGTGTTCCGGATCCGCCCACTGGGCCACCTGGAGCCGGGGACGCCCGTTGGCAGCGCCGGCGTTCAGGGCTTCCTCGTCCCAGGGATCGGCGCTGTTGTCGCCGGCCACAGCCATGTTCAGGCCGCGCGCTTTCAGGACGATCACGCCGGGCTGTTCGGCCGGCAGTTCCGGCAGGACTTCGGCGTCATCGACCGCGCCGTTGGCGAGCAGGGCCAGGTACTCTGCCAGCCATTCGGCCTGGCGCCAGCCGGGACCCACCAGGCCGGATGGACCCTTGGCGTTGCGGCAGGCCGCGCAGTCCGGGTCCGGGCAGCGCACCTCCGCGCAGTCGCCGATGGCGAAGATGTGCGGTTCATGGTGGGCGCGGAGCCGGTGGTCCACCAGGATGCCGGCTGCGGTGGAGAGCCCGCAGCCTTCGGCCAGTTCGGTGCGGGGGCGGACGCCGCACGAGATGACCAGGAGGTCCCCGTCAATCGCCGAACCGTCGTCGAGCAGCAGCGCCGAGAAACCGCCGTCGGGAGCGTTGTGCTCAACCCCGGTGGAGCGCGCGTTTCCAGCCATCCGCACGCCGCAGTGGCGCAGCCCCGCGGCCAGGACGGCGCCGCCGCCCCGGTCGATGTTGCGTCCCAGCGGGTGCGGGCCATTGTGGACCACCGTCACGGTGGCGCCTTCCTCGGCCGCGGCAAGGGCTGTTTCCAGGCCCAGGACGCCGCCGCCCAGGACCACCACACGCTTGCCGCCGTCCACCGCCCGGCGGAGCACGTCAGCGTCGCGAAGGTCGCGCAGGGCCGTCACACCGGCCGGCAGGACGGGGGAGGCGGGGTCCGGGTTGATGCCCGTCAGGTTGGGGATGACCGGCCGTGAACCGGTGGCGAACACCAGCCGGTCGTAGTGGACGGAGTCGCCACCGGAAAGGAGGACCTGCTGCCGGGCGCGGTCCACGCGCCGGACCCGGACACCGAGGCGGACGTCAACGCCTTCGGCCACCAATGCGGCGGCGTCGGAGAGGGCGAGGGCATCGGCTGTGGTGCGGCCAACGCCCAGGTCCGCCACCAGGACGCGGTTGTAGGCGGCTTCAGCTTCCTCGCCCACCACGGTCAGCCCCACGTGCCCCGCACGTACGGCGGGGAGGAGTTCGTCAACCAGCCGGGCAGCCACCGGGCCGAATCCAACAATGACAACCTGCTCGCTCATGGGGCCTCCGTCGTTTGAAGCATCTTGCTGGAAAGGGGTGCAGCCACGGCCCGCACCCAAACCTTGTTGAACTTGAACTCAGGCATCCCGGACGTGGGGTCCGTGGCCGCCTCGGTCAGGCGGTTTGCGCTGCCCAGTCCGGGGAAGTGGAACGGCAGGAAGACCGTGTCCGGCCTGATGTCGTTGCTGAGCTCGGCCTTGCACACCACCTCGCCGCGCTCGTTGGCCACGGACACGAGGGAATCGGCCGTGATGCCCATGGCCTCGGCGGCAGCGGGGTGGACCTGGACCTTGGCCTCCGGCTGGGACGCCAGCAGCTCGGTGACACGCCGTGTCTGCGCACCGGACTGGTAGTGCTCCAGCAGCCGGCCGGTGATGAGGGTCATGGTTTTCGCTGCGGGGTCAGGGCTGGGGGCAGGCGTACGACGGCGGCGGGGGACCACGGGGGTCATCACGGCTTTGCCGTCGGGGTGGGCGAAGCGGTCCCGGAACAGCCGGGGCGTGCCGGTGCTGCCGGCAGGGTAGGGCCAGTAGGCAGCTTCCCCGCGGTCCAGCATGGCGTAATCGATGCCTGCGTAGTCGGCCAGGCCACCGGCGGAGGCGAGCCGCAGTTCCTCGAAGACGGTTTCGGGGTCCTCGCTGTAGGTGGACGGGGCGTCCAGCCGCTCCGCCAGACGTGCCATGATCCACAGTTCGCTGCGGGCGCCGGCGGGCGGGGCCAGGGCGCGGCGGCGGCGGAGGACCCGTCCCTCGAGGTTGGTGAGGGTGCCTTCCTCCTCCGCCCACTGGAGCACCGGGAGGATGAGATCGGCCTCCGCGGCGGTCTCCGACATGAAGAAGTCACAGACCACCAGGAAGTCCAGGCTCCGCAGGCCGGTGGTCACGGCGTTCGCGTCGGGGGAGGCCACCACCACGTTGGAGGCGTGGATGAAAAGGCACCGGACGCCGTCGGGCTGGCCCAGCGACTTCAGCAGCTGGACCGCAGGCAGGCCGGGACCGGGAATGGTTTCCTCCGGAACGCCCCAGACGCGGGCCATATGGGCGCGGGCGGCGGGGTCGGTGATCTTGCGGTAGCCGGGCAGCTGGTCGGCCTTCTGGCCGTGCTCGCGGCCGCCCTGGCCGTTCCCCTGGCCGGTCAGGGTGCCGTAGCCGCTGCGTGCGGAACCGGGCAGGCCCAGCAGGAGGCTGAGGTTGATGGCCGCGGTGGCGGTGTCGGTGCCGTCGGTGTGCTGTTCCACGCCGCGGCCGGTGAGGATGTAGCTGCCGCCTTGGCGGGCGCCGGCGGCAAGCCTGCGGGCGGTCTCCCGGACCAGGTCGGCGGGGACGCCCGTGAGGGACTGGACGCGTTCGGGCCAGAAGGAGTTGACGCTGCGGACCACGGCGCTGTAGCCCGAGGTGCGTTCCTCGATGAAGGCGGTGTCCACCAGGCCTTCGTGGATGACCACGTGGGAGATGCCCAGCAGGAGGGTGAGGTCGGTGCCCGGCAGGGGCTGGAGGTGGAGGCCGCCGCCGTCGGCCGTGAAGTCGGCTGTGGCGGAGCGCCGCGGATCCACCACAATCAGCCCGCCGGCGTCGCGCGCTCCCTTGAGGTGCTGGACGAAGGGCGGCATGGTTTCGGCCACGTTGGAGCCAAGCATGAGGATGGTGCTGGCGGCGTCGAGGGCTTCCAGCGGGAAGGGCAGGCCGCGGTCCACGCCGAAGGCGCGCATTCCGGCGGCCGCCGCGGAGGACATGCAGAAGCGGCCGTTGTAGTCGATGCGCGAGGTGCGCAGGGCCAGCCGGGCGAATTTGCCCAGCATGTATGCCTTTTCGTTGGTGAGGCCGCCGCCGCCGAAGACGCCGACGGCGTCGGCACCGTAGCGTGCGCGTGCGTCCCGGACGGCGGATGCGGCGAGGTCCAGGGCACGGTCCCAGCTGATGGGCCGGTGCACGCCGTCGGCACCTTTGAGGAGGGGCTCGGTGATCCGGCCCGGGTGGTTCAGGAGCGTTGCGGAGGTCCAGCCCTTGCGGCACAGGCCGCCCCGGTTCGTGGGGAAATCGCGTCCGCTGACTTCAAGGGCAGCCGTTGCCGCAGCTGCCGGGGCGGAGGACCGCAGGGTGGGCAGGAGCGGCACGGGGACTGGCCCCGGCTGGGGAGCCGGGGCCAGTTCCGCTGGAGACGTGAGCGTCATGGCGCACTGCAGGGCGCAGTAAGGGCAGTGCGTGTCGGCGCTGTTGGTCATGTTAGACGTGTCCCATCGCATTTCGGTTGGCGTTGCGGATGTAGCAGAACCAGCAGACGGCGAGCATCAGGGCGTAGGCCGCGACGAAGCCGTAGAAGGCGGGGGTGTAGGAGCCGCTGGCCGCGTTCGATGCGTTCAGCACCTGCGGGATGACGAAGCCGCCGTAGGCGCCGATCGCGGAGATCAGGCCCAGCGCCGAGGACGCCAGGCGCTGGGTGGCCACCGAGCTTGCCCCGGATTTGGCTGCCCGGCTGGAGGTGGCGAAGATGACCGGGATCATGCGGTAGGTGGCACCGTTTCCGAAGCCGCTGGCGGTGAAGAGCATCAGGAAGAGGGCCAGGAAGAGCCAGAAGTTCTTCAGCGGCAGGGTCCAGATCATGGTCAGCGTGATGACGCCCATCGCGGCGAAGGCCGTAACGGTCATCCGGGCCCCGCCCATGCGGTCGGCCATGCGTCCGCCGTAGGGGCGGGCCAGGGAGCCCACCAGGGGCCCGAGGAATGCGAGCGACAGGGCGACGGTACCGACGGCGATTGAGGAGAACTCCGGGAAGTAGTCCTTGATCAGCTTGGGGAACACGCCGGCGAAGCCGATGAAGGAGCCGAAGGTGCCGATGTACAGCAGCGCCATGATCCACAGGTGCGGTTCCTTGAGCGCCGCGACGGAGCCGGCCACGTCACCCTTGGCGCTGGTGAGGTTGTCCATGTACTTCCAGGCGCCGAAGGCGGCGAGCAGGATGAGCGGAACCCACATCAAGCCTGCGATGGGCAGGTTGACGGTGCCGGCGGCCAGGAGCGTGATGGCGATCGGGACGGCGAGCTGCGCGACGGCGGCACCCATGTTGCCGCCGGCGGCGTTCAGGCCCAGCGCCCAGCCCTTTTCGCGGGCCGGGTAGAAGAAGGTGATGTTCGCCATGGAGCTGGCGAAGTTGCCACCGCCGAAACCGGCCAGGGCGGCGATCAGCAGCATGACACCGAACGGCGTTTCCGGGTTGGAGACGCACAGGGCCAGGCCGATGGAGGGGATCAGGAGCAGCAGGGCGGAGACGATGGTCCAGTTGCGGCCGCCGAAGCGGGGGACCATGAAGGTGTAGGGGATGCGGAGTGTGGCGCCCACCAGGCTGGGCATGGAGATGAGCCAGAAGATTTCCGACGTGGAGAAGGCGAAGCCGGCGGAGGGGAGCTGGACCACCACGATGGACCACAGCTGCCACACGACGAAGCCGAGGAACTCGGCGAAGATGGACCAGTTCAGGTTGCGGCGGGCGATGGAGCGGCCTGCGGCTTCCCACTGCTCCTTGTTTTCGGCATCCCAGTTGGCAATCCAGCGGCCGGGACGGAATTCAAGGGCGGGGGCGTCGGTGGTGCGGGTAGTGCCGGGCTGTGCGCTGGCGGATGCGGCTGCTGGCCCTTGTGCATCGTCAAGGTCCAGGGAATTGCCAGTGCCGGCATCTGCGGTGCGGTCGACAGTCACGGGTTACCTCCTTCGGGGGATGTTGTCCTTCCAAGGTAGGGACGGCGCGTTTCACGGACCGACGCCGGATGTTAACGCGTTGTGACATTTGCCTATCGGCCCGCCAGGGCCATCGTTAGGATGTCCCGCGGCTCCACACAATGAGACGGACGACACGCGTCCGCATCCTGGACTTTTCGTCCATTCACTGGACCACGGGAACTAAGATCGAACTCTAACTATTTCGAGCCGGGGGCTATCCCTGCGTCCGGCGGGTTCTCACGAAAGCGTTTACCTTTATGTCTTCCACCGATACGTCCGCGCTGCCGGGCGCACCCCAGCCGGTGAACTCCCGGGGCCGCGTGATCGTCGCCAGCCTGATTGGCACCACGGTTGAGTTCTACGACTTCTATGTCTACGCCACAGCCGCGGTCCTCGTGTTCCCGCAGCTGTTCTTCCCCAACCAGAACGAGACCACCCAGCTCCTGAGCTCCTTCGCCGTGTTCGGCGTCGCGTTCATCGCCCGGCCGCTGGGCTCGATTGTCTTCGGCCACTTCGGCGACAAGTTCGGCCGCAAGGGCACCTTGGTCGCCTCGCTGCTGACCATGGGTATCGCCACCTTCCTGATCGGCTGCCTGCCCACGGCGCTGGTGCCCGGCTGGGCGTTCTGGGCTCCCGCGCTGCTGGTGGTCATGCGGTTTGCGCAGGGCCTGGCCCTCGGCGGTGAATGGAGCGGCGCAGCCCTGCTGGCCACCGAGAACGCGCCGGCCAACAAGCGTGCAATCTACGGAACCTTCCCCCAGTTGGGCGCGCCCATCGGCTTCATCATCGCGAACGTCATCTTCCTGGTGTTCAGCTACGCATTGTCCCCGGCTGACTTCATGGCATGGGGCTGGCGTGTGCCGTTCCTGCTCAGCGCCGTCATGGTGATCATCGGCCTGTACGTCCGCCTGAAGCTGATCGAAACCCCAGCCTTCACCAAGGTGCTCGAGTCCAACGAGGTGGCAAAGCTTCCCCTGGGCCGCGTGTTCAAGACCAGCTGGCGCCAGCTGATCCTGGGAACGTTCATCATGCTCGCCACCTACGTGCTCTTCTACCTGATGACCACGTTCACCCTGACCTACGGCACCCGACCGGCCAGCCTTGAGGCTGCCCGCGCTGCCGCCGAGAAGGCCGGCAAGCCGATGACCGAGGCCGCCGCTGCAGCGTTCGTGCCCGGCCTGGGCTACACCCGCAACGACTTCCTCTGGATGCTGATCGCCGGCGTCGTGTTCTTCGGTATCTTCACCCTCGTCTCCGGGCCGCTGGCGGAGAAGTACGGCCGCCGCAAGATGCTCCTCGCGGTGACCGGAGGCATCTTCGTGTTTGGCCTACTGTTCGTTCCGCTCTTCAGCGGCGGGTTCGTTGGCACCATGGCGCTGCTGGTCATCGGGTTCTCGCTGATGGGCCTCACGTTCGGCCCCATGGGTGCGCTGTTGCCCGAACTGTTCCCCACCAACGTCCGGTACACCGGATCCGCGGTCAGCTACAACTTCTCCAGCATCCTCGGCGCAGCGGTGGCGCCCTTCATCGCCGTCGCACTGTGGGAAGCGGCGGACGGCAGCCCCGTCCTGGTGGGCGTCTACCTGACCGCCATGGCCGTGCTCACGCTGATCGCCCTGTTCGTGAGCAAGGAAACCCGCGACGTGGATTACGAGAACAACGTGGCCTGATATCCGGTCCCGTGCGTTCCGGCCCGGTTAGTGGCTGAAGTGCCCGGCGCGTTCCCCGTCAACAGGGGAGTGCGCCGGGCATTTCGTTGTTCGGGGCGCAGTAACCGGGCGGGAAAGCACGGCGGATAGTGCAGGTCACCGGGCGTAGCGGGCCACGAAGTTCCGCAGGATCTTCATGGGTTCCGTCACGGTGTACTGCCGGGCCTTGTCCATCAGCTCCTCAGCCGATTCAGGCGGAAAGTAGCCCGCATACCGGTAGATGTCGATCCGGGTGACGAGGCCCTCCACATCCAGCTCAGGGTGGAACTGGGTGGCATACAGGTTTTTCCGGATGCGGAACATGTGGACCGGGCAGGCCGCGGACCGCGCCAGCAGCACGGCGTGCGGCGGCAGGACAGTGCAGGCCTCCTTGTGCCCGGTGAACGCCGGAAAGCTCGGCGGCATCCCCTCGAGCAGCGGGTCCCCCAGGCCGGCGTCGGTAAGTTCAATCTCGACGCCGCCCAGCGGTTCGCCGTAGGTCCGGTCGATCACGGCGCCCTGATGCCTGCCGAGGGTCCCCACGCCGTAGCAGGCCCCGAGGAAGGGGAAGTCCCGTGCCACCAGCTCATCCAGCAGCCCGGAAAGCTCACGCTCCACCCGGTGCTGCACAGCAGTCTTCTCCGCCGGCGGGTCACTGGACGTGAACGGGCTGCCGCCCACAATCACGCCGGAGTAACGCGAGAGGTCAAGGCCGGGCATCGGCGCCGCCTCCAGCCGGATCCGGTGGAGTTCCTGCGGCTCCAGGCCGCCGTACCGGAGATACGCGTCGTACTCGTCCTCGGCCGCGGCATCTTCGGCCCTGGATGCGAGCAGCAGGAATGGCAGCATCTGCTAAGTGTGCCCTGCTGCGCGGCCGCCTGTCAGCTGTTGGCCGGCTGGCTCAGGGAACGGCGTGACTGCGGCCTGGCAGCGGGATCGGCATGCCGGTGCACCAGCTTCCAGTAGCCTTCCTCGCGGCGGAACACGCTGGTCACCCGGAGCGCAAACTCCTCGGCGACGCCGGCACCGTCAAGGCGGGCACGGAAGTGTTCGGTTTCCACCAGGAACGCCGTGTTGCTGGCCTTGTAGGACGTGATGGTGTCGAAACCGAGCATCTCGCCGTCCTGGAACTGCCGGGCGGCCTGGTCAAGCCGGGCCTCCACCTGGGCCCAGCCCCGGGCGACGCCGCCGAAGGGGTTGGCCAGGGTGACGTCGTCGAGCCGCGAGTACAGCTCTTTGATGGGTTCCGGGTTGCCCCGGGTGATCTCGGGAACCGCAGCGTGGTAGCGGTCCACTTCTTCCTGAAAGCTGGGTGCGAGCATGATTGCCTCCGGCGGCTAGTCTTCGATGATGGCGATGACGGCGCCGGCACTGACCGTTTCGCCGGCTGCTGCGGTGAGGCCCGTGATGGTGCCGGAGCGGTGCGCGGTCAGGGGCTGTTCCATCTTCATGGCCTCCAGGACCACCACCAGGTCACCCTCGGCCACGATGTCGCCGTCGGCCACCGCCACCTTCACAATGGTGCCCTGCATGGGAGAGGCGAGGGCGTTGCCGGTCGCCGCGGCCGGGCCGCCGGAGCGGGACCGCTTCTTGGACTTGGCGGGCTTGGCCGCCACCGCCGATCCCGTGCCTGCCGAAGCCAGCGACGCGGGCAGCACTACTTCGAGGCGCTTGCCGCCCACCTCGACCACCACGCGCTGGCGGTCCTCGGCAGCTTCGCTTTCGGCGATGCCGTCAGGGGTCCAAGCCGGCAGGTTGTTGGTGAATTCCGTCTCGATCCAGCGGGTGTGGACCTTGAACGGGCCCTCTGCCGGGGCGAACGCGGGATCGGAAACCACTGCCAGATCGAACGGGATGACGGTGGGGATACCCTCCACCACCATTTCCTCCAGGGCACGGCGGGCGCGCTGCAGGGCCTGCGGCCGGCTGGCACCGGTGACAATCAGCTTGGACAGCATGGAGTCGAAATTGCCACTGATCACGTCACCCTGCTCAATGCCGGAATCGATGCGGACGCCGGGGCCGGTGGGGTTCTTCAAAACCCGGATTGTTCCCGGGGCGGGCATGAAGTTCCGGCCCGGGTCCTCGCCGGTGATGCGGAACTCGAACGAGTGGCCGCGGACCTCGGGGTCGCCGTAGCCGAGCTTCTCGCCGCGGGCCAGCCGGAACTGCTCGCGGACCAGGTCGATGCCGGTGACTTCTTCGGAGACGCAGTGCTCCACCTGGAGCCGGGTGTTCACTTCGAGGAAAGAGATGGTGCCGTCCTGGCCCACCAGGAACTCGCAGGTGCCGGCACCGAGGTAGCCGGCTTCCTTGAGGATCGCCTTGGAGGATTCGTAGAGCCGCCGGTTCTGCTCCTCCGTCAGGAACGGGGCAGGCGCTTCCTCCACGAGTTTCTGGTTGCGGCGCTGCAGCGAGCAGTCACGGGTGGAAACCACCACCACGTTGCCGTGGGCGTCGGCAAGGCACTGCGTTTCAACGTGGCGGGGCGCGTCCAGGAAGCGCTCAATGAAGCACTCGCCGCGGCCGAAGGACGCAGTGGCTTCACGGACGGCGGAATCGTAGAGCTCAGGGATCTCCTCGCGGGTCCGTGCCACCTTGATGCCGCGGCCGCCACCACCGAAGGCCGCCTTGATGGCCACAGGAAGGCCGTGCTGGTCCACGAAAGCCAGGATCTCTTCGGCGGATTCCACGGGATCGGCCGTGCCGGGAACCAGGGGAGCGCCCACCTTTTCGGCGATGTGCCGGGCCTGGACTTTGTCGCCGAGGGCGGAGATGGCCTCCGGGGACGGCCCGATCCAGGTGATCCCGGCCTCGATCACGCGCGCGGCGAACTGGGCGTTTTCGGCCAGGAAGCCGTAGCCGGGGTGGATCGCGTCCGCGCCGGACTGCCGGGCAGCGTCAATGATCTTGTCCATCAGCAGGTAGGACTCGGCTGCAGTGTTGCCACCCAAGGCGTAAGCCTCGTCAGCGAGGCGGACGTGCAGGGCGTCGCGGTCCGGGTCGGCGTAGACGGCCACGGATGCGATGCCTTCATCGCGGGCGGCGCGGATGATGCGGACGGCGATTTCACCGCGGTTTGCGATCAGCACCTTTGTGAGGGTCGACTGCGTGGTTCCTGCGGACTGCTCCAAATTTGCTGACAAGGCGTCTCCTTCTTTCCTTGAGGGAGCCTAGCGCGCTTTTGGAGGTTTCGCCGATATTACTTGCGGAATCCGCGTGTAAACCGGGAAGGCTTTGTAGGGAAGCTACAAGATGCCTCGAAATGGTGATGATTTATGGCGCGGGCCAGAGGTCGGTGATGCGGACGTGAGCGGAGGCGAGCAGGCCCCGGAGGGTGGAGACGGAAAGGCCGACGACGGCGTGCGGGTCCCCGTCCACCTTCCGGATGAACGCCCCGCCGAGGCCATCTATCGTGAAGGAGCCGGCGCAGTGCAGGGGCTCGCCGGTGGCGATGTACGCGTCGATCTCCTCAGGTTCCATTTCCATGAACGCGACCTCGGCGGAGGCGACCGCTCCAAGCGTGGCGCCCGAGCCGGGCTCCCCGCCGTCGTCGTCCCCGTCTGTGTCCCGGCAGTCCACCAGCCAATGCCCGGTGTGCAGGACTCCCGCGTTGCCGCTCATCCGGAGCATCCGCTCGCGCGCAATGTCCGCTGTATAGGGCTTGCCGTGTGCCTCGCCGTCAAACTCGAAAACCGAATCGCAACCAAGAACCAGCGCGCCGTCGGCTTCGGGCAGTGCCGCCACGGCTTCGGCCTTGGCCCGGGCAAGGAGCAGCGCGGTGTCGTGCGGGTCGGTGACGCCGTAGTGTGCCTGGACGGCGGCCTCGTCCACGTCCGAGACCAGGACCGAATGTTGGATGCCGGCCTCGGCCAGGAGCTTGGTGCGGGCGGGGGACTGGGAAGCAAGTATCAGGCGGACCACGCCTCCAGCCTAGTCCGTCCCGCCCGCGGGCACCGGAGCCGGAGTCAGTGGACCAGCTCGCCCGATGCCTCCGCAGCCTCCGGCCGGCGAAGCCTGGCCCCCTCCACGTCCACGTCCGGCAGGATCCGGTCCAGCCAGCGGGGCAGCCACCAGGACTTTTCGCCCAGCAGGTACATGACCGCCGGGACGATGGTCATGCGGACCACGAAGGCGTCGAGGAGGACACCGAAGGCCATCGCAAAGCCGAGCGGCCGCACCATGGTGAGGTGGCTGAAGATGAAGCCGGCGAACACACTCACCATGATGATGGCGGCGGCTGTGACCACCGCAGCGGCGTGCCGGAAGCCCACCCGTACTGCTTCCTTGGCGGACGAGCCGTGCATGTAGGCCTCGCGCATGCCGGAGGCGATGAACACCTGGTAGTCCATGGCCAGCCCGAACAGGACTCCGATCAGGATGATGGGCAGGAAGCTCAGGACCGCCCCGGGGTTGGCGACGTCGAACACGCCTCCCAGCCACCCCCACTGGTACACGGCCACCACGGCGCCGAAGGCCGCGGCGAGGGAGAGCAGGAATCCGCCGGTGGCGAGCAGCGGAACCACGATGGAGCGGAACACGAGCAGCAGCAGGATCAGGGAAAGGCCGACGACGATTGCCAGGTAGGGCGGCAGGGCCTCGCCGAGCTTGGTGGAGACATCGATGTTGCCGGCGGTCTGGCCGGTGAGGCCCATGGACACGTTGTGTTCTGCCTGGATCTCATCGTTCAGGCCGCGCAGTTCCGAGACCACCTGGACGGTGCTTGCGCTGGCCGGGCCTTCTTTGGGGATGACCTGGAAGACGGCCGTCCGGCGGTCCTCGCTGAGCGCGACGGGCACGGCGGCCACCACGTTATCGACAGAGCGCAGTTTGTCCGCGACGTCGTATTGCAGGGCCTGCGCCTGGGCCTCGTCAAGGTTGGCGGGGAACTCGCCCACGGCCACGATGGGGCCGGTGACGCCTTCGCCGAAGCTCCGGGCTGTCAGGTCGTAGGCCTGGTAGGCCTCGGATTCCACGGGTTCCGAACCGCCGTCGGGCAGGGCGAGCTGCAGCTGGGCGGCGGGCAGGGCAAGGGTTCCCAGCAGGGCCACTCCGGCGAGCAGGGCCAGCACCGGATGCCGGGTGACCAGGCCGCCCCAGCCATGTGTGCTGCGTTCACGGTCGGCCGCCTCGTCCGCGGCCTCGTGCCCGGGCTCGGCACTGTGCGCCTCCGCCTTGGCCCAGGCCCGCCGGGAAATGATCCGGCGGCCAATCAGCGACAGCATGGCCGGGGTGAGGGTGATGGCCACGAGGACCGCCACGGCTACGGTGCCGGCGGCCGCGAGGCCCATGACCGCGAGGAACGGCAGCCCGGGAACCACAAGGGCTGCGAGGGCGATGATGACCGTAAGGCCGGCAAACACCACGGCATTGCCGGACGTGCCGGTGGCGCGCGCAACGGACTCCTCAGGGTCCATCCCGGCCAGGAGCTGGGTGCGGTGCCGGTTCACGATGAACAGCGAGTAGTCGATGCCCACGGCCAGGCCAAGCATGAGGGCCAGCATGGGCGAGATGGAGCTCATGTCGAAGAGGCCGGACAGCGCGAAGGTGGTCCCGACGCCCACGCCTACGCCCACCACCGCCATGAGCAGGGGCAGGCCGGCCGCCACCAGCGTTCCGAGCATGATGATCAGCACCAGGGCCGCCACGGCGATGCCGATGATCTCGGCGGCGCCGAAGAGTTCGGAGATGTCCTCGGTGATTTCCTTGCTGGCCAGTGCGGTGACGCCAGCGGAGGAGGTTCCGTGCGCGATGTCCTGCACCTGCTGCCGGGTTTCGGGGCTCAGCCCGTTGATGGAGGCGTTGAACTGCACCTGCGCGACGGCGGCCCGGCCGTCCTCGGACACGAACCGGATGGCGGACGATGCTTCTGCCTGGCGCTTGCCCAGTTCCAGCTTCGCCTTGTTTGCCTCGAGCTCCTGCTGGCCGGCCTGGAGCCTGGCCTGGCCTGCCGCCAGCTCCGCTTTCTGCTGTCCCAGCTGGGCTTCCACCAGGGCAGCCGGGGCGCCGGCCGCGGCCAGCTGCTGTTCGGCCGCCTCCAGCTGAGCCTTGCCGGCCTCAAGTGCGGCGCGGGAGGCGTCAAGCTGTGCCTGGCCGGCCGCAAGCTGTTGCAGGCCCTCGGTGACCGCCTGTCCTGCCTGGTCCACCTGCGCCTGGGTGGCGAAGGGGTCCACGGTTCCGCGCACGTCCGGCAGGGTCTCGAGCTCCTGCAGCGCGCCGGTGACGGCGGCCCGGCCCTCGTCCGTGAAGCCGCCCTCCGGGGCTTCGAAAACAATGGTGGCGGTGCCGCCGGAGGCCGAGGGCAGGTCCTCTTTCAGTTTGTCCGCGATCCGCTGGGTTTCGGTGCCCGGGATCTGGAAGTTGTTGGAAAGGGTGCCGTGGAAGGCCGCGGCGGAACCGCCAACAGCCACCAGGGCGGCCAGCCACAGTGCGATGACCAGCCAGCGCCGGCGGTAGGAGAACTTGCCAAGGCGGTAAAGGAACAGTGCCATGAGGGAACCGATCTGATCAGGAGGAACGGGAGTCTGACGGGGAAGCGTTGAAGCCGGCGCCCAGCAGGGCCATGGCGTCGATGAGCAGCTGGCGCAGCTCTGCGAGGGAGGCGGGGGAGAGGTCCGGGCCGCGGCGGCCGAACCAGACTTCCAGGGCCGCCTTGCCGCAGGAGATGACGGAGCCCGCAAGGGCGTGGATGTACAGGTCGTCCTGCCCGCCGCGCCGGCCCGCCACCCGCTCGCGGGCGATGGCGAAGACCTGTGCCCTGCAGTGGTCCCAGGCTTCAAGCTCGGTATGCGACATGAGCGGGCTCTGCCGGGTCAGCGTGAACAGCTCGGCAAGGGGTGCGATGGCTTTCGGATCCGCGAGGGCCATCAGCGCGGCCTGGGCGGAATCCAGGACAGGTTCGTCCGCGGGCCGGAGCCTCAGTTGCTGGATGGCGTTGTCCAGGAAAGCATGCGTGATGGAGGCCAGGGCAGCGTCCGTGCTGCTGAAGTAGTTGAAGAACGTGCGCCGCGAGATTCCGGCGGCCTCGGCAATGTCTTCGGCCGTGAAGTTGCCGGGACCGTTGGTCCGCAGAAGGCCAAGCGCGGCGTCGGTGATCGCCTGGCGGGTGGCGGCCTTGTTGAGCTCGCGCCGGGAGGGAGGCGCGGCCGGGTCAGCGGGGGCAGGAGAGGCAGCAGTCACATTCTTACACTACGTGCAACTTTGCACTCCGGGCAACTATTCTCACAGCACGAATAAAGGTTGCTGACAGCCTTCACAGAACCTGGATCGGCAGCGGCAGGCACTGCCCGGAAACCCGGCACACAGAATCTGGGCATAACAAAAGGAAGCCTCCGGGATGTTCTTCCCGGGGACTTCCTTTTGATCACACTCGGTGCGGCTTAGGCCTTCGCATCCTGCAGTTCGCGGGGTGCGGTGTCCGTGCTGGTTCCGTCAGACGGGGTGCCGGCGGACGGTGCTGCAGCGGCGTCACTGTCATCAACGAACGGGGTGCCGTTGCGCGGCGCGTTGTACAGCGACTCGTCCAGGATGCCCTGGCGCTTGGCCACGATGGTGGGGACCAGCGCCTGGCCTGCCACGTTCACCGCGGTGCGGCCCATGTCAAGGATGGGGTCGATGGCCAGCAGGAGGCCGACGCCGGCCAGCGGCAGTCCCAGCGTGGAAAGGGTCAGCGTCAGCATCACCACCGCACCGGTGGTTCCGGCGGTGGCCGCCGAGCCCAGGACGGAAACCAGGGCGATCAGCAGGTACTGGCTGAAGTCGAGCTGGATGCCGAAGAACTGTGCCACGAAGATGGCGGCGATGGCCGGGTAGATGGCGGCGCAGCCGTCCATCTTGGTGGTGGCGCCCAGCGGCACGGCGAAGGAGGCGTAGCCGCGGGGAACGCCCAGGCTGCGTTCGGTGACCCGCTGCGTGAGCGGCAGGGTGCCCACCGAGGAGCGGGACACGAAGGCGAGCTGCACTGCCGGCCAGACACCGGAGAAGTACTGCTTGATGGAGAGCCCGTGGGTGCGGACCAGGACGGGGTACACCACGAAGAGCACCAGGGCCAGGCCCAGGTAGATGGCCGCCGTGAACTTGCCCAGCGAGCCGATGGTGTCCCAGCCGTAAACGGCCACGGCGTTGCCGATGAGCCCGACGGTGCCCAGGGGAGCGATGCGGATGATCCACCACAGCACCTTCTGGATGACGGCCAGGGCCGAGGCGTTCAGGTTCAGGAAGGGTTCTGCCGCCTTGCCCACCTTCAGCGCGGCCACGCCGACGGCGATGGCGATCACCAGGATCTGCAGGACGTTGAAGCTTACGGACGTGGTGACGGCGCCGGATTCAGCCACCGTGGAGGTGGCACCCAGGCCCAGGAAGTTCTTGGGGAACAGCCCGATGAGGAAGGACCACCAGTCGCCTGACTTGCCGGAGTACCTCGCCTCCTCGGTGATCCCGGTGTTGGCGCCGGGCTGCAGGAGCACGCCCAGGCCGATGCCGATCAGCACGGCAATCAACGAGGTGATGGCGAACCAGAGCAGGGTGTTCCAGGCGAGCTTCGCAGCGTTGGACACCTGGCGCAGGTTGGAGATGGAGCTGACAACTGCGGTGAAGATCAGGGGAACGACGGCGGTCTGCAGCAGGGAGACGTAGCTCGAACCGATGGTCTGCAGCGTGGCGCCGAGGCCGTTGGGAGCAGCCTTGGTGCTGCCGGTGTACTTGGCCAGCAGGCCGAGTCCGAGACCGACGATGAGGGCGGCGATGATCTGGAAGCCGAATGAACCAGCCCACTTGGGGAGCTGGAAGCCGGTCTTTCCTGCGGTATCTGAGGGGCGGGTCGATGTGCTCACCCGATTACGCTAGGACCACTCCGCATATCACGCCGAAAGCATGTTGAGAAATATTACGCGCCTTCTTTTGCTCTTCCCTATCAGGTTCCGCGGAAAACCGGGGAATTTACCGCCCATTGTTACTTATTCCCGGCCAAGGTGTGCTTAATGTCTCCCGAGCAGAGCCCGCCTCAGGGTGTCCAGTCCCACGGAACCTACGTTGAGGGCGCGGGTGTGGAAGTCCTTGAGGTTGAATCCGGGCCGGGCCTCGAGTTCGGCACGGATCTGTTCCCAAAGCCGCTGCCCCACCTTGTAGGAGGGGGCCTGGCCCGGCCAGCCGAGGTACCGTGCGAACTCGAAGTCGAGCTGACCCTCGCTGATGGCCAGGTTCTGCTTCAGGAATCCGTACCCCTTTTCCGGTGTCCAGGTTCCCGAGCCCCAGCGCGGGGGCACAGCCAGTTCCAGGTGCACGCCGATGTCGAACACCACGCGCGCCGCGCGCATCCGCTGCATGTCCAGCATGCCCATGTGGTCGCCGGGGTCGTTGAGGTAGCCCAGTTCCTGCATCAGTCGTTCGGCATAGAGGGCCCATCCTTCGCCATGGCCCGAGGTCCAGCAGATGTTGCGGCGCCATTTGTTCAGCAGTTCACGCCGGTAGGTGGCAGTGGCCACCTGGAGGTGGTGGCCCGGGACGCCTTCGTGGTAGACGGTGGTGGTTTCCGCCCAGGTGGTGAAGGAGTCCTCGCCGGCCGGCACGGACCACCACATCCGGCCGGGCCTGCTGAAGTCATCGGAAGGGCCGGTGTAGTAGATGCCACCCTCGTCCGTGGGCGCGATCAGGCACTCCAGCTTCTTCATGACGTCCGGAATGTCGAAGTGCACGCCGGCGAGTTCGGCCACGGCCTTGTCCGAGAGTTCCTGCATCCATTCCCGCAGCGCCTCGGTGCCTTTGAGCCGGCGGGCAGGGTCGCTGTTGAGGATCTCCTTCGCCTCGGCAATGCCCGCACCCGGCTTGATGGCGGCGGCCACTTCCTCCTGCTCTGCGATGATGCGGTCCAGCTCCTGCACGCCCCAGGCATACGTTTCGTCCAGGTCCACGACGGCGCCGAGGAAAGCCCGGGAGGCGAGGGCGTAGCGTGCCCGGCCCACGGCGTCTTTTTCCGGGGCGGCAGGAAGCAGTTCGTCGCGGAGGAATTCGGCGAGCCGGGTGTAGGCACCGCGGGCGGCGACCGAACCGGCGTCGAGCTTTTGCTGCACGTTCGCCCCCAGCGGCCCCACGGCCGTGGCAGCACCGGCGGCAAGCTTGGCGAAGAAGCCGTCAGCAGCCGCGTACCTGGTGGCCTGGTCAATGACGATCTTCACCTGGCGGGCGGCGGCGACCCGGCCGGCGTCGCGGGCGGACCGCAGGGATTCGATGTAGCCGGCGATGGCGCCGGGCACGTTGTGCGCGCGGCCGGCGATATTCGCCCAGTCCTGTTCGGTGGCCGTGGGCATCAGGTCGAAAATCGACCGGATGTCCTGGGCGGGCGAGGCGATGTTGTTGAGGTCGGCGTAGTCCCAGCCGGAGGCGTGGATAAGCAGCTGCAGGACGAGCCGCTCCTGCATGGCATCCAGCGTGACGGTGTCCACCTCGTCCTGGGGCTCCAGCCCTTCCAGGTCGGACAGGGCCTTCCGCGCGGCCTCGGCGAACCCCGCGATGCCTGCGGGGGAGAAGTCCTGGAATTCGGTCTCGTGTCCCGGCACGCCCAGTGTTGTGGCCAGCGATGGGTTCAGGCTGACGAGCGTGTCGGTGTACGCGTCCGCCACGGCGTCAATGCGGGTGTGAGGGCGGGCGGCAGGAGCGGTCTCGGTAGTCACCTCCCGAGACTAACGGGGGTCCGGAGGTAAGCAAAGCACCCGGGTGGCTTTGCGGTGGGCCGGTCAGCCCCGGCTGCGCTTCCAGGCGCCAGGTCCCGGTGTGGGGGCGAGCCGCAGCTGCTGCCGCCGCACCCAGTGGCGGACGGTGGGCGTGCGCGCCGGAGCAGGTGCCGAACCGCCCAGGGAGAGTACGACGGCGGTCAGCGCCGCCAGTTCCTCGGCGTCCGGCTGCCCCTTGACCACCGAGAACAGGGGCGCGGCAGTTTCAGGGGTTTCCCTCCCCAGCTGCTCCCTAACCTCGCGGGCTCGGTCAGGGAACCCGGCGGCGGTGGGCCCAGGCTCAGCCAACGGCTGCTCTTCGACGCTCACAGCGGGATGTTCCCATGCTTCTTGGCGGGGAGGCTGGCGCGTTTGTCACGCAGCGCGCGGAGCCCCTTGATAATTTGCACCCGCGTATCGGAGGGCGCGATGACGGCGTCGACGTAGCCGAGTTCGGCCGCCTGGTAGGGATTGAGGAGTTCCTCCTCGTACTGCCGGATGACCTCGGCGCGCCGCGCCTCCACGTCTCCGCCGGCCTCCGCAACCGCGGCGAGGTCGCGGCGGTAAAGGATATTGACGGCGCCCTGCGCGCCCATGACACCGATCTGGGCGGTAGGCCAGGCAAGGTTCAGGTCGGCGCCGAGCTTCTTGGAGCCCATCACGATGTAGGCGCCGCCGTAGGCCTTGCGGGTGATGACGGTGAGCTTGGGAACGGTGGCCTCGGCGTAGGCGTACAGCAGTTTGGCGCCGCGCCGGATGATGCCCTGGAACTCCTGGTCCTTGCCGGGGAGGAAGCCCGGCACGTCCACGAGGGTGATGATGGGGATGTTGAAGGCGTCGCAGTGGCGGACGAAGCGGGCCGCCTTCTCCGAGGCAGCGATGTCCAGGGTTCCGGCGAACTGCAGCGGCTGGTTGGCTACGATGCCCACCGTGTGGCCTTCCACGCGGCCGTAGCCGATCATGACGTTGGGTGCGTAGAGGGCCTGCATTTCCAGGAAGTGGCCGTCATCCACGATCTGCTCGATCACGGCGCGCATGTCGTAGGGCTGGTTGGCCGAATCCGGGACCAGCGTGTCCAGGGCGAGGTCGTCGTCGTCGATCTCCAGCTCCTGCTGGTGATCCACCACCGGGGCCTCGGAGAGGTTGTTGGAGGGCAGGAAGTCCAGGAGTTCACGGACGAACTCGATCGCATCGCCTTCGTCCGGGGCCAGGTAGGTGGAGGTGCCGGTGGTGGCGTTGTGCTGGCGGGCGCCGCCCAGGGTCTCCATGTCCACGTCCTCGCCCGTGACGGTCTTGATGACGTCGGGGCCGGTGATGAACATGTGCGAGGTCTTGTCCACCATCACCACGTAGTCGGTGAGGGCGGGGGAGTAGGCCGCTCCGCCGGCGGACGGGCCCATGATCATGGAAATCTGCGGGACAACACCCGAGGCGTGTACGTTGTTGCGGAAGATGTCCGCGAACATGGCCAGCGAAGCGACGCCTTCCTGGATGCGGGCGCCGCCGCCGTCCAGGATGCCCACCACGGGGCAGCCGTTCCGCAGGGCGAACTCCTGCACCTTGACGATCTTTTCGCCGTTGACCTGGCTCAGGGAACCGCCGTAGACGGAGAAATCCTGGCTGTATACGGCCACGAGGCGGCCATCCACCGTCCCGTAGCCGGACACCAGGCCGTCGCCCAGGGGCTTTTTCTTCTCCATGCCGAATGCTGTGGAGCGGTGCACTGCCAGTGCGTCGAACTCCACGAACGAGTCCTCGTCCAGCAGCAGGCCAATGCGTTCGCGAGCCGTGTTCTTGCCGCGTGCGTGCTGCTTTTCGATGGCTTCGGGGCCGGAGGGCTGCTCGGCACGGGCCTGCCGGTCGCGGAAATCGGCAATCTTTCCCGCTGTCGTGGTCAGATCGTGGCTCATCAGGTATCTCCGGCTCTGTTGCAGATTGTGTTTCGTGGCGCTCTGGTTGCTGGCGGGTTACGCCGGGGCGGAGCTTAAGTAGCATCCACACAAAGGTCGAACCCTGCAGGCAAGTCTAGTGACGCTTTGGGCGCCCGCAGCTGTAGGGAACCTACAATTTTCTGCCGTGCCTCCAGCCGCACCACTATGTTACTCGTCGGTAACTTTACTGGGTTACAGTAGGCAGATGACTTCGAGCAATGACGCTGCGCAGACCACCGGAAGCCCTTACCGCGCTTCGGGTTCGCTTCACGGACAGACCCTCCTCATCTCCGGCGGAAGCCGCGGCATCGGCCTGGCCATCGCCCTCCGCGCCGCCAGGGACGGCGCCAATATCGTCCTGATGGCAAAGACGGGGGAGCCGCACCCCAAGCTCGCCGGCACGGTCCACACAGCGGCCCGGGAATTGGAGGAAGCCGGCGGCCAGGCCCTGCCCCTCGTGGGTGACGTGCGCCGCGACGAGGACGTCGCCCGCGCGGTTGAGGCCGCGGTTGCGCGGTTTGGTGGTATCGACGTCGTTATTAACAACGCCTCGGCCATCGACCTTTCGCGGACCGGTGACGTGGACATGAAGAAGTACGATCTCATGCAGGACATCAATGTCCGCGGCACGTTCCTGCTCTCCAAGCTCGCGCTGCCGGCGCTGCGCGCGTCCGGCCGGGGCCAGATCCTCACCCTTTCGCCGCCCCTGAACCTCGACCCCTTCTGGGCGGGCAAACACCTGGCCTACACCATGGCCAAGTACGGCATGAGCCTCACCACCCTGGGGCTTGCCGAAGAGCTGAAGGCCGACGGGATCAGGGTGAACTCGCTCTGGCCCTGCACGCTCATAGACACAGCCGCCATCCGGAACATGCCCCAAGGCGACGTGATGGTCCGGGCTGCCCGGGGACCGGCCATCATGGCCGATGCCGCCCATGCTGTCCTTACCGGCAGCAACCTGGGCGCGGGCGGTGTGCCGAGCGGCAACTTTTACACGGATGAAGAGGTCCTGGCGGCCGCGGGGGTCAGTGATTTCAGTGCGTACAGCCTCGGGGCGCCCGAAGACCAGCTGGTTCCGGACATCTTCCTCTAACAGCCGCATTGTCTACCGGACGTGGCACGCGCCGCGTCCGGTTTGGGCGGCCGCTCCTCCCGGGCGCGTTTGGCTCGCTAGGATTTAGGCATGGATGACGCGCATAACCCGGGCACCCCCCTCAACCGCTGGGACCTGGATGACCAGCGCTTCCTGTCCGCCGCCGGGATTCCCCGGATGGAGGTGGTTGACTCCACGGGATCCACCAACGCGGATCTCCTCCGCGCAGTCACTGTCGAACCCCAGGCGTGGCCGGATATGTCCGTCCTGACCGCGGAATACCAGACAGCAGCCAGGGGGCGCCTTGACCGGCACTGGGAAGCGCCGCCGCTGAGTTCCATCTCCGTGTCGGTGGTCCTGCGGCCTGTCAACGCCGACGGCAGGCCGCTGCCCACCCACAGCTATTCCTGGCTCTCGCTGATCGCCGCGCTGGGCCTGCGGGAGACCCTCCTGGAAACCGCCGGCCTTCCCGCAGAACTCAAGTGGCCCAACGACGTCCTGGTCCGCGGCCGGAAGATCGCCGGCATCCTGGCCCAGCTTGGCCCCATGGGGGACGGGACCGTGCCGCCGGTCATCCTCGGGACGGGCCTGAACGTCACCCTGCGTGAGGGCGAGCTGCCCGTTCCAACTGCCACTTCCGTTGCCCTGGAAGGTGCCCGCACCACCGACAGGACGCTGCTCCTGAAAAGCTACCTGTCGCATTTCGCTGTCCTGTACCGCAGTTTCTGCAATGCCGACGGCGATCCCGCGGCGGGGATGGCCGGCGGGCCGTCCCTGCACAAGCGCGTGGAAGCCGTGATGGCCACCCTGGGCAAGCAGGTCAGGGCGCAGCTGCCCGGTGACCACGAGATCATTGGGCATGCCTCGCGGCTGGACGACTATGGCTCGCTGCTGGTGGTGGATAAGGATTCCCGGGAGCACGTGGTGACCGCCGGGGACGTGGTGCACCTGCGCCCCTGGACGTCCCCTGACGACGCCGGCCAAGGCGGCTATGCGTAAAGACCTCGCGCCGGGCGAACAGGTGATTGTCACCACACGCCCGCAGCCGAGGAAGCTGGCAGGAGCCGCCCTGGCCTTTGTGGTGTCACCCGCGCTTGCCGCCTTCGCCTCCGCCTGGATCGTCCGGGGCGAGGCCCGCCGTTATGTACCCTTCCTCACTCCCCAGTGGACCCCCTGGCTGGTGGCTGCCTGCGCCGGTGCCGTGGCCTGGGTGTGGCTGGGCTATTGCCTGCCCCGCCTGCTGCGTTGGCACAGCACGCGCTACACCCTGACCAGCCGCAGGATGGTGGCAAGGCACGGCCGGCTCAAACGGCGGGACCAGCAGGTGGACCTGGCCTGGATCCGCAACCTGACTGTCCACGAAACGGTGCTGCAACGCCTCCTGCGCTCAGGGAATATATCCTTGGAAACCGGGTACCAGGGCGTGGTCATATTTCAGGACGTGCCGGAGGTGGCCCGGTTCAGGGAATTCATCCTCGATGCCATCGGGGAATTGCCGGACGAAGGTGATGCCCAGCCGGGCGGCGCAACGCACTACCCCGCCGAAGCTTTGCCGTGGGACTTGAGAGAAGGTGGACGGGATGACCGATGAGGACCAGCAGGAACGCGTCGACCCCATAACGCCGCCGCCCGCCACGGACCCGAACCCGGCCACCGGTACCATGTCCGCGGAGCGGCTGGCCATGAAGGCGCTCGAAGCCCGGCTGCTGGGCGGGGAACGCAAGCTCCGCCGTCGTGAAGTGGCTGCCGGGGCCGGACTGTCCCTCCTGTCCGCACGCAAGCTTTGGCGCGCCCTCGGCTTCCCGAACTTCGGCGACGAGGACGTCGCCTTCACCGAACGGGACCAGGCCGCCCTGTCCACCGTGGTGGACCTGGTCCGCACCGGAAAGCTCACCGAGGAAGCCGCCATTTCCGTCACCCGGGCCATCGGCCAGATGACGGACCGGATGGTGGTGTGGCAGATCGAGGCCCTCGTGGAGGACATGGTCCACGAACAGGGCGTCACCGACGCCGTGGCACGTAAACGCCTGGTCAACGAACTTCCCGCCCTGGTGGACGCGCTTGAGGAAGTGCTGATCTACTCCTGGCGGCGCCAGCTCAACGCCGGCGTGCAGCGGCTCGCCGTCCGCGCCGAGGCCGGCCTGCAGGCCAGCGAAGAGGGCCGGGAGGGCGACGAGGATGACGCGCCGCTGCCGCTGGCCCGTGCCGTCGGCTTCGCCGACTTGGTGTCCTACACCAGCCTGTCCCGCCGCATGAACGAGAAAACGCTGGCGCGCCTGGTCCAGCGGTTTGAAAACAAGTGCGCCGAGATCATCTCCGTGGGCGGCGGCCGGCTGGTGAAGACCGTGGGGGACGAAGTCCTCTACATCGCGGAAACCCCTGCTGCCGGCGCCGAGATTTCGCTGGCCCTCGCCCAGGCCTTCACGGAAGATGAAATCCTTCCCGAGGCCCGCGTTGCGATGGTCTGGGGACGGATCCTGTCCCGGCTTGGGGACATCTATGGGCCCACCGTCAACCTCGCCGCGCGCCTGACCACGCTGGCCGATCCGGGCACGGTGCTGGTGGACTCCATGACCGCCTCTGCGCTGGAGCATGACGAGCGTTTCGTGATGGTTCCCCAGCCACCGGAGAACGTGCGCGGCTTCGGCGAAATCCGGCCCGTGCGCCTCACCCGCGGGCTGGGCAAGGGGCTGGTGCTCGACTAACTGCCGGTTCACCGGGAGTTTATCCATTTGTTGGCCTTACGGGCTATATTGGTGGTGCCCTGCTGCCGCATAGCCGGAAGCCGACGGGCGCCGGACTCAACCTGGGGGAAGTCTTTCCATGAAATTTCGCGGACACGCGCGCGCCAAAACTGCGCCCTCCGCCGTGCCCTTCAGCAGCCGCCTAATCCCTTCCCGCCTCGTTACCGGCACCGTGTTCAGCCTCGTCCTTACCCTCCTGGTCGTAGGGGCTGTGCTCTATCCGGGGTTTAAGACCACTGAGGTGGAGTTGAATGACGGTGGTGTGTGGGTGGTGTCGAAGTCGAAGAACGCGGTGGGGCGGTTGAATTATCCGTCGCGGGTTTTGGATGGGGCGGTGACGCCGGCGTCGACGACGTTTGACATTCTTCAGGATGCGGGGGATGTGTTTGTTGATGATGAGTCTGGTTCGACGTTGAACCAGGTTTCGACGGCGAATATGCGCCTGGGTGGGGATAAGCAGTTGCCGGGGGCTGCGGATGTGAGTTTTGGTTCCGAGGTTATTTCGGTGACGGATGCGGCGTCGGGCAAGGTGTGGGCGGTGTCGCCGTCCACGATTAATGGTTTTGATGAGGAGGCGTCCGAGCCGGTTTTGGTGGGTTCGGAGGGTACGGTGTCTGCGGTGGGTGCTGATGACCGGATTTATTCGGCGGACCCGGAGGCCGGGACGGTGACGGTGACCGGGGTGGACGCGAACGGGGTTGTGACGTCTTCGGAGTCCGAGACGTGGGGGGCGTTGAAGGGTGCGGGGGATCTGCAGATCACGGTGGTGGGGGACCGGCCGGTGGTTTTGGATGCGGCGGCGGGGGGCCTGTTTTTGCCGGGTGGTAAGCGGCTGCAGTTGGAGAACGCGCGGGATGCGAAATTGCAGCAGGCGGGTCCGGGCAGTGATTTTGTTGCCGTTGCCACGCCGAAGGCGTTGTTGAAGCAGCCGTTGGATGGCGGGACGGCGAAGACGGTGGGGTTCGGTGGTGAGGGTGTTCCGGCTGCCCCGGTGCAGCTGGGCGGGTGCGTGCATGCGGCGTGGTCGGGGGCGAACAAGTATGTCCGTGACTGTGTCAATGATGGTGATGACAAGAATGTGGATGTGCCCAGGGCGAGTGCGTCGCCGTCGTATGTGTTCCGGGTGAACCGGGACCTGGTGGTCCTCAATGACGTGAACTCCGGCAATGTGTGGCTGGTCAACCAGAACATGCAGCTGGTCAACAACTGGGACGACGTCATCCCGCCCAAGGAAACGTCTGACGACGCCGACAAGGACTCAGCCGACGAGGTCCAGCAAACCGTCCTTCCTGACCGCACCAAACCCAACAGCCCGCCCACGGCCAAGCCTGACTCCTTCGGTGTCAGGGCCGGCAAAACAACCATCCTGCCGGTCCTGGACAACGATTCGGACCCCGACGGCGACATCCTCACCCTCCGCCCGCCGGCCGAGGTGAAATCGGGAACCCTGTCCGGCATCTATGCCGATACCGGATTCCAGATCTCCGTGCCCGCCGACAAGACGGGCGCCGACTCCTTCCAGTACACCGTGGACGACGGCCGCGGGCTGTCCGCCACTGCCGACGTGGCGCTGCGCGTGGTGCCCGCGGGCGAAAATTCGGCACCGCAGCAGAAACCGAACCGCGAGACCACTCTGTTGCTCCAGCAGGGCAGGACCCTTACCCAAAACATCCTGACCAACTGGATCGACCCCGACGGCGACGACCTCTTCGCGGAAGCCGTGTCCAGCCCCGACCCGCTGGACCAGGTACGGATCAGGCCGGACGGCCAGCTCACCTTCCAGGACTCCGGCACGGCGCCCGGCCGCAAGACCCTTACCGTCCGGATCTCCGACGGCACAGCCACCGCCGAGGGGCGGATCATCGTTGACGTCCGACCACCCGGAGCCCTGCCGCCCGTAGCCAACGCCGACCACGTCGTCGCCGTTGCCGGTACCGACACAGTGATCGCCCCCCTGAAGAACGACACCGACCCCCAGGGCGGGTCCCTGCGCCTTGCCCAGGCCGGCACCGATGAGCAGTCAACCGCCACGCTCGGGGCGGACCAGCAAACCTTCACCTTCAACTCCGCGGTCCTGGGCGCACACTACGTCTCTTACCTGGTGACCAACGGCCCCGCCAGCGCCCAGCAGCTGGTTCGCGTCGACGTCGTTCCCGGCAACAATGAGGGCGCGCCCGTAGCTGTGCGCGATATCGCCCTGCTGCCCACCGGCGGAAGCGTGCTGGTGGACGTGCTGGGCAACGATTCCGACCCCTCCGGCGGCGTCCTGGTGGTCCAGTCCGTCACGGCGGATTCGGGCCTTCCCGTCAGCGTTTCGGTCTTGGACCATTCGGTGGTCCGCGTGACGGACATCCGTGCCGAGGGCCAGCTCACCCTGAAGTACGCCATCTCCAACGGGCGCTCTTCCGCCAGTGGCGAGATCGCCGTCCTGCTGGTCCCTGCGCCGGCGAAACTCCAGCCCCCGCAGGCCAAGCCGGACGAAGCCACAGTGCGGACCGGCGACGTGGTGACCATTCCCGTCCTGGAAAACGACACAGACCCCAACGGCGGAGAACTGGCCCTGGTGCCGGAACTGGCCCAGGAACCCGAGGCCGCGGATGGACGGATGTTCGCCTCGGGAGACGCGCTCCGCTTTATCGCGGGTGAAGCGCCCAAGACGGTCTACGCCATCTATAAGGTCCGCAACGATACGGGGCAGGTGGACTCCCAGCAGGTCACCATCCGGATCCAGGCCCGGGACGACGAACACAACTCGCGCCCGGAGCCGAAGAACCTGACGGCCCGCGTCGTGTCCGGGATGACCGTGAAGATCCCGGTACCGCTGGATGGCATTGATGCCAATGGCGATTCCGTCCAGCTGACCGGCATTGACAAGGCCGCGGCCCTGGGCACTGCCACCGTCAGGGATGGTTACCTTGAGTTCACCGCCGCGGGTGACGCCAAAGGCACCGATACCTTCACGTACCGGGTACGGGACCGGATCGGCGCCGAAAACACGGGAACCGTCATCGTGGGCATCGCGCCCCCCGAGGCGAACAACCAGAACCCCATCGCGGTGGAGGATTCCATCGACGTCAGGCCGGGGCGCAAGGTGGCAGTGGATGTCCTTGCCAACGATTCGGACCCCGACGGCGACCCGATCGCCCTGCGCTCCAACGCGTTCGAGGCACTGCCCGGGCTGCAGGTGGAAGCCACCGAGGACTCCAAGGTGCTTTTCACGGCCCCGCCGGAGGCAGGCAACGCAAGCATCGGCTACGGCATCCAGGACGACAAGAAGGCTGAGGCGGGCGCCGCCGTCCGGATCCGCGTTAGTCCCGATGCCGAGCTGAAGCGGCCCGCAGCGAAGGACGACAGGGTCACCCCGGCCGAAACCCTGGGCAAGACCGCCGTGGATGTCCCGGTGCTGAAGAACGATTCCGATGCCGACGGCGTGGCAGTAGACCTCAAGATCAGCCTTCCCGACGGCAACCCCAATGCCCGGGACGGCGGGTCCGGAAACGTCGTGGTGGCCCTGTCTCCGCAGGACCAGCTCATTCCCTACACTGTCACCGACGTGGACGGCCTCAGTTCAACAGCCATCATGTGGATCCCCGGGCAGGGAGCCCAGTACCCCAGCCTGGCCAAGACTGAGACCGTGGAAGTGATGGCGGGGAAGGAGGTCACCCTCCAGCTCAACGAGTACGTCCGGGTACGGGAAGGAAAGCGGCCCCGCATCACGGTGGCGGATTCCGTGCAGGTCCAGGGGGCCTCACCCGAGAACATCATCGCCGGGGACGGAACTGCGCTCCGCTATGCGGCGAAGCCGGACTACGTTGGTCCTGGCTCGCTGACCTTCGAAGTCACCGACGGCAACGGCCCTGAGGATCCCCACGGACTGAAATCCACCCTGGTGGTCATGACGAAGGTAATCCCGGATCCCAACGCCAACCACCCGCCCACCTTCAGTGGAGCAACCCTGGACGTGCCCAAGGCAGAAACGGCACGGCTGGACCTTGGCCCGCTGGCAACGGACGTTGATGAGCAGGATAAGGGCAACCTGAAATTCGAGCTCGACGGCGGGCTCCCGGCTGGCTTCTCGGCCACAGTTAATGGCTCGGTCCTGGAAGTCCGGGCCGAAACCTCGGTGGCTGCCGGGTTCACCGGCAACATTCCCGTCCGGGTCAGCGATGGCAGGTCCCCGGCCGCCAGAGCGAACATTGCGGCGCGCCACGTCGCCTCCACCCGGCCGATGCCCGTCGCGAACGATGACGTGGTGGAGAAGGCCAATGCCGGCAAGGCTGAAACGGTCAACGTCCTCGGCAACGACGGAAATCCCTTCCCTGACGCGCCACTGAAAATCGTGGCCGCGGGCGTGGAAACCGGGTCCGCCGCGGGCCAGGCAACGTTCGACGGCGACAACGTCACCGTGACGCCGGCCCAGGGCTTCAAGGGCGTGCTGGTGGTCCGCTACACGGTGGTGGACAAGACTGGTGACGTGTCCAGGCAGGCCACCGGCCGCCTCCGCCTCACCGTCCGCGACGTGCCCGACGCGCCGTCGGCGCCCACCGCCACCGACGTCCGCAGCCGGACGGCCGTGCTCAAGTGGGCCCCGCCGTCAGACAATGGCGCCGCCATCACCGGCTACCGGGTTGAATCAAACAGCGGCTTTACGCAGTCCTGCCCCACCACCACCTGCACGCTGTCCGGCCTGACAAACGACGTCAAGTACGTCTTCACGGTCATCGCCGAAAATGAGGTGGGCAAGTCCCAGCCGTCCGCAGCCTCGAACGAGATCCGGCCGGATGAGAAGCCCTCGCCCCCGGAAGCGCCCTCCGTGAAGGCCGGCGACAAGGACATGGTCATCACCTGGCCCGCCGCCAGGACCGAAGGCTCCGCGGTCAAGCACTACAACCTGGAGATCTCTCCGCCCCCGGCCAACGGCGTGGCAGTCAGGAACGAAGTGGCAGGCCTGAACTACACCTGGACCGGCCTGACCAACGGCGTGAAGTACCGGGTCCGGGCCCAGGCGGTCAATGAACTCGGTGCCTCTGACTGGGGCATCTACTCGGTGGAGGACAATCCCGCCGGAGTCCCCGCTGCACCCGCTGCCCCTACCACGGCAGTGGCCTCCGCAGTGGGCAGCGAAAACCAGATCCGGGTGGACTGGGCTGAACCTGGCACCAACGGGGATCCCATCCGGAACTACTACGTCACCATGAGCGGGGGCGGTGCTGCCCCCCAGACCCAGGTGGTGGCAGGAACAACGCGCACCGCCGTATTCCGTGCCCAAAACTCGGAGACGGGCTACACCTTCACCGTCCAGGCGGAAAACAAAGCCGGCAAGGGTGCCGCCAGCCCGCCCTCCGCGCCCCGACGGGCCACCGGGAAGCTCGCCCAGGTGACCGGCGTCAGCGCCACGCCCGCGAACACGGACGGGGCGGGCCGGCACATCACCATCCAGTTCAACCGGCTCACCGACGCCCAGCGCAATGGTTCCCGGGCCGAGGAAGTCAGCTACCGGTATTCCGCCGGCGGACAAAGCGGGCCCATCAGCCCCGGCCAGACCGTGGGCGGCTTCACCAACGGGCAGGCCCTGTCCGTCACCGTCACGGCGGTCTCCACGGTTGCGCCCAGTTCCGACGCCAGTGCGCCCGCCCGGGTGACGCCTTATGGTTCACCCGGCACACCGTCAGCCAGCGGCACCAACGGACGGTTGAACGACCAGACCGTCACGCTCAGCTGGTCCTCACCCTCACCGTCCACCAACGACGTCGCCGAAACCAGGATCCAGATCAGCGGGGGTGGCTGGGAAACGGTAGCGCCATCCGGCAGCCGCACGATCAACACCGGTGGTTGGGAGCAGTCCCGCACCATCACCGTGCAGACCTTCAATTCCCTCGGTACCGGCAGCGCCCAGGTCAGCGCAACCGCCACGTCGGGCAAGAGGGGTGAATGGACCACCCGGCTCAGCTCGGCAGACCCGGGTTTCGTGAGGGATTGCACCTACACCCTGGGCGGGGCCAACTACCGGCCGGCCCCCTACTTCGATTGCGACGGCATCAACGCGCACCAGCCGCCCTGGCTTTATGTCGCCGACCAGCACACCCTGGTGGTCCGCTGCTACATCATCCAAAGCGACCACTGGACCCCCAACCCGATCCGCACCTGGTATCGGATCGAGGCAGGCTCGGCCAGCAACGTGGGGCGCTATGTCAAGGCAGGTTCCACCACCCTCGGCGAACCCGGGAACGTAGGGGTGCCGCCATGCTGACACGCCAAGCTCTTGGAGCGGCAGGCCAGGCGGTGGGGGAGGCCTCCCCATCGCGTCCCGCCAAGCCCTTGGGTAGGCTTTCCCGGGAAACGGGGAGCCCAATACCAGGCATTCCGCTGTGCAGGCCTGGGGGCCACCGCAACAATCTGAGGAACATAACGCCGTGACAAGTCTGCTGGGGAAACTTGGGCTCAAACGGCGCCACAAGAGAATCGTCAGCGGTACCGCTTTTGGTGCAACCGTGGCTGTCGTGGTGACCGGCGCTGTCCTCTATCCGGGGTTTAAGACCACTGAGGTGGAGTTGAATGACGGTGGTGTGTGGGTGGTGTCGAAGTCGAAGAACGCGGTGGGGCGGTTGAATTATCCGTCGCGGGTTTTGGATGGTGCGGTGACGCCGGCGTCGACGACGTTTGACATTCTTCAGGATGCGGGGGATGTGTTTGTTGATGATGAGTCTGGTTCGACGTTGAACCAGGTTTCGACGGCGAACATGCGCCTGGGTGGGGACAAGCAGTTGCCGGGGGCTGCGGATGTGAGTTTTGGTTCCGAGGTTATTTCGGTGACGGATGCGGCGTCGGGCAAGGTGTGGGCGGTGTCGCCGTCCACGATTAACGGTTTTGATGAGGAAGCGTCCGAGCCGGTTTTGGTGGGTTCGGAGGGTACGGTGTCTGCGGTGGGTGCTGATGACCGGATTTATTCGGCGGACCCGGAGGCCGGGACGGTGACGGTGACCGGGGTGGACGCGAACGGGGTTGTGACGTCTTCTGAGTCCGAGACGTGGGGTGCGTTGAAGGGTGCGGGGGATCTGCAGATCACGGTGGTGGGGGACCGGCCGGTGGTTTTGGATGCGGCGGCGGGGGGCCTGTTTTTGCCGGGTGGTAAGCGGCTGCAGTTGGAGAACGCGCGGGATGCGAAATTGCAGCAGGCGGGTCCGGGCAGTGATTTTGTTGCTGTTGCCACGCCGAAGGCGTTGTTGAAGCAGCCGTTGGATGGCGGGACGGCGAAGACGGTGGGGTTCGGTGGTGAGGGTGTTCCGGCTGCCCCGGTGCAGCTGGGCGGGTGCGTGCATGCGGCGTGGTCGGGGGCGAACAAGTATGTCCGTGACTGTGTCAATGATGGTGATGACAAGAATGTGGATGTGCCCAGGGCGAGTGCGTCGCCGTCGTATGTGTTCCGGGTGAACCGGGACCTGGTGGTCCTCAATGACGTGAACTCCGGCAATGTGTGGCTGGTCAACCAGAACATGCAGCTGGTCAACAACTGGGACGACGTCATCCCGCCCAAGAATGAGTCCGACGAGCAGGACCAAGAGTCCGCGGACAACAACACCATCAACGTCCTGCCGGACCGCACCAAACCGAACCGTCCGCCGGAAACCAAACCAGACGCCGTCGGCGTGCGCCCCGGACGCACCACCATCCTCAGCGTCCTGGACAACGATTCGGACCCCGACGGCGACGTGCTCACCGCGGCCCTGGCTGACTCAGGCCCGCAGGCGGGCACCCTCGAAAAGATCTACGGCGGCACCGCCTTCCAGGTATCGGTGCCTGCTGACGCCAAGCCGGGTACTGAGACGTTCAACTACAACGCCTCCGATGGACGCGGCCTCTCCGCCGGCGGCCAGGTCACGCTGAACGTGGTGGGCGCGGACGATAACAAGCCTCCGCAGTTCAAACGCGGCGACGACACCACCGTGCTGGTTGAACAGGGCAAGACCGTCAGCCAGAACATCCTCACGGACTGGCTCGACCCCGATGGCGACGACCTGGTCCTCCTGGACGCCAGGGCGGACAATGACCAGGACCAGGTTAAGGTCCGCCGCGACGGCCTGCTCACGTTCCAGGACTCGGGTGCCACAGCCGGCAAGAAGACGGTGGAGGTCACCATCTGGGACGGCCGTGCGACGGTGACCGGCAAGGTCATCATCAACGTGCAGCCGCCGGGTGCCCTGGCCCCGGTGGTCAACGCAGACCACGTCACGGCAGTAGTCGGCCAAGACCTGGTGGTTTCCCCGCTGAAGAACGACGTCGACCCCAACGGCGGTGCCCTCCGGCTCGCCCAGGTTGAGGCAAACGGCCCGGCGGACCTGGGACCCGTCACCGATGGCGGCACCTTCACCTTCCGCAGCACCACGCCGGGGCCCGTCTACCTGACCTACATCGCCAGCAACGGGCCGCAAAGCAGCCAGGGGCTGATCCGCGTGGATGTGGATTCCGGGGACGAGGCGGGCAACCCGGTGGCAGTCCACGACGTGGCCCTGATGCCCACCGGCGGCAGCGTCCTGCTGGACCCGCTCGCCAACGACTCCGACCCCTCCGGCGGAGTCCTGGTCCTGCAGTCCGTCAAGCTGCCGGAAAACTCCACAGCATCGGTCAGCGTGATCAACCACAGCGTCCTGCGCATCACGGACATCCTAGGGACCAAGGACCCCATCCTGTTCGAATACACCATGTCCAACGGCAGGAAGTCCGCCACGGGTAGCGTGTCCGTGGTCCCCGTCCCGGCCCCGGCCGTCGTGCAGGCTCCGCAGCCCAAACCGGACGAAGTGAACGTCCGGGTCAACGACGTCGTCACTATTCCTGTGCTCGAGAACGACACCCACCCGCAAGGCCAGGAACTCACTGTAGACCCGGTCCTGCCGCAGGGCGTGGATCCCCTCGACGGCAAGAGCTTCGTCTCGGAAAACACCCTCCGCTTCATCGCCGGCAGCCAGCCCAAGACAGTCCGTGCCATCTACAACGCCGTGGACCCGCAGGGCCAGAAGAGCGCCGCCGCGGTCACCATCCACATCCTTCCGCTGGAAGGCGCCGAAAACACCCGGCCCCAGCCGCGCAACCTCACCGCCCGCGTGGTGGCATCCGGTACCGTGCGCATCCCCGTCCCCCTGGACGGCATCGATCCCGACGGCGACTCCGTCCAGCTCACGGGCATCGACAGCACGCCCGCCATGGGCACCGCCACGGTGGGCAGCAACTTCATTGATTTCACGGCAGCCGGTGACGGCGCCGGAACCGACACCTTCCGGTACAAGGTGGTGGACCGCCAAGGAGCCGTCAACACCGGCACAGTCACGGTTGGCATCGCCCCCCGTGGCGAGGTCAACCAGAAACCCACCCCCGTGGACGACGAGGTGCGCGTCCGCCCCGGCCGGCAGATCGCCGTCGACGCCACCGGCAACGACACCGACCCCGACGGCGACCTGATCCGCATCCTCATTGACGGCATCGAGGCGGACCCGGCCCTGCAGGCCAGCGTCAGCAAGGCCAGCGGCCGGATCCTGCTCATGGCCCCGGGCGAGGCCGGAACGGTTAACGTCCGCTACACCATCGCCGACGACAGGGACGCCTCCGCCCAGGCCACCATCCGCGTGGTGGTGGATCCCGAAGTGCCGCTCAAGGCCCCCATCGCCCGCGACGACCGGGTAACCTCCGCCCAGACCATGGGGAAGACCGCCGTCGGCGTCCCCGTCCTGAAGAACGACGAAGACCCTGACGGCGTCGGTGAAAACCTCAAAGTCAGCACCGAAGCCACCACCGCCCGGCCGGGCGCTGATGGCAACATGGTTGTGGACCTGACGGAGCAGCCGCAGCTCATCCCCTACACGGTTGAGGACGTGGACGGCCAGCAGTCCACTGCCGTCGTCTGGGTCCCCGGCCTCGGCCAGCAGGTGCCTACCCTGGCCAAGGACGAAGTCCTGGAGGTCATCGCCGGCCAGTCCGTGGACGTCGACCTGGACGAATGGGTGAAGGTCCGTGAGGGCCGCTCACCCCGCCTGACCCAGGCCGACAGGATCAAGCTGATCGGCTCCGACGCCAGTAACCCCATGATCGGCGACGGCGACGGGCTGAAGTACACGGCCGGAACCGACTACATTGGCCCGGGTTCCCTGACCTTCGAAGTAACCGACGGGTCAGGGCCGGACGATCCTGCGGGCTTGAAGTCCACCCTCAGCATCCGCACTAAGGTGCTGCCCGACCCCAACCGCAACAACCCGCCCGAGCTTCTCGGCGCTTCCCTGGACGTTCCCAAGGGTGACTCCGCCAGCGCCGACCTGGGCAAGCTGACCTCAGATCCCGACCGGGACGACGTCGAGAAGATGAAGTATGAGCTGGTGGGCGGAGCTCCCGCGGGCTTCAGCGCCAGCATCGAGGGCCGGACATTGAAGGTGTCCGCAGCCGATTCCAGCGGCACCGGCACCAGCGGCGCCCTGCAGGTCAAGGCAAGGGACCCCCGCGGACTGGAAGCAACGGCCACGTACCAGCTCGCGGTCACGGCCTCCAACCGGCCCAAGCCGGTGGCCAACGACGACCTGGAGCCGAACGCGGCAGCAGGGAAGCCGGTCACGGTCAACGTGCTCGCGAACGATGCCAATCCGTTCCCGGAAACGCCGCTGAAGATCATCGCCGCCGGCACGGAAACCGGCAGCGGCAACGTGGACGTCGACGGCGACTCCGTGGTGGTGACCCCCGCCCCGGGCTTCACCGGAACCATGGTGGTCTCCTACACGGTCGCGGACAAGACGGGGGACACGTCCAGGCAGGCAACTGCCCGGGTCAGGCTCACGGTCAAGGACAAACCGCAGGCCCCCTCCACGCCGCAGGCGCAAAGCGTGGGGGACCAGACCGCTCTCCTGACCTGGACGGCGCCTGCAGACCGCGGCTCGGCTATCACCAGGTACACGGTCTACGGCGAGGGCGGCTTCCAGCAGGACTGCCCCGCCAACACCTGCACGCTCAAAGGACTGACCAACAACACGAAGTACCATTTCCAGGTCACGGCCACGAACGAGTTCGGCGAGTCGGACCGCTCTCCGGCCTCCGCGGAAGTCCGCCCGGACGTCAAGCCCGATACTCCACTCGCGCCGCAGCTGAAGTTTGGCGACAGGGAGCTGGCCATCAACTGGACGGCGCCGGCCAGCAATGGCTCCCCGGTCAAGTCCTATGACCTGGAGATATCACCGCCGCCCGCCGGCCAGAACGCCCAGGTCCAGAACCTGACCGCCGTGAGCTACGTGTGGAAGGGCCTGCAGAACGGCGTTTCCTACAAGGTCCGGGTCCTGGCCCGCAACGACGCCAAGGAACCATCGGAGTGGAGCCCCTATTCGGCCGCAGAGGTGCCGGCGGGGGTGCCGGCCACCCCGGCGGCACCCACCGCCGTGCAGGTCCAGCCGGTGGGCAGCCAAAGCCAGATGAGGGTTTCCTGGACGGCGCCCAACAACAACGGCGACGCTGTCTCCGCCTACACCCTGACCACGCTCCGCGGCGGTGCCGTGGTGGCCACCCAGCAGGTGGCGGACACCATGCAGAACGTTACGGTGGACAACTCGGAGGCCAACTACACGTTCACGGTCTCCGCCACCAACAAGGCCGGCACCAGCGGGACCAGCGCGCCGTCCGCGGCTGTCCGGGCTGCGGGTAAACCCGGCCAGGTTAACGGCGGAACCGTGAAGGCCACGGGTACCAGCGGACAGCTGGAGGTATCCTTCACTCCTCTCACGGATGCCCAGCGCAACGGTTCCACCGCAGCTGAAATCACGTACTCCTACAACGCCGACGGCAGGAGCGGGCCGATCAATGCCGGGGGAGGAACCATCGGCAGCCTGACCAACGGCAGGGACATCACGGTCACCATCATCGCCACGTCCACCAAGAACAGCATGTCAGGTGACGCGAAGGCCATTGGTACCGGCAACCCCTACGGACCGGCGAACGCCCCCAACATCGACGGCGGCACGTCGGCCAAGGGCGACGGCGACGTCCACTGGACCTGGAACAACCCCAGTACCAACGGCCGGCCGCTGAGCCACTACGAAGTGAGCTACGAGGGCGGAGGCTGGATCAACGTCGGCAAGGTTACCCGCTATGACCGCTCTGCCGGCGGCTGGGACCAGGCCCGCCAGCTCCGGGTGCGCGCGGTGACCGTTGTGAACGGTGCCATTGGCGGACCTGTGACGTCCAGGTCCGGCGCCGACCCCACCCCGCCGCCGCCGACGTCCTGGAGCGTGACCGCCCCGGTGCGCACCTGTACTGAACCACGTTACGGAACTGACAGCTACGTGAACTCGAATCCAGACCAGTGCAACAGTCCGGGCAAATGGTTCAACTCAGGAAATGTGGCGCAGTCCGATTTCTACGTGGTCTGGTACAAGACGTCGAACAACCCGAGCGGAATCTGGTACCACCTGACCACCGGGGAAGCAGCCGGCAATTACGCGAGGTGCGACACCGTCTCGCTGGGCTGCAACCCGCCGGAGAGAATGCCCAAACGCTGACCCGCCATCACGGCGCCGTTCCCAAGCCCGAGAGAAAGAACACTTCATGACCATGACCACCGAGCAGGCCGCCTGGTTTGCCGACACGTTTGAAAAACTCGTTGCCAATGTGGGCCAGGCCGTCCTCGGCAAGGAGCACGTCATCAGGCTGACCTTCACGGCGATGCTCGCCGAGGGGCACGTCCTGTTCGAGGACGCCCCCGGCACGGGCAAGACCTCCCTGGCCCGTGCCCTCGCCGCCACTGTGCAGGGCTCAAACAACCGCATCCAGTTCACCCCCGACCTGCTCCCCTCGGACGTCACCGGTGTGACCATCTACGACCAGAAGACGCAGAAATTCGAGTTCCACAAGGGCCCGATCTTCAACAACATCGTCCTCGCCGACGAAATCAACCGGGCTTCGCCCAAGACCCAGTCCGCGCTGCTTGAAGTCATGGAGGAATCCCGGGTCACCGTGGACGGCGTCACCTACTCGGCCGGACGGCCGTTCATGGTGATGGCGACGCAGAACCCCATCGAGCAGGCAGGAACCTACCGCCTGCCCGAGGCCCAGCTGGACCGCTTCCTGATCAAGACCTCCATCGGCTACCCGGACCACGCCTCCACCGTGCGCCTGCTGGCCGGATCCAACGTCAAGGACCGGTCCAAGGAACTGCCGGCCGTGATCACCACCCAGGCTGTCGCCGACATGGCAGACCTCGCCGCCACCGCGCATGTGGACACGGCCGTGCTGGAATACATCTCACGGCTCTGCGAGGAGACCCGCAGCGCGCCTGAAACCCGGCTGGGTGTCTCAGTGCGCGGTGCGCTCGCCATGGTGCGGGCCGCCAAGGTCTGGGCCGCATCCCAGGGCCGGAACTTCGTGCTTCCGGATGACATCAAGGAACTGGCCCCGGTGGTCTGGACCCACCGTTTCGTCATGGACCCCGAGGCGGAATTCTCCGGCGCGACGGCCGAAGCAGTCCTCACGCGGATCCTCGCAGACGTCGCCGCTCCGCAGCAGCGCACCAACGCCTGACGGCCGCCGCACCCCCTGCAGCACCCCTGAACCAGCGCAACATAACGAAGGCACACATATGTCCAGCGGCACCCCCTTGATCCGGCTCGCGGAGCGTCTGAAGCAACCCTTCGCCAGGAACGCCCGCCTCCACCCGTCCGCTGTCTGGGCGGAGGCCAGCAGCGCTGCCGCAATGGCCCTTGCCCCGGCCTGGCGGACAGCACGTGGCGCCTGGCTGAAATACGCCTGGCCCGTCCTCTCGGTGGTCAGCATCCTGGGCTGGTCGGTTCTGTCCGCCGCTGTCCTGCTGTGGGTGACCGGGCAGGCTTTCGGCTGGCAGGAGGCAAAGGCGGCGGCCATCGCGGCGTTCGTCATGTTCCTGGTTGCTGTGGGCTTCATCCTTGGCCGCTCTTCCTACGGGGTGGTACTGGACCTTGCCCGTACCCGCGTGGCGGTAGGGGACAGCGCCGTGGGCAGCATCGCCGTGTCCAACACCTCCACCCGCCCCCTGCTGCCGGCTGCCCTGGAACTGCCCGTGGGCAATGCCACTGCGGTGTTCCACCTGCCCCGGATGAAGCCCGGACAGGTCCATGAGGACCTGTTTACCATCCCCACCGCCCGCCGCGCCGTGATCGTTGTCGGGCCCGTGCGGTCGGTCCGGGCAGACCCCCTGCACCTGCTGCGCCGGCAGGTCCTGTGGACGGAACCCGAGGACCTCTTTGTCCATCCCCGCACGGTTGCGCTGGCCGGTTCGGCGGCGGGCTTCATCCGCGACCTGGAGGGCATGCCCACCACTGACCTGTCCAGCGCGGACGTGTCCTTCCATGCCCTGCGCGACTACGTGCCCGGGGATGACCGGCGGCATATCCACTGGAAGACCACGGCCCGCACCAACAAGCTCATGGTGCGCCAGTTCGAAGAGACCCGGCGGGCCCACCTCGCCATTTCGCTGTCCATCAACACGGACGAATACGCTTCCGAAGCCGAGTTCGAAATGGCGATCTCCGCGGCCGCCTCCATCGGCCGCCAGGCCATCCGCGAACAACGGGAGCTGGACGTCATCACCCAAAGAGGCCCGCTCCGCTGCGAAACGGGCCGCAACATGCTGGACGACATGACCAGGATCGTGGGCGCACCCATGCGCCGCACCGCCGTCGACCTCGCCAGGACCCTCGCCGACACCGTGCCCAACGCCTCCGTGACGTTCTTCGTGGTGGGCAGCAACGTGACCGCCACGCAGCTCCGCTCCGCAGCCGTATCGGTTCCGCCGGGCGTGCGCAGCCTCGCTGTCCGGGTGGAAGCAGGCGCCGCTCCCACCAGGGCCAACATCGCGGACCTGACCGTGCTGACGCTTGGCGACCTGGCCGACCTTGCCATCGTGCTGAGAAAGGCGGCAGCATGAGCTCCGCACCGGGCAGAACCTCTTCAAACCCCGGGCCCCGCGGGACATCCCGCCGCGAGGCGACGCCGAACCGGCAGGAGTCTGCCTTCGCCGACAGCCAGCCCCGCTGGCATTTCGTGCTCGACGCCGGTGCCCTCACCGTCCTGCTGGGGCTGGGCCTGCTCGGTTTCGGGCTCAGCTTCGGCGGCGACCCCTACTATCTGCTGTCGGGATTTGGCGGCATCGTCCTGGGCCTGGCCGTCGGCGCCGCCAACGCACACCTGCGGCTCGGGCTGCTGATCACCACGGCCCTCGCACTCGGCGCATACCTCGTGTTCGGTACGCTTCTGGCTGTTCCCGATTCCGCCATTGCCGGGTTCGTCCCCACCCTGGATTCGCTGCGGATCCTGCTGCTGGGCATCGTCTTCGCCTGGAAGGACATGCTCACGGTCGGCGTTCCGGTGGGAACTGCAGGCGGTGTGCTCATCGTCCCCTTCCTCAGCTCGCTGATCACCGCCCTGGTGGCGGGGGTCCTGACCTGGCGGGTGCGGAGCCCCTACTTCCCGCTCCTGCCCGTCCTGGTCCTCTTCGTCACCGGTATTGCCTTCAGCACCAACGCCGCCTTCCTCACCCTCGAGCGCGGCATCGGCCTCACGGTCTTGGGCATCGCGTGGGCAACCTTCCGGCGGGACGCCCTCCGGAGGAACAGCACCCGCAGGGTTGCGGTCAACAACCCGCAGGCCGATTCCTCCGCCACGCGGCGCGCCAGGATCCGCCGGCTGGGCATGGCCGCGGGCGTCATCGCGGTCAGCGTCGCCGTCACCGCGCTGTCCGCGCCGCTGGTATCCGCCGGCAATGAACGGAAAGTGCTCCGGAACGTTGTGGTGCCGCCGTTCGACCCCAAGGACTACATCACGCCGCTGGCGAGCTTCCGGACCTACGTCAAGGACAAGAAGGACGACACGCTCTTCGTGGTCAAGGGCCTGCCGCGTGACGGCAGGGTACGGCTGGGGGCGCTGGATGCCTTCAACGGCACCAACTACACCATGGATCCGAACGGCTCCGGCAACTTCAGCAAGGTGGGCGACACCGAGTCCATCAACACCCTCGCGGACACCTCCGGCACCGTTCCCACCAGGGACTACGCCATTGACATAACCATCGAGGACTACCAGGGCTTCTTTGTCCCCGGCGGCCGGAAAACCACCGGCTTGAGCTTCGATGAGGGTGCCTCGGCGGCCGCATCCGGACTGTACTTCAACTCCGGCACGGACACCGCCGTCACCACGAACGGCCTGACCCGCGGCGATTCCTACAGTGTCCAGGTGTCCGACCCCGTCAAGCTGGAACACGGGCAGGTGACGCAGTACGACTTCGCCAAGATGTCCCTGCCCGACGCCCTAGAAGTCCCCCCGGTAGTAGCGTCCCAGGCCAACGACCTGTCCGCGGACGCGCCAACGGCCATCGACCGGGTCCGCCAGATTGAAGCGCACTTCCAGAAGACCGGCGCCTTCAGCAATGGCCTGGTCAGCGAAGGGCAGCTGCCCAGCGTCTCGGGCCACGGTTCCGCCCGGATCCGGAACCTGCTGACCGCCAAGCAGATGCTCGGCGACGACGAGCAGTACGCCGTTGCCATGTCCCTGATGCTCCGCCACCTGGGCATCCCGTCCCGCGTTGTGATGGGCTTCTACCCGGACCCCACGAGCCCGGAAAACGGCGCCGGCGAAGTCAAGATCACCGGCAAGAACGTCCACGCCTGGGTGGAAGTGGCCTTTGAAAGAGTAGGCTGGGTCAGCTTCGATCCCACCCCGCCGAAGGACAACGTTCCCATCCCGCCGGACCCGGAAAACAAGTCCAAGCCCAAGCCGCAGGTGCTGCAGCCGCCGCCCCCGCCGCAGGAGCCAGCCGACCTGCCGCCGGACTCCTCGCCCGATGCCCTGGACGCAGACCAAAAGAAGAACAACCCGTGGCTGTTCTGGGGCGCCCTCCTGGGCGCGCTGGGCGTTGCCCTGATTCCGCTGTCCATCCTGGCGCTGCCGCTGCTGCTGATCGCCCTGCTGAAATCACGACGGCGGAAGGCCCGTTTCCGCGACGGCCATCCCGCCCAGCGGGTGGGCGGAGCATGGAGCGAGGTGGTGAGCCTTGCCACCGACATGGGCGCCGCCGTCGATACCCGTTCCACGCGCCGCGAAAGCGCAGCGGTCCTGGCCGAGGCGTTCCCGGCCAGCAAGGGGACCACCGCCATGCTCGCAAGTCGCGCGGACGCCTCGATTTTCGGGGCGGGCCAGCCCACGGAGGAAGAAGTCCGGGAATACTGGACCATCGTGGACGGCTCGCTGAAGGAAATGACAGCCACCGTTGGATTCTGGCGCCGGCAGCAGGCACGGTTCTCGCCGCGGTCGCTCCTCGCCGACGCCCGGACTGTCCTGAACCTGCGGGGCACACGGCTGGCACTGCCCGCCCTGAAGGTGCTGGGGCGCCGGCGGTCCGCCGCAGGCAACGGTCCGGAACATCCGGCAGCACCCCCAACGGGTTCATCCCCGGCAGATATCCCTCCGACGCAAGGACCCCAGCAGCAGTGACCTCGGACCCCGGGCGCTGCCCGCGCTGCCAGCAACTTGTCCGCACCGGGGCGGCGTTCTGCACCGCCTGCGGCGCGCCCCTGCCCAACCGCGCGGCCCACAGCCTCCATAACCAGGACCACGCAGTGCCCTCCGGCACCAGCGGGGCCATCGACCCCAGGACCGGGCCGCCCGCCGCGCACGTGCCGGCGATTCCCGGTACTATCCCGGTAGTACAAACGCCCCCGGCACATCGGGCCGCGGGCATCGTGAACGCGGGCACGGGGCTGGGGAGCGCCGGGGGTTCCACCGGGAAGGTGGGGGCCGCTCCAGGGGGAGGAACGGGAATGGCAACAAACCTTCAGCTTGTTCCGGCCACGGCGGGCAAGCGGCTCGGCGCCGCCGTGATCGACTGGCTGCCCCCGCTGGTTGTCCTGGTGGTGACGTTCGCCGTCGGTTTCGCGGGCATCACGCGCACCCGCAGCGGCGGATTCATCACCTACGACACGGCGTCGCTGGCGCTGTTCGGCAGCATCGGGCTGGGGCTCACACTCGCCTACCTGTTGGTGGTCATGGGCCTGGAGGCCCGGACCGGGAAAACGCCGGGAAACCTGCTGATGGGTATCCGGAGCGCAGACAACGACGGCTACGCTCCCGGTGCGGGTGCAGTCTTCCTGCGCGGCCTCATCACGGGGGCCGGCATCCTCCTGGCGGCAATCGCGGCCATTCTCGTAGTGGTCTTCCAGTGGTTCGGCATTGCCCTCTTCATCCTCGTGCCGCTGCTGCTTGCGGGCGCCGGCTGGGCCGTGGCCGTGGTGGTTTCGAACAGCTGGGACAGGAACGGCAGGCTGCGGGGCTGGCATGACGCCGCGGCCAAGACACTTGCCTTTGACGTGAAGGCAGGCCGCGACCCCATCACTACCGGCGGCATCCAGGGCCCCTACAGTTTCGCGCCGCTGGACCTGCCGCCCGTGCAGCAGGTGCTCTCCCCGGTTGCGGCTGCCGCAACCCCCAAGATCATCAATGCGCAGTTGCCGCCGCAGGCCCAGCAGAATCCCGGTCAGGGAGTGCCTCCGCAGCCCATGCAGTCCCAGGCTCCGTCTTCGCAAACACCTCCTTCGCAAACCCCGCCTTTCCAGACGCTGCCCTCGCAGACCATGCCGTACACGGCCCCGGCGTCCTTCGCACCCCCCGCCGTGGCCCAGGTGCCACCGTCCCTGGACGACGACGCCGAACGCACCCAGGTGCGCCCCGCCTCCGGTCCCGCGCCCGTGGCGGTCCTTCGCATCCGGCTCGACGACGGCCGCGACTTCCAGCTGGACCGCAGCGTCCTGGTGGGCCGCAACCCCGTGGGACAGGCGGGGGAACAGCAAGCCCAGCTGCTCGCCGTCGACGATCCCGGCCGCTCCATTTCCAAGACGCACCTGCACCTGCTCACCGACGGAGCAGGTATCTGGGTGACGGACCGGAATTCAACCAACGGCAGCGCCGTGACCACCCCCGACGGACACCGCACGGCACTGGTGCCGGGCGTGCCCAGCTTTGTAACCCCCGGCTCCAGCGTTCACTTTGGAGACCGAACCTTTTACCTAGGACAGGCATGAACCAACAGCCCGCCAGCGATTCCTCAACCATGCAGCCGGGACGGGGCCTTACCTTAACCGTTGGTTACGGGACGGACCGGGGACTCCGCAGGGAGCTGAACGAGGATTCCTACATCGCCTCCGATCCCGTTTTCGCCGTGGCGGACGGAATGGGCGGCCATGAAGCCGGCGAGATTGCCAGCGGCATCTGCGTGCGGTCCCTTGCCGCCATGCCCCAGCTGACTACCGGCGAGCGGACGGCCACTGCCGCGGTGCTCCAGCAATACCTGGTCCACGCCGACCTCTCCATCCGCGAAGCCACCGGCGCCCGTGCCGGCACCACCCTGGCCGGTGCCGTCATCGTGGAGCAGATGGGCGTGCCGTACTGGCTGGTGATGAACATCGGGGACTCACGGACGTACCGGCTCAGCCAGGGCCGGTTCGAACAGATCAGCGTTGACCACTCCGAGGTCCAGGAATTGGTGGACGCGGGGGAGATCACCCCCCAGCAGGCCACCGTCCACCCGCGCCGCCACGTGGTCACCCGCGCCCTGGGTACCGGAGACGAGACGGAGGCCGACTACTGGCTGCTTCCCGTCGAGGAGGGGGACAGGGTCCTCGTCTGCTCGGACGGGCTCACTTCCGAGCTGACCGACGAACATATCTTCCGGATCCTCAGCACGGTGGGCGAGCCGCAGGATGCTGTTGATGCGCTTATCCAGGCAGCCCTGCGCAGCGGTGGACGGGACAACGTCACGGTGATCGTGGTGGACGCCCGGAACGTCCTGAACGACGCCGGCGCCGCCACCACCGCGCCCCGGCATGACACGGCGGCAGAGGACGAAGTGACACTCCCGCGTGGCCAGGCGGCACAAGCGGGTACCGGGCCGGCCCCGGATACGGGTGAAGGCCAGGATTCGGTTGACGGAGGGGAAGGCCACGATGGCCGGCACTAGCTATATCCCGGGTTCATGGTTCGGCGTTGTCCGTTCCGGTACCGCTGTCCTCCTCGGCCCGGACACCCCGCCTGCCCTCGCCGGTGCCCTCTGGAACCTGCTGGCGGATGGTCCCGAGGTCCACGAAGTACTCCACGCCGTCACCAGCAGCTCGGGCGGGTCGCTGGCCAGCATCCCCTCGTTCGGGATCCTCGACTTCAACAGTTCCCTGCGGGTCTTCCTGCGCGGCGGACTGAACCTCACCGTCACTCAGCCGCAGGGACCGGTGGACCTCGACGGGCGCGATGTCACCACCTGGAACGAGCGCCGCTTCGCCCTGCCGGGACCCTGCACCCTCACCCTTCCCGGCGCCGGGGCCGCCGGGCTGCCTGAACTCCCGCTCGGCGAAGGCGTCATCCTGCTGCAGTCGCTGACCCTGCGGCTGGGGGAGGGCCAGCCTGCGCTGGTCACCGGGACTTCCGCCGCGGCGGTTGTGGTGGACCCCGACGGCAGCGCGGACGTGCGGCAGGAGATCGCTGATGCTCCCGTGCCCGCCGCCGTCGATCCTGCTCGCGCCGATCCTGGGCCCTTCGACCACGAACCCGTTGACCTTGAGCCCATTGACCCTGATGTGACAATCCTCCCGGACCAGGGAGTGTCCTCGGAGACGGTCCTCGGTGTGATCGACGACGAGTCCGACCCCCTGGAAGAGCCGGAACTTGACCAGGAAACGGCCGGAACGCCCGCTTCCACGCCTGCCACCGAACACACCAGCTCCTATGACCACCTGTGGGAGCGCACGGTGATGCGGAACATCGAGGATGCCGCCGTGCGCGAGGACCCGGAGGAGGAACACGCGGGGAACGGACCGGCTCCCGCCCCCGCCCTGGAGCCAACTGCCGTCCGTCCCGCCCTGGAAGCCGCTGACGAGATCGAACTCGTGGAGCCTGCCATTCAGCCGGCAGACTCCACACCGGTTCAACCCGCCCCCGTCCCTCCAGGCCAGGGCGGGGTCCTGATCGACTCCGTGCCCTGGCGGACCCCGGAAGCCAGCTCCGCTCCGCCGCCTGCGCCGGCGCCAGTATTCGGGACAATCCCGCCGTCGTCGGCACCCGGCCCGGCCGGAGAGGCCCCGGAAGCCGCGGGGGCCGGCTTCGACGGCGACCACGACGGCCAGACGGTCATGAAGAGCAGCCTCGCCGGCACGGCGTCCCGGCCTGCGCCGCCCCGGCCTCCGGAAGACGGCGGCGGACCCATGGTGCTGGCCCGGGTGTGCGGCCAGGGCCACGCCAACCCGCCCACCCGAGCCCAGTGCTCAGCCTGCGGCGGTGCGCTGCTGCCGGACGCCGTGCAGGTGGCGCGTCCCCGGTTGGGCCGGGTCCGGATGTCCACGGGCGAGCTGCTGGACCTGGACCAGTCCCTGGTGGTCGGCCGCCAGCCGTCGGTATCCCGGGTGCAGGGCGGCGTCATGCCCCGACTGGTGCAGGTGGCAAGCCCCGGCGGCGACATCTCCCGTTCCCATGTGGAGGTCCGGCTGGAAGGCTGGCACGTCATGCTCTGCGACCTGAAGGCAACTAACGGCACCGTCCTGGTCCGGGAGGGCCAGCCGCCGCGGCGCCTTGCCCAGAACGAGATGGCCATCCTGCTTGACGGCGACATCGCCGAGCTTGGTGACAACATCTCGCTGCGTTTTGAGGAGATTCCTTGAGTTCCAAACGGCCCGTAGCGCCGCCGCCCCGCATCCCGGGGTTCACTTACATCAGCCTTCTCGGCTCCGGCGGGTTCTCCGACGTCTACCTCTATGAGCAGGACCGGCCCCGCCGCAAGGTCGCCGTCAAGGTGCTCCTCTCGGACCTGAAGACCGAAGGCGCCCGGCGCCGCTTCGAGTCCGAGGCAAACCTGATGGCCCAGCTGTCCTCGCACCCCTACATCGTTACCATCTTCGAGGCGGAAGTGACCGATGACGGGCACTCGTACCTGGCCATGGAGTACTGCTCCCGGCCCAGCCTGGACGTCCGTTACCGGCGGCAGCGCTTCAGCGTGGACGAGGTCCTGGCCGTCGGTATCCAGGTGGCTTCCGCCGTCGAGACAGCCCACCGGGCCGGCATCGCGCACCGCGACATCAAGCCTGCCAACATCCTGGTAACGGACTACAACCGCCCCGCGCTCACCGACTTCGGCATCTCGGGCACCCTGGCTGGCGACTCCGACGACGACTCGGGCATGTCCATCCCGTGGTCCCCGCCCGAACAGTTCCGGGACGGAAGCGTGGACGGGGTAATGGTGGACGTCTGGGCCCTGGGCGCCACGCTCTACACGCTCCTGGCCGGCCGGTCGCCCTTCGTGCTGCCCGGTGCGGACAACTCCCAGCGGGAGCTGATCAACAGGATCAGCAATACACCGCTGCCCCGCCTTGGCCGGGCCGATGTTCCGGAATCGCTGGAGCTTGCCCTCGCCACGGCCATGGCAAAGTCTCCGCAGTCCCGCTACTCTTCCGCGCACGCGTTCGCCCTGGCCCTGCAGCGCATCCAGGCCGAGCTGAACCTGTCCGTGACACCCTTCGAGGTACTGGAGGAGCCGCACCAGGAGGACAGCCACCCGGACGAAGGCGTCGAGGAGACGCGGGTCCGGAGCATCGCCGCCATCGACCCGGAACGGACGGGCAGCGCGCCCACCTTCCCGGCACGCACCCGGCCCCGGCCCATGCCCGCCGGTCCGGCACCGGACTCCGCCACCACCGCGGCCCGGCAGCAGTTCTCGACCGGCGCCGGCATTGGCTCCGGTGCCGGCAGTGGCACCGGCGCAACGCACGACGGCGGCCCGCGGGAGTGGGCGCAGGCCACGGTCCTGCGCGGCAACCAGGGCAACACCGGCTCGGGAGCGTCGCCCGCCTATGCTGCCGCGTCCGGCTACACAGGTGCAGCCGACGCCACCATCCAGCGGGCGGCTACGCCGCCGCCCTCCGTGGAGGACGCTTCGGCAGCGCATGCCCCTGACCACGGCAAACGCAACCTCTGGTTGGCCATCTCCGGCGGCACCCTGCTTGCCCTTGCCGCCGTCGTGGGCCTGGTGGTGGCCAACGCCGCCCCGGAAACGCCCCGGGTGGCCGAGACGCAGCAGGCCAGCAAGCCGCCGGCGGACGCCCTGGACAACGGCACGGTGCCGGACGTCGCGGCCCTGAAGGGAGTGGTGGACGCCGAGGGGAAGGCGACGTTCACCTGGGAGAACCCGCAGCCCAAGGACGGCGACACGTACAAATGGCGTGTATACGCCGTGGGGGAGAGCAGCGAGTACCAGGCCACCACGGGGACCAGCGTCCAGGTGGCGCTCAACCCCTCCGTGCCCACTTGCCTTCAGGTCATGATCGTCCGCAGCGACGGAGCCTTCTCCCCGCTGGAGGACGACTCCATCGCCTGCATCAACAAATGACCCGGCACAGCGGACCGGCGATCCTGTTCATGCAGGGACTGCCCGGAAGGAGACACAGAACATGGGGGACCTAGCAATAGATTTCTGTGGGGAATGGTACGAACCGTCGGATGAGGATGTCTTCAACATCGGCCGTGAAGGCGACCTGGAAGTCGACGACAACCCGTACCTGCACCGGCAGTTCCTGCAGGTGGCCCGCTACGACGGCATCTGGTGGCTGAGCAACGTGGGCAGCATGCTGTCCGCCACCGTGGCTGATGCCTCCGGCGGCATGCAGGCGTGGCTTTCGCCCGGCGCCCGGATCCCGCTTGTGTTCAGCCACACCAACATCATCTTCACGGCCGGACCCACCACCTACGAGTTCGCCGTGCACCTGAAGACCCCGTCCTTCCGCCAGGAGGCGCGCGAGGGCGGCGTCAGCGGCGACACCACCATCGGGCCGGTGGTGTTCACCGATTCCCAGAAGGCCCTCATTGTGGCGCTCGCCGAACCCATGCTCCGCCGGGAAGGCACCGGCTTCAGCGCCATCCCGTCGTCGGCCGCCGCCGCCAAGACCCTTGGCTGGGCGCTGACCCGTTTCAACCGGAAGCTGGACAACGTGTGCGACAAGCTTGACCGCGTGGGCGTGGCGGGACTGCGTGGCGGCGGCGGCAAGCTCGCCACCAACCGCCGGGCGCGGCTGGTGGAGCATGCCGTGACCTCGCACCTGGTGACGCCTGACGACCTCTACCTCCTGGAGAAGATGAGGGGCGTGGACGAAGGATGAGGATCCGGCTGACACTCCGCCGCGAGCCGGCCGAGGCCAAGGACCTTGCCGTCACGGTGGACGGCCTTGCCACAGTGGCCGATATCGCCGCCGTTCTGTGGGCCGCCGACCCGGAGCGCAAGGGCACCCCCGCACCGGACAACATGTCCCTGCGCATCGATGAGGCATTCGTGGGCGCCGGCATCAGCGGCAATGTCCTGACCCGCACGGACAACCTCCTCGAATCCGGCCTGCGCCCCGGTTCGGTCGTTTCGCTGGCCCAGGTCAGCGAACAGTTCCACGAACCCGGAACCAGCCGCGGCCCGGCCGCCGCCACCCTGCGCGTGCTGTCCGGGCCCGACGTCGGACGGGAATTTTCGCTGCCCACCGGCACCAGCTACATCGGCCGGGACCGGGACGTGGACATCCGGCTCACGGACCCCCTGACCTCCAAGCGCCACGCCCGCATCACCGTGGGCGAGGGAGTGGAGATCGTCGACACCAACTCCGCCAACGGGCTCCTGATGGACGGGCTCCCCGTCACCCGCGCAACCCTGAACTCCTCGGACACCGTCACCCTTGGCGACACCACCGTGACGGTGGTTCCGCTGGGGCACAACCATGCGGCAGCGCCGACGTCGCCCATGGTGGACTTCAACCGCTCACCCCGGGTGGTGCCCCGGTTCGAGGAACCCAAGCGGGTGGTGCCGGCCGGGCCGAAACGCCCCGAGGACCAGCCCTTCCCGTACATCATGCTGATCGCCCCGCTGTTGATGGGTGCGGTCATCTTCGCCGTGACGCGCAACGCGCTGTCCATGGTTTTCATGCTGATGATGCCGCTGTTCATCGTGGGCCATTTCGTTGACCAGAAGATGCGCAACCGGCGCCTGCGGAAGGACGGCCTGAAGCACTTCCGGGCTTCCATGGCGGCCTTCCGCGAGGATGTCACCGAGCTGCAGAAGGTGGAGCGTGCCGTCCGGCTGCAGGAGGCGCCCTCGGTCAGCGACACCGTGGACGCCATCTACAAACTGGGGCCGCTGCTGTGGACCCACCGCCCGGAACACTCATCGTTCCTGGGGCTGAGGTTCGGCATGGGTACGGCGCCGTCGCGCCTGCAGCTGGAGGAACCGTCCAACAACGACACCGAGGTCGAGTACACACGGGAGATCCAGGACTGCCTGAAGCAGTTCCGGGACATTGAGGGTGTTCCGGTGGTTTCCCAGCTGCGTACCTCCGGGTCCCTGGGCATCGCCGGCGCCCGCGGCCTGGTGGACGATGTTGCCCGCGGCATGGTGCTCCAGCTGGTTGGACTCCATTCGCCGGCCGAAGTGGTCCTGACCGCCATCACGTCCGCCCAGTCCCGGGAACGGTGGAACTGGCTGCAGTGGCTGCCGCACGTCGGCTCCGGCCACAGCCCGCTCTCCGGAGACCACCTGGCTGCCGGGTCCGCGGGCGGGTCCTCGCTCCTGGCCCGCCTCGAGGACCTGCTCGACGCGCGGGAGGCCGCCGCCAGGCGCTCCGGCCCGGACCTGCGGTCGGACGTGGATCCGGCCAAGCACGAGCTGGAGGCGCCTGTCCTGCCGTCCGTGCTGGTGGTCGTGGAGGACGACGCGCCAGTGGACCGGGGCCGGCTCACCCGGCTCGCCGAGCGCGGACCGGACTCCGGCGTCCACGTGCTCTGGGTGGCCACGGACATCCAGGCCCTGCCGGCGGCCTGCCGCGACTTTATGGTGGTGGACGGCGACCACGGCACCACCACCGGCCAGGTCAGGCTGGGCCGGCACACCTACCCCGTCAGCTGCGAAAGCGTGGACGCCGAACTCGCCGGCCAACTGGCCAGGATGCTCGCCCCCGTGGTGGATGTGGGCAAGCCCGTGAACGACGATTCCGACCTCCCGAGGTCCGTCTCCTACGCCACCCTGATCGGCAAGGACTTCCTGGACAACCCCCAGGCCGTCGCCGAACGCTGGACCGAGAACAACTCCGTCCATGCCACCGCCGTGGCCAACCGCAAGGACAACGGCACGCTCCGCGCCCTGGTTGGCTCCAAGGGCGTCGAGCCGCTCTACCTGGACCTGAAGAACGAGGGCCCGCACGCCCTGGTGGGCGGCACCACCGGCGCCGGCAAGTCCGAGTTCCTGCAGTCCTGGGTCATGGGCATGGCGGCTGCCTACAGCCCGGACCGCGTCAGCTTCCTGTTCGTGGACTACAAGGGCGGCGCCGCCTTCGCGGACTGCATCAACCTTCCGCACACGGTGGGGCTGGTCACCGACCTCTCGCCGCACCTGGTGCGCCGTGCCCTGACGTCCCTCCTCGCCGAACTCCACTACCGGGAACAGCTCCTCAACCGGAAAAAGGCGAAGGACCTGCTGGCGCTGCAGCGCGAGGCCGATCCCGACGCCCCGCCGTACCTCGTCATCATCGTTGACGAATTCGCGGCCCTCGCCAACGACGTGCCCGAGTTCGTTGACGGCGTGGTGGATGTTGCCGCGCGCGGACGGTCCCTCGGCCTGCACCTCATCCTGGCCACCCAGCGGCCCGCCGGCGTGATCAAGGACAGCCTGCGGGCCAACACCAACCTCCGCGTGGCCCTGCGCATGGCCGACGAGGAGGACGCCACCGACATCCTCGGCGTCCCCGACGCCGCCTACTTCGACCCCGGCATCCCCGGCCGCGGTGCCGCAAAGACCGGACCGGGCCGGATCCAGGGCTTCCAGACCGGCTACGCCGGCGGCTGGACCACCGACAAACCGCAGCGACCCCAGATCGACATCGTGGAGATGGCCTTCGGGTCCGGGCCCAGCTGGGAACCGCCCGCACCGGAAAAGCCCGTGGTGGCCCAACCCGCGGGTCCGAACGACATCGCCCGGATGACCGCGAACATTGTCCGGGCCGCGGACACGCTGGGCATCCGGCCGCCGCGGAAGCCGTGGCTGGACGAACTGGCCAAGACCTACGACTTCTCCAGGTTGCCCAACCCGCGCACTGATGAACGCCTGCTGCTCGGCGTGGCCGACGACCCCGCCCGGCAGGACCAGCCCACCGTCTTCTACGAGCCGGACAAGGACGGCAACATGGCCATCTACGGGACGGGCGGTTCCGGAAAGTCGGCCGCCCTCCGCGGGATCGCCATTGCCGCTGCCGTGACGCCCCGCGGCGGGCCCGTCCATGTGTACGGCATCGACTGCGGCTCGTCCGGACTGAGCATGCTGGAAGAGCTTCCCCACGTGGGCGAAGTGATTGACGGCGACGACGTGGAACGTGTGGGCAGGCTGCTGCGCCTCTTGCGCGACATCGCGGAGCAGCGCTCTGCCCGTTTCGCCGAAGTCCGGGCCTCCACCATCGTGGAGTACCGGAGGCTGGCCCACCGGCCTGACGAAAAGCGGATCTTCGTCCTGGTGGATGGGATGTCCGCCTTCCGCGAGGCCTACGAACACAGCAAGCTGTCCGGGCTGTGGGACATTTTCCTGCAGTTGGCCACCGACGGCCGCACCCTGGGCATCCACCTGGTGGTCACCGGCGACCGGCCCAACGCCGTGCCCGCATCCCTGCTCGCCTCCATCCAGCGCCGCCTGGTGCTGCGCCTGTCCTCCGAGGACGACTACATCTCCATGGACGTGCCGCGTGATGTCCTCAACGCCGGTTCGCCCCCGGGCCGCGGCCTGCTGGACGGGCTGGAGGTCCAGCTGGCCGTGCTCGGCGGGAACTCCAACCTCGCCCTGCAGGCCCGCGAGGTGCACAAGCTCAGCGAAGCGATGCTGCGCCAGGGCCTGGACACCGCTCCCGGCATCGAGCGGCTCCCCGAACAGGTGGACCTGGACGTGCTGCCGGCCGGCAGTCCCGACATGCCGGTCATCGGCGTCGACGACGAAACCCTGGAGCCCGCGGCGCTTATGGCCCGGGGACCGTTGCTGCTTGCAGGTCCTCCCGGCGCCGGCCGCACCGTGGCATTGGTCACCCTCGCCTACGCCCTCCGCCGGTCCAACCCGGACACCGAGCTGATCTACCTCGGGTCGCGGCGCTCCGCCGTCGCGTCGCTGCCCCTGTGGAACCGGTCGATGGTGGGGCCCGACGACCTGGCCGAGGTGGTGGAGGAGCTGGTGGAGCATTCCTCCGGCAACCCGGGCAGGCTGGGCATCTTCATTGAGGGGTTGACCGAATTCACGGACACTCTCGCCGAATCCGGCGTTGCGCGGCTGGTCACAGCCTCCATCAAGGCGGACCAGTGGGTGGTGGGTGAGTCCGAAACGTCCACCTGGTCCTCCGCCTGGCAGCTCGCGCAGCCATTCAAATCCGGCCGGCGGGGCCTGCTCCTCAACCCGGGCGACATTGAGGGCGACAGCCTGCTGAACACCTCCTTGGGCCGGGTCAGCCCGGAATTCATCCCGGGCAGGGGCTATGTGGTGGGACGCGGAAAAGCCCGCAAAATCCAGGTGGCGCTGCCGCCGGAAAGCCGCGACTAGCAGGCTATACGCCGGAGGGCCGTACATTCGATGGATTTGCGGCCCTCCGGCGTGTTGTAGAAGACTGCTTGGAGACCAGAAAGCCGCAGACGGGGGACTGCGCGCACCGAAAGGTATCCATGACCCCGTCCAGTCCGCTACTCCGCGCCGCCTCGGCAACAGCCGCCGCAGCCGTGCTGGCGCTCTCGATAACACTGCCCGCAGGGGGCGTCGCATGGGCCGATTCCCCTGAACCGACAGGCTCGCAGACCTCCACCTCGACCCCGGGCTGTGGACAGGAATGTGCGCAGGAACCCACTGAAACCTGGACCCCGGAAGCACGCCCCACCAAGACGGCCAAGCCCGACGACGATCCCACGGAAACTGACGGGCCCGATCCCTCGGTGCCCGCCGCACCCCGGCCCGCCGCCCCGTCCACGCCGGCCGCAAATCCGGCGGCCCCCACTGCCTCCGTGGAACTGATGCCGGCCGAGCCGGCCGAGCCGGCTGCCGGGCCAACGGAAACTGAGGCTTCAGCCACTCCGTCCGCAACGGCCCCCTCAACCGGCACGCCGTCGTCGTCCTCAAACTGGAACACGCCCGTCACCCGGTCAGCGAAAGCCACCCAGGCAGCCGCTGTCTCCCGGCAGGGGGCGGGGTCCGACGGCGCCAACCTGCCGGCCGTCGCCGCCGGTGTCCTCCTGGTGGGCGCCGGCGGGGGAGCCTTCGCCTGGTGGGGAAGGAACCGCGTCCGCGCGCACTGACACCTGCCGGGCAGCAGGCGGGCGGTCGCGCCGGCCACAGCCCCGGGCACACTGAGCGGATTTGCGGCCCCGGCTCTGGCTGTAGAAGACTGCCGGGGACACCAGAAAAGCCGCGGTGGGGGGACTGCGCGCATCGAAAGGTAGCAATGACCCCGACTTCACCGGCCTTCCGTGTGGCGGCGGCCACCGCGGCAGCAGCGGTCCTGGCCATCGCCCTCCTCTTCCTGGCAGGGCCTGCAGTTGCCGATTCGCCGGAGCCATCACCTGCCACCACGCCGGGAGCGGACGCTCCGGCCGAAGATTGCGGCCTTGTGTGCCTGCCCCTCCTTGGCGGCGGCAAGCCGGAACCCACGGACGTCGAACGCCGCACGCAGGCCCCGGCCGAAACCCCGGCGCAGCCAGGGAACCTGGCTGCAGAAGCACCCGCCCGGGCCCACCAACCGGCGGCATCCCCGGCCGCCACTGCGCCGGCAGCCGGTCCCTCCGTGCAGGATTCAGCCGAAGAAGAGGAAGCATCGGAAAGGGCGGGCGCAGAAACCGCCGCCGCTGGCACCGGCGTCGCCACATCGGCCGGACCCTCCGCTTCGGCCGGGGCCTCCGGTGCGCCGGACTGGAATACGCCCATCACCCGGTCCGCCAAGGCAACTCAGCTGGCAGGCATAACCCCGGCCGCCGGTCCGGGCGCCGGGGGTCCCGAACTGCTTCCCATCGCAGCCGGCACGCTCCTGGTGGGCGCAGGCGGTGCAGCCTTCATCTGGTGGGGCAGGACCCGCCTCCGGGCACACTAATCGGCGTCCTGTCGCACCCGTAAGGCAAGATAGGTCTGTGAGCACAGGACCAGGCCCCGCAGAAAAGACAATCCCCGGGAACAGCAGCCCCGACAGCCCGGACGCCATCCCCTCCGACTCTCTCCGCGAGGAATACGAGAACCTGGCGGACCTCGTCCGGAAGTACCGGTTCGCCTACTACCAGGAGGACGCGCCCCTGGTATCGGACGCCGAGTTCGATACTCTCTTCCGCCGCCTCGAGGAGATCGAGGCGCTCCACCCGGAACTGGTCTCCAACGATTCACCCACCCAGGAGGTGGGCGGCGAGGTGTCCGCCGCTTTCGCCGCCGTTGAACACCTGCAGCGCATGTACAGCCTGGAAGACGTCTTTTCCATCGATGAGCTGGAGGCCTGGCTGAACAGGGCGGAAGCCAGTATCGAAAAGCTTGGCGACGGCGCGGCCAAGGCTTCCTGGCTCACCGAGCTCAAGATCGACGGCCTGGCCGTCAACCTGCTGTACCGTGACGGGAAACTGGTCCGCGCCGCCACCCGCGGCGACGGAACAACCGGTGAAGACATCACGCACAACGTGCTCACCATCAAGGAGATCCCGCAGCAGCTTGAGGGCGGAGGCTTCCCGGCAGAGATGGAAGTCCGCGGCGAGGTGTTCATCCCGTCGAAGGAGTTCGCGGAATTCAACGAGGCACTGATCGAAGCGGGCAAGGCGCCGCTGGCCAATCCGCGCAACGCCGCCGCCGGTTCGCTCCGCCAGAAAGACCCGGCCGAAACCGCCAAGCGTCCCCTGAAGATGTTCGTTCACGGCATCGGCGCACGCGAGGGGCTTGAAGCACGCAGCCAGTCCGAAACCTATGACCTGCTCAAGGGCTGGGGCCTGCCCGTCAGTCCTTACTTCGAGGTGCTGGAGAGCCGCGGGGACGTCCTGGCGTTCATCGAAAAGTATGGTGCCCAGCGCCACAAACTGCTCCACGAGATCGACGGCATCGTCATCAAGGTGGACCACTTCGCCACCCAGCGTGCCCTTGGCTACACCACCCGCGTGCCGCGCTGGGCCGTGGCCTACAAGTACCCGCCGGAAGAAGTGCACACCAAGCTCCTGGATATCCAGGTCAACGTCGGCCGCACCGGCCGGGTGACCCCCTTCGGCATGATGGAGCCGGTCAAGGTTGCCGGCTCCACCGTGGAGATGGCCACCCTGCACAACCAGGATGTGGTCAAGGCCAAGGGCGTGAAGATCGGCGACATCGTCATCCTTCGCAAGGCCGGAGACGTCATCCCGGAAATCGTGGGCCCGGTTCTGGCCCTGCGCGATCAGCAGGATCCACCAGTGCGGGACTTCGTGATGCCCAGCGAATGCCCCTCCTGCGGCACGCCCCTGGCCCCGGCCAAGGAAGGCGACGTGGACATCCGCTGCCCCAACGCGAAATCCTGCCCCTCGCAGCTCCGTGAGCGGGTGTTCCACCTCGCCGGCCGCGGGGCGTTCGATATCGAGGCGCTTGGCTGGGAGGCCGCCATCGCGCTGACCCAGCCGGCCGAGCCGGAGGTTCCACCGCTGACCTCCGAGGCAGCCCTGTTCGACCTCGCCCCCGAGGACCTCGCCCCGGTGAAGATCCGCCGTGAGAAGCGCTCCAAGGGCGTGGGCACCGGCGAATACGAACTGGTGCCCTACTTCTACAGCAAGGGCACGGCCAAGTCGCCGTCCAAGCCTACGGCCACCACGGAAAAGCTGTTCAAGGAACTGGAAAAGGCCAAGGCCCAGCCGCTGTGGCGCGTCCTGGTGGCGCTGTCCATCCGTCACGTCGGGCCGCGGGCTTCACGGGCACTCGCGCAGGCTTTCGGCACCATGGATGCCATCCGGGCAGCCTCCGAGGAGGACCTTGCCCACGTGGACGGCGTGGGGCCCACCATCGCCGCCGCGCTCAAGGAATGGTTCGCCGAGGACTGGCACCGGGAGATCGTGGACCGCTGGGCCGCGGCGGGGGTCCGGATGGCGGACGAACGGGACGAATCCACTCCGCGCACCCTCGAGGGCCTCACGGTGGTGGTCACCGGGTCCCTGCCCAATTACAGCCGGGACGAGGCCAAGGAAGCCATCCTGGTCCGGGGCGGCAAGGCCGCAGGCTCGGTTTCGAAGAACACCAGCTACCTGGTGGCAGGCGAAAGCGCGGGCACCAAGCTGGACAGGGCCGAACAGCTCGGAATTCCGGTGCTTGATGAGGACGGCTTCCGGCAGCTGCTGGAAGGCGGCCCTGACGCATTGCCCGGTGACGGCCCCGGGGCGCCCGCAGGGATGGAAACCGATGAGGACACCGCGGAGGCAACTGCATGACCACCCCTGACGAACTTCTGGTCGTGGCAAAGGCCGCCGCCGCGGCCGGAGCCAAGGTGCTTGCCGCCAGGAACGGGGACACCCTGGCTCCCAGCAACAAGGGCGCGGCAGGTGACTGGGTCACCGCGTTCGACGTCGCGGCCGAGAACGCCGTCCGCGGGGTGATCGCAGCGGCCCGCCCGAACGACAGCATCACCGGCGAGGAACACGGCACTACCCGACCCGAGGCGCCCAGCGGCTACCGCTGGTCCATCGATCCGCTGGACGGCACCACCAACTTCATCCGCAACATCGTTTACTACGCCACTTCAGTGGCGGTCGCCGGTGCCGACGGCGCCTGGCTGGCCGGCGTGGTCAACGCGCCTGCGCTCGGCCGCACCTACTATGCCTCCCGCGGCCAGGGCGCCTGGCTGGAGGAAGGCGGGCGGGTCACCGGGCTGGAGGGTCCGGTCCCCGGCCGGAAGGGGCAGATCCTGGCCACCGGCTTCAGCTACGATCCTGCCGTCCGCGCCGACCAGGCCACCGCGCTGGCCGGCCTCATGGACGGGTTCGCTGATGTGCGGAGGCTGGGTTCCGCCGCCCTCGACCTGTGCATGGTGGCCGATGGCACCCATGACGCCTACGGCGAGCGCGGGCTCAACGAGCACGATTTCTCCGCCGGTGCGCTCATCGCGGAAGAAGCCGGCTGCTGGGTGCGGCGGCCGCGGCTGGCCAGTCCGCTCGACGGCGGGCCCTCCGATGCCGACAGGCTGGACGCGTGGACCTGCGCCGCCGGCCTGGAGCTGTCCGGCAAGTTCCCGCTCTAGTCATCCAGGGTCCGGCAACGCGGCAGTATCGCTGCCGCCGGTAGTGATAGTTCAGTCACGGAAAGCGCCCTTTCGGGCCTGGGGAGCGGCAGTCGCCACTACCATTGACGGGTGCCACCGCAGATCACCATCCGTGCCGCCGTCGAGGCCGATTACGACGCCGTTGCCCGCATCACGCGCGATTCCTACCTCGCCGCGGGCTACTTCGACGATGCCGAACATCCGTACATGCGCAAGATCCAGGATGTTGCGCTGCGCGCCGGCCAGGCCACCATCTGGGTGGCCGAGCGGGACGGCACCGTGGTGGGATCGGTGACGCTGGCCACCGCCGGGGAACCGTACGCAGACATCGCACTGCCGGATGAGCTCGAGTTCCGCATGCTGGTGGTGGACCCCGCCGTGCAGCGCAGCGGAGCCGGAAAGGCCATGGTGGACGCCCTCATTGACCATGCCCGGTCGCTGCCCGGCATCACCGGCATCGCCCTCACCACGGGGGAGACGTGGGAGAGCGCGCACGGCCTCTACCGCAAGGCCCGGTTCCGCCGTGTACCCGAGCGCGACTGGTTCGTCCCCGGAACCGACACAAAACTGCTGGTTTACCGGCTGGACCTGTAGCAGCCCTACAGTGGTGCCGACCCCACTTCCGGCATTGAAAGGCCCCACCATGCGCAAAACCTTCGGAACCGGCTCCGTCTGGGAACAGACGCTCGGCTACTCCCGCGCCGTCCAGGTGGACAACACCCTGTACATTTCGGCCACCGCGGCCAGCGGCGAGGACGGCATCGTGGGCGATGACTTCTACACGCAGACCCAGTTCATCCTGCAGAAGCTCGGCAAGGTCCTGGCTGACGCCGGTTTCAGCTTTGAGGACGTTGTCCAGTCCAAGCTCTACCTGACGGACATCAGCAAGTGGGAAGAAGCAGGCCGCGCCCACGGCGAAGTATTCGGCGACATCCGCCCCACCCTGTCCCTGGTGCACGTGCTGCCGTTCCTGGACCCGAAGATGCTTGTCGAGATCGAGCTCGTGGCCCAGAAGAGCGCCAGCTAGAAAAATCTACGGCGCGGCGGGCAGGCCATAGCGGTGCTCCGGCCTGCCCGTGCTCCCGTACCGCAGCTGGATGTCGACGGCGCCGTCGTCGGCGAGCGATGACAGGTAGCGTTGCGCGGTTGCCCGGGACACGCCCACCCGGCCGGCCACTTCCGCCGCCGAATACTGTTCGCCGGGAACCAGGGACTCCAGCACCGCGGCTTCCGTGGCGGAGCGTGGCTTCGCCGACGGCGTGACGTCCCCCGGAATCAGTGACCGCTTGGCGCGCTCCACGGCGTCCTGGTCCAGCGCCCCGGGGTTGGAGAGGAGCCGCCGGTACCGGGCGTAGGACCGCAGCTGCTGCGACAGGGCGTCAGCAGTGAACGGCTTCAGCAGGTATCCCAGCGCACCGCGGCGGAAGGCCGTCCGGACGGACAGGGCATCCGAGGCCGCGCTGAGCATGACGGTATCGACGTCCAGCTGCTGCAGCAGGTCCAGGCCGGAGGCGTCCGGCAGGTAGACATCCAGCAGCACCAGGTCGGGACGGAGGCTGTGGATGGCCTGCAGCGCCAGGGAGGCCGTGCCCACCGGCGCCAATGCCAGGAAGCCAGCCACCGAGTCCACGTAAGCAGCGTGGAGCTTAGCCACGTGGAAGTCGTCGTCCACGATCAGGACCCGGAAATCCTCAGCCATCGTTGTGGTCTCCTTTCATCTCCGCGCTTTGCGGAGTTGAATCGCCTTCTGGTGTCCCGGAACGTGCCGCCGACCCCGTACTTCCCGCCATGGTTCCCGGCAGTGTGGCCATGAAGACCGCGCCCGGTCCGCCCGGCCTGCCCCGGTCCAACACCCTGACGTCCCCGCCGCGGCGCCGGGCCAGCTGCCGGGCAAGGGCCAGCCCAAAGCCCTGGCCGCCGGCACGGCCGTTCCCTGACAACGGGCCGGTGGCGGTGGTGAAGCCTTCGGTGAAGACCTGTTCGGCGTCCGTTCCCTCCGCCAGCCCGTCGCCCGAGTCCGCGACCACCACGTGGAGGGTGCCGCCGTCGTCGCCCGGCTCGTCCAGCACCTCCACCTCCACCCAGCGTTCCGTTGCCGCGCCGGCCACCGCCGCGTTGACCGCGTTGTCGATCAGGTTGCCCAGCACCGTGGTGACGTCCTGCGCCTCCGTGACCTGCCCGCGGACCAGGGTCTCTGGCCCGATCCGCAGGGCGACGCCCCGCTCCTCGGCCTCCACGCCCTTGGCACCAACGAATGCCTGGAGGTACGGGTCCTGCAGGAGCTCGGCCTGCTCCACCGGGAACGTGAGGGGGCCGGTGGCGGCAAGCTGCGCCAGGTACTCGCGCGCCTGCCGGTGCTGGCCGATGCTCATGAAGCCGGCCAGCGTGTGCAGCTGGTTCGCGAACTCGTGGCGCTGGGCGCGCAGTGCCGTCGACATTGTGCCCACGGCGTCCAGCTGGCGGGTGAGTTCCTGCAGTTCCGTACGGTCGCGCAGCATCACCACCCAGCCGAGGTCTTCCCGCCGGTGCAGGGCCTTGCGGGCATTGGCCACCAGCACCCGTCCGCCCGCCACGACTTCCAGGGCCTCGCTGCCTGCGGTGCCGGGCCTGGTCAGGGACTTCACCTGGTCCGGGACCGGGGCGTCCTCCCAGCGGCCGCCGGTCAGGTCCGGCAGGTTGAGCAGGCGCTGTGCGGCGGCGTTGAACACACTGATCCGGCCGTCGGCACTCACGCCGATGACGCCGTCGTCCACGCCCTGCAGCACCGCCACCTGGTCGTGGACCAGCGTGCTGATCTCCTCCGGTTCAAGGCCCAGCGTCAGCCGCTGCAGCCGGCGGCGCAGCAGGAAGGAACCCAGCACGCCGGCCAGCAGGGCCCCCGCCGCTGTCCCGGCCACGGGGCCGATGTCGCGGGCCACGCTCTGGCCCACCGTCTCCATGGAATAGCCCACGCTGACCTCGCCCACCACGGTGGAGCTGCCGGGGGCGTACACCGGCACCTTGGCTCCGGCGGACGGGCCCAGCGTCCCGGTGTTCCGGGTGGTGACCTCGCGTCCGGCCAGGGCTTCGGTGGGGTCGGTGCTGACCTTCTCGCCAAGCCGCTCCGGCTCCGGATGCGCCAGCCGGAGGCCCGTCTCATCGGTGATCACCACGAACAGGGCCCCGGTCCTGGTCCGCGCGGCCTCGGCCGCCTGCATCAGGGGCCCGGCCGCGAGTTCGGCCGGCGGGGGAGTGCCCTCGCGCGCGCTGATGGCCTGCACGTCGGCCCGGACGGAGGGGTTGGAGGCGACGGTCCGGGCGAGCGTCAGCGCCTGGTTTTCGGCCTCGCTGCCCACCCTGTCATAGGTCAGCCACGCATGGACGGCGGCGCTGAGCAGGACCACCAGCAGTACCACGGCCACCTGCAGCAGCAGCGTCTGGGTGGAGAACCGCAGCGGCGGTCGGGGCGCGGAACGCTGCATGATCCTCCTTAACACGGGTCGGCTGTGCCCACCTGGCCCCGCCGAACCAGCCGCGGCAGCACGTGAGCAGAATGAGCAAAATGCTCCCAATAAGCAGTATGCCAATCAATTGAGCCAAAGGCACTGCCGTGACGGCGGCCACCCTACAGTCTGTAGCACGCATCACAACGCTGTGGTGCCGTTCACAAGAAGGAGCCGGCTGTGCTGGTAATACTTGGATTCGCCATGATCGCGGTATTCATGGTGCTGATCATGACGAAAAAGTTGACGCCAGTGCTGGCGCTGATCATCGTCCCCACCGTTTTCGGACTTTTCGCCGGTGCCGGCCTGGGCATCGGGGACATGGTCTTGGATTCCATGAAGTCCATGACCTCCACCGCGGCGCTGCTGATGTTCGCCATCATCTACTTCGGGCTGATGATCGACGTCGGACTGTTTGACCCGCTGGTGAAGTTCATCCTTCGCAAGCTCGGCAACGATCCCGCCAAGGTTGTGCTCGGCACCGCCCTGCTGGCAGCCGCCGTGTCCCTGGACGGCGACGGCTCGACCACGTTCATTCTCACCACCGCGGCCATGCTGCCCATCTACCTGCGGCTCAAGATGAGCCCGGTGGTCCTCACCTGCGTGGCCGGCCTCGCCAACGGCACCATGAACATCGTCCCCTGGGGCGGCCCCACCGCCCGCGCCGCCACCGCACTGGAAATCGACGTCAACGACGTCTTCGTCCCCATGCTTCCCTCACTGGTCGCCGGCATTGCCGTGGTCCTCGCCTTCGCCTGGCTCCTCGGCCTGCAGGAGCGCAACCGGCTCCGCGCCACCCGGCCGGAAATCTGGGGCGTCCCGGATACTGCCGAGAAGTTCGACGGCGGCGCTTTCGCAGGTTCTGCGGGCGGCGGTTCCGGAACCGGCCGCGGACGCACGGGTGGCAACCCCGGCGGAGCAGCCCCCGCCGGCGGCCTCTCCCCGGAAGGCTCGTCCGTGGCAGTGCTGGACCGTCCCGAAGACCTGGTGGACGACAGCGACACAGCCATGGCGGACACCGCCCTGGACCCCAACCGCAGCACCCTGCGCCCCAAGCTGTTCTGGTTCAACCTGGCCCTCACGGTCGCCGTCATGGGCATGCTTATCGCCGACCTCGTCCCGCTGCCGTACGTCTTCATGGTGGGCTCCGCCATCGCCCTGCTGGTGAACTTCCCCAAGGTCAAGGACCAGGGCACCCAGCTGGTGGCCCACGCCCCGTCCATCGTCGCCGTGGTCAGCATGGTCATGGCCGCTTCCGTCCTCACCGGCGTGCTGACCGGCACCGGCATGGTGGAAGCCATGTCCGCGTGGCTCGTGCAGATCATCCCGTCCAGCATGGGCCCGTTCATGGCCGTCATCACCGGCGTCCTCAGCATCCCCATGACGTTCTTCATGAGCAATGACGCCTTCTACTTCGGCGTGCTGCCGGTCCTCAGCGAGACCGCCGCGCACTACGGCATCAGCGCCGCGGAAATGGCCCGCGCCTCCATCACCGGCCAGCCGTTCCACATGCAGAGCCCGCTGGTTCCGGCCATCCTGCTGCTGGTGTCCCTGGCCAAGGTGGACCTGGGCGACCACCACAAGAAGGTGCTGTGGCGCAGCGCCGTGGTGTCCCTGGTCATGCTGGGAATCGGCATGCTGACCGGAGCCATCGGTATCGGTTAGTCTGTAGCTGCCGCGGTGCTGTTCCTTGTGAACGTAGCCCGGCATGAAGGTGCCCGTCTGACGCCCGCTGGGGGTCGTCAGACGGGCATCATCGTTTCCCCACTAGAATGGATCGGAAACCAATCCGAACTTTGCAGGGGAGATCCATGGCTGCGATCAACCGTGACGACGTTGCGCATCTCGCGCAGCTCGCTCACATCGAGATGAGTGCTCATGAGCTGGACAGGATGGCCGGAGAACTCGCCGTCATCGTTGATGCGATCAAGTCGGTCAGTGAAGCCGCCGGAGACGACGTGCCGGCCACGTCCCACCCCATCCCGCTGAGCAATGTCTTCCGGGAAGACGTTGTGGGCCACACCTTCACGGCGGAACAGGCACTCTCCGGTGCCCCGGATTCCGACGACAACCGTTTCAAGGTTCCGGCAATCCTGGATGAGGACTAAACAATGACTGAACAGAACACCAGCGCCGCCGCCCTGATCCGGCTCTCCGCCGCACAGCTGGCCGACAAGCTGCGCGCCCGCGAAGTTACCGCCGTCGAGGTGGTCCAGGCGCACCTGGACCGGATCGCCGACGTGGACGGCGGCGAACGCGGCGTCAACGCGTACCTGCACATCAACGCCGAGGAAGCGCTCGCCGTCGCGGCCGAAGTGGATGCCATCCGTGCCGCCGGCGGCCCCGAGGCCGAGGCCCTCCACTACCTGGCCGGCGTGCCCATCGCGGTCAAGGACCTCATCGTCACCATCGGCCAGCCCACCACGGCGGGCTCGAAGATCCTCGAGGGCTGGCACAGCCCCTACGACGCCACCGTTGTGGAGCGCCTCCGCGCCGCGAAGATGCCCATCCTGGGCAAGACCAACCTGGACGAATTCGCCATGGGCTCCTCCACGGAGCACTCGGCCTACGGCCCCACCCGCAACCCGTGGGACCTGGACCGTATCCCTGGCGGCTCCGGCGGTGGCTCGGCTGCCGCCGTCGCCGCCTTCGAGGCGCCCCTGGCCCTCGGCACGGACACCGGCGGGTCCATCCGCCAGCCCGGCGCCGTCACCGGCACGGTGGGCGTCAAGCCCACCTACGGCAGCGTCTCCCGCTACGGCGCCATCGCCATGGCCTCCTCGCTGGACCAGATCGGCCCGGTCTCCCGGACCGTCCTGGACTCGGCACTCCTGCACCAGGTCATCGGCGGGCACGACTCCCGCGATTCCACCTCGTTGCCTGATCCGCTGGCCGACCTCGTGGCCGCCGCGAAGACCGGCAACGTCGAAGGCCTGCGGATCGGCATCATCAAGGAACTGCATGGCGAGGGCTACCAGGCCGGCGTCGAGAACCGCTTCAACGATTCGCTCGAGCTGCTGCGTGAAGCGGGAGCGGAAATCGTCGAGGTTTCCTGCCCCAACTTCCAGTACGCCTTGGGTGCCTACTACCTCATCATGCCCTCCGAGGCGTCCTCGAACCTCGCGAAGTTCGACGGCGTCCGCTACGGCCTGCGCGTCCTGCCCGAGGACGGTCCCATGACCATCGAACGCGTCATGGGTGCCACCCGTGCTGCAGGCTTCGGCGACGAGGTCAAGCGACGCATCATCCTGGGCACCTACGCCCTGAGCGCCGGCTACTACGACGCCTACTACGGCTCAGCACAGAAGGTCCGCACCCTGGTGCAGCGGGACTTCGACGCCGCGTTCACCGTGGCGGACGTCCTGATCTCCCCCACGGCGCCCACCACGGCCTTCCGCCTCGGCGAGAAGCTGGACGACCCCCTGGCCATGTACCTGAACGACGTCGCCACCATCCCGGCCAACCTCGCCGGCGTTCCCGGGCTGTCCCTGCCCGGCGGACTGGCGGACGAGGACGGCCTGCCCGTGGGCATCCAGCTGCTCGCACCCGCCCGGGAGGACGCCCGCCTGTACCGCGTGGGCGCCGTCCTGGAATCCCTGCTCGAGGCCAAGTGGGGCGGACCGCTGCTTGCCCAGGCCCCAGACCTTGCCGGTACCGCGGCCCTCGAAACCCAGGAGGCAAAATAATGACCACCGACGCGATCCTCAGCTTCGAAGAGGCGATGGAGAAGTACGATCCCGTCCTGGGGTTCGAGGTCCACGTGGAGCTCAACACCAAGACCAAGATGTTCTCCTCCGCGCCCAACGTCTTCGGTGACGAGCCCAACACCAATGTCAACGAGGTGGACCTCGGCATGCCGGGCGTCCTGCCGGTGGTGAACAAGACGGCGGTGGAGTCCTCCATCAAGATCGGCCTGGCCCTCAACTGCAAGATTGCCGAGAGCTGCCGCTTCGCCCGGAAGAACTACTTCTACCCGGACACCCCCAAGAACTTCCAGACCTCGCAGTACGACGAGCCCATCGCCTACGACGGCTACCTGGACGTCGAACTTGAGGACGGCACCGTGTTCCGCGTGGAAATCGAACGCGCGCACATGGAGGAGGACGCCGGCAAGCTGACCCACATGGGCGGGGCCACCGGCCGCATCCACGGCGCCGACTTCTCCCTGGTGGACTACAACCGGGCCGGCGTTCCGCTGGTGGAAATCGTCACCAAGCCGATCCAGGGTGCCGGTTCCCGCGCCCCCGAACTGGCCAAGGCCTACGTTGCGGCGGTCCGCGAGATCGTGAAGAACCTCGGTGTTTCCGACGCGCGCATGGAACGCGGCAACGTGCGCTGTGACGCCAACGTCTCGCTCCGCCCGCACGGCCGCGAACGCTTCGGCATCCGCTCCGAGACCAAGAACGTGAACTCGCTGCGCGCCGTCGAACACGCCGTCCGCTACGAAATCCAGCGCCACGCCGCCGTCCTGGACTCCGGCGAGCCGGTCGTCCAGGAAACCCGCCACTGGCATGAGGACACCCGCACCACCACGTCCGGCCGGGCCAAGTCCGACGCCGACGACTACCGCTACTTCCCGGAGCCGGACCTGGTTCCCGTGGTCGCCTCCCGCGAATGGGTGGAGGAGCTCCGCGCCACCCTGCCCGAGCCGCCGGCCGAGCGCCGCAAGCGGCTCAAGGCCAGCTGGGGCTACTCGGACCTCGAATTCCGCGACGTGGTGAACGCCGGCGTCCTGGACGAGATCGAGGAAACCATTGCCGCCGGCGCCACCGCCTCCGTGGCGCGCAAGTGGTGGATGGGCGAAATCGTGGGCCGCGCCAAGGCAGCCGACGTTGACCCCGGCCAGCTGGGCGTCCAGCCCGCCACCATCGTGGAGCTCGCCCGCATGGTTGAGGACGGGAAGATCAACAACAAGATGGCGTCGCAGGTGCTGGACGGCGTGCTCGCGGGTGAAGGCACCCCGGCGGAGATCGTCGAGAAGCGCGGCCTCGCCGTCGTGTCCGACGACGGGCCCCTGCTGGAAGCCATCGATGCCGCCCTCGCCGCACAGCCCGACGTCGCCGACAAGATCCGCGGCGGCAAGGTCCAGGCCATCGGCGCCATCGTGGGCGGGGTCATGAAGGCCACCCGCGGGCAGGCCGACGCCGGACGCGTCCGCGAGCTGATCCTCGAGAAGCTGGGCGTCACCGTCTAGCTGCCACGCCATCCCCACGCCGGGTAGCGCCCCCTGCCGTTGCGGAATCGCAGCGGCCGGGGTCGCTGCCCGGTTTTGCTTTATGTACTCAGGTAGTGGTCGGCGGAAAGTACGCGTTCACACCCGGTGGGGCCGGTCCTACACTGGAGCGCACGGAGGCCGCCCGATGCAGGCCCCGGACAGCGACGCGAAAGGGACCGCGATGCCACTGCAGGACAAGCCAAGGATCCGCAAGGCCTTCGTTGCGGGGGCCATTGCCCTTGCCTTGAGTGGTACGGGGGCCGCCATCGCGTGGTCCGCCGACTCGCCGTTCCCGTCGCCGCCGCAGTCCGCGCCCGGGCAAGAGAAAAAGCACGACAAGCCGGGCAAACCGGACAAGTCCGCCAAGCCTGGGAAGCCCGGCAAGCCGGACAAGGCCCAGCGGCCGCAACTCCAGCACAGCGAAAGCGTGGTCAAGAACGCCGACGGCACCTTCCAGACCGTCCTCGAGCAGCGCGGCACGGTTGAGGCTGTTGGCGATACGTCCATCACCGTCAAAAGCGAGGACGGCTTCAGCCGGACCTACGCCGTCAACGCCGAAACGCGCATCACCAAGGCGCCGGGAACGGGCGACGACGGCGAGCGGCTCCGGCCCGGCGACGGAAGCATCGCGGACGTCACCACGGGCGAAGTGGTCCGGGTAGCAGGCGCGAAGAACGGGGACCAGGCCACGGCCGAGCGGATTGCCGAAGGCGCCGGGGACGTGCCCGGGCTCGGGCTGGGCAGGGGGAACGGCATGGGCCACGGGCACGCCAAAGGGCAATCGCAGTAGCCAGGATCCCGTTGGGTCAGCCCTGCTCCACCAGCCCCACCATGATCTCCTCCAGCGCCTCGCACACCATCATCACAGACCGGCGCTTCAGGTTCTCCGGCCGTGCCAGCAGGTCAATCCGCCGCCGGGTGCTGATGCCCTCGAGCGGACGCAGGACGATATCCGGATTCAGGACGGGGCGGGCGGTGTACCTGGGCAGCAATCCCACCACGCCGCCGGCGGCCACCAGGGCCGCCACGGTGGAGTAGTCATTGATGCGGTGGACGATGTTCAGTTCACGGCTGGACACCGCGGCGACGGCGGACAGCACGTCGGCGGGGGAGTAGCCGGCGTGGCTGGTCACCCAGGCCTCACCGGCGACGTCGTCCGCGGTCACAGCCCGCGTCCGTGCCAGCGGGTGTCCGGCCGGAAGCGCGACGTCCAGGGGCTCGTGCGCGAGCGGGATCACGGTAACCCGTTCGTCCGGCCAGCGGGGACTGTGGTCCATCCGGTGGGCCAGCACCAGGTCGTAGCGGGCGGTCAGGGCGGGGAAGTCCTGTTGGGCCACGTCCTCGTCGGACAGTTCCACCCGGGGCTGGCCGGGGGTGTCCAGCATCCTGGCGAGGGGTGCGAAGACCGCCTGGCCGGCGCTGTGGAAGCCGCTCAGGGTCACCCGTCCGGCGGGGGAGCCGTGGTAGCTGCCGATGGCACTTTTTGCCTCGGCCATCGCGCTGACCACGGCGGCTCCCGCGTCCGCGAGGACCTGGCCCGCCTCGGTGAGCACCAGGTTCCGGCCCTCCTTCCGGGTCAGCGGAACGTCCACCGTGCGCTGGAGCAGGGCCAGTTGCTGGGAGACGGCGGACGGGGTGACCATCAGGGTGTCGGCCACGGCCTTGACGCTGCCCAGGGCGCCGAGCTCGCGGAGGATTTCAAGTTGGTGGATCTCCATGGACCCAGTCTAAGCATTAGCAAGAGCTACATCGTCGATTGAGCAAAAGCTGATTGTGCTAAACGGTTTCCGGGGCTGTAATGGGGAGGGCAGCACCTGCCAATGATGTGACAACCAAGAGTGAGGAAGCCGATGAAGGCTCTCTACAAGGCCGGCCCGGAGGCCGGATTCGACCTGGTGGACCGCCCGGAGCCCACGGTGGGTCCGGACGACGTGAAGATCCGCGTCATGACCACCGGGATCTGCGGCACAGACCTCCACATCCAGTCCTGGGACTCCTGGGCCCAGGGGATCATCGAAGCTCCCCTGATTCCGGGCCACGAATTCTACGGCGAGGTAGTGGAGACCGGCGGGGACGTCCGGGACGTGAAGGTTGGCGACCGGGTATCCGGTGAAGGCCACGTTGTCTGCGGCATCTGCCGGAACTGCCGCGCCGGCCGTCGGCAGATGTGCATCCACACGGTCAGCGTGGGTGTGCAGCGGGACGGGGCATTCGCCGAGTATGTGGTCATCCCGGAAACCAACGTCTGGGTCCACCATGATCCCTCGGTCACGCCCGAGCTCGGCGCCATTTTCGATCCCTTCGGCAACGCGGTGCACACCGCCTTGAGTTTCCCGCTGGTGGGCGAGGACGTGCTCATCACCGGTGCCGGACCCATTGGGCTGATGGCCATCGCCGTCGCCCGCCACGCCGGTGCCCGAAAGATCGCCATTACGGACGTCTCGCAGCCCCGGCTGGACCTGGCCCGCAGGCTCGGCGCCGACCTTGCCATCGACGTCTCCACTACCCGCGTCCGCGACGCCCAACGTGAACTGGGCATGCGTGAAGGCTTCGACATCGGCATGGAGATGTCCGGCCACCCCACCGCCCTGCCGGAAATGATCGACAACATGAACCACGGCGGCCGGATTGCCATGCTGGGCCTGCCCAGCCAGGACATCACCGTCGACTGGGGCAAGGTGGTCACCCACATGCTCACCCTCAAAGGCATCTACGGCCGGGAAATGTACGAAACCTGGTACGCCATGAGCGCCATGCTCTCCTCCAACCCGGTCCTCCACGCGGGGATCTCCGCCGTGGTCACGGACACGCTCCCCGCTGCAGACTGGGAGAAGGGCTTCGACCTGGCCCGCAGCGGCAGCGGCGGCAAAGTTGTCCTCGACTGGACCCGACTCTAAAGGATCACCACCATGTACACCTCCATCAAGGACCAGCTGAGCAGCGAGCTGGAGGACATCCGCACCGCCGGGCTCTACAAGACTGAGCGCAGCATCACCTCGCCCCAGTCCAGCCACATCACCGCTGGCCGAATCGGCTCATCCGGAGCGGACGTCCTGAACTTCTGCGCCAACAACTACCTGGGCCTGGCAGACCACCCGGACATCATCAGCGCAGCCAAGGAGGCGATGGATGAACGCGGCTTCGGCATGGCCAGCGTGCGGTTCATCTGCGGCACCCAGGACCTGCACCTGGAACTCGAAGGCCGCGTCTCCCGTTTCCTTGGTACCGAGGACACCATCCTGTTCTCGAGTTGCTTCGATGCCAATGGCGGGGTGTTTGAATCCCTGTTCGGTCCCGAGGACGCCGTCATTTCCGATGCGCTCAACCACGCCTCCATCATTGACGGCATCCGGCTGTGCAAGGCCCAGCGGTACCGGTACGCCAACCAGGACATGGCGGACCTTGAAGCGAAGCTCGTGGAGGCGAAGGACGCCCGCCGGATGATCATTGTCACCGACGGCGTGTTCTCCATGGACGGTTACCTCGCCCCGCTGGAGGCCATCTGCGACCTTGCCGAACAGTACGGCGCGCTGGTGATGGTGGACGATTCGCACGCCGTCGGCTTCATGGGCTCCACCGGCGCGGGCACGCCGGAACATGCGGGCGTCTCGCGCCGGGTGGACATCTACACCGGAACGTTCGGCAAGGCCCTGGGCGGGGCCTCCGGCGGCTACGTTTCCGGGCGCGCCGAGATCGTGGCCATGCTCCGGCAGAAGGCCCGGCCCTACCTCTTTTCCAATTCGCTGGCTCCGGCCATCGTCGCCGCCACCATCAAGGCACTGGACCTGGTGGAGAACTCGGCCGGCCTGCGGCGGCAGCTCTTCGACAACGCCGCCCTTTTCCGCCGCCGGATGACGGAGGAAGGCTTCGACCTGCTGCCCGGCGAGCACGCGATTGTCCCGGTCATGTTCGGCGACGCCGTCCTTGCCGCCAAGGTGGCTGACCGGATGCTGCAGCACGGTGTCTTCGTCACCGCGTTCAGCTTCCCGGTGGTGCCGCGCGGTGCCGCCCGCATCCGGGTGCAGCTTTCGGCCGCGCACTCAGCCGACGACGTCGAAGCGTGCGTTCAGGCCTTCGTCGCCAGCCGCGCGGAAGTGGCCGCCTGACCCGGGCACCGGTCACCGGCAGCCGTTTCCGCAGCAACTCTGCAAGGATGGAACGCATGGCAGCACATTACGATGTCCTGATCGTGGGCGGCGGCATTGCCGGACTGTCCCTGGCGTCTGCGCTGGCGGGGAAATGCAGCGTGGCGCTGGTGGAGGCCGAGCAGGAGCTGGCCTACCACACGTCCTCCCGGTCGGCCCGGCAGCTCATCCCCAGCTACGGCCCGCCCGTGGTCCAGGAGCTCACCGCCAGGACACTCGAGCTGATCGCCGCCCGCGACGCCGAGCTGCCGGAGCCGGTCCTCACTCCGCGGAGCTTCATGCTGATCGGCAGCGAGGCCGGCGTCGCGGCGGAAGCCAGCGGCTCCATGAAGCCCATCACCCATGCGGAAGCGCTGGAGCTCTGTCCGGCGCTGGTTCCGGAGTCGTTTGCCGCTGCAGGCCTGGACACCGGATCGTTCGGTTCCAATGCACCGCTGCTGTTGGAGGACCACCGGCAGCGGGCAGTGGCCGCCGGGGCCGACATCTATACCGGCGCCAGGGTCCATTCCGCGCAGCGGCTCGGGTCCGGCTGGGAAGTGGGTGCCGGCACGGAGGCCTTCCAGGCGGGCGTGCTGGTCAACGCGGCGGGCGCCTGGGCCGACGAGCTGGCCGTCATCAGCGGGGTGGAGAAGCTGGGCCTGCAGCCGTACCGGCGCACCGCGGCGATTGCCGCCGTCGAACGTCCCCTGCCTGAGGGGAGCCCCATGGTGGCAGCAGCGGACAACACGTTCTACTTCCGGCGGGAGGGGAACGACGTCCTGATCTCGCCGTCGGAGGCGGTGCCCAGCGGGCCCGAGGATGCCCGGCCCAGGCCGGGCGACGTCGAACGCCTGGTGGATCTGCTGAACACCGTGACAACCCTCGGGATCATGGGGGTGCGCAGGGCCTGGACCGGGCTCCGCACGGAAGCGGCCGACGGGGTTCCGGTCGCGGGCTTCGACGCCGAGGCGCCGGGCTTCTACTGGCTCGCCGGACAGGGCGGCTACGGGTTCCAAACCTCCTCGGCCATGGCCGAACTCGCGGCGGAGCAGATCCTTGCCGGCCAGGACGGGACCGATGGGACAGTTCCGGTATCCCGGACAGCGCAGGCGCTGGCAGCCACGCGCTGGTCCATCCGGCGCTGAACAATGGTTGCATGAGCACCCTGATCACCAATATTGCCGAACTGATGACCCAGGACCTGGAACACCGGGTCCTGAAGGACGCGGCGGTAGTGATCGAGGGGGAGCGCATCGCCTGGATCGGGGCGGCCGCCGACGCGCCTGCAGCCGACGACGCCGTTGACGCCGGCGGGCGGGCCGTCCTTCCCGGCTGGGTGGATTCGCACACCCACCTGCTGTTTGCCGGTGACCGGACGGCTGAGTTCGAGGCGCGCATGGCGGGGGAGCAGTACGCTGCCGGCGGCATCGCCGTCACCATGAACGCCACCCGCGCCACGTCGGACTTCGACCTCACCCGCCTGGCAATGGGCAGGGTGGCGGAAGCTGTCTCCCAAGGGACCACCTACCTCGAGACGAAGACGGGCTACGGGCTGGACGTGGAGCATGAGGCCCGCAGCGCACGGATTGCCTCCACGGCTGCGGACCAGGTGACCTACCTCGGCGCCCACCTGGTTCCCGCCGGCCAGGATCCGGAGGCCTACACGGACCTGGTGTGCGGCCCCATGCTGGCTGCCGTCCGCCCTTTTGTACAGTGGGCGGACGTGTTCTGCGAGGAGGGAGCCTTCACGGCGGAACAGTCCCGCAGGGTACTGCTGGCCTGCCGGGACGCCGGCCTGGGGCTGCGCGTGCACGGGAACCAGCTCGGGGAGGGCCCCGGGGTCCAGCTGGCCGTGGAGCTCGGGGCAGCCAGTGTGGACCATGTGAACTACCTTTCCGCCGGGGACGTCGAGGCCCTGGCCGGAACCTGGTCCGGCTGGGACGCAGCCCGTGGAACCGGGGAACGGGGCACGGTGGCCACCTGCCTGCCTGCCTGCGACCTTTCCACCCGCCAGCCGCTGGCTCCGGCGCGCGCACTGCTGGATGCAGGCGTCCAGGTGGCGCTCGCCTCCAACTGCAACCCGGGCACGTCCTACACAAGTTCCATGGCGTTCTGCGTTTCCACGGCTGTCCTGCAGATGCACCTCAGCGTGCACGAGGCGGTACGGGCGGCCACCTACGGCGGCGCGCTCGCGTTGCACAAGGATACCGGCCACGATTCCGACGGCGAACGCGCGGTGGGTTCCATCGACGTCGGCCACCGTGCGGACCTGCACGTGCTCAACGCGCCCTCGGCCACGCACCTCGCCTACCGTCCCGGCATGCCGCTGACGTACGCTGTCTGGCGGGCCGGAGTCCGGGAACGGTAGGCCGCTAAGGGCCTAGTGACGTTAGATGATCATTTCACGTCTGTTATGATCAGAAAACGTCACCCGAAGTGGTGGCTGTTGTATTGAGAGGCCCTGCATGACCCGCACCGACCGACTGACCGCCATTCTCGACCTGCTGGCCAAGACCGGGCAGGTGGAAGTCGACGAGATCGTCAGCACGCTCGGGGTATCGCCGGCAACGGCACGGCGGGACCTGGACAGCCTGGCCAAGCGCCGGCTCCTCACCCGTACCCGCGGCGGAGCTACCACCGGTGCCCTGGCCTACGACCTTCCAGGCCGCTACAACCGCGACGACCACGCCGAGGCCAAGGAACAGATCGCACAGGCCGCCTCGGCCCTGATCCGTCCCGGTGCAGTGATTGGGCTCTGCGGCGGCACCACCAGCACGGCCCTCGCCCAGATTCTCGCCACCCGCGAGGACCTGAATGCCCCGTCCAACCAGCCCACCCTGACAGTGGTTACCAACGCCATCAACATCGCGGGCCAGTTGGCCGTGCGGCCCAACATCAAGGTGATGGTCACCGGCGGCATCCTCAATCCGCGGTCCTACGAACTGGTGGGGCCGTACACGGACATCATCATGCAGAAGGTTGTACTGGACATTGCCTTCATCGGCGTCAACGGCATCGATCCGGAAGTGGGTCCCACCAATACCGGTGAGGGCGAGGCCTCGGTCAACGCCCTGCTGGCCAGCAGGGCACGGGTGTCCTACGTCATCGCCGACTCCTCCAAGGTGGGGGTGCGTGCCTTTGCCACCATGGACGGCTACCACTTCACCCGGCTGATTACGGATGCGGGCATCTCCCCGAAGGACAAGGCTGCTTTTGAAGCCAAGGGCACGGAAGTCATCGTGGCACCTGCCTAACCGCCTGGCCTGGGCGTGCCGGGCAGCGGCGGTCGGGGTTCAGGCAATCAGCCACGATCCAGAAACTGCAGGCAAGATGGGTACATGCTGGTTCCCTCCCGCCGTCGTCTGAAGCTCGAAGTCTGGATTGTCCTGGGCCTCTCCCTTGGCCAGTCCGCCGTGTACTCCGTGGTGCAGCTGCTGGACAAGATGACCCGGGCTCCGCTGGCCGAGGGAACTTCGACACTCAACCGCTCCCAAAGCACCCGCGAGTATTTCGACCTGACGTACCAGCTGCTGGACATCATCTTCGCCCTGGTGCCGGTGCTGCTGGTGATCTACTTCCTGACGGACCAGCGGCAGGCGGCAACGGCCGACGGCGGCAATCCTGGCTCTGCGTTCCGGAAGCTGGGCTTCGATTTCGTCCGGCCTGGCAAGGACCTGCTGCAGGGGTTGGGGCTCGCGGCCCTGATAGGGCTTCCCTCCCTGGGCCTTTACGCCGCGGGCAGGACGCTGGGCATCACTACTGCCATCATCCCCAGCGCGCTGGACGCCTACTGGTGGACCGTGCCGGTCCTGATTCTGTCCGCCCTCCGGCATGCGGTGGTGGAGGAGGTCATCGTGGTGGGGTACCTGATGAACCGTTTCGGCAAGTTCGGCTGGAGTATCCCGCTGTCGATCGCGGCGAGTTCGTTCCTCCGCGGCACCTATCACCTGTACCAGGGATTCGGTCCCTTTATTGGCAATGTGGTGATGGGCATCGTCTTTGCCTGGCTGTACACCCGGACCAAGCGGGTTATGCCCCTTGTCATTGCCCACGCGCTTCTGGACATCGTGGCATTTGTCGGATTCAGCCTCTTCGGCAGGGCCGTGGGGCTGGGGTAACAGCTACGTGTGGAGCAGGGCCGGGTTGCTCAGTGCCCAATAGCTCAGGGCCGGGTCGCTGAGGGCCTGGTCGCCGAGGGCCAAATCGCTGACGGACAGGTCCTTTTGTGGGTCGGGTGGCAGGACGACGGGCATGGCGTAGAAGTCGTCCCACACGGGGTCGTAGGGTGCGATGTCGTCAGCGTCGATGAGGTTGTCGTTCACCGGTTCTTCACATGGTGGTTCGGCGCAGGGCGGTGCTGATTCCAGCCATTCCAGGAGGAACAGTGTGTCCGGCCAGATGGGTGGCTCCAAGTCGGGTTGTTCGCTGGGGTAGTGTCGGCCGGTGGGTGAGGTCCAGCCGGGTGGTGTGTTCCGGGTTGCTTCGGTGGGTTCCCAGCCGGTGTTGTGTTTGAGCCGGTGGTGCTTTGGGCAGAGTTGTGCCAGGTTGCTGAGCCCGGTGGTGCCACCGTGCTCCCACGCTTGGAGGTGGTCTGCTTCGTTGTCGAGCGAATGGTTGTTACAGCCGGGGAAGGTGCATTTGCCGTCGCGGAGGCGGAGGGCCTGCCGCATGGCTCTGGTGAGCCGGTAGCTGGTGCGGCCGATTTCCAAGGGTGTTCCGTCGGCGGGGTCGACGAGGACACGGTAGAACGAGTCGGCTCCGTCGGCGACGAGTTTGCGGGCCATCGACGCCGGGATCGGGCCGTACCCGTCCAGGCTGGCCGGTTCATCTGTCACGCCGAAGAGCGCCAACGCCGGGACAGTGACAAGCACATCCGCCCGCGGTGCCGGAACCTTTCCGACGGCCGGGTTGAGGTCAAACGTGCTGGTGCTGGTGACTTCGTCATCGGCATCGGGCATCAGACAGTCCCCGGAGTGTACGGCAGCGTCGTCCGGGATGCCGAGGTCGGCGGCGGGCTCGTCGGACCCGAGAAGTGTGGCAAGCCCAATGAGATTGTTCGGGATCAGCTCACCGGTCCCACCAGGCTCAGAGGGACTTGCTCCTTCCCCACCCCCGGCCGGGATGGTCCTGCCGCGCCCGCTGCCGGCGACGGCGTCTGTGGTGGTAGTTATGGCGTGGGCGGGGGCGAGGAGGCGCCGGGCGAACTCGTCGGCCTTGATTTGGGGCAGGGTCCGGGTTTCGTTGGGTCCTTGGAGGCCGCGGGCGGTGACGGTGTTTTTGTTCCAGATTGCAGTCGCGGAGCCGGCGGGGAGGTAGGCGGAGATCCAGGCCCTGCCGTCACGGTCCCGGTGGAACTCGACCCGCCGGTCGGCCACGGATTTGGCGTGGCGTTTTTCGATGGAGTCGGGGTGGTGGCGTTCGCGCCAGGCGCGGACCCTGGCGCGGAGCCGGGACGGTACGAGGGCGGTGGCGGGGCAGCCCCGGGCCGGGTTGGGTGCGTCCGGGTCCAGGAAGTGGTCCGCGAGGGCCACGGCGGCGGTATGGTGCAGGGCCTCTGTTTCGTCAGCGATGATCTTGGCGCCCTGCCAGAACAACGCCCCCGAAGACAGATTCCCGTAGACGGAGGGGAGGGAGCAGACCCGCCGGGCCTGGGTGATGAACGCCCCTGCGGCCCCGGCGCTGATGGTCAGGATCCCGGCGATCTCTTCCACCGCTGATATTTCCGCGTAGGTGCGGTCGTGCGCGGAGGCGTCGGGTGGGGTCATTGCCTGCTGCAGGTCGAGGGACTGGGCGGCGTCGCGGGCCTTGAGGGCGGCGACCTGCGCCTCAAGCTTTGCTATCAAAGCCAGGCGGTCCAGCCGGATCTCGTAGGCACGTTGGAGTACATCCGTGCCCGTGCCGGAGTTCTCGGGATCTTGCAGACGGGCGTCAAGGAGGAACAGCGCGTTGATGGCAGCCGTCGTGGCATAAACACTCTCCATCGGTGCTGCTACGACCGCGCCATTTCCCATACAAGAATCATCACCGGAGGCACCGACATTCCGGCCGGGCGTTGCGACAGGAGCGGCGGAAGTCCGGGCGGTGACAGAAGGCAGCACTGCTCCCGCTAAGTCTCCATCCGTGCCCGTTCTGAATCCCATAGGAACATCATCGGGGGAGGCGCCGACATTTTGACCGGTTGCTCCGAGAGATCCAAGCCCTGAAAAAGACCCGCGGCTAAGCAACTTCGGCCGCCATCGGGAGGTGACGCCGTTGTCACATCCTGATGGCGGCCGAAGTCTGTCAAAGGAAGGTCAGATGGTGACCGCTCCGTTTTGGGTTTCGAAGGTGACTGAGAGGATGCCGGGCGTACCATGCGGGGCGACCCACTCAACTGCAACATCCTCCAGCGGCTTTTCCACCGGTTCGCCCAGCCATTCGGTGACCCGGGAGGCCGAGCCTGCGATGGTCAGGCAGCTCATCTTGATGTTGCTCTCGTAGGCGTTGGACGGGTGGAGCGACGGATCGCCCTCCCACTTCAGCATGTAGGGCACCTGGGGATCGGCGATGAGGCCCAGGATTCCAATCTGCTTCCACACCAGCTCGCGGCCGTCGGGAAACTTGCGGTTGCCGTTGACGGCAGCCCGTCCCAGGCGTGCCTCGAACGGAGCAAGGTCGTCAACTTCGACACACCAGCCCATCCAGCCGCCGCCGGCCGCGGAGCGGGCCCGGACGGCCTGTCCGAAGGGAGCCTTGTCCGACGCAGGGTGGTCCAGGACCTCCACGACCTCAAGGTATTTGTGTCCCGCGAGCGGGATGATCATATTCCGGGTACCGAACCGCGGGTGTACCCCGCCCTTCACTGCCTCAACGCCGAGGGCAGAAGAAATACGTTCGGTGGTGGCCGCGAGGCCATCGTGTTCACAGGCGTAAGAGACGTGATCCATGCGCATGCCATCATCTTGGCACTTTGTGATCGGGCTCTCAGCTAAGGATACCCTTACTGGGATTTTCCGATTTCAGCACCCTCGAAACCTGCTCCATGGTAGGAACACGGGACCATGTTCGTCACAATGCTGTTCGCCCGGCCCGCCACATTCCTACACTGGGCTCAGGTCATGAGTGCCAGCAACAGCCCCGGCTCGCTGGCCGGCAACCCTCCATCCGCGGCGGGGTGCCCCGGGTGAGGACCTGGCCGTCCGGCAATAAGGCCGGGTGGCAAGCGCGGCCCGTGGTGCTTCCAGCATGCCGGGCCCAATCAAAGGAGCCTTGAATGTCCAACGGATGGTCCTTCGAAACCCGCCAGATCCACGCCGGCCAGGAACCGGATGCTGCCACCGGCGCCCGCGCCCTGCCCATCTACCAGACCACCTCCTTCGTCTTTCCCAGCGCCGAGAGCGCTGCCAACCGCTTCGCCCTCGCCGAGCTCGCCCCGATCTACACGCGCATCGGCAACCCCACCCAGGATGCCGTTGAGCAGAGGATTGCGAGCCTTGAAGGAGGCCTGGCCGCGCTCCTCCTCAGCTCGGGGCAGGCGGCAGAAACATTCGCCGTCCTGAACATCGCCGAGGCCGGCGACCACATCGTGGCCAGCCCCAGCCTCTACGGCGGCACCTACAACCTGTTCGCCCACACCCTGAAGAAGTTCGGCATCTCGGTGACCTTCGTGGCGGACCCGGACAACCTGGACCACTGGCGCGAGGCGGTCCAGCCCAACACCAAGCTCTTCTTTGCCGAAGTGGTGTCCAACCCGCGGCAGGACGTGCTGGACATCGAGGGCGTCTCCCGCACCGCCCACGAGGCCGGCGTGCCCCTGATCGTGGACAACACGCTGTCCACGCCATACCTGATCCGGCCGCTGGAATGGGGCGCGGACATCGTGGTCCACTCGGCCACCAAGTACCTGGGCGGCCACGGCGCCGCGATCGCCGGCGTCATCGTCGATTCAGGCAAGTTCGACTTCAGCAAGGACCCCGACCGCTTCCCCGGCTTCAACACCCCGGACCCGACCTACAACGGGCTGGTATACGGCCGCGACCTGGGCGAGGGCGGGGCGCTGGGGGCCAACCTGTCCTACATCCTCAAGGCCCGGGTCCAGCTCCTGCGGGACCTCGGTTCCGCCGTTTCGCCTTTCAACGCCTTCCTGATTTCGCAGGGCCTGGAGACCCTGAGCCTGCGCGTGGAGCGCCATGTGGCCAACGCCGGGCAGGTGGCGCGGTGGCTGGAAGCAAGGGACGACGTCGAATCCGTCGCCTACGCCGGGCTGCCTTCCAGCCCCTGGTACGAGCGCGGCCGCAAGTACGGGCCCAGGGGCACCGGCGCCATTGTCGCCTTCAACCTGGCCGGCGGTGCCGAGGCGGGCAAGCGCTTCGTGGACGCACTGGAGCTGCACTCGCACGTGGCCAACATCGGGGACGTCCGCTCGCTGGTCATCCACCCGGCGTCGACCACCCACAGCCAGCTGTCACCGGAGCAGCAGGCGGCGGCCGGCGTCGCCCCGGGACTGGTCCGCCTGTCAGTGGGCCTGGAGCATATCGACGATATCCTCGCCGACCTTGAAGCCGGGTTCCGTGCCGCCAAGGAGGCGCAGGGCGCCTGAGCGGACGGTCCGGGGAGCAGGGCCCGACGGCGGGTGGCGGGCCCGCGTGCGCAAAGCCGGGGAAGTCACAACCAGTCACACTCTTGGCCCGGGCCGGGTGGTGTTTCGTACACTCGAACCAGGTCATGAGTGCCAGTGACAGCCCCGGCTTGCTGGCCGGCAACCCTCCTTCCGCGGTGGGGTGCCCCGGGTGAAGACCTGGCCTGCCGGTCATTCCGCCGGTGGGCAAGCGCGTAGAAGAGGTCTTGCCATGACGGTTACCGTCACCCCTACCACCGTTCCCGAGCACGGAATTGTCCGCTACGCCTCCATCGGGGGCCTGGAACTGGAAGCCGGCGGCTACCTGCCGGACGTCACGCTCGCCTACGAAACGTGGGGCACGCTCAACGCGGACGGCAGCAATGCCATCCTCATCGAGCACGCCCTGACCGGCAGCACCCATGTCACCCGCGGCGACAGCGACGAACCCGGCTGGTGGGAACAGCTTGCCGGCCCCGGTGCCCCCGTGGACACGGACCGGTTCTTCGTGGTGTCCATCAACATTGTGGGCGGCTGCTACGGGTCCACCGGGCCGTCGTCGCCCGCCCCGGACGGGACACCCTGGGGTTCCCGCTTCCCCCTGGTGACATTGCGGGACAGCACCGTGGCCGAAGCCCGGCTGGCAGACCAGCTCGGCATCGGCAGTTGGTACGCAGTCCTAGGGGGTTCCCTGGGCGGTGCCCGCGCCTTGGAATGGGCCATCACCTACCCGGAGCGGGTGCAGCGCTGCGCCGTGATTTCCGTGGGCGCCGCCAGCACGGCAGAGCAAATCGCGTTTGCCCAGGCACAGACCCTTGCCATTCGCCAGGACCCCAACTTCAACGGCGGCGACTACTACGGCGGCCCGTTCCCCGAGGAAGGCCTGGCCTTGGCGCGGCGCATCGCGCACATCACCTACCGCTCCGCCGCCGAGCTGGAGGGCAGGTTCGGCCGGGAGCCCCAGGCCCCGGAATCACCGCTGCAGGCTGACTGCCTGTCGGGCCGCGGCCGCTACCAGGTGGAGAGCTACCTGGACCACCAGGGCAACAAGCTGGTCCAGCGCTTCGACGCCAACAGCTACATCGCCATCACCGAGGCGCTGATGAGCCACGATGTCTGCAGGGAACGCGGAACGCTGGCCGAAGCGCTGGCCCGTTCCGAAGCCCGGTTCTTCATTGCTGCAGTCGATTCGGACCGGCTCTACTTCCCGTCCCAGTCGCGGGAGCTGGCGCGCGCACTGCCCGGGGACGTGGACGTGCATCTGATCCAAGCGCCGATCGGCCACGACGGCTTCCTGACGGAAATCGGGCAGCTCGGGGACCAGCTCCGCGAGCACCTCCTGCCTTGAACCCCTGCCGAGCCCGGGGTTCCCACCGGGCCGCAGTGCTGGATGTGCATTTTTGCAGATGCTTCCTGCAGTATTCGGCGTTGAGCTCAGCGCGTCACCAGACAATACTCGTGTGAACCTGCAGTTTTGTGGTGCTCACCACAAAACCGCTGTCCGATCCCCATTGTGGTGTCGACGGAGACGCCAAAGGAGTTCACTCATGAGTACGGAACACTCCGCCACACGGCGGCTCGAGGAAACCGATGTTAAGGCCTCAGGGCTGAAGAAAGTCGTCACGGCCTCGATGGCCGGCACGGTGGTCGAATGGTACGAGTTCTTCCTCTACGCATCTGCCGCCACACTGGTGTTCGGCAAAACGTTCTTCCCCAACTCAGGCACGGAACTGGACGGCATCATTGCCGCATTCGTCACCTACGCCGTAGGCTTCGTGGCCCGCCCCATCGGCGGCATCGTCTTTGGCCATTTCGGTGACAAGTTCGGCCGCAAGCAGCTCCTGCAGCTGAGCATCATCCTGGTGGGTGTGGCCACCTTCCTCATGGGCTGCCTGCCCACCTTCGCCCAGATCGGCTACTGGGCTCCCGCCCTCCTGGTGTTCCTGCGCTTCGTGCAGGGCTTCGCTGTCGGCGGTGAGTGGGGCGGCGCCGTGCTGCTGGTGGCAGAGCACAGCCCCAACCAGTCCCGCGGGTTCTGGTCCAGCTGGCCGCAGTCTGCTGTTCCAATGGGCAACCTGCTGGCCACGGGCGTACTGTTCACCCTGTCCTCGACACTGTCCCAGGAAGCCTTCCTCGGCTGGGGCTGGCGCGTGGCGTTCTGGCTGTCCGCCGTCATCGTCATCATCGGCTACTACATCCGCACCAAGGTCCAGGACGCTCCGATCTTCATCGAAGCCCGGAAGGAAGTCACCGCGGAAAAGAAGGGCTACGGTGTTGCCGAAGTCTTCCGCCGCTACCCCCGCGGCGTCTTCACCGCCATGGGGCTCCGGTTCGCCGAAAACATCCTCTACTACCTGGTGGTCACGTTCTCCATCACGTACCTGAAGGTGGTTGTCCAGACGGACACTTCACGGATCCTGCTCCTGCTGCTGGTGGCGCACTTCATCCACTTCTGCGCCGTCCCGCTGGTCGGCAAGCTCTCCGACGCCTTCGGGCGGCGGCCCGTCTACATGGCGGGCGCCATCCTCGGCGGAACCTGGGGCTTCTTCGCCTTCCCCATGATGGACACAGCCAATGACATGGTCATCCTGGCCGCCATCACCATCGGGCTGCTCTTCCACGCGTTGATGTACGCGGGCCAGCCGTCCATCATGGCCGAGATGTTCCCCACCCGGATGCGCTACTCCGGCGTGTCCCTGGGCTACCAAGTGACCTCGATCGTTGCCGGCTCGCTGGCGCCGATCATCGCCACCGCCCTGCTGGGCAACTTCAATTCATCCCTTCCGGTGGCCCTCTACCTCCTGGCCGCCTGCATCGTGACGGCGGTGTCCGTGCTCTTCCTCAAGGAGACCAGGGGCATCTCACTGCATGACGTCGACGCCGCGGATGCCAAGGGCACCGCAGACCTCCTGGCTGCCAGCAAGAAGTAGCACGCAGCCAGGCACCACAGGTAAGGCAGCTGCCCGGGCCCGGATTCCGGGTCCGGGCAGCCGCATGACCACCACCCCAACCACACCAAGGAACCCTCATGCGAGCCGCTGTCCTTTACAACACCGTTCCCGCGGGAACCAGGTACTCCGACGCACGCCCCCTGACGGTGGAGGAGCTGGAACGGCCCGAACCACGGGCAGGCGAGCTGGGAATTTCCATCAAGTATTCGAGCCTGTGCCACTCCGACCTCTCCGTGGTGGACGGTTCGCGCGTCCGGCCCCTCCCGATGGCGCTGGGGCATGAGGCGGTGGGCAGGGTGGCCTCGGTGGGCAGCGGAGTCACCGGTGTCTCCGAGGGCGACCACGTGGTGCTGGTCTTCGTTCCAAGCTGCGGGGACTGCCGCGCCTGCCGGGCAGGCCGGCCCGCCCTGTGTCACCGTGCCGCCGAAGCCAACGGGTCCGGCGACCTCCTGCACGGTGAGGCCGTGCTGCGGACCCGGTCAGGGGAGCGCATCAACCACCACCTTGGCGTGTCGGCTTTCGCAGACTACGCGGTGGTTGCGCGCGAATCGGTCGTGGTGATCGACGACGACGTCCCGGACACGGTTGCCGCGATGTTCGGCTGCGCGGTGCTGACGGGCATGGGCGCGGTCTTCAATACGGCAAAGGTCGACGGCGGGGAGTCGGTAGCCGTGTTTGGCCTCGGCGCCGTCGGCCTGTCGGCAGTCATGGCAGCCCGCATCGCCGGTGCGGGTTCGATCGTCGCCATTGATCCAAACAGGGACAAGCACCAGCTGGCCCTGGACTGTGGTGCCAGCGCTGCCGGTACCCCAGAGGACGCTGCAAGGCTGATTGCAGATGCCGCCGGTGACGGCGTGGATGTTGCCGTGGAGGCAGTGGGTTCCGCCCGTGTCATCGCCTCCTGCCTTGAGCTGGTGACCAGGGGCGGCGCCGTGGTTTCGGTGGGCCTGCCGCATCCGTCCGCGGAACTGGCCGTCCCGGCGCTCCAGTTTGCGGGTGCGGGCAAGCGGCTGCTCGGCTCGTACATGGGCGACGCCGTCCCCGGCCGGGACATCCCCCGCTATCTCGGCTACTGGCGGGACGGCCGGCTGCCGGTGGAACTGCTGCATTCGGACACGCGCCCGCTCGCCGAGATCAATGAGGGCCTGGACGCCCTGGCGGCCGGGAAGGTGGTCCGCCGGCTGTTCCGCCCCTGAATGCTTGCCGCCCGCGGCAGGACTCAGGCGGCCAGCAGGTCCTGCCGGGCCGCCACTTCTTCCTTGAGCGCGGCTATGACCGCCTGGACGCGCCCGGACCGCATCGACTCCGGCCGCGCCACTGCCCAGATGGGAAGCTGGCGCTCGAAATCGTGCGGAAGGACGGGGATGAAACCGGGGTCGCGGGCCACCATGAAGTTGGGAAGCAGCCCGATGCCCGCGCCCCTGCGTACAGCCTCCACCTGGGCGAAGATGCTCGTGGCCTGGAAGCTGGATTTCGGCGTGGGCAGCTGCGAGGACCGGTGGCCGAGTTCCGCCACCTGGAGGGCGGATTCGACGTACGACACGAAGCCGTGCTGCCCCACGCCGTCGGGCGTTTCCGGCAGTCCGCGCTGGGCTGCATAGGCGGCGCTGGCGTAAAGCCGGAGGTAGTAGTTGGTAAGGAAAATCGTCTGGGCATTGTTGACGTCGGTTCCGCCCACCACCACTTCCAGGTCAACTCCGGACCGGTTGCGGCTGACCTTGCGGGTTGCGCTGAGCATCTCGATATTCAGAAGGGGATGGCGCTGCTGGAGGCGTACCAGCGCCGGAGCCACGAATTCGGCGCCGAAACCGTCCGACGTGCTGATCCGGACCATGCCGGACAGGGCATCGCGTTCCTGGCCGATGGTGCCGGCAAGCGAGCCCAGCGTTTCCTCGATGGCCTCGGCGGCCGCCACTGCGGAGGCGCCAAGCTCGGTCAGCTCCCAGCCCTGCGGGCTGCGTTCCAGCGTCCTGCCGCCCAGTTGCCGGTCCAATGCCAGGATGCGGCGGGAAATGGTGGTGTGCGTGGTTCCCAGGCTCTCGGCGACGGCGTTGAACCGTCCCAGCCGTGCCACGGTCAGGAGAATCAGCAGGTCGTCTGGGCTGGGAAGCCGGGCCACTGGTGCAACCTTCCGTCAATGTGCATCAGTGCACATACTGTCTGTGATTTTTCCCCTTGATTGCACTCTAACAGCATGTAACCGTTGTCACTGGGCGGTCCGGCCATGGCGGCCGGCCGCAGAGCAAAGGAGCCTGGGCGATGGCAGTAATCGGATGGATTGGACTGGGGAACATGGGCGGGTCCATGTCCGTGAACCTGGCCAAGGCCGGACATGAGGTGCGCGGCTTCGACCTCAACCCCGCAGCCCTTGCCGCCGCGGAGGCCGGCGGGGTCAAGCCCGCCGGCAGCATTGCCGAAGCAGTGGAGGGAGCCGACGCCGTCTTCACCATGCTCCCCAAGGGCGAGCATGCCAGGGCCGTGTACCTGGGCCCGGAAGGAGTGCTGGCCGCCGCAGGTACCAGCACCCTGCTGGTTGATTCCTCCACCATCGACATCGCAGCGGCGCAGGAACTGCACGACGCCGCTGCTGCCGCCGGCTTCCGCTTCGTTGACGCGCCGGTTTCGGGCGGCATGAGCGGGGCGAAGGCCGGGACGCTGACCTTCATGGTGGGCGGGGAGCCGGGAGCGGTGGCGGACGCCACGGAGTACATCCGTCCGATGGCCGCCAACATCATTCCCACCGGCGGCGCCACCACGGGCCAGGCAGCCAAGATCTGCAACAACCTCATGCTGTTCATCAACCTCGCCTCAACGGCTGAGGGTGCCGTGCTGGCAGACCGGCTTGGCCTCGACAAGCAGGTCTTTTGGGACATCGCCTCGGTCTCGTCGGGGGACAGCTGGGCGCTGCGAACCTGGTACCCGGTCCCGGGCGTGGTGGAGACCGCCGCTTCGAACAACGAATTTGCGCCCACGTTCACTACGGAACTGGCCAACAAGGACATTGGGCTGGCCATCAGTGCTGCCGAGGACACCGGCACCCCGCTGGAGCTCGGCAGGCACGTGCAGCAGCTGTTCCAGCGCCTGGTCGACGCGGGGGAAGCCGGCAAGGACTGCTCCATGATCATCAAGCTGGTAGACGGCTCGCTCCGCACCGCTGACTAACACCCGCAGGCAGACCATTCCGAAAGAGGCATCCATGCAGACCATTCCCCACATCATCAATGGACAGCGGGTCACGGAGGCAGAACGCTTTGGCCCCGTCTTCAACCCTGCCACCGGCGAACAGGAAAAACAGGTGGTGCTCGCGTCCGGCGCCCGGGTGGAGGAAGCCATTGCGGCAGCAAAGGCGGCACTCCCGGGCTGGCGGGCTACGAGCCTCGCCAGGCGCAGCGGGATCTTCTTCAAAGTCCGCGACATCCTGGCCCGGCGCAAGCCGGAGCTGGCGGCAATCCTTACCAGCGAACACGGCAAGGTGCTCTCCGACGCTGAAGGCGAAATCTCCCGCGGTCTGGAGAACATCGAGTTCGCCACCGGGCTGAGCCACATGCTCAAGGGCGAGCACTCCGAGCAGGTCTCGGGCGGTGTGGACGTCCACTCCGTCCGGCAGCCCGTGGGCGTGGTGGCGTGCATCACCCCGTTCAACTTTCCCGCGATGGTTCCGCTGTGGATGATCGGCAGCGCGCTCGCCTGCGGCAACACGGTCCTGCTCAAACCGAGCGAGAAGGACCCTTCATCTGCCGTTTTCATCGCGGAGGTCTTCGCGGAGGCAGGCTTGCCTCCGGGGGTGCTGAACGTGGTCCAGGGCGACAAGGAAGCGGTGGACGCGTTGCTGGAGCACCGGGATGTCAAAGCCGTCAGTTTCGTAGGTTCCACGCCCATTGCCCAGTCCATCTACAAGCGCGCCGCGGATCACGGCAAGCGTGTCCAGGCGCTCGGCGGAGCCAAGAACCACATGGTGGTCCTGCCCGACGCCGACCTGGACATGGCGGCTGATGCTGCGGTGTCCGCCGCCTATGGCTCGGCCGGCGAACGGTGCATGGCTGTCAGCGTCCTGGTGGCGGTGGGCAACATCGCCGATGACCTCGTGGCAGCCATCAAACGCCGGATGGCGGACCTGAAGATCGGCCCCGGGACGGATCCGTCCTCCCAGATGGGGCCGCTGATCACGGCCGAACACCGCGACCGGGTGGCGTCCTATGTGGCCGGAGCGGAAAGCGAAGGCGCCAGCGTGGTAGTGGACGGGCGGGAGCAGCAATTCGCCTCGGATGGCTTCTTCCTCGGCGTCAGCCTGATAGACCACGTCAAGCCGGGCATGAGGGTCTACGACGACGAGGTCTTCGGCCCCGTCCTGTCCGTGGTCCGGGCGGAGAGCTACAGCGACGCCGTGCGGCTGGTCAATGAAAACGAGTTCGGCAACGGTGCCGCCATCTTCACACGCGACGGCGGTGCGGCGCGGCAGTTCGAGTTCGACGTTGAGGCGGGAATGGTAGGCGTTAACGTGCCAATCCCCGTACCTGTGGGCGCCTTCTCGTTCGGCGGCTGGAAAAACTCCCTGTTCGGAGACACCCACATGTACGGTCCGGACAGCATCCGCTTTTACACCCGCGGAAAGGTGGTGACCACCAGGTGGCCCGACCCGTCCACCTCGGTGATCGATCTCGGATTCCCCCAGGTGGACTGAGCCCTAGCCGTTCATGATCTCGCCGCGGCGGGCCATGTACTCCTCCATGGACAGTTCGCCGTTGCTGTACTGCTGGTCCAGTTCCGCCAGCTTGCGGGCCCGGAATCCCTGCGGTGCCGACGGCGGCGGGGGAGTGGCGGGCGCGGAAGGCTGTTCAGGGGCGGGGTTCCCGGCAGGTTGCTGCCCGCCCTGCTGCCGGATGCCCGGTTGCTGGAACGGCGGTTCCTGCGGGGCCCAGTTGCCGTTGCCCATGGGCGGCACCGGCGGCTGGCCGTACTGGTTGGGCAGCGGGTGAGGGTTATCCAGGGGCTGCGGGTTGTCGAGGGGCTGCGGCCGGTCCAACTGGCGGAACCCGCCCGCAAAGTAGTCCTGCTGGGTGTAGCCGTCACGGGGCTGCTTGCTCTGCGGACCGGCGGAACCGGGAAACTGTCCTGAACGCGGGAACTGCCCTGCCCCGGGGAACTGTTCGGGGTAGCGGCCGGGGAAGCTTTGGTCGTAGTTCCGGCGGGCCACCGATTTCCGGTACATCCGCATGGCCACCGGGATCAGGAGTGACAGGATGATGATCCAGAAAAACAGGTTGCTCACGGTGCTGCGCCTCTCATGTGTGTCCTTCAAGCTTAGTCCCGGACGGTACCCGGATGGCCGGGAGTCCGATGAAGGCGGCGTACCGGTCCACGGCTTCCTGGACTGCTGCGGCCAGCGGTGATCCAGGGGTGGCGCCGGCGGAATCATGCAGGCGGATATCAAGTTCGCACCGTTCCGGAAGCAGCCTGTGCCGCCACGAGCCTGCCATCCGGCCGTCCAGCAGCACCACGTGGATGGGCTCGCCGGCCAAGGGAAAGGCAGGGGCGCCGCCGCCCATATAGTGCCGGGTGGCGAAGTAGCCCATGATGTATTCGTCGTAGCACTGGACCAGGTCGATCCACGGTGCCGGAGCCGGTGTACCGCCGGCCTGAGTCCCTGGATCCGCACCGGTGGCCGCGAAATAGTGCTCGACGCCGTCAATCACCGTGGCGGCCAGCGCTTCGGGCCGTGCCTCCCTGGCCAGCCGCACCCCCTTCCGGACGTCCGTCACCGTCAGTCCCGACCACCCGGCGCAGTCCTTGGCCGTGGCAGGACCGCGGCTGGTGAAATAGCGGCACGCGAGTTCAGCCAGGGCTTCCTCCCGGGCCGGTCCCGGCTGCGGGCCGGGAGGAACCCGTTCGTCGAAGAGCGCATAGGTCTGTTTGAGCGCCCCGCCGCGGCTGCGGACAGGCGTGCCGCTGGCCAAAACGCCACTGACCTCGGCGTGCATGATGATGTAGGCAAGCCGCAGCCCATTGGCTTCGAAGCCGGCCGCCTGCAGCTTTCCGGCGAGTTGCTCGCGGGTCAGGTGGTTGCCGCCCGCGACAGCGCTGGCCAGCACCTCACCTGTCCGCCTGGCCGTGGCGGCATCAATCCCGGTGCGCCGGTACGTCAGTGCATTGAGTTGGTGCAGCCGCGGGGCGGAAAGGGCCGAAAGCCAGCGCAGGTCCTCGCGGTGGACGAAATGCCAGGTGGGCCGAAGGATGTGGGTGCGCAGGACTGTCCCGTCGGCCACGGCCTGCTCAATGTCCGCAGCCGTTACAGGGGAGCGTCCGGTGGAAGCTACACGCTGGGCCAGGCTCCAGCGGGCATAGGGGAACTCCTGTGCCTGCACCGCCAGGAGCCGCCGGAGTGCCGCCTCGGGGGACCCCGCGCGAGGTTCGCGAAGCATCTGGGCCTGCAGCCTCAACCGCACCACCGCATCAGGTTCCATGCCCACCGCCTGGACTGGCCGCCGTCGGGGTTGATCTGCCGCGGTCAGCTACCGCCGGACTGCCCCGGTGTTTCCCAGCGGTCCCTCGCCGGAGCCCAGGGGGACGCCCGGGCCGAAGACGGGACCCGGCGTCGGACGCTTGGCGGTGATGCCGTCACCGGAGGACTGCTGCCGCAGGCGGCGCAGCACCCAGGGGACGAAGTATTCGCGGGCCCACACCAGGTCGCCGGACCGCGCCTCCCGCCACGACCGGGGCGGAAGCGGCTTGGGCTGGAGCGGTTCCAGGGCGTGCTCCACGTTCAGCGCGTCCAGCACCATCGCCGCGATGGTGTGGTGACCGAGCGGCGAAAAGTGCAGCCGGTCCTGGTCCCACATCTGGGGGTCGCTGAGCTGCCGGAGGGACCACATGTCCGCGATGATGGCGTCGTGCCGGGCCGCGACGGTGCGCAGGTTTTCGTTGTAGATGGCCACCTTGCTCCGGATCCGGCCCAGGACGGAGGAGCCGGTATCGGGTCCGTTAAAGAGGACAACGGTGGCGCCGCCCATGGCCAGGATCTGGACCACGGAATCGAGCTTCTCGGCCAGGGCGTCGGGATCGCCGCCGGGCCTGATCAGATCGTTGCCGCCGGCGGACAGGGTGACGAGGTCCGGCTTCAGCGCCAGGCAGGGGGCCAATTGCTGATCCACGATCTGCTGCAGCAGCCTGCCGCGGACGGCCAGGTTGGCGTAGGCAAAGTCCGGCTGGCTTCGTCCCAGTTCCTCCGCCACGCGGTCGGCCCAGCCGCGGTAGCCGCCGGGGCGGGAGGGTTCGGGGTCGCCGATGCCCTCGGTAAAGGAATCACCCATGGCCACATAGCGGCTCCAGGGGTGGGATCGGGCGTATGCGGGCGGCGTCTGGATGGCACTTGCGTCGGTCACGGTCCCTATCCTGCCTTCCGGCTTGCTGGCTACGCGAACGTAGGTTGCGGCGTTCGGGTACCTGTAAGAATGGAAACCATGACTGAAGCCGAAGTATTTCCTGCCCCTGTTGTCCTGTGGTCCCACCCTGAGGACCAGCGTGACGGGAAGCCGCTGCTGGTGCTGCTGCATGGTTACGGCGCCAACGAGCAGGACCTGCTGAGCCTCGCGGACCTGCTGCCGGGGGACTTCGCCGTCGCCTCCGTGCGGGCACCCATCGCCATGGGTCCCGGCTTCACCTGGTTCCCGCTCACCGCGTCCATCGACTACTCCCTGGAGCGGGTCAAGGCGGCCTCTGCCTACGTCCTGGAGTGGATCGACGCGATCCGGGTGGGGCACCCGTCGGTTACCCTTCTTGGCTTCTCGATGGGCATGGCCATGGCCACCACCCTGCTGCGGCAGCGGCCCACCGACTTCGCAGCCCTCGTCGGCCTCTCAGGTTTCGTGGTGGACGCGGACGGCGACCCCACCTTCCGGGACGATGAACTGGACGGCACCATCCCCATGTTCTGGGGCCGCGACCAGCAGGACCCGGTGATCACCCCGGACAAGATCGACTTCACCATGGCCTGGGTCCGCAAGCACGTCAAGCTGACCAAGGTGCTTTATACCGGGATGTGGCACGGCATCAACCAGCAGGAGATCGGGCACGTCGGCGAGTTCCTCACCCACGAGGTCCTGAAGAAGTAAGGAGTACGACGGCGGGCGGCGGCTTGCGGAGGATGCCCCGCCCAGCGCCTGCACAACATGCCGCCGTCCCGGGGCCTCAGGCCTCCGGAGCGACGACCCTCACGGTCTGGTTGTTCACCGTGACGGTGTCGCCGTTGCGCAGCTGCCTGCCGCGCCGGTCGTCGATCTCGCCGTTGACCTTGACCAGCCCGTTCTTGATCAGCTCGGTGGCCTCCACGCCGTCCTCCACGAGGTTGGCGAGCTTCAGCAGCTGGCCCAGGCGGATCATGCTGTCGCGGATGGGGACGTCCTCAACGGGGTTGCTCATACAGCAATAATGCCTGACGTAAGGTGGATTCAATGACCTCCACCTCCCGCCTGCCTGTCCTCGCAGGCCTACCGCTGGCGGTGGGCGCCGGCCTCGCCATCCCGGTCCAGGGCCGGATCAACGGAGCACTCGGAGCCCGCCTCGGTGACGGCATCGCCGCCGCCGTGGTGAGTTTCAGCACAGGCCTGCTTGTCATGATCCTCATCTCACTGCTCCTGCCCCGCGGCCGCGCCGGGCTGGCACGGATCCTTCCCGCCGTCCGGGCCAGGGCGTTTCCCCGCGTCTACGTCCTGGCAGGGGGCATCGGCGCGCTGTTTGTCTTTGCCCAGTCCTTCACGGTGGGCGTCCTGGGCGTCGCACTGTTCACGGTGGCCACCGTCACCGGGCAGACTGTGAGCGGCCTCCTGGTGGACCGGCTGGGCCTCGGCCCGGCCGGAAAGAAGCCGGTCACCGGCATCCGGATCATCGGCTGCGTGTTGACCATCGCCGCCGTCGCCTGGGCTGTGTCGCCGCGCTTCACCGGCTCCGGTGCAGCCGGCGACGGCGGCCCTGCCGGCCTGCTCCTTCCGCTCCTGCTTCCCGTCGCGGCAGGGTTCCTGATGAGCTTCCAGCAGGCCATGAACGGGACCGCCACCATGCATTACGGAACACCCATCGCCGCCACGCTGGTCAACTTCGTGGCGGGCAGCCTGGTGCTGTGGGTGGCGCTCGCCGTCAAGCTGCTGGTGGCAGGCCCGGGTAATCCGCTGCCGGGGGAGTGGTGGTACTACCTGGGCGGGCCCATGGGCTGTGTCTTCATCGGGCTGGGCGCGCTCCTGGTCAGGAGCCTGGGGGTTCTGGTGACCGGCCTCGGCATGATCGCCGGCCAGCTGCTCGGTTCCCTGGCCCTGGACGTGGTGCTGCCTGCCCCCGGCACCGTGGTGGCGCCGGCCACCGTCCTGGGCACCGTGCTGACCCTGGGCGCCATCATCCTCGCCACCCTGCCGTGGCCGCGGGGCGCGCTCCGCGGGCGCCGGCCGGTAGGCTAGGACACGCAGCTTTTTCGCACCCCATCATCCGCCCCGCCCGGCCGCCGGAAGCGCCATACCTCTGGTGTTGCCCGGGGCCTGAATAACGCGGACCGCACCCAGCGGCCCTGTAGAAATTGGAGTTACCCCCATGGCAGCAAAATCCGTTCTCGACCAGGTCATCTCCCTCTCCAAGCGGAGGGGCTTCGTGTTCCAGGCCGGTGAGATCTACGGAGGTTCGCGTTCTGCCTGGGACTACGGGCCCCTCGGCGCCGAGCTGAAGGAAAACATCAAGCGCCAGTGGTGGCAGTCCGTGGTGCGCGGGCGCGAGGACGTGGTGGGCCTGGACTCCTCCGTCATCCTGCCCCGCCAGGTATGGGAAGCGTCCGGCCACGTGGAGGTCTTCTCCGACCCCCTGGTGGAATGCCTGTCCTGCCACAAGCGCTACCGTGCGGACCACCTCGAGGAAGAGTACGAGGAAAAGAAGGGCCGGCCGGCCGAAAACGGCCTCAAGGACATCGCCTGCGCCAACTGCGGCACCCGTGGCGAATGGACCGAACCGCAGGAGTTCTCCGGCCTGCTCAAGACCTTCCTGGGCCCCGTGGCCAGCGAGGAAGGCCTGCACTACCTCCGCCCGGAAACCGCCCAGGGCATCTTCGTGAATTTCAACAACGTGCTCACCACGTCCCGCAAGAAGCCGCCGTTCGGCATCGGCCAGATCGGCAAGTCCTTCCGCAACGAGATCACCCCCGGCAACTTCATCTTCCGCACCCGCGAGTTTGAGCAGATGGAAATGGAATTCTTCGTGGAGCCTGGCACGGACGAGGAATGGCACCAGTACTGGATGAAGGAGCGCATGGCCTGGTACACCGGCCTGGGCATCCGCGAAGAGAACCTCCGCTTCTTTGAGCACCCCCAGGAGAAGCTCAGCCACTACTCCAAGGGCACCACGGACATCGAGTACCGCTTCGGCTTCCAGGGTTCCGAGTGGGGCGAGCTGGAAGGCATTGCCAACCGCACCGACTTCGATCTCTCCACCCACGCCAAGGCCTCCGGCACGGACCTGAGCTACTTCAACCAGGCCACCAACGAGCGGTACACCCCGTACGTGATCGAGCCCGCCGCCGGCCTCACCCGGTCCTTCATGGCCTTCCTGATCGACGCCTACACCGAGGACGAGGCCCCCAACGCCAAGGGCGGGGTGGACGTCCGCACCGTCCTGAAGCTCGACCCGCGCCTGGCCCCGGTCAAGGCCGCCGTGCTGCCGCTGAGCCGCAACGAGGACCTGTCCCCGAAGGCCAAGGACCTCGGTACCCAGCTGCGCAAGAACTGGAACATCGACTTCGACGACGCCGGCGCCATCGGCCGCCGCTACCGACGCCAGGACGAGATCGGCACCCCGTTCTGCATCACGGTGGACTTCGACACCCTCGAGGACCAGGCAGTGACCATCCGCGAACGGGACACCATGAGCCAGGAACGCGTCTCCCTGGACAAGGTGGAGGGCTACCTGGCCGCACGCCTGATCGGGGCCTAGCCATGGCCATCGAATACCGCGAATGGCGTGAGGGCGACGACCTGGCGCTCCTGGAGATCTGGGGCGGCCCGGAGACTGCCCAGGCCCGCCAGTTCCGCGGCGCCCTGGCGGTCTCCTCCAACGGGGGCGGCGGCACCCCGTGGCGCCGCTGCATCGTGGCCGAGGACGTTCTTGACGGCGTCGGCATTCCCGTGGCGGCAGGAGTCGTCTACGAAGCCTCGCTGCACCCCGAGCGGCTGTGGACCTACATCGAGGTGGCGCGGGACCACCGGCGCTCCGGCATCGGTGCCAGCCTGCTGGCCATGCTGCGGCGGGAAGCCGAACACGCGCCGTCGGGCGTGACGAAGCTGCGCGCCAAGGTGGAGCCCGGCACAGCCGGCGCCGCCTTCGCGGAGGCCGCCGGGCTGTCGCCCATCCAGCGGTCCCGGCTGGTCATCGTGGAGCCGGGCGCCCTCCGGCTGCCCGTCTTTCCGGAGAAGGACTACGGCGGGCGGCCGGTCAGCGGCGAAAACGCCGGCTCGGACGTGGTGATGGACCTGGCCACCGGATCCGTGGAACTGACGGACGTCGTAGGCCGGTACTACACGTCCATCCACGGCTGGGACTCGCCCGGCGTGTTGTCCGTGGGGCAGGTGCAGAAACTGTTCCTGGACGAGCTCACCGGCGCCCACGGCGCCATCGTGCTGCGGGCACAGCCGGAGTCGGCTTTCGGTGCGGGCGTGGCGCCCGGTAAGAAGGGCCGGATCCGGGCCTTCGCCGTGAGCTATGCGGCGCCCGCCACGCCGGAACCCGGCCAGGAGTCCGAGCCGGCATCAGCCGATGCTCCCACCGACGTATTCGTGGGCCATGAGCCGGCCCTTGATGCCGGTGATGCCGCCGAGGCGGTGCGCGACATCCTTGCGCTGATCGCGTACCAGCACCCGGTCATGCTGGAACTGGACGACTCCATGACGGCCCTGCGGGCCGCCGTCGAACCCCTCCTGGAGAGTGGGAAGGCGCGCCTCGCAGCGGCCGAAACCCTCGTCGTCTCGGACTGACCCAACTAACTCGCACTTAACGCTCCCAAAACCCCGTTTCATGACATCAAGTGCGAGTCAGTTGGGTTGGCGTCCGGCAGCCATCACAGGGTGACGTGGACGGATGACTCCGGCAGGAGCTGTCCGAAGGCGCGGGACGGCCGGACATCCGCGCCGGTGCCCTCGCTGAAGGACTTGATGATGAAACCGGTGGCAAGGGTCTGCCAGAGGCGGACTTTCCGGAGCATGAAATGCCCTGCTCCCTGCAGTGCCACGTACTGCATGCTGGCCGCTTCCGCGGAGGCCCGCCGCGCAAACGCCAGCGATTGGGAAGGACTGGTCCAGCGGTCGTTGGTGCCGTGCACAATCAGGACCTTCCTGCCGGCCACGTTGGCCACCGGAGTCTGCGGGGTGAGCCAGGGCGCCAGGGCCACCACGGCCTCCACCTGCGCATGGTCCGCCGCGCAGACAGCCGTCAGTCCGCCCATCGAATGGCCCAGCAGGAAGATGGGCACGCCAGGATGCTGCTCCTTGATCTGACGCAGCGCCCAGCGGGCGTCCTGCAGCGGAGCCATGTCCGGCCCGTTCCAGCCGCGGACGCTGTTCCGCAGCGACCACACGGCCAGGCCGTGTTTCCGTCCCGCCCGGTGCAGGTGCCTGGCGAACGGCACCATCCGCGCCGGACTCAGGTGCCGCGCTTCCACCGGTTCCCGGCTGTGGGATTTTCCGCCGTGCAGCACCAGGGCAACGCCCCGGGTGGGTCCGGATGCTTCCAGGACACCCAGCACGGCCTGCTGGATGGGCTCGGTAGCGCTTCGGGAGGTCTGCCCGCTGGTGTCATCGGTGCTTCGGTTGGCCATTCCTGGTACCTCCCACTGATCCATTTATCAACCCTACGGTGCCGGACGTAGAGTTCAACGTATGAGGTTTCACTGCTGATGGGCGCCGGCCACTCCCACGCTTCTCCAGGTCATTCGGAGCCGACGCCGGAGGCGATGGCTGCCCGGCGGAAAGCCAACCGGATCCTGGCGGCGGTGTTGATTCCCATCACCCTGCTGACCCTTGCGGGCATGGCGATGCTCTGGCCGTCGGGAAGCAAGGAAGGCATCTCGCTGGCCAATCCGTACTCGGCAGCGCCCGGCGTGACGTTCGACACCGGCACCATCCAGAGCGTGGTGACGGAGAACTGCATGCAGGGGGCGGCCCAGCAGGGCCAACAACAGCAAGGCCAGGCGCAGCAGCAGAATCCGGGGCAGCAGGGCTCGGACTGCACCTTCGCCTTCACTGAGCCGGACAAGGGCGGAAGTCCGGTCAAGGTGGTCATCAACCCGGATATCGCCAAGTCGCACGGGGTCAAGGCGGGGGACCAGATCCGCTACCTGAATCTGTCCAACGCACAGGGCGCGGCGTCCTCGCAGGGTGCGCCCGCCTACATCTTCGTGGACTTCGTCCGCACCCTGCCCATTGTCCTGCTGGCCCTGCTGTACGCAGTGGTGGTCATCGCCGTCGCCCGCTGGCGGGGCCTGCGAGCCCTGGTCGGGCTGGTGGGCGCGTACTTCGTGCTGGCCAGCTTCATGCTTCCGGGCCTGGTGGAAGGCAAGCCCCCGCTGCTGCTGGCGCTGGTGGGGTCCACGGTGATTATGATCGGGGTCCTCTACTTCGCCCACGGATTCTCGGCCCGGACGTCCACCGCCTTGCTGGGGACCATCTTCGGGCTGGGCATCACGGCGCTGCTGGCGGCCTGGGCCACGAATGCGGCCAACCTGGCCGGGGTGGGCAACCACGACGCCACCACGCTCGTGAACACGTCGTCCAATATCTCCATCACCGGAGTGATCCTGTGCGGGCTCATCATCTCCGGCCTGGGCGTGCTCAACGACGTGACCATCACCCAGTCATCCGCCGTGTGGGAGCTCTATGAACTGGCACCCGCCAGCAGCGCACGCAAGCTCTTCACCTCCGCCATGAGGATCGGCCGCGACCACATCGCTTCCACGGTGTACACCATCGCGTTCGCCTACGCGGGGGCGGCGCTGCCCATCCTCATCATCGTGATGCTGTACGACCGGCCGCTGGGGGAGACGCTCACCAGCGCCGAACTTTCCGAGGAAGTGATCCGCACCCTGGTTGGTTCCATCGGCCTTGTCCTGGCCATCCCGGTCACCACGCTGATCGCCGTCCTGGTGGTCAAGGCGACCGGCGTCCGGCCGGCCGCACCCGCCGTCGGAATAACCGGACCCGCGGTGCCGGGACCGGGGGCAGCCGACGCCGGCCGGCAGCTTGGGGATGAGGTGGACGACACCGGATCGCTCGCAGCCGCGGCACTGGAACGGCGGTCCAGCCGCGCCGCCGGCGGTGCGGAGAGTCCAGGCACTCCGGACAGTGCGGGAACCCCCGACAGTGCCGGCAGCACCGGCGGGATGCCGCAAACCCGGCGCGGCCGGCGGGCGGCTGACCGGGGCTGACGGCGGCCCAAGGCCCCGGGGAGCCGATTTGCCCGCCTTTGCAACAATGGAAAGGTGACTGTTGCAGCAACTCCTCCCGCTCCCAAGCTGGAACTCCCGCCCCTGAAGCTGGGTCCCATCACCGTGGACACGCCGGTGATCCTGGCGCCCATGGCCGGCATCACCAACTCCGCCTTCCGCAGGCTCTGCCGTGAATACGGCGGCGGCATGTACGTGGCGGAGATGGTCACCTCCCGCGCGCTGGTTGAGCGGACCCCCGAGTCCCTCCGGATCATCTCCCACGACGACGACGAGAAGGTCCGTTCGGTCCAGCTGTATGGCGTGGACCCGGTCACCGTGGGCGCCGCCGTGCGGATGCTGGTGGAGGAGGACCGTGCCGACCACATTGACCTGAACTTCGGCTGCCCCGTCCCGAAGGTCACGAGGCGCGGCGGCGGTTCGGCATTGCCCTGGAAGATCGACCTCTTCACTTCGATCGTGCAGACCGCCGTGAAGGAAGCCGCCAACGGCAACATCCCGCTGACTATCAAGATGCGCAAAGGCATCGACGACGACCACCTCACCTACCTCGACGCCGGCCGGATTGCCCGCGATTCCGGCGTTACCGCCGTCGCGCTGCACGGCCGCACAGCGGCGCAGTTCTATTCCGGGCAGGCTGACTGGTCCGCCATCGCCCGACTCCGCGAGGCCCTGCCGGACATCCCCGTGCTCGGCAACGGGGACATCTGGTCCGCCGAGGACGCCGTCCGGATGGTCCGTGAAACCGGCGTGGACGGCGTGGTGGTGGGCCGCGGCTGCCAAGGGCGGCCGTGGCTGTTCGGCGACCTGCAGGCCGCGTTCGAGGGCAGCGACCAGCGCCACCGGCCCAACCTGCGCCAGGTGGCCGATGGCGTGTACCGCCACGCGCAGCTGATGATCGAAACCTTCGGCGGCGACGAGTACAAGGCCCTCCGGGAGATCCGGAAGCATATGGCCTGGTACTTCAAGGGGTACCCGGTGGGCGGAGACCTGCGGGCCAAGCTCGCCACGGTGCCGACGCTTGAGGTCCTGCGCTCGCTACTGGATGAGCTGGACCCCGAGGTGCCCTACCCCGGCGTCGATTCCGAGGGCCCGCGCGGCCGCGCAGGAACACCGAAGAAGCCGGCGCTGCCCAAGGACTGGCTGGACTCCCGGGCGCTCAACGACGCGCAGTCGAAGGACATCGCCGCCGCGGAGCTGGACGTTTCCGGTGGCTGAAACTCCCTTGGCTGAGACTCCAACGGCCGGGCCGGCCGCCGCGTTGGCCCGCGCCGCCTACGACGCCGACGATTCCGCCCGCTGGGTGGAAGAACCGCCCAAGAGCACGTACCGCTCCGACTTCGAGCGCGACCGTGCGCGCGTCCTGCATTCCTCCGCCCTGCGCCGGCTGGGGGCCAAGACGCAAGTGGTGGCACCGGACACCGACGACTTTGTCCGGACCCGCCTGACGCACAGCCTGGAAGTGGCCCAGGTGGGCCGCGAACTGGGCCGTGCCCTGGGCTGCGATCCGGACGTGGTGGATACCGCGTGCCTGAGCCACGACCTGGGCCACCCGCCGTTCGGGCACAACGGGGAGTCGGCGCTGAACGAGGTGGCGCATGCCATCGGCGGCTTCGAGGGCAACGCCCAGACCCTCCGGCTCCTGACCCGCCTCGAGCCCAAGGTGCTGACCGCGGATGGCCAGCCGGCCGGGCTGAACCTCACCCGGGCCAGCCTGGACGCGGCTGCCAAGTACCCGTGGTCCGCGCTGGAAGCCCCGGTCATCCACGGCCAGCGCACCAGCAAGTTCGGCGCCTACGAGGATGACCTTCCCATCTTCAACTGGATCCGCCAGGGCGCCCCCGAGCGCCGCTCCTGCCTGGAAGCGCAGGTCATGGACCTTGCGGACGACATCTCCTATTCCGTCCACGACGTGGAGGACGCCATCGTGGCCGGGCACTTCCAGCTGCGGTGGATGGACAACCCGGACCACCGCGCCCGCGTGGTGGGCTACGCCAAGCAGTGGTACCTGCCGCACAACGACCCCGCGGCCATTGACGCCGCACTGGCCCGCCTCGAGGCTACGGAGGTGTGGGTCCGGGAGGCGGACGGCAGCCGCAAGTCCATGGCCGCCCTGAAGAACATGACCAGCCAGCTGATCGGCCGGTTTTGCCAGAGCGCGCTGGAAACCACCCGTGCCGTGTATGGACCGGGGAGACTGACCCGCTACGAAGCCGAGCTCATGGTCCCGGACGAAACGGTCATGGAGATCGCCGTCATGAAGGGCCTGGCCACCACCTTCGTGATGACCACGGAGCACCGGCAGCCCATCTACGAGCGGCAGCGCGAGGTGCTGCACGCCCTCGTCACCGCGCTGAGCGCCACCGGGGACCGGCACCTGGAACCGATGTTCGCGGCCGACTGGCGGGAAGCAGCCGACGACGGCGCCCGGCTCCGCGTCGTAATCGACCAGGTGGCGTCCCTGACGGACGGTTCGGCACTGGCCATGTACGAGCGCCTGGTGGGGAGCCTGCCGTCCCTGTGGTGATGAACGCCGTGATGATGAACGCCGTGGTGACGAACGTCATGACCTGCCAGCCGCCGTCGTACCCCAACACTAGGATTAGTCTGTGGCCGGCCTGATCAAACGCGAAGATATTGACGAAGTACGCCAGCGCACGGACATCAAGGAAGTTGTTGACGGCTACGTCACGCTTAAAGGCGCCGGGCTGGGGACCTTCAAGGGCCTGTGCCCGTTTCATGACGAGCGCTCGCCGTCGTTCACTGTCCGGCCCCAGGTGGGCCGCTACCACTGCTTCGGCTGCGGCGAGGACGGCGACGTCATCGCCTTCGTCCAAAAGCAGGACCACAGCTCGTTCCAGGAGGCCGTCGAGAAACTCGCGGCCCGCATCGGCTACGAGCTGCGGTATGAGGACGGCGGCACCGGCCCCAACCGGGAGGAAGTGGGCCGCCGGCAGCGGCTGCTGGACGCCCACAAGATCGCGGACGAATTCTTCCGCGCCCAGCTGCTGACTCCCGGGGCGGCGGAGGCGCGGACCTTCCTGCATGGCCGCGGCTTTGACCGCGCGGCGGCGGAGCATTTCGGCTGCGGCTACGCGCCGCAAGGCTGGGACGCGCTCCTCAAGCACCTCCGCGGGCGTGGCTTCACCGACGCCGAGCTGAAGCTCACCGGCATGTTTTCCGAAGGCAACCGGGGCATTTACGACCGTTTCCGCGGCCGCCTGATCTGGCCTATCCGGGACATCGCCGGGGACACCATCGGCTTCGGCGCGCGCAAGCTCTACGAGGACGACCAGGGCCCCAAGTACCTCAACACCCCGGAAACGGCGCTGTACAAGAAGTCGCAGGTCCTCTACGGCATCGACCTCGGCAAACGCAGCATCGCGAAGGACCGCCAGCTGGTGGTAGTCGAGGGCTACACCGATGTGATGGCGTGCCACCTGGCAGGAATCACGACGGCGGTGGCCACCTGCGGCACCGCGTTCGGCACCGAACACATCAAGATCGCCCGCCGGCTGCTGTCTGATGACGGCACGGGGGGAGAGGTGATTTTCTGCTTCGACGGCGACGCCGCGGGCCAGAAGGCCGCGCTGCGGGCCTTTGAGGAGGACCAGCGCTTCACCGCCCAGACCTACGTGGCCGTGGAGCCCACCGGCGCCGACCCCTGCGACCTGCGCCAAAGCAAGGGCGACGAGGCGGTGCACGCCCTGGTGCAGTCCCGCCGGCCGCTGTTCGAATTCGCCATCCGCGCCACGCTGAAGCAGTTCAACCTGGACACGGTGGAAGGCCGCGTGCAGGGCCTGAAGGCCTCCGTGCCCGTGGTGGCGGCCATCCGCGACGCGTCCACCCGCACCGGCTACTGCCAGGCGCTCACGGGCTGGCTGGGCATGCCTGACCCCAACGAGGTGCTGCGGCTGGTGAATGCAGCGGTTAAGCGTGGAGACACCGGACGCCCGCCCGCACCCGGTTCCCAGCCCCAGGGCCAGCAGCCGGCCCCCGCTCCGGCCGGTGGGCCGGGCGTGGCAGCGGGCCCGGCGTCGGGAGCCGTGCCGTCCTTCCACCGGCCGGACCCCCGCGACCCCGTGGCCTCCATGGAGCGCCAGGCACTCGAGGTGGCCCTCCAGATGCCGTCCCTGCTGGAAGGCGGCATGTGGGACCGGTTCGCCGCTGCCAGGTTCGCCACCCCGGCCTTTCAGGCCGTCCACGACGCCATGCGTGCCACCGGGCCGGGCCTGGTGGTGGATCCCGTGCGGTGGGTGGAGCACGTGATGCATGAGGTGCCGGAACCGCTGCGGCCGCTGGTATCCGAGCTGGCTGTGGTGCCGCTGCCCGCGAGCACGGAGGAAGCGGTGCAGAAGTACTGCCGGGACATCCTGTCCCGCCTGTTCGAGCTGCAGATCACCCGGGTCAAGGCGGACAAGATGGGCCAGCTGCAGCGGCTGGACCCGGCAGCGGATCCGGAAACCTACCAGCGGCTCAACCGGGAACTGCTGATGCTGGAAATGGAGCGCCGGTCCCTGCGTGCCGAGGCGTAGCCTGGCCCGCCCGGCAGGGGCCCGGTTTCCCGATTTCGTTTCCCGGGCAGGTGTTTGCTAGGCTAATACCCGCTTCATTCCTCCTTAGCTCAATTGGCAGAGCATTCGACTGTTAATCGAAGGGTTGCTGGTTCAAGTCCAGCAGGAGGAGCTTCCAATCCCCGTTCCGGTCTTCCGGAGCGGGGATTTTTGTTGTCCGGCGGGCTGCTGTGCGTCCGGGGGCAACCCCTTTTGCCGCTGAAATCCGCCGATTTCACTTTCGCCGGACACCTTTGCTAATGTCATACCTGCTTCATTCCTCCTTAGCTCAATTGGCAGAGCATTCGACTGTTAATCGAAGGGTTGCTGGTTCAAGTCCAGCAGGAGGAGCTTCACCAAAAAGTCCCCGTCCTTCCAGCTGGAAGGACGGGGACTTTTTCATGTTCAGACGAAATCCATTTCCACCTGCAGGAACCTCTCGGCCTCGGCGATGGCGGCCTCGAAGGCTTCCTTTTCCGTAGGGGACCGGCGCGGCTGCCGCGGGCTCCATTCATGCGAGGCCGAGTGGATCCGGACGAATCCGGTGTCCGGCGGCGCGTAGAAGATCCCGAACCGCTGCACGGGCCATTCCGGGGAGGTTTCCGGGGCCACCAGCAGGGCCGCCTTGAACGCGGGGTTGAACCATTGGGCAATCGGCCGGCGCCGGTCCTCGGTAAAGAGGCCAGCCGCGTACAGTGCAGCAGACTGCTGTCCCATCTGGGCGCGCAGCCGCTCCCACCACAATGGCAGAATCCCGGCGTCGCACCGTTGCCATGTGGCCGGAAGTGGCGGTTGATCCTGCCAGCTGGGCACGGACACATTTTATCGCGGGAGGGGCGCAGCGGGGGCAGATTCCGGAGACAAGGCAGGCCAGGCGGCTCCCGGCTAGGGCTGGTCCCGGTCCCGGTCCCGGTCCTAGTCCCGGCGCCAAGGGCCCGGGTTCACCCGGTACAGCAGCGCCGCGCCCGCCACAGCGCCCAGCGCGATGCCCATGGCGGGGATGCCCAGGGCACGCCCTGCCACATAGCCCACGACGGCGCCCAGCACCGCGCCGAGGAAGAGCCCGCGTCCATTGCGCTGCGGCTTGCGGGTCATGGCTTCTTCCCTCCGGGTGCTTGCCGGGGCTGGTCAGTGGAACAGTCCATGGAGTGCATCAGTGGATTGACGGGACCGTGCGCGGGCGGACCACCAGCCAGAGGGCCGCGATGGCCAGCAGGATGCAGGCTGCCTGGACTGCCCCCATGGGCGTGGCGCTGGTGATGCCCAGCCAGCCCACCACCGGCGAAATGAGGCCGGCGATCATGAAGGTGGCTGCACCCAGGAGGGACGCCGCAGTGCCTGCCTGGGAGGCATGGCTGGCCAGGGCAAGGACCTGGACGCAGGGGAACATGAATCCGGTGCCCATGATGTAGAACCACAGCGGGACCATGACGCCCCACAGGCCAAGGCCCAGCTGGTCGAACAGCACGATCAGCATGGCCATGAAGAACAGCCAGGCCGTGGCCCCGGCCAGGATCCACTGCGGGGGAACCCGGCGGATCAGACGCGAGCTGGTTTGCACTCCGGCCACGATGCCCAGGGAGTTGATGCCGAACAGCAGGCCGTACTCCTGGGCCGAGAACCCGAACACGTCCTGGAACAGGAAGGGTGAGGCCGAGAGGTACGTGAAGAGCCCGCCGAAATTAAGCCCCGCCACCATGAGCAGGCCCACGAAGATCCGGTCGCTGAAGAGCACGCGGTAACGCTGCCGGACGGTCATACCGCTCTGGCCGCGCTTTTCCCGGGGGAGGGTCTCGCGGACAAGGAACAGGGCGGCGACAATGACCACGGTGCCGTAGGAGGCAAGGAACACGAAGATCCCGGGCCACTCCATCACCAGCAGCAGTTGCGATCCGATGACCGGTGCGAGGATCGGCGCCAGGCCGTTGACCAGGCTCATCCGGGAGAACATCCGCACCATCGCATACCCGGAGAAGAGGTCACGCACCATGGCCATCGCAACCACGCCGCCACCGGCAGCGCCGACGCCCATCAGTACCCGGAAGATGCCCAGCGTGGTGATGTCCGTGGACAGGGCCGCCCCCAGTGACGCGGCGATGTGCAGGGCCGTGGCCAGGATCAGCGGATACCTTCGGCCGAACTTGTCGCTGAACGGGCCCACTACCAGCTGCCCGAAGGCAAAGCCCACGGTCGTCCCGGCCAGGGTCAGCTGGACCTGAGCCTCGGTAACCCCAAGGCTCGCCTCCAGGGCGGGAAACGCCGGCAGGTAGAGGTCGATCGTGAACGGACCCAGGGCCGTCAGCGCACCGAGAAGGAGGATGTACAGAAGCTTCCGGCGTCGGCTCAGCAAATCGCCCGGATTGGAGGGAATGGTCACGGATGTCAATCCTAGGCCCGGCGGGCCGGGCTTTTCAGCGTTGTAGGCCGCGCCGTCCGGCAAGCCCCGAAGTTCGCCCTGAACCTGAATGGTAGTTTTGTGCCGGGGACTGTGCCGAGCACTTTCCTGCAGGATACGGAAGCCGGATCGAACAAAACCAGTAAGGCGGAACCGATGAGCGGACGTCACAGCGGGGGCACCAGCCCCGGATTGCGCATCACCGCGCTGCCCAGGACGCTAAAACTCCTCTTCCGGCTGGCCCCGCGCCAGCTGAACGACGAGATCGCCTTCGCCAAGTTCGAACTCAAGCGCAAGGGCGTCCAGGTGGGCGTCGCTGCCGCCTTCTTCGCCGTGGCACTGGTCTTCCTGGCATTCCTGGTGATCGGGCTCATCGTGGCGGCCATCATGGGACTGGCCACCATCATGCCCGCCTGGCTGGCGGCTTTGCTGGTATCCGCGGCGTTCCTGCTGATAGCGCTCATCGGCGGCCTGATCGGCCTGCGCAAGTTCAAGAAGGCCATGCCCCTGCTTCCGGAAGAAACAATTCGGGGCATTAAGCACGACGTCGGCGTCGCCAGGGAAGGTTCCGCCTTCAACGCCGCGGTCCTCGACCCGGACAGCCCCGAGGCAAAAGCTGCCAAGGCTGCCAAGGAGCAGGCGGCCGCCAAGGCCAAGGCCGAGAAGGCGGCAAAGGCGGCCGAGCACGACAAGGAATTCCCGCACGCTTCCGAACCGGAGCTGGCGCGCCGCCTCAACCAGCGCCGCCACCACCTCACCGAGGCCCGCGACGAGCTCGGCAGCCAACTGGACGTCAAAACGCAGGCGCAGTACCTGCTCGCCGCAGCCCAGGGCAAGGTCCGGGAGGGCCAGGCACTCGCCCTCCGCGCCAAGGATTCCGCGGGCGCAAGGCTGGCCGCGCTCTCCGGCTCCACGGAGGGACTGCAAATGCGCTGGAAGCCGCTGGCGGCACTGGCGGCCGCGGGGACGGTCCTGCTGGTCCTGCTCCGGAAGCTGATCCGGACGTACTAGCAGCCGGCCCACCGGCCATTGATCGCCGGCACGCTTGCCGGCCACGACAAGACCGCGCCAACCAAGCGCAGGAAGGGAAGGGGGACGGGTGAAATTTATCGGTGCCGGCGCCCGTCCCGGACGCCCGCAGGTTGACCATGACCTTGTGTTCACCATCCCCAACCTGCTCACCGTGGTGCGGTTCATGGGGGTTCCGCTCTTCATCTGGCTGGTCCTGGCACAGAAGGAATACGGCGCCGGAGTAGTTGTCCTCGCCGTCATGGCAGGCACCGACTGGATCGATGGCTACATCGCCCGCCGCTTCGACCAGGCTTCGAAGCTGGGCCGTGTCCTGGACCCCATCGCCGACCGGCTTGCCCTGATCGCCGTAGCGGTCACGCTGGTGATTGCCGGCGTCGTCCATTGGCTGTATCTGGCAGCGCTGGTGGTTCCGGACGCCGTCCTGCTTGTCCTGACGCTCTCGTTCTTCGGCGGCCACCCCGACCTTCCGGTCAGCGTGGTGGGCAAAGTGCGGACCGGGCTGCTTCTCCTGGGGACGCCGATGCTGGTTCTTTCAAAGCTGGATACCGGATTCTCGGACGGGTTGTTCGTGGCCGCCTGGATTGTGCTGGGCCTCGGTCTGATCGGCCACTGGGTCGCGGCCTACAACTACTTTTGGGCCATCCTGCGGAAAGGCAGAATGCAGCAGCATCACGACGGCGGGACCACCTGATGGTCTGGGTGGCCGTTCTGCTTGCACTGCTTGGAGCCTTCTGCCTCGCCCTGGGTGCCCAGCGGCAGGGCAGCGCCGTCAAGGCAGACACCGGGGGGTTGGCACTCAGCTCGAACAGCTTCCTCCGCCTGCTCAGGAACCCGCGGTGGGTGTTCGGCCTCCTGCTGCTGTGCGCTGGCATGGCCATGAACGCAGTGGCGCTCGTGTCCGCCCCGCTCACTGTCGTCCAGCCAATCGGCGCCATCGCCCTCGTCATCACAACCATCATCAATGCCAAGGACCAAGACCTGACCATTAACCGGGCAACGGTAGTGGCCATTGCCGCTTGCGTGACCGGGTCTGCGCTCTTTGTCCTCCTGGCGGTCACCGTCACCCAGGAAAACCACCACGTAAGCCTTGACGCCGAACTCACCATCGTGCTGTTGCTGGCCCTCGCCGTTGGACTCTTCGGCACATTGGCCGTCATGTTCAAGCACCGGATAAACGCTTTCGTCTATATCCTTGGTGCCGGCGTCCTCTTTGGATTCGTGGCCGTCCTCACCCGCATCATTGGCAAACACCTTTTGGATCCCAACGGGTTGTTCCTGCTGAACGTGCAGTGGTATTCGGTAGTGGCCCTCATCGCCGCAGGAGGGCTGGGGTCATGGTTTGTCCAAAGCGCCTACTCCTCGGGTCCGCCAGACCTCGTGATCGCGGGCCTCACAGTGATCGATCCTCTTGTGGGGATAGCCATCGGGATCGTCATCCTCGGCGAACTCCGGCCCGATGTGCATGCCGTTATGGCGATTGCCATGGGAACCGCAGCTTCCCTTGCTATCGTTGGGGTTATCGCCCTTTCCCGCCACCATCCCGAGGTCACCAAGCGCAAGAAGGACGCGCGGAAGACCGCGGGCAGGCCCTCCCACTAGCCCGTTCCACTACAGATCCAGCAAAGTCCACGAAGCCGGGCAGAACCACGCCGGGCCAGCCGTGCTGCCAGTCATCGCTGTCCGCACCGTGACCATCAGGAGTTTTCCACGTGACCACGCCAGCCGACCAGCCGCCACTGACCATCCTGATCGCCGCGGACACCTATCCCCCCCACGTCAACGGCGCAGCCCAGTTCGGCTATCGCCTGGCCAAGGGCATGACCGGCCGGGGCCACAACGTGCACGTGCTGGCCTGCCGGGACGGCAAGGGGAAGAGCTTCACGGAGTTCCGTGAGGAGGCGACGGTGCACCGGCTCCGCTCCCACGCCGCCCCCACCCATGAATACTTCCGCATCTGCTTCCCTTGGGAAATCAAGAAGGAAATCAGCCTGCTGTTCGACCGCGTGAAGCCCGACGTGGTCCATATCCAGAGCCACTACATGATCGGCGAGCACGTTCTGTACGAGGCCGTGAAGCGCGGTGTGCGGATCGTGGCCACCAACCACTTCATGCCGGAAAACCTCAACCCGTTCCTGCCATTTCCGCAGTGGTTCAAGGACATCATCGGCCGCATCTCCTGGAAGGACATGGGCAAGGTGATGGGCCAGGCGGACGTGATTACCACCCCCACGCCGCTCGCGGCCAAGGCCATGCACGAGCATGCGTTCCTTCGCAAGGTCCTGCCGCTGTCCAACGGCATCGACTCCGCCGCCTACGAGCTGCAGCCGGGCGAGCTGATCGAGCCGCACCCGCACCCCACCGTGATGTTCGCCGGCCGGCTCGCGGAGGAAAAACACGTCGACGTCCTCATCCGGGCCATCGGCAAGACCCCGCCGGAACTGAACGTGCACCTGGAGATTGTGGGCGGCGGCGAAGTCCGGACCGCACTGGAGGAACTGGTGCAGCGGCTGGGCCTGGGCAGCCGGGTGAAGTTCCTGGGCCTGGTCAGCGACGAGGACCTGCGGAAGGCCTATATCAAGGCAGATCTTTTCTGCATGCCGGGCACTGCTGAGCTGCAGTCGCTGGTGACCCTCGAGGCCATGTCCGCCTCCACCCCGGTGGTGCTGGCGGACGCCATGGCGCTGCCGCACCTGGTGCGCGACGGCGAAAACGGCTACCTCTTCACCCCCAATGACAGCGATGACCTGGCCAAGAAGATCACCCAGATCCTCCAGCTGCCCAAGGACCAGCAGGAGGCCATGGGCAGGGCAAGCCGGGCGATGGTGGAACCGCATAGCATCCAGGGCACCCTGCAGACCTTCGAAGACCTCTACCGTGGCGCGGGTTACGAGGACAAGGTGGTCTAAAACCCCTTCCAGGTTTTGCTAGAGTGTTTTTGCCCTGCCGCCGCAGTTCGTTTTCGCTGTGGCCGGGCGGCACGGGGCTATAGCTCAGCTGGTTAGAGCGCGGGACTCATAATCCTAAGGTCCTCGGTTCAAGTCCGAGTAGCCCTACTCCTGAAACCGCGGCCGACGATTCTCGTCGGCCGCGGTTTCCTTTGTTAAGCGCCTGATGTGCGGTATGTTACTGACCAGTAACTTACTCCTCTCCGCTGTGGAGAGTACCGGCCGCTGAACACCTGGAGGGCAACCATGTCCACGCCTGCTGCAGACCCCTTTGACCTTCCCTACGCCGACGGCGACTTCTACGCCTTTGAGCAGCTGCTCACCGCCAAGGAGCAGGACCGGCTGGCCGAAGTCCGGGACTTCCTGGCGCGGGAAGTGCGGCCGATCGCCGTGGACTTCTGGAACCGTGGCGAGTTCCCGATGAACCTCATTCCCAAGCTCGCCGAGCTTGACCTGGTCAGCCCGGTCCGGCGGCAGGGCTGCTCCAACCTGTTCGCCGGCCTGCTCCATGCCGAAGTAACACGCGCCGATGCCTCTATCGCCACCTTCATGGGCGTTCACGACGGGCTGTTTATCGGGTCCATCGAAACCCTTGCCTCGCAGGAGCAGAAGGACGCGTGGCTTCCCGATATTTACGCCCTGAAGAAAATCGGAGCATTCGGGCTCACCGAGCCGCTGGGCGGAAGCGACGTTGCCGGCGGTACGCGGACCACCGCCCGGCGGGACGGCGGCAACTGGATCCTCAACGGGGCCAAGCGCTGGATCGGCAACGCCACCTTCTCCGACTGGGTAGTGGTCTACGCCCGCGACGTGGACAACAACCAGGTCAAGGGCTTCCTGGTGGATACCGCACTCCCGGGGTTCAGCGCGGAAAAGATTGAGAACAAGATCTCCCTCCGCACCGTCCAAAACGCCGACATCACCCTGGACAACGTGGTGGTGCCCGGCTTCTTCAAGCTGGAGCACGCCAACAGTTTCCGCGACGTCAACAAAGTCCTCAAAGTCACCCGCCTCGGTGTCGCCTGGCAGGCGGTGGGCCAGCAGCTGGCCACCTTCGATGTCGCCCGACGCTACGCGGTGGAGCGGCACCAGTTCGGCCGGCCGCTGGCGTCCTTCCAGCTGGTGCAGAGCCAGCTGGTCACGATCCTCGGCAACGCCGTCAGCTCCATGGGAATGATGGTGCGGCTCTCGCAGCTCGAAGACGCCGGGATGGCCAGGGACGAGCAGTCCGCCCTGGCCAAGGCCTTCACCACGGAGCGGATGCGGGACAGCGCGGCCATCGGCCGGAGCGTCCTGGGCGGCAACGGCATCGTGACGGACTACGCGATGGCGAAGATCTTTGCCGACGCCGAGGCCATCTACTCCTATGAGGGAACCGCCGAAATCAACACCCTGGTCACCGGCCGGGCCATCACCGGCATCTCGGCCATCGTTTGAGCGACTGTCTTCTGTCTCCGGTCGCCGTTGTGTGATCTCGCTTCACTAGGGTGGCCCGCCCAGTGGCAGGAGGATGGAAGGCCTCAGGTCCATGACGAACTGCAGGGGATTGACGTAATCGTCGCCCCGACGCACGCCCCAATGGATGCAGGCTGCAGTTCCGCAATGGCCGGGAAGTGCCGTGCCCACAACCTGGCCGGCCTCAACCGCGGCCCCGGCCGCGAGGGTGCTCTCAACCGGTTCGAAGCTGCTCCGCAGTCCGTTCCCGTGGTCGATGGTGATCACGGGACGGTCAACCACGACGCCCACGAAGCTGACCGTACCGGCTGCCGGAGAGATAACCGCCATACCGTCATGCGCTGCCGCGAGGTCCACGCCCCTGTGCCCGCTCAGCCATGGCTTCGGTGGAGGATCGAAATCCCGCAGCACCCGCGGCCGGGGCGCCATCGGCCACTGCCAGGAGGGTGCCGCAACATCGGGGCCAATGTCCTCGGCCGTCGTCGTCCCCGCAGTCGTCCCCGCCGGGGCCGAAAGGGGAGCGGGGCTGAACGGCGGGGGTTGTGCTGCGGACCCCACCGAAGCGGGGAGCATCAGCAGTGCGGCCAGGAGAAGCTGGGGTTTCATGGGGCCAGCATGCGCCCGGAAAAGCGGGGCCGGCAGGCACGGCGGGACCTATGTGGATAAGCCGTTCCTGCCCGCCGCTGCTGTCCGGCGGAAGCGGGTCCCTGTAGTACACTTGGTGGAGCAGTTTGCTGCGCCCTCAACGCTTCCCGTAACAGTGGATCACCCCTGCGGTGCATTTGCCTGTCCGGATTGCGTCGGCACGCCCCATTCAGGAGTGTGGGGGAACGGCAGCTGACTACGCGCATCCAGCCCTCCACAAGGTGAAAGCTCCAGCCCAGCCTTCAGAGGATCATGCCTCCTGCGGTCCGTGCCCTACAGCGCGGATGGGAAGCGTGATGGATGCCAGGAGCACGGCCCAGCCCCGGGCCACGCTAAATCAACCGTCAACTATTGGCAGGGTAAGAAGCCTGAGGGCTCTCTCATGAATGACCTGCCGGAAGGAGCGTCGGCATGCCCGTCGTAACCATGCGCCAGCTGCTTGACAGCGGCGTCCACTTTGGACACCAGACCCGCCGTTGGAACCCGAAGATGAAGCGCTTCATCTTCACCGAGCGCAACGGCATCTACATCATCGACCTGCAGCAGTCGCTGTCCTACATCGACCGCGCCTACGAGTTCGTCAAGGCCACTGTTGCCCACGGCGGCACCGTGCTCTTCGTCGGCACCAAGAAGCAGGCCCAGGAAGCAATTGCCGAGCAGGCAACCCGCGTTGGTCAGCCCTACGTCAACCAGCGCTGGCTCGGCGGTATGCTTACCAACTTCCAGACCGTCGCCAAGCGCATCCAGCGCATGAAGGAACTCGAAGAGATCGACTTCGACGACGTCGCCGGTTCCGCGTACACCAAGAAGGAGCTGCTGCTCCTCAAGCGCGAACTCACCAAGCTCGAGTCCAACCTCGGCGGTATCCGCAACCTCACCAAGGCACCGTCCCTGCTCTGGGTCGTGGACACCAAGAAGGAACACCTCGCCGTTGACGAGGCCAAGAAGCTGAACATCCCGGTTGTGGCCATCCTGGACACCAACTGCGATCCGGACGAAGTCGACTTCCCGATCCCGGGCAACGACGACGCCATCCGCTCCGTGAACCTCCTGACCCGCGTTGTTGCCGACGCTGTTGCCGAGGGCCTCATCGCCCGCAACAACCGCGGCTCGGGTGCTGCCGAAGCTCCGGAAGAGCCGCTGGCCGAGTGGGAGCGCGAACTCCTCGAAGGCAGCAAGGCCGAAGAGGCTGCTGCCCCTGCCGCGGCAGAAGAAGCTGAAGCTCCGGCTGCTGCCGAAGCTCCCGCCGACGACGCCAAGTAAGACAACTAAATCCGGATTCTCCGCGCTGCCTGCAGCCGGATCTGCTGACAGGATGGCCGCCCATGAAGATGGGCAGCCGTCCTGTCGGTCCGTACACCACAACAAATTTCTAGACAGAGGGGTTCACATGGCGAACTACACTGCCGCGGACATCAAGGCCCTGCGCGAGCGCACCGGCGCCGGCATGATGGACGTCAAGAAGGCTCTTGACGAAGCCAACGGCGACGCCGAGAAGGCCATCGAAATCATCCGCATCAAGGGCCTCAAGGGCGCCACCAAGCGTGAAGGCCGCTCCACCGCCGAAGGCCTCGTGGCTGCCAAGGTCAGCAACGGCGTCGGCGTTATGATCGAGGTCAACTGCGAGACCGACTTCGTTGCCAAGGCTGACAAGTTCATCCAGCTGGCTGACAAGGTCCTGGCCGTTGCCGTCGAGTCCGGCGCTGCCGACCTGGAGACCCTGCTCGCCACCGAGGTCGACGGCAAGCCGCTGTCCGAGGTCGTCGTCGAAGAAGGCGCCGTCCTGGGCGAGAAGGTTGTTGTCCGCCGAATCTCCCGCGTTGAGGGTGCCACGGTTGACGCTTACCTGCACAAGACCTCCAAGGACCTGCCCGCCCAGGTTGGCGTGCTGTTCGCAGTCGACGGTGAAGGCGAAGCCGCTGCCACTGCCGCCCACGACGTTGCCGTGCACATTGCCGCGATGGCCCCGAACTACCTGACCCGCGACGACGTTCCGTCCGAGCTGGTGGAGTCCGAGCGCCGCATCGCCGAAGAAACCGCCAAGGCCGAAGGCAAGCCCGAAGCCGCCCTCACCAAGATCGTGGAAGGCCGCGTGACCGGCTTCTACAAGGGCGAGGTCCTGGTTGACCAGGCATTCGCGAAGGACGCCAAGAAGTCCGTGGCACAGGTCCTCGAAGAGGCCGGTGTCAAGGGAACCGCGTTCACGCGTTTCCGCGTCGGCTCCTAGTCGAAACTGCAAGGGGGTGGCCACTTCGGTGGCCGCCCCTTTTGCATGCACCCGATCTGTGCGAACCGCCGCCGGTATCGACCTTTGGTACCGGCAGGATAACCTTTTTTCAGAGTCATCAACGGGAAGGCATCATGGAAGCCGTCAACACTGTAATCCAGCCAGAGAAAAGCAGGCGCCGGGTCCTCCTGAAGCTTTCCGGCGAGGTCTTCGGCGGCGGGAAACTGGGCGTCGACCCCGAAACCGTCCGCGACGTCGCCAAGCAGATCGCGGCGGCCGTCCCCGAGGTTGAAGTGGCCATCGTGGTTGGCGGCGGCAACTTCTTCCGCGGCGCCGAACTGTCCCAGAGCGGCATGGACCGCTCCCGCGCCGACTACATGGGCATGCTGGGAACCGTCATGAACTGCCTGGCCCTCCAGGACTTCCTGGAACAGGCCGGCGTGGAGACCCGTGTCCAGAGCGCCATCACCATGGGCCAGGTGGCCGAGGCCTACATTCCCCGCCGCGCCATCCGGCACATGGAAAAGGGCCGCGTGGTGATCTTCGGCGCCGGAGCGGGCCTGCCCTACTTCTCCACCGATACCGTTGCCGCGCAGCGTGCGCTCGAGGTCCACGCCGACGTCGTCCTGATGGCCAAGAGTGGAGTGGACGCCGTATACACCGCCGATCCCAAGAAGGACCCCTCTGCCGAGCGGCTTGAAACGCTCAGCTACGACGATGCGCTCCGCCGCGACATCCGTGTCATGGACCAGACGGCCATGACCATGTGCAAGGACAACAACCTCTCCATGGTGGTGTTCGGCATGGAAGGTGAAGGCAACGTCACCCGCGCCATCCTCGGCGAAAAGCTGGGCACGCTGGTCACTGCCTAGCTGCCGCTAGGATGTTTTCAGGAAAGTTCCGCCCCCCGCTTTCCAGAGCGGGGGACGGAAACAGCAACCGAGAACCACGTGCACGGAGCCGGCGCCCCGGACTGCACCACAACCGTCAGGAGAGACCGTGATAGAAGAAACCTTGCTCGAAGCCGAAGAGAAGATGGACAAGGCTGTAGAAGTGGCTAAGGAAGACTTCGCCGCCGTCCGCACCGGCCGGGCCAACCCGGGACTCTACAACAAGGTCCTGGTGGACTACTACGGTTCCCCCACGCCGCTGCAGCAGCTGGCCTCGTTCGCCATCCCGGACGCACGGACCATCCTGATCACCCCGTTCGACAAGACCGCGATGCGAGATATCGAACGCGCGCTGAGCGACTCCGAGGTAGGCGCCAACCCGTCCAACGACGGCAACGTCATCCGGATCACCATTCCGGAACTGACCAAGGAACGCCGCAAGGAATACGTCAAGATCGTCAAGACCAAGGGCGAAGACGCCAAGATCTCCATCCGCAACATCCGGCGCAAGGCCAAGGAAACCCTGGACCGGCTGGTCAAGGACGGCGAGGCCGGCGAGGACGAGGGCACCCGCGCCGAGAAGGAACTGGACAGCATCACCAAGGCCCACGTGGATGGCATCGACGAGCTTCTGAAGCGCAAGGAAGCAGAGCTGCTCGAAGTCTAATGGGCCAGGCAGATCAGGCCCCCGCACCACGGGCACGCACACGGGGGAAGCAGCCCAGGAGCAATCCGACGCCGAAGGCCGGCCGCAACCTGCCGGCCGCCGTCGTGGTGGGCCTTGCCATGCTCTTTGCGGTGCTGGGCGGACTCCTGTTCCTCCCGCTCGCCTTCGTTGCCGTCACCACAGCCTTCGCCGTCTTCGGCGTCTGGGAAATCTATCGGGCGCTGGAAGCCAACGGAACCAGGATGCCCATCGTGCCGGTTATGACCGGCACGGTGGCCATGCCGTTCGTGGCCTACTTCGGCGGTATCGAAAGCCTGCTGTTCGGCATGCTGCTCAGTTCTGTCGCCGTGCTCCTGTGGCGGTCCATCGAAAGCGCAGCAGGCTCGGCCAACAGTATCTTTGCCGGCGTCTTCACCCTGGGCTGGGTCCCGTTCTTCATCAGCTTCGCGGCGCTGCCGCTGCACGCCACCGGCGGGGCCTCCCCGCTGGGGTTCTGGCCCGGTGGGACCATTCCCGAAGGGGCGTGGCAGGTGGCGGTGATGCTCCTGCTGGTCGTGTCCAACGACACCTTCGGTTACCTGGTGGGTGCATCCCTGGGGAAACATCCCATGGCGCCCAAGATCAGCCCGAAGAAGTCCTGGGAGGGATTCGCCGGTTCGGTGGGCGGCGCCGTGCTCATCGGCATCCTTGCCTGCTTGTTCATCCTCGACAAGCCCTGGTGGGTGGGGGTGGTGCTGGCGGTCGGTACCGTGGCCGCTTCCACGGCCGGCGACCTCGCCGAATCCATGGTCAAGCGCGAACTGGGCGTCAAGGACATGAGCAGCATCCTGCCCGGGCATGGTGGAGTCATGGACAGGCTCGACTCCATCGTGTTTGCATCCCCTGTTGTCTTTGTCCTTTACGGACTGGTCGCCGGAGCCTGACACACACCCGGCCGGCCCGGCACCTCTAAACTGGTGCAGCGGCGCTACGGCCGAAGAGCATTGAAGGAATCACAGTGGCATTGGACATTCATCGGCAGATCCCCGGGTCCTTTGAGCGCGTGCAGCGCAGCGAGTACGGGTACAACGCCAGGCAGGTTGACCAGTTCCTGCAGCGCGCGCGGGTTTCCCTGGAAACCCCCGAAGCCGCAACCCATCCCGTCAACAGTGCCGACGTCCGGGCTGTCTCCTTTGATCCGGTCAAGGGCGGCTACTCGGCCGCGGTGGTGGACGCTGCCCTGGACCGGCTTGAGGACGCCTTCGCCAGGAGGGAACGGGATGAACTGATTGCAGCCCAGGGCGAGGAAGCCTGGCTGCGGGAGATCGGGAACCTTTCCGGGATCCTCCGCGGGCGGTTGCACCGGCCCGACGGCGAGCGTTTCCGCCGCCCAGCCAGGAAGAAGGCGCGCAGCTACAATACGGCAGACGTGGACCGCTTGTGCCGGGAACTCGTGGCGTACCTGGAACAGGACAAGCCGCTGAGCGTGGACAGCGTCCGACGGGCGGTATTCCGGCCCGCCGTCGGCCGCGAAGGCTACGAGGAAGCCCAGGTGGATGCGTTCCTGGACCGGGTCGTCGAACTGATGGCTGCGATCGACTGACCCGGCCGGCGAGGCTCAGCTTTCGCCCGGCGGGGTGGGGGACAGCGGCGTGAACCTTCGCCAGATTCCGGCGTAGCTGCGGTAGCCGTAGACGGACCACGCAATCACGAACGCGACGGCGCAGATTGCACCCACGATGATCGCCGCCGTCATCCCTGCCCCGAACAGCGTGAGCAGCAGCCCGGACAGGATGGCAATCAGGGCCGCGTTGGCGGTGGTCATGAAGATCATGCTGCTCCCGGCCACATGGCTGAACGCACTGCGGTTTCCGAAAAAGAAGTAGGTGCGCGCCGAACCGGCCTCGTCGTCGTGGTGTGCCGCCAGGAGGTACGGCGCCACGCCGGGGTCGAGGTCAACGTAGGCGGCCCGGAGCCTGTTCATGGCGGTCACGTACATGAGGTCTTCGTTGCCGACGTTCATCACCCGGACCTGGGTGAGCAGGCCCATGGCCACGTCGATGAAGAGGACAATCACGGCCAGCAGGACGAACGCATCCGAAAACCTGGTGGCGTGGCCCACCAGGGCCACGCTGACAATACTCGCCGAGGTGAACGTCAGGAACATGCTGATCCTGGTGAGGACCTCGCTTTGGGTGGTGCTGCGGGATGCCAGCAGGCCCCAGTGCTCGGTGGCGAGCAACTGCGCACGCACCGCCGGAGGCACCGGCTCCTGCCGGCCTAACGGACTTCCGCCGTCAGTGGACATGGCGTCATTGTCCACCCATCAGCGTTCCGTGGCCAGCGGCCGCTCCGGGGTGTGCAGGCGGGTCATGACCCGTGCCATGGTCTTCGGTACCCGCCGGGCAGTGGCGAGTGAAACAACCACCATCACCGCGAAGGCTGCGGGGACGCTCCACGCAGCCGGCTGTGCCAGCCAGCCCGGGGTATTCCCGGCCCCTGCCACCGCGCTGGTGATCATGGCCCCGCCGCACAGAAGCCCGCCGGTCACCATCCCGGCGATGGCGCCGGCGTCGGTCAGGCCCCGCCACCATATGCCCAGGAGCAGGACGGGACAAACGGTGGAGGCGGTAAAGGCAAATACCAGGCCTACGCTGCCGGCCAGGGTGAAGGAATCGGTCACGAAGGCAAATCCCAGCGGCACGACGGCGGACACCACCGCCGCGAGCCGGAACCCGTTGACGCCACCGCCCAGGACGTCCTGGCTGATCACGCCGGCCAGGGAGACCACCAGGCCCGACGTGGTGGACAGGAACGCGGCGAAAGCGCCGGCCACCACCAGCGCCGAGAGCAGTTCCCCGGCCGTTCCGCCCACCAGTTTTCCCGGGAGCAGGAGCACCACTGCGTCGGCCTGGCCGGAACGGGCCAGGTCCGGGGCAAACATTCGTGCCACCAGACCGCAGGCGGTGGGAAACAGATAGAAGACGGAGAGCAGCCCCAGGACGATCAGGGTGGTCCGCCGCGCGGACTGACCATCCGGGTTGGTGTAGAACCGGACCAGCACGTGCGGCAGCCCCAGCGTGCCGAACAGCAGGGCCACCATCAGGGAAACGCCCTGGTAGAGCCCTGCAGGGGGTGCACCGGTGGGATTGACCGCGGGCGGCGACAGCTCGGGGGTGCCGTTGCCGGCGAGTATGAACATGATGAACAGCACGGGCACCGCCAGGGCTGTCAGCTTCAGCCAGTACTGGAACGCCTGGACGAACGTGATGGAGCGCATCCCGCCAGCCACCACCGTGAGGCAGACGACCACCACCACAGCCAAGGAACCCACCCACGACGGCAGGCCGGTGGTGATCCGGATGGTCAGGGCGGCGCCCTGCAGCTGCGGGACGATGTAGAGCCAGCCCACCAGCACCACCACCAGGCTGGTGACCTTGCGGACGGCCCGCGAGTCCAGCCTGGCCTCGGTGAAATCAGGAATCGTGAACGCGCCGGAGCGCCGCAGCGGCGCCGCCACGAACAGCAGCAGCATCAGGTACCCCGCCGTGTATCCCACCGGAAACCACAGCGCGTCGGTACCGGACAGCAGGATGAGTCCGGCCACACCCAGGAAACTCGCGGCGGACAGGTACTCGCCGCCAATGGCCGAGGCATTCCACCAGGGGCGCACGGTCCGTGATGCCACGTAGAAGTCGCCGGTGGTGCGGGAGATCCGCAGGCCGTAGAAGCCGATCACCGCTGTGGCCACGGAAACCACGGCCAGGGCGGTGATCGCCACGCCGGGATTCACTGCGGCGTCACCTTGCCCCGCCCGACCGCACCCTGGTCACCGGCACGATGCTCGTTGGGCACCGCGCTCACTGGTCACCGGCCAGGTCGCGGTAGCGGGCCTCGTTGCGGGCGGCAGTCCGGATGTACAGCCACGCGCTGAGCCCGATCACGGGGTAGATTCCCACCCCCAGCAGGAGCCAGCCGAACGGGATCCCCGCCACGCGGGCTTCGGACAGGCCCGGGACTGTTGCCAGGAGCAGCGGAAACGCGGCAAGGATCAGCAGGAAGCCGAAGGCCACTACCAGGGCCAGCCGCAGCTGCGACCTGATCAGGGACCGGACGAAAACCTGGCCCACGTCCGATTCCAGCGCGGCTTCGCGGCTCTCCTGCGCGGCCCGGGCCGCGGTGGCGGGAGCGGTCACGCGCACCCTGGTCATGCGCTGGGCCTGATCCGGGTGGCCTCAAGCTTTTCCCGCACCAGGGGCAGGTGTCGCCGGCTGATCGGAAGGCTGGCCCCTGCCACCGTGACGCAGGGACCGTCGGCCGCAAGCTTCATGGAGGTGACGTGCTTGAGTGACACCAGGTAGGAACGGTGTGTACGGATAAAACCGGCTTCCGCCCACTGCTGCTCAAGATCGGCCAGCGGGACCCGGATGAGGTAGCTGGCGTCGGCTGTGTGGAGCCGGGCATAGTCTCCCTGCGCCTGCACGTGCGTGACGTCGTCGCGCCTGATCATTTTGGTGGTTCCGCCCTGGTCCACCGTGATCATCTCCGGCGAGCCGCCGCCGTCGCGCAGCTCTGCGATCCGGCCCACCGACCGGGCCAGGCGCTCTGCCCGGATGGGCTTGAGGAGGTAGTCGACGGCGGCGAGTTCGAAGGCCGCCAGGGCGTGCTCCTCGTCCGCGGTGACAAACACTACCGCCGGCGGATTGCTGCTCGTGGAAATGGCGCGGGCGACGTCCAGTCCGGAGACGGCCGGCATATGGATGTCCAGGAAGACGGCGTCCACGGACCCGGTGGACAAGGCCCGCAGGGCTTCGGTCCCGGAGGTCGCGCGGAGGATTTTGCCGATCCTGGCGTCCCTGCCCAGCAGGAAAGCGAGTTCTTCCACGGCGGGCAGCTCATCATCAACGACGAGGACGTTAATCATCCTCCTAGGGTAGCTTTCCGGCGGCGCGAGCCGGATCAGGCATCATGGCCCGGCTGGGACTTGGGCACCCGCATGGTGATCAGGGTTCCTTCGCCTGGGGCTGTCTCGATGACCAGGCCGTGGTCGTTGCCGTAGACCTGGCGGAGCCGGGCGTCCACGTTCCGCAGCCCCACGTGCTCGCCATCGGTATGCCCGGCGAGCATTGACTGGAGCTGCTCCGGGTCCATGCCCACGCCGTCGTCCTCGATGGTCACCTCGGCAAACGCTCCGGCGTCTTCCGCGGTGATGCTGATGTGGCCCGGCCCTTCCTTGGCTTCCAGGCCGTGCCGCACGGCGTTCTCCACCAGCGGCTGCAGGCTGAGGAACGGGATCACCGTGCTGAGCACCTCGGGCGCCACCCGCAGGCTGACCTGCACCCGCTCGCCGAAGCGGGCGCGCTCCAACAGCAGGTAGCGGTCAATGCAGCGCAGTTCCTCCGCGAGCGTGGTGAAGTCCCCGTGCCGGCGGAACGAATAGCGCGTGAAGTCCGCGAACTCGACCACCAGTTCCCGCGCCCGCTGGGGATCCGTGTTGATGAAGGAGGCGATGGCGTTGAGCGAGTTGTAGATGAAGTGCGGGCTGATCTGCGCCCGCAGAGCCCGCACCTCGGCTTCCATCAGCAAGGTCCGGGACGCGTCCAGCTCTGCCAGCTCCACCTGGACGGCCACCCAGTCCGCCACCTCGCCGGTGGCCCGCACCAGTCCGGCGCCGGCCGACGGCGCGAAAGCCGCGACGGCGCCCACCACGCGGGAGTCTGCCCGGACGGGCGCGATGACGGCCGCAAGGCCGCCGCCGGTACCGTCCGCGCCGGCCGGCAACACGGCGGTCCGGCCTCCTGCCAGGACGGGAGCAGCAAGTTCCATCAGCCGGGGTTTGAGTTCCTCGCCGGCTCCGTCCCAGGCAAGGACGCCGGACGTGTCCGTGATGGCCAGCGCGTCCGAGCCCAGCAGGGTGCGCAGCTGCCGGCTGGCTTTCGCCGCGCCGGCCGGATTCAGGCCGCGCCGCAGGTGCTGGCCCGCCTGGGACGCCGCGTGCAGCGTGTGGTACGTGGCCCGTTCGGCATCCGTGCCGAGGTCGCGGAAGGAGCGGAGCACCTTGAGGCCCACGCCGACGACGACGGCGATGGCCATGGCGATCACGGCCACGGCCGCGGCGGTCAGGAGGGGGGAGTCCGGCATGGAGCCCAGCGTAGCGGCGGGTGCCGTTTGCCGCAGCATCCCGACCGTTGAGCGACCACGGGCGCCCTTCCACTGGAATCCGGTGGCAGGCACCCGCACAGTGATTGGAGTCACACCCAGGGTGTGCCTGCGCAGGGCCGCCGGCCGGTGTGTCCCGGCAAGTCTCAACGAGGAGGAACGATGGGTCACGATGCCCATACTCCGGACGCAGCGGCGTCCGTGGACTTTGAACAGGTCCAGTCGACCGGGCAGTTCCAGGAACTGCGCAAGCGTCACCGCAGCTTTGTCTTCCCCATGGCAGTGGCCTTCCTGCTGTGGTACTTCGCCTACGTCCTGCTCGCCGACTACGCCGTGGGATTCATGTCCACGAAGGTCTGGGGCAACATCAACATCGGCCTGATCCTCGGCCTGCTGCAGTTCGTCTCAACATTTGCAATTACCAGCTGGTACGTCAGTTACTCGAACCGGCGGCTGGACCCCATCGCCGCGGATATTCGGAATGAGATTGAAGGACATGAATTTGATAAGGATGGCAATCGAGTGGGCGAGGTAAACAAGTGATCGGGATTCCCGCAGCGGTTGATGTCGCCGCCCTCAAGGACACCACCCTGCTGAACATGGGCGTCTTCGCACTGTTCGTGGCCGTTACCATGGTGATCGTCTTCCGGGCCAGCCGGAACAACAAGACCGCCGCGGACTACTACGCCGCCGGACGCTCCTTCACCGGGTCCCAGAATGGAACTGCCATCGCCGGGGACTACCTCTCTGCGGCGTCCTTCCTGGGCATCACCGGTGCCATCGCCATCAACGGATATGACGGATTCATGTACTCCATCGGCTTCCTGGTGGCCTGGCTCGTGGCGCTGCTCCTGGTGGCTGAGCTGCTTCGCAATACCGGCAAGTTCACCATGGCGGACGTGCTGTCCTTCCGGCTCAAGCAGCGGCCCGTCCGGATCGCCGCCGCCATCTCCACCCTTGCCGTCTGCTTCTTCTACCTCCTCGCCCAGATGGCCGGCGCCGGCAGCCTCATCTCCCTGCTTCTAGGCATCAGCGACTGGGGCGGACAGGCCCTGGTGATCATCGTCGTCGGCGGCCTCATGATCATGTACGTCCTGATCGGCGGCATGAAGGGCACCACCTGGGTGCAGATCATCAAGGCAGTCCTGCTCATCGCCGGCGCGGCCGTCATGACGCTCTGGGTCCTGGCCATCTACGGCTTCAACCTCTCCAGCCTGCTGGGCGCCGCAGTGGAAACCGCCAACAACCCGGCGGTGCTGAACCCCGGCCTGCAGTACGGCAAGACCGAAACCTCCAAGCTGGACTTCATGTCCCTGGGCCTGGCCCTGGTCCTGGGCACGGCCGCCCTGCCCCACGTCCTGATGCGCTTCTACACGGTTCCCACCGCCAAGGAAGCCCGCAAGTCCGTGGTGTGGGCCATCTGGCTGATCGGCCTCTTCTACCTGTTCACCCTGGTGCTCGGTTACGGTGCAGCTGCCCTGGTGGGTCCCGAAACCATCAAGACCGCCCCGGGCGGCGTCAACTCCGCCGCCCCGCTGCTGGCGTTCTTCCTGGGCGGGCCGCTGCTGCTGGGCTTCATCTCGGCCGTGGCCTTCGCAACCATCCTGGCCGTGGTGGCGGGCCTGACCATCACCGCTGCAGCATCCTTCGCCCATGACATCTACGCCAGCGTCATTGCCAAGGGCAAGGCCGACGCCGACACCGAGGTGAAGGTTGCCCGCCGGACCGTGGTGGTCATCGGCGTCCTGGCCATCCTGGGCGGCATCCTCGCCAACGGGCAGAACGTTGCGTTCCTGGTGGCACTGGCGTTTGCCGTCGCGGCATCCGCCAACCTGCCCACCATCATCTACTCGCTGTTCTGGCGGAAGTTCACCACGCAGGGTGCCATCTGGAGCATGTACGGCGGCCTGGGCGCGGCCATCGTGCTGATCATCTTCTCCCCGGTGGTCTCGGGCGGCGCAACGTCCATGATCAAGGACGCGAACTTTGCCTTCTTCCCGCTGAGCAACCCCGGCATCGTCTCCATCCCGCTGGCCTTCTTCCTGGGATGGCTCGGCACGGTGCTGGACAAGAAGCGCGAGGACAGCGCCAAGCAGGCAGAGATGGAAGTCCGGTCCCTCACCGGGGTCGGCGCCGAAAAGGCCGTCAACCACTGACCGTCCGCCCGCGGCTGCCCTGAAACCGCAGCCACCCTGCAACGAAAAAAGCCTCCGTGCCGAATCATCGGCGCGGAGGCTTTTTCAGCGCTGGTGGTGTCCCCCGGGCGGGGGAGTGAGCCCATGCTCGCCGTGCGGGACGGCGAACTGGCCTGCCGTGGAAGCGGCGAGTCCCGGCGTCGCGATTCCTGCCACCAGCACCGCACCGGCGAAGGCTGCCAGCAGCAGCCGGCCGGGATACGCGGCGGACATCCCGGATGCGGAGGATGGGCTCCGGTGCCGGCCCAGCCACGCCACGGCCGCGATGATCATTAGCGTCAGCAGCAGGGCAGCCAGGTGGCTCAGGTTGAGCCCCCCGCCGGCCGGTGCGCTGAACAGTGCGGCGGCCGCATGGACGGCGGCGGCTGCCAGCAGGGTGCCCCGTGCACTCCGGCTGCCCGGAAAGGTCCCTCGGGCCAAGTGGATCACCGCGCCCGCCAGGAGGCCGGCACCCCAGAGCCCGGCGAGTCCGCCCGCGGCGAACTCCGCCGGCCCTGCGGTATCCGCTGTCCCGGCGAAGAGGCTTGAGGAAATGGCCAGGTTGACGGTGCCGGCACCGAAGCCAGCGAAACCGGCGAAGAGCCGGACGGCGGCAGGTACCGGAGCGTCAGAGGCTTCCGGCGCTTCTCCCGGCTCCAGCGTCCGGGCGGGTGCGGTCCGGTCCATCGTGCCCTAGGCCCGGACGGTTGCCGGAGACTTGTCCAGCGACAGGCCCACACCCAGCAGCAGTACGGCGCTGGCAAGGTGCAGCACGTTGTCAGCGCCGTTCAGGGCGATGATGTTCAGCGGGGAGTTCAGCAGGAACAGGCCGAGCACGCCGACCAGCAGGTAGACGGCGCCAACGGTGGCGTTCACGGAACGGGCGATCGCGGTGCCCTTCAGCCCGGCGAAAAGCAGCGTGGCACCGATGGCGAGGTGGATGACGTTGTGCAGCGGGTTGACTTCGAAAATGATGAGGTTGGCGCCCTCGGTGGCGGCGAAGCCGACGCCGGACGTGACGGCGAAGCCGAGGAGGCCCACCAGCAGGTATACGGCTCCGAAGACGGTGGCGACGAGGCGGTTGGGTGAAGTGCGCATGGCCCGAATCCTTCCGGTAGGGCGGGGGAGGTGTTCCCCGCCGGACTGCGGGTCCCTGGCCGGGACCCTCGGAAGCGATTCGGACCATGCGGAAGTGCGGATGGGTAAAGGTCAGGAATCTTCCTAATGCGGAATCCGGAGCTACGGCGCCGGCCTGAGCTTGATATTGGTCATCTTCAGTTCGTCCGTGCCCTCGAACCGGTATGCCAGGTCCACGTTCTTGCCCTCGCAGGTGATCAGGCCCACGATATCGGCAGACTTGACGCCGTTCTCCGTGGCCACCTGGAGGTCGTTGTACTCCGGCTCGCAGGTATCGTCCATGTTGAGGCTGGCGATGCCGGACATGAACGACTCCTTGGACAGCTGCTCCTGCAGCGCGGGGTCAAGGTAGTCATCGTAGGCTTTGGAGCTCTCCCCGGCGATGACCAGCTTGGTGAAGCCGTCCGCAAGGCCCTTGGCCTGGTTGGTTGCGCTGCCCGCCACATTGACCAGGATGACGATGCCCAGGCCGACCAGCAGCAGGACGCCGCCGATGGCTGTCAGAACCACCCACAGCTTGGGGCGCCTCCTCGCCGGCGGCTCCTCGCCGGGAAGGCCGAACGGGCCTGCGGCCGCGTACTGGCCCGGCTGCTGAGGGAGTTGCTGCTGGCCCGGGCCGGGGTGGCCCGGCTGGTACGGTTCCTGGGGACTGCTCAAGGTGGAGCCTTTCCAAAAATGGTGCTGGGGTGCAGAGGTCCGGTTCGGGTCCCCGGCGAATTTCTGGGACAAGCCTATAACCCGGGCGCCCAGGCCTACTTGCCGGCCGGGTTTCGCCGTCGTAAAACGCTCTTTCAGTTACGGCGCTGTTCCGCAAAACGCCCGCTCACTTTGGCGCCCCTTCCGCAAACGCCCTCTCACTGACGGCGGGCGAACCGCTTCATCCCTGCGGCAGCCCTCCTCAGCCGCGCGCTGATCCGCGTTCCAGCAGGGGCTGCACGCGGAACGGGATGAGCTCACCCATCGCAAGGGCAGTGTCAGCCCGCTCCACGCCGTCGCAGGCCAGGATCTTGCCGTTGATCCGGAAGAGATCCTCGGCGTCCACTGCCACCACGCGCAGGAGCAGGTCTGCGGATCCGGTGAGGCCGTAGCCTTCCAGGATCTCGGGAATCTCTGCCAGCTGCCCCGCCAGCTGCGTGAGCTTCTGCTGCTGGACGTGCACCGAGATGAAGGCCATCAGGGGGTATCCCAGCGAGGCCGGATTGATGCGCCGCTCGAAGGACAGGAAGGCGTGCTTCTTTTCCAGCTGCGCCAACCTCGCCTGCACGGTGTTCCGGGAGAGGCCCAGCTGCTGGGCAAGCGCCACCACCGTTTTCCGTGGGTCCTCCGCGAGGGCCGATAACAGTCGGGTATCAGTGCCATCCAAAGCTTGCATAATGCGCAAAGCTAGCACGGTCCCGACGCCCGGCACAGAGCATTTTGCTCAAGGATCGGCGCGGCAGTTGTACCCCGTGAGCATTGTGAGTAGGGTCACAATTATCCGGGGCAACGGCGCCCGGGAGGCCGGCAGGGCGGGAGCCACAAGTTCCAAAGCTGCTGGTCAACGACGTGAGAAGGTTGCGGGCTATCGTGTCTACAGACGGAACGGGCCAGGGCGGAGCATCCGCCCCCACCAGCGCCCAGGGCACCTCCGGACCGGCCTCCAGGCTGGTCCAGCTGATAACTCCTGCAGGGGAGCGGGTCAGCCATCCCGAGTTCGATTTCTGGGTCCGGGATATCACCGATGAGCAGCTCTGCTCGCTGTATGAGGACATCAGCGTCGTCCGGCGCATCGACCTCGAAGCCACGGCGCTGCAGCGGCAGGGCGAGTTGGGGCTGTGGCCGCCGCTGCTGGGCCAGGAGGCGGCGCAAATCGGGTCTGCGCGGTCCCTCCGCAGCGACGACTTCGTGTTTTCCAGTTACCGGGAAAACGGCGTGGCCTACTGCCGGGGCGTTGGCCTGGCGGACCTGCTCCGAGTGTGGCGCGGCAATGCGCCCTCCGGCTGGGACCCGTACACCGTCAACATGGCCACACCCCAGATCATCATCGGCGCCCAGACGCTGCACGCCACCGGCTACGCCATGGGCATCCAGAACGACGGCACCGATTCCGTGGCCATCACCTACTTCGGCGACGGTGCCACCAGCGAAGGCGACGTCAACGAGGCCATGGTGTTCGCGGCCAGTTTCCAGGTCCCCGTGGTGTTCTTCTGCACCAACAACCATTGGGCCATCTCTGAACCTGTCAGGCTCCAGTCCCATATCCAGCTCGCGGACCGCGCGGCGGGCTTCGGGATTCCCAGCCTGCGCGTGGACGGCAACGATGTCCTGGCCGTGATGGCGGCTACCCGCGTCGCGCTGGACCGGGCACGGCGGGGAGGCGGTCCCACCTTCGTCGAAGCCGTCAGCTACCGGATGGGACCGCACACCACCGCCGACGATCCCACGCGCTACCGGGACCCCAACGAGCTCGAGGACTGGGCCGCCAAGGACCCCATCAGCCGGATGGCGGCGCTCCTGGACCGGAAGGGCCTGCTCACCGAAGACCTGCAGCAACAGGTCAAGGACAAGGCCGACGCCGTTGCCCGCGAGATGCGCGACGGGTGCACCCGCATGCCCGATCCGGAGCCGCTGGACGTTTTCAAGCATGTGTACAGCACCCCCAACTCCTGGCTGGACCGGCAGCAGGACCACTACTCCCGTTACCTGGCCTCCTTCGGCGATCCCGATACGGCCACTCTTGAAGAAGGTGCACGCTGATGACCCAGATGACCTTTGCCCGCGCCATCAACGCGGGCCTGCGGAAGTCCCTTGAGAACGATCCAAAGGTTGTCCTCCTGGGTGAGGACATCGGCACCCTCGGCGGCGTGTTCCGGGTGACCGACGGGCTGCAGAAGGACTTCGGGAAGCACCGGGTGGTGGACACGCCGCTCGCAGAATCCGCCATCGTGGGCACCGCCGTCGGGCTCGCCTACCGGGGCTACCGGCCCGTGGTGGAAATCCAGTTCGACGGGTTCGTCTACCCGGCCTTCGACCAGATCGTCAGCCAGGTGGCCAAGCTGCATTACCGGACGCGCGGAGCAGTGAAGATGCCCATCACCATCCGGATCCCGTTCGGCGGCGGCATCGGCTCGCCCGAACACCACTCCGAATCCCCGGAGGCCTACTTCACGCATACCGCCGGCCTCCGGGTGGTCTCGGTGGCGAACCCGCAGGACGCCTACACCGTCATCCAGCAGGCCATCTCCTGCGATGATCCCGTCCTTTTCTTTGAGCCCAAGCGGCGCTACCACGATAAAGCCGACGTGGACGAGTCGGCCGGTCCCGGCACGGCCCTGCCCATGGACCAGGCGAAGGTCCTCACGGAGGGCTCGGACGTCACGCTGGTTGCCTACGGTCCGCTGGTAAAGACGGCGCTGGACGCCGCAACCGCTGCCGCTGACGAGGGCATTTCCATCCAGGTGATCGACCTGCGCTCGCTGGCGCCGGTGGACTATGAAACGATCGTGGCGTCGGTCCGGCGGACCGGGCGGCTGGTGGTCACCCATGAAGCCGGCGAGTCTGGCGGGCTGGGTGCCGAAGTAGCCGCGAGCATTACCGAACGCTGCTTCTATCATCTCGAGGCGGCGCCGGTGCGGGTCACCGGCTTCGACATCCCGTACCCCTCCTCGAAGCTTGAGATGCACCACCTGCCCGGCCTGGACCGCATCCTGGACGGCGTGGACCGCGCGCTGGGCCGCCCCAACTCCCTGAGCGGGCTGGAAGGATGAGCGGCACCATGATCAAGGAATTCCGGCTCCCGGACCTCGGCGAGGGACTCACCGAGTCAGAAATCCTCAGCTGGAAGGTGGATGTGGGTGACACGGTGAGCCTGAACCAGGTGATTGCCGAAGTGGAAACGGCCAAAGCGGTAGTGGAGCTGCCGTCACCGTTCGCCGGCGTCATCAAGGAACTGCACGAACAGCCGGGCACCATCGTGGAGGTGGGGAAGCCCATCGTGTCCTTCGAAGTGGCGGACGACGCCGGGACCCCGGCTTCACTGCCTGCAGCCGCTTCCGCGGAGGGAGGGGAAGCGGCGGCTGAGACTCCCAAACGGCAGCCGAACCTGGTGGGGTACGGCGCCGTCGTCGAAAGTTCCGCCCGCCCGGCGCGGCGGGCCCGCACCTTTCCCCTGGCCGGCTCTGCCGGAGCAAGATCTCCGATGGTCGAACCTGTCCAAGCCAGTCCTGCCGCGCCGGAAGCAGCGGTGGCTGAACCGGCCCCTGAACGCCAGGGCGAGCGGCCCCGTTCAACGCCCCCGGTGCGCAAGCTGGCGAAGGACCTCGGCGTGGATCTGGCACAGGTTCCCGGAACCGGTCCCAGCGGACTCATCACCCGGGAGGACGTCCAGGCCTTCCTGGACGGCAAGCCCGCGCAGGAGCCGGACGGCGCCCTGGCGGCCGGGGCCACCTCCATGCAGCAGGGAGCACGGGAGACCCGTACTCCCATCAAGGGTGTCCGGAAGTTCACGGCCGCGGCGATGGTGGAGAGTGCCTTCACGGCGCCGCACGTCACCGAGTTCCTGACGGTGGATGTCACGCCCACCATGGAGCTGCTGGCCAAACTCAAAGCCAGCAGCGCGTTCTCCGGGGTAAAGCTCACGCCGCTGACCCTGGCCGCCAAGGCGGTGCTGATCGCACTACGGCGCAACCCCGGCCTGAACGCGAGGTGGGACGAGGCCAGCCAGGAGATCGTCACCTTCAACTACGTGAACCTGGGTATTGCGGCAGCAACGCCCCGCGGCCTGACGGTGCCCAACATCAAGGACGCCGATGCGCTGTCCCTGCACCAGTTGGCAGAAGCGCTGACGGCCCTCACCGAGACTGCCCGCGCTGGAAAGACCGCCCCGGGGGACCTGTCCGGCGGCACCATCTCCATTACCAACATTGGCGTTTTCGGCATTGATGCCGGCACCCCCATCCTCAATCCGGGGGAAGCGGCCATCCTGGCCATGGGGGCCGTGCGGACCATGCCCTGGGAGTACCGGGGCGAGGTGGCGCTGCGGCAGGTCCTGACGCTCAGCCTGTCCTTCGACCACCGCCTGGTGGACGGCGAGCAGGGGTCCCGGTTCCTGGCCGACGTCGGCGCGATCCTGGCCGAACCCGGCATGGTCCTGACCATGGTGTAGTAGAAAGGCGGCCCGCACCCGCGCCAGAATTCCGGGCCGGCGGTCAGAAGTTTTTGTCCAGATATGGTGACTCCAAGCGGTTCCAAGCCGCCATAGCTGGACAACAACTCCAGTGGTTGTCAGGGGGCCGGGGGAATACTGACGGTGAGGGCGGCCAGGGCCATCCCCTCCAGCAGCGGGCGGGCGGCCGCGGCGGTAATCCTGCGGCCGTGGCTGCGCACGGAATGCGGGGTGGAGTTGATGAGGCCGAACGTGGCGTGCGCCCGCATCCGAAGTTCCGGAATGTCCACGTCCGGGTGGACGCCGGCGAGGACCTCCACCCACACCTCCACGTAGCTCCGCTGGAGGATGCGGACAGCGGCCTGGTCCTGCTCGGACAGGTTGCTGAAATCGCGGTCCTGTACCCGGATTACGTCCGGCTTGCTTAGGGCGAAGTCCACCTGGAACGCCACCAGCCGCTGCAGCGCGGCCAGGGGGTCGGGGCTGGCCTCCACCACCTGGCGGCCACCGTCCAGCAGATCCTGGCTGACCGTCAGCAGCAGGTCGGCCAGGACTGCCTGCTTGCCCGGGAAGTGGCGGTAGACGGCCGGGCCGCTGACTCCCGCCGCCGCTCCCAGGTCCTCCAGCGACACCTTGTTGAACCCGTTCACCGCGAACAGTGACGCGGCGGCAGCCAGCAGTGCCTGGCGGCGGTTCTCCTTCGCCTTGCTGCGCTGGGTCGACGGGCTGCGGCCGGCTGCGCTGCGCTCGCTGGTCTGCGTGGTATCGGTGCTGGGCACTTTTCCTCCTAGGACCCGCAGATTCTAGCAAGGCGGCCCATGTGTTGGACATCACAGTTACGAGAGACTAACCTGAATTTCAGTTATTGGGCACTAACCGAGTTGGAGTGGATCCGGCTTGGCTCATGGAGGAACGGACCGTCAATGGAGACCCTTGTCAGCAGGATCAACCCGGCCAGCGAGGCGTTCGGTGCCAACAGCCAGGCCCAGAGGGAGCTGGCCGGGGAGCTCCGAAAAAGACTGGCCGAAGCGGCTCTGGGGGGTCCTGAAAAGTCCCGGCAACGCCATGTGGCAAGGGGCAAGCTGCTGCCCCGGGAGCGCATCGACCAGCTACTGGATGACGGCAGTCCTTTCCTGGAAATCGCGCCGCTGGCGGCCAACGGCATGTACAACGACGAAGCTCCGGGCGCGGGCGTAATCGCCGGCATCGGGCTGGTGCACGGCAGGCAGGTGCTGGTGATCTCCAACGACGCCACCGTCAAGGGCGGCACCTACTACCCCATGACGGTCAAGAAGCACCTCCGGGCCCAGGAGATCGCCCTCGAAAACCGGCTTCCCTGCATCTACCTCGTCGACTCGGGCGGCGCATTCCTGCCTAAGCAGGACGAAGTCTTTCCGGACAGGGACCACTTCGGACGCATTTTCTACAACCAGGCGCGCCTGTCAGCGGCCAAGATCCCGCAGGTCGCCGCCGTCATGGGTTCCTGCACCGCGGGCGGAGCCTACGTTCCCGCGATGAGCGACGAGACGGTTATCGTCCGCAACCAGGGCACCATCTTCCTGGGCGGCCCGCCGCTGGTGAAGGCGGCCATCGGCGAAATCGTCAGCCCGGAGGAATTGGGCGGCGGGGAGGTGCACTCCAGGATTTCCGGTGTGACCGACCACCTGGCCGAGAACGACCATCATGCCCTGCAGATCATCCGGGACATCGTGGCCACGCTGCCGCCCCCGGCCCCGCCCGCGTGGCAGGTGGAACCCGCCGTCGAACCCGTTGCCAGCATGGAAGAGCTGTACGGCGCCGTACCCACGGACGTCAACGCCCCCTACGACGTGCACGAAGTCATCGCCAGGCTGGTGGACGGCAGCACCTTCCACGAATTCAAGAAGGACTACGGCACCACGCTTGTCACCGGCTTTGCCCGGCTGCACGGACACCCCTTGGGTATCGTGGCCAATAACGGCGTGCTGTTCAGCGAGTCCTCCCTCAAGGGGGCACACTTCATCGAACTCTGCGACCAGCGCGGCATTCCGCTGCTCTTCCTCCAGAACATCTCCGGCTTCATGGTGGGCCGGGACGCGGAGCAGGGCGGCATCGCCAAGAACGGGGCCAAAATGGTCACGGCCGTCGCCACGGCCCGGGTTCCGAAGCTCACGGTGGTGATCGGCGGATCCTTCGGAGCAGGCAACTACTCCATGTGCGGCCGGGCCTATTCGCCGCGGTTCCTGTGGATGTGGCCCGCGGCCCGGATCTCCGTCATGGGCGGCAACCAGGCCGCCAGCGTGCTGGCCACCGTCAAGCGGGACCAGTACGAAGCCGCCGGGGAGGAATGGCCGGAACAGGACGAGGAAGAGTTCAAGGCCCCCATCCGGCGGCAGTACGAGGACCAGGGCAGCCCCTACTACTCCACCGCCCGCCTGTGGGATGACGGCGTGATCGACCCCGCAGACACCCGCACCGTCCTGGGACTGGCGCTCGACGTCGTCTCCCGCACCCCGTTGCCGGACACCTCCTTCGGCCTTTTCCGGATGTGAGCACACCATGACCGCACCCACTGACGTCTCCGCAACACCGGCAGCAGCCGTCGCCGCAGCCCCGCTGTTCGGCACCGTCCTGGTGGCCAACCGCGGCGAAATCGCCTGCCGCGTGATCCGTACACTGCGTGCGCTCGGCATCAGGTCGGTCGCCGTGTACAGCGATGCCGACGCCGGCGCCCGGCACGTGCGGGAGGCTGACATTTCCGTGCGCATCGGCCCGCCCCCTGCCGCCGACAGCTACCTCAACATCGAGGCGGTGCTCAAGGCCTGCCGCGCAACAGGGGCCCAGGCGGTGCACCCCGGCTACGGCTTCCTCAGCGAGAACGCCGATTTCGCCCGGGCCCTGGAAGACGCGGGAATCACCTTCATCGGTCCCGGCGTGGAGGCCCTGAACGTCATGGGGGACAAGATCCGGTCCAAGAACCACGTGGCAGGCTACGGGGTCCCCGTGGTGCCGGGCGTGGCCCGCCCCGGAATGAGCGATGCCGAGCTGGCGGAGGCAGCGGCCGGCGTCGGATTTCCGCTCCTCATCAAGCCCTCCGCCGGCGGCGGCGGGAAGGGGATGCACGCAGTGGACAAAGCGGAGGACCTTCCGGCGGCCCTGGCCACGGCCCGGCGGGTGGCGGCGAGCGCCTTCGGCGACGACACCCTGTTCCTGGAACGCCTGGTGACCACCCCGCGGCACATCGAGGTACAGGTGCTGGCGGACCACCATGGCAACGTCATCCACCTCGGCGAGCGCGAGTGTTCGCTGCAGCGGCGGCACCAGAAGGTCATCGAGGAGGCACCGTCACCGCTGCTGGAAAACCTGCCCAACGGCGCCGCCATCCGGGCCCGGATTGGCGAGGCTGCCTGCAATGCCGCCCGCAGCGTGAACTACACCGGTGCCGGAACGGTGGAGTTCCTGGTCTCCGACGAGCACCCGGACGAGTTCTACTTCATGGAAATGAACACCCGCCTCCAGGTGGAGCACCCGGTCACGGAGATGGTGGCCGGCCTGGACCTCGTGGAATGGCAAGTACGGATTGCGGCAGGCCGGGAACTCTCCATCCGGCAGTCCGACGTCGTGCTGACCGGCCACGCGGTGGAAGCCCGCGTGTATGCCGAAGTGCCGGAGAAGAACTTCCTGCCATCAACCGGCAGGGTGCACCTGCTGGACGAGCTGCCCGCCGGCGCGCAAGGCAAGGTCCGCGTGGACTCCTCCCTGGTTGAAGGGCTGGAGCTGTCCTCGAACTACGACCCCATGATGTCCAAGGTCATCGCCTGGGGCGGGGACCGGGCCGCCGCACTCGATGCACTGGACACGGCGCTCGCCGGCTACACCGCCCTTGGCCTGGACACCAACGTCGAGTACCTCCGGCTGCTCGTCAATGATCCCGACGTGCGGGCGGGACGCTTGGATACCGGCCTGATCGGGCGGAAGCTTCCCGGCCTCACCTTCCGGCGGGTGGGTCCTGCCGAGCTGGTGGCTGCGGCGCTGGATGTCCTGGCCGGCCAGGAACAGCAGCTTCCGCCTGCTGCCGGGCCCTGGCAGATGCGCAATGGCTGGCGGCTGGGCAAGCCCGCACCGCGCCGCATCACCCTGGGGACCCCCGACGGCGGCATGGCCACCGTGGAGGTCACCGGCGACGCCGCGTCCGGCCCGGTGGCGGTGACGGTGGACGGAGGTGCGGGCCACACCGCCTCCCTGCACGTCCAGGGGAAGGGCCACGTGGAATTGATGCTCGACGGCGGCACCCACCACTACGCGCTGGCGGAAGACGGCACGGGGCAGGTCTTCCTCGGCAACCAGGGCTGGTCCTGCCGCCTGGACGTTCTGACCCGGGAGGAACGGCTGGAACGGATCCTTGCAGCCATCCAGCGTGAAGAGGGGTCCGCTGACCCGGCCGTGCGTTCGCCGATGCCCGGCACCGTGGTGTCCGTCCCGGTCACCGACGGCGACGCCGTGGCAGCCGGCCAGGTGCTGGTCTCGGTAGAGGCCATGAAGATGGAACACCAGCTCCTGGCACCCCTCGCCGGAACGGTGCACCTCAACGCACAACCGGGAGACCTGGTGAAGGCCGACCAGGTCCTCGCCACCGTCCACCCGCATACCGCGGAACAGGACCACCACAATCCCACAACAGGCGAAGGAGCCTAACGAATGCCAGGCGTAGAACTCACCGAGGAGTACCAGGACCTTAGCGACACGGTGCGCGACTTCGCGGACAATGTGGTGGCTCCGGTTTCGGCCAAGCACGATGAAGAGCACAGCTTCCCCTACGAGGTAGTGAAGCAGATGGCGGAAATGGGACTGTTCGGCCTGCCCTTTCCCGAGGAATACGGCGGAATGGGCGGCGACTACTTTGCCCTCGCCCTGGCGCTGGAACAGCTGGGGCGCGTGGACCAGTCCGTGGCCATCACGCTGGAGGCAGGCGTCTCTTTGGGCGCCATGCCCGTGTACCGGTTTGGCACCGACGAGCAGAAACAGCAGTGGCTGCCCATGCTCGCGTCCGGGCAGGCGCTCGCCGGTTTCGGCCTGACCGAGCCGGAGGCGGGATCGGACGCCGGCGGCACCAAGACCACTGCCCGGCGGGATGCGGGGGACTGGGTGATCAACGGCAACAAGGAGTTCATCACCAACTCCGGGACGGACATCACGCGGCTGGTGACAGTCACCGCCGTCACGGGCCAGAGGGAACGCGGCGACGGGACGGTGCAGAAGGAAATCTCCACCATCCTGGTGCCCACCGACACGCCCGGCTTCAAGGCGGAAAAGCCGTATAACAAGGTGGGCTGGAACGCCTCGGACACGCACCCGCTCACCCTCAAGGACGTCCGGGTTCCCGAAGCGAACCTGCTGGGAACCGAAGGGCGGGGCTACGCGAACTTCCTGTCCATCCTGGACGAGGGGCGTATCGCCATCGCGGCCCTGGCCACCGGCGCGGCGCAGGGCTGCGCGGACCTGTCCGTCCGGTACGCCAAGGAACGCAGGGCGTTTGGTAGCGAGATCGGCAAGTACCAGGCCATCTCGTTCAAGATCGCGCGCATGGAAGCCAGGGCCCATACCGCCCGCCTGGCCTACTACGATGCGGCTGCCCGCATGCTTGCCGGCAAGCCATTCAAGACGCAGGCGGCCATCGCTAAGATGGTCGCAGGCGAGGCGGCCATGGACAACGCGCGGGATGCCACCCAGGTATTCGGCGGCTATGGCTTCATCAACGAGTTCACCGTGGCACGCCACTACCGCGACTCCAAGATCCTTGAAGTGGGGGAGGGCACCACGGAGGTCCAGCTGATGCTCATCGCCCGCGAACTGGGTCTGTAGCACCCGGCGTTTGCCGCATGGAACGTAGCCGGCCTGAAAGGATCGATGATGATTGACAAGGTTGTTGCAAGCGCGGACGAGGCAGTGGCGGACATTCCTGACGGCGCCTCCCTGGCCGTGGGCGGCTTCGGGCTCTGCGGAATACCGGTCACCCTGATCGACGCCCTGCACCGGTCCGGAACCTCGGACCTGGAAACCGTCAGCAACAACTGCGGCGTGGACGACTGGGGGCTGGGCATCCTGCTCCGGGACGGCCGCATCCGGCGCACCATCAGCTCCTATGTCGGTGAGAACAAGGAGTTCGCGCGCCAGTACCTGGCCGGCGAGCTTGAGGTGGTCCTCACTCCGCAGGGCACCCTCGCGGAGAAGCTGCGGGCGGGTGGCGCCGGGATCCCGGCGTTCTACACCAAGGCGGGCGTGGGCACCCAGGTGTCCGACGGCGGCCTGCCGCAGAAGTACGACGCCCACGGCGGCATCGCGGTGGCCTCCGAACCGAAGGAGGTGCGTTCCTTCGGCGGCGTCGATTACGTCCTGGAGGAGTCCCTCACCCCCGACTTCGGGCTGGTCCACGCCTGGAAGGGCGACCGGCACGGCAACCTGGTCTTCCATGCCACTGCCATGAACTTCAACCCGCTGTGCGCCATGGCGGGCCGGATCACCATCGCCGAGGTTGAGGAACTCGTGGAGCCCGGCGAGCTTGATCCCGAGCACATCCACACGCCGGGCATCTTCGTCCAGCGGGTGGTGGTGGCGCCTGGCGGCGAGAAACGGATCGAAAAGCGGACGGTGGCCCTCACCGGGCAGGCAGGAGCATGACCATGGACCCGAACAGCCCTGAAGCACCCCGGCCCGAAGCGGTCCGGCCTGAATACCGGCGCGCGGCATCCCAGCAGCATGCCGCACCCGGCGAGTCGACGGCCGGAGCCGACACCAAGGGCTGGACGCGCAACGAGCTCGCCGCCCGGGTGGCCAAGGAGCTCAGCAACGGCCAGTACGTGAACCTCGGCATCGGCATGCCCACCCTAATCCCCAACTACATCCCTGACGGGGTGGAGGTGGTGCTCCACTCCGAAAACGGGATCCTGGGCGTTGGCCCCTACCCGGCGGAGGACGCCGTCGACCCGGACCTGATCAATGCCGGCAAGGAAACTGTCACGGTCAACAAGGGCGCCGCGTTCTTCGATTCCGCCGCGTCCTTCGGCATGATCCGCGGCGGGCACGTGGACGTAGCGGTCCTCGGGGCCATGGAAGTGGCAGCGAACGGCGACCTCGCCAACTGGATGATCCCGGGCAAGATGGTCAAGGGCATGGGCGGCGCGATGGACCTTGTCTTCGGGGCCAAGAAGGTCATTGTCATGATGGAACACGTGGACCGGAACGGGAACCCGAAGATCGTCCAGCAGTGCTCGCTTCCGCTGACCGGCAAAGGCTGCGTGGACAGGATCATCACGGACCTCGCGGTCATCGACGTCGTGACGGACAGGTCCGGGTCACGGCTGGTCCTGCGCGAGCTGGCCCCGAATGTCTCGGTGGAAGATGTTGCGGCGGCCACAGGTGCCGAACTGTTCGAGGAAGACATGGAACTGACCGTATGACTGCCGCCAGGCCGGAAGAAGGGGGCGCGGGGGCCCGGGCGGACCAGGACGCCGGCCCGCGCGTCATCGAGCAGCGCGGGCTGTACTTCGATGAACTGGAGGAGGGCGTGCTGTACGCCCACCGCCCTGGCCGGACAGTGACGGAGGCGGACAACGTCCTCTTCACCACCCTCACCATGAACACCCAGGCACTGCACCTGGACGCCGCATGGAGTGCGGGGCAGCCCTTCGGCCAGCGGCTCGTGAATTCCATGTTCACGCTCGCCACCATGGTGGGCCAGTCGGTGGGCCAGCTGACCCAAGGCACCATCATCGCCCAGCTGGGCCTCACGGACGTGTCCTTTCCGCACCCGCTCCATCACGGGGACACCCTTTACACCGAAACGCTGATCACCGGAAAGCGGCTGTCCGGTTCACGGCCGGGACAGGGGATCGTCACAATGCGGCACACCGGCAGGAACCAGGACGGCACCGTGGTGGCGCTGGCAACGCGGAGCTGCCTGATGTGGACCCGTGAGGCGCATGCGCGGCAGCGCGCCGGACAGGGGAACGGCGGGGAGGAGAAAGAAGGCGTCGGCCGGGGAAGCGGCCACCGGGACGGACAGGAGACAATGCCGGTATGACCTTTGTGATGGGACCCGCCCTGCTTTTCTGCCCCGCTGACCGGCCCGAACGCTACCAGAAGGCTGCCACACGCGCAGACGCCGTGATCCTGGACCTCGAGGATGCCGTGGCCCCGGCGGACAAGCAGCGGGCCCGCGGTGCCATCCTCGCCCAGGTGGGGGCAACGGGCGACGAGCCGGAACTGGACCCGAGCCGGACGATCGTGCGCGTGAACCCTGCGGGGACCGAGGAGTTCGAAAAGGACCTCCACTGCCTGGCCCACACCCCCTACCGGACCGTCATGCTTGCCAAGGCGGAGACTGCCGAACAGCTGGAGGCGCTGGCGGACTACCAGGTCATCGCGCTGTGCGAGACGGCCGTGGGCGTCCTGAACGCCCCCGCCATTGCCGCCGCGCCCAATGTGGTGGCACTGATGTGGGGAGCCGAGGACCTGCTGGCAACCCTGGGGGGAACATCCAGCAGGAAGGACGACGGCGGCTACCGGGCAGTGGCGCTGCACGCACGGTCGTCGGTGCTGCTGGCGGCCCGTGCGTTCGGCAAGGAGGCCGTGGACGCGGTCTATGTGAACATTCCGGACCTTGGCGGACTGGCTTCGGAAACGGCGGACGCCGTGGCGTCAGGCTTCAGCTCGAAGGCGTGCATCCATCCCAGCCAGGCTTCCGTGGTGCGCGGCGCATACGCGCCCTCCGAGGCCGAGGTCACAGAGGCCGCGGCCCTGCTGCAGGCTGCCCGTGCCGCCGGTTCCGGGGTCTTCCAGTACAACGGAAAGATGATCGACGGCCCCCTCCTTCAGCACGCCGAGGCCGTCATCCGCCGCGCGGGTGAACACGCCTAGGGCGTTCGCGCCCCGTTGCCTGCGCCGCCTCGTTACCTGCGCCGCCCCGGTGACCGGCGCAGCGACAGCGGCGGTATCGGTTCGTAAAGCAGAGTCCGCACCCAGCGGTTCCCGGTCTCGCGGAACTCCCGCCGGGTGGCGAAACGGTAGTGGTAGCTGCGGACGCGCACCCAGCGCGGCGCCCCGCCGTCGAACGGGTCATGGCGCAGGAGCCGCAGCGTCTGCCGGTCCGCCTCCAAGAGCTTGCCGAGGAACGCGTAGAACCACTCCTCATGCACGGTGCGCAGCGGCAGGAACCACATCAGCCAGTCCAGCCGGAGGTGGTAGGGCGCCCACTGCCGCGGAATCCGCCGCAAATCCCCGGGCTTGCCCTTGAACCCGTACTCGCGCCAGGAGGAATCGTCCGGCTCCTCATCCATAGTTCCCTCCACCACGATTTCGATCCGCTTCTTGGTAACGGTGCCGAACGCGCCGTACGTGTTGACCAGCTGCCACCGGTTGAAGCTGGCGTTCATCAGCTGCCGGCTCGAGAACAGGTTCCGCAGCGGCCAGTAACTGAGCACCACGAGCAGCACCGTGGCAGCGAGGGTGATGGCCAGCCACCAGGCCGGCGTCTCCTGCGTCCCGCTGTGCCAGTCCAGGGGAATCGCGGGGATGACGGCGTGGGCCACCGGGTCGCTGACCGCTGCGAAGGCCAGGACGATCGCAATCCAGTTCAGCCAGGCGAAGTTTCCGCTGGCCACCAGCCACAGCTGGGTGGCAATGATGATGCCTGCCGCCACGCTGGCAACGGGCTGCGGCGCGAACAGGAAGAACGGGACCACCAGCTGGGCGAAGTGGTTGCCCAGCACTTCCACCTTGTGCAGGGGCTTGGGCAGCAGGTGGGCCTGCCGGCTCAGCGGGCCTGGCATCGGCTGCGTCTCGTGGTGGTAGTACAGCGCCGTCAGGTCCCGCCATTCCCGGCCACCCCGGATCTTGATCATCCCGGCGCCGAATTCCAGCCGGAACACCAGCCATGCAATCAGGAGCAGGATGGTGCGGGGCGGGTCTGTCTGGTTGGAACCCAGAAAGGCTACGGTGAAGCCGGCTTCCAGGAGCAGCATTTCCCAGCCGAAGCCGTAGAACGTCTGGCCAACGTTGACGATCGACATGTACAGCAGCCAGAGGGCCAGGAAGGCAATGAGCGGCACCCACGGCGGTCCGAGTTGCGGAATCCCCGCCACCAGCAGTGCGGATACCACCAGCCCCGTGGCGCAGACAACCCGCAACAGCCGGTCCGAGTACCGCCAGCGGAACAGGGTGGGCCGGCGCATCCTGTTGAAGGCGCCGACGTATTCCGGGACCGGCAGAAGCCCGCGTTCGCCCAGCAGCGCAGGGAACTGGTTGAGCGAGGAGAGGAACGCCACGAAGAAGAGCGCGGCGACGCCCCGTTGCAGCACCTGCCGGGCGAACTCGTATTCCGGCGCATCGAACCATGACAGCCAGTCCACGGGATCCACGTTACGCCGGGCCGTCAGGAGGTCAAGAATGGTGCGGGATACTTAAGCAATGCAGCGCAGAGTCGTCCTCCTCGGATCCACCGGTTCCATCGGCACCCAGGCGATTGACGTCGTCGACGGCGCCCCGCACCTCTTCAAGGTCGTGGCACTCAGCGCGGGCGGCGGCAACCTTGAACTCCTGGCCAGGCAGGCTGTCCAGACCGGTGCTTCCGCGGTTGGCATCGCCGGGGGCGATCCGCGGCAACTGGAGTCGCTGATTGCCGGAGCGGCAGCCGCGGCCGGAATGCCGGGCTACCGGCCGGAAATCATTGCCGGCCCCGATGCCTCCACCCGGATCGCCGAAATCGAGGCGGACGTGGTGCTCAACGGCATCACCGGGTCCATCGGGCTTGCTCCCACCCTGGCGGCACTGAAATCAGGCGCCACCCTGGCGCTTGCCAACAAGGAATCGCTCATCGTGGGCGGAGAACTGGTCAAGGCCGCAGCGCGGGAAGGCCAAATCGTGCCCGTTGACTCCGAGCACTCCGCCATCGCCCAGTGCCTGCGGTCCGGATCCACCGCGGAAGTGGAGAAACTGATCCTCACGGCCTCGGGCGGGCCTTTCCGGGGCAGGAGCCGCGAAGACCTCCACGGCGTTACCCCGCAGGAAGCCCTGGCGCACCCCACCTGGGATATGGGCGTCATGGTCACCACCAACTCGGCCACGCTGGTGAACAAGGGCCTTGAGGTCATCGAGGCGCACCTGCTGTTCGATGTTCCGCTGGACCGGATCGACGTGGTGGTCCACCCGCAGTCAGTGGTGCACTCCATGGTCCAGTTCATTGACGGATCCGTCATCGCCCAGGCATCGCCGCCGGACATGCGCCTGCCCATCGCGCTCGGGCTGGGCTGGCCGGACAGGGTGCCCAAGGCTGCCGCCGCTTGTGACTGGACCAACTCAGTCACCTGGACCTTCGAGCCGCTGGACGCGGCGGCGTTCCCCGCCGTCAACCTCGCCAAGGACGCAGCACGGCAGGGGAGCACCTTCCCAGCGGTCTTCAATGCCGCAAACGAGGAGGCCGTGATGGCCTTCCACGCGGGCCGCATCCGCTTCACGGACATCGTGGATACCGTGGATAGTGTCCTCAGTGAACACTCAGGTTCCTCCCGGCTGACGCTGGAATCAGTGCTGGATGCTGAAGGGTGGGCACGGTCCCGCGCCCATGAACGTTTAGCAGTCAGCAGTCTCTAGGAAGCAGCAGCACCCTCTATGACCCCCGTTCTCCTTTTTGTCCTCGGCGTCGTGTTCGTGGCCATCGGCATCGCTGCCTCCATCGCGCTCCATGAAGTGGGCCACCTGGTACCGGCCAAGCTCTTCAAGGTTCGGGTCACCAAGTACATGATCGGCTTCGGCCCCACCCTGTGGTCCCGGCGGAAAGGCGAGACCGAGTACGGGATCAAGGCCATCCCGCTGGGCGGCTACGTGTCCATGATCGGCATGTACCCGCCCAACAAAGAGGATGGCTCGGTCCGACCCTCAAGCACCGGAATGTTCCAGACGCTCGCAACGGAAGCACGCTCCCTGGCACATGAGGAAGTTGGCCCCGGCGACGCGAACCGGGTCTTTTACCGGCTTCCTGTGTGGAAGAAGATCATCGTCATGCTCGGCGGGCCGGCCATGAACATGGTCCTCGGCCTGATCCTCACTGCCGTCCTGCTGATGGGCTTCGGCATGGCAACGGCTACCACCACTATCTCGGACGTGTCCAAATGCCAGGTGGCAGCGGGCGAAACGGTGGACCCGGACTCTGCGGACTGCCAGTTGACCCCGGCCGCCGCGGCAGGACTTCAACCCAACGACACCGTCACCTCCTTTGACGGGAAGGCGGTCACCAGCTGGGACCAGCTGACAGAGTGGATCCGTGCCTCCGCCGGCCGGGAAGTGGACATCACCGTGGAGCGGGACGGCGCCTCCGTTTCCACCACGGTGACGCCGGTCCTGTCCGCCCGGCCCATCATCGGCGCCGACGGCAGGCAGGCAACGGACGACGCCGGCACCCTCCTGTACCAGGACGTAGGCTTCCTGGGCATTGGCGCGCAGACGGAGTTGGTGCCGCAGCCGGCGTCGTCCGTCCTTCCGATGGCGGGGGAGAACATCCGCCAGGTGGCCGGAGTCATCTTCAATCTGCCGGCGCGGGTGGTGGGTGTTGCGAAGGCGGCATTCAGTGAGGAACCGCGGGACCCCAACGGCCCCATCAGCGTGGTGGGCGTGGGCCGGGTTGCCGGCGAAGTGGCCGCGATGGAAGAGATCCCGGTCCAGTCCCGGGTGGCCACCCTGATTGGCCTGCTGGCCGGGCTCAACTTCGCGCTGGCAGTTTTCAACCTGGTCCCGCTCCTGCCGCTCGATGGCGGCCACGTTGCCGGGGCACTCTACGAAGGTGCCCGGCGCCAGGTGGCAAAACTGTTTGGCCGGCCTGATCCCGGGGCGTTCGATATCGCGAAACTGCTTCCCGTCACATACGTGGTGGCGGCCCTGCTCATGGGAATGAGTGCCCTGCTGATCTACGCCGACATCGTGAAACCTGTGAACCTCTTCGGCTGATGGCGGCGCCCCTTCTTCCGCGGAGCCGGTTCCCGCCCTGCCCAATGACGGGTCCATATCAGCCGTTGATGGCTGATATCAGAAAATCAGCTAATTCCGATTGATTGATGACGATCAGCCGCTTACGGTTGAATCATGTATGTCCTGACGATCGACCAGCGCGGCAGCACCTCCGATGTGGACCGGGTGCCGGAGCTCATCTCGGACCTGGCAAGGCTGACGCCCGCCACTTTTGAACGCTCCGTGGGTGACGAACTCCAGGGCGTGCTGGCCTCCGCCGACGAGGTGGTGGATGTAGCCCTGCATGCGCTGCGGGGCGGGCACTGGTATGTGGGGATCGGATTGGGAAACGTACAACTTGCCCCTGGCGGCAGCCCTCGTGAAGGCTCCGGGAGCGCCTTTGTGGCGGCGCGCAAAGCTGTGGAACTGGCGAAGGGTGCGGCCAGCCAGGTTCCGTTGTCAGTGGTGGCCGGGACGATGGGTGGTGATACCCGGACCCCAGCCCAGGAAGGTGACATGGCGAGCGCAAATGCGCAGGCGGTGCTTCGTTTGATCGGGCGCCTGGTGCAGCAGCGGACCCCTGCGCAGTGGCGCGTAGTAGACCGGCTGCGCGCACTGGAGGGCGGGGCAGGCAGGCACGGTGGCCAGAAACTCGTGGCCGGGGAACTGGGAATTACGGAACAATCGGTGAGCCGTACCGTGCTGAGGTCCGGATGGCAGGAAGAATGGGCTGCCAGGCCGGCAGCTTCCATGCTCCTTGTCCATGCCCACTCCCTGGTGGCTGCCGGCTCCCGTCCCAAAGGCACCCACACTGAACCTGGCCAGACCGAAGGAGACCGTTGACTGCATTCTGGATCGCTGCCGCCCTGCTGCTGGCCGGGTTTGGCGGATGGCCTGTCACGGCGTTCGTCTTCAAGCTCGCCCGCACCATCGACGACAAGGCGGACGCGGCGAAGGCGGCGGAAGAGGCGCGGAGGGCGGCCGAGGACCCCGCCGCGGACGTCACGGTGGACCGTTCTACCGGGCACCGGCCGGACACGCCCCACCAGAATGTGGACGGTGAACTCACCGCTGAACCCGGCCGGCCGGCCTCAGACGCTGCGCCTGCCGGGCCGGCGGTCCCCAGCCAGCGGATCCTGCGCGGCGGGGCCATCATTGGCATCCTGGAGCGGCTGGGCGTGTGCCTTGCCATCCTCACCGGCCAGCCGGTCGCCATCGCCTATATCGTGGCCGTCAAAGGCCTTGGCAGGTTCGCCGAGCTGAAGGAGACGCCGGTAGCTGCGGAGCGCTTCATCATCGGGACCCTCACGTCGATGCTCTGGGCCGCAGGAATCGCTGCTGCCACCAAGGTCCTGTTCCTCACCTAGCATCCCGCCGGGTACCTTCCCGCACGGCCGGACAGCCTGCGGGATGGGTGGTAGGGCAGGCAGGGCGATAGGGTAGCAGTATGACAGTTTTTGCCGTTGAGTACGTTTACGCCGCCGATTCCGCCGAAGCCCGGAACGAGGCACGGCCCGCCCACCGAGAATGGACCGGCACCCTGGCCCAGGACGGAGCCATCCTGGCCAGCGGACCCTACGGCGACGGCGCAGGCGCGCTCCTGATCTTCAAGGCAACGGACGAAGCAGCACTCAACTCGATCCTGAAGCAGGACCCGTTCGCTGCTGCCGGAGTCATCGCCGGAATCCGCATCACTGAATGGTCTCCGGTCACCGGCATGCTCGCCGGGCTCACCGCCTAAGCCGTTTCCACTTTTTACCTTTAGGAGTCCACGTGACCTCGGTCAGCCTGGGAATGCCGTCCGCCCCGCCACCCGTCCTTGCCCCCCGCCGGAAGACGCGCCAGATCAAAGTCGGTTCCGTCGGAGTCGGCTCGGACTATCCCATCAGCGTGCAGTCCATGACCACCACGCCCACCACTGACATCAACGCGACCCTGCAGCAGATCGCTGAGCTGACGGCATCAGGGTGCGACATTGTGCGTGTTGCCTGCCCGTCCGCGGACGACGCCGAGGCGCTGCCCATCATTGCCCGGAAGTCCCAGATCCCGGTCATCGCGGACATCCACTTCCAGCCGAAGTATGTGTTTGCCGCCATCGAGGCCGGCTGCGCCGCCGTCCGGGTAAACCCCGGAAATATCCGCAAGTTCGATGACCAGGTCAAGGAAATCGCCGCCGCCGCACGCGACCACGGCACGTCCATCCGCATCGGCGTGAACGCCGGTTCGCTGGAACCCGGGATCCTCAAGAAGTACGGCAAGGCCACCCCCGAGGCCCTGGTGGAGTCCGCCGTCTGGGAGGCGTCCCTGTTCGAGGAGCACGGATTCCACGACTTCAAGATTTCCGTGAAGCACAACGATCCGGTGGTCATGGTGGCCGCCTATGAAATGCTGGCGGAGAAGGGCGACTGGCCCCTGCACCTTGGCGTGACCGAGGCCGGACCAGCCTTCCAGGGAACCATCAAGTCGGCAACCGCCTTCGGAGCGCTGCTGTCCCGCGGCATCGGCGACACCATCCGCGTCTCCCTCTCGGCTCCGCCGGTGGAAGAGATCAAGGTGGGAAACCAGATCCTGCAATCGCTCAACCTGCGCCCCCGCAAACTCGAAATCGTCTCCTGCCCCTCCTGCGGACGTGCCCAGGTGGACGTGTACACCTTGGCCGAACAGGTCACCGCCGGACTCGAGGGAATGGAAATCCCGCTCCGGGTGGCCGTGATGGGCTGCGTTGTGAATGGACCGGGAGAGGCGCGGGAAGCCGACCTGGGCGTTGCCTCCGGCAACGGCAAGGGCCAGATTTTTGTGAAGGGCGAAGTCATCAAGACTGTCCCCGAGAGCGCGATTGTTGAGACACTGATCGAAGAGGCCATGCGTATCGCGGAAGAGATGGGGGAGGCCGATGGCGAAGATGCTGTCAAGGGTAGCCCCGTGGTTAGCGTCTCGTAGGGACGCTCCTGATCCGCCCGGGCTCTCCGTCCGTACGTTGGACGGCCAGGACACCGCGGCGCTGAAGTCGCTTGCGCACCAGGACCCGGTGGCCAATGTGTTCATCCTTGCCCATCTGCGGGCTGTCGGCACAGCGGCGCCCACCAGCGGCGGCGCCGGGATTATCGGGGTTTTCGACGACGGCGTGCTGGTGGGTGCATGCTGGGCAGGCGCCAACCTGGTGCCGGTCCAACTGGACCCAGCCCTGGCCGGGGCGGTTGCCGGCGCGGCGAACAGGTCCGGGCGCCGCTACGCCTCCGCCTTCGGGCCGGCGCCCGCGGTGCTGGCCATTTACGCCGAACTCTTGGAACTGGGGCACCGGGCGCATGAAGTCCGTGAGGACCAGCCGCTGATGATCATCGACGGGCCACCGTGCGTGGAGCCCAATCCCGGGCTTGGGCTGGGGAGCCTCGCGGATTTCGACCGGATCCTTCCTGCCTGCGCCGCCATGTTCGAGGAGGAGGTAGGGTATTCGCCTTACCTCGGCGGCAGGGAGTTCTACAGCCGCCGCGTGGAGGGCCTCATCCGGCAGGGCCATTCCCTGGTGCACCTCAATGAGGCCCAGGAGGTGGTGTTCAAGGCCGAACTCGGGGCGGTCACCTCCGAGGTCACCCAGGTCCAGGGCGTGTGGATGAATCCGCTCTTCCGCGGGAAGGGGCTCAGTTCCGGCTACATGTCTGCGGTGGTGGAGCACGCACAAAAGGTGGCACCCATCACCAGCCTGTACGTCAACGGCTTTAACGTCCGGGCTCGCTCAACCTACGAGCGCGTCGGTTTCCGCCAGGTGGGAACCTTCGCTACAGTTCTCTTTTAGCCGGCCATCGCAGGCTTGAATCTGAATATTGGGGGAAAATTGAAGACGTCCGTGCTGGGAACTTTTGCGGCCACAGCCCTGCTTGCCATGACAATCACTTCCTGCGGCGGCGCATCCGCTCCGGCCACCGGCTCCGAAGCCACCACGGACGCCCCGGCGGCAACCACAGCTTCCGCCCCAACCCCAACACCAACCCCCACCCCCGAGCCGAAGGTTTACACGGCGGAGGAGCTGTCCGCCGTCCTGGCACAGTTGCAGGACTCCAACGGCAGGAAACTGTCGGTCATGGCCAGCTCCGACCTCGCCGGGAGCATTGAGCAGGGTAAGGCCCTCATCGCATCCATGGACGTCCAGCCCGCGGAGTGCAAGGAAATGGCCGCCTCCACCGGGGTCCCGGCCCTGGATGACGCCGTCATGGCGGTGGGCCAGAGCCTGGACACCGCCGCCGGTTCAATGACCATGCTGACGCTCGCGACGGGCCTTGACGAAGCGTTCGTCGCCGGAGCCGCCGCGCAGGAGCAACAACTGGCAGCCTGTTCCGCCATGACCATGACCGTGTCCGGTGTGACAGCGGACGTCACGCTGACGCCGCTGGAGGCAGTGGGGACGATTCCGGGCACTCTGGCCTTCCGCACGGACACTTTCCTGCCGGACGGCCAGGTGCAGTCCATGATCACGGCACAGGCATTGCAGCAGGGCGTGCTGTTCACGGCTGTCGCCGCTGGCGGCGAGAGCGAGGCGGAAGCTGTTGCCCGCACCGGCGCGCTCCTGGACTCAGCGGCGGCCCTGCTCAAATAGGTCGCCGGTGAGGTACCGCTGCACGGTGGGGGCGACGAGCCGGACCACCTCGTCCTGCCGCGCAGACGCCAGGGGTTCAATCCGGACCACGTAGCGGACCATCATCAGTCCCACCATCTGGCTTGCCACCAGGTCCCCGCGCAGGGCCACCTCTGCGGGCAGCCCTGGTACGCCGGCGATGATGCGGCTGATGATGGTGCGGCCCACCATCTCCCGAAGAAGTGTTGTCTTCGCCCGGGATCCGAGTGTTCCGCGCAGGAACGCAACCAGGCTCGCCTGCGCGGGGCTTTCCCACAGGTGCAGGACGGTGCGCACGAGCAGCTCGGCCCGCTGGCCGGGGTCCGTGTCCGCCACCCCGCGAAGGACCTCCTCGGGGTCGGCCGGCAGCTCCACGCTCAGGGCGAAGAGTTCGTCCTTGCCCTTGAAGAAGTGGTGGATCATGGCCGGGTCAACGCCTGCCGCACGGGCAACCTGGCGAAGGCTTGTCCCCTCAAAGCCATGTTCGGCGAACAACCGCCTGGCGGCGTCGAGAATGTGCTCACGGGATACGGCGGCGCCGCCCCGGCGTCCCCGCCTGGCCGTGGCACCACCAGGTCCGGGAGACGTCATGCGCTGCGCCTGCGCAGCGTCAGTGATGCGAGCACCAGTACGGCCAGGACAATGGCAACCATGATGCCGGCATCCTCCCAGAGCTGTCCGGTGGCCTCCGGATGGGCCGCGATTTCCTGGAGTGCGTCCACGGAGAATGTCAGGGGAAGGACGTTGGAGACTGACTCCAGGACGTCATTCATCCGGTCACGGGGCACGAACAGCCCGCACAGCAGGATCTGCGGGACCACCACCACCGGCATGAACTGCACCGCCTGGAACTCTGTCCTGGCGAAGGCGGAACACAGCAGGCCCAGCGCCACGCCCAGTACGGCATTGATCACGGCGATCATCACCACGTAGCCCGGCGGGCCTTCGATGTCCAGGCTGAAGATCCAGTAGGCCACGGCGGTTGCCACCATCGATTGCAGGGCCGCCATGATGGAAAACGCCAGGCCGTAGCCGAACAGCAGGTCCGCTTTATGCACCGGCGTTGTGAGCAGCCGTTCCAGCGTCCCGGAAGTCCGTTCCCGGAGCATCGTGATGGAGGTGACCAGGAACATCACCACGAACGGAAAGATCGCCAGCATCATGAGGCCCACCCGGTCGAAGGTGCGCGGCATTCCCGGCGGAAGCGCCTCGTTCTCGAAGAGGTAATAGACCGCCGTGAGCAGGAGCGCCGGAACCACCAGAATAAGGGCGATGCTCCGCCGGTCATGGCGCAGCTGGTCCAAAACGCGGCCTGCGGTGGCCAACAGCATCATGGCGTCCATTACCCTGCACTCCTGTCTGGTCCAGCACCGCGGTGCCCCTGGCCGCTGCCCGCGTCCTCTGCCGGCGCCTGGTCCCCGCGGCCGCCACCGGATTCGCGGATGATGGAAAGGAACGCCTGCTCCAGGTCACTGCTGTGCCCGCGCCTGCCCAGCTCGTCGGGAGTCAGCTGCGCCAACAGCAGGCCCTCGCGGAGAAGCAGCAGCGTGTGGCAATGGCTGGCTTCCTCCATGACATGGCTTGACACCAGGAGCGTGGTCCCCGCCTCCGCCATGGACCGGAACCGGCTCCAGAGGTCCGCCCGGAGCACCGGATCCAGGCCCACGGTGGGTTCGTCCAGTACCAGCAGCCTGGGTCGCGCCACCAGCGCGCACGCCAGTGAGGCGCGGCTGAGCTGGCCGCCGGAGAGGTTCGCCGTCTTCTGGCGGGCCTCCCTTTCCAGGCCGACGGCGGCGATTGCCTCTGCCGCGTCGGCTTTGCCTTTCCGGTGCATGGCACCGAAGTACCGCACGTTCGCTTCCACCGTAAGGTCCGGATACACGCTTGGAGACTGGGTCACGTAGCCCACCCGGTGCCGCAGTACGGCACTGCCCGCCAGCACCCCCAGGACGTGCACTGTCCCGGACGAGACAACCTGGGCCCCCACAATGGCGCGCATGAGGGTGGTTTTGCCGCTGCCGGACGGTCCCAGCAGCCCGGTGATCCGTCCTGCAGGGACGGTGAAGTCCAGTCCCCGGAGGACCTGCAGCCTGCCCCGCGTGACCATCAGTCCCGAGGCGGCCACGGCCACAGAGGAGTCACGGTGTTGTGGTTGGGTTGCCGCGTGGGACATGCCCGCCTCCGCCGTCGTACAGGCTACCGGGCACCTTACTGGCCCTGGAATTCACCACCTGATGAATTAAAGCTAGGCACCGCTCTGCTGCCCGTCAATGGGTCCCGAACCGAAAAATACTTGTCAACGTGGGGGCCATCACATAGGTTCGATCTAGCTGCGCTGGAGTGGTTTGGGCGGTCTCACCAGTCCTCACCAGTACTTGGGCGATAACGGCGTTGAGCCACGCCCGGATGCGATGACCAGCCTCACTGGGGGGCCAGGGGCTTTGTTATTCCGGGCGTGGCTCTACTGTGTCCGGCGCCGGATGTGTCCGACCGGTGCCGGCCACAGTCGGGAGCGGGGGCCGGGTGCCGGTAGATTAGTACCCAGACGAAAATTGTCCGGCCCTGCTGATCCAGCACTTCCCCAGAAACGGATACCACCCGTGGTCCTAAGACTGTCCCAGCTTTTCCTGCGCACCCTGCGTGAAGATCCCGTCGACGCCGAGGTCGCCAGCCACAAGCTCCTGGTCCGCGCCGGATACATCCGCCGCGCAGCCCCCGGCATCTACACCTGGCTTCCGCTGGGGCTCAGTGTCCTGCGCAAGGTCGAGGACATCATCCGTGAGGAGATGGCGGCTATTGGAGCCCAGGAAGTCCACTTCCCGGCGCTGCTGCCGCGTGAGCCGTATGAGGCAACCAACCGCTGGACCGAATACGGTGAGGGCCTGTTCCGCCTCCAGGACCGCAAGGGCGCTGATTACCTCCTGGCCCCCACGCACGAGGAAATGTTCACGCTGCTGGTCAAGGACCTGTACTCCTCGTACAAGGACCTGCCCCTGAGCCTCTACCAGATCCAGAACAAGTACCGTGATGAGGCCCGTCCCCGCGCAGGCCTGCTGCGCGGGCGCGAGTTCATCATGAAGGATTCCTACTCTTTCGATGTTGACGACGCCGGCCTGGACGCCAGCTACGCCGCCCACCGCTCCGCCTACCTGAAGATCTTTGCGCGGCTTGGCCTGGAGGTTGTCCCGGTCGCAGCCACCGCCGGCGCCATGGGCGGCTCCAGGAGCGAGGAATTCCTGTACCCCACGGAGATTGGCGAGGACACCTTCGTCCGATCGGCATCCGGCTATGCAGCGAACGTCGAGGCCGTAACCACCGTGGTCCCCGAGGAGATCGACTTCAGCGACGCCCCCGCGGCCCAGGTGCTCGACACCCCGGACACCCCCACCATTGAAACCCTGGTGGCCGCCTCGAACCAGATTTTCCCGCGTCCCGACGGCCGCGACTGGACTGCCGCCGACACCCTCAAGAACGTGGTCCTCGCCGTCACGCTGCCCACGGGCGAGCGCCAGATTGTCGTCATCGGTGTACCCGGCGACCGCGCCGTGGACCTCAAGCGCGTCGAGGCAAACATCGGAGCCTTCCTGCCGGTCGCAGGCGAGATCGGACTGGAGGCCGCAGGCGAAGAGGACCTGAAGAAGCACCCGCTGATCGTCAAGGGCTACCTCGGCCCAGGCATGTCCCTGGACCAGGCCCTGCTGGGGTCCGAAGGCGCCGCCAAACTGCCCTACCTGGTGGACCCCCGCGTTGTCAGCGGCACCGCCTGGATCACGGGTGCCAACGAGGCCGGCAAGCACGTCTACGGCCTGGTGGCCGGACGCGACTTCACCTGGGACGGCGTCATCGAGTGCACCGAGGTGCGTGCCGGTGACCCCGCGCCCGACGGCTCGGGCCCCCTGGAGACGGCGCGCGGCATTGAAATGGGCCATATCTTCCAACTGGGCAGGAAGTACGCCGAGGCCCTGGACCTGAAGGTCCTGGACCAGAACGGCAAGCAGGTCACGGTCACCATGGGCTCCTACGGCGTGGGCGTCACCCGGGCCGTGGCAGCGCTGGCCGAGTCCAACCATGATGCCAAGGGCCTGGTCTGGCCCCGTGCCGTGGCGCCTGCGGACATCCACGTCGTGGCCGTCGGCAAGGGCGAGGACATCTTCGCCACCGCTGAACAGCTGTCACTGGACCTTGAGGCGGCAGGCCTAACGGTCATCTACGACGACCGCCCCAAGGTATCGCCCGGCGTGAAGTTCGGCGACGCGGAACTCGTGGGCGTTCCCACCATCCTGGCGGTCGGCCGCGGACTGGTGGATGGCGTGGTGGAGATCAAGGACCGGCGAACAGGCGAAGCGGAAAACGTGGCGGTTGATAAGGCCGTTGACTACGTGGTCAACGCCGTCCGCAACAGCTGAACCGCGGCAGTGGAATTTGGACTTGAATCCCTCCAACTGACAACGCTGCTCCTGCTGGTGCTGGCAGGCTTCGCTGCCGGCTGGGTGGATGCCGTGGTGGGCGGGGGCGGTCTGATCCAGCTCCCCGCCCTCCTGCTGGTTCCCGGCATCACGCCGGTGCAGGCGCTGGCCACCAACAAGCTGGGCTCGATCTTCGGAACGGCCACCAGTGCCACCACGTATTACCGCCGGGTGGGGCCGGACCTTAGGACGGCCCTCCCCATGGCGGTGATCGCCCTGGCGGGAAGTTTCGGCGGGGCAGTGCTCGCGGCCACGTTGCCGGCCAACGTCTTCAAACCCATCATCGTCGCGGCCCTGGTTGCCGTCGCCCTCTTCACGGCGCTTAAGCCCGACGTCGGTGACATCACCGCGCTGCGCCATGACGGCCACAAGCACTATGTGGTGGCATGCCTGATCGGCGCGGTCATCGGCTTCTACGACGGCCTGATCGGACCGGGTACCGGATCCTTCCTGGTCATCGCGCTGGTTTCGGCCATGGGCTACGCCTTCCTCGAGGCCAGCGCCAAGGCAAAGATCGTGAACATGGCCACCAACGCCGGCGCCCTGTTGTTCTTCATGCCGCACGGCTCCATCCTGTGGGGGCTTGGCCTGCTGCTGGGCGCGTCGAACATGGCCGGCGGCTATCTCGGCGCGCGGACTGCCGTCAAGCAGGGGAGCAAGTTTGTCCGCATCGTCTTCCTGGCGGTGGTGGCGGCCCTCATCATCAAACTGGGCTATGACATCTGGCAGGAGAACTTCGCCTGATTTCCGCACTGAGTAAGGGGGAACCGGTCCTCGAGGTCCCGCGGGAGCAGGCGTAGCATGCAGGTATGTCACACGGCGACGATGACTACGCCCGGGCCCTGGCAGCCGCCCTTCATCACGCCACGGGGTGGCTGCACAGCCTTTCCGAGCGGCCGGTAGGACCAAGCGCCACTGCGCATGACCTGGCCGGCGTCTTCGGCGGCCCCCTTCCCCGGCACGGAATGCCGGCCGAAGAAGTGGTGGACTTCCTCGCCCGGAGCGCTGGGCCCGGGCTGATGGCCATGCCGTCCGGCCGCTTCTTTGGCTGGGTTATCGGCGGCACACTGCCGGCGGCACTCGCTTCGGACTGGCTTGTCAGCGCGTGGGACCAAAACGCCGGCCTCCGCTATGCCACCCCGGCCGCCGCGGCCATCGAAGAAAGTGCGGGCGCCTGGCTGCTGGAACTGCTGGGCCTGCCCCCGGAGTCCGACGTCGGGTTCGTAACCGGCGCCACGATGGCGAACTTCACCGGAATGGCGGCCGCCCGGTGGCGGCTCCTCGCCGACGCCGGCTGGGACCTGGACCGGGACGGGCTGGCCGGAGCCCCGCGCATCCGCTGCTTCGTCGGCCGGGAACGGCATGACACGGTTGATCTCGGACTGCGCTACCTCGGGCTGGGGCAGCCAACGGCGGTGGCGGCAGACCAGCAGGGACGCCTGCTTCCCGAGGCGCTGGACGCGGCGCTGCGGGAAGGCGGGGGATCGGCGGGTGTGCCTGCAGGCCGGCAATGTGCACTCCGGCGCCTTCGATCCGTTTCCCGAGGCCATCGCCGTCGCCAGGAAGCATGGCGCCTGGGTGCATATCGACGGCGCGTTCGGGTTGTGGGCGGCAGCAGCCCCCGGACTGCGCCACCTGACCAACGGGTACGAGGAAGCCGACTCGTGGGCGACCGACGCGCACAAGACGCTGAACGTGCCCTACGACTGCGGAATCGCCATCGTCCGCGACGCCAACGCCCTCCGCTCCGCCATGGGCCTGCACGCCAGCTACCTGGTGCACGACGCCGAAGGGCCCGGGGACCCCTTCGAGAAAGTGCCCGAGCTTTCCCGCCGGGCACGCGGCGTGCCGGTCTGGGCTGCCCTGAAGAGCCTTGGCCGCGAGGGCGTGGCAGCGCAGGTTCACCGTTTAGCGGCAGCCGCCTCGGACATCGCCGCCGGGCTCGCCGGGCTTGACGGCGCCGAGGTCCTTAACGACGTCGATTACACCCAGGTGTGCGTGGCCTTCGGCGACGATGGCACCACCCGCGCGGTCACGGCCCGCATCATCGAGGACGGCAGGGTCTGGATGTCCGGCTCCCGCTGGCACGACCGGGACATCCTGCGTGTCTCCGTCAGCAACTGGCAGACGGCCGAAGAAGAAGTGCGCCTTGCTGTGGCAGCCGTCGGCTCGGCCCTCGCCGCAGTCCACAGCAGCTGAGCGGATAACATCGTCAGTCGGTACCGGCTGCCGCGCCGGGCTCCGGCAGTTCCTGCACCGGCGGCAGGTCCGGCAAAGTCCGGCCGGCCAGGGTACTGGCCACCCAGAGTGAACGTGCCAGGTCGCCCTGATGGCCTGGCTTCCCGGCATACCTCAGCGCGTTGGCAACCTCCCTGGCGACGGCCCACTGCCTGGCCACCTCGCCATCCAGTCCCGCGGCAGCGCTGAAGTCGCCGCACCGGCGCCGCAAGGCTTCGGCCGCGCCGCCGGCCGGCAATCCCCTGATCCGGTTCCACAGCAGGGGTGCCACGGCATACTCGGGCTCGCCGATCATGGGCTGGGGGTCGATGGCTGCATAGTCCGCCGCCGTCGGCCGTCCGTCCAAGCTGCCCGGCCTGGCCAGGACATTGAGGAAATGCAGGTCGGTATGAACCAGGACATCCCTTCCGGACCGCCGACCCACCGCACCCCGCGTCTGGCAAACCTCCAGCGCGGCTTCCAGCAGCCAGCGGGGGAACGGGCGGCCCAGCTGCTCCCAGTCAGCGGGCAGGTCATCGCTCCACTGCTCGGCGCGGGCGGCAATGTGGTCGAACTCCCGCCACTGCGGCCGGTGGTCCGGAGTGAGGCTCAACTGCCGCACCAGCCCGCCCCACACCTCGGTAGCCGCCTCAAAAGGCACTGTGGCAAGCGAACTGCCGGCGTCCAGCCGCTGCAGGAGCATGGCGCACGTGCACGTGCCCGCGTCCGCTTCGAGCAGGGCCACCGCGCCCTCCCCACCCCACAGCTCCAGAGCGTGCCGCTCAACCCGGGCTTCGTCGTGCGGAAAGGCAACTTTGAGGGCCGCCGCGGAACCATCGGCCTGCCGTACCGGTACCACCACGCCGCCGTGCCCGTTCCAGGGGAGGCTGCCGGCGGGGAGGTCCGTTTCGAGGCGCCATTGCTCCAGCCGGCCCTGGATCAAGTCCGGCAGCGAGGCAAGCCAGGCACGTCCTGCACTGCTCCGGCTGTACCGGACGGTAAGGTCCGGCGGGATAGGTACGGCTGCTGGCGGGTTCATCAGGTCCAGCCTAGGCGCCCCGGGCGGGACTTCCGGCGCGGGCAGGGCGGGGGACCCGGAAATCCTGCCCTTACTGCGGCAGCAGAGGCAGCCGCGCCTCGTCCAGGTGCATTCCGGGAACAGCGCCCGGGTCCCCGCCCCAGTGCACTGTCCGGGCCGCGGCCGCCTGCAGCCCCGCTATCGCCCAGGTGCGGGCGGAGCCGTCCGTCAGTGCCACCACGTCTCCATATGCGGGAAGGGTTGCAGCCTCCAGCCGCGCCAGTCCGGCGGCGGGCGCAGCGAGAAACCCGGGGTCCAGCGCGTAGCCCGGCTCCTGCGGCGGCGGAACGGCGCAGTACAGGCGACTGGCGGCTTCGGCATCCTCCACAAGGTCCTGGTGCCGCCCCAGGAATTCCGACGCCGTCCCGGCAGCATCCGCGGGGAGCCGCGCCAGGGCCGCCTGGTATCCGTAGACCACTTCCAGCTCGGCGGCGGCCAGGGCTGCCAGGGCGCTGCCCGCCCCCGCCCGCCCAGCTGACTGTGCCTGCTCTCCGGACTGTGCCTGTTCTCCGGTCTGTGCCTGCTCGCTGGCGGCAGCCTGGCCTGACGGGACAAAAGGGCACGCTGCAGCTGTCCCAGCGGACGGTGATCCTGGTGTCACGGGCGCGGTGGCGCCGGGACCCGCCGCGGCCGGTGCCGTTGGTGCGGTGCCACCCGGCACGGCCTGGTTGGTACCGGCGACTGCGTCGGGGCTGCCGGCTGCCGTGGCGAGCTCTTTGGCTGCCAGTACCTGGGCTGTGCCTGCCCCTGCCAGCAGGCGGGCCATCCCGCCGTCGGCCGTTTCCGCGTCCCGGAGCCGTTCCGTACCGCTGGTGGCCAGGGCTGTGGCAAGTCCGGCAGCTGTCAGCCCGGCAGGAGCCGGCGTGGGGGTGCCAGTGGTTGGCGACGGGGCCGCCGACGCAGCGGCCTCCGGCAGCAGGAGCGCGCGGGCCTGAATGGTCAGCAAGGTCACAACCCGGTCCAAGCTGGCGGCAGCAGCGCCGTCGGCCGTTCCGGCAGCAAGCTGGAGCCCTGAGGCGCGGAGTTCAAGGACGTCCGCCAGGGCGGCCGCGCGGGCCTGCTCCGTGAACGGGGGAGCGGGCGGCTCGGGCGGATCCGCGGGAATCAGGGCGAATCCCAGGCTGAGGACAAGGAGTGCTGCGAGGGTGATGACGGCGTACCGGAAATAGCGCATCCGTGGTTGGTATTCCTGGTTGTCGTCGTTCACAACAGACCATGGTGCCACGGCTGAGGGGGATCGCCGTGCACCGTTCTGCCGGTAAAATAGCTACGCTAGTACACACCACATCATCTATAGGGAGGCGGCCGGCATCGTGAGCAATGCAGAAGCCACGGCTTCACCAGACCACACCGGAACTGGCAGGGCTGGGACCGCAGCGGCACACAATCCGGAAGCTGCCCGGCTGAGGGCACTCCTTGAACCCTCTGTCCTGGCCAACAGGCTGTACCTCGAGGACGTGGAAATAAACGTTGCCGGGTCCCACCGGGTGGTCCACGTCGTGGTGGACCTGCCGCAGGAGGAGACGGGCGGCGTAAGCCTCGATGTCATCGCAGACATTTCCAAGGTCCTGTCCGACGTCCTTGACAACGATCCCAGCATGGACAGCCGCCCCTACGACCTCCAAGTTAGCTCTCCCGGCGTGGGGCGCCCCCTGACCGAACCCCGCCACTGGCACCGGGCCAGGGGCCGGATGGTCACGGTGAACGTCATCCAGGGTGACAACGTCACCGGCCGCATCCAGTCGGTGGACGACGCCGGCGTGACGATCGTCCCGGAGATCGCCGTTAAAAAGGGCATGAAGCCCAAGCAGGGCGACCCCATCAAACTTCCTTTCGACAGGATCCGCAGCGGAAAAGTCGAGATCGAATTCAGCCACCTCAATGAGGGCGGTCTGGAACCTGAACACAATGGACCTTCTGAGGAGGCCTGATGGATATTGACATGAGCGCACTGAGACTTCTGGAGCGTGAGCGTGAAATCCCGCTGGACCTCCTGATCCCCACCATCGAGCAGGCGCTCCTGGTGGCCTACCACAAGTCTCCCGGCGCCTTCGAAAAGGCCCGGGCCGAGCTGGACCGCAAGAGCGGCCACGTGACCATTTGGGCTGTGGAGATTGACGACGACGGCGCGCCCATCGGCGAGTTCGAGCACACGCCGGAGGGTTTTGGGCGCATTGCCGCCAGCACCGCCCGGCAGATCATCCTCCAGCGCCTGCGCGACGTTGAAGACGACAATGTGCTCGGCGAATTCAAGGGCCGCGAGGGCGAACTGGTTTCAGGCACCATCCAGCAGGGCAATAACCCGCACATGATCCAGGTCAACCTGGGTTCAGTGGAAGCGCTGCTTCCGCCGCCCGAGCAGGTTCCGGGGGAGAAGTACATCCACGGCAACCGGCTCCGTGCCCTGGTCATTGACGTCCACCGCGGCTCCAAGGGCCCGTCCGTCACGCTGTCCCGCTCCCACCCGGGGCTTGTGCGCAAGCTCTTCGAACTGGAAGTTCCGGAGATCGCGGACCGTTCCGTGGAGATCGTGGCACTCGCCCGCGAAGCGGGCCACCGGACCAAGATCGCGGTGAAGGCGAACGTTCCCGGGATCAACGCCAAGGGAGCCTGCATCGGTGAAATGGGTTCCCGGGTCCGCGCCGTCATGAACGAACTCAACGATGAAAAGATCGACATCGTTGACTTCAGCGAGAACCCGGCCACGTTCATCGCCAGCGCCCTCTCGCCCTCGCGTGTGAATTCGGTCACCATCACGGATGAGGCCACCCGGTCAGCACGCGTGGTTGTCCCCGACTACCAGCTGTCCCTCGCCATCGGCAAGGAGGGCCAGAACGCCCGCCTGGCCGCGAAGCTCACGGGGTGGCGCATCGATATCGTCTCCGACGCCGCCACGGCCAAGGAAAGCTGACCCGCCGCCCGGCCGGATCCTGCCACGCCGGAGCCGACCGGCAGTTCCGGCGGAAGGCCCCGGAGGGGCTAGAATAGATAGGACCGCGCCTTACGGCCGGTAACCGTGTGCCTTGAGTGTGCCCTTTCCGATGGGGAGGAGCGCGCCCATGGCCTGCAGACATGAACGTCAGGACGATTGCCGTGGCAGAAGTACGTACCAGCGGGAGTCAACCGGAACGCACCTGCATCGGTTGCCGGAAGAAGGGGCCGCGGTCTGAGTTACTCCGGCTCGTCGCCGAAGGCAGTGGATCAACCGCTGTCCTGGTGGATGAACGACGCCGGATGGCTGGCCGGGGTGCATGGCTGCATCCCAGCGAATCGTGCCTGGCTCTGGCAGTAAAGCGGCGAGCGTTCGGACGCGCCCTTCGGGGAGCAACCGGAACCGAAGCCGTGGAACGCCGGATCACGTCAGGTCCGATGGTCACAGGCGCCACGGCGGCTGCGACACCAACCGTCCAACCTGAAAGCGGGTCAGAAATCTGATGGAAACCCGATGAGTTCCCAGCGATGAGTGCGTAACGATGACAACTTTGTTGCGCTCTGCAATGGGCCCTTATGCAGCATCCGCGGCTGGGGCCCGCAGTAAGAAGTAGACGGTTCGTGCCTGGCTCGGTGCGGACCGAGACAGGAGAAATGTGGCCAAGGTCCGCGTACACGAGCTCGCGAAAGAGCTCGGTATTACTTCCAAAGATGCAGTGACGAAACTGCAGGAACTGGGCGAATTCGTTCGCTCCGCCTCATCCACCATTGAGGCCCCCGTCGTGCGCAAGCTGCGCAACGCCTTCCCCGATGCTGCCCCCAAGAGCGCAGCACCTGCAGCTGCCCCCAAGAGCGCAGCACCTGCAGCTGCTCCCAAGGCACCTGCACCCGCCGCGGAAGCACGTCCGTCAACCCCGGCTCCAGGCCCGGCAGCTCCCAAGGCTCCGGCACCCGCAGCCCCCGCCCAGGCGGCTGCCCCGTCGGCACCTGCTGCCAGCGCGCCGTCGGCACCTGCTGCCAGCGCTCCGGCTGCACCCGCCGCGCCCGCAGCACCCTCCACCGGCGCAAAGCCCGGTGCCCGTCCGGCTCCCAAGGCTGACACCCCCGCCGCCCGCCCGGGTGGCTCCACTCCCGGTTCCAACGCGCCCCGGCCGGGCGGCCCCCGTCCCGGCAACAACCCGTTCGCCACCTCGCAGGGCATGCCCCGCGGCCGTGGCGGCGACGGTGACCGCGCTCCCCGTCCGGGCAACAACCCGTTTGCCACGTCGCAGGGCATGCCCCGCCCGGGTGGCGGCCGCACCGACGGTGACCGTCCCGGTGGTCCGCGTCCCGCTGCCGGTGCCGGTGGTCCCCGTCCGGGTGGTCCGCGCCCCGCTGCCGGTGCAGGTGGCCCCCGTCCCGCAGCCGGTGCCGGCGGTCCCCGTCCCGGTGCACCCCGCCCCGGTGGTCCGCGTCCTACTCCCGGCATGATGCCCAACCGCACTGAGCGTCCCGCACCGGCAGGTGCAGGCCGTCCCGGTGGCGGTGGCCGTGGTCCCGGACGCCCGGGTGGCGCTCCCGGAACCGGTGGTCCCGGTGCCGGAGGCGGTGCTCCCGCTGGCGGTGGCTTCGGCAAGGGCGGCCGCGGCCGCGGCGGCACCCAGGGCGCCTTCGGCAAGGGCGGCGCAGGCCGTGGCAAGCAGCGCAAGTCGAAGCGCGCAAAGCGCCAGGAACTTGAGCAGATGAGCGCACCGTCGCTGGGTGGCGTGAGCGTACCCCGCGGCGACGGCAACACCGTTATCCGGCTGCGCCGAGGCTCCTCTATCACGGACTTCGCCGACAAGATCGAGGCAAACCCCGCCGCACTGGTGACCGTGCTGTTCCACCTCGGTGAAATGGCGACCGCCACCCAGTCGCTGGACGAGGACACCTTCGCGCTGCTGGGCGAGGAACTGGGCTACAAGCTGCAGGTCGTGTCCCCGGAGGACGAGGAGCGCGAGCTGCTGTCCACCTTCGACATCGATGTGGAAGCCGAACTCGAAGCCGAGGGCGACGACGAACTCGAGCCGCGCGCTCCGGTGGTCACCGTCATGGGCCACGTTGACCACGGTAAGACCCGGTTGCTGGATGCCATTCGCAACTCGGACGTCGTGGCCGGCGAGCACGGCGGCATCACCCAGCACATCGGTGCCTACCAGATCAGCCATGAGCATGAGGGCACCCTGCGCGACATCACCTTCATCGACACTCCCGGCCACGAGGCGTTCACCGCCATGCGTGCCCGTGGTGCGAAGGTCACCGACATCGCCATCCTGGTGGTCGCAGCGGACGACGGCGTTATGCCGCAGACCGTTGAAGCGCTCAACCACGCCCAGGCCGCCAACGTGCCGATCGTCGTGGCCGTGAACAAGATCGACAAGGAAGGCGCCAACCCTGACAAGGTCAAGGGCCAGCTGACCGAGTACGGCCTGGTTCCGGAAGAATACGGTGGCGACACCATGTTCGTTGAGGTCTCGGCCCGCCAGAACCTGAACATCGACGAACTGATCGACGCTGTGCTGCTGACCGCCGACGCTGCGCTGGACCTCCGGGCCAACCCGGACAAGGCCGCCCGCGGTATTGCCATCGAAGCCAACCTGGACAAGGGTCGGGGTGCGGTGGCAACCGTCCTGGTGCAGTCCGGTACCCTGGCCGTCGGCGACACGATCGTGGCCGGCACGGCCCACGGCCGCGTCCGCGCCATGTTCGACGAAGACGGCGAAGCCCTCGACGTCGCGCTGCCGTCCCGTCCGGTCCAGGTCCTGGGCCTGTCCAACGTGCCGCGTGCCGGTGACAGCTTCCTGGTGACCTCCGATGAGCGTACGGCCCGCCAGATCGCCGAGAAGCGTGAGGCCGCGGACCGCAACGCCCAGCTCGCCAAGCGCCGCAAGCGCATCAGCCTGGAAGACTTCGACCAGGCAGTGGCCGACGGCAAGATCGACACCCTCAACCTCATCCTCAAGGGTGACGTGTCCGGTGCCGTGGAAGCCCTCGAGGACGCCCTGCTCAAGATCGACGTCGGCGAAGGCGTTCAGCTGCGCGTCATCCACCGCGGTGTTGGTGCCATCACGCAGAACGACGTCAACCTGGCAACGGTCGACTCCGCCGTCATCATCGGCTTCAACGTCAAGCCGGCCGAGCGGGTTGCCGAACTGGCAGACCGCGAAGGCGTGGACATGCGCTTCTACTCGGTCATCTACGCTGCAATCGATGACATCGAGATGGCGCTCAAGGGCATGCTCAAGCCGGAATACGAAGAATTCCAGCTGGGCACCGCCGAGGTCCGCGAAGTCTTCCGCTCCTCCAAGTTCGGGAACATCGCAGGCTCGATCGTCCGCAGCGGCATCATCCGCCGTAACACCAAGGCACGCATCAGCCGCGACGGCAAGGTCATCGGTGACAACCTCACCATTGAGACGCTCAAGCGCTTCAAGGATGACGCCACCGAGGTCCGCACCGACTTCGAGTGTGGTATCGGCCTTGGCTCGTACAACGACATCGTTGAAGGCGACATCATCGAGACCTTCGAGATGCGCGAGAAGCCGCGCGTTTAGCCTGTCTGTTGTTTGGGGCCGTCGGGATTTTTCCGGCGGCCCCGCCCCTACGCTGGGCGGCTTGGGATCTTCGATCCCTCGCCGCCCAGCTTCGGTAGGCCCGATGCCACTCCCGGGACGCCGGATAAATCCCGCCGGGTCCGTTACCAGACTCGCCTAAGTGCGTGGCATCCAAACCCAACGTGTGTACGGAAGCGCCCTGCGCCGTCGTACGTCCCAAATTCTTATCTTTATTAGGAGTTGTTCATGGCTGATCCGGCACGTGCTGCCAAGATGGCGCAGCGGATTAAGGTTGTTGTTGCTGAGGCCCTGAGCCGGAAGGTTAAGGATCCGCGGCTTGAAGGCATTACTGTTACCGATGCCCGCGTGACCAATGATCTTCAGCATGCCACCGTTTACTACACCGTCTTTGGGGACCAGGCTTTGCAGTCTGATGCTGCCAAAGGGCTGGAGAAGGCCAAGGGTGTGCTGCGGCAGGAGGTGGGCCGCAACATCACTGCGCGGCTGACTCCCACGCTTGAATTCGTGGCCGACCAAATTCCGGTCAACGCCTCCAATCTGGAGGAACTGCTGCGGGAAGCGAAGAAGCGTGACGCCGAGGTGGCCGCCCTGGCTGCCAAGGCCAAGCACGCCGGCGAAGCCGACCCCTACAAGAGCGATGCGTCCCCTGACGTGGAGATCGACGAAGACGACTTCGACGAAGAGGACCTCAACCTCAACGACGCCGACGAGTTCGACGAAGACGGCAACAAGTAGCCCCGAAAACCCCAGCAGAAGGCCCGGACCGCGAATGCAGTCCGGGCCTTCTGCTTCCCAGAAACCTTTGTGCATGCCTCCTGCAGGTGCCTACCGGATGTCAGCCTTGATGACGCGCCCGGTGGCCGGTGGCGGTCCTGCCGCTTCAGGCCCGCCCATCGGTGGCAGCGCGTCAACCGTGGCGTACAGCGTCCGGCCCTGGATTTCGACGTCGGCCGGCTGGTTCACTGCCAGGAACTGGGTGCGGTGTCCTTTCCAGGCGTGGAATTTCAGGATCTCGTTGCCGAAGAGCGATGCCACGTAAACGTCGCCGGTGTTGGCCACAGCCAGGCCCGTGGGGCTGAGGATGTTTTCGACCCAGAGTTTTGTCTGGCCGGTCCAGGGATTCACCTTGAAGACCGCGCCGCGGTGGCCGAGCTCGGGAATTTCCGGACCGCCCGGGAGGGACGTCACGTACAGCCATCCGTCGGGGCCGAACTCCACGTCCGTGGGGACGGGCTCAAAGGCATACGTCCGCCCGGCAACACAAGCGGGAACATTGAAGGTATTGCCCGCCATGTCCACGGGGAGTACCAGGCCTGCCGGTACGACTGCGGGCCTGGGCGGAAGGACAGCCAAGGTGCTGACCTGGCCCGAATGAATGTTCACCTCAAGGATCGCGTTGGCCCCGGCATCGGCCACGTACGCAGTGTTGCCCCGCACCGCGGTGGCATAGGCGTTCGAGTCGAGTTTGCCCTTGTAGCGGGCCGGGAAAGCTTCGGGCCAATCCTTGAGGCACTGATCGCTGACGTCGCTTCCGAAGCCGTACTGCTGGTTGCCATCGGGATTATTCTTCCGCTCGTAATCCGCCAGATCGGCTATAAGCCGCTCCTCGCCGTGCGGCCTGATGGCTTTCAGGTAGCCCTTCAGGCCCTCCGCAGGACCTCCGGCGCCGGCCGTTTCCAGGAAGAACGTTGTGGTTCCACGGGTTTCCACGCCAGCCACGCCAAAGCCTTCGGGGGCCTGATAGACGTCATCGACGTCGCCGTCCCTGTCGATCCGGCTGAGCGTGCCCGCGAAGTCCTGCGTCACGTACAGGGACTTGCTTGTCCCGACGGCCAGGTGCAGGGGAGAGACCAGGCCGGTGGCCACTTCCTCGTAGGGCTCGCCGTGGTGGCCCCAGCCGGAGGCCGAAGACGGTGCGGCCGGGGCGATGACAGCTGCCAGGGCCAGGGAGGCGATCAAGGTGAGCTTTCTCTTCATTGCGTACTCCGGGGTTGGCGCCCTATAACGGGCCGGGATGAGGGTGCCCCACGGGGAGGCAGTACAGCTGAAGCCCCAGGGCGCCAGACTATGCCTGCGGTGAACAGATGTCGTCGGGACTTTCCCCCTAATACGCCCCCTATTTCATCCCCTAACCGGGATGCGGTGGCTAGGATCGAGCTATGACCCAGGCACCTGAGCACCTTGAGTCCACGCGGTACCTTGAGCAGGCCGTGGAATTGGCCGTCCGGAACGTTGCCGAGGGCGGCGGGCCGTTCGGTGCGGTGGTGGTGACTGCCGACGGGCGGGTGCACGAAGGCGTCAACCGGGTCACCCGGGACAACGATCCAACCGCCCACGCGGAGGTGGTGGCCATCCGCGCCGCCGCCTCGGCGACAGCCAACTTCGACCTCCACGGCGCGGTGCTGTACGCCAGCTGCGAGCCCTGCCCGCTCTGCCTTGCGTCCGCCCTCTGGGCCCGGATCGGCCGCGTATACTTCGCCGCTGACCGTCACGGCGCCGCAGCTGCCGGGTTCGATGACGCCTTGTTCTACGACTACTTCAGCGGCGCCCGCCCGGAGCTGATGCCGGTCACCCGCGGTGACATCCCGACGTCGGGCGCCCCCTTCCAGGCTTGGGACGCCTTCGCCGGAAGGAGGGAGTACTAGGCATGGAACCCGCACTCATCGCCTGCCCCTCCTGCGGCAAGACCAACAGGATTCCGGCGCAGGCAGCCGGGATGCCGCGCTGCGGCAACTGCAAGGCCGGGCTGCCCTGGATCGTCAACGCCGGAGATGTTGACTTCGCCGCCGTGGCCGAGAGGTCACGCGTGCCGGTGCTGGTGGACTTCTGGGCGGACTGGTGCGGGCCCTGCCGCATGGTGAGTCCGGTCCTGGACAAGCTCGCCCGCGAACGGCCAGGCCGGATCAAGCTGGTCAAAGTCGATGTGGACAAGGCCCCGGGCCTGTCGCGGCGGTTCGATGTGCAGGCAATCCCCACCCTGATGGTGCTGGTGGACGGAAAGGTTGCCGCCCGGCAGGCAGGCGCGGCGCCTGCAGAGGTGCTCCGCTCCTGGCTTGACGGAGCCCTCAGCGGCGCGGCACGCTAGCGGCCGGGGCCGTTACTCCAGGCCGGTCCTCGCCGGCAGGCGCGACAGCCCCTCCAGCAGTTCCTGCTTCCGTCCGCACAGGGCAATCCGGACCCAGCCCTCGCCGATCGACCCAAAAGCAGTGCCCGGGGCCAGGGCAACACCGGCGTCCGCCAGGAACCGGCGCACCCATGCCCGCACGTCGCCACCACTGGCGTGCGACATATCCGCCCACAGGTAGAAGGCGCCCTGGGCCTGGAGGTACGGAATGCCCTTGGCGTCAAGGACTGCGGAGGCGGCGTCGCGGTTCTCCCGGTAGTGCCGGTGGGCGTGCTGCACATAGTCCTGGGGGCCGGTGAGGGCAGCGAGTGCGGCGTACTGGGGCGGCGCCGCGACGCAGGAGACGATGGATTCCATCACGTTGTCCATCTGCTGCTTCAACTCCGGCGGACACACCAGCGCCCCGACCCGAAGGCCCGTGAGCCCATAAGTCTTGGACAGGGTTAGGGAGGTGAAGACCCGCGCTTCGCCGGGCGTGCCGCCGTCGAACCTTGCCGGGCTGATGTGGGGCACGTCGTAGGTGAACGCCTCGTAGCATTCGTCCGAGATGACCCAGAGATCATGCCGCCTGGCCAGGTCCATGAGCTCGCGGGTCAGGTCCCCGCCCAGGACGGCACCGAGCGGGTTGGACGGTGAATTCAGCACCAGCACCCGGGTTCGGTCCGTAATGAGCGCTTCGACATCCTCCGGCCGGGGCTGGAATCCATGCCCGGGGTACAGCGGGTACCCCACGGGCACGGCGTTCAGGAGCCGGCCGGTCATCGCGAAGGTGGGGTAGCCCGGGTTGGGGATGAGGATTTCATCGCCGGGGGAGAGCAGCAGGCTCATGGCCAGGTGCAGGCCCTGCTGAGCGCCCGCCACGACGTACACCCGGTCGGCGTCCACATCCACGCCCTGCTGTTCCCGGAACCTGGCGGCGAAGGCTTCGCGCAGGTCAGGAATACCTGCATTGGGGGTGTAGTTCGTTTCATCGCGGTCCAAACACGCCATGCCGGCGTCCAGCACGTGGCGGGGGAGCGGGAAGCCCGGCTCCCCAATGCTCAGGACCAGTGCGCCGGGGGTGCGCCACGCCGCCTCGGTGATCTCACGGATCTGGTTGACGGGCACGTCGCGGACATGGGCGGCAAGCTCGGGCATGCCTGCCATCCTAGCTGCCGCCATCCTGCACCGGCGCCCCAACCTGCGCCGATATACTGGTAGGCGTGCTTTCTGGACTGGTGATAGTGGACAAGCCGCAGGGATGGACCAGCCATGATGTGGTTGGCCGGATGCGGCGCCTCGCAGGGACCCGGAAAGTGGGGCACGCGGGGACCCTGGATCCGATGGCCACCGGCGTCCTGGTGGTCGGCATCAACAAGGCCACGCGGCTGCTCACCTACATCGTGGGCACCTCCAAGACCTACACGGCCACCATCCGCCTTGGGCAGTCCACAGTGACGGACGACGCCGAGGGTGAGGTGACTGCCATGGCCTCCACCGCCGCCGTGGACGAGCAGGCAATCCACGACGGCGTAGCAGCGCTCACGGGGGACATCCAGCAGGTGCCCAGCAGCGTCAGCGCCATCAAGGTCAATGGCGAACGTGCCTATGCGCGGGTCCGGTCCGGTGAGGACGTCAAGCTCACAGCCCGCCCCGTCACCATCCACCGCTTCGAGGTCCACGGCATCCGCCGGGATGACGAAGCCGGCGTGGTGGATGTGGACGTAACAGTGGAGTGCTCCTCAGGCACCTACATCCGCGCCCTCGCCAGGGACCTGGGCAACGCTTTGGGCGTCGGCGGGCACCTCACGGCGCTCCGGCGGACCCACGTTGGTCCGTACTCCCTTGAGCAGGCACGCACCCTCGAACAGCTCGCCGAGGAGCTCAACGTCCTGGAAATGTCCCAGGCGGCGCGGGCGCTGATGCCCAACCGGGAGCTCACCCCCGAGGAAACAACGGAGATTTCCTTTGGCCGGCGCATTGCCGCCGGGGCGGAACCGGGGAGCCCCTCCGCCGCCACCCCCGACCATCCGGCCGCCGCTTTCGCCCCCGATGGAAGTTTGGTGGCACTGCTCGCTGACGCCGGCAGTTACGCCAAGCCGGTCCTGGTGTTCGCACCCGGCAACGGCGCACCTGGCGCCGCGGCAGCCGGGGAGGCCTAGGTTGGACGCGTATTTCTGGATCATCCTGGCGGTTGGCCTGCTGTCCACCGCCATCTGCCTGGTGGCCGGCATTATGAAGAAGGCGCCCAACGACGTCACCATCCTCTCGGTGGCCGCCGTGGAACTCGCCCTGGTTGTCTATCTTGTAGGTTCGATCGTCCGGGTCATCGCCGGGGAACCCATCGCGGGCGAGGCGTGGGAGTTCTGGGGCTACCTTGCCACGGCCATGCTCCTGCCCCCGGCTGCCGTCTACTGGTCCATCCTGGAACGGACGCGGTGGAGCAACTTCGTCCTGGCCGCCGTCGGTGTGACGGCCCTGGTGATGGCCGCCCGCATGAACCAGATCTGGTACTGAAGTGGAAGAAGCACGCAACGTGAATGACCAGCAATCACCGGCCGCCGTCGGCAGCGCACCCGCCGGCACCTCCCGCAATACCCGCAACACGGGCCCGGGACGGCTCCTTATCGCCGTCTACGCCGTTTTTGCCATTTCGGCCTCTGCCCGCGCCGGCTACCAGATCCTCACCAAGTTCTCCGAGGCCCCGCTTGCCTACCTGCTGTCCGCCTTCGCTGCCCTGGTCTATGTGATAGCCACGATCTCCCTGGCGAAGGCCGGCAGCACCTGGTTCAAAGTGTCCGTCGCCGCCGTGCTGGTGGAACTTGTGGGCGTCCTGGTGGTGGGGGCGCTGAGCGTCTTCGATGCCGTGGCGTTCCCCCATGAAACCGTGTGGTCCCTGTTCGGCCGCGGCTACGGCTTCATCCCGCTCCTGCTGCCGATCCTCGGCCTGGTGTGGCTGTACCGGCGCCGCCCCCGGGAAAAAGGGGCACGGTGAATACGGGTAACCTTGAAGAGTTCCGCGGCCGGCCCGGCTGCGGAATGTTGATGCTGCAGGCAGTCTAAGGCGAGGGTGATGGTCTACATCTGGAACGATCCGTCCGAGGTCCCGGCGGACTTCGGACCCTCTGTTGTTACCTTCGGGAACTTCGACGGCGTCCACCGCGGACACCAGCAGGTGCTGTCCCAGCTGATCCGCTCGGCACGGCTCACCCACTCCAGGGCCGTGGCGGTCACCTTCGACCCGCATCCTGCGTTCATCCACCGTCCGGAGTCCGCCCCCGAGATGATCATGGGCCTGGACGACAAGCTGGAGGCACTGGGCGAACTGGGCCTGGACGCCATCATGGTGGTCAAGTATTCGCTGGAGCTGGCGAGCCTCACCGCCGAGGAATTCGTGGAGCAGTACCTGGTGGACTGCCTGCACGCCAGCCACGTCGTGATCGGCCATGATGCCCGCTTCGGCCGCGGCAATTCCGGGGACCTGGACACCATGAAGGCCCTGGGCGAAAAGTTCGGCTTCGAGGTCCAGGTGATCAGCGAGTTCGGCTCCGAGGGGTACCCCCTGCATGACGACGACGGCAAGGACCGCCGCTGCTCGTCCACCTGGGTCCGCGAAGCGCTGCAGGAAGGCGACGTCGCCACGGCGGCTGCCGTGCTGGGCCGGTGGCACCGGATGCGCGGCGAAGTGGTGCATGGCGCCGCCCGCGGCCGGGCCCTGGGTTTCCCCACCGCCAACCTCGCCTCCAACGCCAGCGGCCTCATTCCTGCCGACGGCATCTACGCGGGCTGGCTTGTGGATCAGGCCGGCAAGCGCTGGCCGGCCGCCATCTCGGTGGGCTCCAATCCCACGTTCGACGGCGTCAGCCGCCAGGTGGAGGCCCACGTCATCGACAGGCCCAAGGAGGCCGTTGAGGACTTCGATCTGTATGGCCAGACAGTAGTTGTGGAATTCGTGGCGCGCCTTCGGGGCATGGTGGCCTATCGTGGGCCTGAAGCACTGGTGGACCAGATGAAGCTGGACGTGGTCCAGGCCCACGACCTCCTGGTCAAACGCTGACCAGACGTTGACCAGACCGGGGCGCCGCAGCCGGTCCGCTGCATCCGTCCCGGCGGGAAGCTGCCGGGGACCGTAAGGAAAGGCAGTACGTGTCCGTCGAAAAGAACACCCGCAAGCTGGATAAAGGCATCGTCCGTGACTTCAGTTCCCGGATGAGCTACGCCTCCTACCTCCAGCTGCCCACCTTGCTGAGTGCCCAGCAGCCGGTCAGCAAGCCCGAACACCACGACGAACTGCTGTTCATCATCCAGCACCAGACCACGGAGCTGTGGCTGAAGCTGGTGCTGCATGAGCTTCGGAGCGCCGCCGCCTGGCTCCGTGACGATGACCTGGGTTCCGCACTGAAGGGCATTGCCCGGGTCAAACACATCCAGAAGACCCTCACCGAACAGTGGTCCGTGCTGGCTACCCTAACCCCTACCGAGTACTCCCAGTTCCGCGGCTTCCTGGGCAACTCCTCCGGCTTCCAGTCCGCCCAGTACCGGGCCGTGGAATTCGTCCTGGGCAACAAGAACCGCAAGATGCTTCCGGTGTTCGAATCCGATCCTGAGGCCCATGCCATGCTGTCCGAACTCCTCGCAGCGCCCAGCATCTACGACGAATTCCTCGCCTACCTTTCCAGGCACGGCTTCGACGTCCCTGCCTCGGTCCTGGACCGGGATGTCAGCCGCGCCCACGAGTTCACCCCCGAACTGGTACCGCTGTTCAAGCACATCTACGAACACGCGGCAGAGAACTGGGGCGCGTACGAAGCCTGCGAGGAACTTGTTGACCTGGAGGACAATTTCCAGCTGTGGCGGTTCCGCCACCTGCGGACGGTGCAGCGGACCATTGGCATGAAGACCGGAACGGGTGGGTCCAGCGGCGCCGCCTTCCTGCAGAAGGCCCTCGAACTCACTTTCTTCCCGGAGTTATTCGCAGTCAGGACGGAGATCGGCCAATGACCACACAGCAGCAGCCACTGGTGGAAGAAGAAGGCGTGGCGCTGCAGCAGCGCGCCGAAGAGCTTGACCGCCGGGACCCGCTGGGACACTACCGGGGCCACTTCATCGGCACCGACACCCCGCTGTCCTACCTGGACGGCAACTCCCTGGGCCGCCCGCTGAAGCGGACGGCCGATGACATCGCGGCGTTCATCCGCGAGGGCTGGGGCGGGCGCCTGATCCGGGGATGGGATGAGGAATGGCTGGACCTGCCGCAGGCCATAGGCGACCAGTTGGGCCGTGCCGTCCTGGGTGCTGCGCCCGGGCAGACGATTATCGCGGACTCCACCACGGTGGTCCTCTACAAACTGATCCGGGCTGCACTGGCCGCGGTGGCTGACCCGGACCGGAACGAGCTGGTCCTGGACACTGAGAACTTTCCCACGGACCGTTACCTGGTGGAAGGCATCGCTTTGGAGGAGGGCCTGACGCTCCGCTGGATCGAAACCGACCCCGCCGCCGGGGTGACCGCCGACCAGGTGCGGGAAGCGACCGGCCCGCGCACCGCCGTCGTCCTTCTCAGCCAGATCGCCTACCGCTCGGGACACTTGGCAGACCTGCCCGCCATCACGAAAGCAGTGCACGACGCCGGCGCCCTGGTGGTGTGGGATCTTTGCCATTCCGCGGCGTCGGTGGAGATCGACCTCGACGGTGCCGGCGTGGACTTCGCCGCGGGCTGCACGTACAAGTACCTGAACGGGGGCCCGGGGTCGCCGGCGTTCGCCTACGTCAACCAGCGGCACCTGGCCTCGCTGAACCAGCCAATCTGGGGGTGGATGGGCCGGAAGGACGCCTTCGAGATGGCCAAGGGGTATGAGCCGGCGGCAGGCATCCGGGGATTCCTGAGCGGCACCCCCGCCATCTTCGGAATGCTCGCCATGCGGGGAACGCTCGACCTGATCGAGGAAGCGTCCATGGCCGCCATCCGGGCGAAGTCGGAGAAGCTGACGGCGTTCGCCGTCGAAATCTACGACGCGTGGCTGGCACCGCTGGGCGCCGAACTGGCCACCCCGCGCAGTCCGGGGGAGCGGGGCAGCCACATCACCGTGGACCACCCCAGGTTCACCAAGGCCACCGTGGCGTCGCTGTGGGATGACGACGTGATCCCCGACTTCCGCTCGCCCCGCGGCATCCGGGTAGGACTCTCACCCCTGAGCACCAGCTTCCAGGAGGTGCTGCAGGGAATGGCGGCCATCCGGGACCGGTTGCGGGACTGACACCGACTGTTTCGACAGGTTAGGCCCGGGCCGGTAAACTTGACGATGGATCCGGCTGCAGTCCGTGGCGGCTGGTTCCTGTCGTGTTCGGACCCTCCCGGTTTTCCGGGGCCAGGCACCGGCGGCAGACCCGGCAGTGATTTTCTGACCGGGCCCTCACGGCACATTTCATAGGAGTTATTGTGGCACTTGACGCCGCTGTAAAGCAGTCCATCATCAAGGAATACGCAACCGTGGAAGGCGACACCGGTTCACCGGAGGTCCAGGTTGCTGTCCTGACCCAGCGGATCAAGGATCTGACTGAGCACATGAAGGAGCACAAGCACGACTTCCACACCCAGCGCGGCCTGCTGGCCATGGTGGGTCGCCGCAAGCGCATGCTGAGCTACCTCAAGAAGACCGACATCGCCCGCTACCGTTCGCTCATCGAGCGCCTCGGCCTGCGCCGCTAGTCAGACTTCGGGGGCGGCCCTTTCCAGCACGGAACGGGCCGCCTTCTTCAATCAAAACTAAACAGGAGGATCAACCGCATCACGCATTCGCGGTCCTCGGTAGTGATCCCCGGGAAGGCTTCAGAGACTGAAGTCCCGGCCCGTGGGTCTCGATCGATGACCGGGTGCAGGGCCAGTAGACAGATGCTGGCCAGGTTGATGCGGCTGGACTTCCGTAAACAGAAACGGAGGTGACTCTCTTGGAGGGTCCCGAAATCCAGTTCTCAGAAGCAATCATCGACAACGGCCGCTTCGGCAAGCGCGTGGTCCGGTTCGAAACCGGCCGCCTCGCCAAGCAGGCTGCCGGTGCCGCCATGGTGTACATCGACGAAGACACCGCGCTGCTGTCCGCCACCACGGCCGGCAAGCACCCGCGCGAAGGCTTTGACTTCTTCCCGCTGACGGTTGACGTCGAAGAGCGCATGTACGCCGCCGGACGCATCCCGGGCTCGTTCTTCCGCCGTGAAGGACGCCCGTCCACCGAAGCCATCCTGGCCTGCCGCCTGATGGACCGCCCGCTGCGCCCCGCATTCATCAAGGGCCTGCGCAACGAGGTCCAGATCGTGGTCACCGTCCTGGCGATCAACCCCGACGAGCTGTACGACGTGGTTGCCATCAACGCCTCCTCGATGTCCACGCAGCTGTCCGGCCTGCCCTTCTCCGGGCCCATCGGCGGCGTCCGCGTTGCCCTGGTTGCCGACGAAAACGGCTCCCAGTGGGTTGCCTTCCCGAAGCACTCGCAGCTGGAAAACTCCGTGTTCAACATGGTTGTTGCCGGCCGCGTTGCCGGTGACGACGTCGCCATCATGATGGTCGAAGCCGAAGCCACGGACAACTCCTGGGCCCTCATCAAGGAACAGGGCGCCACCGCCCCCACCGAAGAGGTTGTTTCCGAGGGCCTCGAGGCCGCCAAGCCGTTCATCAAGGCTCTCTGCGACGCCCAGGCCGACCTCGCCGCCCGCGCTGCCAAGCCGACAGTCGAGTTCCCTGTCTTCCTCGATTACGAGGAAGACGTCTACGCCGCCGTGGAGTCCGCAGCCACCGAGAAGCTGACCGCTGTTTTCCAGATCGCGGACAAGCAGGAGCGCGAGAACGCCGCTGACGCACTCAAGGACGAAGTCCTGGCCAACCTGGCCGGCCAGTTCGAAGGCCGCGAGAAGGAACTGTCCGCAGCATTCCGCTCGGTCACCAAGCACGTCGTGCGCCAGCGCATCCTCAAGGACCAGATCCGCATCGACGGCCGCGGCCTGACCGACATCCGCCAGCTGACGGCTGAGGTCGAGGTCCTGCCCCGCGTCCACGGTTCGGCGATCTTCGAGCGCGGCGAGACCCAGATCATGGGTGTCACCACGCTGAACATGCTCAAGATGGAGCAGCAGATCGACTCGCTGTCGCCCGTGAAGACCAAGCGCTACATGCACAACTACAACTTCCCGCCGTACTCCACCGGTGAAACCGGCCGCGTCGGCTCGCCCAAGCGCCGCGAAATCGGACACGGCGCCCTGGCAGAACGCGCCCTCGTGCCGGTCCTGCCGTCCCGCGAGGAGTTCCCGTACGCCATCCGCCAGGTATCCGAGGCCCTCGGTTCCAACGGTTCGACGTCGATGGGTTCCGTCTGCGCTTCCACCCTGTCCATGCTGAACGCCGGTGTGCCCCTGAAGGCCGCCGTCGCCGGCATCGCCATGGGCCTGGTTTCCGACCAGGTGGACGGCCAGACGCGCTACGCAGCCCTGACTGACATCCTCGGCGCCGAAGATGCCTTCGGTGACATGGACTTCAAGGTTGCCGGTACCTCCGAGTTCGTCACAGCCATCCAGCTGGACACCAAGCTCGACGGCATCCCCGCATCGGTGCTGGCAGCAGCCCTGAAGCAGGCCCGCGAAGCACGCCTGCACATCCTTGAGGTCATCAACTCGGCGATCGATACCCCGGACGAGCTTTCCGAGTTCGCACCGCGCGTTATCGCCGTGAAGATTCCCGTGGACAAGATCGGTGAGGTCATTGGCCCCAAGGGCAAGATGATCAACCAGATCCAGGAAGACACCGGCGCCGACATCTCCATCGAGGACGACGGCACGGTCTACATTGGCGCCACCGACGGTCCGTCTGCCGAGGCAGCACGTTCCGCCATCAACGCCATTGCCAACCCGCAGGTTCCCGAGATCGGTGAGCGTTACCTGGGCACGGTCGTCAAGACCACCACCTTCGGTGCGTTCGTGTCGCTGACCCCGGGCAAGGACGGCCTCCTGCACATCTCCGAGCTGCGCAAGCTGGCCAACGGCAAGCGCGTGGACAACGTGGATGACGTGGTTTCCGTCGGCCAGAAGGTCCAGGTGGAAATCACCAAGATCGACGACCGTGGAAAGCTCTCGCTCGCCCCTGTGGTGGCCGAGGAGGAAGGTGCGGCTGAGACCGAGCGCGCCCACACCACGGAACCTGCTGAAGGCGCCGAGGTCTAACAGCTCCGGTCTCCGGCAGAAGCAATGAATCGGCGGGGCCGGTGGATGATCCACCGGCCCCGCCGCTGTTACGATGGCAGCCAGATCCGGCTGCCCGTCCTGAAAGGCCTCAATGACTGTTGTACCCCTGCCTCTTGAGCAGAACCACCGCGGCGACACCCTGGTCCACGGTTCCGACGGCGGCTCCGAAGTCCGGCGTTCCGTGCTGCCCGGGGGAGTGCGGGTGCTGACGGAGGCGATGCCGGGGCAGCGGTCAGCCACCATCGGCTTCTGGGTGGGCGTTGGCTCCCGCGACGAGGCCCCCGGCCAGCACGGGTCCACGCACTTCCTTGAGCACCTGCTGTTCAAGGGCACCAAGCGCCGCACGGCCCTGGAGATCGCGTCGGCGTTCGATGAGGTGGGCGGGGAATCAAACGCCGCGACCGCCAAGGAAAGCACCTGCTACTTCGCGCGGGTGCTCGATACCGACCTGCCGATGGCCATCGACGTGATTGCGGACATGATCACCGGTGCGGTCATCGACCCCGCTGAGATGGAGCAGGAACGGGACGTCATCCTCGAAGAGATCGCGATGGACAGCGACGATCCAACGGACGTTGCGCATGAGCACTTCGTATCCGCCGTGCTCGGCAGCCACCCCCTCGGCCGTCCCATCGGCGGAACGCCTGCCGCGATCAAGGCTGTGGCCCGCGACTCCGTGTGGGAGCACTATCGCCGCTACTACCGGCCGGACGAACTGGTGATTACGGCTGCCGGTGGCTTGGAGCATGACGTGGTGTGCGACCTCGTCATCGGCGCACTGGAATCCGCCGGCTGGTCGCTGGAGGCCAGCGCTTCGCCAGTTAAGCGGCGTTCCACCGAGCCCTCGCTCATCACGGGTACCGCCGGGCTGCATGTGGTCAAGCGCGCCGTTGAGCAGGCCAACATCATCATGGGCTGCCCCACCATTGTTGCCACTGACGAGCGACGCTACGTCATGAGCGTCCTTAACGCTGTCCTGGGCGGGGGCATGTCCTCCCGGCTTTTCCAGGAGATCCGTGAGAAGCGGGGCCTGGTGTACTCCACCTACTCCTTCGCTTCCTCTTACGCGGATGCCGGCTATTTCGGTATGTACGCAGGGTGCACCCCGTCCAAAGTCCGGCAGGTGCTGGACCTGCTGGCTGTTGAGCTGGACAAGCTCGCCGAGCACGGGATCTCCGACGAGGAGCTCCGCAAGGCGGTAGGACAGCTTGGCGGTGGCATCGTCCTGGCCCTCGAGGACACCGGTTCAAGGATGTCCCGGCTGGGCCGCGCCGAACTGGTTTCCGGGGAATACCAGGACATCGACGAAACCCTTCGCCTCATCAAGGCCGTCACGGCCGAGCAGGTTCAGGACCTTGCAGCCGAACTTGCTGCCGCACCGCGGACCGTGACTGTCGTCGGCCCCTTCGAGGAGACGGAAACCTTCGGACTCTGACCCCTGCCGCCACATTCGTGCCTGGGCATAGGATGAGCGCATCCGGCGTTCGGCAGAGGGCTGACGCCTTGCGGTAGGGGGTGAAGGGCGTGGACGAACCCCTGCCGGGCACGGACAACACCGGCCAAGGTGACCCCGGCAGCATCAACCCCGCCGGCGGCCATTCCGCCGACACCCATTCCGTTGCCAGGGATGCTGCTGCGGCGCATGCCGCCGGCGGCCGTCCCATCGGTGTCCATCCTGCCGACCATCCTGCGCTGCGCGGACTCCTCGGCCGCTGGCGGGGGAGCACGCGCCTGGCTGCCGGCCCGTGGGGACCAGAACGAACGGTGGAGGCGGACGTTACCTACCGGCGGGTGGCCAGTGGCTTCGGCGTTGTGCAGACCTATAGCCACCGGGAGCCGGACGGGACGCACTTCGAAGGCCACGGAATGTTCACGGCGGACCCCGACCACCCTGATGTTCTCTGGTACCACGCGGACACGACAGAACCGGTGCCGGCGGCTCCGGACCGCTGCACATGGCGCGGGGGTGTGCTCCGGGTGGAGCGCCACGGCAGTGCCGGCTGGACCCGCCACTCCGTGCGCCTCGACGGCGACGTGCTGACCCATGTCACGGAATTGAGGTCACGCGAGCCTTCGAAGACGCAACCCGGCGGAGGGAGCGCTGAAAGTGCCAGCGCTGATGGCACAGGCTCGGCTTACACCCCGTTCATGACGTCGATTTTCACCAGAGGATGACATGCCCGTGCTGCCGGGGCTGCGGAGCGCCGTTGTCATATCGGGTTAGGAGACGCGCATGGCGTCAGGTGGTTGCTGGGGCTGAGTCTTGCATGGCCAAGAGTTTGAGCGCTTCTGCGCTTGAGTCCCAGTCCCTGTCCGGATCCGCCAGCAGGATGGAGGGCGTGGAGTAGTAGCTGTCCCAAGCTGCGTCGTCCCACGTGAGGGAGTCCGGAGGAATATCGTGGAGGTCCATCCCGGGGGGCCATTGAGGTGGTTCCCAATCTGGTTGTTCGCTTGGGTAGTGTCGGCCGGTGGGTGACGTATAACCGGGTGGTTGGTTTTCTGTTGCCTGCGCGGGTGCCCAGCCGCTGTTGTGCTTCAGGCGGTGATGTTTTGGGCAGAGTTGTGCCAGGTTGCTGATGCCGGTTGTTCCGCCGTGTTGCCAAGCGGTGAGGTGGTCGGCTTCGTTGTCGAGGGAGTTGTTGTTGCAGCCTGGGAAGGTGCATTTGCCGTCCCGCAGGGTCAGGGCTTGTCGCATTGCTTTGGTGATCCGGTAGCTGGTGCAGCCTATCTCAAGGGGTGCGCCGTCGCGGGGGTCGACGAGGACCCGGGTGAAGGAGTCAGCGCCGTCGGTGAGGAGTTTGCGGGCCATGGACGCGGGGATAGGGCCGTAGCCGTCAAGGATGGCCGGCTCGTCCGTCTGGCCGAACAGGGCGAACCACGGGACGGTGACGATGACTTCCGCCCGCGGAGTCGGAGCCTTTCCAACCTCGGGGCTGATCTCAACGGGGACGGCCTCTTCGTGATCAATACCTGGACTGATGCAGCCCCGGGAGTTTGCCGTGAGGCCTTCCGGAACGCCAAGGCCCGCGCTGGGTTCGTCGGACCCGATCAGCGCAGCGAGCCCGATGAACTCGGGAGGGGGCTGCTCATCGGCTCTACTGTTTTCTGCGGGACGTGCCGGGTCCCCGCTGGCAGCAACATGGATCCGGCTGGTCGTGCTGAGGTCGCTGCAGGTGCCCGTGCTTGTTAGTTGCTGGGCGAGGAGGCGCCGGACAACCTCGTCGGCTGTGATCTGGGTGAGGGTCCGGGTTTCGTTGGGTCCTTGAAGGCCGCGGGCGATAGCTCTGGTCTTGTTCCAGGCCGCCATCGCCGAGTGGGCCGGGAGGTAGGCCGAGAACCAGGCCATGCCATCCCGGTCACGGGTGAACTCGACCCGGCGGTCGGCGACGGACTTGGCGTGACGCTTCTCGATCGATTCGGGGTGATGGCGTTCGCGCCAGGCGCGGACCTTGGCGCGCAGCCGGGAAGGGACGAGCTTGGTGGCGGGGCAGCCCCGGGCGGGGTTGGGCGCGTCCGGGTCCAGGAAGTGATCCGTCAAAGCAACTGCGGTGGGATGGTCCAGGATTTCGGTTTCGTCGGCGATGATTTTGGCGCTTTGCCAGGACAACGCCCCACTAGACAGCGACTCGTACACCGAAGGGAGGGAGCAGACCTGCCGGGACTGAGTGACCAACGCGCCGGCGGCGCCGGAGCTGATGGTCAGGACCCCGGCAATTTCCTCCACCGCTGATATTTCCGCGTAGGTGCGTTCGTGGGTGGAGGCCTCTGGCGGCGTCATTGCCTGCTGCAGGTCGAGGGACTGGGCGGCGTCGCGGGCCTTGAGGGCGGCGACCTGCGCCTCGAGCTTTGCTATCAAAGCCAGGCGGTCCAGCCGGATCTCGTAGGCGCGTTGGAGAACATCCGTGCCTGTGCCGGAGCTATCGCGACCTTGCAGTCGGGCGTCAAGGAGGAACAGCGCGTTGATGGCAGCCGTGGTGGCAAAAACACCTTCCATCGGTGCTGCTGTGATCGCGCCGTTTGTGACTGCGCCGTTTCCCATACCCACATCATCGCCGGAGGCACTGACATTCTGGCCTGCGTCGCTTCAGCGGGCTGATCCGCGGCAGGACCAGCGGGCGAATAGGCCACGGGCTGCTATGGAGCAGCTACGGAAATAAGGCGCGGTGCGGAACTAAGGCGCGTTGCGGGCTTTTATCCGCCGGCGAACGGAGGCAGCACGTCCATTACGTCGTCCGGCCCCACAACGGTTGACTGGTCGCGCACCGCCACCTCATTGAGCAGGAAGCTGCTCCGGGAGAGGATACGGGGGAGCGAAGGGGTACCGGCCGGTGGTTCCGGCCGCTCCACGGACTGTATAGCCTCCAGCAGCCCGGCCACCGTAGTGCCCTCAGGCAGGTCGAGCTTCTCTTCCTCGAGGCCTGCGGCTGCACGTGCGGCAGCGAAGTAACGTACGTTCATAAACTGTTAGCCCCCGATGGCGCTCATGCTGCGGTCCGGCTGGACGAAGTCCGGAGCGTCGAGTCCCACGTGGTCCATGCCGTGGGCCTTTGGCTTGAGCCACATGGCGTCCTGCCACCGGCGGGCGAGGTCGTCGTCGCTGGCGCCGGACCGCAGGAGGCCCAGGAGGTCGAATTCCTCCCGCGAAAACAGGCAGCTCATGATCTTGCCCTCGGCTGTGATGCGGGTCCTGCGGCAGTCCGAGCAGAAGGGCTCCGTGACCGAAGCAATGATGCCGACTGTTCCCAGCACGGGGCCATCCGTAGGAGCAGCAGACCCCGCCGCCCGCCGTCGTACTTCAAAGCGTTCCGCGGGGGCACCGTCTCGGGCTCGCGGATCGGGGGTGAGAACAAAGTCGGAAGACAGCAGCCCGCGGATCTCGGCCGCGGTGATCATGTTGCGGCGGGTCCAGCCATGGTCGGCGTCCAGCGGCATCTGCTCGATGAACCGCAGCTCATAACCCCGATCCAGCGCCCAGGCGAGCAGCGACGGCGCTTCGGCGTCATTGATGCCGCGCATAAGGACCGCGTTGAGCTTGACCGGACCAAGCCCGGCCGCCCACGCCGCATCCACCCCGGCCAGGACCTGGTCCAGGAACGGGCGGCGGGTCAGCTTGGTGAATGTTTCCTCGTGCAGCGAGTCCAGGGACACGTTGATGCGCGTCAGTCCGGCGGCCTTGAGCGGCGCGGCCTTCCTGGCAAGCCCCACTCCGTTGGTGGTCATGGAGATCGGCAGGTCAGGATGGTTCCGTCGCAGTTCCGCAATGATGTCTACCAGGTCGTGCCGCACCAGCGGCTCACCACCGGTCAGCCGCAGTTCGCGGACTCCCAACTGCTCCACGCCGATCCGGACAATGCGGACAATTTCGGCGGCGGACATGACCGCCTGCTTCGCGAGCCATTCGAGGCCCTCTGCAGGCATGCAGTACGTGCAGCGGAGGTTGCACTTGTCCGTCAGGGACAACCGCATGTCAGTGGCACGGCGCCCGTAGCGGTCCACAAGTCCGGCGCCCGCGCCGGCAGGACGGGCTGCCGGCACGGACAGTCCGGCATCCTCCCGCGGCTGCGGCATGCCTAGCTGGACACTCATGAAATCAGGCTACGCCACGATGGGCTGTAGATCACATTCGTGTCCGCGCCCAGCAGGACCATTCCGAAACACACCGGCGCTTGCGGCCACCCGCAAACCTATGCTGGACATGTGGACAGTTCCCGGCAGCAGCAGGCAGCGCACGACGGCGGCACGGGCCTTGACGGGCCCGTGGCTGCCAACGTGGAGCAACAGTTCACGGAACGCCAGCGCCGCCGCTTTACGTCCGCCGCCGGCGTGGTTGCCGTCGGTGCCGCAGTGGTGCTGGGGGAACTCCTGGCGGGAATCCTGAGCCCTTCCCTGTCGCCGATGACGGCTGTGGGCGGCGCCGTCATCGACGCTGTCCCACCGGGTGTCAAGGACTGGGCGGTGGCGTTGTTCGGCACAGCGGACAAGGCTGCCCTTCTGGTTGGCATGGGCCTGGTTATCGCGGCCCTCGCTGCGGTGGCGGGGAACCTCGAGGCCAGGCGGCGTTTCGCCGGCGTGGCGGTGGTGGGTGTCTTTGGGCTGGTGGGAGTGGCCGCGGTTGTGACGAGGGCGCAACTGACGCCCGCAGCACTTGCCTTGCCGGCAGCGACTGCCGTCCTTGCGGCCGTACTGCTGCGGTTCCTGGTCCGCAGGCTTGACGCGGCAGCCTTGGCAGGAACGGAAGGTACCGCGCGCCGCCGGTTTCTGCGGAACCTTGGAGGTGGTGCGCTTGCCACGGCGGCGGGCGGAGTCCTTGCTGTAGCCTGGCGCGGCGCCACGGCAGGAGTGAATGACGCCCGGGAGCGGCTGAGGCTGCCGGCAGCAGCATCGGCCGCCCCGCCCATACCTGCCGGCGTCGAAGCCGGAGTGGAGGGGATGCAGCCCCTGGTCACTCCCAACCGGGACTTCTACCGCATCGATACGGCGTTGTCCGTGCCGGCAGTCAATCCGGACACCTGGGTTATGAGAGTCACCGGGATGGTTGAACGAGAGGTGGAGCTGGACTTCGCGTCGCTCCTGGCCAAGCCCCTCATCGAGCGCCATGTGACCATCGCCTGCGTCTCCAACCCGGTGGGCGGTGATCTGATCGGCAACGCACGCTGGCTGGGCTGGCCCGTCCGGGAGCTTCTCGCCCAAGCCGGACCCCTCCCCGGAGCGGATATGGTGCTTTCCCGCAGCGCCGACGGCTGGACTGCCGGCACCCCGCTGGAGGTCCTGACGGACAGCCGTGACGCGCTGCTTGCCGTCGGCATGAACGGTGAGCCCCTGCCACTCGAGCACGGCTTCCCTGTCCGGCTGGTGGTGCCAGGGCTCTACGGATACGTCTCGGCCACCAAGTGGGTCACCGAACTCAAAGTCACCAGGTTTGCCGACGACGCCGCCTACTGGACCCCGCGCGGCTGGTCCGAGCGGGGCCCCATCAAGACCTCGTCCAGGATCGACGTGCCCCGCTGTGGCCGGTCCGTGCCGGCTGGCACCGTCACTTTCGGCGGCGTCGCCTGGGCGCAGCACACCGGCATTGGGAAGGTGGAACTCCGCGTCAACCGCGGCCCGTGGCGGGAAGCCAGGCTCGCACCGGGCATCTCCATGGACACCTGGTACCAGTGGACGCTGGAGGTGGACCTGGTTCCGGGGCAGTACGAGGTGCAGGTGCGTGCCACGGATCTTCGAGGCGCAAGCCAGGACGAGGAGCAGCGGCCGGTGGCGCCCGACGGGGCTACCGGTTTCCACACGGTTAGAGTGGACGTGAAATCCTGACGGCCGCAACCGAAGGCACATCCATGACCAGCACGCACCCGCACGGCCCACAGAAGGTCCGGGCAAGGTCCACCGCCACCCATCTGGCAGCCGTCACGGAACTCCTTCGCCCCTTACGGGACTCCGCCCGGACTGAACTCCTCCCGCTGTCCAAGGCCCTCGGGCGCGGCCTCGTGGAGGACGTCACGGCGCCAATCAGCCTCCCGCCCTTCGCCAACTCGCAGATGGACGGATACGCCATCCGCTCCAGCGACGTGCCCGACGGCGGTAGGGAACTTGGCGTCGCGGCTCCCGTTCCGGCGGGCGCCGGCGCCGCAACCCTGGAAGCCGGAACCGCGGCGCCCATCATGACAGGCGCGATGATCCCGGAAGGTGCCGACGCTGTCGTACCCATTGAACGGGCCAGCCCGGACCATTTCCTTCCACCGGGCGGCGCGGCGCGGGTAAAGCTGCCTGCCGCCGCCCCCGGCACTTATGTACGCGAGGTTGGAAGCGATATCGCGGCCGGGGAGCAGGCCCTGGCCGCCGGCACCTTCCTCGGCCCTGCCCAGCTGGGGCTGCTGGCCGCCCTCGGCGTCCCCGAGGCCACCGTGTACCAGGCGCCCACCGTCCTGCTGGTCACCACCGGGGACGAGGTAGTGGAGCCGGGCCGGGACCTTCCGGACGGCAAGATCTACGACTCCAACGGCACGCTCCTGGAAGCCGCCATGACCCAGGCGGGGCTGCGGGTCCTGCGCGCAGGTATCTCCACGGACAATCCCGAAGAACTGCACACCCTGCTGCGGAACCAGGGGGCCAGGGCGGACCTGATCGTCACCACCGGGGGAGTGAGCAAGGGCGCCTATGAGGTGGTCCGGCAGGCGATGGCGGACCAGCCGGTGGAATTCCTGCACGTGGCAATGCAGCCCGGCGGCCCGCAGGGAATCGGCACCTTTGAGGGCACTCCCTTCCTCGGTTTTCCCGGCAATCCCGTGAGCTGCCTGGTCTCCTTCGAAATGTTCCTCCGCCCAGCCCTCTCGCAGTTGCTCGGTGCACCGGCCGCCCGGATGCCGGTCCGGGCCCGCCTGGGCCACCCGCTGACGTCGCCTGAACACAAGCACCAGGTGCGGCGCGGCAGGCTCCGGCCCGACGGTACGGTGCAGCTTGAGGGCGGCGAAAGTTCGCACCTGATGCACGCCCTGGCCGGATCGAATGTGCTGGTGCATGTTCCCGAGGGCGTAGCCGCCCTCACTGCCGGGGATGAGGTGGAAGTATGGATGCTGTGAATGCAGAACAGACCCCCGGCGCCCTGACGCATCTTCGCCAGGACGGCAGCGCCCAGATGGTGGACGTCTCCACCAAAGCAGAGACCACCCGCGAGGCAACGGCCACCGCAACCGTCAACACCACGGCCGAAGTGATGGGCCTCCTCGGCTCCGGCGGGCTTCCCAAGGGTGATGCCCTGGCCGTCGCGAGGGTTGCCGGGATCATGGCCGCGAAAAAGACCCCCGAACTGGTTCCGCTGTGCCATCCGCTGCCTTTATCCAAGGTCACGGTGGATTTTGAGCTGGCCGCGGAGTCCGTCATCATCGTGGCCACCGTGAAGACGCGCGGAGTCACCGGCGTGGAGATGGAGGCGCTCACCGCAGCATCGGTGGCCGCCCTGAGCGTGTACGACATGATCAAGGCGGTGGACAAGCACGCCGTTCTCACCGACATCAAAGTGCTGGCCAAGAGCGGCGGCAAGAGTGGAGACTGGGCCCTGTGACCATACATGCCACGCACAGTGCTCCCGAACCGCACCGGCACGGCGAGGTCCAGGGCCGGAAAGCCGGGGTGGTCATCGCTTCCACCCGGGCGGCCGCCGGGATCTACGACGACGAAACCGGGCCCGTGATTTCCGACTGGCTGATTGAACACGGCTTTGACGTGTACCCCGCCATGGTGGTCCCCGACGGGGAGCCTGTGGGCGCCGCCATCCGCGCCCTCCTGACCCAACGTCCCGCCGTCGTCATCACCAGCGGCGGGACCGGCCTGAGCCCGGACGACCGCACCCCCGAAGTCACGCTTCCCCTGCTGGACCGCGAGATCCCCGGCATCATGGAAGCGATCAGGCGTGCCGGCGCCGCGAAGACGCCGCTGGCAGCCCTGAGCCGCGGGTATGCCGGTGCGGCGAAGAGTACGTTTATTGTTAATCTTCCCGGCTCACCAAAAGGGGTCATGGACGGACTGGCCGTCCTGGACCCGGTGATCGGACACCTCTGCGACCAACTGGAAGGCGGACATGGGCACTGAAGCATTCGAGGTGGTTTCCGCCGTCCTAAGCGCGGAACCAATCTCCGTAGACCAGGCGATCGCCGCCGTGGAGAGCGATACCGCGGGCGCCGTGGTGAGCTTCAGCGGCGTCGTGCGCAACCACGACGGCGGGAAGCAGGTCAACCGCCTCAGCTACAGTGCGCACCCCACGGCACATCAGGTGATGTCCGACGTCGTCGCGCGCCTTGTGGCCGAGCAAGACGCGGCGTCCGGCACAGCCGGGGACGCCGGCACTGGAGACCCGGCGGCACAACCCGTCCGCATCTGGGCCGCCCACCGGATCGGCATGCTCGAAATCGGCGACCCCGCACTGGTCTGTGCAGTCTCTGCAGCCCACCGCGGCCAGGCCTTCGCCGTGTGCTCGGAGCTGGTGGACCGGATCAAGGAACAGGTGCCCATCTGGAAGGAACAGTTCTTCTCGGACGGAACGGTGGAGTGGGTCGGCGCCGGCGCCTGAACCCACCTCCGCTGGGCCCGCACATGGAAACTCACGGCACGCCGTGAGTTTCCATGTACGTCCTGCGAGGTAACGCACACCCTCCGGTTCCTTGCCCCGGCAGGCCCGCCGGTAGGGTTAAGGCATGACCCAACAACAATCCGATCCCAAGCTGGTGGCCGTGCTCGGCGCCAACGGACGCATGGGCGCCGAAGCCGTGAAAGCCGTTGAAGCCGCACCCGACATGAAGCTCGTCGCAGCATTGGGACGGGGCGATTCCCTGGACCAGGTCACCGCCGCCGGAGCGCAGTACCTGGTGGACCTGACAGTGCCGGAAAGCACCGAGGCAAACGTCCGGTTCGCCGTTGAACACGGGATCCACGCCGTCGTGGGCACCACGGGCTGGGACGCCGGCCGCCTCTCCGCGCTGGAGGCGCTGCTGGCCGAACACCCGGAAACCGGTGTGCTCATCGCCCCCAACTTTGCCGTGGGCTCAGTCCTCGCCTCGGCGTTCGCCGCGAAGGCCTCAAAGTACTTCGAATCCGTGGAGATCATCGAACTGCACCACCCGGACAAGGTGGATGCCCCCTCCGGAACGGCCGTCCGCACCGCGCAGCTGATCGCCGCTGAACGCAGTGCTGCCGAGGTTCCGCCCAGCCCCGATGCCACTACCAGCGAACTGGCCGGCGCCAGGGGGTGCGAGGTGGACGGCGTGCGGGTGCACAGCGTGCGGCTGCGCGGGCTGGTGGCCCACCAGGAAGTCCTGCTGGGCGGTCCCGGTGAGCAGCTGACGTTCAGGCACGATTCCTACGACCGCGCCTCCTTCATGCCCGGCGTCCTCCTGGGCGTGCGGAACGTCGCATCCCACCCCGGCCTCACCGTGGGTCTGGACGGCTACCTGGACCTGGGAATCTAGCCATGGGCGGGTTCCTGGCGGCATTCCGGAAGAACCGCACCAAGATCTGGGTGGGTGCGGTGACCCTGCTGCTGGTCTTCTACCTGGTTGTGTCCTTCCAGCGTTCCATCCTGCTCCTGACGGACAGAAACCTGGCGGCCCAGGCCATTGGCGCCGCGTACCTGGTTCTGCCCGTTATCGGCGCGTGGGCCCTGATCCGGGAACTGCTGTTTGGCGCCCGCACGGAACAGATGGCAAAGGTGCTGGAGGCCGAGGGCGGCCTGCCCGTGGACGAACTGCCCCGCACTCCCGGCGGGCGGATCGTCCGGGCGGCAGCCGATGCCGAGTTTGAGAAGTACCGGGCCGAGGCTGAAGCCGCACCTGATGACTGGCGCTCCTGGTTCCGGCTGAGCTGCGCCTACGACGCCGCCGGGGACCGCAAGCGTGCCAGGGCATCCATGCGCGACGCCGTCCGGCTGTTCCGCGGCAAGGTTCCGGCTTCGTAGCAGCTTGCGCCTGTCGTAGCAGCTTGGGCAGCCGCGCGGGCGGCCCGGGGACGCTCAACTCAGCGGAGGGCCTTGAGTTCGCCCCGGCCTGCCTGGTTCGCCGCGTGGCCCACCCATTCCAGCGGACCGCGCCACTTCAACACCGCAAACACCATGCCCACGATGATGGCCGTTGCCGCGTGCGCAAAGTACATCCCGTCCTCCGTCCAGCCGGCAGGCAGCGGCTTGAGGTAGAATCCGGACACCACCCAGACGTGCACCGTGTACAGGGTCAGCGTCATGGCGCCTGCCCCGCGCAGCGGGAGCAGCAGATCCAGGTCCACCCATTCGGCCAGCCGTCCCAGCAGCAGGCAGGCGCCGATGACGGCCGCTGCCACGGCTGAAGTGTGCAGCAGGTCCAAGGTAGTTGCCGAGTGCGGCGCAGCGGACGCCAGCCACCACCACGATCCTTCCTGCGGGATGCCCGTCAGGTTCACCTGGAGCACGCTGTCCAGCGGGTAGCCGGGCGAATTGAGGACCTGCTCAAGCGCGGCCCGCCCGCCCCAGCTTTCCATCGCCGTCACACCCAGGGCCTTGGCTGCCACGGCCACTGCCGACCCCAGCACCAGGAGCGCCACCGGGACCACCGCCTTGTGGAGCATGAGGCGGCCGATCACCAGGCCCACCAGCAGGTAGGAAAGCCACTGGAACACCGGGTAATAGCCGGTGAAGAACAGGTCCGCGAGCAGGCGGCCGGGTGTGCCGAGGTCTTCCCATTTCGGGTTGTGGCCCAGCCTTAGCGGCGGTTCGGCGGCAAGCAGCCAGGGCCGCAGCAGGTAGGCGAGTACGGGGGACGCCAGGATCCAAGCCGCGGCCCAGGCGCAGAGATGCTTCAGCCGCAGGCCCAGGAAGGGCAGGACACAAAGGAACAGCACGGCGTAATGGACCAGGATGATCGCAAGGCTTACTTCCACCCCGCCCAGCGTGAGTCCGACGGCGGCAATCACCAGGGCGCGCAGGGCAACGCCCCGGCGCGCGGCTGAGAGTTCGCCGCCGTCCAGGGGCTTGTGCTTTCCGGTGGACAGGGCGAGCCCCACCCCCGCCAATACAGCGAACAACGCGGCGGCCCGGCCCGAAAACGTCAGGCCGATCCAGGTGGGCGTGAGGTCCGCATTCGACTCGAAGGTGGGCAGCAGGTGCGTGGCCATCATTCCCAGCAGTGCCAGGCCGCGGGCAGCGTCGATGCCGTAGAGCCGTGCGGGAACGGACGCGCCCCGGGTCTTCCTGGAGGCTTTGGCCGGGGTGCGGGAGCTCATGAGCCGATCGTCTCACACCTGCCTTTGAACTAGCTGTCAAGTGCCAAGGCGCAACAACGTTTGCAGCGGCGCGCAGGGGGAGTGGAAATGGCAGGCCCGGCGGAGCCTTGTATTCGAATATATGTTCGAATACGATGGGCCGCATGCACACCCCAATGCGCGGTATTCCAGGAGATGGACCAGAAGGCATCGAGTCCGGGAGTGCCGGCGTCCTCAAAGCCATGAGTCCGGGAGTGGTGGATTTCCTCTTCCGGCAGATGGTCGCCGGTCGGCCGGCCGAAGATGTCCAGTGGGAACAGGAAGGCATCAGCCTTTCCAGCCAGCCGGAGGGGGCCGAGCTGGCCCGCCGCCTCGCCGAGACTGACATTGAGGCACTGACGCCCCTGGAATTGTTCCATTACGTCAGGGCGGCCCAGCGGCTTGCCTCCTGGGCGGAGGGCCTCCGGCAGGCAGCTGTGGGACGCTACTGCGGTTCCCCGCGGGATTAGGCCCGGCCGGGGGGTCCCGGCGTCCCGGGAAGGGCAGCGGGTCCCGGCGCAGAATGCCTGCCGGAGCCCGGCGACAGGTTTCAGACCGCGCCTAGGATGGGAACGTGACTGAGCTGCCATCCGTCTTCATGGAACCTGCCGGGACCCTGACCGTGGCCACCGTCCAGTACGAGGCCGTGGAAGGCGTGGCCGAGAATGTGGGCCAGCATGTGCGCCTCATTGAAGACGCCGAAGCGCACGGTGCCCGGCTGGTCTTGTTCCCGGAGCTGTCGCTGACCGGCTACCGCCTGGACCTGCTGTCCCGGAACGAAACCTGGATCGCTCCCGAAGACGCCCGGCTTGGCCCCATCCGTGAAATCTGCAGGCGGACTGGAATCACGGCCGTGGTCGGCGCCCCCTGCCGGGAGGCGGGCGGTACGCCCCGCCTGGCCTCGCTGGTTCTGCATCCGGACGGCAGTACACAAAGTGCCTTCAAGTCCCATCTTCACGGCCAGGAAAAGGAGCTGTTCGTGCCGGGGGACGGGCCGCACGTCATGGTCCTCGACGGCTGGCGGATTGCCCTCGCGTTGTGCTTTGACGCCGCTTTCCCGGAGCATGCCGGCGCTGCCGCTGCGGGGGGAGCGGACGCCTACTGCATTTCCGCGCTGTACACCCGCGGTGAAGAGCGCCGGCTCGACCTCCACCTTGGGGCACGCGCGATGGACCACCGGATGTTCACCCTGCTGGCCAACCTCGCCGGCAAAACCGCGCTGGGCGAGTCGTGCGGGCTGAGCGGAATCTGGAGCCCGGACGGGATGCCGTTGAAGCGTGCTTCAGGAAACCGGACCGAGGTGGTCGCCGGCCTCCTGCAGCGCAGCACCCTCCTGCGCCTCCGGCATGGTGAACGGGCATTCGGCGGCGGGCCGCACGACATTTGACGTGCATCACGCCCGTGGCATTGTCCTAACCAGCGGGGGACAGGGTAACGTTTTTTCCATGGCTGACTCTTCCGCGCACATCCCTGCCCTCGGTACCCTCCTGACCGCCATGGTCACGCCGTTCACCAAGGACGGCGCAGTGGACTACGAGCAGGCGGCTGCGCTGGCCACAAAGCTCGTGGACGACGGCTGCGACGGCCTGGTGGTCACCGGAACCACCGGCGAGACCTCCACCCTCACGGACGAAGAGAACCTCGGCATGTTCCGCGCCGTCAAGGAAGCCGTGGGCGGACGTGCGGCCATCATCGCCGGCACCGGCACCAACGACACAGCGCACTCGGTCCACCTTTCCCAGCAGGCTGCAGCCCTCGGCGTCGACGGACTCCTGCTGGTCACCCCGTACTACAACAAGCCCAGCCAGGCAGGCGTGCGCGCCCACTTCGAAACCATCGCCTCCGCCGTCGACGTCCCGGTGATGCTGTACGACATCCCGGGCCGCTCCTCCATCGCGATCGAGCCGGACACCATGATCCGCCTGGCGCAGCACCCCAACATCGTGGCCGTGAAGGACGCCAAGGCCGACCTCGTCGCCGCCACCCGCGTCATGGCCGAAACCGACCTCCTCTTCTACTCCGGCGACGACGGACTGACCCTGCCCTGGATGGCGCTGGGCGCCGTCGGCCTGGTGGGCGTCACCACGCACGTGGCAACCCGCCGGTTCCGCGAGCTCATCGATGCCGTCAACGCCAACGACCTCGGCACCGCCCGGAAGATCAACTTCGAGCTCCAGCCGGTAGTCCGCGCCACCATGACCCGGGTCCAGGGTGCCGTTGCGGCCAAGCAGATTCTTAAATGGCAGGGAGTCCTGCCCAACTCGATTGTCCGTTTGCCCCTCGTGGAGCCGGACGAAGCCGAGATCGAAACCATCCGCGGGGATTTGGCGGAAGCGGGGCTGGTCTACTCCTGAAGGTGAAGACCGGCACCCTTCCCCTGGAAAGTAGTGCAATATGACCCAAACCGCCCTAACCGGCCTTGTCACCCCTCCCCGCCTGCCTGCCGGCACGCTGCGGATCGTTCCGCTCGGCGGCCTGGGGGAGATCGGCCGGAACATGGCCGTGTTCGAAATCGACGGCAAACTGCTGGTCGTGGACTGCGGCGTCCTCTTTCCGGAGGAGACCCAGCCTGGCGTGGACCTGATCCTCCCCGACTTCTCCTACATTGAGGACCGGCTGGACGATATTGTGGCCGTTGTCCTCACTCACGGCCACGAGGACCACATCGGCGCTGTCCCGTACCTGCTGAAGCGACGGAGCGACATTCCCCTGGTGGGCTCGCAGCTGACCCTCGCCCTGATCGAGGCCAAGCTTCAGGAGCACCGCATCCGGCCTTACACCCTCACGGTGGAGGAAGGCCAGGTGGAGAAATTCGGGCCGTTCGAGTGCGAATTCGTCGCCGTCAACCACTCCATTCCCGATGCCTTGGCCGTGTTCATCCGCACCGCGGGAGGCACCGTCCTGCATACCGGCGACTTCAAGATGGACCAGCTCCCGCTGGACGGCCGCATCACTGACCTGCGGCATTTCGCCAAGCTCGGCGAAGAGGGCGTGGACCTGTTCATGTCCGACTCCACCAACGCGGACATCCCCGGCTTCACGACGGCGGAAAAGGAAATCGGCCCCACGCTGGAACGGCTCTTCGCCCAGGCCAGCAAGCGGATCATCGTGGCCTCCTTCTCCTCCCACGTCCACCGGGTCCAGCAGGTCCTGGATGCGGCGGCGAAGCACAACCGCAAGGTCGCGTTCGTGGGCAGGTCCATGGTGCGGAATATGGCCATTGCGGAGAAGCTCGGCTACCTGGATGTGCCGCCAGGCCTGATCGTGGACATCAAGAACATCGACAACCTGCCGGACAACCGCGTGGTGCTCATGTCCACCGGGTCCCAGGGCGAGCCCATGGCTGCCCTGTCCCGGATGGCCAACGGCGACCACCGCGTGGTGGTGGGTGACGGCGACACCGTCATCCTGGCCTCCAGCCTGATTCCGGGGAACGAGAACGCCGTGTTCCGGATCATCAACGGCCTCCTTAAGCTGGGCGCCGACGTGATCCACAAGGGCAACGCCAAAGTCCACGTTTCAGGGCATGCCGCGGCGGGTGAGCTGCTGTACTGCTACAACATCCTCGAGCCCTTGAACGCCATGCCCGTGCACGGCGAAACCCGGCACCTGCTGGCCAATGGCAAGATCGCCATCGAGTCCGGCGTGCCGGAAGCCAGCGTCATCCTCGCGGACAACGGCACCGTGGTGGACCTCAAGGACCACCGGGCGGACGTCGTGGGCCAGGTGGAGGTCGGCTTCGTGTACGTGGACGGTTCCAGCGTTGGCGAAATCACTGACGCCGACCTCAAGGACCGGCGGATCCTGGGCGACGAAGGGTTCATTTCCATCATCACCGTGATCCACCGCGCCACAGGCAAGGTGGTGTCCGGGCCGGAAATCCACGCCCGCGGCGTTGCCGAGGACGATTCCGTCTTTGACGACATCATTCCCAAGATCAACGCTGCGCTGGAGGAAGCCGTCCTCAACCACGCCGACCACACCACGCACCAGCTCCAGCAGGTGGTCCGGCGGGTGGTGGGCACATGGGTCAACCGCAAGCTGCGCCGCAAGCCCATGATCATTCCGGTGGTGCTCGAGGCCTGATTGGCCCTGGCACGGCAGCGCCACCTGACGTGCCCGTCCAACTCATTGCCCGCAGGGCCCGGTTCAAGGAACCGGGCCCTGCGGCGTCCTCGGCAGGCATGGGCGGCCCCGGCCCTGATATCCCCGGAAAACCGGCCTTGCTCCGGTAGCGTGGCTACTATGGCCACACGTACTACCTCCGCGCGCAGCGGAACAGCCAGGGGCAGCTCCAGCAGTAAATCCGGCAGTTCCACGGGCCGCGGTTCCGGCTCGGCCGCAGCCAAGTCCGGCCGGGGTGGAGGCTCCACCAGCACGGCCCGCACGCGGCAACTCCCCGCCGTCGAACACCACCAGCCGTGGCTGCTGCGGGTGGTGGGGGGCGCGTGGCTCGGCGTGGGCCACCTGGTGGGCGGGGGAGTGCGGCGGATCGGCCACGACGTCAGCGACCTCCCCGCCGAAGAGCGGCGCGACGGCGCAGCCCTGTTCAACCTTGCCCTCGGCGTCTTCATCGCCACCTTTGCCTGGTGGGGGCTGACCGGCTGGTTCCCGGATACCGTCCATGCCGTGGTCAACGGCACCTTCGGCTGGATGTCCCTGTTGCTCCCGCTAATGCTCTTCGCCTGCGCCTTCAGGCTCTTCCGCCAGCCCACCGACGGCCGCGGCAACAACAGGGTGGGCATTGGCTTCCTCATCATGACCTTCGCCGGCTGCGGGCTTGCCCACGTCCTGGGCGGGCAGCCGACGGTGGCGCAGGGTTTCGACGGCCTGCGCCAGGCCGGCGGCATGCTGGGTTTCCTGGCGGCCACCCCGCTGGCAGCCATCCACCCGGCCGTGCCGCTGGTCCTCTACGGGCTCCTGGCATTCGTATCGCTGCTGATCATCACCGCCACGCCTTTCACCGCCATCCCCCGGCGGCTGCGCGGTGCCTACGAGCACCTGATGGGCATCGACCTGATGGACCAGGACCAGCAGGACAAGCACGACCGCAGCTACCTTGAACGCCCGGCGCCGGCTGCGCCTAAGAAGAAGAAACGGCGCCTTTTCGGCAAGGACGAGGAGCCAGACGCCGGCCTCGACGGCTACGTGGGCGACGAAGCGTTCGAACACGCCGTGATCGATGACGACGAAGGCGATTCCCCGGCTCCACGCCCCGCCCCCGGCGTCCGCCGGCCCACCCAGGCCGAGATCGCCGTCGAGAAGATCAAGGCCGCCCAGGGCTTGGGTGCGGCCGGCGCTGCAGCTCCCGCGGATGCCACCGAAGCCATCCCGATGATTACCCCGGGTATGGCGGCCGGTGCTGCGCCGGCACCCGCGAACGCACCCCAGGTTCCCTCCACCCCGGTGGCGCCTGCGCCGCCACCCACCCCGATTCCACAGCGCACGGAACAGCTGTCCTTGGCCGGGGACGTGACGTACACGCTTCCGGCGTCGGACTTCCTGACACCCGGCTCCATTCCCAAGGAGCGCACGGAAGCCAATGACGCCGTCGTGGCAGCCCTCACCGACACCCTCCAGCAGTTCAACGTGGACGCCACCGTCACCGGCTTCAGCCGCGGCCCCACCGTCACCCGCTACGAGATCGAGCTGGCGCCAGGCACCAAGGTGGAGCGGGTCACCGCCCTGTCCAAGAACATCTCCTACGCAGTCGCCTCCAGCGACGTGCGGATCCTGAGCCCGATCCCCGGCAAGTCCGCCATCGGCATCGAGATCCCGAACACGGACCGCGAAACGGTCTCCCTGGGTGACGTCCTCCGCAGCCAGAACGCCCGGCGCACCGACCACCCCATGGTGATGGGCGTGGGCAAGGACGTGGAGGGCGGTTATGTGGTGGCCAACCTCGCGAAAATGCCCCATCTGCTGGTGGCGGGCGCCACCGGGGCCGGCAAGTCGTCCTTCGTGAACTCCATGATCACGTCCATTCTCATGCGGGCCACCCCGGACGAGGTCCGAATGGTGATGGTGGACCCCAAGCGCGTGGAACTGACCGCCTACGAGGGCGTACCCCACCTCATCACCCCTATCATCACCAACCCGAAGAAGGCCGCCGAGGCACTCCAATGGGTAGTGCGCGAGATGGACGCCCGCTACGACGACCTCGCCAACTACGGGTTTAAGCACATCGACGACTTCAACAAGGCCGTCCGCGCGGGCAAGGTCCAGCCGCCGCCGGACTCCAAGCGCGTCATCCGGCCCTACCCCTACCTGCTGGTGATCGTGGACGAGCTCGCGGACCTCATGATGGTGGCACCGCGGGACGTCGAAGACTCGATCGTCCGCATCACCCAGCTGGCGCGCGCCGCCGGCATCCACCTGGTCCTGGCCACTCAGCGTCCGTCCGTGGACGTGGTGACCGGCCTCATCAAGGCCAACGTGCCCTCCCGCATGGCCTTCGCAACCTCGTCCGTCACGGACTCCCGCGTGGTGCTGGACCAGCCCGGCGCGGAGAAGCTCATCGGCCAGGGCGACGCGCTCTTCCTGCCCATGGGCGCCTCCAAGGCCATGCGCGTCCAGGGCGCCTGGGTCTCCGAGTCCGAGATCCACAAGGTGGTGGAACACGTCAAGACACAGCTGCAGGCCGTGTACCGCGACGACGTTGCCCCCGAGGCGGAAAAGAAGCAGATCGACGACGACATCGGAGACGACCTCGAGGTGCTGCTGCAGGCCACTGAACTCGTGGTCACCACGCAGTTCGGCTCCACGTCCATGCTCCAGCGCAAGCTCCGTGTCGGTTTCGCCAAGGCGGGCCGCCTCATGGACCTGCTGGAATCCAGGGGAGTGGTGGGTCCGTCTGAAGGCTCCAAGGCCCGCGACGTCCTGGTGAAGCCGGACGACCTCGCCGCAGTGCTGGCGGCCCTGAAGGGACAGGAGACTCCTGCCGCCGCAGACTCCCAGACTGCCGCCCTCAGTGACAACGCCAACGCAAACATCGCCCAGGGCGGCTACGCCGAGGACCTGGTGGCCGCGGACCTGGACCAGCGGAAGCAGAAGGCTCAATATTACGACGGCTCCGATACCGCGCCGGGAGGCTACGGCGATGACGACGACGGGTCCGAAGACGCATGGTCCCTCACCGGGCGCTAGCCGGGGAATGTAGCCTAGACAAGTGACTAGCACCGATGCAACCGCCGCCGGCCCTGGCCGTGCCGGGGTCTGGAACCTTCCCAACGTCCTGACCATGATCCGCATCGCGCTGGTGCCGTTCTTCGTCTGGTTCCTGGTCGCCGACGCGCCAGGACTCCGCAGCGAGTCCGGGCTGTGGCGCTGGGCGGCGGTGCTGGCGTTCGCCGTCGCGATCTATACAGACAAGCTCGACGGCGATATCGCAAGGAGCCGGAACCTCGTCACCGATTTCGGCAAGATCGCCGATCCCATCGCCGACAAGCTGCTCATCGGCTCGGCGCTGGTCATGCTGTCCCTCCTTGGTGAGCTGCCCTGGTGGGCAACGCTCGTAATCCTGGTCCGGGAGTGGGGGATTACCGGGTTGCGGTTCTTCGTGATCCGCTACGGCGTGATCCCCGCATCGCGCGGGGGCAAGCTCAAGACCGTGGTGCAGACCGCCGCCATCTTCCTCTACCTCCTGCCGCTGGGGGCCTTCGCGCCCTGGCTGGCCTGGGTTGCGTTCGCCGTGATGATGGCGGCCGTGGCCATCACGGTCTGGACCGGCGTCGAGTATGTCGTTCAAGCGCTCCGCCTCCGGTCCCGGGGCAGGAAGCAGGCCCGCGCCAACCTTGGACAGGAAAAGCCATGACCAACCTCCATCACCTCGCGGCGCAGGCAGTCCGGCAGGCACTCGAAGAGGGGCGCACAGTAGCCACTGCGGAATCACTGACCGCAGGCATGGTGACGGCTGTCCTGGCGGATACGCCAGGTGCGTCCGGAATGCTGCAGGGGGGCGTGGTCGCCTACCAGAACTCCGTGAAGGAGTCCGTCCTCAAGGTCCCGTCTGACCTGTTGGCCCGGGCCGGTTCCGTGGACGGGGACGTGGCCCGCGCCATGGCCGAAGGTGCACGGACAGTACTGGACGCGCATGTGGGCCTTGCCACTACCGGTGTTGCGGGGCCGGACGGGCATGACGGGAAGCCGGTGGGCACCGTATACGTGGGGGTGGCCACCGCTGCCGGAACAGCGGCCTTTGAATATTCGTTCGAGGGGAACCGCGCGGAAATCCGCGGACTGGCGTGTGGGGCAGCCCTCGAGCGGCTCCTCGAAGCGCTGTCCGGCTGAGGCGGGGGCGTTCCAAGGCGGCCCAGTTCCATGCCATTGGAACAGGCCAAGTTACCGGACGTAAAGTTACGGGGAACAAAAGCCGGTACCGATTAGTTATTACATTGTGTCGCTTCCGAAGAGCGGAGGCGCCTAGGATGAAATGACCACACGGTTCGCTTCAGGGCGGACCGGACCAATGAGGGAGCAAGGCGATACAGATGGTAAAGCAGCCCGTATCCGTAAACGGCGTTGTCCGCTGGAAGGATGTGGGCCTCGCCGATCAGGGTAAGAGCGAACAGAAGGAGCGCAAGATGGTTGTACTTCGTCACGAAATTGGTGATGTCCTGCGCGATGTCCGCCAGCGTCAGGGGCGTACGCTCCGTGAAGTTTCGCACAGCGCCCGTGTCTCCCTTGGATACCTCAGCGAAGTGGAGCGCGGCCAGAAGGAAGCGTCATCGGAATTGTTGTCCTCGATCTGCTCGGCACTGGACGTTCCGTTGTCCAGCATGCTCCGCGAGGTGAGCGATCGCGTTGCAGTGGCCGAAGGCGTCACCGTGCCGGACACCGTTCCGCAGGAATTCTCGCAGCGTTACGGCCGCGACCTTGAGCGCGACCTCGACACTGAACTTAACGGCGAACTTTCCGACGGTCTGCTCTCCGGCGCCCGCTAAGGGCAGCCCCACCCGTTGGTGGGCCTTGGATTGTTGTGAAGCCCCCGGCCACAGGCCGGGGGCTTCCGTCGTTCACGTGCAAACCCGTACAGGGGGTTCCGTCAGCCTTCCTGGCCGGCTGCTGCGCCGGGAGCGTCCTTGGGGAAGCCGTCCCGCTCGTACGTCGCGTTAAGCTTGGCCATGTACCGAGCCAGTTCCTCGAGGTCCTGGACCGGCCACTCGCCGAGCCGCTCCCGGAAGACCTGCCGCCGGGCATCCTGCACCTGGTGCATCTTCTCCTCGCCCTTCGGCGTCAGCCGGATTGACTGGGCACGCCCGTCGAGCGGGTCGGCTTCCTTGGACACCAGGCCGATGCTCTCCAGGAACGCAATCTGCCGGCTCACCGACGGTTTTCCCACTCCGATGCTCATAGCCAGTTCAGTCAGGCGGATAGGGCCCTCGCGGCGGATCACGGTCAGCAGGCCGTAGGCTGCGGGCTCCATGTCCGGGTGCACCTGCCGGGACAACTGGTTGGTGATGGCCCGGCCCCGCCGCCATAGGAGGGTGAGCTGGTGTTCAACGTTGTTCAGCGCAGCATCTGTGGTGGCGTCGGCGCCGTGGTCCGGCAGGGCGTCGGGGGAGTTGCTCATGGCAACAATTCTAAGGTCCGTAGCCGTGAGAGAATTTTCTGATGCGACTCAGTGACTACTGGCGGCTGATGGATGACGAGTTCGGCGCAGGCTACTCCCGCGTGCTGAGCAGCACCCTGGTCCTGGCGGGCGTTGGCGGCAGGACAGCAGACCAGGCACTAGCTGCCGGCGTCGAACCGCGGAAGGTATGGCTGGCCGTCTGCGACGTCCAGGACGTTCCTGCCGAACGCCGGCTGGGCCGCGACATCAAGCCGCTGCGGGACTGACTGCTCAGCCTCGGTAACCGCCGGTATTTTCCCCTGACACGCCGCCAAGCTGTTCGAATACCTGTTCGGATAAAGCTATGCTTTTTCGAAACGGGTTATCCACATAGCCGCCGTTACCCGGCCGGAATGTCAGTGGGTCCCCCTAGCGTCAGAGATGACCAATAAACGGCCGCGAAGGCCACCATCGAGAAAGCATTAGAGGTGTCAACCATGGCGGCAGCCCCGGATCGTGCAAAAGCGCTGGAAGCAGCGCTGGCCCAGATTGACAAGCAGTTCGGCAAGGGCTCGGTCATGCGCCTGGGCGATGAAGTCCGTGCGCCCATCGAAGTGATCCCCACCGGCTCCATCGCCCTGGACGTCGCCCTGGGAATCGGCGGACTGCCGCGCGGCCGCGTGATCGAGATCTACGGGCCGGAATCCTCCGGTAAGACCACCGTCGCCCTGCACGCAGTGGCCAGCGCCCAGCGCGCCGGCGGCATCGCAGCCTTCATCGACGCCGAGCACGCCCTGGACCCGGACTATGCCGCGAAGCTCGGCGTGGACACCGATGCACTCCTGGTCTCCCAGCCGGACACCGGTGAGCAGGCGCTGGAGATCATGGACATGCTGGTCGGGTCCGGCTCGCTGGACATCATCGTCATCGACTCTGTTGCCGCCCTGGTGCCGCGCGCGGAAATCGAAGGCGACATGGGCGACAGCCACGTCGGCCTGCAGGCCCGGCTCATGAGCCAGGCCCTGCGTAAGATCACCGGCCGGCTGAGCCAGACCAAGACCACCGCCATCTTCATCAACCAGCTGCGCGAAAAGATCGGTGTCTTCTTCGGGTCGCCGGAAACCACCACCGGTGGTAAGGCCCTGAAGTTCTACGCCTCTGTCCGAATCGACGTACGCCGCATCCAGACGCTAAAGGAAGGCGCGGATTCGGTGGGCAACCGGACCAAGGCCAAGATCGTCAAGAACAAGATGGCCCCGCCCTTCAAGGTTGCCGAGTTCGACATCATCTACGGCCAGGGCATTTCCCGCGAGGGCGGCATCATCGACATGGGCGTGGAGCACGGCATCATCAAGAAGTCCGGCTCCTGGTTCACTTACGATGGCGACCAGCTGGGCCAGGGCATGGAGAACTCCCGCCGGTTCCTCCGTGACAACCCGGAGCTGGCAGCCGAACTTGAGCGGCTGATCAAGGAAAAGCTCGGCGTTGGCGTGAAGCCGGCGGAGGCGGAGTCCAAGGACTCCCCGAAACTGAAGGCAGTCGACGGGTTCTAGCAGTTGGCCGGATTTGAACAGGAGCGGCCCCGCAGCAGCCGGGGCCGCCCGCGGCGGGCCCGTCAGGCACCCCCTTCAGTGGGGGAGCAGGGCGGGCCCGGCGACCCCCACGCACCCAATTTCGGCGATTCCGAGCCCGATCCCGTGTCCGTCGCACAGGCCATCGTCTACCGGCAGCTGACAGCCTCTGCAAAGAGCCGGCTCCAACTGGCGCGCAAACTGGCCGAACGGAACATTCCCGAAGACATCGCAGAGGCAGTACTGGACAGGTTCCAGGAAGTCCGGCTCATCGACGACGCCGAATTCGCCGATATGTGGGTCCGCAGCCGTTCCCAGTCCCGGAAACTGGCCAAGGGTGCGCTCCGGCGTGAGCTCACTGAGAAGGGCATCGACCAGGACACGGCCACCGCCGCCCTGGAGCAGCTGACGGACGCCGATGAAGAGGCTGCCGCCCGTTCCCTGGTGGAGCGGAAGATCCGGCCGGGAACGGACCTGACAGACCGCGCCGAACGCGACAAGGCGGTCCGTCGCCTCGCATCCATGCTTGCCCGCAAGGGCTACCAGCCCTCCCAGGCGTTCCGGATCGTGAACGAGGTCCTCGAAGCCCGCGGAGCCCCGGACACCGACTAGGGCCAAGAAACCGTACTTGTAACAGCCGGTACCCTTAATAGGTGAGTTTGACCATTCCTTCCTCCTTTTCCGGTGCCCAGCCCTCCGAAGAGGCCGGGTCCCTGCCGCACGACGCAGCGCCCAAGGCACGCACCTACCAGGTGCGCACTTTCGGCTGCCAGATGAACGTGCACGACTCCGAGCGCATGGCGGGCATGCTCGAGGATGCAGGCTATGTTGCTGCTGACGGCGAGCAGGCGGACGTGGTGGTATTCAACACCTGTGCGGTCCGGGAAAACGCCGACAACAAGCTCTACGGCAACCTCGGGATCCTGGCGCCGGTCAAGGCTGCCAATCCCGGCATGCAGATCGCGGTGGGAGGGTGCCTGGCCCAGAAGGACCGCGAAACCATCCTGAAGAAGGCGCCCTGGGTGGACGCCGTCTTCGGAACCCATAACGTCGGCGCCCTGCCCGCGCTGCTGGACCGCGCCCGGCACAACAACGAGGCGCAGCTGGAGATCCTGGAATCCCTGGACGTGTTCCCGTCCACGCTTCCCGCCAAGCGCGACTCGGTCTACTCCGGGTGGGTCTCCATCTCCGTGGGCTGCAACAACACATGCACGTTCTGCATCGTCCCGGCTCTTCGCGGCAAGGAGAAGGACCGCCGTCCCGGGGACATCCTCGCGGAGATCCAGGCACTTGTGGACGACGGTGCCATCGAAGTCACGCTGCTGGGCCAGAACGTCAACTCCTACGGCGTGGAATTCGGCGACCGGCAGGCATTCTCCAAGCTCCTGCGCGCCTGCGGCCAGATCGAGGGCCTGGAACGCGTCCGTTTCACCAGCCCCCACCCCGCAGCTTTCACCGACGACGTGATCGATGCCATGGCGGAAACACCCAACGTCATGCCGCAGCTGCACATGCCGCTGCAGTCCGGTTCGGACAGCATCCTCCGGGCCATGAAGCGCTCGTACCGGTCCACGAAGTTCCTGGGCATCCTGGACAAGGTCCGGGAGAAGATCCCGCATGCGGCCATCTCGACGGACATCATCGTCGGATTTCCGGGCGAAACCGAGGAAGACTTCCAGGCCACCCTGGACGTCGTGGAACAATCGCGGTTCGCCACAGCCTTCACCTTCCAGTACTCCAAACGCCCCGGCACCCCGGCCGCCGACCTGCCCGACCAGCTGCCGAAGGCCGTTGTGCAGGAGCGGTTCGAACGGCTCACCGCGCTGCAGGACCGAATCGCCGCCGAGGAGAACCGCAAGCAGCTGGGCCGCCGCGTAGAAGTGATGGTCACCGCCCAGTCGGGCCGCAAGGCGGAAGAAACCCACCGGCTGTCCGGCCGGTCCCAGGACCAGCGCCTGGTGCATTTTTCCGTTCCGGACGGTGCGCCCGCACCACGCCCGGGAGACCTCGTTACGGTCACCATCACTGAGGCTGCCGCCTTCCACCTAGTCGCGGACCCCACGCTGGAGGACTACAGCCTGCGGCGCTCACGGGCCGGTGACGCCTGGGACAGGTCGCAGGCAGACTCCTGCGGCGCCCCGGCACCCGCTGCGGGCGCCGGCCGCAAGGGCGTCTCCCTGGGCATGCCCTCACTGCCGCTGCGCACTCCCTGACAGGTGGGCACTCCGCCAGTCATCGCCGTCGTCGGTCCCACCGGTTCCGGCAAATCGGACCTCGCCGTCAGCCTTGCCCTGGAGCTGGACGGCGAAGTCATCAACGCTGACGCCATGCAGTTCTACCGCGGCATGGACATCGGAACGGCAAAAGTCACCGTGGCGGAGCGCAGGGGAGTCCCGCACCATCTCCTGGACATCCTGGAGGTGACGCAGGAAGCGAGCGTCTCGGACTTCCAGCAGCAGGCCCGGCAGCTCATCGACGAAATCCATGCCCGCGGAAAACGGGCCATCCTGGCCGGCGGGTCCGGGCTCTACGTCCGGGCCGCGCTGGATGTCCTGGACTTTCCGGGCACCGACCCACAGCTGAGGCAGCAGCTCGAAGCGGACCTCGCCGCCACCGGCACCGCTGCCATGCTGGCCAGGCTGCGGGCCGTGGACCCGGTCTCGGCAGGCCGGCTCTCCGATGACCGGCGCATCATCCGGGCACTGGAAGTCCACCAGCTCACCGGCCGCCCTTTCAGCTCCTTCATGCCCCGCCGCGAGTACATCCACCCCGCCGTGCAGGTGGGCCTGGCGGTGGACCGGGACATACTCCGGGAACGGCTGGCCCTGCGGGTGCACGCCATGGTGGACAAGGGGCTGCTGGCCGAAGTCCGCCGGTTGGACGCGCAGGGCCTCCGCCATGGCAAGACAGCATCCCGCGCTCTCGGCTACTCCCAGTTCCTGCAGGTTATCGACGGTGAAGCGACCGTCGCAGAGGCAGCGGAAAGCACCATCGTGGCCACCCGCCAGTTCGCCCGCCGCCAGCTCACCTGGTTCGGGGCGGACCCCCGGATCAGCTGGCTGGACTGGCAGGACCCGCAACTGGTGGAGCGTGCCGCCGACCTCTGCCGCTGACGGGTTCCCGCCGGCGCTTCAGTGCCGGCAGCCGGTTTCGGGCCTGCCGCAGCCGGCCGGTAACCTTGGAAGCATGGACGCAACCCTCGCAGAGACCACCGGCCCCGCCTTCCGCACGCTGGGCGGGCTGCGCTTTTCGAAGGGGCATGGTACGGGCAACGATTTTGTCCTGGTGGCCGATCCCGAGGGTGCGCGCACCATCACCGCGGTCCAAGTGGCCGGCCTGTGCGACCGGCACCGCGGCATCGGCGGAGACGGCCTGATCCGCGCGGTTCCCTCCCGCCTGCTCCCCGAAGGCCGCGACCTGCTGGCCACGGTCCCTGAGGCCGAATGGTTCATGGACTACCGGAACGCCGACGGCTCCCTGTCCGAGATGTGCGGCAACGGTGTCCGTGTCTTCGTCCACTTTCTCCGGGCCGAAGGCCTGATTGACCTTCCCGACGGCGGTGCGCTGACCATCGGCACCCGCGGCGGGGCCAAGACCGTGGTCCGTACGGGGGATGAGTACGCCGTGGACATGGGCCCCTGGGAGTTCATCTTCCCCGGTGAAGCCACAGCGAAAGCCATGGATTCGCTGGTCACCGCGGACGGGCTGGAGGTCCCGCGGCCCGCGCTGTCCGTCAGCATGGGCAACCCGCACACCGTTGTGGCCCTCGCAGAACTCTCCGAACTCGCGGGGACCCGGCTCTTCACGGCACCCACCGTCGAACCCGTTCCTGCCAACGGCACCAACGTGGAGTTCGTTGTCCCGGCTGAACCGCTCGTCCACGACGGCGTTGGTTCAGTCACCATGCGCGTCCACGAGCGGGGTGTCGGCGAGACCCAGTCTTGCGGAACGGGAGCCTGTGCTGCCGCCGTCGCCATCCGCCACTGGGCCGGCGCAGAGGCTCCGGACACCTGGCGGGTCCACGTGCCAGGCGGGGTAGTAGGCGTGAAATTCTTCGCCGGACCGGCCGGCCACGAGCATGTGGAACTTAGCGGCCCGGCCGTCATCGTGGCTACCGGGACGCTTTCCTGACTTTCAGGATGCGGAAGGACTTGGACGTGGACTCGCGGGTCACGCTGAAGGAATCGTCCAGCTCCCCGGCGAGCCAGCGCTGGAGGGAATCCGAGCCCAGGTTCTTCTGAACCACCAGCCACGCAGATCCACCGGGCGCGAGCCGCGGCAGCCACAGTTTCAGCAGCGAGTGAAGCTCGTCCTTGCCGATCCTGATAGGCGGATTCGACCAAATCGTGTCAAACCTCAGGTCCGGATCAACTGCCTCGGGCGTGCTGGCCACAACGTTCGCCAGCCCGAGAGCGGCAGCATTTTCATTGGTCAGCGTGATGCAGCGTTCGTTCACGTCCACGGCGTACACATGTGCGTGCGGGGCACGCAGCGCCATGGTGAGCGCGATGGGTCCCCAGCCGCAGCCGATGTCCAGCAGATTGCCGGTGGGCGCGGGCGCCGGAACCTCAGCCAGGAGGACCGCCGTCCCCTTATCGATGCCGTCAGGGCTGAAGATGCCGCTGGAAGTCTGCAGCCTGCGTGTTTCGCCGGCGAGCTCTACTGTGAGGGGCTTTCTGGTGAAGGGGCCGGCGGGGGATGCGCTGAAATAGTGTGCGGACTCCATAACTGGCCAGAGTAGTTCCCCTTGCGGCGTAAAGGGAAACTGCGGACGCGGGGCCTCTGCTAGGGTGGAGGGCATGTTCCTGATCTTCGAGTAGCCGGTACGGGCACCGCCCGTCCCGCAGTCCGTCCTCCAGCGACGGCCAGTCCCACGGCGACGCAGGTTTTCATCACCTTCCGCTTGTGCACCGGACCAGACCCAACATGTCTGTTCCGGCAGCCGGACAATACTCGAAAGTCAGCATCCGCTGGTCTTTTCGCCGATTCTCCGGCACGTTCCCGTTCCGCCGCCTTCCGTGATGCGGCACCCGCGCCCGCGGCCGCCTTCCGGCGCGCCGGCGCCCAACATCCCAGGAGAACTGCATGACCGCAGGCCGTCAGCCCAGCGCGAATACTTCCCCACAGACCAGCAATCGGCACTATTCTGGAACTGCCGAATCTTCAAAGGAGACCATGACCAGCCAGCCCAACACCGGATCCGAACCAGCCGCCCAGGACATGAGCCCTGCGGAAATCCAGGCTGTGATCGACCGGATTCTCTCCAAGGACGTACCGGCCAGGAATCTCAGCACGCCCCGCGGAGAAGAACGCGGCAACGGCAAGCCCGTGCTGGGTGCGGCACAGGCCATCTCCCGCCTGGACGAAGAGCACACCACGTTCGACGGCGACCAGCAGGACCTTGAGGAACGCCGCGCCCTCCGGCGCACCGCCGGCCTCTCCACGGAACTGGAAGACGTCACCGAAGTCGAATACCGCCAGCTGCGCCTGGAGCGCGTGGTCCTGGCCGGGCTTTGGTCCGAGGGAACCCTTGCCGACGCCGAAAACTCGCTCCGCGAGCTCGCGGCACTTGCCGAGACAGCCGGTTCAGAGGTGCTGGACGGCCTGGTGCAGCGCCGGGACAAGCCGGATCCCGGCACGTTCCTGGGCTCCGGAAAGGCCCAGGAACTCAAGGACATCGTGATGTCCACCGGCGCGGATACCGTGATCGTCGACGCCGAACTTGCCCCGTCCCAGCGGCGCGGGCTTGAAGACATCGTCAAGGTCAAGGTCATCGACCGCACTGCCCTGATCCTGGACATCTTCGCCCAGCACGCCAAGAGCCGGGAAGGCAAGGCGCAGGTTGAGCTCGCGCAGCTCGAGTACCTGCTTCCCCGCCTCCGCGGCTGGGGTGAGTCGATGTCCCGCCAGGCCGGTGGCCAGGTGGGCGGCGCGGCCGCCGGCATGGGCTCCCGCGGCCCCGGTGAGACGAAGATCGAACTGGACCGCCGGCGGATCCGCACCCGCATGGCCAAGCTGCGGCGCGAAATCGCCGCGATGAAGCCGGCCCGCGAAACCAAGCGCGCCAACCGCCGTCGTAATGCCGTTCCCTCCGTGGCCATCGCCGGTTACACCAACGCCGGGAAGTCTTCCCTGCTGAACCGCCTGACGGACGCGGGCGTGCTGGTCGAAAACGCCCTGTTCGCCACGCTGGACCCCACGGTGCGCAAGGCCGAAACGGCGGACGGTCTGGGGTACACCTTGGCGGATACGGTCGGTTTTGTCCGGTCCCTGCCCACCCAACTGGTGGAGGCCTTCCGTTCCACGCTGGAGGAAGTGGCTGACGCCGACCTCATCCTGCACGTAGTGGATGCCTCGCACCCGGATCCCGAAGGCCAGATTGCTGCCGTCCGCAAGGTCTTCAGCGAGGTGGATGCGCGCAAGATCCCGGAGATCATCGTGCTGAACAAGGCCGACGCAGCGGACCCCTTCGTGGTGGAGCGGCTTAAGCAGCGCGAGCCGCGCCACGTGGTGGTTTCGGCGCGTACCGGTGAGGGGATCGCGGAACTGCTCCGCGTAATCAGCGAATCCATCCCGCGGCCCAGCGTCAAGATGGAACTGCTCCTTCCCTACAACCGCGGCGACCTGCTCAGCAAACTGCACGACTCCGACGCTGAAATCATCAGCCTTGACCACGTCGAGGCAGGTACCCGGGCCGTCGTCATGGTCCGGGAAGGCCTGGCGGCCGAACTGGAACCCTTCGCCGCGAATGACTGACCTCGTGGCCGGCGAAGCCACGGACACGGCCGGCGGGCAGTTCGTCATCGAGCTGCTCGACCGGGCCGTTGCCGCCATGGGCGGGCAGAGCCGCACCGGGCAGCACGAAATGGCCAGGCAGGTGGCGCGCGCCATCGAAACGGGGAACCACCTGCTGGTTCAGGCGGGAACCGGCACCGGCAAGTCCCTCGCGTACCTGGTTCCGCTGATTGCCCACGCCCTCGAAAGCAACAAGCCTGCCCTGGTTTCGACCGCCACGCTGGCATTGCAGACGCAGATCGTGGGCCGGGACCTGCCCCGCCTCCTTAAGGCGATCACTCCTGCCCTGGACCGGCCGGTGAAGGTGGCACTGGTCAAGGGCCGTTCCAACTACGTCTGCCGGCACAAGCTCGAAGGGGGGTTCCCGTCGGAGGAGCCCGCAGAGGGGCAGCTGTTTTCGCTGGGGGAGGACAACAGTGTTCCGCATTTTGCCGCAACGGTCGGCGGTCCCGCGTCGCAGCTTGGCAAGGAGGTGGTGCGGCTGCGCGAGTGGGCGGAGAAGACCGCCACCGGCGACCGTGACGAACTCCTTCCCGGTGTGACCGACCGCGCCTGGCGGCAGGTCTCGGTGACCTCGATGGAATGCCTGGGTTCACAGAAGTGCCCCCTGGCTGCGGAATGCTTCAGCGAGCTGGCACGCCAGGATGCGGCGGAGGCCGACGTCGTGGTCACCAACCACGCCATGCTGGCTGTCAGCGCCTTCGAAGGCCTGGCCGTCCTGCCAGAGTATGACGTTGTGGTGGTGGACGAGGCCCACGAGCTGCAGGACCGGGTCACGGGAGCCGTCACCGGCCAGCTCTCCGTTGCCATGGTCCACGCCGCCGCCGCCAGCGCTCGGAAACACACGGCCATCACCGTGGACGCCCTCAACGCCGCCGCCGCCAACCTGGAAATGGCCCTCGCGGGCGCGCCGAACGGGCTGCTGCCCAACGGCCTGAACGACGAACAGCTGGACTGCATCGACCAGCTGCGTGAGGCCTGCCGCGCGGCGCTGTCCGATTCCAAGGGGGACAGCAGCACGACGCCCGACGGCGGGAGGCAGCTTGCCCGGTCCCGCCTGATGCTCATCCTGGAATTGTGCGAGCGGCTGCTTGCGGCCCGGGACAACAGGGAAGTGGTGTGGTTCTCGCGTGCCAGTTCCTTCGACCCCGGCCAGGGGTATTCGCAGCCTGACGAGTCCGCGCCCGTGCTGGTCAACATCGCGCCGCTGTCCGTGGCAGGCCGGTTGCGGGAGGGCCTCTTTGCCGATCACACCGTGATCCTGACATCCGCCACCCTGGCCATCGGATCAGCGTTCGAGCCCGCCGCCGGGGGTCTCGGCCTGGTGGGAGACGGCGCCCCCAGCTGGACCGGCGTGGACGTGGGCTCGCCCTTCGACTACCCGAAACAGGGCATCCTGTATGTTGCCGGCCACCTGCCCAAACCGGGCCGTGGCGCGTCGCCGGAATCGCTGGCCGAACTGGAGGCGCTCATCCGCGCATCCGGCGGCGGGGCGCTCTGCTTGTTCTCCTCACGGCGCGCCGCCGAGGAAGCAGCTGAGGCGCTTCGCCCCAAGCTCGGTGTGACAGTCCTTTGCCAGGGCGATTCCACCATGACGGCCCTGGTCAAGCAATTCGCGGACGAACCGGACACCTGCCTGTTCGGAACCATGTCCCTGTGGCAGGGAGTAGACGTCCCGGGCGGATCGTGCCGGCTGGTGGTCATTGACCGCATCCCGTTCCCGCGGCCTGATGATCCGCTCATGACGGCGCGGTCCCGTGCGGTGGCGCAGGCAGGCGGCAACGGGTTCATGTCGGTGTCCGCAACCCATGCCGCCATCCGGCTGGCCCAGGGGGCAGGCCGCCTGATCCGGTCCACCGGCGACAAGGGAGTGGTGGCGGTGCTGGATTCACGCCTTGCCACCGAGCGCTACGCCGGATTCCTGCGGGGGGCGCTGCCCCCGTTCTGGGCCACAACGGACCGGAAGACAGCGGTAGCAGCCCTTGAGCGGCTGGCCGCGGAGGCCAACTGACAGACGGCACCCGCCCGTGTACCGGGAAGGTGCCGTCTTTTTCGAACTATGGAGTTGTTGGTCCTGCTCTCCCTAGAGCGAGCGCAGGACCGAGACCACTTTGCCCATGATGGTGGCGTGGTCGCCAAGAATCGGTTCGTACTGGGTGTTCTGCGGGAGCAGCCAGGTATGGCCGTCACGCTGGCGGAAGGTCTTTACCGTGGCCTCATCGTCCAGGAGCGCCGCCACGATATCGCCGTTGGCGGCATCCGCCTGGCGCCGCACCACCACCCAGTCACCGTCGCAGATGGCGGCGTCCACCATGGAATCGCCCGCCACCCGAAGCATGAACAGCTCGCCCTGTCCCACCAGCTGGCGGGGGAGCGGCATGACGTCCTCCACCAGTTGGTCGGCCAGGATGGGACCGCCGGCGGCGATCCGGCCGACCAGTGGCACCATGGCGGTGTCCACTGCGGTGGGCAGCTCCGTTACTGTGGCAGCCGCATCCTGGGGCAGTGAAACCGAAGGACCGCCGGTCTTTGCGGGTCCGCCATCCAGCGTGAGAGGCGTGAGTACCTCCATGGCCCGGGGCCGCTTCGGATCCCGCCGGAGGTAGCCCAGCTTCTCCAGCTGGGAGAGCTGGTGGGTGACACTGGACAGGCTGGCAAGGCCAACGGTGTCGCCAATTTCGCGCATCGAGGGCGGGTAGCCGTTCTCGTTGACCGAGCGCTGGATGGTTTCCAGAATTTTCTTCTGCCGCGGCGTGAGCCCCTTCGCGGCCCTTTTCGGCTGCGAGGCTGTCCTGCCCCCGGTGGCTGCTGCTGCCATATTCGCCAATGCCTTTCGGTTGCCACCGGGCTTTCCAAGGCTCCGGACTGGGTGACTTGCCCTTTTGTCAGACCCTGCTGATCAGCTTCAAGGGTGGTTGTTTCCTGTTTCAAAGCTAGGCCAGCCACTTTGCTTTTTCAAACATTTGTTCTAGCGAGTCTCGACATTATTCGTTGATAGGTGCTAAAACTGGAGAAGGCAAAAGTTCGAATATGTGTTCTAGTCAAGTGCTCGCTATTCGAAAGACGTTCGAATACTGGAGCCGAAATGTCAGTGGTGCCGGGCAGGCTGGAGCCTGTACAGCAGCGAGGCGCCAGTCTCCGCCCCCAGGCGGTGAACGCACTAAGGCGGTGAACGCACCAAGGCGGTGGACGAATACAGGTAGTAAACGCAGTACAGGCAGTACCGGCACTACATGCAACACAGCACGGTTTTTCCCAGGCAGCACAGGACGGTCCAGGAGGGCTCAGACATGTCAGCTATATCCGCTTCGCAGGCAAACGCTCCGCAGGCCCCTGCCCGGCAGGCTTTGCAGCACGCCACGCCCGGTACCCCGGGGGGCCCGGCGCCCCTGCCTCCCCTTCGCCTGACCCGGCGGGGGAAGATCGTCCTGATCGGTATCCCGCTCGTGCTGCTGGCGGCCCTGCTGCTGTCCCTGGCAGGGTTCTTTAACTCGCCGGCCAAGGCCTCCGACACTGCTGAAGACCTCACGGTGACTCCCACGGTGACCGTTACAGTCCAGTCCGGACAGTCGTTGTGGTCCATCGCTGGAACTGTCGCCCCCGACCGTGATGCCCGGGATGTGGTTGCTGACATCGTCCAGCTGAACAACCTCCCTGCAGGGGCGGTCTTGCCCGGTCAGCAGTTGTACGTCCCCACCAGCTGAGGCAGCGTCCGCCCCAACATGCGCCGGGTGCGGCCTTGCCGCAGGCCGCACGCCCGGCGCGAACACCGGCTGTCACATTTTCCGGTCTCCGTGACGGCCACTAAACTGTTCAGGTGAGTGACCAGCTAGAGCGTCTGAACCGGCTTCCCCTCCGCAGCAACCTCCGCGGGCTGACCCCCTACGGGGCGCCCCAGCTGGATGTCCCCATCCTCCTGAACGTCAACGAAAACTCGCACGGCGTTCCGGCCGACGTGCGGGCTGCCATCACCGCAGCCGTTGCCGAGGCCGCCACCAGCCTCAACCGGTATCCGGACCGGGAGTTCACCGAGCTCCGCCGGGCGCTGGCAGAGTACCTGGGCCACGGACTGGACGAGTCCAACCTGTGGGCCGCCAACGGTTCCAATGAAGTGCTCCAGCAGATCCTCCAGGCTTTTGGCGGTCCCGGCCGCACAGCGCTTGGCTTCCCGCCCACGTATTCCATGTATCCGCTGCTGGCCAGCGGAACGGATACCGAATACATCAAGGGCGAACGCGCCGGCGATTACGGGCTGAGCGCCGAATCCGCGGCCCGCCAGGTGAAGGACCTCCAGCCCAACATCGTCTTCCTCTGCTCACCCAACAACCCCACCGGCACCGGTCTCGGGCTGGATGTGGTGGAAGCCGTCTACGAGGCCGGAGCAGCAAGCGAAACCATCGTCATTGTGGACGAGGCCTACCACGAGTTCGCCCACGACGGCACCCCCAGCGCATTGACCCTCCTGCCCGGACGGGAGCGGCTGATCGTTTCCCGCACCATGAGCAAGGCGTTTGCCCTCGCGGGTGCACGCCTCGGCTACATGGCGGCAGCCCCCGAAGTCACGGATGCCCTGCGCCTGGTCCGCCTGCCTTACCACCTGTCCGCCGTCACGCAGGCAACAGCCCTGGCGGCCCTGCAGCACCGCGAAGCCCTCATGGCCGACGTCGAAGACATCAAGAAGCAGCGCGACCGCATCGTCACCGAACTGACGCGGCTGGGACTCAAGCCCGCAGCCTCGGACTCCAACTTCGTCTTCTTCGGCGGCCTGGAGAACCCCCGCCAGGTCTGGCAGGAACTGCTGGACGCGGGCGTGCTGATCCGCGACGTCGGGATCCCCGGCCACCTCCGCGTCACGGCAGGAACTGAGACCGAAACCACAGCATTCCTCACCGCCCTGGAAAGCATCCTTGCCAGCCAGGCTGCGCTTCCCGCCTAGACTTGAAGTACCGGCGCTGGACGCCGTGCCAAACTCCTTCTCCCGCAAAAAGGACACCTGACCATGAGTTCCACCGGATCGAACACGGCCGCGGCCCGGACCGCGCGCATGGAGCGCGCCACCAGTGAGTCGTCCGTGCTCGTGGAGATAAACCTCGACGGTACCGGCGTCTCGGACATCGACACGTCCGTGCCCTTCTACGACCACATGCTCACGGCGCTCTGCAAGCACTCGCTCATCGACATGACGGTCAAGGCCACCGGGGACATCCACATCGACGTCCACCACACCGTGGAAGACGTGGCCATCACGTTCGGTGAGGTGCTGCGCACCGCGCTGGGGAACAAGGCGGGGATCCGCCGGTTCGGCGAAGCCACCGTTCCCCTTGACGAGGCACTGGCCCACGCCGTCGTGGACGTGTCAGGCCGGCCCTACCTTGTGCACGGCGGCGAGCCCGCGGGCCAGGAGTACCACCTGATCGGCGGCCACTTCACTGGCTCCCTGACCCGCCACGTCTTCGAGGCGATCACCCTGCACGCCGGCATCTGCCTGCACATGAACGTCATCGCCGGCCGCGACCCGCACCACATCGTGGAGGCCCAGTTCAAGGCGTTTGCGCGCGCCCTGCGCGCAGCCGTGGAACCGGACCCCCGGGTGGAAGGCATCCCCTCCACCAAGGGTGCCCTGTGAGCGGCCAGGTCCTGAAGGACGGCGCAATTATCGATCCGTCCGCCAGCCGGAAGCTGCCTTCCCCCGAAGGAAAGCCCACCGTCACGGTGCTGGACTACGGTTCGGGGAACGTCCGTTCGGCCGTGCGTGCTTTGGAACGGGCCGGCGCCGAGGTAGTGCTCAGCGCCAAGCCCGAGGACGTCCTGAACGCCGACGGCCTGGTGGTCCCGGGCGTCGGCGCCTTCGAAACCGTCATGCGCGAACTGAAGGCCGTCGACGGCATCCGCCTCATCGGACGGCGGGTTGCCGGGGGCAGGCCCGTCCTCGGTATCTGCGTCGGCCTCCAGGTGCTCTTCGAGGCCGGCGTGGAACACGGCACGGAGGCAGAAGGCATTGGGGAGTGGCCCGGCAAGGTGGAACTCCTGCCCGCCGATGTGGTGCCGCACATGGGCTGGAACACCGTCAAGGTACCGGAAGGCTCAAAGCTCTTTGCCGGCGTCGAGAACGAACGCTTCTACTTCGTGCATTCCTACGGGGTGCAGGAATGGAACTTCGACGTCATCCAGCCGCGCATGGCGCCGCCCCTGGTTACCTGGTCCGAGCATGGTGCCCCGTTCATCGCCGCCGTCGAAAACGGCCCGCTCTGCGCCACGCAGTTCCACCCCGAGAAGTCGGGGGATGCCGGCGCGCGCCTGCTGCGGAACTGGGTGGAGGCCCTGCACCGGCCCGCGGCCCAGCCTGCCTCCGGCAGCCAGTCGGACCCGGCCGGCGGTCCCGCCTAGATGTGGTCCATTGTCCTGATGGGGCTGGCCGGCCTGCTGGTAGGGGGAGCCCTGTCCTTCCGGCAGCAGCACAAGCCGCTGTGGACACAGATATCGTTCTACGTCCTGGCGGGCATGTCCCTGCTGGCCGCCTACCTGCTGACGCTGCCGGCCACCTGAACGCGCCCCGCCAACCCCCGCACCCAACCCTGAGGAAGAACATGACCACCGCAAACGATCTGCCGGTCCTTGAACTGCTGCCCGCCGTCGACGTCGTGAACGGGCAGGCCGTCCGGCTGGTCCAGGGGGAAGCGGGCAGCGAGACGAGCTACGGCACACCGCTGGAGGCCGCCACCAACTGGCAGCAGCAGGGTGCCGAATGGGTGCACCTGGTGGACCTGGACGCGGCCTTTGGCCGGGGGTCCAACGCCGAGCTGCTGCGGGAAGTGGTAGGCCGGCTGGACATCAAGGTGGAACTCTCCGGCGGCCTGCGCGACGACGAATCCCTTGAGGCCGCCCTTGGCCTCGGTGTAGCCCGCGTCAACCTCGGCACCGCCGCGCTGGAAAACCCTGAATGGACCCGGCGGGTCATCGAGCGCTTCGGCGACAAAATCGCCGTCGGCCTCGATGTCCGCGGAACCACCCTCGCAGGGCGTGGCTGGACCAAGGAAGGCGGGGACCTCTGGGAGGTCCTGGACCGGCTCGAGGACGCCGGCTGCGCAAGGTACGTCGTCACGGACGTCACCAAGGACGGAACGCTGCAGGGCCCCAACGTCGAACTGCTGCGCCAGATGGTGGAGAAGACGGGGAAGCCCGTGGTGGCCTCCGGCGGCATCTCCAGCCTGGACGACCTGAAGGTGCTGCGCTCCCTGGTTCCCCTCGGCGTCGAAGGCGCCATTGTGGGCAAGGCACTCTACGCAGGCGCCTTCACGCTGCCCGAAGCCCTCGACGTCGCCGGCCGCCGCTAGGCCGCGGACAGCACGGAAGCAGCCGTATGGCCAGCGAACCAGGGACACCCCCGTCACGCCCACTGCCCGGGCACATTGCGGCCGCGCTGGCCGGCGCCGGGGGAGCAACGGATTCGGCAGGCAGGCCGTGGGCCGGCCGCAGCCTCGCCGGTGACGACGCGAAGATCCACAACTTCGAGGACGACGACGGAACGGCCGACGCCGGTTACCTCACCGCGGTGGCCGGCCTCCGGGCAGGCACGGGCAGCGAATCGTCCGTCGTCGCCTCCCTCGCCACGGCACGCGTCTTCATCCCCATCGTGGCCCAGCTGGCCGAAGAGGAAGAGTCGTCCCATGGCCTGCAGGCCGACAAGCAGGCGGACATGGCCCTGGTCACGCTGAAAGCCGCGGACGGCAGGACCGCCATGCCCGCCTTTACGTCGGCCGCGGCGCTTTCCGCCTGGCACCCCGAGGCCCGCCCGGTTGCCGTCTATGCCGCTCGTGCGGCGCTGTCCGCAGTGGCCGAGGGCGCGGAACTCCTGGTGCTGGACCCGGGCGCCGACGTAACTTTCGTGGTCCGCCGGCCCGCGGTCTGGGCCCTTGCCCAGCAGCAGGACTGGGTTCCCTCGTACCTGGACGCTGGCCTTGCCGAAGAAATGGGACGGGCGGCAGGCAGCTTCCCTGCGGTCCGCCGGATCGAATTGCTGCCCGGCAGGGGAGTGGCGGCGCGGGCGGCTGACGGGACAGCCATTCCGGGCGGTGGAGCCGGACCCGAACTGCAGGTGGTTCTCTACCTCGAAGAAGGCCTGGACGCTGCCGGCGTCCAGCAGCTGGTGGCCGGACTCCAGGCGGAGTGGTCGCGGAATGTATTGTTTGGGGAGCGCGTCGACTCAATCGAGATCAAGCTGCGGCGCGCAGCAGAGTAGCCGGCAGCCAGGCGGGATGATCCCCGGTCCGCTGCGGCAGACGTAAGGACCACCTCGTGAATTTCGCCCTCTACCGGGAGCTGCTGGCCGTCCGGCCCATCCGGAGGCTGCTCCTCGTGGGCATGATTGCCCGGATACCCCACTCGGCGGCCGGCGTGCTGCTGACCCTCCACATCGTCCTGACGCTCGGGCAGGGGTACGCTGCCGCCGGTGCCGCGGCCGCGGTCATGACCATTGGAATCGCCCTGGGCGCCCCTTGGCGTGGCCGCAGGGTGGACACCGCCGGGCTGCGCAAAGCTCTGGTCCCGTCCGTCATCTCCGAGGCAGTGATCTGGTCCATCGTTCCGCACGTGTCCTACCAGTGGCTCCTCCCGCTGGTCTTCGTGGGCGGTCTGCTGACCCTTCCCATCTTCAGCGTGGTGCGCCAGTCCCTCGGCGTGCTGGCCGACGGCGACCAGCGGCGAACCGCCTACGCCCTTGACGCGATCACCACCGAAATGGTGTTCATGATCGGCCCGGCCGCCGGTGCGGTGGTCGCCACCAGCGGCTTCACCACGGCGGGCCTGACGGTCGTGGGCCTGGCGACGTCGCTGGCGGGGCTTTTCCTGATATGGTTCAACCCGCCCACCCGCAGCCCGGAACAGGCACCAGGACAGAAGGAAGAGAGCGAGGCTGACCAGCGCCATGCAGCAGAGGCTGCCATGGTGGCCGCTGCCCCGGCCCACCTGCAGGAAGCGGCCGCCGAACTGGGTCCTGCCGCCTCCCGGGCGCCGTCCGGCCTCCGCGGCAAGGTCAGCCACAACTTCGCCTGGTTCACGGCAACCGTGGCTGCGCTTTTCGCCGTGGCCGCGGGCGCCGGAATGGTCCTCAGCGGCACCGACGTAGGCATCGTGGCAGCCCTGGAAACAGGGGGCCGGCAGAGCGAGATCGGCATCGTCTTCCTGTTCTGGTGCGCGGCCTCGGTGGTGGGAGGGCTGTTGTACGGTGCCATGCACCGGCCGGTGCCACCGATCCTCCTGCTGCTCGGCATGGCCGCCCTCACCATCCCCATGGGGTTTGCCTCGGACACCTGGACGCTGGCACTGCTGTCCGTCCTGCCGGGGCTGCTGTGCGCTCCGGTGCTGTCCGCGGCCTCGGAGAAGGTGGCGGACCTCGTTTCCGAGGAACGCCGCGGCGAGGCAATGGGCTGGTACGGCTCAGCGCTCACCGCGGGCGTCGCGCTCGGCTCGCCGCTCGCCGGGGTGTTCATCGACGTTATGGGCTCCTCCGGCGGCTTCGTGTCCGTGGGAGTCGCCGGCGTGGTCCTCTGCCTGGTGGGCCTGGTCCTCCAGCTGCGCCGCCGGAAGGCTGCGGCCTGAGCCGCCCCCCTATTTCTCCCCCCGAGTTTTTGTCCAGATATGGTGTTTTCCGGGGCCTGCAGGTCGACTTATCTGGACGAAAACTCCTGGGAACGACGACGGCGGACCGGCCCCGGAAGGCCGGCCCGCCGTCGCGGTTTGCCGGGAGCGTGCTGCCTTAGTTGACGGCCCCCGTGTACTTCTCGCCCGGACCCTTGCCCGGGGCATCCGGGATCAGGGACTCTTCGCGGAAAGCAAGCTGGAGCGAGCGCAGCCCGTCGCGCAAGGGTCCTGCGTGCTGCGAACCGATCTCCGGTGCAGCGGCAGTCACCAGGCCCGCCAGGGCAGTGATCAGCTTGCGCGCCTCGTCCAGGTCCTTCAGCTCCGCGGCGTTTTCCTCGGCGGCAAGGCCAAGCTTGACCGCGGCGGCGCTCATCAGGTGGACAGCGGCGGTGGTGATGACCTCGATGGCCGGCACTTCGGAAATATCCCGGATCTGTTGGGAGACATCGGCGCCGGAGCCGGCGGAGTCGAAAACGTATGAATTACTGTCTGGCGTGCTCATACTGGTAAGCTTGACACAGACCAACTGGATGTCGTTATTTCAAAGACGAGGTTCCCACCGGCGCTTTCCGGCGCTGACGGGAATTTTTTCTGTAGAATGGCATGCAGTTTGCAAGCGGAGTTCTCTCCCACCCGCGTCAGCCGCTGTTCCAAAGGTTCACCAGAACACTTCCGGAACTCAAGGTTGCCGGGTACTGGTTGGGCATAGCCCGGTTGTACGCCGGAACCATGCTTGCGGTCCCCTTGTGGGGCTTGCATGTACCAGCCGCCAAGAGGCCTTCGATTGCTCCGGCAATTGGGGGCCTTCTCTATTTGCCGGATTCCACAACAAAAACAGGAGCTTTAACATTAGCGAGCCAAGAATCAATGAGCGTATCCGCGTCCCCGAGGTGCGGCTGGTCGGCCCTGCAGGTGAACAGGTAGGCATCGTCCGTATCGAGGATGCCCTGCGTCTGGCTGCCGAGTCCGACCTTGATCTCGTTGAAGTTGCACCTCAGGCGAAGCCTCCGGTGTGCAAGCTGATGGACTTCGGCAAGTACAAGTACGAGGCCGCAGTCAAGGCACGTGAAGCCCGGAAGAACCAGACGAACACCGTTCTGAAGGAAATCCGTTTCCGCCTGAAGATTGACACCCACGACTACGAGACCAAGCGCGGACACGCATTGCGCTTCCTTGGTGCCGGGGACAAGGTCAAAGCCATGATCCAGTTTCGTGGCCGCGAGCAGCAGCGCCCGGAAATGGGTATCCGCCTGCTCCAGCGTTTTGCCGACGACGTCGCCGAGGTCGGCGTAGTCGAGTCCAGCCCCCGCATCGACGGCCGGAACATGGTCATGGTGGTCGGCCCGCTGAAGAACAAGGCTGAAGCCAAGGCCGAGGCGCGCCGCGCAACGCAGCGTGCGGAAGCGAAGGCGCAGAACGAAGCCAAGGCAGCCGGCCGGATCGACGTTTCCGGCCAGGACCAGGCACCCATGACGCAGTCACTGGCCGACCTGCTGCCTGAAGGTTTCACGACGTCGACTGAAGCGGAAGCACCCGCCGAAGCTCCGGAGCAGACGCCGGCCCCCGCCGTCGAGCCTGCAGCCGCAGCCGAAGCACCCGCGGAAGCTCCGGAAGCACCCCAGGAGGAGGCTCCCAAGCAGGAAGCCCCCAAGCAGGAGGCTCCGAAGCAGGAAGCCCCCAAGCAGGAGGCTCCGAAGCAGGAAGCCCCCAAGCAGGAGGCTCCGAAGCAGGAAGCCCCCAAGGCTGCCGTGCCGGCTCCCAAGCCGGCAGCAACGGAAAAGTCCGAGGCTGCTCCGGCGGCTGCGGCTCCCAAGCCGGCAGCTGTTCCTGCGCCGCCGAAGCCGGTGGCTAGGCCTGCGGCGCCGAAGCCTGCTGCACGCCCTGCCCCCAAGGCAGTGCCGAAGCCGGCTGGCAAGAAGACCACTTAGTTCACAGCTGCCGTAGGTTCCGCCCGACGGCAGACAGCAACCAGCATGCCGCCCTTCACAGGTCGGCTGCGTGATACAGCTGCAGGCATAGCCTGCGGAAACGTAAGGAGATCGGTTCCCATGCCGAAGATGAAGACCCACAGTGGTGCTAAGAAGCGCTTCAAGCTGACCGGCAGCGGCAAGCTGCGCCGCCAGCAGGCTAACCGCCGCCACTACCTGGAGCACAAGTCCAGCCGTCTGACCCGCCGCCTTGCTGGCGACAAGATTGTCTTCAAGGGCGACGCCAAGGTCATCCGGAAGATGCTCGGCATCTAATTTCCAAGTTCTTTGGCTGGCACTGACTGGTGCCGGCCACCTGTAAAAAAGCCTTCTCAGGCCGCCGGAACTCCGGCAGTAGATGCTTGGGATCAGATTTTGAAGGAGTACGCACGTGGCACGTGTGAAGAGGGCGGTCAACGCCCACAAGAAGCGCCGGGTTGTCCTTGAACGGGCGAAGGGCTACCGCGGACAGCGGTCGCGCCTCTACCGCAAGGCCAAAGAGCAGCTGCTGCACTCGTTTGTGTACAGCTACGGCGACCGCAAGAAGAAGAAGGGCGACTTCCGCCGCCTCTGGATCCAGCGCATCAACGCTGCCTCCCGTGCGAACGGCCTGACCTACAACCGCCTCATCCAGGGCCTGAAGGCTGCTGAGGTTGAGGTTGATCGCCGCATGCTTGCAGAGCTGGCTGTCTCCGACGCCAACGCTTTCGCTGCGCTGGTCCAGGTCGCCAAGGACTCGCTGCCGGCCGACACCTCCGCCAAGAAGGTTGTTGCTGCCAAGTAGCACCCGGCCCCGTCCCAGGGGCAGTTCAGGAACCGGTGGCAGCAGCCACTAGAGTTCTTCTATGAACAAAACCGGGCGCCCGCAAGACTTTCCACTGTCCAACCCCCGAGCTGATCGGGTCAGGGACGTGGCAAAGCTTGCAGGGCGCCCGGCCCGTTTAAAGCGTGGGCACTTCCTGGCCGAGGGGCCGCAGGCCGTGCGCGAGGCGTTGAAACTGCACCAGGAGCGCCTTGCCGCAGGAGCCCCCGGCGTGGTCTCCGAGGTGTTCGCCAGCGAGGCATGCCTGGACCGCTTTCCGGAATTCGAGGAGCTGGCCGCGGGAACCAACGCCCGTCTCGCCACGGACGAGGTCCTTGCCGCGATGGCGGACACCGTCAACCCGCAGGGCATCATCGCCGTGTGCCGCTTCCTGGACGTGGCACTGGAAGACGTGCTCGACGCCGGGCCCCGCCTGATCGCCGTGCTCTGCCAGGTCCGCGACCCGGGGAACGCCGGAACAGTCCTGCGGGCGGCCGACTCGGCCGGGGCCGACGCGGTTGTCCTCACCGCTTCCAGCGTGGACATCTACAATCCCAAGGCCGTCCGCTCGACAGCCGGTTCCCTGTTCCATCTGCCGGTGGTGCTGGGGGCGGATGCTGCAGCAGTTGCTGCGGCCTGCAAGGCCAGGGGGATCGGCATCCTGGCTGCTGACGGCTATGGCACCCTGAACCTGGACGCGCTGCAGGACGAGAACGCCAGGCGCAGGCTTACCGGTGCCGGTCCGGAATCCGCGTACGACCTTGCTGCAGCCACCGCCTGGTTGTTCGGCAACGAAGCGCAGGGACTCTCCCCGGACGAGCTGGCACTGGCTGACCACCGGGTTGCCGTTCCCGTTTACGGTGCTGCGGAAAGCCTCAACCTGGGCACCGCCGCCACAGTGTGCCTCTACGCGAGTGCGCGTTCACAGCAGCCGGCCGCAGTCACCACCTGACGGTTCGGGGTCCCCATCTGATCCTGGTGCTTTGGGGGCATGCCGGGCACAAGTAAAGGCCCCGGAAACGTCCGGGGCCCTTGGTGCCAATGAACTTCACTTGACGGGACGCATCAGGGTGCGCGGGTGGCCTTCCCGCGTCCGGTGATGGCCCCGTAGATGCCGGCAACAACAAGGCCGCCGACGATAGCGAGAATCCAGGTGCCGAGGTCAAAGAAGGCCAGATCGCCCCGGTTGAACACGAGGCTGCCGATCCAGCCGCCAACGATGGCGCCCACAACGCCCAGTACCAGGCTGGTGACCCAACCGCCGCCGACCCGTCCGGGCATGACCGCCTTGACGATGGCACCTACGATGAGGCCGAGAATAATCCAAGCAAGAAAACCCATGTCTCCTCCTTACGGTTACCGGGATTTAATCGTCCCGATGAGCCTCAAGCTAACATAACGGCCCCTTGATGTCAGCAGGATTAGGGCCACTTCCGGCGCCCGCTTGAATCTGCCCTACGGGCGCCGGGAGTCCATTGGAGCCCGTTCATGGGGCACGGGGTGGAGGCTGTTCCGTGACCTTGCCGGTTGGGGCCAGGATTGTTGGGAGTTCCCTTTCGGTTACGGCCCGGGCTCAGGCAGGCAAGGGCTTCCGGCGTTCCAGCATGCCGCTGAGAATGGCGACGCCGAGTCCCAGGATGGCGAGGACGGCACCAACCAGGGCCGGTGCCACGTAGCCCCAGCCCAGCGCGATGACCAGTCCGCCCAGGAAGGCACCCAGGGCATTGGCGACGTTCAGGGCGGCGTGGTTCAGGGACGACGCCAGCGAGGGGGCATCCGGGGATGCGTCCAGCAGCCGGGTCTGCAGGGCGGGGATCAGCATGGACCCGGACGCGCCCACCACGAACACCATGGCAAAGGCCGACCAAGGCCAGTGTGCGGCCACCGCATAGACCACCAGTGCCACTGAGATGGCGGGCAGCACCTTGTAGAGGGTGCCCATGACCGACTTGTCAGCGATCCGCCCGCCCACGATGTTTCCAGCCACCATGCCAAGCCCGTAGAGCGCCACCACCAGGGGAATCAGGGAGGACGGGATCCCGGCAACCAGGGTCATGGTGTGCGCGATGTACGTGTAGGTGGCAAAGAAGCCGCCGAATCCCACCACACCAATCAGGATGGCCAGCCACACCTGGAGCCGCTTCAGCGCACCGAGTTCCCGGATGATGCTCGCGTCGGGGTGCGCGGCCTGGAACGGGACGAAGCGCCACACCAGGGCCAGGGTCAGCAGCCCGATGAAGCCCACCAGGACAAAGAGCAGCCGCCAGCCGTAGGTCTGGCCCAGCCAGGTGGCGAACGGCACGCCAACCACGTTGGAAATGCTGAGCCCCGCCATCACCATGGAGATGGCCCAGCCGCGCCTGGTGGGCGGAACCAGGGAGGCGGCGATGACCGCCGCCACGCCGAAAAAGGCGCCGTGGGGCAGGCCGGCAGCGAAGCGGGACACCAGCATGGTCCCGTAGTCCGGTGCCAGGAAGGAGGTCAGGTTTGCCACGGTGAAGAACAGCATCAGGCCGAGGGCAAGATGCTTGCGAGGAAGCCTGGCACCCACGGCGGCGAGCAGGGGCGCCCCCACCACCACGCCCAGCGCGTAGGCGGAGATGAGGTGCCCGGCCTCGGGGGTGCTGATGCCCAGGCCCTGTTCCACTTCCTTCAGCAGGCCCATCATGGTGAATTCGGTGACGCCGATGCCCACGCCGCCCATGGCAAGGGCAATGATGGCCATGGCCAGGTTGGGGGAGGTGGTGGGGGCTGCCGTGGACGTGGAGAGGGCGCTGCTCATATGCCTGCTTTTCGAAGGGGGTTGCTGACGGAACTGGTGCTGCCACGGCGGTGGGGCGGGAAGGACGGGGTCCGAAGGCGGAAACCCCGGAGGGGGAAGCTGTATTCCCCGTCCCGGCAGGTAGGGACTCCGGGTGCTCCCATTGTCCCCCATAGAATGGGGCGGTGACTGAACTGATACGGGTTGTGGGCGGAGCCATCGTGGACAGCCTGGCTGAACCGGCGATGCTGCTGGTGGCACGGCGAAGCGCGCCCGAAAGCCTTGCGGGCATGTGGGAGTTCCCCGGCGGCAAGGTGGAGCCGGGCGAGGACGCCGAGACGGCACTCGTGCGGGAACTGCTCGAGGAGCTGGGCGTGGGGGTCAGGCTGGGCAACGAGTTGCCCGCCGCAGATACCGGCGGCTGGCCGCTGAATGAGCGCGCCGCCATGCGGGTGTGGTTCGCGGAGGTCACCCGTGGAGAACCCCGGCCCCTGGAAGACCACGATGAACTTCGCTGGGTACCGCTTGCCGATCCTGCCGCCGTGCTTGGCCTGCCCTGGATCCCCGCGGACTTCCCGATTGTCCGAGCGCTGCTCGACAAGGTGTCAGTGCCTGCCGGCGGGACCCGGAACTAGCACGGGCACACTCTGGGCCCCCAATTTGTGCAACACCGGGAAACGCGGGGCACCCGGGGATTGGGCAGGCCTAGAAAAGGGTTGGCTGCCCGGCCTGTCCGCCGGGCCGGGCGGGTCCCGCCTCCGGGCTTCCTGAAGCTTCCGGAATGATGCCTGCCGGATACTCCGCTTCCTCTCCACGGGGATCGTCCAGGTCCCGGTGGCTGAATCCGGAGGAATGCGTGAACCCGTGCCTGGCCTTGAAATAGCGGACCTTGGCGGCAAGCCAGCCCCGGTACTCCTTGGATGCATAGGATCCGGCGCCGTACAGCTGACGGTAGCGGGCCACCAGTTCGGGATGGTTTGCGGCAAGCCACTTCAGGAACCATTCGCGGGTACCGGGCTTCAAGTACAGGGCTCCGGCCGTCACGCCCGTTGCGCCTGCCGCCGCCAGCGAGGCGAAGAGCGCGTCCAGCGCTTCGTCGCTGTCCGAAAGCCAGGGAAGGATAGGCATGGCCATCACCCCGCAGGGGAGGCCGGCCTCGCGAAGCCGGCCCACCAGCTTGAGCCGTGCACGCGGCCCCGGGGTTCCCGGCTCGATCGCTTCGGAAAGGGCCTCGTTGGTCATGGCCAGCGATATTCCGAGCCCCACCGGAACCTGGGTGGCGGCACTTTTCAGCAGCGGGATATCCCGCGCCAGCAACGTGCCCTTGGTGAGGATGGACAGGGGAGTGCCTGAATCGGCCAGTGCGGAGATGATGCCGGGCAGGAGCTTGTACCGTCCCTCGGCCCGCTGGTAGGGGTCCGTGTTGGTGCCCAGCGCCACCTGCTGCCGTGTCCACGACGGTTTGGCCAGTTCCTTACGAAGGACCTCAGCCGCGTTCACCTTGACCACCACCTGGCTGTCAAAGTCCAGGCCGGCGTCGAAGTCCAGGTAGGTGTGGCTCTTGCGCGCAAAGCAGTAGACGCAGGCATGGCTGCAGCCGCGGTAAGGGTTGACCGTCCATTCAAATGGCATGCGTGAACCTGGCGGAACCCTGTTGAGCACCGATTTTGCAGTGACCTCATGGAAGGTGATCCCGGCGAATTCCGGGGTGGTGACCGAGCGAACCAGCCCCGCCAGTGGGAGGAGGGCGGGACCCGGACCGCCGGCTTCCGTGGCCGGAACCAGTGCTTGGGCGTCCCATCTCATAGCCCCATTCGAAAACATGTTCGAATAAATGTCAAGGCCGGCGGATCTAGGCGGGCGGCAAACTTTCGAGTTCCCAGGCCACCGTTACCGCCGTTTCCAGCCGGTTTGTCCCGGGCTCCACCGCGATGGCCTCGGCCGCGCTGGCGCGCTGGAAGCCTGCCAGGGGAATCGGTACCTGTCCGGCGGCGTGTTCGGTCACGGACAGCACGCGGCCCAGCCTTGCTGAGGCCAGGCCGGCGAACTGGCGCGCAGCCCGCAGCGCGTCTTCCCAGGCGGCCGCCCGGGCGCGCTCCCTGGCCGCCGAATCATCGGCAAGGGTGAGTTGAAGGTTGTTGAGGCGCACGTCGTTGCCGCCTGCCCTGACAGCTTCGGCGATGAGCGCGGACACGGCGGCGGCATCCCGCAGCCGGACAGCAAGCGAGCTGGAGGCCACATAGCCTGTCACCTGCTGCCCTTCGCCCTCGCGCCACACGTAATCCGCCCGCACATTCAGGCCGGTGGTTTGGATGTCCGGCGCCGCCACGCCCCGGGCGCGCAGGGCTTCGGTAACCGATGCCAGGGCTGCGCCCGCACCGGAATAGGCGGCGTCGACCGAAGCGGCCCGGGTTTCCACGCCCAGGGTAACGAACGTCAGGTCAGGGGCTGCTTCCGCCCGCCCGGTTCCTGTCACCGTGACCGTGCCGGCAGGGCCCTTCTGTTCCAGGCTGTCCGCGGCGCCCACGGTCACGCCCCTGCTTCCCGGTGGCCCGCGGTCCTGCGCTGCAAACCGGGCCGGGTGGAGGCGCGGGAAGGGTAGCCGCCGGCGGCCAGTCCCGCGTGCCGTTCGAAGAGGTTCGCGGTCCCCGGATTCCCGGTCTGCAGGACGGACCAGCCCGCGGCCAGAAGATACAGGGGAAGGAAAGGAACGCCACCGCACCAGGCGTACTGCGTGCAGTGCCGCTCCTCGTGGCCCAGCAACCCGGGCATGGACAGCAGGTCCTCAGCCGGGCCGCGGCACAGCACCACGTTGCCAAGGGTGAAGGCGCGGGCGAAGGGCAGGCGCCAGCGGTATCCGCCGGCCAGCACCAGTCCGCGCGGTCCGGCGACAGGCCGTATACGCGCAACGGCGGCAACCGCGAGTCCCAGCACGGTGCTGCCGTTGGCGAGGTTGACTGCCCGCCGCAGCCGCTGGGCAGCGGTCAGGGGCGGTAGGGATCCCGGGCGCCGCCGCAGTGTCATGAGGCCATGGTAGCCGGAGGGTTCAATTAGACTGGAGGGCAGTGCCTGCCGGTTTCTCCGGCGGGCCCTGACCTGGTCATTGAATGAACTGAATTTGAGGGCATTCATCCATGACCTGCCAGTGACGGACGCGCCGCCGGGAAACCGTGCAGGTGCTCTGCTCGCCGGCAGCCACGACTCGTAGCTAAGAACAGTAGATGACTGAAACTTTGCCGGGCGCCGCTGCACCGAACCCCACGGATGAAGCCGCCATCAACGCCGCTGTAGACCAGGCCATCACCGCCATTGCCGGTGCGGCCACCCTTGAAGAGCTGAAGGCGGTGAGGCTCGCGCACACGGGGGAGAAGTCCCCGCTCAGCCTTGCCAACCGTGAGATCGGCAAGCTGCCGAAAGACCAGAAGGCGCTCGCCGGTAAATTGATGGGCGCGTCCCGCGGACGGGTTAACAAGGCGCTCGCCGACCGCACGGCCGTGCTGGAAGCGGAAAACGATGCGCGGATCCTCCTCGAGGAGACCGTGGACGTCACGGCGGCTCCGCGCCGCCGTCGCGCCGGTGCCCGGCACCCGCTGTCCACGCTTCAGGACCGCGTGGCGGACATTTTCGTGGGCATGGGCTGGGAAATCGCCGAGGGCCCGGAAGTCGAGTCGGAATGGTTCAACTTCGATGCCCTTAACTTCAAGCCGGACCACCCGGCGCGTGAAATGCAGGACACCTTCTTCGTGGAGCCCCCCGAAGCCCACCTCCTGATGCGCACGCATACCTCGCCGGTACAGGTGCGCTCCATGCTGGAGCGCGAGGTGCCCATCTATGTGCTCTGCCCGGGCAAGGTGTTCCGGACCGACGAACTGGATGCCACCCACACCCCGGTGTTCCACCAGTTCGAGGGCCTGGCGATCGACAGGAACCTCAGCATGGCCGACCTCCGCGGCACGCTGGAGCACTTCGCCCGCCAGATGTTCGGTGACGAGGCCCAGATCCGGCTGCGTCCCAATTACTTCCCGTTCACCGAGCCGTCCGCCGAGCTGGACATCTTCCACCCCGGTGCCAAGGGCGGCCCGCGCTGGATCGAATGGGGCGGCTGCGGCATGGTCAACCCCAACGTGCTCCGCGCCGCGGGCATCGACCCGGACGTCTATTCAGGTTTTGCCTTCGGCATGGGCATCGAGCGCACCCTCATGTTCCGCAACGAGGTGGGCGACATGCGCGACATGATCGAAGGCGATGTACGTTTCAGCGAGCACTTCGGGATGGAGATCTAACAGTGCGTATCCCACTTTCCTGGCTGCGTGAATTCGCAGAGGTACCGGCCGGAGCAACGGCTGAAGACGTCATGGCCGAGCTGGTCAAGGTCGGGTTCGAAGAAGAGGACGTGCACCGTCCCACCGATGCCCTGCAGGGTCCCATCGTGGTGGGCCAGGTCCTGAGCCTGGTCAAGGAACCGCAGACCAACGGCAAGACCATCAACTGGTGCCAGGTCCGGGTTGTCCCGGAAGGGCAGGAGCAGAAGCTCACCGGCAAGGGCATCGACCCGTCCGGCGTGCAGGGAATCATCTGCGGCGCCCACAACTTCGTTGAAGGCGACAAGGTTGTGGTCACCCTTCCAGGCGCCGTTCTGCCCGGCAACTTCCAGATCTCCGCCCGGAAGACCTACGGCCACCTGTCCGCCGGCATGATTGCCTCGGTGCGGGAACTGGGCATCGGCGAGGACCACGACGGCATCCTGGTGCTGTCCCGCATCGGCCTGGACCCCGAGGTCGGCACCGACGCCATGGAGCTCCTGGGCCTCTACGACCAGGCCGCCGAAATCAACGTCACCCCGGACCGCGGCTACGCCTTCTCCATCCGGGGGGTGGCCCGCGAGTACGCGCACGCCACCGGCACCGCCTTTACCGATCCTGCGGCGAAGGTCCAGGTCCCGGCGGAGCTCTCCGGCGGCTACGGCGTCAAACTGAACGACGACGCGCCCATCTACGGCAAGCCCGGCTGCGACCGCTTCGTGGCACGCACCGTCCGTGGCGTGGACGCCACCCGCCCCACCCCGCCTTGGATGGTGTCCCGGCTGCGGCTGGCCGGCATCCGCTCCATCTCGCTGCCGGTAGACATCTCCAACTACGTCATGCTCGAACTGGGCCAGCCCACGCACTGCTACGACCTGGACAAGCTCTCCGGGGACATCGTGGTGCGGCGCGCCGCCGCCGGCGAAAAGATCACCACCCTGGATGACAAGGAGCGCACCCTCGACGCCGAGGACCTGCTCATCACCGATGACTCGGGTGCCATCGGCATCGCCGGCGTGATGGGCGGGGCGGCAACCGAGGTGGGCGATTCGACGTCGAACATCCTGGTGGAGGCCGCGCACTTCGACGAGGTGTCCATCTCCCGGTCCCGGCGCCGCCACAAGCTGCCGTCCGAAGCGTCCAAGCGGTTCGAGCGCGGCGTCGACTGGCAGGTGGCCGGCGTGGCGGCCCAGCGTGTGGTGGACCTGCTGGTGGAGCTTGCCGGCGGCACGGCAGACACGACCGGCACGGACGTGGGCACCGCCCCGGACACCGTGACCATCGAGCTGCCTGCAGGCTTTGCCGCGGCCCGGATCGGCATCGACTTCACCGAGGAACAGATCGTCACGTCCCTGGAGGACCTGGGCGCGGCCGTCGTGAAGAACGACGGCGGCTGGACCGTGACTGCCCCGAGCTGGCGCCACGACCTGGAGACCAAGGAAGACCTTTCCGAGGAGATTGCCCGGCTGGTGGGTTACGACAAGATCCCCGCCACCTTGCCCGTGGCCCCTCCGGGCCGCGGCCTGACCCGGGTGCAGCAGCAGCGCCGCCGCCTTATCCAGGCGCTGGCGGACGCCGGGCTCACCGAGGTGCTGTCCTACCCGTTCGTCTCCAAGGCAGCCAACGACACTTTCGGTGTGGCCGAGGAAGGTGCTGCCCGCAGCGCGGTGAAGCTGGCCAACCCGATCAGCGAGGAGCAGGGCTACCTGCGCACTTCCATCCTGCCGGGACTGATCGAGGTGGCCAAGCGCAACCATTCACGCGGCTTCCGGGACCTGGCGCTGTTCGAGTCCGGCCTGGTATTCCTGCCCGGCGGGACGGTGGGCACCCCATCCATCCCGCCGCTGGGCGCCAAGCCCGCCGATGAGGTGCTGGATGCGCTGTACGACGGCGTTCCGGCCCAGCCGTTCCACGTCGCAGCGGTCCTCACCGGGCACGATTCGCCGGCAGCAGCCGCCCACGCACCCCGGGCCTGGGACTGGGCGGATGCGCTGGACGTCGCCCGCCTGGCCGGTGACGTGCTCGGCGTCGAGCTGGTGGTGACGCAGGGCAGCCACCAGGCGTTCCACCCGGGCCGTGCTGCACGGCTGTCGCTGCGCAGCGGCGAAGTGGTGGGCTACGCGGGCGAGCTGCACCCCAAGCTGCTTGCTGCCGCGGACATGCCCGCGCGGTCCGTGGCGCTGGAACTCAACGCCGACGCGCTGTTCGAGGCCGCGCCGGATGTCATTGTTGCCCGCCACATTTCCCCGTTCCCGGTGGCCACCCAGGACGTGGCGCTCGTGGTGCCCGCCGATGTCCCCGCGGACGACGTGCTGGCTGCGCTCCGCGAGGGAGCCGGCGAACTGCTGGAGGACGTTGCACTCTTTGACGTCTATGCCGGCAAGGGGATCGAGGACGGCAAGAAGTCGCTGGCCTTCGGGCTGCGCTTCCGCGCCGCGGACAGGACGCTGACGGCCGACGAAGCTTCGGCTGCGCGCGAAAGTGCAGTGGCCCTCGCCGCGGAACGGTTCGGGGCAGTGCAGCGCTAGCGGCGGCCAGGGCAGTCTCTCAGCAGGGCAGCCTTGCACAGGCGGCTTTTCAGGGGCGGGGCGGCGTGGCGCCGGATCTAGTGGTGCGTGCCGTCCCGCCCTTTGCTGTGCCCGGGGAAACCGAACGGGTCCGACGGGACGCCGAAGCGGTCCTGGATGGCCCTGAGCTGGCGCGCGCCCGGGCCATGGAACCGGAGGCGCGGGACCGGTTCCTGGCCGGGCGGCTTGAGCAGCGGCTGTTCGTGGCCGGCCTCCTGGGGGTGGGCCCCGAACGCCTGGCCGCCAGTTACAGCTGTCCTGCCTGCGGCACTGGACCGGACGTCAGCCACGGGCGGCCGGGCTACCTGCTCGACGGCGTTCCGGCACCGGTGGCGTTCAGCGCCTCCCGGGCTGCCGGGTGGACCCTGCTCGCTGCCATGGTCGATGCTGCGCCCGGATTCCGGCTGGGCGTGGATATTGAGGATCCCGCACGGACCGGCTTTGCCGGTTTTGCGGCGCTGGCGCTTACCCCCGCCGAGCAGTGGGCAGTGCGGCACCTTTCCGGAAGTGCCCTGCTCACGGAGCGGGCCCGCCTGTGGGCCCGCAAGGAAGCCTGGCTGAAAATGACCGGGGAAGGACTGCGGACGGTACCGTCCGATGTGGATGTCCTGGCGCGTGCCGGGGTTCTGGACCTGCCCTGCGCTGAAACCGGCCTGCCTGCGAACCTGGCGGCCGCCGTCGCACTGTCAGGCTAGGAAACCCTGGCCAGCGGCAGCGGCGGCAGCGGTTCCTCGTAGAGCCACGGGTGCAGCAGCGCCTCGGCGTCGACCGCCGTGGCCCGGTTGACCGCGAGGATGAAGTCGGGCGTGCCAACCGACCCGTACCGGTGCGCAGCGGTCCATTCCTGCAGCAGGGCAAAGAACGCGAGGTCCCCGCACGCCATCCGGACGGTGTGCACTGCCAGCGCCCCCCGCTTGTATACCCGGTCATCGAACATGTGCTCCGGGCCCGGATCGCCCACCAGGATGTCCTGCGCGTCAGCCCGCAGCCGGTGCCATGCGGCTTCAGCCCGCGCGGCCACCGGCATGATGCCCGCTTCCTCCGACCAGATCCACTCGGCATAGCAGGCAAAGCCCTCGTGCAGCCAGATGTCCTGCCAGGTTGCCGCCGTCAGCGAGTTTCCAAACCACTGGTGCGAGAGTTCGTGCGCAATCAGCCTCTGCGACTCCCAGTCCGGGTCCAGGTGGTTCGGGCCCAGGATGGACAGGCCCTGCGCCTCCAGCGGGATTTCCAGTTCGTCCTCCGTCACCACCACGGTGTGGCCGGGGAACGGGTAGGGGCCGAAGCAACGGGCAAAGGAACGCATCATGGCCGGCTGCAAGGCAAGTCCTGCCCGTGCCTTGTCTGCGAGGGCCGGGGCAACGGCCAGGAGTTGCGGCACGGTGGAACCGGCCCGGCCCGGGTCCAGTTCGAGCAGCCCGTACCGGCCGATCTGCACGGTGGCAAGGTAGCTGGCCATCGGCTCCGCCTGCTCGTAGACCCAGGTCTCGCGGCTGGAGCGCGTGGTCCGGGACTGGAAGACGCCGTTGCAGACCGCGCGGTAATTCGCGTCCGTAGTGACCGTGAACCGGTAGCTGGCCTTGTTCCGGGGGTGGTCGTTGCAGGGGAACCAGGAGGGAGCTCCGTTGGGCTGGCCCGCCACGAGGACGCCGTCGGACAGCTCCTCCCAGCCCACCTCGCCCCAAAGTCCCCGCCGGGGTGCCGGGTTGCCCTCGTAGCGGATATCCAGCGTGAAGCGCTGCCCGGGCCGCAGGCCGGCTTGCCCGGCCACCACCAGCTGGCCGGCGCGCTGGCTGAAGCGCCCCGCCTTCCGCCCGTCCAGCTGCACCTTGGTGGCACGCAGGTTGCCGGCCAGGTCCAGGACAATGGCCGACGCCGGCGCCTGGACAACGCCGTACAGCACCGCCCTGCCGCTGAGCCGGTTGCTGCTGACTTTGTAGTCAAGCTCCAGTTCGTAGCGTTCAACCCGGTAGGCGTTGCTTCCCGCCCCGGGCAGGTAGGGATCGGGAACCGCGGGAAGGGTCGCTGCCGGGACGCTTCCGCCGGCTCCTGCTGGAAAACTCATCAATACCTTTGGGTTGTTCAAAGCTGTGCGGGACCGCTCCAGGGACTGACCGGGTTGCCCATCCAGTACGTCCCGGCCGGTACTGTTTCGCCGCGCATCACCAGCGATGCCGGGCCCACAGTGCCGCCGGCCCCAATAGCGGCTTGCGGAAGGATCACCCCGTGCGGGCCCATGGTTGCCCCGTCCTCGAGCGTAACAGCGTCCATGCTCATTACGCGGTCGTGGAAGAGGTGGGTCTGCACCACGCAGCCACGGTTGACGGTGGCGTTCCGGCCGAGGGTTACCAGGTCGGCTTCCGGCAGCCAGTAGCTTTCGCACCAGGTGCCCGCGCCGATTTTGGCGCCAAGGGCACGCAGCCACCAGACCAGTGCGGGGGTACCCGTGGCGGCGCGGGCGAACCACGGCGCGCTGACCATTTCGATGAAGGTGTCCACCACCTCGTTGCGCCAGATGAAGGAACTCCACAGCGGGTGTTCGCCGGCCTGGATCCGGCCCACCAGTACCCACTTGGCAAGGACGGCCGCCCCGGCCGCCACCGCACCGGCCAGGAGCATGACCACGCCGCTGAGGAGGGCGGCCACCCCGTAGTTGAACGCCGTGGCCAGCTGGTCAAAGGCCAGGATGATGCCGGCGGCAATCGCTACCGAGAGCATCACCGGGACAAACCTGCAGAGCTCCCACAGGGCGCGCGCCACCTTCAGCCGGAGCGGCGGCTGGTAGGTGCGGGTATCGTCCGAGGCGATGGCGGTTCGGCGCAGCCGGACCGGGGGGCTGCCCAGCCATGACGTGCCGGACTTTGCCTTTGCCGGGGTGGCGGACAGGACCGCCACCAGCGAGTTCTTGGGCACGCTCCGCCCGGCAGCGGTCATGCCCGAGTTGCCCAGGAAGGAGCGTTTGCCGATCTTGGCCGGCGCCACCCGCAGCCAGCCGCCGTCAAGCTCGTACGAGGCCACCATGGTGTCATCCGCCAGGAAGGCCCCCTCGCCAATGGTCGTCATCGAGGGGATCAGCAGCACCGTGGACGCTTCCACGTTCCGGCCGATCTTCGCTCCCAGCAAGCGCAGCCACACAGGGGTGAAAAGGCTGGCGTAGAGGGGGAACAGCAGGTCCCGCGCCATGTCCAGCACCCGTTCCGTGGCCCAGACCTGCCAGCCCACGCGGCTGCGGACCCGGTGGTAGCCCTCGGTGAGGCCTATGCTCAGGAGCCGGGTTGTGGCCAGGACCAGCAGGGCGTTGCTGAGGAACCAGGCCAGGGCGCACAACGGCAACGCCAGGGCCAGCTGCGGCAGCGCAGCCGAGAGCGATGTGCTGCCCTGGATGAACAGATACGCCACGCCCACGGCGGCGGCAGCGGAAAGATAGGGGAGAACCGCCAGGCAGGCGGATGCGCCGGCGAACCCGGCGGACCACAGCCTGGCCTGAAGCGGGGTCCGGGCAGGGGCATCAGGCAGTGACCGCTTGGCCTTGCCGCGCCGCTGCGCGGGGGACCCGGCCACCAGATGGCCTGCCTTCACCTTGCCGAGCACGGCGGAACCGGCCTCCACCTGGGCGCCCGCTCCGATGGAGGCACCGGGCATCAGGGTGCTGCGCGCGCCCAACGTGGCCCCGGCGCCGATCCGGATGGCACCGATGTGCACGTTGTCGCCGTCGATCCACCAGCCGGACAGGTCAACCTCGGGTTCGACGTTGGCGCCGCTGCCCAGGGACAGCAGGCCTGTGACGGGCGGCAGCGAGTGGAGCTGGACGTCCCTGCCGATCCGGGCTCCCAGTGCCCGCGCGTAGGAGGGGATCCACGGTGCGCTGGCCAGGCTGATGGCGCCGGACAGGTCCTGGATCTGCTCGGCCAGCCAGAGGCGCAGGTGAACCCGCCCCGAGCGCGGATAGGTTCCGGGTTTGACGCCTCGAAGCAGGAACCTGGCAGCGGCCACCGAGATCAGCATCCGGCCGGGAGGGCTGACAAAGACCAGCCAGGAAGCCGCCACCCACCACCAGGAGACCGTGGCTGCCGCGGTGAACCCGGCCAGCGCGGCAAGGATGTTGTTGCCGGCCATGAGGAAAGTCAGCCAGCGCATCCCCACCAGCACATGCAGCGGTACGCCCATCAGGGTCTGGAAAACCTGGGACTTCCGTGCGGTGGGCCGGACCTGGCGGTCGGGTGCGGGGGCGGTGGCGCCGTCCGGAAGGGACAGCCGGGCTGCCTCCACCAGGGCGCCGATGCGGGGGGTGGCGTAGATGTCCGCCACGGTGATGGTCGGGTACCGCACGCGCAGCGCCGATACCAGCTGGGCTGCGGAGAGCGAACCGCCGCCGTAGGCGAAGAAGTCGGCGTCGAGGGAGGTCACAGGGCTACCCAGGACGGCGCTCCACTGCTCCACGATCCAGGCAGCGTCTTCGGGCAGGTTCAGCGGCGCGGCGTCCGCCTCAGCGGCGCCCGCGCCGGGCAGGGGCCAAGGCAGGGCATGGCGGTCCACTTTGCCGCTGGTTTTGGTGGGCAGCGAGTCCACCACCGCGAGCATCGGAACCAGCGCTGCCGGCAGGGTGGCGGCCAGCTGCCCGCGGGCAGCGGCCAGGTCGAGGTCCTGCCCCGAAACCGGGGCAAGGTAGCCCACCAGGATCTGGTTTCCGGCTGCGGTGGTCTGGACGGCGGCGGCAGCGCCGGCAACGCCGGGAAGGGCCTGCAGCGCCGCATCAACCTCGCCCAGCTCAATCCTGCGGCCGCCGAGCTTCACCTGCTCGTCGGCCCGGCCCTGGAAGACCAGGCCCGCCTGCTCAAACCGGACCAGGTCCCCGGAACGGTAGGCACGCTCCCAGCCCAGGCTCGGCATCGGCGCGTATTTCTCTGCGTCCTTGGCGGGGTCGAGGTAGCGGGCCAGCCCCACGCCGCCAATAATCAGCTCCCCCACTTCGCCCTCGGCCACCGGCACGGCGTCCGGGTCGACGACGGCCAGGTCCCAGCCGTCGAGTGGCAGGCCGATCCGGACAGGTCCCGGACCGCCCAGCGGGGCGGCGCAGGCTACCACGGTTGCTTCCGTGGGGCCGTACGTGTTCCAGACCTCCCGGCCCTCCACCGCAAGGCGCCCGGCCAACTCCGGCGGGCAGGCCTCCCCGCCGAAAATCAGCAGTCGGACGTTCTCAAGCGATTCGGCGGGCCAAAGTGCCGCAAGCGTGGGAACGGTTGAGACGGCGGTGATCCCGTGGTTGATCAGCCACGGGCCGAGGTCCATGCCGGTGCGCACCAGCGCCCGGGGTGCGGGGACCAGGCATGCCCCGTGGCGCCAGGCAAGCCACATCTCCTCGCAGGACGCGTCGAAGGCCACCGAGAGTCCGGCCAGGACCCGGTCCTGGGGGCCGAGGGGTTCATCCCGCAGGAAGATCCTTGCCTCGGCATCCACAAAGGCTGCTGCCGAGCGGTGGCTGACGGCAACGCCCTTCGGCGTGCCGGTGGATCCGGAGGTGAAGATGACCCAGGCGTCGTCGTCGGGGGCAGGCGGCCGGGCACCGGCAAACGGTGCCGTACGGCCGGCGGGCACGAGGTCCACGCCGCGGAGCACGCCACCGGCTTCCAGGACACCGGCCACCCTGGCTTCCCCGAAGACCAGGCGGGCGCGCTCCTCCGGATCGTCCGCATCCACGGGTACGTAGGCCGCGCCCACCAGGAGCACCGCGAGGATGGCAACATACAGCTCGTTGGTCCCCGACGGGATCCGCACGCCAATCTTGTCCCCGGCGCCGAGGCCGGCCTGGTGGAGCCGCCGGGCCGCCGCCCGGACTTCAGCCATCAGCTGGGCGTAACTGAGCGGGCGGCGGCCGTCGTCCAGGGCGGATGCCTCCGGGTAGCGGGCCGCAGTGTCCTGCAGGATGTCGATCAGCGTCCGGGCCGGGGGAGCGGCCAGGGACCCCGGCATCTGGGGCGGATACGTGGAAGGGACATCCTCAAGGGGGACCTGCTGCTGAGTCACTGGGGCATTTTGCCTGTACCAGATGAACAGAAGATGTACCCGCCGGCCAAACTCGGCGTTCCTGCGGTCCGGCCGATCACCTCTTGTTCATTCAGCAGGTGCCGTGGGCCACTGCGGAGCGGCGGCTACGGAACCAGGAGCACCTTGCCCGTGGTGCGCCGGCCCTCCAGGTCCCGATGGGCCTGTGCCGCCTGGGACAGCGGATAGCGGGCACCGACCCGGACCTTCAGGCTTCCGTCAGCCGCAGCTGCGAAGATCTCGTCCGAGCGCCAGCGCCGCTCGGCAGCATCCCTCAGATGGTGGGCGATGGTGGGCCTGGTGAGGAACAGGGATCCGCCGGAATTGAGCCGTTGCGGGTCAACGGGAGGAACGGGGCCGGAGGCTGCGCCGAAGAGCACCAGCGTGCCGCGCACCCGAAGGGCGTCGAGGGAGCCGTCGAAGGTGTCCTTTCCCACGCCGTCGTACACCACGTCTGCGCCCCTGCCGCCGGTGATGTCCCTGACGTGCTGTGCGAACCGGTCGTACCGCACCACATGGTCAGCGCCGGCCCCCCGTGCAAGCTGCTCCTTTTCCTCGCTGGAGACGGTGGTGACCACTTCTGCGCCCCTGGCCTTCAGCAGCTGGATCAGGAGCAGCCCCACGCCGCCTGCGCCGGCATGCAGCAAGACGGTGTGCCCGGGCTCCACCTTGAAGGTGGAATTCATCAGGAAGTGCGCCGTCATCCCCTGCAGGGGAAGTGCTGCCGCCGTGAAATCGTCCAGACCGCGGGGAACGGGCAAGGCGGTATCCTCGGCCACCAGCATGTAGTCCGCATAGCAGTCGAATCCCTCGGCAGTGGCTACCCGGTCGCCAACGGAGAAGGCGGTAACCCCTTCACCCACTGCCTCCACCGTTCCTGCGGCTTCCGATCCCGGGGTGAAGGGGAACGGGACCTTGTAGGTGCCGCTGCGCTTATACGTGTCGATGAAATTGACGCCTGCCGCCCGCACCTTCACCAGCAGCTGCCGGGGACCCGGCACGGGGGGTTCCGCTTCCTCGTAGACGAGGACTTCCGGTTCGCCTGCCTGCCGTGCGACGATTGCGTGCGTCATTGCTCCCCTTTCCAGGAGCCGGCGCTTCCGGCTCCCGATGCTGTCACCATCCTAGGGATACCCCGAAGCGGGGAAGCAAGGTAATGCATAAATATCGGCACTCATGCATAACTATTGCTGTATAGTCGGGGGCATGACTATTTCTGTTGCAGTGTCGGGCGCCAGCGGTTACGCCGGGGGAGAAGTCCTCCGACTCCTGGCCGGACACCCGGACGTCACCATCGGCGCGATCACGGCGCACAGCAACGCGGGCTCGCGCTTAGGCGAATTGCAGCCGCACCTGCACGGGCTCGCCAGCCGAATCCTGGAAGACACCACTGTGGACAACCTGTCCGGCCACGACGTCGTCTTCCTCGCCCTGCCGCACGGCGCTTCCGCCGAAATCGCCGCCCAGCTGCCGGAAGGGACGGTGGTGATCGACGCCGGTGCCGACCACCGCCTGCAGGACCCGGCCGCGTGGGAAAAGTTCTACGGCTCCGCCCACGCGGGCACGTGGCCGTACGGCCTTCCCGAGCTCCCCGGCCAGCGCGAGGCGCTCAAGGGCGCCACGCGGATTGCAGTGCCCGGCTGCTACCCGACGTCGGCCCTGCTGGCGCTGACGCCCGGGTTCGCCGCCGGTTTGCTGCAGCCCGACGACGTCGTCATCGTGTCCGCGTCCGGCACCTCCGGCGCGGGCAAGGCCGCGAAGGTCAACCTTATCGGCGCGGAAGTGATGGGCTCCATGAGCCCCTACGGCGTGGGCGGCGGGCACCGCCACACTCCCGAGATAGAGCAGGGACTGTCCAATGCCGCGGGCGAACAGGTCACTGTGTCCTTCACGCCCACGCTGGCACCCATGAGCAGGGGCATCCTCACCACCGCAACAGCCAAGGTGAAGTCCGGCATCACGGCAGAGCAGCTCCGGCAGGCCTGGGCCGACGCCTACGACGACGAGCCGTTCGTGCACCTGCTGCCCGAGGGTCAGTGGCCCGGCACCAAGAGTGTGCAGGGATCGAACCACGCCGCCATGCAGCTGGCCTTCGACGGCCACACCGGCCGCGTCATCGCCACCTGCGCCATCGACAACCTCACCAAGGGCACTGCCGGTGGCGCTGTCCAGTCCATGAACATCGCACTCGGCCTGCAGGAAACCGCCGGCCTTGACCTGCAGGGAGTAGCCCCGTGACCGTCACCACGCCCCAGGGATTCCGCGCCGCCGGCGTCACCGCCGGACTCAAGGCTTCCGGCAAGCCGGACCTCGCGCTGGTGGTCAATGACGGCCCGTCCAAGGCCGCCGCAGCCGTGTTCACCAGCAACCGGGTGGCTGCCGCTCCCGTCCACTGGTCCCGCCAGGTGGTCGCCGATGGCCGGGTGGATGCCGTGGTGCTCAACTCCGGCGGTGCCAACGCCTGCACCGGGCCCACCGGTTTCCAGAACACCCACAGCACCGCCGAGAAGGCAGCCGAAGTCCTGGGAATTTCGGCCACCGACGTTTTTGTCTGCTCCACCGGCCTGATCGGCGAGCAGCTGCCCATGGACAAGATCCTGCCCGGTGTTGAGGCCGCTGCCGCTGCCCTCAGCACCGACGGGGGACCGGAAGCCGGCGAAGCCATCATGACCACCGATTCCGTCCCCAAGTCAGCGCTGTTCATCGGCACTGACGCGGGCGGGCAGGAATTCAGCATCGGCGGCATCGCCAAGGGCGCGGGCATGCTGGCCCCCGGCCTTGCCACCATGCTGGTGGTGCTGACCACCGACGCAGCTGTGCAACCGGAACTGCTCGACCTGGCCCTCAGGGACTCCACCCGGGTCACCTTTGACCGCGCCGATTCCGATGGCTGCATGTCCACCAACGACACCGTTGTCCTGCTGTCCTCCGGAGCGTCCGGAGCAGTTCCGGCCGCCGAGGTTTTCACCGCAGGCCTGACCAAGGTCTGCGCCGAGCTGGCACGGAAACTCATCGCAGACGCAGAAGGCGCCAGCCACGACATCGCCATCCGGACCTTCAACGCTGCCAGTGAAACCGACGCCGAGACCGTCAGCCGCTCGGTTGCCCGGTCCAACCTCTTCAAGGCCGCCATCTTCGGCAAGGACCCCAACTGGGGGCGCGTGCTCTCAGCAGTGGGCACCACGGACGCAGCGTTCGAGCCGGACCAACTCAACGTGGCCATGAACGGCATCCAGATCTGCCGCAACGGCAGCATCGGTGACGACCGGAGCCTGGTGAACCTGGAGCCGCGCGAGGTCCTGGTGGAAATCGACCTGCAGGCCGGTGACGCAGAAGCGACCATCTGGACCAATGACCTCACCCACGACTACGTGCACGAGAACAGCGCCTACTCCAGCTAGCACCGTTTCAGCCATCGCCGATCCCCGCGGAAGAGACAGCATGAACACCCAGACGCGCGAGACCACCAGCATGTCCGACGCCCAGGCCAAGGCCGCCACCCTGGTTGAGGCGCTGCCCTGGATCCAGCGCTTCGCCGGCACCACCATGGTGATCAAGTACGGCGGCAACGCCATGGTCAATGACGAACTCCGCCGCGCGTTCGCCGAGGACATCGTGTTCCTCCACCATGTGGGCATCCATCCCGTGGTGGTTCACGGCGGCGGGCCCCAGATCAACTCCATGCTGGGCCGGCTGGGCATCGAATCAGAGTTCAAGGGCGGCCTGCGCGTCACCACGCCGGAGGCCATGGACGTGGTCCGGATGGTCCTCACCGGACAGGTGGGCCGCGAACTGGTGGGGCTCATCAACTCCCACGGCCCCTACGCCGTGGGCATGTCCGGTGAAGACGGCGGCCTGCTGCGCGCCGTGCGGACCGGGACAGTGGTTGACGGCGAAGAGGTGGACCTGGGCCTGGTGGGTGAGGTGGTGGGCGTCGACCCCGCCGGCGTGGTGGACATCCTCGACGCCGGCCGCATCCCCGTGATCTCCACCGTGGCCCCGGAAATCGTCGACGGCGGTGACGGCGTCGCAGGTGCCGCCAGGTTCCAGCCCACCGGCCAGGTGCTGAACGTCAACGCGGACACCGCGGCGGCGGCCGTTGCCTCGGCCCTGGGCGCGTCCAAGCTGGTCATCCTCACCGACGTCGAGGGCCTATACGCCAACTGGCCGGACAAGTCGTCGCTGATCTCCTCCCTCACGGCTTCCGAACTGCGGGACATGCTGCCCCGCCTCGAATCCGGCATGATCCCCAAGATGGCCGCCTGCCTCAAGGCCATTGACGAGGGCGTGGAACGGGCGCATATCGTGGACGGCCGGTTGCCCCATTCCATGCTGCTTGAAACATTCACCACCGCCGGAATCGGCACCCAGGTTGTTCCGGACGAGGAGATCAACGGATGAATACGATGGAAAAGTCACCAGTGACCGAACTCGTGGAAACCACCGGCCATGCCGGTTCCGAATGGCTGTCGCGGTATTCGTCCTCGCTCATGGGAGTGTTCGGCGCCCCGCAGCGCGTCCTGGTCCGCGGTGCCGGCTGCCTGGTGTGGGACGCCGACGGCAAGGAGTACCTTGACCTGCTCGGCGGGATCGCCGTCAACGCACTGGGCCATGCGCACCCGTTCGTCACGTCGGTCATCGCCAGCCAGCTCTCCACCCTGGGCCACGTCTCCAACTTCTTCACCAGCCCCACCCAGATCGCACTGGCCGAAAAGCTCCTGGTGCTGGCCAACGCGCCTGCCGGGTCGAAGGTGTTCTTTACCAATTCCGGCACCGAGGCGAACGAGGCAGCGTTCAAGCTTGCCCGCCGCAACTTGGGTGGCGGCAGCGTGCAGCGGACCAAAATCATCGCCCTCGAGGGAGCCTTCCATGGCCGGACCATGGGCGCACTTGCCCTGACCGCCAAGGAAGCCTACCGGGCTCCGTTCGAACCGCTGCCCGGCGGCGTGGAGCACATCCCGTTCGGCGACATCGAGGCGCTCAAAGCCGCCGTGGACGAAACCGTCGCGGCGGTCTTCCTCGAGCCCATCCAGGGTGAGGCGGGAGTACGGCCGCTTTCGGCGGAGTACCTCCGGGCGGCGCGGGAGCTGACTGCCAGGGTGGGCGCGCTGCTGATCCTGGATGAGGTCCAGACCGGCATCGGCCGGACCGGCAAGTGGTTCGCCAGCGAAGAGGCGGGAATCGTCCCGGATGCCATCACGCTGGCCAAGGGCCTGGGCGGCGGCTTCCCCATTGGCGCCCTGGTGACCATGGGTGAGCAGACGTCGTCGCTGTTGTCCGCCGGCCAGCATGGCACCACCTTCGGCGGGAACCCGGTGGCGACGGCGGCCGCCCTCGCCACGCTGCACGCGATCGAAAGCCAGAACGTCCTGGCCAACGCCACCGCGGTGGGGGAGCACCTCCGTTCCGCGCTGGCGGCGCTGCCGGGCGTCACCGAAGTACGGGGCGCCGGCCTGCTGATCGGCTTCGACCTGGACGCCGACGTCGCGCCCGCCGTGGTGCAGGCTGCCCTGGACGCCGGCTTCATCGTCAACAGCCCCGGCCCGCGCACCATCCGCCTGGCGCCCCCGCTGGTCCTCACCACGGCCCAGGCCGACTCGTTCCTCGCCGCTTTCCCGGCAATCCTCCAGACAGCTAAGGACGCCCAGTGACTCCCGCAACCCGGCACTTCCTCAAGGACACGGACCTGACCCCCGCCGAACAGGCGGAGGTCCTGGAGCTTGCCGCGCGCATGAAGGCGGCGCCCTACAGCGTCCAGCCCTTCGCGGCAGAGGGCAGCGGGCGCAAGACCGTTGCCGTCATCTTCGACAAGACCTCCACCCGCACACGGGTCTCTTTCGCCACCGGCATTGCTGACATGGGCGGCAATGCCCTGATCATCAACCCCGGTGAGGCCCAGATCGGCCACAAGGAATCCGTGGAGGACACCGCGAAGGTCCTGGAGCGCATGGTCTCCACTATCGTGTGGCGCACAGGCGCCCATGCCGGCCTGGTGGCCATGGCGGAAAATTCCAGCGTCCCGGTCATCAACGCACTTTGCGACGACTACCACCCCTGCCAACTGCTGGCAGACCTCCTGGCCGTGAAGGAGCACAAGGGGGAGCTCAACGGCCTCACCATGAGCTACCTGGGCGACGCCGCCAACAACATGGCCAACTCCTACCTGCTGGCCGGGGTCACCGCCGGCATGCACGTCCGGATCGCCGGCCCGGAAGGCTACCTGCCCGCCGCGGACATCGTGGCCGCCGCCGAGGAACGTGCCGCAGAGACGGGTGGCTCGGTGCTGATCACCACCGACGCCGCCAAAGCACTCCAGGGCGCCGACGTCGTGGCCACCGACACCTGGGTGTCCATGGGCCAGGAGGCGGAAAAGGAAGCGCGGCTGCAGCTGTTCCGGGAGTACTCCGTGGATGAGGAAGCCATGAAACTCGCCGCGGATGACGCCGTCGTGCTTCACTGCCTGCCCGCGTACCGGGGCTACGAGATCTCGGCGGGCGTCATCGACGGCCCGCAGTCGATCGTCTGGGACGAGGCGGAAAACCGGCTGCACGCCCAGAAAGCGCTGATGGCCTGGCTGATGCACCGCTCCGGCCTTGCCTTCGTTGACGGCCTTTCGCCGGTTGAAGGTACCGGGGAGAGCACGTTCTAGTGTCCGCCCAGCCCGTGTCACCGGGCTCCAGCCCGGCCACCAAGACTGCGCGGCAGGCACGCATCACCGCCATCCTGACCAACCAGTCGGTGCGTTCCCAGGCGGAGCTCGCCGCACTGCTCGCGGACGACGGCGTGCAGGTCACCCAGGCCACGCTGTCCCGGGACCTCGTGGAACTCGGGGCCGTGCGGGTCCGCGGCAAGGAGGGCGCCCTGGTGTACGCCGTCCCCGGCGAGGGGGGCGAGCGTGCCGCCAAGACCGGCGTGAGCCAGGAAATCCTGGACGCCCGGCTCGCCCGGCTATGCAGTGAGCTGCTGGTGACGGCGGAAGCGTCGGCCAACATCGTGGTGCTCCGGACCCCTCCGGGGGCCGCGAACTTCCTGGCTCTGGCCATCGACCATTCGGTCATGCCCGCCATCCTGGGGACCATCGCCGGTGACGACACCGTGCTGCTGGTGTCCCGGGATCCGCTGGGCGGCCCCGACCTCGCAGCCCGCTTCCTGCAACTGGCCGAGGAAGCCGGGCAATAAGCTTGAAGACAACATCAAACACCCCCCACTAAGGAGCATGTGAAGTGACTGAACGCATTGTGCTCGCCTACTCAGGCGGCCTGGACACATCCGTAGCCATCGGCTGGATCGGTGAAGCCACCGGCGCCGAGGTCATCGCCGTGGCAGTCGACGTCGGACAGGGCGGCGAGTCGCTCGAAACCATCCGCCAGCGCGCCCTGGGCTGCGGCGCCGTCGAAGCCTACGTGGCAGACGCGTCCGATGAGTTCGCCAACGAATACTGCGTCCCCACCCTGAAGGCCAACGCCCTCTACCAGGGCCACTACCCGCTGGTGTCCGCCATCTCCCGCCCGGTGATCGTCAAGCACCTGGTGAAGGCCGCCCGCGAATTCGGCGCCACCACCGTTGCCCACGGCTGCACCGGCAAGGGCAACGACCAGGTCCGCTTCGAAGTGGGCATCCAGACCCTCGGCCCGGACCTGAAGTGCATCGCACCGGTCCGCGACCTCGCCCTCACCCGCGACAAGGCCATCGCCTTCGCCGAGGAAAAGGGACTGCCCATCGAGACCACCAAGAAGAACCCGTACTCCATCGACCAGAATGTCTGGGGCCGCGCCGTGGAAACCGGCTACCTCGAGGACATCTGGAACGCCCCCACCAAGGACATCTACGACTACACCGCCACCCCGGAGTTCCCGCCGGCACCCGATGAGGTCATCATCTCCTTCGAAGCCGGCGTGCCGGTAGCGATCGACGGCGTCCGGGTCACCCCGCTGCAGGCCATCAAGGAACTCAACCGCCGGGCCGGCGCCCAGGGCGTGGGCCGCATCGACGTCGTCGAGGACCGCCTGGTGGGCATCAAGTCCCGCGAAATCTATGAGGCCCCCGGCGCCATGGCCCTGATCACCGCGCACAAGCACCTTGAGGACATCACCATCGAGCGTGAACAGGCCCGCTTCAAGGCCACCGTGGGCCAGCGCTGGGCCGAACTGGTCTACGACGGCCAGTGGTTCTCCCCGCTGAAGCGCTCCCTGGACGCCTTCATCGACGACACCCAGAAGTACGTCTCCGGCGACATCCGCATGACCCTCCACGGCGGCCAGGCCATCGTGAACGGCCGCCGCTCCGACACCTCCCTGTACGACTTCAACCTGGCCACCTACGACACCGGCGACACCTTCGACCAGTCCATGGCCCGCGGCTTCATCGAGCTGTGGGGCATGTCCGCCAAGGTGGCCTCCGGCCGCGACATCCGGGTCGCAGGGAAGTGACTCCCCAGCAGGGCCCACGAGCGCAGGGGTCCCCTGCCGAGCGCGGCGAGGCCGGGGTGCGCTCGGGGACGAATACAGGCGCGCTGTGGGGCGGCCGGTTCGCCGGGGGCCCCGCGGACGCCCTCGCCGCCCTGAGCAAGTCCACGCACTTCGACTGGCGGCTGGCCCGCTACGACATCGCCGGTTCCAAGGCGCATGCCCGCGTGCTGCACAAGGCCGGCCTGCTGGACGACGGCGAGCTGGAAGGCATGCTCGCCGCCCTGACGCAGCTGGACGAGGACGTAGCCTCCGGCGCCTACCTGCCGGCGGAGTCCGACGAGGACGTCCACGGTTCCCTGGAACGCGGCCTGATCGAGCGGGCGGGTCCGCAGCTGGGCGGCAAGCTGCGCGCCGGCCGGTCCCGCAACGACCAGGTGGCAACCCTGGGTCGGATGTTCCTGCGCGACCACGCCCGGATCATCGCCCGCGGCGTGCTGGACACCGTTGACGCGCTGGTGGACCAGGCCAAAGCCCACCAGGGCGTGGCCATGCCGGGGCGCACCCACCTGCAGCACGCCCAGCCCGTCCTGCTCAGCCACCATCTGCTGGCCCATGCCTGGGCCCTGCTGCGCGACGTGCAGCGGCTACAGGACTGGGACAAGCGGGCCGGTGTTTCCCCGTACGGGTCAGGTGCTCTGGCCGGGTCCTCGCTGGGGCTCGATCCCGAGGCGGTGGCTGCGGACCTTGGCTTCTACTCCGCGGTCCACAACTCAATCGACGGCACGGCGTCCCGCGATGTCTTCGCCGAGTTCGCCTGGGTGTGCTCCATGATCGCCGTGGACCTGTCCCGGATATCGGAAGAAGTGATCTTCTGGGCCACCAAGGAGTTCTCCTTCGTCACGCTGCATGACTCCTACTCCACGGGGTCCTCGATCATGCCGCAGAAGAAGAACCCGGACGTGGCCGAGCTGGCCCGCGGCAAGGCGGGGCGCCTGATCGGCAACCTGACCGGGCTCCTTGCCACCCTCAAGGGCCTGCCGCTCGCTTACAACCGCGACCTGCAGGAGGACAAGGAACCGGTGTTCGACGCCGCTGATACGCTGGAGCTCCTGCTCCCGGCCGTCTCCGGCATGATCGCCACGCTGACCTTCAATCGGGAGCGGATGGAGTCGCTGGCACCTCAGGGCTTTGCGCTGGCCACGGACATCGCCGAATGGCTGGTCCGGCAGGGCGTCCCGTTCCGTGAGGCGCATGAGCTGTCCGGTGCGGCGGTCAAGCAGGCCGAGTCCCGGGGCGTCGAGCTGTGGGACCTGACCGACGACGAGTATGCGGCCATCTCGGCCCACCTCACCCCTGAGGTCCGGACGGTCCTGTCCACGGAGGGGTCGCTGAACAGCCGCAACTCCCAGGGCGGAACGGCGCCGGCCGCCGTCGAACGCCAGCTGGCCGCCCTTGAAGGCGAACTCGCCGCCGTCCGGGAGTACGCAAGGTAACACCCCGACGCTCTCTCACTTGATGCGCCTTTCTGGCCAACGCCCGCTCACTTTTGGTGGTGTTATCGGCAACGCCCGCTTACTGTCTTCGCGACAGCGAGGGGGCGTTGGCCTTTTTAGCGCAAGAAGTGAGCGGGCGTTATGCATTGCGGCCGCTAGCATGGCGTCATGAGCGAAACCTTCCGGAAGTTCCTCCGCACCCTGCCCGACTTCCCGGCCGACCTTCCCAGCTTTGATCCGGCCGGCGCTGCGCGGAACCCCGTGGAGCTGTTCAAGCAGTGGCTGGACGAGGCGCTGGACGCGGGGGAGCAGCAGCCCCACGCCTTCAGCCTGGCCACGGTCAGTGCCGGGCAGCAGCCGTCCTCACGCATGCTGATCCTGAAGAACATCGACGGCGACGGCTGGCATTTCGCCACCTCCCGCACCTCCCGCAAGGGACAGGAACTGGACATCGTCCCGCAGGCCGCCATGAACTTCTACTGGGCCTCCCTGGGACGGCAGGTCCGCGTGGCCGGGCCGGTGGTCCAGCTCTCCGCCGAGGCCTCCGCCCGCGACTGGGCGGAACGTCCGCGCGCCGACGGCAGCACCAACCCCAACTGGCAGCTGTACGCGGTCCAGCCCACGGAGTTCGAGTTCTGGCAGGGGAGCAGGGACGGTGAACATGTCCGGCACCGCCTGGGTCCGGACGGAGCTCCTGAGGGTTAGGATGAGCGCCATGGCCTCTCCCGCACCCGATGACCTGCTCGCAGACCTCCATAAGGCCGCGGGTGACGTTGCCGCAGACGCCGCGAGGTTCAGCGACCAAGACGTCCGGGCTCCCTCGGCGCTGCCGGGCTGGACGCGGGGACATGTCCTCGCCCATCTCACCGGGATCTCCAACGCCATGGCCCGGCAACTCGAGTACGCAGCCCGGGACGAAACAATAGAGCTGTACGACGGGGGCATGGACGGCCGGAACAAAGCCATCGAGATGGCCGCGGGGCACGACGCCGCCACCCACCTCGCAGACTTAACTGCGGCACTGCAGCGGGTTCTCAGGGCCTTCGATGCGCTGCCGGGCGTCAAGGATTCCTCGGCCAACCGCAACGGATGGTGGGCCCCGATTTCGTACCGCGGGGGAGTGGTACTCGACGGCGGCCTGGCGCTCTGGCGCGAACTCGTCATCCATGCGTCAGACCTGCAGACGGGCAGGGGGCCGGAAACCTGGAGCCGGGCGTTCTGCGAGCACCTGTTCGACTTCCTCGCCGCCAGGGTGCGGCCGGAGGACAAGCTGGTGCTGCAGCCGCTGGGCCTGCCGCCCGTCAGCATCGGCAGCGGCAACCGGTCCACCGTTATCAGCGGGATGCTTACGGACATCGCCGCATGGCTGGCAGGCCGGGAGCCATCACTCGGCAGCCTGCGTGCCTCCGCCGCAGCCGACGGGACGGACCTGCCTGAGCTGCTGCCCTGGCCAGCCGGAACCCCGGCGCCGAAGTAGTCCCCCTGTACTTTGTTGCTCTATCACTCTTGGTTCCCTAAAACCCTGGTTTAGGAGCCACAAAGGATAGTGCCCCTGTACTGTCCCGTCAGGCCGCTTCGCGTGCCAGCAGGCTCTCCTTCACGCGCAGGCCCCAGCGGAAGCCGCCCAGGGTGCCGTCAGTCCGGATCACCCGATGGCAGGGCACGAACAAGGCGGCGGCATTAAAGGCGCAGGCGCTGGCGGCCGCGCGGACTGCCTTGGCGTTGCCTGCCAGGGCCGCGTATTCCGTGTACGTCACGGGGTGGCCGGGCTTGACCTGCCGGAGGACGTCCCAGGCGTGGGCCCGGAACGGACCCGAGCGCTGCAGGACCGGCACGGCCATGGCCGGCGCGGGGTCGCCGTCGTAAAAGGCCTCCACAGCCCCCGAAATGTCACCCAGCCCGGCGACGGACTGGACGGCGTCGGGGCGCAGTACGGGATGGACCTGGCCGGTCAGTTCGCGGGGGTCGGCGGTCCAGCCTGACGCCAGGACCAGTCCCTCCCGCGCGATGATGGTGAAGGGGCCGTCCGGGGTGGACATTGTCAGCAGTTGGGCGGTCATGGCTTCGCTTTCCTGGAAGTGCCGCTGGCGGCGGGGGCTTTGGGTGCGGCGGCGGCGCGCCACAAGTGCATGGTGGCGTAGGAACGCCAGGGGCTGACTTCCCGGAAGTCCGGGGCCAGGCCGGCGCCGCCCGCCGAAAGGGCCCGGATCCCGTTCCGGACGGCAGCGTCGTTGGCGAGGAAGACGTCGGGGGCGCCCAGGATCCGCATCGCCGCGTAGCCCACAGTCCAGGGTCCCACGCCGGGCAGCGGCAGCAGCTTGGCCGTGAGGCCGGCCAGGTCATCGCCATAACCGGGGTCAACTAGTCCTTCCGCCATGGCGGCGGCAGCAGAAAGCAGCGATTCCGTCCGGCGTCGGGGCCCGCGCAGCAAATGTCCGGCCTCGGCAATCTGGGCGGACGTGGGGAAGAGACGGTCAAGGCCATCGCCCGGAACACTGCTGGGGCTGCCGGCAGCAGAGAGCTGCGTCAGCGCCGTGCGGGCCGCGGCGACGGTAATCTGCTGCCCCACCATGGCCCGCACCAGGAGCTCCTGTGGATCCAGGGCGCCGGGCATGCGGATGCCCGGGGCTTCCGCCACTGACGCGGCCAGCCGGCTGTCCGAGGACAGGGCGTCGTCGATGGCTTCCGGATCGGCGTCCAGGTCGAACAGGCGCCGGACGCGGCTCAGCAGTGCCGGCAGGTCGCGCAGGTCCGCCGCGCCGATGGTGAGGGTCAGCGGCCGCCCCCGCGTGCCGGCGTCGTAATCAATCCTGAAGCGGGCGTCGCCGTGGGGCAGCCGGAGCGTCCGGGCATAGGAGGTTGCCGTGCCTGCCTCGATGCCCGGGATGGCGCGGACCGCCAGGAACGTGAAGATGCCGGGATCGAAGGGCTTGCGGTAGGGGAGGCTGAGGGTCAGTGCCGTGGCAGCTCCCGCCGTGTGTGCATGCCGCCCGGTGTGCCGAAGGGCAGTGGGGGTCATGGCGAACACGTCAAGCATGGTCTCGTTGAATTGCCGGACGCTGCTGAAGCCGGCGGCGAAGGCGACGTCGGCAAGCTTCATTGGCGTGGAGACCAGCAGGGTGCGGGCGGTCTGGGCTCGTCCGGCCCTGGCCAGGGACAACGGCCCGGCGCCCAGTTCATGGGTGAGGATCCGGTTGAGCTGGCGCGACGAGTAGCCCAGCCGGGCAGCGAGCCCCTCCACGCCGTCCCTGTTGATCAAGCCGTCATTGATCAGCCGCATGGCCCGGCCCGCGACGTCCTGGCGGAGGTTCCAGGCAGGCGTGCCGGGGACGGCCTCGGGAAGGCACCGCTTGCAGGCCCGGTAGCCGGCGTCGTGCGCTGCAGCCGAGGTTTCGTAGAAAGTGACGTTGGAGGCTTTGGGGGTGCGCGCCGGGCAGGAGGGGCGGCAGTAAATCCCCGTGGTCCGGACCGCAGTGTAGAACTGCCCGTCGAAACGGGTGTCCCGGGCGTCGATTGCCCGATAGCGCTGCCAGAAGTCCATGACTCCATCCTGCCAGCCACCGGAGGCCCCTACTAGCGGAAATCGGACATGGCCGTGGCGGCTCCGCTGCCGCGCCGCGGGTGAAACCGGCGGATGCGGGTAAGGTCTGGCCATGAGTGAAAACCCTGTGCCGGCCCGTCCGCCGCTGCGGGAGATCCTCTCGGGCGATGCCCGCGAGCTGGCCCCGCTGCTGCTGGGCGCCGTCCTCACGCACGAGTCGCGCGAAGGTCCGGTGTCCGTCCGCCTCACGGAAGTGGAGGCCTACCTCGGACCGGAGGATTCGCTGCACCCGGACCCGGGCTCCCACACGTACCGCGGCCCTACGCCCCGCAACGCGCCGATGTTCGGCCCCGCCGGACACCTGTACGTCTATTTCACCTACGGAATGCACCACTGCACCAACCTCGTCTGCGGGCCGGAGGGGGTTGCCTCCGCGCTGCTGCTGCGGGCAGGCGAGATCGTGGACGGCCTTGACCTCGCCCGGCGGCGGCGAACCACATCCAGGAGCCCCGCCGACCTCGCCAGCGGCCCGGCCCGGCTGGCCAAGGCCCTGGGACTGACGACGGCGGACAGCGGACGTGACGCGCTTGCCCCGCCCTTCGGGCTGATACTTCCGCCGGGGCCGCCTCCCCAGGTAAGTTCAGGCCCGCGGGTGGGGGTGGCCGGGGCAGGCGGCTCGGACGAGTACGCCTGGCGCTTCTGGATCACCGGGGACCCCACTGTCTCCAGGTACAAGCCCGCCAAACCCCGGGTCCGGAAACCCCCGGCCACCACGGGTCCATCAGCGCAACCGGCCCGGTCCGCGTTTCATCAGCGTTAACGGAAATGGTTGTAGAATGGTAGGTCTGTCTTTTGCGATAGGGGAACGTTGAATGCTTGACGCCGATTTGGCCCACGAACGGGAGTATGTAGCGGGCCTGTATGCCCGGCTGGAAGAGCTCCGTGAGGAAAAGCGCCGGCAGCTGGCGCAGGTCCGGCGGGCCGGGGCAGTGGGCACCATGCAGAACGTTTCCGAGCGTGATGCGTTCGCCGCACTGTACGAGGACCGCCTGGCGCAGCTGGACGCGGTGGATGACCGGCTGGTCTTCGGCCGCCTGGACCTGGACTCCGGTGAAGCGCAGTACATCGGCCGCATCGGCCTCACCACCGAGGACCTGCAGCGGCTGATGGTTGACTGGCGCGCGCCCGAGGCCGGCCACTTCTACCAGGCCACCGCGTTCGACCGGCAGGGCGTGCGCCGCCGCCGGCACCTGATCCTGCAGGGCCGCGAAGTCAAGGCCATCGAAGACGACGTCCTGGATGCCGGGATGCTCGCGGACAATGAGTCGCTGCAGGGTGAAGGCGCCCTGCTCGCCGCCCTCAATTCCAAGCGCACGGGCCGCATGTCGGACATCGTCAGCACCATCCAGTCCGAGCAGGACCGCATCATCCGGTCCTCCATCTCCGGCGCGCTGGTGGTCCAGGGCGGACCTGGCACAGGCAAGACCGCCGTCGCACTGCACCGCGCCGCCTACCTGCTGTACACCCACCGCGACCGGCTCAAGAGTGCAGGCGTGCTCCTGGTGGGCCCGTCGTCGTCGTTCATGAAGTACATCGAACGCGTGCTGCCCTCGCTGGGTGAGACCGGCGTGGTCATGGCCAGCCTTGGCCGCCTCATGCCCGGCATCCATGCCGTGCCGGAGCAGGACGCCGATGTTGCTGCCCTCAAGGGCCGCCTGGACATGGCAGAAATCGTGGCCAACGCCGTCTCCAACCGCCAGCGGGTTCCTGCCCAGAACAGGACGCTGGAAGTGGACGGCCGGAAGCTGGTGCTGACGCCCCGGCAGGTCCGCCGCGCCCGGGAGAAGGCCCGTGCAACCGGCAAGCCGTACAACGAGGCACGCGTAACGTTCGTCAAGATCCTGCTGCGTGAACTGACGGAGCAGATGACCGAACTGGTCGAGGCCGGGAACATCGGCAACAACGCGGACCGCTCCTACCTTGCAGAGGATGTCCGTACGGCCCGGGATGTCCGCATCGCTCTGAACCTGTGCTGGATGCCAATGACTCCCGAAAAGCTGATCTCCGACCTGTTCAGCAAGCCGGCCATCCTGGAATTCTGCACCCCCAACCTTTCGCCCGCGCAGCGCGCGCTGCTCCTGCGGCCGGCTGACGCCCCCTGGACGGAGTCCGACGTTCCGCTGCTGGATGAGGCTGCCGAACTGCTGGGTGAACTTGACGCCGCCGCCGGCCGCGGGCTGGCGCAGCAGGAGCACGACCGCGCCCGGGATCTCGCCAACGCCAAGCAAACGCTCGTCAACATGGAAACCGCCGGCGTTGACGCCCTGATGACCGCCGAAGACCTGATGGAGCAGAACCAGGAACGGGAGGCACGGCTTACCGCTGCCGAGCGTGCCACCAGCGACCGCACCTGGGCCTTCGGGCACATTGTGGTGGACGAGGCGCAGGAGCTTTCCCCCATGCAATGGCGGCTCCTGGTCCGCCGCTGCCCCCTGAAGTCCTTCACCATCGTGGGCGATATTGCCCAGACCAGTTCCGTTGCCGGCGCCAATTCCTGGCAGGGCGCCCTGGCGCCGATGTTCGGTGACCGATGGCAGCTGGAGGAGCTGACGGTCAACTACCGCACGCCCTCCCAGATTGCCGAAGCCGCCGTCCGGATGGCAAACGCCGCGGGCCTGGTGGTGTCCGCCCCCAAGGCTGTGCGGGAGGGGCGCTGGTCACCCGTCATCGACGAGGTTGCCCCCGGCGCCCTTGTGGACCGGCTTGTGGAGGTCCTGCCGGAGGAGCTGGAAGCGCTCGACGGCGGCCTGCTCGCCGTGATCGCCGACGGACCCCTCCTGCCCCAGGCCACGGCAGCCCTGCGCGCGGCCTACGGGCGCCGCATCGGCACGGGCGCGGGCAGCTACGAACAGGACATCGTGGTCATCAGCCCCCGCGAAGCCAAGGGCCTTGAGTTCGACGGCGTGGTGGTCCTGGAACCGGCAAAGATGCTCAACCACGAACACGGCAAGGTGGGTGACCTCTACGTGGCCATGACCCGCGCCACTCAGCGGCTGCGGCTGATCGCCGCCGAACCCGTTCCGGCCGGTATCGTCCGCTGATCCGGCGTCCCCCGATACTGCTACCTTAGAAGGCGTGCCAGACATCAACAGCCTCGAATCGCAACACAACGACCCCTCTTTTGCCAACATCTGGCAGGAGCTGAAGTGGCGTGGCCTGGTCCACGTCTCCACCGACGAAGCCGAGCTTGAAAAGCTCCTCGCCGGCGCCCCGGTCACGTACTATTGCGGTTTCGATCCGACTGCACCGAGCCTGCACCTGGGCAACCTGGTCCAGCTGCTCCTCATGCGGCGGCTGCAGCTGGCGGGGCACAAGCCGCTGGGACTTGTTGGCGGCTCCACGGGCCTGATCGGTGATCCCCGGCCCACCGCCGAGCGCACCCTGAACACCAAGGAAACAGTCACGGAGTGGGTGGGTTACCTCCAGGCGCAGGTCCGCCGGTTCCTAAGCTTCGAGGGCGACAACGCGGCGCGGATGGTCAACAACCTTGACTGGACGGCGCCGCTGACCGCCATCGATTTCCTGCGGGAAGTAGGCAAGCATTTCCGGGTGGGCACCATGCTCCGCAAGGATGCCGTTGCCTCGCGGCTCAACTCCGACGAGGGCATCAGCTACACCGAGTTCAGCTACCAGATCCTGCAGGGCATGGACTACCTGGAGCTGTACCGCGCCTACGGCTGTGTCCTGCAGACCGGGGGCTCCGACCAGTGGGGAAACCTGACCAGCGGAACCGAACTGATCCGCAAGGTGGAGGGCAAGAGCGTCCACGCCCTGGGTACGCCGCTGATCACCAACTCCGACGGAAGCAAGTTCGGCAAGAGCGAAGGCAACGCCATCTGGCTCGACGCCGGCATGTGCAGCCCGTACGCGTTCTACCAGTTCTGGCTCAACACTGCGGATGCAGACGTTGTGGACAGGCTGAAGGTCTTTACCTTCCTGACCCGCGCCGAGATCGAAGAGATCGCAGTGGCAGTGGCCGAGCGTCCCTTCGCCCGTGAGGGCCAGCGGAAGCTCGCTTACGAAGTCACGTCGCTGGTGCATGGCGTGGAAGCCACTGAAAAAGTCATCGCCGCTTCGGCCGCCCTGTTCGGCAACGGCGACCTCACTGCCCTTGACAAGTCCACGCTTCAGGCGGCCACGTCTGAGCTTCCCTCCGCCACCGTCCAGGTGGATGCACTCGGGATCGTGGACCTGCTGGTGGCGTCGGGGCTGTCGGAGAGCAAGTCCGCTGCCCGCCGCACGGTTGGTGAAGGTGGCGCGTATGTCAACAACGAGAAGGTCCTGGACCCCGAAGCCGTGATTTCCGAGGATGAACTCCTGCACGGCCAGTACCTGCTGCTCCGCCGGGGCAAGAAGAACCTGGCCACGGTTGAGGTGCTGGTCCCGTAACTGCGGCATCTGACCCTTTTGCACGCCCCTCCGCAGCCGATTTGCACGGCTGCGGAGGGGCGTGTATTGTTTTCTGAGTCGCCGCCGCTGAGTGGTGACAAACCCCCAACTAATGAGAAGCGATTCTTCTCGGAGCAATGCTCTGATGGTAGGAATGCTTCACTTTTTGCTGGGTGGATTCACTTCGCCGAGTGAATTCCGGGAAAACATCCGGATTTGCAAAAGCGAATATGGATGAAATAAGATTGAAACATCGCAGCGAAGAAATACGAAATAGAAATTCTTTTTTAATTTGTTTCGGGAATATTCGAATGCGTCTGTTGTTTGAGAACTCAATAGTGTGCCAAGTTTGTTGATACCGATTATGTATGTAATTGGTTGAATTTGCCGGATCGTGCCGCCCCTGTGGCAT
>NZ_JBNHFE010000003.1:0-356753 GCF_059089905.1 Arthrobacter sp. Y3221087
TGAGCTCGCTGGGCTTCAGCACGAACGAGTTGCCCGCGACGAGCGCCGGGGCCACCTTCCAGGCCGCCTGGAGAAGCGGGTAGTTCCACGGGGCGATGAGGGAACAGACGCCCAGCGGCTCGTACACCACACGGCTGATGGCATCCTTCCGGCCCGTGTCGATGACCCGGCCGGCATCGAGCCCAGCGATCTTCCCGTAGTACCGGAAGCACGCGGCAATGTCGTCAATGTCGTACTCCGCTTCGACGAGGCGCTTGCCGGTATCGAGCGCCTCGGCCCGGGCATAGGCGGCCTTGTCCCGCTCCAGCAGTTCGGCCACGCGGAGCATGACCGCCCCGCGTTCAAGGTCGGTGAGCCGCCGCCAGGGGCCGCCATCGAAGGCTGCACGTGCACTGGCGATGGCCCGCTCCGCGTCCTCCGCCGTCGACTTGGCGACAACTGCCACCTCGCTGCCGTCCGCAGGGCAGCGCACGACAGTTGTGCCGCCGTCGGACGCCTCCTGCCAGGCGCCGTCGATGTACAGGCCTTTGACAGTGTCGTGCCCCTGCCCGGCCTGGTGGACCTGCTCAACGGTGGCTGTCATTATTTCTCCTTTTCCTGTGCATTAATCATGCCTAGGCCCTGCCTGCCGGGGCAGCGGCGGCGTTCCGATCCAGCGGGCTGATGCCGTGGCGGTAGAACTCCGCCTGTTGCGGCGCCAAGGGTGCCTTGCCGGCGATCAGGTCGGCGGCCTTTTCCGCCAGCATCATCACGGGTGCGTAGATGTTGCCGTTGGTGACGTAGGGCATGGCGGAGGCATCCACCACGCGGAGGCCCCGGGTGCCGTGCACGGTCATGTCCAGGGGGTTTACCACGGCCATCGGATCGGAATCCGGGCCCATCTTGGCGGTGCAGGACGGGTGCAGCGCCGTCTCGGCGTCGCGGGCTACCCAGTCCAGGATCTCGGCGTCGGTCTGGACCGCACGCCCGGGCGAGAGCTCACCGCCGTTGAAGGGGTCCATGGCGGACTGGCCCAGGATGTCGCGGGCCACGTGGATCGCCTCGACCCACTCACGGCGGTCCTGGTCCGTGGACAGGTAGTTGAACACCATGGAGGGATGCACCGTGGGGTCCGTGGACTTGATCTTGAGGGTGCCGCGGGCGTCGGAGTACATGGGCCCGATGTGCACCTGGTAGCCGTGCTTGGCATCCGCCTTCTGGCCGTCGTAACGGACGGCCACCGGGAGGAAGTGGAACATCAGGTTGGGGTAGGCCACGTCCTCGTTGGAGCGGACAAAGCCGCCGCCCTCGAAGTGGTTGGTGGCGGCCGGGCCCTTCCGGCCAAACAGCCACTGCATCCCGATCCACGGCATGCGCCAGACGTCCAGGGCCGGCTGCATGGACACCGGCTGGGTGCAGGCGTGCTGGATGTAGACCTCGAGGTGGTCCTGGAGGTTTTGTCCGACGCCGGGCAGGTTCACCACGGAGTTGATGCCCAGGGAGTTCAGGTGGGCGGCGTCGCCCACACCGGAGAGCTGGAGCAGCTGCGGCGTGTTGATGGCACCGCCGGCCAGGATAACCTCGCCCGCGTTCACCTGGTGGGTCTTGCCGTTGCGGCGGTAGGTGACGCCGGTGGCCACGTTGCCCGTGAAGTTGATCTTGGTGGCCAGAGCCCGGGTCAGGACGGTCAGGTTGTTCCGGCCGAAATTGGGCCGCAGGTAGGCTCGCGACGCCGAGAGCCGCTGGCCCTTGTGCACGTTGCGGTCAAAGGCTGCGAAGCCTTCCTGGCGGTAGCCGTTGACGTCGTCCGTCAGGGGATATCCGGCTTCCTGCGCGGCGGCGAAGAACGCCTGGAAGAGCGGGTTCGTGGCCGGACCGCGTTCCAGGACCAGCGGGCCGTTGTGACCGCGGAGTTCGTCGTCCGGGTCGGCGGCGAGCGCGTTTTCCATCCGGTTGAAGTACGGCAGGCAGTGCGCAAAGTCCCAGGTCTCCATGCCGGGGTCGGCGCCCCACCGCTCGTAGTCGAGGGGGTTGCCTCGCTGGAAGATCATGCCGTTGATGGAGCTTGAGCCGCCCAGGACCTTGCCGCGGGCATGTGCCACGCGGCGGCCGCCCATGTAGGGCTCGGGGTCCGACTCGTAGCGCCAGTCATAGAGCGGGTTGCCGCTGGGGAAGGTGAGCGCGGCGGGCATCTGGATGAAGAGGTCCCAGGGGTAGTCGCTCCGTCCGGCCTCGAGGACCAGGACGCTGGACTGGCCGCCGTCGCTCAGCCGGTTGGCGAGCACGGAGCCCGCGCTTCCGCCGCCGACGATGACGTAGTCGTAGTGGGTTTTTGTCATGCTGCAAACTCTCCTTCTACCTGGCACCGGTCAGTGGCCCAGGGCAGGTCGTCGTTTCTTCCGAATACGAAAGGTTGACCGTGTTAGCCGGAGAATCCGCGGTATTCCCTGGTGTGGCGTAGGTCATAACCAAGGAGAGTAGTGCAGTTTGAACAAGTGTTCAATAGGAAAACTGGACATTTGTTCAAAAATTAACGGCGCCGAAACATCCGGCTGCGTTTGGGTGCGGAAAGAGGGCGGCGGGATGTGGCATATGTCGGACTTCCGCCCGAATGTGACAGCGCCATGACGGGGGCAAAAGGGCGCCGGCTTACGCCATGGAGGCCGGGCCTCTCCAGGTGACGGTGCCGCGTAGAGACTGCTAGGCGGCGAAGGCGATCTCTTCGGTGCGGGTGATGCTCCGCCGGATGGATTCCTTGTCCACGCCGAGGAGCGCAGTCAGCCACATGCCGTTCTGCACAACGACGATGTCGGCCGCACGCTCCCTGCATTCCTTGCCGGACAGCTCCGGCCTGGCATTGGCTATCAGGGCTGCGAGCCCGTCCAGGTAGCGGTCAAAGGCCGCCGCGTTGATCAGGGCAAAGTCTTCGTGGGCCCTCGCGAGCGCCCACAGGTGAAGGCGCAGGGACAGGTACCGTGTGGTCAGGAGTTCCGGGCCGGCAACGCGTCGAAGGGCGTTCTGGAGCTGCTCGTCCGGAGGCAATGCAGGGTCCGGCGCAACGAGCGCGAGGTCGTGTTCGTCGACGCTGTGCAGCACGGCACGGATCAGGCTCGACTTGTCTTCGTAGTAGTAGTTCACCAGCCCGAGGGCGACCCCTGCCTCCCGGGCCACGGCACGCATGTTCACACCTGAAATCCCGTGGCGGGACAGCAGGTCTAGCGCCGCTTCAAGAATGCGCTGCTGCCGGTCAACCTGCTCGCCCTGTTCACGGGAGTTCACGGTGCTTGTGTCCACCCGGCCAGAATATGGGGAAACCGCGGCTGCTGCACCTCGGCGTGCCCGGTGATGATCCCGCCCCTGCCACTAATGCGCCTGGCCGGCGCCTATTTCGACGATAAGAACGCCGGCGGAAATGAGCAGGATCCCGAAAGCCATGGTGGGCGTCAGTGGCTCCTTGAACAGCACACGGCTGGCCGCCGCTGTCAACGCCACGCCGCAGGCCACCCAGATGCCATACCCCACGCCAAGGGGCATCCCATGGTCGAGCGCCAGGCTCAGGAAACCGAAGGCGGCAACATAACCCAGGACGATGGGAACCAGCCACAGCTTCTTTTTCAGGCCCTCCGAGGCGCGCAGGGACATGGTTGCCGCAACTTCGGTGAGGATGGCCAGGCCGAGGAAAAACCAAGTCATGCCTGCTCCTCCCCGCGGCCTGCACGGTGCGCTTTTTGCGACCCGGCTTCGACCGTGATGACGCCCGCCAGGATCAGCGCGATGCCGAAGCCCATCAGCCAGGTCAGCGGCTCGTCGAAGATCACCGCCGACAGCACCGCAGTCGCGGTGACGCCGCCGGCGCCCCAGGCGCCGTAGGCGACGCTGATGCTCATTCCCAGCCGCAGGCAGACGGTCAGCAGGAAGAACGCGGCGGCATACCCGGCCACAACCAGGACATACCAGCCCGGCGCTTCCAGGGCCGCCTTCAGGGCAAGGGTGGCACTGACTTCCGTGACGATGGCCCCGCCGAGGTAAAGCCAGCGCTTCACTCCGTTCCCCCTTCACCGATCAGGCCGAGGAGGTGGGCCACGATTGCCGCCCTGTCCGCTTTCCCGGGAGCACCCACGCCGCTGGCCTGGGCAGCCCACAGTCCATCCGCCGCCAGCCGGGCAGTCAGAAGCCTCGTCCGCTGTGCAGGTGGCGTCCCGTCAGGGATCAAGAGCCAGTGATCCAGATGCCGGGCCCAGGCCTCCTGCAGGTCAGTCCGGCATGATGAGTGGAACCACAAGGCCCACTCCGCGCGCATGTTCTGCCCGTCAGCCGCCGCCTGGACATAGGAGCGGTACCGTTCCTCCACCGTTCCTTCGCTGCCGCCGACGAGCGCGGCCATTCTGCGCTCCAGCTGGCAGGCAGCGTACTCGACCAGGGCGACCATCAACGCATCCCGGTTTGGAAAGTGGTACATCAGACCGGGCTTGGTGACGCCTGCCTCCGAAGCCACTGCATCGAGGGTGATGGCGGCACCCTGGCTGCGCGAGGCCACGCGCAGGCCCGCTTCAAGGATTTGGGGACGCTGGCTCTCTCTCACACTCAAACTTTACCATCTGGACGGTAAAGTTTGAGCGCCGTTCACGCCCTCTGCAAGCCGTCCCAAAAAGACGCAGCGCGACGTTTCTTGACGCTCCACTACGCCGTGTTGAGCGTCCGCGTCGTCCCGTGAACGCCTGCTACAGGAACGATTGTGGCCCCGCTGGGGGCTCCGTACTCTCAACTCAGCATCAGACCCAGCAAAGGAATTCCAATGTCAAAACCAACAGAGAAGAGCCCGCAGAACGCGGGAAACTCCACCGCATTGTCGCCGGCCAGGCAGCACCCAAGCGGCCCCTTGGGCTGAAGATCGGTATCGCCGCAGCAGTCCTCGCCCTCGTTGGCGGAGGCGCCGCCGTCGCCTCCGCCGTCAGCAGCAACAACTCCGGCACTGCCCCGGCCGCCGAGGCCGCCCCCGCCGGTAACCCCGCAGCCGAACTCAAGCTTGGCTACTTCGGCAACGTCACCCACGCTCCGGCACTGGTGGGCGTGAGCCAGGGCCACATCGCCAAGGAGCTCGGGGACACCAAACTCAGCACCCAAGTGTTCAACGCGGGCCCCGCAGCGATCGAGGCGCTCAATGCCGGAGCCAATAACGCCACCTACATCGGCCCCAACCCGGCCATCAACTCGTTCGTCAAGAGCCAGGGCGAGTCGATCCACATCATCGCCGGCGCAGCCGCAGGAGGCGCGCAGCTGGTGGTCAAGCCTGAGATCAACTCCGCGGCCGACCTTAAGGGCAAGACGCTCGCATCGCCGCAGCTCGGTGGCACGCAGGACGTGGCCCTCCGCGCCTGGCTCGCCTCCGAGGGCTACAAGACCAACGTGGACGGCAGCGGCGACGTCGCGATCAACCCGACCGAAAACGCCCAGACGCTCAAGCTGTTCCAGGACGGAAAGCTCGACGGCGCGTGGCTGCCGGAGCCGTGGGCGTCGCGGCTCGTGCTGACCGCCGGAGCGAAGGTGCTGGTTGACGAAAAGGACCTCTGGGACGGTTCCCTTTCCGGCAAGCCCGGCGAGTTCCCCACCACCATCCTCATCGTGAACCAGAAGTTCGCGGCCGAGCACCCGGACACCGTGAAGGCGCTCCTCAAGGGCCACGCGAAGTCGGTGGAGTGGCTGAACAGCGCGTCCGGCGCCGAGAAGGCCAGCGTCATCAACGCCGCCCTTAAGGAGGCGGCCGGCGCGGAGCTGAAGGCGGACGTGATCGACCGCTCGCTGAAGAACATCGTGTTCACGGTGGACCCGCTGGCCGGAACCTACCAGAAGCTCCTGGCCGACGGTGTCACTGCCGGGACCACCAAGCAGGCCGACATCAACGGCATCTTTGACCTCACAGCACTCAACGAGGTGACGGGCGGGAAGACCTCCGCGGCCGGCCTCGGCAAGGAGTAGCGGCGGCAAGACAGCGTTACCCGAACAGCGCCCGCTTTGGCAGGACGGTAAGCCGTCTCTGCTGAAGCGGGCGTTTGCCGCTCCGCCCTACCCGCCCAGGCCCCCGTTCATCTCAGCACGCGTGGGCGGATTGGCTCCGCGGCGGGAGACGGTAACGGCGGCTGCCCGGGCAGCGTGCTCAAGCAGCTCGGCGAGGCTTTCGGCAGGCAGTTCGCGGAGGTCCTTGCGGTTTTGGGCGCCGTCCAGGCCGCGGTCCACGATGCCGGACAGCAACGCGGCCATGAAGGAATCCCCTGCGCCCACGGTGTCTGCCACGTCCACCTTCGGGGCCGGGCACTCCGCCTCGCCGGCCGCCGTGATGCCCCAGGGCCCGGCCTCACCGCGGGTGACCACCACCATTGACGGCCTTTCGGTCCTGCCGAGGGTCATCCACCGGCGGGCCGATTCCAGCACATCCTCCCCCGGGTACAGCCAGGCCAGGTCCTCGTCGGAGGCCTTGACCACGTCCGCGAGGGACACGAACTTCTCAGTATGGCGGCGGGCGTAGTCCACGTCCGTGATGATGCTGGGCCGGCAGTTGGGATCAAAGCTGATGGTGGCGGACGGGTGCGCGTATTCGACGGCGGCGAGGACGTCGGTTGCGCCCGGCGCCAGCATCGTGGCAATGGACCCGGTGTGCAGCAGGGTGGTGCCTTGCAGCATGAAGCCCAGCCGGTCGGCGATGCCGGGAAGCTCCCAGGCGAGGTCGAACGTGTAGGTGGCGGCGCCGTCGTCGTCCACCAGGGCGGTGGCCACGCTGGTGGGCAGGTCATCCGGGCCGAGCGGAAGCATCACTGAACTGGCGCGCAGGTGCGCAGCCACGGAATCGCCGTAGGCGTCCCGCCCGTAGCGGCCGATGAACTGCACCGGGTGGTCCAGACGGGCCAGGCCCACCGCGACGTTGAGCGGGCTGCCGCCCACGTGTGCTTCGATTCCCGAGGCGCGCTGGACAACGTCAACAAGGCCTTCGCCAATAACAGTGAGCATGGTCATACTCTGCCAGACATGGGCCGCTGCCAGCAGTTCGTGTCAGCGCAGCAGCGCCGCCACCAGTTCCCGGCACGTCCGGTAGGCCTCCGCGCCGGGATCGATCAGCGCGAAGTGGTCGCCGGGGACGCTAACCAGCTGCGGGGGCACCCTGCTGGAGCGGCCCGCGTCAACATACGCTGCGGACATGGCCGGCGGGACGTCGTCGTCATCCTCGGCATGGACGGCGAAGACGGGGACGTCCAGCGGCAGCGCGGCCACCGGATCCGCGTACCGGTACCGGCCGGGAAAGTCCGACGGCGGTCCGCCCAGCAGGTTGGCTACCGCACCGTCGCTGAGGCGGAGCCTTTCGGCCCCGGCCAGATCCAGGACGCCGGACTGGCTCACCACGCCGGCGAGCCGGACGCCCGCGTGGTCCGCCCGGACCTCCCGGTCTTCTTCCGGCAGGCCCAGAAAGCCCAGCCTGTCCCTTCCCGCCGCCCAGACCGCGAGGTGCCCGCCCGCCGAATGGCCCAGTGCCACGACCTTTGCCAGGTCCAGTGAGTGAGGCCCCGCCAGTTCACGCAGGTTGTCGATGCCGGCCAGGATGTCCTGGAAGGTGCCCGGCCAGCCGCCGCCGTTGCCTGCCCGCCGGTATTCCAGGTTCCAGGCCGCGACGCCATGCTCGGCCAGGTCCAGCGCCAGCGGTTCGCCCAGTTCCGCGCCGTACGTTGCGCGCCAGTAGCCGCCATGGATGACCACCACCACGCCCAGCGGCCCCGTGCCGGCGGGCCGTGCGGGCAGGAAAAGTTCGCCCCATTGACTGGAGTCCGGGCCGTATTGGTAGCGGTGGCGCTCGATCATGAGCCGAGACTACAGCGGGCGCGGCACCTCCGCCGTGCCTTGCCGGGGCTTGCCCTGCATGGTTAGCTGGGGGTCCATCCGGCACATCATTGGGGGGAATCATGAGCCAGGTCCGCACCTCGTCTTTGTATACGCGCACGCTGTTCAGCGGCATCGCCCTCGGCGTGCTCGCAGTTCTCATCATGTTGTCCTCGAACTGGTTCATGCAGGGGATCGGCATCAACGCGCTCAACAGCGGCAACCCCGTGGCGGCCTTCCTCGCCCAGCTGTACGGGTTCCTGGCACTGGCGTGCCTGCCGTTTTCAGCCGCGCTTATTTCCGCTGCACTGGTGATGCGGTTCCTGGACCTCCGGCTGCTCAGCCATGGACTGCCCGCACCGGCCGCCGGCCGCGAAGGCGTGCCGGACGGCAACGGCGAGTAACGCCGTCGTTCTTTAGCGTTTGGCAGGGGACCTTTGTGGGCACGTTTCTGTCATGGATTCCTCTGAAACGGTCACCACCCACGATTCGACGGTCGTCGACTGGACCCGCGCCCTGGCCGAGTCCACCGGCTCGCCCGGTGGCGGCGCCGGCACGGGCGTCATGCTGGCCATCGCTGCGTCCCTGACCTCTATGGTGGCCGGCTACTCGGAGAAAGAGGACAACGGCGGCATGGTCGCCTCCATCAGGGAACGCGCCCAGCAGCTCCGCCGGGAGGCCCTCAAACTTGCCGATGACGACTCCGCGGCATCCCGGGCCTTCGGCGCCGCGTTCCGGCTGGACCCGGGACCGGAGCGGGACGAGGCCATCCGCAACGCATCCGTGGACGCTGCCAAAGCCTCGGCCGTCCTCGGCGAGCGCGCCATCGAAGCCATTGATGACCTCGCCTGGCTGGCGGACAAGGGGAACCCTGCCTTGGTCGCGGACGTCGTCGTCGCGTTCGGCGCCCTGCGCGCGGCGGTGGCCGGGGCGCGTACAAACGTCAGCTTCGACTTGGGGTCGCTGCGGTCCGCCGGCACCTCGCTGGAGGATGTCCGGGAGCAGCACCCGGACCTGTGGGCCAATGTGGAACGCCTCACCGCCGCCCTGGACCGGATCGACGGCCTGGCAGCCCGGATTGATGACCGCGCCGCCCCCACCGATAGCATCTGAGGCGGGGGTGGTCACCTCGGCCCTGGCCGTCCCGCTGCTGGGGGCGGCGTGGGTGTTGAACTAGTTAGGCGTCCTCAAGCTGCAGGTGTGGTGTGGGCCGGCGGAACCCGCGGGTCAGGAACGCCAGGTACACCAGCCCGAGCCCTGCCCAGGCCAGGCCCAGTGAGAAGGACAGGCTGCTCAGGCTTGTCCAGAGCCAGACGGTCAGCACCAGCCCGGTACCGGGCAGCACCAAATTGTTGACCAGGCCCTTGGGTCCCCGCTCCTTCCGGTTGATGAAGTAGTGCTTGATGACGGACAGGTTAACCACCGAGAAGGCAACGAGGGCGCCGAAACTGATGAGCGACGAAACAGTGGGGAGGTCGAGCACCAGGGCAAGCAGTGCCACCGCTGAGGTCAGGACGATCGGGACCACCGGTGTGCGCAGCCGCGGGTGGAGCCGTCCCAGGACTGCGGGCAGGACGCGGCTGCGGCCCATGGAAAAGATGATGCGGGAAACCGACGCCTGGGACGTCAGCGCCGACCCCAGGCTGCCCGCAATGTAGGCGGCGGTAAAGAATGCCACCAGGAAGTTGCCACCCGCAGTGCCCACTACTTCAATCGCCGCGGAGTCCGGGCTGGTGAAGGTGCCCACCGGAAGAAGCAGGTGGCTGATGTAGGCAAGGCCCAGGAAGATCAGGCCGGCCAGGACGGTGGTCAGCATGATGGCCCGGGGGATGCTCCGCTGCGGGTTCCTTGTCTCCTCGGCGAAGGTGGAAACCGCGTCAAAGCCCAGGTAGGACAGGCACAGGATGGCGGCGCCGGCCAGGATGGGTGACAGTCCGCCCGCACCGTCCACTCCCGTGAAGGGGGCCAGGAGGTCAACTGTTCCCGAGCCGCTGACCGAGACCCAGGCGAGGACAACGAAGAGCACGATGAACAGGCCCTGGAGTCCCACCACCACGAAGTTGGCCCGGGCCACGGCGGTGATGCCGACGATGTTCAGCACGGTGACGGCCACGATTGAGACAACGATGAACAGCCAGGCCGGCACGCCCGGGAAGGCAGCGTTCAGGTAGATGCCGATCAGCAGGTAGTTGATCATCGGCAGGAGCAGATAGTCGAGCAGCAGGGACCATCCGGCCATGAAGCCCAGCCCCGCACCGAATGACCTCGTTGCGTACGTGTAGGCGGAGCCGGCAAACGGGAAGGCCTTGGCCATCCGCCCGTAGGAACGGGCGGTAAAGAGCATAACCACCAGCGCGGCAGCGTAGGCCGCCGAGAGGCGCCCGCCGGTCAGTTCGACGACGATTCCGTAGGTGCTGAAGATGGTCAGGGGAACCATGTACACCAGGCCGAGCAGCACCAGCGAAGGAACCCCCAGCACGCGGCGCCAGCCGGTTCCGTTCCTTTCGGCCTCAGTTTCGGGCGGGCTCCCCTTCGCGGGGTTCTGGGTATCAAAGGCGGAGGTCATGGGGGGTCCTAAAGGTTCAGGCCTGCGAAGTCGGGGCGGTACAGGGAACGGGAACGATCTGGGGAGGACGGGCGCCCGGGATTCTGGCCGCGCCGTTCGTGGCCACTTTCCTTCTGTTGACTTCGATGCTTGCGAAAGTCCAACCGGCACTCCATAAATGAATGGTGTTCATTTAGTAAACCAGTGACGCCGGTCACGGGTCAAGAGCCTGCGTCGTGTTACGTCCGCGTCATGCGGGGCGGGCCAAGGCCTCCAAGTCGCATTCCCGTCCCCCGTCCTGCCCCCGCCGTAAGCTGGGAGCATGCCTAGTAACTGGGAAAGCCTTGACGCGCCGCTGCGTGATTCCGTGCAGCACAACGTGGAGATCTACCAGCGCGTCCGCCCCGCCCTGAAGCTTGTCACCAAGGACGTCCTGCTGATCATGCGGGACATGTTGAAAGACACCGAGGTCACCCCACTCTTCGTCACCGGCCGGACCAAAACGGTGGAATCGTTCAAGGAAAAGATCTCCCGGACCGAGGAGCCCCTGGAGCCGGGCGGGCCCCGCGTCCTGAAATTCCCGGACCCATTCCGGACCCTTAATGACATGGTGGGGATCCGGGTGATCACCAGGCTGCCGGCCGAGAACGCGACCGTGGCCAACCTGATCAAGCGCCAGCGCCAGCTGTTCGACTGCCGCGGCGACCGTGAGAAGGACATCGGTTCCATCGAATCGGGCACCTACGGGTATTCCAGCCGGCACCTGATCCTGCGGACCATCCAGAACGAGGCCGTGAAGGAATACCAGCAGGTCTTCAACCCGGACGCCCAGCCCAACGGCAGCTACTTCTTCGAGTGCCAGATCCGCACCATCTTCGCCCATGCCTGGAGCGAGATCGAGCACGACATCCGCTTCAAAGCCGAGGACCCGCGTGCCTGGACGCCGCACTTCGACCGCCAGTTCACTGCCACCGCCGCCATGCTGGAAACGGTGGAGACTGCCTTCGCGGACCTGCATGAACGCTATGAGGAAGTCCGCAGCTTCTGGGACATGGACGGCGAGGGTGCCGCACCGCTCACTCCCAACCGGATCCGCGACGTCTGGCGGACCCTGCTCCCCCACGTCGACCGCAAGGTGGACGACGACTGGGGCTGGGCTGCCGAACTCCTCGCCGCGCACAGCCTCAACCAGACCATGCAGCTGGCCGGACTGCTCAGCGCCAACCGCATCACTGAGGTCCGTAAAGCGCTGGACCACCGCTACTCCCCCGGCCCGGACCGCCTGCTCGATGACCTGCTCTTGTGGCAGTACGGCAAGAAGCACATCGAACTCACCGCGGAGGCGCCCGACGTCGTCCCGCACCCCCGGCGCGACAGCCTCCTGCGCCGGCTCAAACAGATCGAGCGTTACCGACTGACGAAGAAGTAGGGCCGCGGCGGGCCGGGGTGCCCGCAGGAGGGGCGGTGGAGTCCCGGACTATCAGGTGGGTGGCAAGTTCAACGCGGTGGGAATCCAGGACTTCCCCGCGCGCCTGGCGCAGCAACGACCGGAGCGCTGCACGCCCCATCTCCTCCAACGGCTGGGCCACGGAGCTCAGGGCAGGCACGGATTCCTCGCCCTGCTTCGTGCCGTCAAAGCCAATCAGGCTCATATCTTCCGGAACGCGGATGCCATGGCGGCCTGCCTCGCCCAGGACCCCGAGCGCGATGGCGTCGCTTCCGGCGAATATGGCGGTGGGGCGCTTTTCCAGCTGCAATAACGCTTTCAGCCCGGCAACTCCGCTCTCCCTGCGGAACCGGCCGCCGGAGACAATGTAGTCGGGGTCCACCGTAAGGCCACGGGCCATCAGGGCGGCCATGTAGCCGTGCAGCCGGGCCTGGTTGCATTCGGCCCTTTCGATGCCTCCGATGTAGGCGATGCGCTGATGCCCTAGTTCGAGCAGATGTTCCGTTGCGGCCTTGCCGCCGGCCCAGTTGGTTGCCCCTACGCTGACGACATCGGCCGAAGGCGGGTTCAGCGGGTCGATCACGACGACGGGAATCTTTCGGCGCCGGAAGGCCTGCAGCTGCCCGGTGCTGAATGCCGAGGTGACCACGATCATCCCTGCCCTGCCTTCTTCCAGCATGCGCTGGGCACGGCGTTCCGGGCTCTGCAGGTTCGAGGGTGACGGTCCGGTGACGCTGACCAGGATCTCGACGTCGGCGGCTGCGGCGGACTGCAGGATGCCGTTGAGGACCTCAATCATGTAGGCAGAGTCGAGCACGTCGATCACCACCTCGATGACGGTTCTTACTTCCGCAGCGGACCGGCGCTGCAGCGGGGACTGGTATCCGGCCTGCTCCAGCGCGGCCAGGACGCGGGCACGCGTTTCCGGTGCCACGTCTTCACGGCCGTTCACCACCTTCGAAACGGTCGGGGCCGAGACGCCGGCCTGCAGCGCCACCATCGCGAGCGTGGGCTTGGCCCGCTCCGGAATCTTCATTGACATCGAGGCTCGCAACCTTTCGAAATTTTCGTGAGCTTCATTCTGCAGATGCATCCGCAACACCGTCAAGAGCAGCACCGGGCGCGAGAGAATTTCGCCCTGAACCTCTTGACCTTAGGCTATCCGGCCCTTTAGTTTAGAGCGTGATCTAAATCACGCGTTCGAAATATTTCGAACAAGGTCATTCTGAGCCTACCCCCCAAATATTTGCGAAGAAGCAATTTCAGATGGAGAAGCAATGAAGCAGCCCCAGACCTCCCGCCGCTCTTTCCTCGCCCTTGCAGCCCTTACTCCGTTCGCCGTCGCAGCAACCAGCGCGTGCGGTACCTCCGGGCCGGGAACCTCGAGCGCAGGCGGGGGTGCCAGCATGTGGTACCTGTCCGGCGAGCCGAACCAGACCACCATGCAAAAGGCCGTTGACGCCTTCAATTCGGCGAACCCGGACAACAAGATCCAGGTCACCTATTTCCAGAATGACGCCTACAAGACCAAGATCAAGACCGCTATCGGAGCCGGCCAGGCACCCACCATCATCTACGGCTGGGGCGGCGGCACGCTGAAGACCTACGCGGAAGCCAGCCAGGTGGAGGACCTGACCAGCTGGTTCGAGGAGAACAAGGACCTGAAGGAAAAGTTCTTCCCCTCCTCCTTTGGCGCAGCCACCGTGGACGGCAAGATCTACGCACTGCCCAACCAGTACGTTGCCCCGATCGTCCTGTTCTACAACAAGGAACTGTTCGAGAAGGCAGGCGTGCAGCCACCCAGGACCTGGGACGACGTCATGTCGCTGGTCAAAACCTTCAATGACATGGGCGTGGCCCCCTTCTCGCTCGGCGGGCAGTCACGCTGGACCTCCATGATGTGGCTTGAATACCTGCTGGACCGCATCGGCGGCCCGGAAGTCTTCAATGCCATCTTCGAGGGCAAGCCGAACGCCTGGATGGATCCCGCAGTCATCGAGACCGGCACCAAGATCCAGGAGCTCGTCTCGGCGGAAGGCTTCATCAAGGGCTTCTCCTCCATAGCGGCCGATTCCAACGCGGACCAGGCCCTGCTGTTCACCGGCAAGGCGGCCATGATGCTGCACGGCTCCTGGACCTACGGTGCCATGAAGAAGGGCGGCCAGAACTTCGTCCAAGACGGCAAGCTCGGCTTCGTCCACTTCCCCACGGTTGCCGGCGGCAAGGGCGACGCCAAGAACGGCGTCGGAAACCCTGCCCAGTACATGTCCATCTCCTCCAAGGCCACGGATCAGGAAAAGGAGTCCGCCAAGAAGTTCTTCAAGGACGGGATACTGACCGAGACGGTCATCGACACCTACATCAACTCCGGCTCCGTTCCCATCGTCAACGGCATCGAGGACAAGCTGGACACGTCCGAGGACAAGGAATTCCTGAACTTCGTCTACGACCTGGCCAAGAACGCCCCGAACTTCCAGCAGTCGTGGGACCAGGCCCTGAGCCCCACCGCAGCCGAGGCCCTGCTGAACAACATCGACCAGCTGTTCCTGAAGTCGATCACGCCGCAGCAGTTCGCCGAGAACATGAATGCCACCCTCGGAAAATGAGTAACGCCGTCTCCACCGCGCCCCGGACCCCTGGCGTAAGGGGTGAGTCCGAGCAAACCGAAAAGCGCAAGGCCGCCCTCGCGTGGCTGACCGTGCCCGCTTTGTTCTTCTTCCTGGTCTTCGCCGTGGTGCCGCTGGCCGGCGTGTTCATCCTCAGCTTCGCCGAATGGGACGGGATCGGCGCCATTGGCGTCGCAGGCATGGCCAACTGGTTCTCCGTCCTCGCGGACCCAGGCCTGTACAACGCCCTGGGGCTGACCTTCCTGATCATGATCGCCTCCTGGCTGGTGCAGACTCCGATCAGCCTCCTCCTGGGGGTCTTCACGGCAGGAAGCCAGCGTTACCGCGCAGCCCTGGCAGTGCTGTACTTCCTGCCCCTGCTGCTCTCCTCAGCGGCGGTAGCCATTGCGTTCAAGGCCCTGCTGGATCCGAACTTCGGCCTGGCCACGGGTCTCGGCCTGCCGTTCCTTGCGCAGGACTGGCTTGGTGTCCCGCACCTGGCCCTTGGCCTGGTCATCTTTGTGATCGCCTGGCAGTTCGTGCCGTTCCACACGCTGATCTACCAGGGTGGCGTGCGGCAGATCCCCAAGTCCCTGTACGAGGCGGCGGAGATCGACGGCGCGGGCATCATCAAGCAGTTCTTCCACATCACGCTGCCCCAGTTGAAGTACACCATCATCACCTCGTCCACCCTGATGGTCGTGGGATCGCTCACCTACTTCGACCTGATCTTCGTGCTCACCGGCGGCGGGCCCGGAAACTCCACCCGGATCCTGGCCCTGGACATGTACCTGCGGGGCTTCCGGGCCAACCTGATGGGCCCGGCGAGTGTCATCGCCGTCATTCTCGTCATCATCGGCCTTGCCCTTGCCTTGCTCCTCCAGCGCCTCGGAGGCAAGGACAAGCAGGGCAGCCAGTTGGAAGGTCTGTAGCGTGAGTACCGTCTTGAACACCAGCACGGAGGAAGCTAGGGCGGGTTCCCCCGCCAACTCACCAGCCCGCACACCCGGCCTGAGCTCCAGGCTCCGGCGGCTCAACATCCCGGCAGGGCTGGGCGGCTGGTTCTGGCTGGCCATCATCATCATCCCGGTCTACTACGTGGTGATTACCAGCCTGAAGACCCAGGAGGGCTACTTCGGCCAGAACCCGCTGGCGCTTCCCACCTCGCCCACGCTGGAGAACTACCAGCTGGTCCTTGAGGCGGATTTCGCCAGGTACTTCATGAACAGTGCCATCGTCACCATCGGTGCCGTGGCCCCCGCGGTGCTGATTTCCTTCATGGCCTCCTTCGCCATCGTGCGGGGCAACGGCAGGTTCCTGAAACTGGTCAACGGCATGCTCCTGATGGGCCTGGCGATTCCGCTCCAGGCGACGATCATCCCCATCTACCTGATGATCATCCGACTCAACCTGTACGACAGCCTCCTGGCACTGATCCTGCCGTCCATTGCCTTCGCCATCCCGCTGACGGTCCTGATCCTGTCCAACTTCATCCGCGACGTACCGAACGAACTGTTCGAATCGATGCGGCTGGACGGCTGCAGCGAATGGCAGATCATGTGGCGGCTGGCCCTCCCGCTGACCCGTCCGGCCATCGTGACCGTCGCCATCTACAACGGCCTGCACGTCTGGAACGGATTCCTGCTTCCGCTGGTCCTCACCCAGAGCCCCGAACTGCGCGTCCTGCCCCTGGCCCTGTGGACCTTCCAGGGTGAGTACAGCGTCAACATTCCGGCGGTGCTCGCCTCGGTGATGCTGAGTACGCTGCCCATCCTGGTGCTCTACGTCGTGGGCCGCCGCCAGCTGCTCAGCGGCCTGACCGCCGGCTTCAGCAAATAGAAAGGACTTCTCCTATGACCACCGCGAAACCCCTGCGGGTAGGCATGGTGGGCTACGCCTTCATGGGCGCCGCCCACTCCCACGCCTGGCGCACCGCGCCCCGGTTCTTCGACCTGCCGCTGCAGCCGGAACTCACCGCGGTTGCCGGCCGGAACGCCGAGGGCGTACGCGCCGCAGCGGACAAGCTCGGCTGGGACTCAGTCGAGACGGACTGGCGCCGCCTCATCGAGCGGGACGACATCGACCTCATCGACATCTGCACGCCGGGCAACACCCACGCCGAAATTGCCATCGCAGCCCTCGAAGCCGGCAAACATGTGCTGTGCGAAAAGCCGCTGGCGAACTCCGTGGAGGAAGCGGAAAGGATGACACTGGCCGCGGAAACGGCCGCCAAGCAGGGCATCATGTCGATGTGCGGCTTCAGCTACCGCCGCACCCCGGCACTGGCATTGGCCAAGCGGTTAGTGGAACAGGGCCGGCTCGGCGACGTCCGCCACGTCCGGGCCCAGTACCTGCAGGACTGGCTGTCCGACGCCAGCGCCCCCATGACCTGGCGGCTGGACAAGAGCAAATCAGGGTCCGGTTCATTGGGAGACATCGGAGCTCACAGCATCGATGCGGCCCAGTGGGTGACCGGCCGGAACATCAGTGGCGTGTCCGCACTGCTCGAAACGTTTGTCACTGAGCGCCCGCTGGCGGGCGAGATGGTGGGCCTGGGCGGCCACGGCGACCTGAGCGGCGACGCGCCCCGGGGCGCCGTCACGGTTGACGACGCGGCGATCTTCAGTGCAAAGTTCGACGGCGGTGCCGGCTCCACGGGCACGATCGGCGTCTTCGAAGCAACGCGCTACGCCCTGGGCAGGAAGAACGCCATGCGCCTGGAGGTCAACGGCACCAAGGGCTCCCTCGCCTTCGACTTCGAGGACATGAACGTCCTGAACTTCTACGACGCCGCTGAATCCCCCGACGCCGGTTTCCGGCGCATCTTCGTCACCGAGCCCGAACACCCGTACGTGGGTAACTGGTGGCCCACAGGCCATGGGCTGGGCTACGAGCACGGCTTCACCCACCAGGTGGTGGACCTGGTCACGGCAATCGGCGAAGGCCGCCAGCCCGAGCCGTCTTTCGCGGACGCGCTGCAGGTCCAGCGGGTCCTCGCAGCCGTGGAAGCAAGCGCCGCCAACTCCAGCCAGTGGCAAAAAGTATGAGCAACACAGCCCAAGCTTCAGCAGAGCGAGGAAACCCCATGACCCGACCCATCACACTGTTCACCGGCCAGTGGGCCGACCTCCCGTTTGAGGAGGTGGCACGCCTCGCCGGCGAATGGGGCTTTGACGGCCTGGAAATTGCCTGCTGGGGCGACCACCTGGACCCGCGCCGGGCGGCGGAAAACGACAACTATCTCCAGGGCCGGCTGGACATCCTGGAGAAGAACCACCTGCAGGTCTTCGCCATCGCCAACCACCTCACCGGCCAGGCCGTGTGTGACGACCCCATCGATGAGCGCCACCAGGGCATCCTGTCCCCGGAAATCTGGGGAAACGGCGAACCGGAAGGAGTCCGCCGCCGTGCAGCGGAGTCTATGAAGGACACCGCCCGGGCAGCCGCCCGCCTTGGCGTCAAGACAGTGACAGGGTTTACAGGCTCTTCCATCTGGAAGGCAGTGGCCATGTTCCCACCCGCCTCGCAGGCAATGATCGACGCCGGGTACCGGGACTTCGCGGACCGCTGGAATCCGATCCTGGACGTCTTCGAGGAAGAGGGTGTCCGGTTCGCACTGGAGGTGCACCCGTCCGAAATCGCCTACGACTACTGGACGGCCAAGCGAACCCTGGAAGCCATCGGACATCGCAAGAGCTTCGGGCTCAACTTCGATCCGTCGCACTTCATCTGGCAGGACCTTGATCCGGTGATGTTCCTGCAGGACTTTGCCGAACACATCCTGCATGTCCACATCAAGGAATCCGTCCGGCAGCTCGACGGCCGCAACGGGCGGCTCGGCTCCCATCTGGCCTGGGCGGATCCGCGGCGCGGCTGGGACTTCGTCACGGCCGGGCACGGGGATGTGCAGTGGAACCGGATCTTCCGGACGCTGAACGCCATCGGCTACACCGGCCCCACGAGCATCGAATGGGAGGACGCTGGCATGGACCGCCTCGTTGGTGCCCCGCAGGCACTGGCCATGGTCAAGGAACTGTCCCGGATCGCCCCGCCCGCAGCGGCCTTCGACGCCGCCTTCGCCAGCCGCTGACCAGCCAACCAAAGGAAACCTGACATGACAGATCGCAAGAACGCCCTGGTGGTCCGCGGCGGCTGGGACGGCCACCAGCCCTACGAGGCCACCGAGCTCTTCATCCCCTACCTCAAAGACAACAGCTACGACGTGCGGGTGGAGGAGTCCCCCAAGGTCTACGCCGACGCCGAATACATGGCCGGTGTGGACCTGGTCATGCAGTGCATGACCATGAGCACCATCGAGAAGGACGAGTTCGCCGGGCTGCGCGCCGCCGTTGAGAACGGCGCCGGGCTTGCCGGCTGGCATGGCGGGATCGCCGATTCCTACCGGAACACCTCCGACTACCTGCACCTGATCGGCGGCCAGTTCGCCTGCCATCCAGGCAAACACCCTGATGAGTGCGTCGGTGAACAGTCCGACAACTATGTGCCCTACACCGTCAACATGCTGCCGGCAGCAGCGGAGCACCCGATCACCAAAGGCATAAGCGACTTCGACCTGGTCACAGAACAGTACTGGGTCCTGTCCGACGATTACATCGACGTCCTCGCCACCACCACCCAGAAGGTCCGGGAATGGGATCCATGGAACCGCGAAGTCACATCCCCGGCCATCTGGACCCGGCAATGGGGCAAGGGCCGGATCTTCGTAGCCACTCCGGGACACCGGGTGGAAATCCTCCAGGACACCAACGTCCGCACCATCATTGAAAGGGGCCTGTTGTGGGCAAGCCGTTGAAAGTAGGAATCATTGGCTGCGGGGCCATCATTGCGCAGTACCTCGCCAGCTTCCGCAGGCTTCCGGACCTCGAACTCGTGGCCGTGGCGGACCTGGACCTGAACCGCGCGCAGACCGTGGCGGAACAGTACGACGGCGTCCGTGCCCTCTCCGTTGAGGAACTCCTCTCCGCCGACGACGTCGAACTGGTCGTGAACCTCACCATCCCGGCCGCGCACGCGGACGTGGCACTGAAGGCGATCGCCGCAGGAAAAGGCGTGTACGGCGAGAAACCCCTTGCCGCCACCACTGACGAGGCACGCCAGGTACTGGACGCAGCGCGGAAGGCGGGTGTCGCCGTCGGCTGTGCACCCGACACCGTACTCGGCACCGGCATCCAGACTGCGCGCAAGGCGATCGATGACGGCCTTATCGGTGCGCCCATTTCCGCCACCGCCACCATGGTCACACCCGGCCATGAGCGCTGGCACCCGAATCCGGACTTCTACTACCAGCCCGGCGGCGGCCCGCTCCTGGACATGGGCCCCTACTACGTGACCGCCCTGGTAACCCTGCTGGGCCCCGTTGTCTCGGTGATGGGAGCCGCGAGCCATACCCGCAGCGAGCGGACCATCGGTTCCGGGCCCCGCCAGGGCGAAAAGGTCCCGGTGAACGTCGACTCACACGTGACCGGCATCCTGGTCCACGCCTCCGGGGCACTCTCCACCCTGGTCATGAGCTTCGACGCCGTGAAGTCCAAGTCCCCCAACATCGAAATCCATGGCGAGCGCGGATCGCTGATCGTGCCCGACCCCAACCACTTCGACGGCGACGTCCAGCTGTTCCCCCTGGGCGCCGGCGGCTGGGAGACCCTCCCGGTGTCGGCCGGATACGTTGATTCCGGCCGGGGGTTCGGCATTGCGGACCTGGCTGCCACCCCGCCGGGCCGTGAACCGCGGGCGGGCGGCGCCTTGGCATTCCACGTCCTTGAGGTCATGGAGTCCGTCCTGGCGTCAGCCCATACCGGCTCTTCCGTACGCATCAGCAGCACCGTGGAGCGGCCGGAGAGCGTCGAACTGACCATGGTGGCCGAGGACGCCGACGCGCTCCAGGCGCAGGAAGCATCCTAGGTATGGCCTACACAGCGGAAAACTGGCCCGTCGCCGCGGCGATGCTTCCCTTTCCGGGTACCAGCCCGGACGGAACACACGTCAACGACGCGGCTCCATCCGCGTGGGCCGAGGCGCTGGCTGAGGTGAAGGATGCCGGGTTTGCCAACGCGGACCTGACGGACAGCTGGCTGCGGCCCGGCGACCTGAGCCGGCACCGACTCGCCGAATTCAAGCAGGCGGCAGAGGAAGTGGGCATTGGCATCCCGGCCATTTCCGCCATCCGGCGCAGCGTGATCGATCAACGCAACTGGGAAGCCAACCTGGCCTACAGCCACCGCACCATCGACGCCGCTGCAGAATTGGGCTGCGAGGTTGTCTCCTTCGGGCTCCACCAGGCCATCACCCCGGAGCAGCAGAAGCAGTTGTGGTTCTGGACGGTGGAAGGGCACAAGGACCCGTCGGGAGACAAGGAAGCGTGGGGTGACGCCGTCGCCCGCCTTCGCGAACTCGGCCGGCACGCCGCGGGGGTAGGTGTCCTGGTTTCGCTCGAAATGTACGAGGACACCTACCTCGGCACCGCGGACTCGTCCGTGCGCCTCCTCCAGGACATCGGGCTTCCGAACGTGGGCCTGAACCCGGACCTGGGCAACCTGGTCCGGCTGCACCGGCCGGTGGAGGACTGGCGTGAGATGGTGGCCAAAACCCTGCCCTACTCCAACTACTGGCATATGAAGAACTACTTCCGGGACGAAGACGCCGCGCGCGGCACGTATGTGACCATTCCGGCTCCGATGGAAAGCGGCCTCATTAACTACCGCGAGGCCTTCAAGCTGGCGCTGTCCGCCGGCTTCCAGGGCATCCTCTGCACCGAGCACTACGGCGGGGACGGCTTGAGCGTCTCCGCCAGCAACCAGGACTACCTCCGGCGCCACGTGCTTCCCAAGCGGGACGGTTATGCGCTGGGCGAGAGCCATGTTGCGCAGGGACGGCAACAGCCGACGGCGGACCTCGTCAACGCGTGACTGCCCAGGGCCTGAAGGCCGGCCTTCCTACAAGGATCCAAACGAGGAAACCCATGACCCAGATTTTTGACGACCCCGCCGACTTCGTGGAGGAGGCACTGGACGGCTTCGTGGCCGCCAACCGCGGGTATGTGGCCCGCGTGGACGGAGGCGTTGTGCGTTCCACCGAAATGGCGCACCGCCAGGTGGCGGTGGTGGTGGGCGGCGGTTCCGGTCACTACCCCGCCTTTGCCGGCCTGGTGGGCCCCGGCCTGGCTGCAGGTGCGGTGTGCGGCAACATCTTCACCTCACCTTCCGCCGGCCAGGCCTACCGCGTGGCCAAGGCGGCGGACACCGGGGGCGGAGTGCTGTTCAGCTTTGGCAACTATGCGGGGGACGTGATCCACTTCGGCGAAGCCCAGCAGCGGCTTAACGCCGAAGGCATCGAAACGCGGACGGTCCTGGTCACGGATGACATCGCCAGCGCCCCCCTGGATGAAATTGATAAGCGCCGTGGAATTGCCGGTGACCTGACCGTCTTCAAGATCGCCGGCGCCGCGGCGGAAGCAGGACTGGACCTGGACGCCGTCGAACAGCTGGCCATCCGCGCCAACTACTGCACCCGAACGCTCGGCGTCGCCTTCGACGGCTGCACGCTTCCCGGTGCTGCCGAACCGCTGTTCAGGGTTCCGCCCGGCCAGATGTCGCTGGGTTTGGGCATTCATGGTGAACCAGGGATCTCCGAGCACCCGCTGCCTACGGCCTCCGAACTCGCCGAACTGCTCGTCTCCCGGCTGCTCCAGGACAAGCCTGATGGGGCCGGCAACCGCGTGGTGGCCATCCTCAATGGCCTGGGCAGGGTCAAGTACGAGGAACTGTTCCTGCTGTTCGGCAAGATCGAGAAACTCCTCACCACTGCGGGACTGGCGATCGTGGAGCCGGAGTGCGGAGAGCTGGTCACCAGCCTGGACATGTCCGGGCTGTCCCTTACGCTGCTGTGGCTGGACGAGGAACTGGAGCGCTACTGGGCAGCCCCGGCCGACACCCCCGGGTTCCGCAAGGGCAGTATGGCAGGGCGGGAACGCCGGGCACGGCGGACCCTGGATCGGGGCGAACAGGAGGGAACCGCGGCTGCTGAGGAGGAAATTGCGACGGCGGCAGCGGCTGAGCTGGGCCGGCTGGCAGCCGTCGTGCTCGCGCAGGCGCGGGCCGTCGTCGTCGAGCATGAAAAAGAGCTGGGCAGGTTGGACGCGATAGCCGGCGACGGCGACCACGGCATCGGCATGCGACGCGGCGCGGAAGCGGCAGCGGCAGCCGCCCTGCACGCCACGGCTGCCGGCGCCTCCGTGCAGCGGGTGCTGACCGCGGCCGGGGAGGCTTGGAGTGAACGCGCAGGCGGAACGTCGGGGGCGTTGTGGGGATCTGCCCTCGCGGCGGCCGGGCATGCCCTCGGCAACAAGGACTCGTACAGCGGCGGGGACGCGGCGGCCGCCGTGAACGCCTTCGTGGAGGCCGTCACCAGCCTGGGCAAGGCTGATATGGGCGAGAAGACAATGGTGGACGCGCTGCTTCCCTTCCGGGAGGCCTTCGTGGCCACGTTCGAAGTCGGGGCGCCAGTGACCGGGGCGCTGGCCTCCGCGGTGACCGCCGCGCGCCAGGCTGCCGACGCCACCGCATCCCTGCGCCCGCTGAAGGGGAGGGCACGGCCGCTGGCCGAAAAGAGCCTGGGCCACCCGGATCCCGGAGCAGTGTCCTTTGCCCTGATCGTGACGCGCGTTTCTGATTACTTGGATCCTTTACAGCCGCTGTCCTATCCCAGGCAGGCATCTGCCCTGGCCGGAAATGAAGTCCGCGCATGAGGACGGATGAAGGCGCAGCCGCGGGTTGGCGCATCGTCATCGGCAATGACGAAGCGGGCGTCGAATACAAGGAAGCGCTGAAGGCGCTGCTCGAAGCTGACAGCCGTGTTGCCTCCGTGGCGGACGTGGGCGTCGGTGCGGACGACCCTACTGCCTACCCGCACGTCGCCGTCCGCGCCGCCCGGAAGGTGGCAGCCGGCGAGGCGGACCGTGCCCTGCTGATCTGCGGCACCGGCCTGGGCGTGGCCATCGCTGCCAACAAGGTGCCCGGCATCCGGGCCGTCACCGCCCACGACTCCTACTCCGTGGAACGATCCGTCATGAGCAACAACGCGCAGGTCCTCACCATGGGCCAGCGCGTCATCGGCCTGGAACTGGCCAAGAAGCTCGTGGGCGAGTGGCTCAACCACCGCTTCGATACAACGTCACCTTCCGCCGCCAAGGTGGACGCCATCTGCTCCTACGAGCCCGAATCCACGAAAGCAGTCTGAACATGCCTGAAGCAGCAAACAGCGCAAGCCCCGCGAACGTTACCCGGCACGTCGCCGTCGTCGGATCGGGGTACATGGGCGGCGGGATCGCCCAGGTCCTGGCGCTCGGTGGAGCACGCGTGGCACTCGCCGACGTGTCCGCTGAAGTGGCGCGGAGCAACTACGACCGGCTCCTGGCGGAGTCGGACCAGTTCGTGGCCGACGGGCTGTTCCCCGCCGGTTCCACGGAAATCCTCAAGCAGAACCTCTGGGCCGCCAGCGACATCGAGGAAGCCGTTGCCGAGGCAGATTTCATCGAGGAAGCGGTCCCCGAGATTATTGCGGTCAAGCACCAGACGCTGTCCCGCATCAGCATGGCGGCCCGGGCGGACGCCGTCATCGGGTCCAACACCTCCACCATCTCCATCGGTGAACTTTCCCGGCCGGTCACCAATCCGGAACGGTTCCTGGGCGTCCATTTCTCCAACCCGTCACCCTTTATCCCGGGCGTCGAGATCATTGCGCATGCGGGCACTTCGCCGGAGGTTGTGGGGACGGCCCGCGACCTGGTCCACGCGGCCGGAAAGCAAACAGCAGTGGTCAAGGACGCCACCGGGTTCGTCCTCAACCGCCTGCAGTACGCGCTGTTCCATGAAGCCGCGCAGCTGGTGGAGCAGGGCATAGCAACCGCGGACGACGTTGACACCCTGGTCCGCACCACTTTCGGCTTCCGGCTGCCCTTCTTCGGGCCGTTTGCCATCGCGGACATGGCCGGGCTGGACGTCTACGACTTCTGCTACAAGTCCCTGCAGAGCGATTTTCCGGAGCGGTTCGCCACGCCGAAAATCCTGAGCGACCTGGTGGACGCCGGAAAGCTTGGCACCAAGACCGGCGCCGGGTTCCTCAACGTCCCCGCCGAACGCATCCCCGAGCTGATCGCCTACCGCAACAAGGCGTACGTAGCCATGCAGAAGCTGCTTGACGAGCTGGGTCCCGCACCGATCAACTGAGCACTTCGTGGGTGTCCGATCGCGTCAGCAGAAGATCACCCCAAAGACACCTTGCGGACACCTGCGCCCGGGAGAATCGAACCAGGAAAACTCCCATGCGAGAGGCGGGGAAAGGTCATGGCCAGCAATGACCACATCGACGTCGATTTCTGTCGGGAACTCGCGTCAGGCGATGCCGTCGAAGCGTATTACAAGAACACCCTGGTTCACCGCGGCCCGGTGACGGGCACTGCCCCGGACCAGGGGCTCGTCTGGATTCTCGACACCTTGACCGGCGACAGGCGGCTCCTCGACCTGGCCGAACTTGAGATTGTGCGCATTCCCCCGCGCTACCGTGAGGTCCGGGTGGAGGCACCCCGCCCCTAGCGCGGGGTGGACAAGCGCACGAGCCTAGACGGCCAGCCGCTGCCCCTCAGCCAGGGCAGGTGCGGAACACGCAGCCGGTGCCGGCGCAATCGCGGGGCGGGGAGCCACCACGGGGATGGCGCCCGTCAGGACCTCAACCACCGCCATCTGGCCGGTGGTGTCCGGGACGCCGGGGTACTGCACCTGGGGAGCTTCGGCGGGAGCGGCAGCGGGGCCGTCCGTTGCCCGCATACGGACCAGTGCGACCGCGGAGATCAGGAACCACGCCACGTTGGTGAACACCGAGGGCCAGGCCCCGTGCAAGGTGCCGTTGATAATGAAGGCAACGGCACCGAACAGGTTCGCCACCTGGAAACCCTTGCCGGCCTTCAACCAGCCCATGGACACGGCCAGGTATGCACTGAGAATCGCAGCCGCGCCTGCCCAGCCGGCAATTTCCCACAGCAGTTCCATGGCGTCCTTTCAAGATGTCCCGGACAGTATCCGGGCAGGGGTTTCGATAGCAATGAAGGTTCGGTTTTGCCGGTGCTGCGTTTTCTCAAGCCCTGTCCGGGCGAGGGCCTCATACTGGCCGGCGGCACAATCATATCCCGCGGGGAACCGGCCGTTTTCACTGCTGAACCGTGATGCTGCACACCTCTGGACAACTCCCCTGCCCCGTAGCACGATCTGAGGTGTGACCTCCGACCCCTACCTCCGCGAACTCACCCAGCTTCGCCGCGTCAAGGACCGGATGGACCGGGAGTACGCCCAACCGCTGGATGTTGAATCGCTGGCCAGGGACGTCCATATGTCCGCCGGCCACTTCAGCCGCCGCTTCAAGCTCGCCTACGGCGAATCGCCCTACAGCTACCTCATGACCCGGCGGATTGAACGCGCAATGGCGCTGCTCCGCAAAGGCGACCTCAGCGTCACTGAGGTGTGCTTCGCCGTCGGCTGTTCCTCCCTGGGCACCTTCAGCACCCGCTTCAGCGAGCTGGTGGGGATGCCTCCCAGCACCTACAAACAGGAGGCGGAACGCTCGACGGCGGGCATCCCCGCCTGCGTTGAAAAGCAGGTCAGCAGACCGGTCAGGAATCGAGAAGCGCCGCTTGCGGAGCCGCAACTAGCATGGCTGCCATGAACATCACCATCTCCTCCAGCTTCCTTCCGCACACCGATCCGGACGCCTCGATGGCGTTCTACCGCGACGCCCTGGGCTTTGAAATCCGCAATGACGTTGGCCGCGGCGCCATGCGCTGGATCACCGTGGGCCCGGCAGGCCAGCCGGACGTCTCCATCGTCCTCTACCCGCCCGCCGCGGACCCCGGCATCACCGACGACGAGCGCCGCACCATCGCCGAAATGATGGCCAAGGGCACCTTCGCAACGGTGGTCCTGTCCTCCCCGGACGTGGACGCCGCCTTCGCCAAGGTGGAGGCGAGCGGGGCCGACGTCGTCCAGGAACCCATCGACCAGCCGTACGGGATCCGGGACTGTGCCTTCCGCGACCCCGCCGGCAACACCGTCCGGATCAACCAGCAGCCCTAAGCTTGAACCCAGCGACGCCAAGGGAGGCTCCAAACCGGCCTCCCTCCGCCCAAACGGCCGAACAGATGGAGACCTCATGAGCACGGACACGAGCACCAGCACCCCCACAGCCGGAATGCACGTCGCTGACAGCCACGACACCATCCGTGTCCAGGGCGCGCGGGAAAACAACCTCAAGGACGTCAGCCTGGAACTGCCCAAGCGCCGGCTGACGGTCTTCACTGGAGTCTCCGGGTCAGGGAAAAGCTCGCTGGTGTTCGCGACCATCGCCGCGGAGTCGCAGCGGCTGATCAACGAAACGTACAGCGCGTTCGTGCAGGGGTTCATGCCCAGCCTGGCCCGTCCCGACGTTGACCGGCTGGAGGGCCTGACGACGGCGATCATCGTGGACCAGGAACGGATGGGCGCCAACCCGCGCTCCACGGTAGGCACCGCCACGGACGCGAACGCCATGCTGCGCATCCTGTTCAGCCGGCTGGGGAAGCCCTACGTGGGGCCACCCACCGCCTTCTCCTTCAACGTCCCCACCCGCAAGGCCAGCGGCGTGATGAGCACGGAGAAGGGCGGCCGCGTGGAGAAGAGCGTCGTCCAGCAGGTGACGTACCTGGGCGGGATGTGCCCGCGCTGCGAGGGCATGGGCAACATCAGCGACATCGACCGGACCGCCCTCTATGACGACTCCAAGTCCCTAAACGAAGGTGCCCTGACCGTGCCGGGCTACTCCATGGACGGCTGGTACGGGCGTTTGTTCGAGGGGATGGGCCTGCCGATGGACAAGCCCATCGCGTCCTTCACCAAGAGGCAGCTGGACACCATGCTGTACGCCGAGCCCACCAAGATCAAGGTGGAAGGCGTCAACCTCACGTTCGAGGGCATCATCCCCAAGATCCAGAAATCCATGCTGTCCAAGGACGTGGAGGCCATGCAGCCGCACGTCCGCCGCTTCGTGGAGCGGGCTGTCACGTTCGACACCTGCCCGGAGTGCAAGGGCACCCGGCTGACGCCGGAGGCGCTGTCCTCGAAGATCAAGGGCAAGAACATCGCGGACCTCTGCAGCATGCAGATCAGCGACCTCGCGGAGTGGATCCGCGACCTGGACGAGCCCTCGGTCCGGCCGCTGCTCGCCGGGCTCCGGGACCTGCTGGACTCCTTCGCGGAGATTGGCCTGGGCTACCTGTCCCTGGAACGGCCCGCCGGCACCCTGTCCGGCGGCGAGGCGCAGCGCACCAAGATGATCCGCCACCTGGGTTCTTCCCTCACCGACGTCACCTACGTCTTCGACGAGCCCACCATTGGCCTGCACCCGCACGATATCGAGCGGATGAACAACCTCCTGGTGCAGCTGCGCGACAAAGGAAACACCGTCCTGGTGGTGGAGCACAAACCCGAGACCGTCGCCATTGCCGACCACGTCGTCGACCTCGGACCGCTGGCCGGCTCCGGCGGCGGCCAGATTGTCTACGAGGGCGATGTCGACGGGCTGCGTTCCAGCGACACCGTCACCGGGCGGCACATCGGCTACCGGGCCCGGCTCAAGGAGGCGGTCCGCTCATCGGCCGGGGCACTGGAAATCCGCGGCGCGTCCACCAACAACCTGCGCAACGTGGACGTCGACGTGCCGCTGGGCGTCCTGTGCGTGGTCACCGGCGTGGCCGGCTCCGGCAAGAGTTCGCTCATCCACGGCTCGCTCGCGAAGCGCGAAGGCGTCATCACCATCGACCAGGGCGCCATCAAGGGCTCCCGGCGCAGCAACCCGGCCACCTACACCGGGCTCCTGGAACCCGTGCGCAAGGCCTTCGCCAAGGCCAACGGGGTCAAGCCGGCACTCTTCAGCTCCAACTCCGAGGGCGCCTGCCCCACCTGCAACGGCGCCGGCGTGATCTTCACCGAACTCGGCGTCATGGCCACGGTGGAATCCACCTGCGAGGACTGCGAGGGCCGCCGGTTCCAGGCCGCCGTGCTGGAGTACACGCTGGACGGCCGCAACATCGCCGATGTGCTGGCAATGTCAGTCGAGGAGGCACTGGCCTACTTCAGTGAAGGCAAAGCCAAGACACCGGCCGCCCACAAAATCCTGGAGCGGCTGGCGGACGTGGGCCTCGGCTACATCACGCTTGGCCAGCCCCTCACCGCCCTGTCCGGCGGCGAGCGCCAGCGGCTGAAGCTCGCGACGCAGATGGCGGAGAAGGGCGACGTCTACATCCTGGACGAGCCCACCACGGGCCTGCACCTTGCCGACGTCGAGAACCTGCTGGGCCTGCTGGACCGGCTGGTGGAATCGGGCAAGTCGGTGATCGTGATTGAGCACCACCAGGCCGTGATGGCGCACGCCGACTGGATCATCGACATTGGACCCGGAGCAGGGCACGACGGCGGCAGGATCGTTTTCGAGGGCACCCCGGCTGACCTTGTGGCCAAGCGGGCCACGCTGACCGGGCAGCACCTGGCCACCTACGTGGGGGCGTAGCCCGCTCCCGCGCGCAACCGCCTACGGTGGAGGCATGGCCGAAAACTACCGGTACGACGTCGAGATCCTGCACCTGCTGGTGTCGCCCGGGCATGCCTACTTTGGCCGTGCCCGGGACGGCGCCGCCAACGTGCCCACGGTGGACGCGGAAAAGGCTGAGGTGGTGGCGGGCAAGGGCATCGTGGGCGACCGTTTCTTCGGCAAGGCGGCCCACATGGATGCCGCGGTGACGTTGTTCGCCGTCGAATCCCTGGAGGCGATCGCCGCCGAGCTGGGGGCCGGACCCTTCGATCCGCTGCTGACCCGGCGGAACGTGGTGCTCCGCGGGGCGCAACTGGCTCCCCTGCTGGGGCAGGACTTCGTGCTGGAGTCGGGCGGCTCGGCGGTAACGCTGCACGCCGGCCGGCACGCCCAGCCGTGTGCGTGGATGGACGGGATGCTCGCCCCGGGCGCCCACGCCGCGATGCGCGGGCGCGGGGGCATCCGCTGCCGCGTCCTGTCCGGCGGCTTCCTGCACCGCGGCCCGGCAGTCCTGGTCAGCCCGGTACCGCTGGACCCCTCGCAGGCCGGCGCGCCCAGCGTGCTCCGCCCGTCGCGGCTGCCCTAACCATTCCAGCTGCACACCCCGGAGCAGCACGAGCGTTCCGCCCACCGCTGCCGCCGAGGCAAGGAAGACGCCGGCCGTGCCAAGCGCGGGAAGGCAGTTCCAGCCGGCGAGCGGGCCATGGCAGTTGCCAGCGCGCGGAAAAGCAGTTAACTTGGTTTCTCCGGAGGGGAGTATCCCTACTCCGTCCATCGTCAGTACGTAGGCCCCAGCGCCTTCCGGTGGACAGGCCAGCCCATGGCCCGGGAGAGACCTCCAGTTGGTAACTACTGACTGGAAGCAGGTGCTCCATGAATATTCCCCTGTGGATGTGGTTCGCTGTCATCGGATTCATCCTCCTCATGCTCGTCGTCGACCTCGTCGCCCACCGGCATGCGCACGTCATTTCAGTACGTGAAGCGGTTGCATGGTCAACGCTGTGGGTGCTGTGCGGCGTCGCGTTCGGCGGCATTGTCTGGGTGATGTACGGCGCGGAGTTCGGGCAGCAGTACTTCGCGGGCTACCTCATCGAAAAATCGCTGGCGGTGGACAACGTGTTCGTCTGGGCGATCATCTTCACCTTCTTCGCCGTCCCGCGCGAGTACCAGCACCGGGTCCTGTTCTTCGGCGTCCTGGGGGCGCTGGTGTTCCGCGGCCTGTTCATCGCGGCCGGATCGGCGATCATCGCCAGTGCAGGCTGGGTCCTCTACCTGTTCGCCGCTTTCCTGCTTTTCACCGGGCACCGGATGCTCAAACAGCGCAATGAGCACATCGACCCGGAGAAATCGCGGGCCCTGAAGCTGTTCCGCCGGCATGTGCCGATGACGGACGCATTCCATGGCCAGCGGTTCCTCATCAGGCGGAACGGTGTCCTGCTCGCCACTCCCCTGCTGGCGGTCCTTGTCCTGGTGGAGGTCACGGACATCATCTTCGCCGTCGACTCCATCCCCGCCATTTTCGCCGTGACAGACGAGGTCTTCCTGGTGTTCACGGCCAACGCCTTTGCCATCCTGGGCCTGCGCGCCATGTACTTCCTGCTGGCGGACCTCATCCACCGGTTCGTGTACCTGAAGGCCGGCCTGGCGCTGGTGCTCGTGTGGGTGGGCATCAAGATGGCGCTCAAGATCGACGTCTACTACATCCCGACGCCGGTCTCCCTCGCCGTCATCACCGCCATCCTCGGGGTCTCCATCGCCGCGAGCCTGATCGCCACCCGCGGCCAGGCCCGGCATGAGCCGCCCGCGCCGGCCGTACCGCCTTTCCGTAATGCCACACCGGAGGAGCTCGAGGCGCTGCAGCCTGTGTGGCGCCGCCGGACTGCAATCCGGGGCAAGGAGGACGTCCCGCCCGCCGAGGCGTCCGTCCGGTAGCCCTCGGTCCGGAGGCGCCGTCAAACGTTTGGCAACAAAAGAGGGCCCGCCGTGTGGCGGGCCCTCGTTGTTGTGGCCGTGCCGCAGATCCGTTCCCCCGGAAATCTGCGGCACGGCGGCTGTGGCCTGCTACCCGATCGGGGCAGGCGGCTGTTCCCCGCTGAGCACGGCGAGCGCATTGTCCGCGGCGAGCATCGCCATGGCGGTGCGCGTCTCCACGGTGGCAGAGCCCAGGTGCGGCAGCAGGACCACGTTGTCGAGGTCCAGCAGCCCGGGATGCACCGTCGGCTCCTGCTCGTAGACGTCCAGGCCCGCTCCCGCGATCACGCCGTCGCGCAGTGCGGTTGCAAGCGCCGCTTCGTCCACGATGGGTCCGCGGGCGGTGTTGACCAGGTACGCCGAGTCCTTCATCGCTGCCAGCTGCTCCGCACCTATCAGGTGGTGTGTGGCAGGTCCGTAGGGGCAGTGCAGCGAAACGACGTCGGAGACGGCCAGCAGCTCGTCGAGGTCCACCCGCCGGGCACCCAGCTCAGATGCGATGGCGGGATCGATTTCGCTGCGGGACTGGTAGACGATTTCCATGCCGAAGGCCTTGGCACGGCGTGCGGTGGCCTGGCCGATGCCGCCCATGCCGACCACCCCGAGGGTCTTGCCCTTGAGGCTGCTGCCGAGGAGGAAGAACATGCCCCACTTCCAGGCCTCGCCGGAGCGGATGAGCCGTTCGCCCTCGCCGAGCCGGCGCGTGGCCATGAGGATGAGGCTGAGCGCGATGTCGGCTGTGGCGTCGATGAGCACGCCCGGGGTGTTGGTGGCCACGACGCCCCGCTCTGTGCAGGCCGGGACGTTGATGTTGTCGTAGCCGACGGCTACGTTGGCGACGACTTTGAGCTGCGGACCGGCGGCGTCGAGCAGTTCGGCGTCGATGCGTTCGGTGAGCAGGCTGACGACGGCGTCTGCGCCGGCGACCCTGCGCAGCAGTTCCTCGCGGCTGATCGATTCCGGGCCTGCCCAGGCGTCGACCTCATGCTCGGCGCGGAGTTTCTCGAGTGCTGGTTCGGGGATGCGTCCCGTGACGACGACGCGGCTCATGCGGTTTCGATCCATTCCCGCAGGCGGCCGAGGCCTTCACGGATGTCCGGAACGTCGATGCCCGAGTACGCGAGCCGAATGTACTGCCGGTCTTCGCCAGGCTGGCGGCGGCCGAAATGCTCACGGGTACAGAAGGAGACGCCGGTCTTGTACAGGGCCTCGGTGGCGAAATCGCCCACTGCAGTGAAGCCCATGCGTTCCATGGCGTCCGTGACGTCCGGGAACAGGTAGAACGTGGACTGCGGGACGGCGACGTGCATGCCGGGGATGCCGTTCAGGAGTTCACAGGCTGCGTCCCTGCGGGTTTTCAGGACGTCGAGCATCTGCTGCACCGGTTCCTGGGGGCCGCGGAGTGCTTCGATGCCGGCCCACTGCACGTAGTGCGTGGTGCAGGACTCATCGTTGGTGTTGAGCGTACTGAGCACCTTGGCAATCTCGACCGGGGCGACGGCGCAACCCAGCCGGGAGCCCGTCATGGCGAACTTCTTGCTGAAGGTGTAGAGGATGACGGTGCGCTCTGCCATGCCGGGCAGGGACGCGATCGAGTGGGAAACCCCTTCGTAGCGGGTCTCGAAGTACGCCTCGTCGGAGAGCACCCAGAGATCGTGCTCGATCGCGATTTGGGCGATGGCCTCGCGTTCAGCGGCAGTGGACTCAGCAGAGATCGGGTTCTGCAGGTCGTTGTAGATGATGGCGACCGTGTTGGGGGTGATCGACGCACGGATCTGGTCCAGGTCGATGGCAAAGCCCGTGGAGGTGGGCACGTAGCGGTAGGCAACGGACGTGCCGCCGAGGTATTCGATCTGGGATTCGTAGATGGGGAAGCCGGGGTTCGGGTAGAGCACTTCCTGGCCGGGGTTCATGACCGCCTGGAGGAACTTGGTGATGACGGGCTTGCCGCCAGTCATGACCACCACGTTGTCCGGCGAGAACTGGATGCCGCGGCGCGAGCCGAGATCATCGGCGAGGGCCTCCCGCAGCTGCGGGATGCCGGGGCCCGGGCAGTAGCCCGTGTAGCCGTCCGCAATGGCCTTGTTCATCGCCTCGACGATGTGCGGGGCGGTAGGGATGTTGATATCGCCGAGATGGAACGGGTATACCCGGTTCCCCTGCGCCTTCCAGGACGCGGCGGCCTGCGCGACGCTGAAGGCAGTCTCGGTGCCCAGCCGGTCGAGCCGGTGTGCGAGTTGCTGCATGCTGTTCCACTCCTCATCGAGTTGACAATTGGTACTGTCGATCCGCTGGCTAATATATCAGAATGCGGGCTTTGATATATAGACTTGCTCGAAGATTTATGGATACGCAGGCAGCGGCAGGGAGGGGAACGCCTGCCGACGGAACGACGGCGGCACTCCCCTCCCTTGGTTGGCTTTCCTTGAGTGCGCCTAGGCGGACGTCACCGGGAACCGTTCCCAGACCCGGTGGGATGCCAGCAGCCCGGTCAGTTCCGTGACCAGGGCTTCAGCGTTCTCCCCGGTAACGATCCCGGGTGCATCCTCGGGCATGCCCGTGGCCGTCAGGACATCCGTGCTGGTGGCCAAGGAGCCAATGGCCTTGGCATGACGGAACGCTTCGGTAAGCAGCAGGACCGCCCGTGGATCCAGTGCACTTCCGGGGGTGCCGGCCTTGGCGTCGAGTCCAGGTTCGGCGTCGGGTGCCGGAGCGGCAGAAGCCGCAACGATGACGGCGTCGAACTCCGTGGAGCGGGCGGTGAGGTACGTCCGTTGCACGGGGACCCCGCCGTCGTTCTCTTTTCCCAGGAAGCCGCCCTGGGGGGCGATGACCAGGGGGACGATCCCCTCGGCGTCCAGCGCCTTTCGTGCTGCGTTCACGGCAGCAAGGTCGCTGTTCCCATCGGCGAGAATCCCGACAATGCGGCCGGCAACGGGCCAGGTTTTGCCCACCTGCGACAAAGCGGGGCTGGGGTCGGACTCCGGAACTTGCTCTGTTGCCTGCGGGGCGGGGAGGCCCAGGCCCTTGGCTACCGCTGCGCACAGGCCGGCGTCCACGTTGGCCAAGGCTGCAAGCTGCCGTTCGCGGATGGACTTTTCGTAGCATTTGCCGAGCTCGAAGGTGTAAGCCTGGATCACGTGGTCCTGCTCCACCGGGCTCAGGCTGCGGAAGAAGAGGCCCACCTGGCTGTAGTGGTCATCGAAGGATGCCGGGTTCTTCCGTTCCTTGATGGAGGCAGCCACTTCCTCCGGCACGTCGATGAAAGCACCAAGATCCTGTCCGGGGAGGAACGGGCAACCGCCGTCGAGCGAGTTGGGGTGGTACGGAGCCGCTCCCCCGTGGACCCCCTGTTGGTGCATGCCGTCCCGCAGCATGTCATTCACAGGGGATTGCGGACGGTTGATGGGAATCTGGCCGAAGTTGGGCCCGCCCAGCCGGGAGATCTGGGTGTCAAGGTATGAGAAGAGGCGCACCTGGAGCAGGGGATCATTGGTGACGTCGATCCCGGGGACGAGGTGGCCGGGGTGGAACGCCACTTGTTCTGTTTCGGCGAAGAAGTTGGTGGGATTGGCGTTGAGGGTCATGACGCCGATTGGCTGGACAGGGGCCAGTTCTTCAGGAACGAACTTGGTGGGGTCCAGCAGGTCGATGCCTTCAAACATCTGGTCCTCGGTGTCCGGGAAGGTCTGGACGCCGAGCTCCCACTCAGGGTAGGCGCCTGCTTCGATGGCGTCGGCGAGGTCGCGGCGGTGGAAGTCCGGATCCATGCCGTTGATGATCTGCGCTTCTTCCCACACCAGTGAGTGGACGCCCTGCTTTGGCTTCCAGTGGAACTTCACCAGGGTGGTGCGGCCTTCGGCGCTGATGAACCGGAAGGTGTGGACGCCGAAGCCCTCCATGGTCCGGTAGGAACGCGGGATTCCCCTGTCGGACATGTTCCACATCGTGTGCGCCTGGGCCTCGGTATGCAGGGAGACGAAATCCCAGAACGTGTCATGCGCACTCTGCGCTTGGGGAATTTCCCGGTCCGGGTGCGGTTTCGCGGCGTGAACGATGTCCGGGAACTTGATGCCGTCCTGGACGAAGAAGACGGGGATGTTGTTGCCCACCAGGTCGTATGTGCCCTCATCCGTGTAGAACTTGGTGGAAAAGCCCCGGGTGTCCCGGACCGCGTCAGCAGAGCCACGGGAACCCAGGACGGTGGAAAAGCGGACAAAGACCGGAGTCTCCACGTCCTTGGCCAGGAAGCCCGCGCGGGTGATGTTTGCAGCAGTGCCGTAGGAACGGAAGACACCGTGGGCCCCGGCGCCCCGGGCATGCACCACGCGCTCGGGAATGCGTTCGTGGTCAAAGTGCGTGATCTTCTCCCGCAGGTGGTGGTCCTGCAACAGGATGGGTCCGCGCGAACCGGCCTTCAAGGAGTGGTCGGTGTCGCGAACGCGCAACCCCTGGGCGGTAGTCAGGTACTGACCGGACTGGGCGCGTGACGTGGCCGGCGCCCCTGTTGGGCTTCCAGTAGGCGAAACCGCTTCAGGTCCTCGCTGGTCCGGCTTTGGCGGCAGCGGCTCCCGTGGAGTGGTTGGTTCCTCCAGGCTGGCAGGCTCGCTGGCGGGGACGCCGGGGATGTGGATGTTGCTCTCTTCTGGCACGAATTCTTCTCCTCGGGATGGGAAATCTGGCAGTCCGCTGTCGAAACCAAGATACTAAGCGTGCTTAGTACCCTAGGCAACGATGCTTTCTGCCACAAATCCTTCACACGAACCGGCAAACACGGCCCGGTGACGAGCCTTCCTGTCTTAGAACGGGTTCCTGCGTAGATACATCTGCAACGTCCTCGTCGACCGGGGTCCCGGACGGTGCTCAGAGCGGAATGATCGAGTACCGAGTACTCGTGCGCTTCAGCGCGCAGTGAGTTGTACTGGTTTCTGTACCGGAGCGCTGCCCAAATGCCGCTGCGCAAGCGTCGGGATGCAGTGGCAAGACAAGTTGAAGGAGGACGGTCAGGATGACCCCAAGCGAAGCACGAGTCCCCGAGGTCAGGGGCGGGGAGAACGAGCTGGCGCAGTACGAAGCTTCAGGGCGGTTGAGGCCGCGTCCATGGCCCGTTGGCCCGAATGAGAGCTACGGGAAAGTGGACTTTGATGACGGCGATGGAAAGACCGTCCTCACCGCCTACGTACAACGCCGGGCCGAAGAAGGTTACATCCTGCACATCGAGCACCTAACCGCACCGCTGCGGGTGGATGGCACGCTCCTTCGCCTGAATCCGGCGCCTCGCGCTGACAGGGACGCCGCGGACTTCCGCCGGATCACCGCTGCCCGGACGGCTGCTGCGAAGGCCGAGGCCGAGCTGGAAGCCGCCGTCCGGGCTGCCCGCGCGAAGGGCGACTCCTGGGAGGCTATCGGCGCAGCCCTCGGCACGTCCGCCCGAACTGCGCAGGAGCGGTTCGGCCACGCACCTAGACGACCGCGAAACCGCCAGCCGGCAGGTCTTGATGGACAGCTGCCGCTGGCGAAGCCTCCGAGCGCGATCGGTGCGCTGATTTTAGTGCGGTCTTAGAGTTCGCGCAGGTAGCACAGCATCCGGTAATCCGCGCCCGGTTGGAGGTTGGTGAAGCCGTGGCGTTCGTAGAAGCGGCGGGCGTCAGTGTCCACTTCATCGACGTTGATGTGAATTTCCGCTCCGCCGCGGTCCCGGACCTCCTGGACCGCGGTTGTCACCAGTGCCGTGCCGATGCCTTGGCCACGCAGGCGCGGCTGGACGTAGAGTTCCTCAAGCTGGGCCAGTGATCCGTCATAGTAAGGGGTGGGCCTCAGGGTCAGGAACGCCAAACCGGTCGGCGCGGCCGGGGCGCCGGCGAGGAGGACAAGAACGTCAGCGCGGGCCAGGAGGACCCTGAATCGAGTGGCAAATTCCTCGACGGTTGGACCGGGTGTTTCAAACTCAGCGTTAAAGTCATACAGCAGGCGCCCGACCACGCCCGCCTGCTCGGTCGATGCAATGAACACGTCTGGGGTGGCCATGTACCAATTGTGCGCACCAGCTATTACAGCCAGAAGCCCTGACATCGGTACAGGCGACGGACCCGCGACCGCACCCGTCGTCAGTAAGGACCAACCCTGTCGTGGCGAGGCCTGTCAAAACGCACCGCTCGTGACCAGCGTTTCATCTTGATCGACCGGCGATGTAAACCGGGGCTGAGCTTGCGGAGTGGGTGCCACAAAGTTGATCCATGACTGCCAGGTTTCGCGAAGGAGTACACCGCGGCAGTTTTCACTTGTCGCACCTCACGCTAATTGCGGCACCCTCGCGGGCCAGGCCTGGCATCGGGCTCTTGCCGGACTCCGTGTGAGTGAGCAGGATGGACCAAGCCGAGCTGACTAGTTACAGGGAAGGCAGGATCTATGCGCTTGATTCAGGTTGCCCAGTACGCCGGTGATCTTCGTCGGGCGGCGGCGTTTTATTCTCATCTGCTGGCGGTTCCGCCAACAGCGATGTTTGACCCGCCCGGCCTTGTGTTTTTCGATCTCGACGGCGTGCGGCTGCTGCTGGAAGCAAACGCCCCGAGGGAGCTTCTGTACCTCGGCGTTCCCGATGTGAGGAAGACCGTGGACGAGCTCACGGGCAGGGGAGTAGAGCTGGTGACTGCCCCGCACATCATCTACAGGCACAGGAACGGGATGCTTGGTCCGCCCGGCATGGACGAGTGGATGGCCTTCATACCGGACAGCGAGGGAACCACGGTAGGACTCGTCAGCCAGCCGGCGGCAGGAGCATCAGTTGCCGGGATTCAGGAGGTGTGATGCCAGTGCGCTGGCAAAATTCTTTTGTATCCGCCCATGGTCGGTGTTGTGCGTAGGCGTCCTTCGAGCGGAACCGTGTGACGCCGGCGGTCTCTCCCAGGATCTTCGCCGCCGTCAAGGACCCGCAGCCGACGATCGCCATCAGTGCCGGAGCGATGGCTGTGATGCGGCGGCTGAGTTCGACTGTGAGTTCATCGATCTCCTCGGTGAGGCGGTGCAGATGGGTGAGAAGCCGTTGAGCGAGGTCGGCGACGATCCCGGAGAAGTCGTCCAGGTGGAATTTGATTCGTGCGAACGCGCTGGCCCGGTCGAAGTTGGCCGGGGCTGTCCATGCAGGATCGAGCTCGTGTAGGTGCCAGCGGAGCCGGCTGATCACGCGGGTCCGTTCAGCGACGAGATCCTCGCGGTGGTCGACCAGGAGGCGGACCTCTCGTTCGGCGCCGTCGAGGCGGGCGACGGGCAAATCGGGTTCTCGCAGGGCGGCACGTGCGATTGAAAGAGCGTCGATGGGGTCAGACTTGCCGAACGTGCGGGCGCTGTCCCGAACGTGGGACATTAGCTTTGAAGGCACCCGCACGACCTGTTCGCCCGCCGCGAGGAGGTCGCTTTCCAATCGTCTACTCAGATGCCGCAGTCCTCGATCGCCCATAGCCGTTCCTGATCATCTTGTTTGTTCGCCCATGCCAGCAGGGCGAGATGGTCGTTGCTGGTCGTGCCGATCGTCTTGACTGCGATCTGCCTGCCAACCGTGTCCGCGATCACGGCCGTGTGGGAGCGCTTGTGCGCATCGATTCCGATGATGACCATGGTTTTGTCTCCTTTCCGTCTACGGGTAGGGGGCCAGGACCGGTCGGTCGGCATATCCCAGTCAGGGGCGATGCCACGCTCCTCTCAAGCCAGGCCGGTCGGTCCCTCCGTGCCAGCCGGCCGCACTACAGACATTAGCCACGGAGGCGAAAAACGATGGAGCGAACCAACCGGCACACCAAAATAGTGACACTGGGAATAACGGTGTGTGGGGTCCGGCCTGATCCGAAAGGAGACGGCCGTGTCAGAGTCCACGACCGAGATGACAGGGGTGATGATCGATCCTGTGACGGGAGAGATCATCGATCAGAAGGAACTTGCGGAGCGGTTGCTCGCGCAGGCCAAGGAACAGGGCGTGACCCTGGTGGGCCCCGGCGGGCTGCTGAACCAGCTAACCAGGAACGTGCTGGAGACCGCGCTGGAAGCCGAGCTGACCGAGCACCTCGGGCACGAGCACGGCCAGACCCCGGTCGCCGCCAACATGCGCAACGGCACCAGGTCAAAGACGGTGTTGACCGAGATCGGTCCTCGAGATTGAGGTGCCCCGGGATCGGGACGGGTCGTTCGAGCCGGTAATCGTGCCCAAGCGGAAACGGAGGCTGGACGGGATCGATCAGATCGTGCTCTCGCTGTCCGCGCGGGGGCTGACCACCGGGGAAATCGCGGCGCACTTCGAGGAGGTCTATGGCGCCAAGGTCTCCAAGGACACCATCAGCCGCATCACGGAGAAAGTCGCCGGGGAACTGGCCGAATGGTCGGCCCGGCCTTTGGATCCGCTCTATCCGGTGCTCTTCGTTGACGCGGTCGTGGTCAAGGTCCGTGACGGGCAGGTGCGCAACACCCCGTTCTACGTCGTCATGGGGGGTCACCACCAACGGGGAGCGGGAGATTCTGGGCATCTGGGCCGGCGACGGCGGCGAGGGTGCACGGTTCTGGCTGCAGGTCTTCTCCGAGCTGAAGAACCGGGGCGTGGAAGATGTGTTGATCGCCGTCTGCGACGGGCTCAAGGGCCTGCCGGAGGCGATCACCACCACCTGGGAGCGAACGGTCGTGCAGCAGTGCATCGTGCACTTGATCCGCAACAGCTTCCGCTACGCCGGACGCCAACACCGGGACGGTATCGTCAAGGCGCTCAAGCCCGTCTATACGGCCCCGTCCGAGCAAGCGGCGAAGGACCGGTTCGCCGAGTTCACCGCCGAATGGGGCCAGCGATATCCGGCCATCGTGCGGCTCTGGGAAGCCTCGTGGGCCGAGTTCGTGCCGTTCCTGGAGTACGACGTGGAGATCCGGAGGGTGATCTGCACGACGAACGCAATCGAGTCGATCAACGCACGCTACCGAAGGGCAGTAAGGGCCCGCGGGCACTTTCCGAATGAAACCGCTGCCCTGAAATGCCTGTACCTGGTCACCAGATCTCTTGATCCCACCGGCGGCGGCCGGGCACGCTGGGTGAGGAGGTGGAAGCCTGCGCTAAACGCGTTCGCGATTACCTTCGCGGGCCGGTTCGAAAGAACCACTCAATAATGAAAACCGGCCGGACTCCACCCACCGTTCATCGGACAGTCCCTGGGCCTACGCCTGTTTTCGGTGCAATTCGTCCTTGACTACGTCCAGCTACGGTTTGACGCTGCCGGCTCGCCAGATTACCCCGTGCTCACTTGTAATGTGCTGCCGACCGTCGTAACCGGCGAGCGTCAGGTTGCGTCGACGGAACCAGGCTGGGCCGACGCGCTTCTCGCGCTCATCGGCCAGGATGTGTCAGCTACGCACGAAGCGACTGGCGTCGGTCTCAAGCTTGACTTCTTGACCGGATCGGTCCGTCTCCACCCCACGAGCGACGAACTCGTCGGGCCGGAGATCGCCGTGCTTGGCGGCTTCGAGGACAGACAATGGATGGTCTGGCGCCCCGGCGAAGTAGCTTTCGAATACCTGTAGTCAGACGGTTCGACCTCCTGGTGGAGAATGAGACCATGAACGGTGTGGCAATCGGACATCAGGGGACGCTGATCTTCGGAGTTATAGGGGAACATCGCGGCCCAAACGCAACAACCGACAGCCTGACAGTCACCGCGGAACTGCAAGGACTTCGAGCCAGTAAAGACGTCTACGATATCGCCGGATGGTCGGCGCTCCTCTCCTTTTTCGAGGAGCTCGCACCACCTGGTGCGGCTGGGACGGGGACAAGACCTTCGACTCCCCATAGGGAGATTTTCAACTGTCCGCGAAGCACGACGGACACATCCGGATCTCCTTCGAGCTCGCGTAGTTCGAAAGGCCAACCACATGGGCGGTCCAGGGGGAACTCACCCTAGATCCGGGTGAAGAACTGACTGCAGCGGTCGACGCACTCCGGGACTTGCTGGCCACCCGAAAACCATGAGCCCCTGAGAGTCCACTCCTGGACAGATGCTCATCACCTTCTCGGCGCGGAAGCTACTCCCGGCTCATGAATACCCGCGCATGCCAGTTAAAATTAGGCGGGGGAGTGCTTGCAAAAGGGGCTGTTTTGGCCATCCTTCGTGGCATCTTTTCTCCAAGCTCCATCCGGCGGCGCGGCGCCCCGGCTGCCTGATCCTTCCTCCGGTGACCGCCCGGAAGGGCCCTTTTGGGCGCCCGCACGGCGGTGGCCTGCAGAAATATGTGAACCCGGCCACATTGGCACCCATCCTTTCCGAGAGCGGGTGCGAAGTACTGTTGTCCCCTCTTTGGGGGCATCAACATCACACGCCCGTGTATGAGGAGATTTTTTCAATGAATAAGACACTCCGCTTTATGGCTGTCCCTACCCTCGCTTTGGGCGCCCTTGCCCTTTCCGGTTCCCCGGCGATGGCCGCCGACGGCTCCTACCAGTCCACCCTGAAGCAGCTCAACGGCAGCGCAGGCTCGGGCACGGTCACTCTTGATGTCACGGGCAACCAGGCCCATGTTGTCCTGAACGTTTCGGGCCTGCCGGCGACGTTCATGGACGCCCCGTACCCGCACGTCCAGCACATCCACGGCGGCAAGCTGGGTGTTTGCCCGGACCCGTCCGCCGATAAGGACGGCGACCAGGTCATCTCCACCACAGAAGGCGATCCGTCTTACGGACCCATCGTCACCACCCTGTCCACCAGCGGCGACACCAGCCCGGCAGCAGGCCTTGACCTCAAGGTCGGCGGCCAGGGCGCCGCCTACACCGTGGACCGCACGTTCGAACTGAACGCCGAAACCAAGGCCGCCCTGGAAGCAGGCACCGCAGTAGTGGTTGTCCACGGCCTTGACCCCGCAACCCTCAGCCCTGCCGGGCAGGCAGCCAAGAGCGACCTCGCACCGACCCTCCCGCTGGCCGCCACCTCCCCCGCCCTCTGCGGAACCTTGACGGCCGGGCAAATGAAAATGCCCGCAGGCGGCGCAGCAACCGGCATCGCCACCGAAACCGGCACCGACACCGGAGCCCTCGCCATCGGTTCCGGCCTGGCACTTGTCGCCCTCGCCGGCGGAGCGTACGTCGTCCGCCGCCGCAACGCCGCAGCCTAAGCACAGGAGATCAGCACTGTGACAACACAGAACCCCGGCCGCCGTGGGAGTCTAGGGGCCTCCACGGCGGCCGGGGTTCTGCTCCTGCTCACCCTCGCCGGCTGCGCCGGGCCCGCCACCACTCCGGACGCCGGATCGGCACCTCCGGCCTCGGTCTCAGCCCCTGCTGCACCCGGCACTCCCAGCGCTCCCCCGCCTGCGGCAGCCCCGACACCGGCCGCCCCCGCTGCGGCCCCGCCCGCTCAACAGCTTCCCCCGGTCATGGCCGCTTCGGCTCCCGTCACCCTGACCATTCCCTCCATCGGGGTCCGCACCGACCTTCTTCATTTGGGGCTGGAGGAGAACGGCTCCCTCAAAGTCCCGGAGGACACCGGCAACGGCGCACCCGCGAGCTGGTACGACGGCTCCCCCACCCCCGGCGAACGCGGACCATCGGTGCTGCTGGGCCACGTCAACTCACCCAACGGGCGCGGCGGCGTTTTCGCGGACCTGCCCAAACTCATCCCCGGCGCTGACATCACCGTCTCCCGGGCCGACGGCAGCACCGCCGTGTTCACAGTTGACCGCGGCGCCCTCTACCCCAAAGACAAGTTCCCCACCCTTGAGGTCTACGGGAACACTCCCGGGTCCGAGCTGCGGCTGATCACCTGCGACGGCTACGACGCCGCCACCGGGGAGTTTGATGACAACTACGTCATCTACGCCACCCTTAAAGCCTGACAACGGCCGCACCCCTGAAGAAGCAGGCGGCCAGGATGGAAAGAGCGATGAAACAGCACAAGCCCGTAATGGCCTCCCTTGCACTCTCGGCCCTGCTGCTCTCCGGCTGCGCCACAGCCGCCGGATCCGTCATCGCACCAACAGACCTCCCAACCCCGGCGCCCTCAGTTGCTTCGACAGGGGCTGGGCATACTGACAGTCACGGCGGCGGGCACCACGGTGGATCATCATCACCCGGCACCGCCACGGCCGATGGGCCCAGCGAGGCTGCCAAGATGGTCTGCGGGGACCAGCCGATGGACCGCCTGACAGCCATCCTGGACCTTGAGCAGGACCCGCACACCATCAACGACTGGGCCGACAGCACCTTCACCTGCACCTACCACCTGGACGAAGGAGACCTGGTCATCTCCGTCCAGGAAGCCAAGAACAAAGCCACCGCACTGACCTACTTCGACGCGATGCAGGCCCTCGCAAAAGACGCCACGCCCATCGAAGGCCTCGCCAACCTCGGCTTCCCCGCCTACGAAACCGCCGACGGATCAGCAGTCTTCCAAAAAGACAGCTTCATCCTGCACGTGGACGCGACCGATCTGCCCGCCACCCTGGGACCGGACAACATCACCCGCAACGCCCTCGCCTACCAGCTCTCCACCACCATCCTCGCCTGCTGGGTAGAACACCACTGACACACAAGTTCCGCACCCGCTCATCGCATCCCCCGACAAACCCGTTATCAGCACGCACGGGTTCGCCCGGCGGAGGCAAGTTGACGGAATATCCGTTATAGGCGAAATGGGCGTCCCATGACTATTTCGGCGTTTTCGCAGGTCAGACCGCCTCCGTGGGCACGGGAATGCGGCGGCCGTGGACGGGCGTGAGCTCGCGGCTGTCCACACCTTTCGGTGGGCACACGCCGGGTTCGATCGCGATGGCGTACCGGGGCCCGAACGGCCCAGCATACATTTTATCCGCCATTTGCTGTCCCCGCGCAGGCCTTGGAGGGTAACTCGCCGTACCACCGAGCTGGCGGTTAGGTACCCGGGGCCCTTCACTTCCCGGGTCGTCAGGCGTAGCTTTGACGCCACGCATGGAGATCCCGCGAGTGTCCACTGGCTCAGCGGCGTTTAGTTTCCTCCAAGAGCTAGCAGGGCTACCGGGGTCATAACCTGGAAGGACCGATCATGGATATGAAGAAGGTGCTCTCTGTCCTGGCCGTCGCTGGCCTGACGTCCTTGGGCACGACCGCCGTGGCGGAGGCGGCACCTCCACCAGCCAAGTGCAGTGAGGCCGAGAACAAGAAGGACTGCAAGCCGGGGAAAGACAAGAAGGCTCCGCAACTCACCCCGCTGGCCGACACGGTGTGCGACGTTGTGGAGACCCGTGGCCCCGACACGTCAGGCCGTTACGGGGTTGTCGTCGCCGTCCCGGAGATTCCTGGCTACCGAATGTCTGTCGGCGGTGCCACCCTGGAGGAGGCCTATGCGCTGGCCAGCCGCTGGTGCGAGCGGCAGACCAACCCCGCCCTAACCGAGGACCGGTTCACTTCGACGGCGGACGTGTCGTGCGACTTCGTTCGGTCGCTTGATCTAAGTTCATTCCACGAGGTTCCCGAGCCGCAGTTCTTCGTCTATTACACGGACCTGAGCGGGCAGCTGCGGTACGCGCGCTCGTTCGTCAGCCTGGACGACGCTTGGCACCGGGCTAACACCAACTGCGGCGACCCCGGTCTCTGACCTGCGGCAGGCAGAACAACACCACGCTTTATCTTGCCGCAGCTAGGGTGCGGGCATAGCCGGGATCACCGGGGCCGGCAGCAATTGCCTGGTATCGGTGCCCGTGTTCGGTGCGGGCGGTTACCTGGGAGTGGAACCAGCCCGCGCGCTGGGTGCTGGTGCTCGGACCCATGCCTGGTGCCGGCAGACAGCGGTCGAGCACCCGCCGGGTGGGCGGGAACGCCATCGCGCCGGTGAATGCCCGGAGCCCGAGTGCCGTTGCCCATGCGATGACTGCTCCTGCCGGTCCGGGGGCCACCCCCATCACCTCGCGGTACTGAAGGGAGCGGCCGTAGGCCCAGCCCTGCAATGCGTTGCTGCGGCGCACTATCCGGGTGTTGAACGGGGCCATGATGAAAGGCGCGGTCCAGGTGCCGTCGTCGGAACGGCGCACAGGGCCGGCGTCAGGAGGCTGTTGTGTCGTCGGCTCCCTTGTGCGGTCGGGGCTCAGCGCGTAGGGGTCCGCGGCTAATGACCTCAGGGCGGTGTTCGATCGCATCGTGTCGAGCTGCCCGCGCATCGATTCGAGCGTGCCGCCGCTGATGCCAGCCTTGGCCGTAGCAACGAGTTGGACCTCGACCAGACCGCCAGCGCCATCGGCTTGTGCCGCCTGATGAAGCAGCAGTACGGCGAGGCCGGACGGCACGGAGTCGTAGCCGCAGGAGTGCACGATCCTGGCCCCGCTCGTCCTGGCCGGAGCGTCGTAGCGATCGATCGCCTCCCGGACGAAGGACACCTCACCGGCGAGGTCGGCGTAGTGGGTACCGGCCCGTGCGCAGGCGTCGACGACCGGTAGTCCGTGTTTCGCGTATGGACCGACGGTTGTGAAGAGCACGCGTGTGTCCGCGGCCAGGGCGGCGATCGAGTCCGCGTCCTCCGAGTCGGCCTCGATGAGGTCCCAGTCGTGCGCCGCGACCGGCAACTGCGACCGAACGGCCCCGAGTCTGGACCTGGACCGGCCCGCGAGTCCGACCCGCATACCGGCCGGTGCATGCTCCGCGACGTAGCCGGCGATCAGTCTGCCAACGAAACCCGTCGCTCCGTAGAGAACGAGGTCGTGTTCCCGAGATGAGTTGTCCATAACCGCAGCCTTTCACAGCGGCAACTCCAAGCTGACACACGGCGCCTTGCCTTGATCCTCGAAACAACCGGAACTGATCTGCGTTCGAACGAGAAGTCCGGTCCGTCCGCTCACAGCCGGGGACAATTCCCGTAGGTTATCCACCGCTACTGCTGCCAGGGAGCTACCCAACGGCTCCCTACTCCAGCCGTGGATAACCAGAATTGACCCCAGCCATGGGCGGAATGAAGTCGCCACCACTTCCGGCCGCGTGATCAGCAAGCACGCGTTTGCCCGGCCGACTCGGGTTGACGGAATCTTCATAATCGGCGCGTTGGAAACGGGTTGGGGAGTCGCCTAGAACCTGCAAGCCAACTGGAACGAATGTGAGTTTTCTCCGCTAGCCTTGCAGTGTTTTTGTGAAGTGATGCGTGGGAATTCTGTCTCTGTCGTAGGTGATTTCTTTGTAGCCGTGGGGTTCGGGCTTGCCCTCGCTGTTCAAATTCACGAACACGATCTCCTCGATTATGAGAATGCTTCGCCGCGTGATCATGTTTCGGACTTCTGCTCGCATGGTCAGTGAGGTCGAACCGAACTTCGTTGCCGTGAGACCCATTTCTATGAGGTCACCCTGCACAGCGGAGCTGACGAAGTTGATTTCCGAAATGTACTTCGTCACGGCCCTGCCATTGCCGAGCTGGAGGATGGCATAGATTGCTGCTTCCTCATCGATCCATCTGAGAAGGCTCCCACCGAACAAGGTGCCGTTCGCGTTCAAGTCTTCTGGCCGCACCCACTTTCGAGTGCGGAAAGTTATATCTGAGGGTTCCATGGTGAGACCTTACTTCTGAGGCGGACCTGACTTGGTTTTATGCCGTCTGAGGGAACGTGCGTTGTTTAGCGGCTGGCCCATCGGGCGGCCTGTCGGGCTTTGGCTCTCTGCACGTTTCTGCTTTGGCTGCTGCTGTGGAAGCCGGCTCTGGGTGTTGTCCCCTCGAAGCGGAGGCAGAACGACGGATGAGGCTTGCGCACCGGTTATGCCTGAGCTCCGGTAGCGGAGGTGGGCAGGCCGAGGTTGCGGTACTTATTGAGCCGCTGCGGCAGCAGCTCGCCGATGCCGGCTGAGGACAGGGTGGCAAGTTCGTACTCGATGGCCTGCCCCAGCCGCTGGCAGAAGGCCTTGGCCTCCAGTGCTGCGTCGCCGCGCTCGTCAATGACGTGCTGGACAAGCCCGTTGGCGAAGAGGGTCGCAACGTTGACGCCTTGGGCTTCGGACATGGCCGGCGCGAAGTCTGTGCTCCGGTGAACGATGGCGCTGGCGCCTTCGGGCGGGAGCGGAGCCAGCCACGCGTGCTGGGCCGCGATGGTCCGGTCTGCCGGCAGCAGGGCCAACGCACCGCCGCCTGCGCCCTGGCCGAGCAGCACGGAAACTGTGGGCGAGCTGAGCCCGATCAGATCATGCAGGGACCTCGCGATTTCGCCTGCAAGGCCGCCTTCCTCGGCTTCCTTGGACAGCGCAGCGCCACCGGTATCAATGACTGTCAGCAGTGGCAGGCCGAGCTCCTCAGCCAGCCGCATGCCACGGCGTGCCTCGCGAAGTGACGCCGGACCCATCGCCGTCTGCTGGGAGGGCCGCGGCCGGGTGTGGCCGATCACCACGCAGGACTTTTGGCCGAAGCGGGCCAGTGCCAGAAGCAGGCCCGGGTCTTTCTCGCCCTGTCCCGTCCCGTTGAGCGGAAGCACATCCCGGGCCCCGTGCGCCAGCAACTGGCGCAAGTCCGGGCGCCGCGGATTGCGGGAGATTTCAATCGACGCCCAAGCGCCGGCCTCCGACGGTTTCACAGACAGCGTCCGAGGCGGAGCGACCTGCGGATTCGGGCCGGTGACCAGAATGCTCAAGGCCCGGTCAATGACGTCGGACAGCTGCCAGGGCGGGACAACGGCATCCACGAGCCCCTTGTCGAAGAGGTTCTCTGCCACTTGGACATTCTCTGGGAAGGGGATGCCGTAGAGCACCTCGTAGACCCTGGGTCCTAGGAATCCCAGCAGGGCGCCAGGTTCGGCCACTGTGATGTTCCCGAGGGATCCCCAGGATGCCATGACGCCGCCAGTAGTGGGATGGCGGAGGTAGACCAGGTAGGGCAGCCCAGCCTGCCGGTGTGCCCGCACGGCCGCGCTGATTTTGATCATGGACAGGAAGGCGATGGTGCCTTCCTGCATACGCGTGCCGCCGGAGGCAGGTCCAGCCAGCAGCGGAAGCCCTTCCTGCGTTGCCCGTTCGACGGCGTTTACGATCCGTTCGGCGGCCGTGAGCCCGATGGAGCCGGCCAGGAAACGGAACTCGCTGACGATGACGGCCACCCGGCGGCCGCGGATGAGGCCCTCACCGGTCAGGACGGATTCATCCACGCCGGTTTTAGCCCGGGCCGCCGCCAGCTCCTGCCGGTATTCGGGACCCGGGTCAGCGTCCACGACCGGGCCGTCCCAGCTCCGGTAGGAGCCGGGATCCAGCACCGTAGCGATGAGCTCAGTGGCGTTCAGGTGACGGACCTTCTGTTGTGTCGGCATCCTCAGCGGCGTTCCTCATTCTGGCCTGTTCTGGCGGCTGCGCGCCCGGCGCTTCCGGCGCCGGCTTCGGAAACCAGACCAAGCCACTGCCGGATCTGCTCCCCGTCCTGGTCCAGCAGCGGCGGGGCAATATGCGTCTTGAGCGTCGTTTCGGCAGTGTCCGCGGCGCTGAAAAACCGCAGCGGCGGGCCGGGGAGGCTCACATTGCCGAGGATCTTGTGGTCGACGTCGATCACGAGTCCCTGCGAGTGGACCTGGTCCCAGGCATACACTTCGTCCAGTGTCCGGACTTTGCCCGCCGGAATGCCGGCCTGGTTGAGCTTGGCCAGCAGGGGTTCGGCCTCAAAGTCGGAGAACACCCGCTCCACCTCTTCAATGACTTTCTCCCGGTTGCGCACCCGGTCCGCGTTGCTGGCGAACTCAGGCCGGGCGGCGTTGATCCCGAATGCCGCGGCGAACGTAGCCCATAGTTTTTCACTGCCCACACTGATCTGCACCCGGCCCTGCCGGCAGTGGAACAGGCCATAGGGGGCGATGGAGGGGTGGTGGTTGCCTTGGGCCTTCGGGACCTCGCCGGCGACCGTCGCCCGGGTGCCCTGGAAGGCGTGGACCCCGATCAGTGCGGCGAGCAAGGAGGTGCGGACGATCTGCCCTTGGCCGCTGCGTTCGCGCTGCAGCAGCGCGGCGAGCGTCCCGAACGCCCCGTACATGCCGGAGAGCAGGTCCGCGATGGGCACTCCCACCCGCTGCGGATCCTCCGGGCCGGATCCGGTCAGGGACATCAGGCCGGCCTCGCCCTGAAGGATCTGGTCGTAGCCGCTGCGCCGGGATTCTGGCCCGTCGTGCCCGAAGCCAGTGATGGACAGGACCACCAGTGCCGGGTTGAGGGCGTGCATTTCCGCGGCTGAGAATCCAAGCCGGTCCAGTACGCCTGGGCGGAAGTTCTCGATCACCACGTCCGCCCGTTCCAACATCTCCCGCAGGACCGCCCGGCCGTCATCGCTCTTCAGGTCCAAGGCGATGGATTCCTTGTTGCGGTTGCAGGACAGGAAGTATGTGGCCTGGAGATCATCCTCGGGACCTACGAACGGCGGCCCCCAGCCGCGCGTATCGTCCCCGGTGTCCGGGCTTTCGACCTTGATGACGCGCGCCCCGAGATCGGCCAGCATCATGCCGGCATGGGGCCCGGCGAGGGCCCGACTCAGGTCCACCACGAGGTAGCCCGACAGCGGGCCTTCGGTGCGGAGGGTGGATTCTGCGCTCATGGGGATCTTCCTTCTGTTGCTTGGTTTGCATGCTGCGCATGCGATGCTGCTGTTCGTTGCCCTGTTTTGTCACCAGCATTCAGCTTGCAATTACGACGGCCTGGGTGTGCTCGGATTTGCAGTCCTATGCGTCGTAGTAACGCATCTTGTTTGTGTCTGGTTGCTGGGGTGGCTGCAAGCCGGCGGTTTTCCGGTTTAGGTTGCTGCTACGGAGGCGGCCATAAACTCGACTACGACTTTTTGGGAAATCGCAATGTCGAGGACGAAAACACCAGTCTCGTGGGTGGCCAGCCAGTCCTTGAGTACTTTAAGGTCGGTAAGATTGTGGGCCTTAGCGCCGTCGGCGCCCAGAGCGCGGCCAACCGCGGCGAAGTCGACTTCGTCAATGAGCATGGCCATGTCGTGCAGGCCCTTGGCGGCGTACTGGTGCAGCTCGGCGCCGTAGGCCGAGTCATTGAGCACAACCACCACTCCCCGGCGGGTGACACGGAGGAAGGTCTCGAAGTCAGCCATGCCCATGAGTGCCCCGCCGTCGCCGGTGATAAACACGGTCGTGCGGTCGGGACGGGCCACTGACACTCCCGGGGCAGAACCGAATCCCAGCCCGATGGACTGAAAGGTTGAGCCCACCAGCACCATCGCGTGCGGGTCCGGCACCGACAGGTACATGGGTGCCCAGCCCATGAAGTGGCCCCCGTCCATGACCACTGACCGTTCAGAGGGGAGTATGTCCTCCAGGGCGGCGACGGCGGCCCGGGGGTTGAGCCGGCCGTCGGGTCCGAACTCTGCTGGGTCCTCTGTGGGAGCAGATCCTTGGAAGGCTGCGGTGGTGACCTGTGGTACCTCTGCACGCCATGTTGCTTTCCCTTTTGCGGGGATGTGGGCGGTGAGTGATGTCAGTGCTTCTGCGAGGTCGGCTCGGACGTAGTCTGTCACTGCGGGGTGCTCAGCTTCGGGCTCGTTGTCGATGCGGATCACCCGGGCTCCCGGGGCAAAGAGTGTGCCGTAGCGGAGTTGGAAGTCGTTCAGTGACGCGCCGGCCACCAGGATGACGTCCGCTTCCCGGGCCAGGGCTAGGCGATGGTCCCGCGTGAAGCCGCCGGCGATGCCCAGGTTCCAGGAGCTCTTGATTACGTTGGCGGCCATCACTGAGGTCATGAACAGTGCTCCGAGCCGGTCACCAAGCGCCTTGGCTGGGGCCGCCGCGTTGGCCAGCAGGACCCCTCGTCCGGCCAGCAACAGAGGACGTTGCGCGCCGCGAAGGATCAGTGCTACTCGTTCCAGCTCCTCGTGCGAGGCGCTCCAGGCGGGTTTGGCTGGCAGGGGTTCCAGATCCGCTTGCTTCACCAGAGGTGCGGTGGCGACGTCGTACGCGATGGCCAGTACGACGGGCTGGACGGTCTGGGCGGCGAGGTCGAAGGCCCGGTGAGTCATGGCGGTCGCATTTTCTGGTCTGGCCATGAGTGTGGTGACGCCGATGGCGGTTGCGGCGCTGGTCTGGTCGATGTCGAAGGCCCGCCGCCCGGTGGTTGGGGCGTCGCCGACGATGAGCACCAGTGGGATACGGGCCAGGCGAGCTTCCGCCAGCGCGGTGTAGGTGTTTGTGAAGCCCGCCCCGTAGGTGGTGGTGGCGGCCGCAATGCGCCCGGTCGCGCGATGGTAGGCGTCGGCCATCGCGACTGTGGCGACCTCGTGTCGGGCGGAGGTGTAGGGGAATCCCGAGGAGGTGAGGTGGCTGATTAAGTGGGCGTTGCCGTTACCCATCAGCCCGAAGAGATGCTCCGTGCGCTCGGCCACGACGTCGGCGACGGCCGTCGAGACGGTCGGGCCGGAGCCGAGGGCATGGGTCGGGAGGGAAGTGGTCGCTGCGATGGTCATTGCGTTGTCCTTGTTTAGTTCCGGGCAGAGTCCGGTGGTAAGAAGCGGGCACCATTTATGCGAGGACGTTGTGGTGGGGCTTCCGTTGCTGAACGCTCGATTTCCGTGCGGGTTCTTTCAAAGGGTGGTGGTCATCTCCAAAGACCTGGCATCAGGGCGACGCGCCCCGGCACCGTTCCTTTGCTCGAATGCGTAGGCGATCTGCAAGAGAGCCTTTTCTGCCCGGGGTGGTGCGATGATCTGTAGTCCGATGGGCAGTCCGGCGGGTGTGAAGGCGGCAGGCAGCGATATGGCGGGGCAGCCGGTTACCGAGATTATGGATGGCAGTCTCATCCATTCCAGGTAGTTGTCCATGACGTGACCATTGATTTCCTGCGGGTAGGGAAGTTCAGCGTCGAATGGTGCCACCTGGCTGACCGGGGTGATGAGGAAGTCATACTGTTGGAAAAACAGGCGCATGGTGTGGTGAAGCGTTGTCTGCGCTATTTCAGCTTTTCCTATGTCATTCCCGGTGAGACGCCGCCCCTGCTCGATGTTCCATACTGCATCGCTCTTGAATTGGCCCGGGTTCCGGTCCAGCAGGGGCCCGAGGGTGTACTCGAGCTGCCATGCCCGCAGCGTATCGAATACTGAGTCGGCACCTGCAAGGTCCGGGGCTGCTTCTTCCAGATGGCAGCCCAGATCCGTGAAGGCTTGAAGTGCGGGATGCAGCGAGTGGACCACCTCGGGTGCGACGGGGACAGAGCCGGTGAGGTCTGCCGACCATGCGATGCGTGCGCCGTGCTGATCTGTGGTGAGCGGACCGGCGAAGGCCTGCCCGGGGGTTTCCAGAGACATTGGACTCCTGGGGTCCGGTCCGGCGAGCACGGAAAGTAACAGCGCAGTGTCCTGTACTGTGCGGGCCATTGGGCCTTTGACGGACAGCCGCCCCCATGCCGCGCTTTCGGGCCATGAGGGTACACGGCCGGGTGTGGGCCGCAACCCGACCACGTTGCAGAAGGAGGCTGGGTTGCGGAGAGAACCACCGGTGTCGCTGCCGTCCGCGATGGGGATCATGCCCGCTGCGAGGCTTGCGGCGGCACCTCCGCTGCTTCCGCCAGCGCTCTTCGCCAGGTCGTAGGGGTTGCGGGTGAGCCCGTAGACGTCGTTGTAGGTGTGGGAGCCTAACCCGAATTCGGGCACGTTCGTTTTTCCCAGCGTGAGCGCCCCGGCCTTCTTCATGCGTTCGACGACGATGTGGTCAACGGCGGGCACGTCCGTGGCGAAGAGTTTTGAACCGCGGGTGGTGCGGATCCCCTTTGTGGGCAGGATGTCTTTATGTGCGGTGGGTAGCCCGTATAAGGGTCCCTTGTCGGTGGTCCTGCTCCACTGTCGATCGAGCTGCGCGGCCTGGTCCATGGCCTGGTCCAGGTCCATGGCGACGAGGGCGTTGACCTTTGGATTGGTCTGTTCGATGCGGTCGATGTGGGCCGCTAGGACTTCGGTGACGGATAAGGTTCCGTTGCGCATGGAAGTGGTGAGGTCAGTGGCGGTCATGAATGGGATGTCGGACATGTCTGCTCTTTCGGTAATCTCGGTCAGTTTGAACCGGAGAGGACTTGAACGACTTGGTTTACGCACAGGCTGCCGAACAACGCGAGCCCAAGCCCGAGAGCACAGTTGCTGAGGATGCCGTTGCGGAAACCTCGGTTGAGGCTGCGACGGTTGAGCAGCACGAGCAGGCTGCCACAAAGCACAGGCAGGATGAACGCCGACAGGGTCGCATAGATCACCACCAGGGTCACGGGGCGCCCGACGAATTGGAAGGCGATGGCGCTCAGTACGCAGTAGAGGATCACCGAGCGGAATACGGGGGTAGAACTGGACATGTGGGCGTCAGCATCCTCGTCGGGAACCTTCCGCAGAACACGGATGGCATCGGCAATGAGATAGCCCATGGCGCTGAAACCTCCAAGGATGGAACTGAAGACAACCGCCAGTAGGCACAGAAGGAAGCCGATCCGACCGATTTCCCCGGCCATGTCGGCCATGGGGCCAGCGATCGTGGCCAGGCCCGCATTGCCGGCGATGCTCTTACCGGTGCCGTAGATCAGACCTGTACCGAGGATGCTCATTGCGACCGCGAACACAATTACCCCGATGTAGCTGGCTGCCGTGTCAACCCGGAGGTGGGGCAACCATTCTCGTCCCTGCCACCGCTTTTCCCGCACCCAGTATGCGTAGGCGAGGATACCGGCGGCCCCACCCACGCCACCAATCAGTGCCAGGACGGCCAGGATGGATCCTGTGGGCAACTGGGGCACAATGGTTTTGAACGTGACCTCAGGCGAGTCAGCGTCCGCCACGACCATGACGGCGCTGACGAGGACGGTCACGAACATGAGTAACCCCAAGGCGACCATGACTCGTTCGAAGAGGGAATATCGTCCCAGCGCTACCATAGCTCCTGCGGTGACGGCAATGGCGATGGTCACGGGGACCACAGGAGCGGCGGGAAGAAGTTCCACGACGGCGAGTGCCGCCACTGAGCTCAGGCCCGCCCCGTAGAAGAGGCCGATGACGACCATGAAAAGCAAGAAAACCACAGGAAGCACTGGTCCGCTGATGTCGGCCATCTGTGAGAGCATGGTCCGCCGGGAACTTAGCTGGAGGCGCCCCACGCACTCCGTAAGTGCGAACTTGATCAGCACTCCAATCACGATCGTCCACACGAGAGCCATGCCGTAGGCGGAGGATCCATTCAAGGTGGTAACCATGTCACCGGCCCCGACACTGGTAACAGCCAGAACCATGCCGGGACCCATGGCCCTGATGCGGGTGGCCACGGTGCGCGGAGGTCGCGGCGAGTGCTGGGCATCGCGCTGTTGATCTGTCTGCTGAGAGGGGTGAGTTGTCATAGCGACCTGGCTTCCCGGGATGGTGTTTCCTCGAATGAAGGGCATATTTGATATTGGTCACGCTGATTCGCACGGTCAATGGGCTGGTGTAATTCGACGGAATCTGACATACGATCGGCCAATGACTTCAGTTTCTCGCCCCGAAGTGACGCACCTCATCGATGATCTGGACCGTAGGATCATCGGCGCCCTGCAGCTTGACGGGCGCGCTTCCTGGTTGCGGGTCGCAAGGGCATTAGGAGAAAACGAGCGGACAGTGGCCCGCCGTGGAATGCGCCTGCTGGACAGTGGCATCATGCGGGTCACGGGCATGCAGCTCAAGGCCAACGGCACGATTCTGGCCCTGAAGTGCGGCCCAGGACACGTACGGATGTGCTCCCGGGCCGTTAGTGCCCGACCCGAAACGATGTGGTCCCACATGGTTGCCGGTTCTCACGACATCGTCGCGGAGGTCAGTCACTCCCGGGCCGAAGAGCTGACCTTCCTGTTCGAAGAGTTGCCGGCTATTCCCGGGCTTACATCAAGCAGTACCTATCCGGTCCTGCGGTACCTAAGAACCGCTCACCAATGGCGCCCCGGGGTGCTTAGTGACGCCGAGTGCGAGGAGTTGGAGTCCGGAGCCCACGTGGATCAAAGACTGCATATCGGTGAATTGGAGGGCGTCTCGCCCGGTGACCGAATCATGCACTCCGCCCTGATGGAGAACGGGCGCAGGACCTACGAGGAACTGGCCCGGCTTGCCGGTGTATCGGAAGCCACTGCGAGGAGGCGCATCGATCAAATGCGGCAGGACGGGCAGCTGGTCGTGCGCGCCGTGGTTGACCCAGCGGTGCTCGGTTTGCCCATCAAGGCGTTGATCTGGGCGCGGACTGCGCCCCGGGAGCTCGACCAGTTGGTCGCTGCCATTGAGGGCACCCCCCGCATCCGATACGCCAGCCGAATCACTGGACCTTACCAGGTCTTGATCGCGGTGGACCTGGCGTCACGTTCTGACTTGGATGACTTTATTAGCCATGCAGAATGGGCACAACATGCCGACAGTATGGATGTGGGAGTCGTGGTAGCGACAGGGAAACGAGGCGGCTTGCTCAGCGACGCCCTGCGCTGACAGCGTTCGCCACCGGGCTGCGGGCAAAGATTGCCGGCCGCCGGGACGCCCTAAGACTCGCGTCTGCCGCATGGACCCCATCCAGCGGAATCTAGGGACCGATCACAGCTATGGCATCGATCTCGAAACGCAGACTCATTGCCAGAGCTGCCTGGACGGTAGTGCGGGCCGGACGGGGTTCAGCAAACCTGGTCACGTACACGGCATTGAACAGATCCAGATCCTCGATGTTGCGCAAGTAACAAGTAGTTTTCACAACGGATTCCAAACCACAGCCGGCCGCGGCCAAAACAGCCTCGAGCGCGTTGATGGCCAGCTCGATTTCGTCCTCCAGCTGCACCGGAGCGCCTGGAGCTCCAGGCGTGATGCCCACTTGGCCGGAGACGAACAAGAAATCGCCGATTTGTACGGCCTGTGACAGCGCTGGGGACGACAATGCCTCCGGTGTGCTGATAATACGTGCTGTCTTGTTCATGTTTTTCTCCTCGTTGCTGTTGCGGATGTTAACGCAGGGGGTCAAAGTCGGCGGCTTCAGGAACGTTGTTTCCGGAGATCAGCTCTGCGAGCATTTGGCCTCCGGCGGGGCCCAAGGTTAAGCCCCACATGCCGTACCCACCAGCGACATGCACATCCGGGATCCGACTGCGGCCGATAAGCGGCAATCCGTCCGCCGTGCACGGGCGCGATCCCACCCATTCTTCGCTGCGGCGGTCGAAATCAATGGATGGAAGTAAAGGCTTAATGGTCCGGACAACGGCATCGAGGCGCCGGTGATCGAGAGGAGCGTCAGGGTGGCGGAACTCCATCATTCCTGAGATGCGCAATGTCTGTCCCATGGGCGTGGCGACCACCCGGTGGGACGGGAAGTAGAGCGGCCCAGATGGCAGGGCGTCAGTCTTTACACTGAAGCTATATCCCCGGCCGGCCTGGACGGCTTGCCGGATGCCAAGCTTTTTTCGGAAGTCGGCAAGCCACGCCCCATTCGCCATGATGACCGCATCTGCAGGCATACGTCCCGCGCTGGTGTGAAGGACTGGGCCGCCATCATGCTCCACACCGAGCACGGAGACACCCTCTTTAATGACGGCGCCGCTGGCCACGAGCCTCTTTGCCAAAGAGCTCACGAAAACTCGTGGGTCCAGGTAATACTGATCGTTGAGTCTTAGCGCCCCGCCAAGGTCCTCCGAGACCATGGGTGCCAAGCGCCTGGCAGCCTGCCCGTCGAGAAGGTCAAAGTCGACATCCTGGCCTGCAGCTCGAACGAACTTCAATTCGTGCTCGATGCCCGATAGTTGCTGTGCGCTGGCGGTGAAGATCAGTCCCGGATCCATTCGCACGGGGCCGCCCTGCACACCTGCGGCTTCCAATTCGCGGTAAGCCCGCAGCGCCTGCAGGTTAAGTGGGGTAAGGGACTGGACGCCTGCCTCCCACTTGTCCGGCCGGCAGCTGCCCACGAACGACATCAGGAACCGGAAGAGGTTTGGGTCGGCACGGAGCGGGACCGAAACAGGAGAGGTGTTGGAGAAGAATGCCGACAGACCAAACTTGAGCGCTGCCGGTTCGGCCAGGGGCACCGAAAATGCCGGGCTAATCCACCCGGCGTTGCCCCACGATGCCCCAGATCCTATCTGCTTCCTCTCCAGCACAGTGACCCGATTGCCCTTTGCCATCAGAAACCAAGCCGCCGACAGGCCGACGATGCCGCCGCCAACTACTACCACATGCTTCATTTTCTATTCCTGTCTTGCTGAATAAGGAGCTGCTCCAGCATCTCAAGACCCACGGGAAACAGTGGCGAAATGGCATAAACAACGAAAAACGCCATCTCAATGACCGAAAGTCGCGCCTGACGTAGTAAGAATGTCCCTATCTGAACTCTCCTACTCCGGCAGATTCTCCCCCTGGGACTGCAGATCCGCCGAGGGCGTCCTGGTACCGGTGGCTGACCCCAATACACGCCCGAGAAGAACGCCAAAGCGTCCAAGCGGACCAAAGAGCTGGAGAAGGAGAATGCTGGCTCAGGGCACCGGACAGCGCAACCTGGATGACCTGCGTGCCCTGATGCAGGGCCTCGCCCGTAAAGGCCTGCGGGTTGAGTTACTCATGAAAAGCCTGGCTTCTACCGGCGAGGACTCTCCCATGGCTAACCTCATGCTCTCAATCATGGGTGCTTTCGCCGAATACGAACGTTGCCTTATAAGGAAACGGCAAAGGGAAGGCATTGCCTTGGCCAAGCACCGCGGAGCCTACAAAGGCCAAAAAGCCCTCCCATCGGAACGGGCCGCGAGCTGGTTCCGAAAGCCGTCCTCGCCCGCGATTACGGGATCAGCAGGGAGACGATCTATCAGTACCTGCGCCACGCCAAGCTGGGGTGAAACCCCTCCCCTGCCGGCGCTGTCGATGCCGCAACCGAAGCGCCGACTACTGGCACGCGTGCATGTCCGATTCCGAACTATTCGATCCTTCTGAACAACGCTGTAGGACCAGTCCGATCAAAGGTGTGGCGAACGGCCTCGGGGGCAGCCGGAGCCATCAAGCCCGAAAACCTGGCTCGCGTGCCATGTTCTCGTCCAATAAGAGCACACCTCAACGTGACAAAGAGGTCCGCATGTCTTGACTTTCTTCTAAAATCGCTATCCCGCATCACTCCGTCCGGAGGGACGCAGCCTCCTCGGCGAGCTTGGTGATCTGCTGCCAGTCCTGGTTTTCGATGGCGCTGCGGGGGGTGAGCCAGCTGCCGCCGACGCAGGATACGTTGGGCAGTGCAAGGTAGGCCGGTGCGGAAGCGAGGCTGATACCACCGGTTGGGCAGAACTGGACTTGCGGGATGGGAGCGCCGATGGCGGCGAGATAGTCCGGGCCACCGGCTGGTCCGGCCGGGAAGAACTTCATGGTGTCCAGCCCGTGCTCGAGCACCGCCATCGTCTCGCCCACGGTGGCCACGCCGGGCAGGACAGGGATTCCGAGGGTCAGCATGTAATCCAGCAGGGACGGTGTCACGCCAGGGCTGACGAGGAACTGTGCGCCGGCGGTGACCGCCGCGTCCGCCTGGCCGGGCGTTAGTACGGTGCCTGCCCCGACGAGGATTTCGGGCACTTCGTTGGCGATGAGCTTCAGTGACGTGAGCGCACTTTCGGTGCGGAGCGTGAGTTCGATGATTGGGACCCCGCCGGCGACCAGGGCCCTGGCAAGGGGAACGGCGTGTTGCGGGTCATCGATGGTTACGACCGGGATGACGGGTGATATGTGCAGGACGCTGTTGGCGTTAGTCATGGTTAATCTCGTTTCTCAGGCCGTCCAGGCCTTGGGTATCAATGATGCGGTACCAGTGCGTGAGGAGTCCCGTGAAGGTGCTGTCTGCCGCGAGCCCGGCGTCGAAGACGCTGCGGCAGCCGAGGAGCGCCGGGATGACGGTGTCCGCTGTCCGGTTGGCGGGAAGGGCGTCCTGAAGCTCGGCGGCGAGGGGGTCGTTCAGCTCCTCTGTGCCGGTGGAGGCAACATGGTGCATCCATGCAGCCACGGCCAGGGCAGCCCATCGGGGCTCCCGGCCGGCATCGAGGTTTGCGCGGATTGTGGTCAGTAGGCGCAGGCCGATTTTCTGGGAGCCGTCGCTGCCGACTTTGGCTGTGGTGTGTCCGAGGGCGGGGTTCGCGAAGCGTTCCAGAATCTGGGCGCAGTAGGTTTCACCATCCAGGCCGTCGGGCAGGCTGATGGTGGGGAGGCCGTCCTCGGCCAGCATCAGCCGGCATGCTGTGCGGAAGGAGTCCTCTCCCACGGCATCACTGATGGTCTCCTTGCCCGCGGCAAGGCCAAGGTAGGCGAGCAATGAGTGGCTGGCGTTGAGCAATCGCAGCTTGGCTGCTTCCCACGCGGCGACGTCGTTGCTGAACAGTGCGCCGGCTTCCTCCCAGGCCGGCCGGTTCCCAGCAAAGTTATCCTCAATGACCCATTGCATAAAGGGTTCAGCCACCACAGCAGCCTCGTCGCGCAGCCCAAGTTCACGTTCGACGGCGTCAAGGTCGGCGCTGGTGGTGGCCGGGACCATGCGGTCCACCATGGTGCTGGGAAACGCTACGTTTGCATCCAGCCATGCCAGAAGCGGCCCTGCTTCCGTTTCGGGCAGGGCTCGGGCGAAGGCGCGGACCAGGTTTCCGGTCAGCTCCCCGTTGCCCGGGAGGTTATCACAGGAGACGACGGTGAGCGGCCCTGCCCCGTTGCGGGCCCGCTGCTGGATTCCCCGGGTAAGCTGTCCGATCGCCGTCAGGGGTGGGTGGCCGGCAAGGTCGGCCTGCACCTGTTCATCTGCGGTGTTGAGCGATCCCGTGTGGGGATCAATCCGGTAGCCCTTTTCGGTGATGGTCAGTGTCACCACCTGCGTGGCGGGTGCGGCGATCCGGTCCACGACAGTTTTCGGGTTGTCCCTGCCGGAGATGGCTTCCACAATGCTGGAAACAACGCGGAGCGGTGCGGCGCCGCTGCCACGCTCGGCAACGGTGAACAGCCCGTCCTGGGGTGTTAGCTGGCGTGCGACAGTATCGGAGCGTTGGGTCACCCCAATAATTCCCCAGTCGGACGCGCCGGTAGCGAGCATGGCGTTTTCTGTAAAGACGGCGGTGTGGGCCCGGGCAAAAGCGCCAAGGCCCAGGTGCACAATGCCGGGCTGGAAGGTGCCTGTGGGCACCCGCGGCTGGTGTTTGCCGCTGGCGAGGGAGGCTGCGCTTAGGCGTGTGATGACAGTGCTCCTTCGGGGGATCCGGCCGCATGGGCGTGGGTCTGTTCGAAGGTGGGGATGTATCCCGTCCCGCCCTTGCCGCCGACGACCAAGGAGGCTGCCGCCGCACCGTACCGGGCAGCGACGGGGAGTGCGTCTCCCAGGACCATCCGCGCGGTCAGCGTGCCCACGAACGAGTCCCCCGCCCCGGTCTGGTCCACGACGGCTGGGGCGGGGATCGAGTCAATCCATGCACTGTTCTGGCCTTCGCCTTCAAGCTGGATACCCTCGGCTCCGCACGTGACCGCTACGTTCGCTGCGCCCAGGCTCCGGAGTTTGGCTGCTGCCTCCCTCGCTGTGGAGCAGCCCAGCAGTGCAGATGTTTCGCCCGGAAAGGACGGCGTCACCAGGAAAGTCCGCGGTGCGAGCTGGAGGAGGACTGCCGCCGCATCCTCTGCGGACGTGAGGCGGGGGCGGAAGTTGGGATCGAACACGAAGCGTTTTGCCAGTGCAGCGGCCTTCAGGACCGCGGCCCGGGAGGAGTCTGAGATGGCGCAGGCGATACCGCCTGCCACAACGGCGCCGGCGGCTGAAAACACTGCCGGGTCAACGTCGTCGGGTCCAAGGCTGGATCCCACGCTGCCGCTGCGGGCGTAGGAGAACTCGCGCTGCCCGTCGGGATCGCTGTGCACCAGGTAGACGCCCTGCTGGCCTTGCCGGAACTTTAGGAGGTCGGGGGAAATGCCGAGTTCAACGATCCGCGCGGCGATCGCCTTGCCTAGGTCGTCGTCGGTCAGTACCGCCAGCAACCCGACGCGGGCGCCGGCTGCGGCTGCGGCGGCGGCGACGTTCAGGGCGTCCCCGGAGATGCCGAGCTGGGCGGGCACGCCGTGCCCAAAGGCCACGTCTGTGGCCACCTCAACGAGGATCTCCCCCATCACGACGACGTCGAACGGCTGGTTCGCGCTATGCATTGTTGCGTCGTTCACCAGTCGTGCACCGATCCGTCGAGCCGCCGGTTGATGGGCAGGTATTTGGGGTCGAAGGGGAAGCGGGTGGCGGCTTCCTCGTTGAACTCCACCCCGATGCCAGGGGCGTCTCCGGGGTGCATGTACCCGTCGTTGAACGTGTAGGACGTGGTGAACACTTCGTTGGCCGGTTCCCGGTGGCCCATGTATTCCTGGATGCCGAAGTTGGGGATGCTCATATCCACGTGGAGGGCTGCGGCGAACGACGCAGGGGACAGATCGCCTGCACCGTGGGAGCCCGAACGGACACCGTACAGATCCGCCAGGGAGAAGATCCTGCGCAGGTGCGTGATGCCCCCGGCGTGCGAAACGGAGGTGCGGATGTAATCGATGAGGCGTTCGGTGATCAGCTGCTGGCAGTCCCAGATGGAGTTGAACACCTCACCGACGGCGATGGGCGTGGTGGTGTGCTGGCGGATCAGGCGGAACGCTGATTGGTCCTCTGCCGGTGTGGGATCCTCGATCCAGAACGGCCGGTACTGCTCCAGTGAAGCGCCCAGCCGCCCGGCCTCGATCGGGGAGAGGCGGTGGTGCACGTCGTGCAGGACATGGGTGCCGTAGCCGAATTCCTCGCGGACGTGAGCCATCATCTTGGGTGCGAAGTCCAGGTACGCCGACGTCTCCCAGGTGTCCTCCTGCGGGACGTTGCCGCTGGCAGGCTCGTACAGCTTCCCGTCCACCGGCGCGATGCCATAGGTTTTGTCCAGTCCAGGCACCGCTGCCTGGACCCGGATGGCCTTGTAGCCGAGGTCCAGGTGGTGCTGGAAGTCGGCGCTAAGGTCCTCCAGAGTGGAGCCGCTGGCATGGCCGTAGACCATGACACCCTCGCGGGCCGCACCGCCCAACAATTCGTAGACGGGCATGCCCGCTGCCTTGCCCTTGATGTCCCAGAGCGCGACGTCGATGGCGGCGATCGCCGTCATGGTCACCGGGCCACGACGCCAGTAAGCCCCCTTGTAGAAGTACTGCCACGCGTCCTCAATCCGACGCGCGTCGCGGCCAATCAGCATCGGGCACAGGTGCTCGGACAGGTACGACGCCACCGCCATCTCGCGGCCGTTGAGCGTGGCGTCGCCGATGCCGGTGATGCCGTCCTCGGTTTCGATAACGAGGGTGACGTAATTCCGTCCGGGCGACGAAACAACTACCCGTGCGTCGGTGATCTTCACTGGTTGGTCCTTTGGATGTTGATGGTGGAGAAGTTGTATTGGCCGGAACTGTCAGCTGTGGCTCAGCTGAGCTTGAGCATGACTTTGCTGCTGCCGGCAGCAGGATCGCCAAAAACCCTCATGGCTTCGGCTGCCTGTTCGATCCCGAACTTGTGCGTGATGACCGGGGATACGTCCAGGCCTCCGGCCATGGCGCTAAGGGCGTTACTGATTTCGTCCGCGAAGCGGTAGGAACCGATCCAGGTGATCTCGCGCGTGACCAGGTCGCCCAAGGCGGCCGGTGCCGGCGCGCCCGGAAGGTTTCCGACCTGGACGAGGGTGCCACCGCGTGCAGTGGCGCGGAGAACAGCGCCCAGCACTGCCGGAATGCCGGACGCTTCGAACACCAGCTCCATTTCCTCGGGAAGGCTTTCACCACCGGAAACGTTCCGGACCTCATCGGCGCCCATGGCTTTAGCGATCTTCAGCGCCGCGTCGTTGATGTCAGCGGCGATGACGGTCCTGGCGCCGGCGTACTTTGCCGCTGCCACCACCAGGGAGCCGATGGGCCCGGCACCGTTGACGAGGACGTCACGGCCGGTAAGGTCACCGGCACGGCTGACTGCATGCATTGCGACGGCGAGCGGTTCGGCCAGGGCGCCGCGGAGCGTGTCCACTCCGTCGGGAAGCACCCGTATCTGGGAAGCTTTGGCGAGCTTCCGTTCACTGAAGCCGCCGTCAGTGTGCGGATCAAAGGCGGCGGATCCGAAGTAGCGGATTTGCGGGTACAGGTTGGTGCGCCCGGCCAGGCGGTCCGGCAAGATGCCGTCCCCCACCAGTTCTGCGGGGTGGACGGTAACCGGCTGGCCGACCTCGAGGTTCTTTACACCGTCGCCGAGCTGGGCGATCCGTCCTGCCACTTCGTGGCCGAGGACAAGCGGTGACTTCAGCGCCGCCGTCCCCGAGGCGCCGTGGCGCCAGTACGAAAGGTCCGATCCGCAGATGCCTCCCCATTCGACGTCGAGCACTACCTCGCCGGGGCCGGCTACAGGCTCGGGCCGTTCGTCGATCCGTAGATCGTTTGCGCCATGGACAACGACGGCTTTCATACTGCGTCTTCCAAGCGGACCATGTCGCGGCCACGGACCTCGGGACCCACGAAGGCCGAGATGAGGGTGATCAGCGAGTAAGCGATGAGCATCGCTGCCAAGGGCCACCAGTGTCCGGTGATTGCGGTGAGTGTTGCGGCCAGCAGGGGGCCGATGGCGGTGGCAAGGATGCCGCCGATTTCCTTAGCCAGGGCGAGCTGGGTGAAGCGGGTACGGGCACCGAAGAACTCGGCCATGGTCACGCTCTCCATGGCGAACAGGCTCAGTACGCCCAGGTTCAGGCCGACAACCATCGCGATGGTGATGAGTGTGGTGTTGCCGCTGGTGACCATCATCAACATGGGGATGGCGAACAGTGCGGTGAGGGCGCTCAGCGCCAGGTAGAGCGGCCGCCGGCCGAAGCGGTCACCGAGCATGCCCATGACCGGGATGGTCAGGAAGCCCAGCAGCGAGCCGTACATGATGGCAGTGGTGCCTACACTCTTGTCGACGAGGAGGACGGTGGCGAGGTAACCGATGAGGAAGGTCTGGATCAGCCCGGAGTTGCCTGCCTGACCGAAGCGCAGTCCGAGAGCGATCAGGAAGGCCTTGCCCTTGCGCTGGTGCAGGGCGGCTTCGATGGTGCTGGTCTTGGCGAGCTCTTCCGCGGCGGCGATTTCGCGCTTGGACAGTGCAACACCGTCGACAACGTCGGCACGCTCCTCGAAGACGGGACTTTCTTTGACGTGGTGGCGGACCCAGACGGCGAAGAGCATGAGCACGAAGCTGAACAGGAACGGGATGCGCCAGCCCCAGCTCAGCAGGTCCTCTTCAGAGAGGGTGGAGACGAGGATTGCCCAGATGGCAGAGGCGGCGAGGGTGCCGGAGTTGGTGCCCAGGCACACGAGGGAGGAGATGAGGCCGCGGCGGCGGGCCGGGGCGAATTCGGCCAGCATCACGGTTGCGCCGGCGATCTCAGCACCGGCGCCGAAGCCCTGTGCCAGGCGCAATGCCACCAGCAGGATGGGGGCCCAGATGCCGATCATCGCGTAGGTGGGGAGGACACCGATCAGCGTGGTGGAAGCGCCCATCAGGGCGATCGTGATGAAGAGGACCTTCTTGCGGCCGATCCTGTCGCCCATTCGGCCGAAGTAGACGGCACCCGCAAGACGGGCAACGTAGCCCACGCCGTAGGTTGCCATTGCGGCGATCAGGCCAATGACCGGGCTAACGTCGGGGAAGAAGAGCCTGTTGAACACGATGGCTGCTGCCAGCGAATACAGCTGGAAGTCCATGAACTCCATGGCAGTTCCCAGCCAACCGGATACGGCGACTTTGGCCAATTCCTTGGTGGGTTTTGCCTCCGGCTTGGTTACGGGCGGCGAGATGCTCTCAGTCATCTGATGCTCCTTTGCAGGCGATGAAAAACGAAGGGGAGATTCGAAAAGGGGAAGGTTTGCCGGCATCGGGGGTGTGACCGGCAGCACCTGTTCTACTACCATACAAGCACTACCATTCTAGTGTGTCAACCACTTAGAATGAGTTCATGGGAACCGAGAAAAGAGGCGCCGCTCCACGGCTGTCCGTGAGGGACAAAACGCTGGAGACGATCCGGCGCCGCATCATCTCCCTCCAGCTGCCCCCCGGCGAGCCGCTCTCAGAGAATGAGCTGGCCCAGGAACTGGGCGTGAGCCGCACGCCGGTCCGCGAAAGCCTGATCCTGCTTCGGGAAGAGGGCCTGATCCAGGTCTTCCCCCAAATTGGCTCCTTTGTTTCTCTGGTGGATCTTGGCCGCGTCTCGGAAGCCCAGTTCGTGCGGGAGGCCATCGAATGCGCCTCCCTGCGGGACCTGGCCGTGGACAATGAAGGCCTTGCCGGGTTACGACTGATACTCAAAAGCCAGACGGAAGCCGATGCACAGAAAGACGTCGAGGAGTTTTTCCGTCTCGATGAGGAATTCCACCGCGAGCTCCTGCGCCTTGCAGGGCATGAGTCCGCCTGGTCTGCAGTCAACTCAGCCAAGGCACACCTTGACCGCGCCCGACGCCTGAGCCTGCTGGACACCAGACCCATCGCAACTCTGATCCAACAACACACCGCAGTAGTGGATGCCTTGGAAACCAACAACCTCGATGACGCCGACAGCTCGCTGCGCCTGCACCTGCGGGGGGTCTTCGAGGACGTCCAGCGGATCCAGGAAACCACCCCAGAACTTTTCTCCGACGGCACCCTCGCCCGGCCCAGCCGCCGAAGCGTGGCGCGTCTGTCCTGACCAAGTAGAACAAACAGGCATCTCCGCTGTACTTGGCGACTGCCAGCTTAAAGGAGGCCTGTTTTCGGCGAATGAAAAAGCGGTGGGCGAGGGGCCACCGCCTCTGGCCTCTAGTCGCGGCTCGCGCAGACGCTCGTGAGGTGAACGACAGTGCCGTCAGCAAACCCGAACCCTTCGCCAAAGGGGCACGCAGGGATCCCTCTGCTATTTGGCCCAACGCCTTGGCAAATTTGATGCCCTTGGGATTCCGGCTTCAGCTCCTACTCGACGCAACCCTCAGCTATCCAGTCAGATAGAGCCACACTCCAACCTGACGTCGTGGGTTTCTAGCAGCCGCTCAAAAAGCAGTAACGCATAGCAACTGCTACCTGGCCGCCGGCAGCCGGGGACAATTCGCTTTGGGTTATCCACTAAAGTCTGTCGGTGCGTCAATCCTGAGCCAGGAGGGACGAGGCATGGGTGTCCGCCAATTCGTGGCATTTGTCCGCGTTGTTGCGTATAGCTGAAGTTTCCTGTTCGGAAAGCTTCCGAACTACTTTTCCAGGAACTCCGGCGAAGAGAACCCCGGAGGGAACTTGTTTTCCCTCCGTGACCAGTGCGTTGGCCGCGATCAGGGAGTCTCCGCCTATGCGTGCTCCGTTCATCACCGTGGCGCCCATGCCGACGATAACGTGATCCTCGATTGTGGCTCCGTGGATGATTGCTCCATGGCCGATGCTCACACCTGTACCGATGTGCACGGGCATCCCCGGATCGCTGTGGAAGACACAGTTGTCTTGGATGTTGGAGCCAGCTTCTACAGTGATGCCTGCGCCGTCGGCTCGTAGGACTGCTCCGTACCAGACGCTGACGTTGTCCCCTAGATGGACGTCACCAATGAGGACAGCGGTGGGAGCGATCCAGGCGGTGTCCGCGACTTTGGGGCGGCGGTCGCCCATTGAAATGTTCATAAGGGGCTCCTGGCGTTGTGCCGTTTGGACCCGGATTCCTCCGCGGGCCCAGTGATCGTGCGTCGTCCTGTTGGTTCGTTCCTCAATCACGCAGAGGTGGTTGAGGGTCCGGACTTTGACACAGGGTGCTTGATCAGCCACGCGTCGACGGCTGCCTGTACCGTCATTCCCGGGCGGATGGTGTCTTCTGCGAGGGGGTTGGAGCACGATATGACGCCGTTCTCCCATTGATCGAGGACATCGCCGATCCGTGAGCTGTTATGGCTGACTGCGCAGGACGCGGTGCCATGCTGGGCCAACAGGGTGAGCGCTTGAATTCCGGCCTCGTCCTTGCCGACTCCGGCGTCGTTGAATACCACTAGGCCCAGGCGGTACTTGCTCGCATATTCCCCGGAGCTGGCGCCGCCGTGTGAGGCACAGACGATGACGGCCCCGGTGTCCTCTTCTGTGACGAAGGAGATCGAGTCCACCAGGGTTGCTGTCGTTCCCTTGGTGGTTTGGACTTCCTGGTGTCGGATCATGACTAGATGGCCCGTTCCCGGCCGGCCCAGTACGGGGCGCGGAGGGCTTTTTTATCGGCCTTGCCGAACGGGGTTAAGGGCATGGCATCGATGATTTGGACCTTTTTGGGACGTTTGTAGTTCCCGAGCAGGGTGCGGGCCTGGGAAAGAATGTCATCTTCGGTGATCTGGCTGTTGGGCGTCGGGACCACGACGGCGCAGACAGCTTCGCCCCAGTCCTCGTCGGGCACACCGATGACTGCGACTTGTGCCACGCCGGGGATTTTCTGGATTTCGGCTTCTACTTCGGAGCAGTAGACGTTGTATCCGCCGGTGATGATCATGTCGGCCTTGCGGTCCTTGATGTAGAGGTATCCGCGGTCATCCCACTGGCCGATGTCGCCGGTGTGGATCCACCCGTTGATTTTAGTTTTCGCCGTAGCCTCGGGGTTTTTCAGGTATTCGTCCATGTTGAAAGGCGCCGAGAGGCAGATCTCGCCTGTTTGCCCGTGGCCGAGGGGGTTGCCGTTGTCGTCGATGACCCTGGCGTCAGCGAAGAGGCTGCGTTTTCCACAGCTGCTCAGGACGGTCGGGTCCTGCAGCCCGAGTGCATGGTCTGCCTTGGTCAGTACGGTTCCCCAGTTGGGGCATTCGGTCTGTCCAAAGAGCTGAATGAGGATCGGACCGAACACATCGATCGCTTCCTTGAGCCGGGACGGGGTGACGGGTGCCGAGCCGTACACGAGTGTGTTGAGTTTGGGGAGTTCTCCGCCGTTGGCGTGAAAATCAATCAGGCGGTACAGCATGGTGGGTACTACCATCGCAAATGTTGCTGCGTGCCGGTGACCGATGTCGCTGAACGACTGTGGGGAGAACTTATCCAGGAGCACGGTTTTTGCTCCTCGTGCGATGCCCGCAGCGGCGAACGCCCCGGCGGAGTGCGACAACGAGGTTGAGAGCAGCAGGGTATCGCGGGATGTTACTTCCGCCTCCAGGACATGGGCGATGATGTTCGTGGCGACGGACGCGCGCGAATGCACGACTCCTTTGGGACGGCCTGTTGTTCCGCCGGTGTAGTAGATGGCGGCGCGGTCGCTTCCCTTCGCGTTGACGGGGTGGCTGTCCATGGACTCGACGGTTGTCAGTTCTGCGAGATCGACGTCGATCACCACCAGGTCGGGGCGGTCGGCTTTGATGGATTCGACCTTGTCCAGGTAGCCGCTGTCCAGCTTGGAGGATGTGAGCAGGATTGGGCTCTCGGAGTGCTCGATGATGTAGCTCATTTCCGAGGCGGACAGCATGGGGTTGAGCGGGACCTTGACCAGGTTGGAGCGGAGGATGGCCAGGTCGGCGGCGATGAATTCGGGAAGCATCCCCAGAAGCACTGAGACACTGGTTTGCGGTCGGGCAACCTCGTCGAGTGCGTTGGACAGTGAGGCTGCGGCGGCGTGAAGCCGCCCATAGGTGATTTCGTCGTCTCCGGCCACGATGGCGGGCTGAGTGGCGTTATCGATCAGGCTCTTGGAGTAGATGATCCAGGGGTCTTCAAGGGCGTGCATGTGTGATTCTTCCTAGGTCAGAGTTTCAAAGGCGGTGACGACGCATCCGTTGCCGCTGAGGCCACTGGCGCTGCCGCCCATCGTTTCGACGAGGCCGCGGCGGGCCGAGGGGACCTGCCGCCCTTCGGCGGTGCCCGTGAGCTGCCAATAGATTTCGGCGACCTGCGCAAGTCCTGTTGCACCAAGGGGGTGCCCTCTCGAAAGCAGCCCACCGGAGGGGTTGACGGGGACTTGACCACCCATGGAGGTGTGCCCTTCTTCGGCAAACGCGGCGCCTTCGCCTTCCTCACAGAATCCCATCGCTTCAACGGTGATGATTTCCCCAATGGTGAACGCGTCGTGGACCTCGCAGACATCAATGTCGTTGTTGGTCAGGCCGGCTTGTTTAAGAGTCCGCCGGGTTGTTCGGTCGATGAGTTCCCAGTTCCAGACCTTGTCCGAGTCCGGGGACGGCCAAATGGCTCCACTCTGGAAGCTTGATGCCAGGACCTTGACTCCTTGCGTCCCTGGATCGACCACGTCTTTGCTTCTGATGACAACAGCTCCTGCCCCGTCGGAAATGGGGCTGCACTGCAGGAGAGTCAGGGGATCTGAAATGGGGCGGGAGCCGAGGATCTGCTCGATCGTGTAGTCGCCGCGGTATTGGGCCCTGTCGTTCTGCATGGCGTTCGCGTGGTTTTTCACGGAGATGTAGGCGAGCTGTTCGGCGGTGACCCCGTATTTCTCCATATATCGGGTCGCCGTCATGGCATACATTGAAGGCAGCTGCATCCCCTGGATGGCTTCCCTGTCCTTGGTGTCGGTAGGAATGGGGCCCTTGATCCAGTCAGACATTTTCTCGAAGCCCACGGCCAGTGCAGTGGAGTTTTCGCCGAACCGCACGGATTGCGCTGCCATGTGGACGGCCAGGGTCCCGCTGGCGCAGGCGTTTTCCACGGTGATGATGGGAACGCCAGCCAATCCGGCTGCTCGGAGGGCGCGGTGTGCGGTACCCGGGTAAGCAAAAACGGTGCCGATGTAGATGGCGTCTATGTCCCGGGCCGTGACCCCTGATGCAAGGAGGGCTTCCTGGATGGCCTGGGTGACGAGTTCTTCGGCTGAGAAGGGTTGCTTGCCGAAGTTGCTTGTTCCCACTCCGGTGAGGATCGGTTCGGTGATGCTCACCGTGTTACTTCCTTGATCAAGTAGGTGTCCTCGCTGCCGGAGCCGATCAGGACGCGATCGTCCACCTTCACCGGGGGTTCATCGGGTGCTTGCTGGCAGAGAATTCGGGGGCCGTCGTCGAGGTCGACGTAGACAAGCCGGTAGCCGGTGGTGTTGGTTCCGTGGGGCAGATGGACAAGCGTGTGGGACCAGACCGTTCCGATCGCTTCGACTTCCCGCTGCTCTGTAGCCTCGCCACAGAGCGGACAGGAGGCAGCGGGGGTCGGGCTGCGGAACCGGCAATGAGTGCAGGCTGTTATTGGGATGGTTTGCACATCAGTCGGGGTGTGATTGCTGGTGAGGGACATCAGTTCTCGCCTCTCGACTGCCGGTACTCGGTGTAGTCCCCTGGCAGCACGGTTATACCGCCATCGATGGGGATGGAAACGCCCGTGATGTAGGAGCTGTCTTCACCCGCAAGATAAACGGCAAGGCGTCCGATGTCCTGCGGTGTGCCCATGCGGCCAAGGGGAACTGACGCTGCTATGGCAGTCCTGCCCGCTGTATCGGTGGCCTTTTCAACAAGGGGTGTCAGGGTCACACCGGGCAGGATGGCGTTGACCGTGATGTTGTCGGGCGCGAGCTCGCTCGCCAGGTGCCTCGTCAGCCCCAGAACGCCAGCTTTGGAAGCGGTGTAGGCGGCGCCGCCAAGAACGCTGACGCGGATGCCGGCGATGGACGCGATATTGATGATTCTGCCTTGGCCTTTTTGCTTCATCCCAGGGATAACCGCTGCAGAAAGCGCGAACGGCGCGGTGAGGTTAACGGACAGCACCCGGTTCCAGGTCGCCGGATCGATGTCTTCAAAGTGTTGCTTGCCGGTAATGCCGGCATTGTTAACCAGGACGTCAACCCCGCCACCAATTTGCTGGCATTCCTCGATCAAAGCCCGGATGGTGGCGTCGTCGGTGATGTCCCCGGCGACGGCGTGCGCGAGGTAGCCCTGGGCGACAAGTTCCTCAGAGACCTCTTTCGCGGCACGCTCGTCGTAGTCATTGACCACCACCGTTGCTCCCGCTTTAGCCATCTCCGCAGCGATTCCTGCACCAATGCCGCTTCCTCCCCCGGTGACCAGTACTGTCAGCCCTAGCAAGGCGTTGGACGCGGTCGTGTCGATGCCTGCTGCTGCCGTCACTTCGACGGTCCTTCCAGGGCTGTCTGGCTGGTGATGCCGTATTCGGCAAGGGCGTCCTTGATCAGCCCTTCTTCTTTGGCTCGCTTGATGAAGTCATTCAGGGCCGCGCCGAGCTGCTCGTTCGACTTTGTATAGGGGTAGTTCGGCTCGCCGGGCTTGGTGAGAACTTCGTACTTCGGGTTCGGATCCAGGGTTGATATTTTCAGCTCTGAGTTGCCACGGTCCTTGATTTGGATCGCAAGTGTGGCACCGGCGCCCAGGGCGGCGTCGATGCGTCCGGACTCCAGATCCTTGAAGATGGCATCGATGGACTGATAGGACACCACGTTCTCTGCGCCAATGGCTTCACCGAGCGGCTTCTCGAAGAGGGAGCCTCCGACGACGCCGACCTTCTTGCCTGCCAGCTCGTCGATGGAGGCCAGACCGGTTTTGGACACGATGCCGGCCTGGTCGTACCACAGGGTTTCTGATTGGCCGAGGACCTTGGCGCGCTCGGCCGTCTTGTACCAGCCGCCGCCGGCAACGTCGGCTTTGCCCTCGGTCATGGCAGCGACAGCGGCTGCTCCCGCCAGTGGCTGAACGTCAAGGCGCAGGCAATTCTCCTCCGCGAACTTCGTCAGCAGGACAGAGTCAAGGCCAGTGATCTCCTTAGTGTTGACGTCCACATTGATCCCGGGCAGCTGCTGGACCGCAGCGACGGTGAGTGTGTCGTCAACGATCGTGTCGAATTCCGCGACGGGTTTGCAGTCAGCGGCAGGAGCGGTACTGGGGGCGTTGGAAGCGCAGGCTGTGGCCGACGCGGCCAGTGCACCGACAAGGAGTACCTGGATGGCGCGCAGTGATGTGTTCATGGTGTTCACTCCGTTGTGTTATTTGGAAAGGGTGGCTGATACTGCCGCCGGGAGGCGGCGGCGGAAACTCGGTCGGCGGCTGCTGGTCCTGGCGGCCAGCTGGGAGATTCCCAGGCAGAGGACCAGGTAGATGGTGCCGGCGGCGAGCATGTAGGACAGAGAATCGAAGGTGATGGATCCCATGTTGTAGGACAGGCCTGTCAGCTCTTTGACACCTACCGAGTAGCCCAAAGAGGTGGCCTGGAGGACGAGGACGGTGAAGCCCAGCAGCGCAGGAATGACTGTTTTCAGTGCCTGCGGAAGGATGACCAGTCCCTGGATTTTCCAGAAGCTGAGACCGAGAGCGGTGGCTGCTTCCGACTGTGCCCGGGGAACGCTTTGTATGGCTGAGCGGAAGATGTCGGCCGTGTATCCCATGGTGGTGAAGGAAAACGCGGCGACCACTGCGGCGAAGTTGGAGAGGAAGATTCCCAGCTCCGGTAGGCCGGTGTAGACAAAGTAAAGGGTCACCAGGCCAGGAAAACCGCGGGCGACGTTGACAACGAAGAGCGCAACGGCGCGGACGACGCCTTTCCCTGCGCCCAGGAGATAACCGAAGATCAGGCCGGCCGGAAGCCCGATGGCCAGAATCATCAGCCAAAGCCCAAAGGTAGTGGCGAGACCCGGAATCAGGTCCAGGAAGTATGTCATCGCGATACCGCCATCTTCTGGTCTGCCGTGGTCGCCTTCACGCGGGCCGGTCGTGCGAGGAGGGCGGCGAGGCCGCCAATGGGCAGGCACAGGATGATGTAAATGAGGCCTGCAATGAGGAAGACGCTGAGCCCGTTGGCTCCTCGTTCGACCAGGTAGTTAGCGACGTTCATGATTTCCACGACTCCGATCAGGGAAGCTAGGGCTGTTTCTTTCAGCAGGTGGATGCCGAAGGAACCCAGCCCGGCGAAGATGATCGGTTTGGCCTGCGGGACTACGACCTTGGACAGGGCGATGTGCTGCGGCAAACCGAGCGCCACGGTGGCCTCGCGCTGGGTAGCAGGAACCGAATTCAACCCCGAACGGTAAATTTCGGCTGTATACGCGGACGAGACGACGCCCAGCGTCAGGATTGCGCTGAAGACTGCCGTTGGGCTGAATCCGAAGGTGTTAAGTCCGAAGAAGACGATGAACAACCACACCAGGGTGGGAATACCACGGACCACTTCGATGTAGACGGTTGCGATGATCCGCAGTGCAGAGTTTCGGCTGCTCCTTCCCGCAGCAACCGCGACACCGAGAAGCGCTCCCATAGCGATGGAGGAGGCCCAAATCAGGACCGTGGCAGGGACGACCGCCAGAAGGTCCGATACCCACGTCATAGCTCGGTCTCTTCCACCGCCGCGAGGAACTGCCTGGTGCGCTCATGGGCTGGTGAGCCAAAGAGCTGCTCCGGGGTGCCTTCCTCAACGATGCTGCCGTCGGCGAGAAAGAGCACCTTGTCAGAGATCTTCTGCGCGAACTTCAGCTCATGGGTGACGATCGCCATCGTCATACCGGCGCCCGCCAGCTCTTTCATCACCTGCAGCACCTCAACGCGGAGTTCCGGGTCTATGGCGCTGGTCGGTTCGTCGAAGAGCATGATCTCCGGGTCCATGGCCAGCGCGCGGGCAATCGCCACGCGCTGCTGCTGCCCCCCGGAGAGTTGCAGCGGCATGTGGTGCATGCGCGAACCGAGACCGACGGAGGTCAGAAGCTGGGCAGAACGCTCGTCAGCTTCGGCCCGGGTGCGGTCCAGGGAGTGGATCTGGGACAGCGAAACGTTCTGCAAGGCCGAAAGATTGGGAAAGAGGTTAAAGGACTGAAATACCATTCCGACCTTCGTCCGGTACCTCTGCAGATCCGACTTCTTTAGCCCGACTTTGCCGTTTTCAAAAAGCGGCTGTCCCAGAATCTTCATGGTCCCGGAGTTCGGCACTTCGAGAAGGTTCAGGCACCGGATGAGAGTGCTCTTCCCGGAACCGCTGGGACCGATAAGGGTCACAACCTGGCCCTTGTTGATCTCGAGATCGATGCCGTGCAACACCTCGAGCGAGCCGTAGCTCTTCTTCAACTGTTGCACCTGGATCGCCGTAGTTCCCACGTGCCCTGCGAGCTTTTCAAATTGCATCTTCAAAGTCACCTTTGACTTACCTCTCCGATTTGGCGGTCGCCTACTTAGAGTCTAGGAGTGATGTGAGCCACACGCATGAGTGGGCTGTTGAGACTATTTCCGACATTTGTAGGAAACTTGTCCCATGCCCCTCGACCTCCAGACCGTCGTAGCCGAACTCGCCGACCAACTCGGAAAACCCGTTGCAGTCAATGACTTTGACCTGAACCTGCTAGCCGCATCAGCACAGGACCCAAACGTCGACCAGTACCGCGTGGAGAGCATCCTGCGCCGGAGAACACCAACGCCGGTCGTCCGTATGCTCCACGAAAAAGGAATGCTCACGAGGGCGGATCCCTTCGTGCTCGAAGGCGGGCTTTTGCCCGGCCTGCGGCCCCGGATGTGCATCCCGATTGAGGCCAACGGACGAAACATCGCCTTCCTATGGATCGTCCTGGATTCGGAATCGGGACTGACCACCACGGAGTATTCGTATGCCCGGGCTGCGGCGGAAGACATCCGGAATGCGCTACTGGCTACCACAGCACCAGGAATTGACGTTCTCGTCGCACAGAGCCGACACCTCCAACGACTCATTCACCCAGACACGGTGACGGCAGGATATGCAGTAGCCGAACTGGTCAGCGAACACGCCATTGAGCCGTTCAAGCGGTTGGTTGTATCAGTTTTTGAACCGGAGGAAACCCTCCCTGCAGAAACGGCAGGGGAACGAACCGATCTCGCGCAGATGGTTGCCCCCGCACTAAGAGCCCTCGATCAACCGACACTTCTAGGCATCGTCGATGGCGCGATAGTCCTCGTATCCAGCGACACCAAGCACCGCGCCTTAGTCGATCGTATTGAAGCCGCTCTCAAGCACGGCCCCAATCACATCAGGGTCCGGGCGGTCGGCAGTTCCCAAACTCTGGACTGGAAAGACGGCCTCCGGGACGTGTATCTGGAGGCGGCATACGCCGCACGCATCGCCGGAAGGGTCCCCGAAGCCCCACATCGGACGAACTATGACAGCCTGGGCGCCCTTGTCCTGTTTCGCCACATCCCATGGACCCAACGATCCATAGAGGAGATCAGTGCAGATGCCGCAGCTCTGCTCGCTGAAGGCCGCACGGTAAACTCCGAGACTCTACTCATGTACATGCGTTGGGCCGGAGACACCCAAAGAACCTGCGCTGAACTGAACATCCACAGAACCACCCTCTATTACCGTCTCGACCGGTGCCGGGGCCACATAGGCGATGCCCTCGAAGACGGCTGGCGTCGGACCTCCCTCTACCTCGCTCTCGTCCTATCGGATCTCGCCGGCTTAGGCGGCCAGCACTAATCACATGACCGCACTATTTGGAAGGACCTTTGACAGGGTGAAGTTAAGCGGATCCTAACAAGCTGGACTACACCCAAAGCTGACGTCAGGCAACTACGTACAGAGGGTCGGAATGGGGTCCCTGCGGCATTTCCGGACGCCGTCGTAGGCAGGTCTTAGATCTATATCTGACAGACGAATCACGCTGCAGCCCAGGGGCGCGGCCGGATCAAAAGGCAAGCATGCTTCCCAAAATGTCCCACCCCGCACCTAAACTGCTAGCCATGGACAACAACGGCAAAGACACCATCGGCAGCTCCACACCTGAGCCGGATGCAGGCCTCAACCGGGACCCGGAAGACTGGGTGACAGGGGACGAACCCATGACCGCGGCGCAACGGAGCTATTTGGACACACTGGCGCGGGAGGCAGGGGAAGAACTTCCTGCGGACCTCAGCAAGGCGGAAGCGTCAAAGCACATCGACCGGCTGCAGCAGCGCAGCGGCCGGGTGTCGGGTGACGGGGATGGCGCCGCGAGCTAGCGGCGGCACGTGGAGCGCCGGCGGAAGACGCCGGCCTCCAGGAAAGGGCCTACCAGGCCTGCTGTTCCCTCGTGAGGCCGAAGGGCACGGACTCGCTCAGGGAAATCGTGAACTTGTCGGCAGCATGCCGCGTGACCAAAATGCCGTGCCGCCGGTCGGCAAGGGCACGAGCCTTTGCGGCGGAGACGGCAGCGTCCAGTTCGCTGTCCATGCTTTGGCGGTCGGCCACGGTGAGGGTCAGGGGGAAGTTCATGGGTAGAGCCTTAGGTAGATCGCGGGGAGAGGGGCAGGGCAAACCGCCTGCGCTCCCCAAAGGCTGCAGACGACGAAAGGCACCTGGGTGCCGTCCGATCATGATGCCGGATCATCGGAACGCCAACAACTGGAGAAAAATAACCGCAGGTCAGAGCGGATAGCGTTTTCCGTCGCAGGGTGATTACGGCGTCCAATGGGCGGTCAACTAAAGTTGAATCCGGGGCGGACGCTGACTCTCAGCCGGCTCCGATGCCACAGACACCGCCACGCGGCAGAACCAAGCACCAGCGCAACACCACACGTGTGCCACAACTGACAAGGATCCCGCCATTTCCACCGACGTTCTCTTCGGCAATCTCACCAGGATCCGCAATGTCATCCTTCCCGCACCCGTCCGGGCCCGGCTGAACACGGGACGCGGACTGCTGGGCGGATTCATCGTGGTCCACCTTGTCTTCCTCATCTTCTCCGCGTCACTCTCGCTGCGCGGCGAGGCGTTCAGTGACACCTTCATCTACCGCGACTGGGCGATGGCCGGGTTCGACGACGCCAACCTCACCGGCGGCCCCAGCCCCTGGGTCTACCCCATCCTGGCGCTCATCCCCATGGCCATCGCAGGCATCGCCGGGCCGGGACCGTTCTTCTTCCTCTGGGTCCTGATGACCACCCTCCTCAACGGCTGGGCGCTCCTGAAGCTCACCGGACGCGGCCGCCACACGGAAGCGATCCCTGCCGGCTGGTGGTGGCTGGTGTTTACCTTCCTCATGGGCTGGCTGGGGTTCGCCCGCGTGGACGGCCTCACCGCCCCGCTGGTCCTGGTGGCACTGGCCTACGGTGTCAACCAGCCGTTCATCGCCTCCGTCCTCCTGGCCATTGGCACGTGGGTGAAAGTCTGGCCGGCGGCCGTCATGCTGGCCCTCTTCGCCGTCGTTAAGAACCGGATCCTGGTGGTCCTGGCAGGAATTGCGACGACGGCGGGCGTCGTCGCGCTGGCAGCGGCAGTAGGCAGCGTCCCCAAGCTGCTGAACTTCCTCACCCAGCAGGGCGACCGCGGCATGCAGCTCGAAGCCACCTTCACCACGCCCTGGCTCTGGCTGTCTGTCCTGAACGTCGGCGATTCCCGGATGTACATGAACACCGCCATCAACTCCATGCAGGTGGACGGGCCGGGCACCGCCGTCATGTCCGTCCTCATGCAGCCGCTCCTGATCCTGGCTGCACTGCTCGTGGCCGGCATGACCTTCTGGGCCCTCCACAATGGAAAGCAGCACAACGGAAAGATCAGCGGCGGCGTGGACCGCACCGAGCTGCTCCTCGCCGGCGCCCTCACCCTCGCCACCGCGTTCGTCGTCTTCAACAAAGTGGGCTCGCCGCAGTTCATGGTCTGGCTCGCCCCCGCCGTCGCCGTCGGCCTGGCCCACAGCTGGCGCGACTGGCGCGTCCCGGCTGCCATGCTGATCGTCATCGCCGTCGCCACCTACTTCATCTACCCGCTGTTCTACGACGCACTCAGCCACAACAACCCCTGGATGGCCCTGGTACTCACCATCCGCAACGTCCTCCTGGTAGTCCTGTTCCTGTGGAGCGTCCGGCGCCTGTACCTGCTGGGCAAGAAGGCTCCGGCCGCCGCCCCTGCGCTCAAGGAGTCCTGAGATTTCCGCGAGGTTCTTTGACCGCCTGGTGACGGTCCGCAGCAAAGTCCTCCCCGCCCGGGTGGTGGACTGGTTCGCCCGCCCGTCCAGCGTGTGGTGGGGCTTCGCCGTCGTCCATCTCTACTTTTTGGGCTGGATGGCGTCCTTCTTCCTGCACGGCGACACGTTCAGCGACACCGAGCAGTACCGGCAGTGGGCCCTGACCGGGTACAACCCCGCGGACCTGGACGGGAAGATCAGCCCGTGGGTCTACCCGGTGCTGGCGCAGATCCCCATTTTCCTGGCGAACATCGCCGGGCCGGACCTCTACCTGCTGGCCTGGTTCCTGATCATCACTGCCCTCAACGCCGTCGGGCTCCTCTACCTGACCCGCGGCCCGCGGAAGGTGACCGGCACTGCCCCGGCCTGGTGGTGGCTGTTCTTCACCGTCTTCATGGGCTACCTCAGCTTCGCCCGGGTGGAGGGCATCACCGCACCCATCGTGCTGATCGCACTGCTTTATGCAGCCGAGCGGCCGGTGGTGGCCGGCGTCCTGCTCAGCATCGCCACCTGGATCAAGGTCTGGCCGGCGGCTGTGCTGGCGCCGATCGTGATCGCCAGCCACAAGCGGATCCAGGTGGTCCTGACCGGCGTTGCCGTGACCGCCGTCGTCACCCTGGGCACGTGGCTGTCCGGCGGCCTGCCGCACATTCTGGACTTCCTCCTGAACCAGGGCGAGCGCGGCATGCAGCTCGAAGCCACCTTCTCCACACCGTGGGTGTGGCTGAGCGTCTTCAATATTGCCGGCTCCAAGATGGCGGACAACACCGCCATCAATTCCACTGAGGTCTACGGTCCGGGCGCCGCCACCGCCGCGTTCCTGATGCAGCCGCTGCTCATCCTCGCCGCCATTGGAGCGGCCATCCTGCTGGTCCGCGCCATGAAACGAGGGGCCGAACGCGAGGAACTGTTCCTCGAAGGCTCCCTCATGATGGTCACCGCATTCATCGTGTTCAACAAGGTGGGTTCGCCGCAGTTCATCATCTGGCTGGCCCCGGTGGTCATTGCCGGGCTGACACACGACTGGGAACGCTGGAAAGTTCCGGCAGCGCTGCTGATGGGCATCGCCATGACCACCTTCGTGATCTACCCGCTGTTCTACACCCCGCTGATCCACGCCCACCCGGTCATGGCGGCCATCCTTACGGCCCGCAACGTCCTGCTGGTGGTGCTGCTCTGGTGGTCGGTGCAGCGGACGGCGGAGCTTGGCCGTAAGAAGGCCGTGCCGGTTCCCGCCGCGAACGCCTAGGGCTCAGGCCCAGGGGTCAGCGGCTGACCGCGCGTCCCCGCCAAGCAAGCAGCCACTGCCAGCCGCGCCGGGCGAGGTCCCAGGGCTTGCCCTGGATCAGCAGCTTGCGGGTGTGCACGTCCAGGAACAGCAGGTAGAACGTAAAGGCGAGCGCGGTAAAGAACGCCAGGGTGGACGCATCGATGGGAAGCTCCACGAAGGACCATACGGACAGCTGGTCCTGCGCCCCGAACACCACGAAGAAAGTGACGCCCACGTACAGGGACCGGATCTGCCAGTCGTCGCGGATCCCGGTGACGGCCAGGAACGGCAGGAACCAGAGGATGTACCAGGGCTGGATGATGGGTGAGAGCATCACGACGGCGGTGAATGCCAGGGCCATCCGGCGCACCGCACGGGAGTAGTCGCCGCGGAACATCAGCAGCAGGACAAGCGCGATGGCGGCCCATTTCATGCCGGTCCGCAACCAGGTGGCGAGCGTGCCGCCCGGGAGCCCCAGCGCGTTGGAGAGCATTTCCACCTGCTGGCCCAGGAAGCCGGACGGCGAATACCCCGTGTAGCCGGGGGTGGGGTCCATGATGGCCCAGGTCCAGCCGATGCCCAGGTTGTAGGGGATGCCGCTCAGGAGCAGCACGCCGAAGCTGAGTCCCGCCGTCGCGCCCCACATCAGGAACTTGCGCGGCCAGGTGGCGGACGGCCCCGCCCACATCACTCCAAGGAACGGCAGCAGGAGGACAGTGATCGGCTTGATCCCGATCGACGCGGTGACCAGGAGGATCCCCAGGATGTAGCGGCGGGTGGCCGCGAAGTAGACGCCGGCCACGGCCAGGCCCACCATCAGGGCATCGTTGTGGGCGCTGGCGATGAAGCTGATCAGGAACAGCGGGTTGGCCACGGCGATCCAGAGTGCCCGTGCGCCGTTGACGCCGTGCAGCTCCGCCAGTTTGGGCACGTAGATGACGCAGAGCAGGACCCCGACGCCGGCCAGCAGGCGGAAGAGGAGGACGGAGACGTCCGGCTGCGCCCCGGTCAGTCCCACCACCCCGCGCGCGAGCCACAGGAAGTACGGCCCATAGGGGGTCCGGTTTTCCGCCCAGGCGGGGTCGGCGCCGAGGGCGAACCAGTTGCTGAGCGTGGAGATGCCCACTTCGTAGGGGTTCTGGCCCTCCTGCACCAGCCGCCCCTGGCCGGTGTAGGCATAGACGTCGCGGGAAAACACGGGCACGCAGAACAGCAGGGGCAGGGACCAGGCGGAAATGGCAATCACCACTGACCGCAGGGACGACTTCCCCCACTCGGCCAGACGCTGCCCCAGCCGCAGCCAGGACCGCATCAGCACCATGGCGCCAACGGTCAGCAGGACGGTGGAGACGGTGACGCCCCAGCCCTCGGTGCGGAGCGCGATGACCACGGGCTGGCGGATCATGGGCGAGCCGTTGGCGATCCAGCCGGTTCCGATGGAACCGACGAACATCATGAGAGCGCCGACGAACCCTTCAATGATTGCCAGGTAGGCGCGTCCGGCGGCCGGCGCGGAGGCCTTGACCGGCGCTGCCGGCTGGCTCTCCGAAGTCCCGAGATGTGACCCGCCTGCCGTCATGATTGTGTCTGGTCCCCTACTTCGATACGGCGCTGGTTGGACCAGCAGAAAGGCCGCCCTGCAACCCGGCCATTTTATCAGCAGGCCTTCCGGCCGCCCCCGGGCTGCGGGCGGCCGGCAAGGCACAGTTTGGCAACAGGGCGGGCTGTGCGTTCCGCGTAAGGTTGAAGGGGCTCGGTCCGGCAGCACGCTTGCGCCGCCCGTGCCCCCAGTTTCGAGCGCACCGCGGCGCCCCTTTCCCACCACCTGAAGGCTCCCACGCGCCTTCCCAACCTGAACGGAGCCCGCCATGGCCGTATCTCCCGCTTCTCCGGTTGCAGCGCCTCCACCCCAGCAGCTGCAATCGGTCCGGGCCACGCTCCGCTCACCGCGCCGGCTGAAGACAGAGGCCCTTGCCGGCCTGGTTGTTGCCCTTGCCCTGATCCCGGAGGCCATCGCCTTTTCCGTGATTGCCGGCGTGGACCCGAGGATCGGCCTGTTCGCGTCCTTCACTATGGCCGTGACCATCGCGTTCGTCGGCGGACGCCCGGCGATGATCTCCGCAGCCACCGGGGCCGTGGCGCTGGTGATCGCACCCCTGATGCGCAGCCATGGGCTGGACTACCTCATTGCCGGGGTGATCCTGGCCGGAGTGTTCCAGATCCTGCTTGCCGCCGCGGGGGTGACCCGGCTGATGCGCTTCATTCCCCGGTCCGTCATGGTCGGCTTCGTCAATGCGCTGGCCATCCTGGTGTTCATGGCCCAGCTCCCGGAGCTGGTTGACGTCCCCTGGATGGTCTACCCCCTGGTTGCGGTGGGCCTGGTGATCGTGGTGGGCCTGCCACGGATTACGACGGCGGTGCCCTCGCCGCTGGTGGCGATCGTCCTGCTCACCGTGTTTGCCGTCCTGGCCGGCGTGGACGTGCCCACGGTCTCGGACAAGGGCCAGCTTCCGGAGAGCCTGCCGTCACTTTTCGTGCCGAACGTCCCGCTGACATGGGAGACCTTCCAGATCCTGGCCCCGTTCTCGCTGTCCATGGCCCTGGTGGGGCTGCTGGAGTCCCTGATGACCGCCAAGCTGGTGGATGACATCACGGACACCCGGTCCAACAAGACCCGCGAATCGTGGGGCCAGGGCGTGGCGAACATCGTCACCGGATTCCTCGGGGGCATGGGCGGCTGTGCCGTGATCGGCCAGACCATGATCAACGTGAAGGGGTCGGGCGCGCGCAGCCGGGTGTCCACCTTCCTGGCCGGCGTCTTCCTGCTGCTGCTCGTGGTGGTGCTGGGCGACGTCGTCGGGCTCATCCCCATGGCCGCGCTGGTGGCGGTGATGATCTTCGTTTCCGCCATCACGTTCGAATGGCACTCCATCGCGCCGCGGACCCTCCGGCGGATGCCCAAGTCCGAAACCGCCGTCATGCTCATCACCGTGGCCGCGGTGGTGGCCACCCACAACCTGGCCATCGGGGTGGGCGTGGGCGTGCTGGCCGCAATGGCCATGTTCGCCCGCCGCGTGGCCCACTTCGTCACCGTGGAACGCACGGTGCTTGAGGTCAACGGGCAGAACGTGGCCACCTACACCGTGGACGGCGAGCTTTTCTTCGCCTCCTCCAATGACCTCTACACGCAGTTCGAGTACGCCCTGGACGCGGCACCGGACATCCACCGCGTGGTGGTGGACCTGCACGCCTCGCACCTTTGGGACGCCTCCACCATCGCCGTCCTGGACGCCGTCACCGAGAAGTACAGGCGCCACGGCCGCGAGGTGGAGCTGATCGGCCTGAACGCTGCGAGCGTCTCGATGCGGGAGCGGCTGGCGGGGAAGCTTAACTAGGAACCCTGGGAAAGGGCCCTGCGGCTCCCCCGCCGGCCGTCCTGGACTAGGAGAACCGCCCGGGCCGGAAGGTGGCGAGCATGGGGTGCTTCCTGCCGGTCAGGATCTCCCCGGCCAGGAGCTCACCGGCAATGAGGCCCAGGGTGGCGCCGGAGTGGGTGAAGGCGACGAAGCAGCCGGGCACCTGCCCCAGTTCGCCAAGGACCGGCTCGCCGTCGCCGGGGATCGGCTTGTAGCCAATCTTCCAGGATGCAGGCTTGAGTTCCGGGTTGCCGGCAACCAGCTTCGACGCCTCGTCGGCCAGTTCCTGTACCACCTCATCCGGGATGCTGAAGGAGCCGTCCCCGTGCTCGGTGATGCGCTCCTCGTACCAGTCGTGGTCCAGCGCGAAGGTGCCGCCGGGGTTGGGCCGGAGCGCGGCGCGGGGGGTGTTCATCACCGCGGCGACGTCGTGCTGCACCTGCTTGGTCAGCACCAGCATGGACACCGGTGACCCGTTGGGGATCCGGATGCCAAGGGGTGCGACGACGGCGGGCGTCGCCGCGCCGCATGCAACCAGGACAGCGTCGGCTTGGTAGGTCCCGCCGGCGGCCGTTTCCACGCCCGTGGCGCGTCCCTCCTCCACCATCACGGAAGTCTTGCCCGCATTCAGGACGAGTTCACCGCCGCGGGAGTGGAATTCCTCCATGAGGAAGTCGATGAGGTCGGGCAGGCTGACCCAGCCCTCGCCGGGGTTGAAAATGGCGTTGTCCGGTACAGCGGCGGCGTCGATGCCGGGGGTAACGGACGCGATGTCACCGGGAGAAAGGAGCTTGGAGTCGTAGCCGATGGACTTCTCGTAGGCGTGCCGGGCCTCGGTGTCAGCCTGCTGTCCGTCCGCGTTCCACATCAGGCCGCCGCCGAACTGGAGCCATTCCCGGCTGGGATCGGATGCGAACAGGGTGCGGTACCGGTCCACGCCGGCAATCCGCAGCTGGTGGTAGGGGGTGGACCGCTCGCCTGCGGAGTTGAGCCACGACAGCGACCGCCCGCTGGCTTCGCTGGCCAGGCCGCGTTCGGTCAGCAGGATCACGGAGGCGCCTTCGCGGAGCAGGTGCACGGCGGTGGAGACTCCCAGGATGCCGCCGCCGATGATGGCGACGCGCTTGGCGGATGCTGCAGAGGACATGGTGTCCCTTTCTGTGAAAAACATGATGATGGGAACGCTGTTAGGCGTTGAGGGAGGAAAAGTCGTGGAAGGAACCGGACGGTGGAATCAGGCCAGGGCGTGGATGCCCTCGATCACCCTCAGCACCTCAAGTGGTTCGGCCGGGTCCACGGGCAGTGGGCCCTCCCCCCGCAAGGCTGCGGAAAGCTGCACATAGAACTGCGGGTACGCGCCGCGCTCCGGTTGTACGGGCTTTGCTTCGCCGTCCACTCCCAGGAGCCCCCAACGCTCCTGGGGTTCAACCCCATAGGCGGTGTCCGACGGCGGCAGGCCGGCAGCCAGGGCGGGTTCCTGGCTGTCCAGTCCCCACTTGGTGTAGCCGGAGCGGGAGCCGAGGACGTGGAAGCGCGGCCCGGCCTGGGCGGCCATGCCGTTCATCCACAGCCTCGAGCGGACACCCGACGCGTGCAGCAGCGACACGAAGGCTTCGGCGTCTGCGGCATCCGGGTGGGGTCCACGGTTTGCCGTCTCCCCGTAGATCCTGTCCACCGGGCCGAACAGCCGGATGGCCTGGTCGATCAGATGTGCCCCCAGGTCGTGCAGGATGCCGCCGCCTTCGGCGAGGGAGACCGTGTCCCGCCAATTGCCGAACCCTTCGGGACGCCACCACTCGAACCGTGATTCGAAGCTGCTGACTTCCCCGAGGGCTCCTGATGCCAGGACCTTCCGGAGGGTCAGGAAGTCGGCGTCCCAGCGCCTGTTCTGGAACACAGTAAGCTGCACGCCGCCGTCGGCTGCCCTGCTGATCAGTTCCTCGCCAAGGTGCGACGCGGGCACGAACGGCTTGTCCACCACTACGTGCAGTCCATGGGCGATGGCCGTGGCGGCCAGCCCGAAGTGGGTGTCCGGCGGAGTGCCAAGGATCAGCAGGTCGAGGTTTCCCGCCTCCGCGAAGAGCTCCTCCGGGGTGGGCAGGATCCGGGCCTGCGGGTAGAGCCTGGCCGCCTCGGCCACCCGTTCCGGGTGTGAGGTGACGATGACGTCGAGTGCGAAGCCTGGATTCGCGGCGATCAGCGGCGCGTGGAACACGCGGCCGGAAATTCCAAAGCCGACGACGGCAGTACGGATGGGTGCCGCTCCAACGGTCCGCATCAGAGCACCTCCGAGAGGAACCGCTGCAGGCGTTCGCTGCGGGGGTTGTCGAAGAGTTGGGCGGGTGTTCCTGCCTCCACCACTTCGCCTTCGTCCATGAAGACCACCTGGTCCGCGACCTTGCGGGCGAAGCCCATCTCGTGGGTGACCACCAGCATTGTCATCCCGCGGCGGCCAAGCCCTGCCATGAGGTTCAGGACGCCCTTGACCAGTTCCGGGTCCAGGGCACTGGTGGCTTCATCGAAGAGCATGACCTCGGGTTCCATGGCGAGCGCACGGGCGATGGCAACGCGCTGCTGCTGGCCGCCTGACAGGTCCCTGGGCCGATGGTCGGCGCGCTCCGCAAGTCCCACTTCGGCGAGTCCGCGGCGGGCGCGCTCCATCGCTTGGGCCTTGGGCATGCCCTTGACGCTCCATAGCGCCAGTGCCACGTTCTCCAGGGCGGTGTGGTCCGGGAAAAGGTTGAAGTGCTGGAACACCATACCGATGCGGGTCCGAAGGGTATCCGGATTGGCGGTGAGGGCGCTTTCACCGGCCAGCAGCACGTCGCCGCTCCTGGGTTCGTGCAGCCGGTTGACGCCGCGCAGCAGGGTGGACTTGCCCGAACCCGAGGGGCCGATGATGCAGGTGGTGGTGCCCGGGGCAACCGTGAGGCTGACGTTGCGCAGGACCTCGATGTCCCCGTAGGCCATGGTCAGGTTGCGCAGCTCCAGGCTCGAGCCGTGGAACGTCTGGACGTCCTGGGAGGCGTTGTTGCTGGTGGTGGTTGGCAGGTTCATGTGTTGCTCCCGGTGATGAGCGGCGAGGCCGCATCGAGTTCCTTGACTTCGTTCAAACCGCTGGTGGGCGGTGCGGCACGGCGGCGGCCGGTGCGGAACCTGTTGTCGAAGTAGTTCACCAGGTGCGTCAGCGGAACGGTGATCACCAGGTACAGGATGCCCGCAGCGACCAGCGGGGAAAGGTTCCCGGACAGCACGGCGGCGTCCTGTCCCACGCGGAAGAGTTCGCGTTCGGTGACGAGCAGCCCCAGGAAGTAGACCAGGGAGGAATCCTTGACGATTGCGATGAACTGGTTTACCAACGCCGGAAGCACCCGGCGGATGCCCTGGGGCACCACAACAAGTGCCATGGACTTGGCGTAGCTCATGCCCAGGGCCCGGCAGGCCTCGCCCTGGCCCTTGTCCACGCTGAGAATGCCGGCACGGAAGATCTCGCCGATGTATGCGCTGGCGATCAGGCTAAGGGCGATGATCCCCAGGGGGTAGGGCGAAGGACCAAAAATCGACTGGCTGAGGCGTGCGAAGCCCTGGCCGATCAGCAGGATGGTGAGGATGGCGGGCAGGCCGCGGAAAAGGTCCGTGTAGATCCTGGCCGGAACCCGCAGCCACTTGGACGGTGAAATGCCCATGACGGCGACCACCATTCCCAGCACCGTGCCAAGGACGGTTGCGGCGATGGAGATGATCAGCGTGTTGAGAAGGCCGACCGCCAGGAGTTGGGGCAGGACCTCGGCCATTGCGCCGAAGTCGAAGAAGGTACGGATGATGGTGTTGAACCAGTCCATGGTTGCTCTCAGACGTAGATTGTTTGGAGGTTCCGGGCGGGCCGCTTGAGGCGGCCCGCCCGGTCAGATGTCCGTGGGACTACTTGGCCGGCTCAGCTGCGGCGGTCTGCTCGGCCTTGGGCAGGTACTGCTCTGGCATCGGGGAGCCCGGGAACCACTTCTGGTAGAGCTCCTTCCAGGTGCCGTCTTCCATCGCTTCGGCGAGGCCCTTGTTCAGGGCCTCCTTGAAGGCCGTCTTGCCCTTGGCCACGGCGAATCCGGCCGGGGCGTCGAAGGACGGAATGTCAGCCGCGCTGACCAGGCCGTGCTGTTCCTGGTAGGCCTTCGCGGCCTCGTAGTCCAGGAAGTGTGCGTCCACGGTGCCGCTGTTGACCGCTGCGATGGCGGTGTTGTTGTCCGGGAAGCGGACCAGGCTGGCGGACGTGAAGTTCTTCACGGCATAGGCTTCCTGAAGTGTGCCTTGAACCACGCCGAGCCGCTTTCCTGCCAGGCCGTCGGCGCCGGTGATGCCGGAGGTTTTCGTGGTGATGACGGTCAGGTAGCCGGCAAGGTAGCCATCCGAGAAGTCCACGGTCTCCTTGCGCTTGTCCGTGATGCCGATTGCGGCCACGCCGGCGTCGAACTGGCCGTTGGCCACGGCGGCCAGGAGCCCGGAGAAGTCCTGCCCGGTGAAGACCACATTGTCTACGCCGGCGCGGTGGGCCACGTCCTTGAAGAGTTCCACGTCGAATCCCGTGAAGTTGCCAGAGGCATCGGCAAATGTGTAGGGCTTCGAGTCGCCCAGGCTCGCCACGCGGATGGTGCCGGGCTGGATCAGGCCGTAGGGATTGTCCTCCGTGGTGGAGGCGGCGGTGGTAGAGCCGCAGCCGGAGAGCGCCAGGACTGCGGCCAAGGCAGCCGCGGCGATGCCGGCGGGACGGAAGTTCAGCTTTTTCACAGCGTTGTCCAATCGTTGATGGGGAGGCGGTGCTGTCAGGGCCGCCAAAGAAAGTGGCCGATGTTTCTTGTTGAGTCCGGTCTCACCACCTAGGATTGAGACCGGACTCACATCGATTGATAGAAATGTAGCCTAAGTCACAGGGGCCGTCAACAGCCCGTCGAAAGGTGAAGATGAACGGTGAAGGAACGAGGCGGCGGGACGTAACCGTTGCCGACGTCGCCAAGGCAGCCCAGGTGTCCAAGGCCCAGGCCGCGAGGGCGCTGGGCAACTACGGTGCTGTCAGCGATGACGTCCGTGAACGTGTCCTCGCCGCAGCCGAGGCACTGTCCTACCGTCCGAACGAGCTTGCACGCAGCATGAATACAGGGAAATCCCACACCATCGGCGTGGTGGTCGGCGATATCGAAAACCCCCACTTCGGACTTGCTACCCGGGGCATTACCGACACCGCCAAGAAGGCTGGCTACAACGTCATCCTGGTCAACACTGACGAAGACCGGGGGACTGAAGTTGACGCCGTCCGGGTCCTGCTGGACAAGCGCGTGGACGGCCTGATCGTTGCCCCCGCATCATCGGTGGATACCGGGCACCTGCAGCAGGTGCACCAGTCAGGCCGCCCCCTGGTCTTCATTGACCGGACCGGCGGAGACCTGGGCGTGGAGACGGTAGCGGTGGATATGGTGAAGATTTCGCTGGAAGCCACGCAGCATCTTCTCGACGCCGGCCACCGCAGGATTGCCTTCGTTTCCACGCTGCGGACCGAGGCTCCCTACACCCCGGGAATGGCGCTGGATTCGTCGCAGATCGCAGACCGGCTGGAGGGAATGCGGAAGGCATTCCTGGCGGCTGGCCTTCCGTTTCCGGAGGACCTCGTCCGGCTCAATGCCGGCGACGCTGACTCCATCCGCAGCATCACCCGGGAAGTCCTTCGCGGGCCGGAGCAGGCCACTGCAGTGGTCGCTTCCGATGGCCTGATTGCCCTCAGCGTGGTGGAGGCGATCCAGGAACTTGGGCTGTCCATTCCGGCCGATGTTTCATTCCTCATGTACGACGACTTCCCCTGGACCCGGCTCACCACACCACCCCTGACCGTGATCGCCCAGCCGGTCTACAACATGGGTGTGGCTGCAGCCAAGGCGCTGATCCGCCAGATGGAGGGCCTTGCACCTGCCCCACCGGCACAATTCACGGCAACTCTTGTCCGGCGCGGTTCGGTGGGACCCTGCCCGACTGTGGGGCAACCCCCGCAGGAGCAGCTCGCGGCCAGGCTGAACTAGGCCTCGGCGGGGGCGGCGTCCCGCTTGGCTCTCCCTACAGGAGCCGGTCGCTGCGGGCCGTGCGGTTCCGGCCCTCTGACTTTGCCACGTACAAAGCCGCGTCGGCGGCGGCGATGACGCTCTCCACGTCGGAGGTATCGGCGTCGTACATGGAAATTCCGTAGCTGACAGTGGGCATCTCCATGCCGTCCGCGGCAGGTCCGGCGGCGAGCCGGCGGCTGATCTCCTTAGCGATCAGCTCGGCGCGCTCCGCGCTGGCACCGGGGATCAAAAGCACGAATTCTTCGCCGCCATAGCGGCCCACCAGGTCGGTGGACCGGACCGTCTCGGTGCAGGACTGGGCGAACCGCTGCAGCGCCCTGTCCCCGGCGGCGTGGCCGTACGTGTCATTAACACCCTTGAAGTGGTCCAGGTCCGCCAGGATCAGGGCGCCGGAGCCGCGGGTGATGGCACGGTCGGAGAGCAGCTCGGCGGCAAGGTCGATGAAGGCCTTGCGGTTCAACAGGCCGGTCAGGTCGTCACGGGAGGCCACCACGCGGAGGGCGCGGGTCTGCTGTTCACTGCTCAGCGCGGCCATACTGAAAGACACCACTACCAGCAGCACCATGGTCACCAGAGTGGTCACCGCCGAGCCGAACACCGTGGTGAAGGTGGGCCCGTTCTGCCCCTCGACCAGGAACGCGATCCACCGGAGGAAGTAGAAGGCGGCCAGGCCCCCGGCTGCCACTGCCATGGGAATCCGGACCCTCGAGTAGCCGGGCTCCAGGCGCCACAGCTCCCGGGATGCCAGCCCAATGCTGACGCTCATCGCGGCGAGGAACACCGGACCGCCGGACCAGGTATTCGTGGCGGGGCTGTCCAGCACGGAGGCAACCAGGACCACCAGCGGGATCCCCGTGAACGCCCACTTGGGCGGCGGCACAGTCCGCAGCGACCGGGCACCTGCCCACACCGCTACCCCGCCATGTACCAGCATCACGTTTCCCAGCGGGTTGGCCCACACCTGGTGGACCGTCCCGTCCAGCAGGAAGCACGCGGATCCGGCGAGGAAGAACACGAGCGCCAGGCACCACCAGCCGCTGTACGGCGAGCGCGTGATGCGGTAGGCGGAGAAGTAGAAGAGCACCACCAGGACCAGCGCCATCAGGCCGAAGGCGATCCTGAGCGTGGTGGTGTCCAGAACCATGTCTTCGAAGTCCCCCCAACGCCGAATGCCTGTGCCGACCCTCAGTATTACACCGCAACGGCACGCGCATGAGCACTCGTACCCATGAACAACCGCGGCGAAACCGCCTAAGGTGGTCCGATAAGCACAGGACCACGAAAGGCCCCGCCATGCTCCTCCTCTTCGGCTTCAAGACGGTACTCAAGGCGCTCCCCGGCAAGCCCGCAACCTGCCAGTACTGCCGCTCCTTCGTCCACCACCACCTGGAAGAGCGCACCACCAAGTTCACGCTGTTCTTCATCCCGGTGTTCACCACGTCCCGGAAATACAACATCACCTGCTCAAACTGCGGCTACGTCTCGTCAATCTCCGGCCGGCAGAAGCGGGCCCTGGAACTGCAGCGCTAAGCTTCCCGTTTGGCTCTGGCCCCCGACGCCGGCCGCGGCTAGAGTGGGACACGGTCGCCCCTGCCGTCCCGGCCGTCCCGGCAGAGCGGAGAGGACCCCTGGAGGGAATGGAGGTGGTTTTGATGACTGCAGCTGCTGCGCGCCCGGAGCGCCCCGCATCCATCAACCAGCCCCACTCCCCCGCCTGCATCAGCGTCGCCTGACGCACCCTGGTGCATCGGGAGATCTTCCCGAGGAAACCACACTGAACACTTCTTCAGGCAACGCCCTGGACAGTACTGGAATCAGCAACAAGTTACTTTTCGAAGGCCCCACCGCCTTTGGCTATGCGGCGCCAGTAGCGCGGCATTTCAACGAACACCCCTGCCCCGGCGCCACCGGCCGCGGGCGGGTGGTCCGGGTGGACCGCAACCGGCTGCTGGTCGCCGTCGGCAACGACCTCCTGCACCTTCCCTACCCCCTGGCCGGCGGCGTTCCCGTCGCCGGCGACTGGGTGTGGACCGGCCCCAACCGCGCCGGCGAACGCCAGATTCTGGCCGTCCTGCCGCGCCTGTCCGAACTCAGCCGCAAGCGCGCTTTCGAGGATTCGTCCGCGGAACAGGTCCTGGCGGCGAACATGGACGTGGTGGGTGTGGTGGTGCCGGTGGACCGGCCCCTGACCCACAACCGGCTGGAGCGGACCCTTGTGGCAGCGTGGGACTCCGGCGCCACTCCCCTGGTGATCATCACCAAGGCCGACCTCGCCGCCGTGGCGGACGACGTCGTCGGGAAAGTCATCCTCCAGGCCGCCGGGGTGGAGGTGGTGACCACGTCCGCAGAAAAAGGCGACGGCATCGACGAACTGCTGCAGCAAATCCCTGCGGGCGGCACCATCGTGCTCCTGGGACCGTCCGGCGCAGGCAAGTCAACGCTGATCAACGCGCTGGTGGGCCGCGAGGTCCAGCACACCGGTCCGGTGCGCTCCGGCGACTTCAAGGGCAAGCACACCACCACGTCCCGGGAACTGGTGCCACTTGCCAACGGGACCGTGCTGATGGACACGCCGGGTGTGCGCGGCTTCGGGCTGTTCGACGCCGAGGACGGCCTGGAGGAGATGTTCGGCGACGTGGAGGAACTGGCTGCGGGATGCCGGTTCTCGGACTGCTCCCACCAGGGCGAACCAGGCTGCGCCGTGCAGCAGGCCCTCGCGGACGGCACCCTTCCGGAGCGGCGCTGGCACAGCTACCTGAAGCTGCAGCGCGAGCTTGCCGCCCTGGCCCGGCGCAGCAGCGTGGCCGCCCAGCGGGCGTACCACCGGGAGTGGCACCAGAAGGTGGTGTCAGCCGGGAAGTCGCAGCGCTGGGCGGAGCGGGATCTGGCGGAACGGCAGGACCGCGCCGGCGGGAAGGACCGGAAGCGGCGGCGGTGAGGGTCCGGGGCCGGGAGGAGCGCGCTCAGGGCGTTCAACGCTGTAAATCAGCTACCTGGCCTTCCACTACTACGACGGTTCCAACGGGAACGTTCCGTACTTCCCCACCCTCGGCATCCAGAAAATTGACTGGACCTGGCCGGTGTTGAACCAGAGCGTGGAAACGCCGTCGATCCTGAAGCAGCCAAAGGCCACCGCAGCAGGCAGCACCGCTGCCACTGAACCGTCGGCTTCCCGGCTCCTCCCGGCAGGTGAAGGCGGAGTGCAGCGCCCTTCAACGGTGCTGCACTCCCCCATAACCTTGTTCCATCAGAGCTCCGGGGCGTGCTCCTCAGGCAGCGCGCCCTCGTCCTCCGGGTGCCGTTTCAGGTTCAGCAGGGCCAGGGCCAGGCCGCCCCAGACGGTGAGGATGGCGATGATCATCATGGTGATGGCTATCGGCGTCACAGTGCCTTCTCCTTTTCCTCTTCGGCCACCACGGCGTCGTATTCGGGGTCGTGGTGGGCCTTGGACCGGTGGCTCCAGGGGATGAATGTCAGTGCCAGTGCCAGCACCACCAGGACCCCGGCCATTCCCCAGCCAAAGATGCCCACAAACCATTCCGGGTAACCCTCATAGGTGGCGGTGATCTTGCTGATGAACTCGTTCGACACCATGTAGATCAGCGCCAATGGGACGACGCCGGCCACCAAGATCATCCACGTGCGCCGCATCTTGACGGTGGAGATCCTGTTCAGGTGGGCGGACAGCAGAGGCAGTTTGCGCAGGAACCACGCGAGCACCACGACAGTGACCAGGGCCCCGAGCGTGATGCCGAAGCTGTTGACGAATGCATCAGAGGTGTCCAGCAGGTAGAGGCCGGTGGCCGTGGGGAAAAGTCCCAGCGAGACCGCCGCCACCAGACCGCTGACCACCAGCGACGCCTGGACCCGGCCCCAGCCGAGCTTGTCCTGGACCGCGGCCACAATGACTTCCAGAACCGAGATCAGGGACGTGATGCCCGCGAAAACCAGTGACCCGAAGAACAGCACGCCCATGAGAGCTCCGAACGGGGCCTGGGACACGATGGTGGGGAACGCGACAAACGCCAGCCCGATGCCCTGCGTCACCACTTCGTCCACCGCAGTACCCGCTGCTTGGGCCATGAAGCCCAGGGCGGCAAAGACACCTATTCCGGCCAGGATCTCGAAGCCCGAGTTGGAGAAGGCCACCACCATGCCGGAGCCCGTCAGGTCCGTCCGGCGCTTCAGGTAGGAGGCATAGGTGACCATGATGCCGTACCCCACGGAAAGGGAGAAGAAGATGTGCCCGTAGGCTGCCGCCCAGACGCCAGGATCCGCGAGCGCCGCCCAATTAGGAGTGAAGAAGGCGTTTAGGCCTTCAGCCGCACCCGGAAGGAAGAGCGACTGGACCACCAGGAGCAGGAACATCACCATCAGCAGCGGCAGCAGGACGGCGTTGGCGCGGGAGATGCCCTTCCGTATCCCGGCCACCATGATGAAGATGACGGCGGCCCAGGTCAAAAGCAGCGGGAAGAACACGGACGGCACGTACTCGAAGCCCAGGCCGGGAGCCTCGGCGACGCTAAGGAAGTTCCCGAAAAAGAAGCCCTCGGCGTCGTCACCCCAAGCCTCTGTGAAGGAAAAAACCGTGTACATCAGTGACCAGGCGATGATCACTGCGTAGTAGGCGGCAATCACGAAGCAGACCAGCACCTGCCACCAGCCGAGCGGCTCTGCGACACGGTGCAGCCGCCGGTAGGCCAACGGCGCCGAGCCGCGGAACTTATGGCCCACGGCATAGTCGAGGAACAGCAGCGGGATGCCGGCCGTGAGCAAGGCCACCAGGTACGGGATGAGGAACGCACCGCCGCCGTTGTCGTAGGCGATGTAGGGAAAGCGCCAGATGTTGCCCAGCCCCACCGCCGAGCCGATGGCGGAGAGGATGAAGAGCCGGCGGGACGAGAATGTTTCGCGCTTGGCCGGACTGGCGGGCTGCGCTGGGGAGGAAGCAGTCATGTCCGGACTTTACTGCTGCCCTTCCGCCTGCAAAAGCCCCCTCTGCTGTTTGCGCACCCGGGGAGGCCTGGCCGGCGGCCTTTTTGTCGCCCCCGGAGAGTAGGGTTCCGTCATGGACATCATCCTGGTTCCCGGTTTCTGGTTGGACGCTTCCTCCTGGGAGGAGGTGACGCCGGCGCTCGAGGCTGCGGGACACCGCACTCATCCCCTCACCCTCCCCGGCTTGGAGTCTGTGGATGCCAACCGTGCCGGGATTGGCCTGCGCCAGCACATCGACGCCGTGGTGTCGGAAGTGGACGCCATCGAGGGAAAGGTGGTTCTGGTGGGCCACTCAGGCGGCGGGGCCATCATCCACGGGGTGGTTGATGCCCGCCCGCACAGGATTGCACGGGCCATCTATGTGGACAGCGGCCCCCTCGGGGAGGGCGGCGTGATCAACGATGAACTGCCGGCCGAGGGCGACGACGTTCCGCTTCCGCCCTGGGAAGGATTCGAAGACGCGGACCTGGTGGACCTCGATGACGGCCTCCGCCGGAAGTTCCGTGCACGGGCCATTCCACAGCCCATGGGCGTGGCTTACGAGCCGCAGCACCTGCACGACGAGCGGCGCTACGACGTTCCCGCCACAGTCATCGCCTGCGAATTCCCCTCTGCCATGCTGCGCGAATGGATCGAGGCAGGCCATCCGTTCGTGGCCGAGCTTGCCCGGATGCGGGACGTGGAATACGTGGACCTGCCCACCGGCCACTGGCCGCAGTTCACCAGGCCCGCGGAACTGGCCGAAGCCATCCTTGCCGCCGTGGACCGGAACGGCCAGCTACATTGAACGGACCGCCCTGTGCTTAGGAGTTCCGATGCCGCGCCCGCGATCACCGCTGCTGTCCGTGGATGCCATCATCCGCGCCGCCCTGTCCCTGGTTGATGCCACCGGAGATTTCAGTTTTCCGAAAGTGGCCAGGGAACTTGGCGTCAGCCAGGCCTCCCTCTACAACCACATCGACAACCGCGAGCACATTATTGAGCTGATGCGCGGGCTCGTCTTCTCGGAGTTCGCCGGGCGGAGGCACCTTGATCCTGCAAGCCTGCCCTGGGACGAGGCACTCCGGACGCTGGCCTACGAATACCGTGACTGCCTGGTGGACCACCCGCGCCTGGTGCCGCTCCTGGTAACCCAGACCGTCCAGGACCTGGGCGTGATGCGGATCTATGAGGATATGGCGATCGTCCTGGGCAGGGCGGGCCTGGACCCTTCGGTCATCGTCCCGGCCATCACCACCGTGGACTACCTGGTCCTTGGCTCCGCACTGGAACTGACTGCCCCCGACGTCGTCTGGTCTCCCCCGCCGGGAGAATTTCCCGCGCTGACGGCTGCCATCAGCGGGCTGGGTTCCCCTGCGGAGCGCTCCTATGCCGCCTTCGCTTTCGGAGTGGAGACCATCGTGGCCGGGATCAGGCAGGTCACAAAGATAAGTTTCTGAAAGGCTTTCACTAAAACACTTGTGCTGGGCGGGGTGCATCTCCATAATAAATGAAGGCCATTCATTTTGTGACGGCATTCGCTCCACCCCAGCAAGGAGAAGTCCATGTCCCAGGACGACCCCACCATAGGGCGCGTACCCCTGACGCCGCGCCGGGCAATTTCCGTCTTCGGCATCAGCGTTGTCGGCTTCATGACCGCCAATCTGGTTCCCGTCATGATCGTCGCACTGACCGGCGACCTCGGCTTTCCGGACACCGCAGCCGGCACGCTGATGACCGGATCGCTGCTCGCCTGTGCGGTGGCCTGCCTGCTGACGTCCAGGCTGGCTTCCGGAAATGGAAGATACCTGGTGGCCCGTGCCGGCCTGGGGCTTGCTGCGGCAGGCTTCGCAGCCGCGGCCTTCATCCCGTCCGTTCCTGTCGTCGTCGCCGGTATTTTGCTCGGCGGGCTCGGCGCGGGCGGGGCCGTCTCGGCAGGCGGCGCCGCGCTGGGTGCCCTCCGCAACCCGGACCGCGCCTCGGGCCTAAGCGGCTTCGCCAACCGCGTGATCGTTTCCGTGATTCTCTTTGTCATCCCGGCCGTGGGCGCCGGCATGGGCAGTGCGTTCGGCCTGCTTGCGGGCCTTGCCCTGGCCGCCCTGTTCACCACCGCCTGGCTGCCGGGCAACCCTGCCGGTAGTACAGACGGACTACGGGAAGCCGCCGCGCCGGGCAAGGGCTCCCGATCCACAACCCTCGCCGGGCTCGGCCTGCTGGCCTGTTTCGCACTGTGGGCCCTCAGTGAGGACTCCCTCTGGGCTGTGGCCGCCACCATGGGAGCCGACCAGGCGCAGCTCGACGAAACCGGCATGGGCCTGGTTCTCAGCCTCTCCACCCTCGGAGGGCTCCTCGCCTCGGGCCTGATCGGGCTCGCCGGGCGCCGGCTCGGCAGGACAGCGCCGCTGGCGGTGGCGCTGGTAGCGGGGGCAGCATTAAAGATGCTGTCCGGAACCGTCACCGATCCGGGCCTGTACATGGCCGTGATCATCGCCTGGAACACCATCTACATGCTGGCCTTCATCTACATTGTGGCCACCGCGGCCGCTTTGGACGCATCCGGGCGCTGGTCCGCCCCGGTGCTCGGCGTCTACCTGATCGGCTCCTCGTTCGCCCCGTTTTTTGGAACGTTCGTCTCGGCTTCGGCAGGGTATGACGTCCTCGGCTACGTCTTGGCGGGCATGACCCTGGTCCTGGCGGTTCCGCTGATCCTGATCTCCCGCCTGTCCGTCCGGATGAACCGGGATGCGGCCGGCAACCCTTCGACCAATATCAACAAGGCGGTCATCGTCTAATGTCCCTCCCCGACCTGAAGGAGAGCACTCCCTTGCCTGCACGCACGCTCTATACCAACGCCGCCGTGTTCACGGCCGACGGCGCTCCCGCGGAAGCCTTCGTGGTGGAAGGATCACAGTTCATCCACGTGGGAGACGAAGCCGGTGCCCGCAGTGCGGCAGGGAAAGGCGCCGCGGAAGTGGACCTTGCGGGCCGCTTTGTCCTGCCCGGCTTCGTTGACGCGCACACCCACCTGCTGATGACGGGCCAGGCCCTGCAGAAGGTCCAGCTGCGGGACGCCATCAGCCTCGCCGAGCTGCAGCAGCGCCTCCGGGACGCTGCCGCGGCCAGCAATGCACCGCGGGTCCTCGGCGCCGGCTGGCTCCACAGCGCCCTCGACGGACAGGCTCCCACCCGCCAGCTGCTGGACGCAGCGGTCCCGGACCGCCCCGTCTATCTGGACGCCAATGACCTGCACTCCGTCTGGGTCAACAGCGCTGCCCTGGCTGAACTGGGCATCGACAAAGACACCCCGGACCCCATCGGCGGACGCATCGGCCGGGACCCTGAGACGGGTGAGGCTGATGGGGTGCTGTATGAAACGGCAGTACAGCAAATGATCTGGCCCGCCCTTGCGGCGCATGCCACGGACCAGGACCGCGACGCCCAGCTGGAGGAGGCCTTCGCCAACTACCTGGCCGTTGGCGTGACCAGTGCCGTGGACATGGCCGTGCAGGACGACGACCTTGCCGCTTTCCGCCGCGCCATGCAACGCCGGAACGGCACCCTGCCCATCCGGGTCAAGGGACACCTCCTGGTGGCCCGCCACGAAGCGGAGTCCGACAACCTGGCACAGGTGGCCAAGGCCGCATGGCTGGCGGCCGAACTGCACGATGACTGGCTGCAGATCTGCGGCATCAAAGTGATGGTGGACGGGGTCATCGACAGCTGCACCGCCGCCATGAAGGAGCCGTACGCCGACGGCAGCAGCGCCGAGCCCGTCTGGGACCGCGCATCGCTGACCCCGGTCGTGGTTGCGGCGGACGCCGCAGGGCTGCAGATCGCCCTGCATGCAATCGGCGACGAAGCGTCGGACATCGCCCTGGATGCGTTGGAGGAGGCGTACCGCCGCAACGGGCCGCGGGACCGCCGGCACCGCATCGAACACCTGGAAACAGTCACGGAGGCGAACGTAAAGCGGCTGGCCGCCCTCGGCGTCGTGGCTTCCATGCAGCCCGTCCACGCCGACCCTGCCATCCAGGACAACTGGCGCAGCATGCTGGGCGACCACCGCTGCGAGCGGGCCTTCCCCTGGACCGAGTTCACGGAAGCCGGCGCCACGCTTGCACTGAGCACCGACGCGCCGACGGCACCGCACCAGCCGCTGCCCAACATGTACGTTGCCGCCACCCGCCGCTCCGCCCTTGACCCCGCGCTGGAAGCAAACCTGCCCCACTACGCCCTGGAACTTGCTGATGCGTTCTGCCATGCCACCCGGGACGCCGCCTACTCCTGCCGCGCCGAGGACCGCCAGGGCAGGATCGCGGCCGGCTACCTGGCGGACTTCACCGTCCTGGACACCAACCCGCTCCAGGCAGACGCCGCCGAACTGCTCACCAACTCCACCCGGCTCACCGTAATAGGCGGCAAGGTGGCATACGACGCCGGAGCCTCCCCGGCCGACCGTCCCGCCGTAACCAGTGCCCGCGTGGGCCAGCCCGCCTAAGACGTTTTCCCTCCACCAGCCAGACCGAAAGACCCAGGAATACCGATGAAACCCGCTCCCGCCCCCACCGCAGCCGCCGCGAAACCCGCACCGGCAACCTCCATGCCCGCTGAATGGGACGCCCACCAGGGCACTTGGATGGCCTTCCCGCCGCCGAACGACACTTTCGGCGAAGTAGGAAGTGCAACGCTGGACCGCGCCCGCGCCGCCTGGACGAAGGTGGCCCAGACCATCGCCCGCTACGAACCCGTCACTGTGGTGGCCGATCCCCGCGATGCCACCGCAGCCCGGGAATGGCTCGGCGACGGCATCGCGGTGCTCGAAGTCCCCCTCGATGACGCCTGGCTCCGGGACAGCGGGCCCACCTTCGTGCACCAGCAGGACGGCTCGCTGGCTGCCGTGGACTGGATCTTCAACGGGTGGGGCGCGCAGGAGTGGGCCGCGTGGGACAAGGACCAGGACGTTGCCCGCATCATCGCGGCTGAAAGTTCCGTTCCCGTCAGGTCAAGCTCCCTCGTAAACGAGGGCGGCGGATTCCATGTGGACGGTGACGGAACGGTGCTGCTGACCGAGACTGTCCAGCTGGATCCCGGCCGTAACCCGGGAGCCACCAGGGAATCGGTGGAGGCCGAGGTCCACGCCGCGCTGGGCACTACCAAGGCAATCTGGCTGCCCCGCGGACTCACCCGCGACTACGACGAGTTCGGCACCCGCGGACACGTCGACATTGTGGCCTCCTTCGCTGGCCCGGGCACCATCCTGCTGCACCGCCAGGATGACCCCGCCCACCCGGACCACGCTGTCTACCTGCAGCTGAAGGCAGCCCTCACGGGCCACCTGGACGCACAGGGCCGGCCCCTGCGGATCATCGACGTCCCCGCCCCCACCACGCTGAAGGACGACGAAGGCTTCGTGGACTGGTCCTACATCAACCACTACGTGGCAAACAACGTGGTGGTACTGTGCGCCTTCAACGACCCCAATGACGCCATCGCCGCCGGCATCCTGGAGCGGGCCTACCCCGGCCGCACCGTGGAACTGGTGGACGCACGCGGCATCTTCGCCTTCGGCGGCGGCATCCACTGCATCACGCAGCAGCAGCCGGCCGTGCGGGGAGGTGCGGCATGAGGCTCGCCGAGACAGCCGGCACGCCGGGCACCAAGGGCCGCTTCGACGTCGTCGAAGCCTCCATCAGGGATCTCCGTGCGGCGCTGGAGGCGGGAGAGGTCACCAGCGAGGAGCTCCTGCGGCTGTATTTGGCGCGGATCGAGAAGTATGACTCCTCCGGTATACATCTGAATGCACTGGTGGTGATGAACCCGGACGCCCTCGCCGACGCTAGGGCATCCGACGAACGCCGCGCCCGGAACGCCACCCTGGGGCCCCTGGACGGCATCCCTTACACCGCGAAGGACAGCTACCAGGCGCAGGGCCTCACTGTTGCCGCCGGGTCTCCCGCCTTCAAGGACCTGGTGGCCCAGAAGGACGCCTTCACCATCGAGCGGCTCCGCGCCGGGGGTGCCGTCCTGATCGGCCTGACCAACATGCCGCCCATGGCCAACGGAGGTATGCAGCGCGGCGTATACGGGCGCGCCGAAAGCCCCTACAACGCGGAGTACCTCACCGCCGCCTTTGCCTCCGGGTCCTCCAACGGTTCCGGCACGGCCACGGCCGCCAGCTTCGCCGCCTTCGGGCTTGCGGAGGAAACCTGGTCGTCAGGCCGGGCGCCGGCGTCGAACAACGCCCTCTGCGCGTACACCCCCTCCCGCGGCGTGATCTCCGTCCGGGGCAACTGGCCGCTGGTCCCCACCATGGACGTAGTGGTGCCGCACACGCGGACCATGGACGACCTCCTCGAGGTCCTGGACGCCGTGGTGGCTGACGACGCGGAAACCCGGGGCGACTTCTGGCGGGTCCAGCAGTGGGTGCCGATTCCCAAGGCCTCCGAGATCCGCCCGGCCTCCTACCTGGACCTCGCAATCCGGGACAGTGCCGCCGCCAGGGGTGTGCTTGCCGGCAAGCGGCTGGGCATCCCCCGGATGTACATCAACGCGGACCCGGAGGCCGGAACAGCTCCGGCTGGCGGGATCGGCGGCCCCACCGGGCAGCGCATCGAAACGCGGCAGTCCTTCATCGAGCTGTGGAATGCCGCGCGGCGGGATCTCGAAGCCGCCGGCGCCCACGTCGTCGAAGTCGACTTCCCGGTGGTGTCCAACTATGAGGGCGACCGTCCCGGCGCGCCCACCATCGCCACCCGCGGCCTGGTACCGCCGGAGTACCTGCGCCGCGAGATCGTGGACCTCTCCGCCTGGTCATGGAACGACTTCCTGGACGCCAATGGGGACCCGCACCTCAACCGGCTGGCCGACGTCGACGGTGCCGCCATCTTCCCCGCTCCGGACGGTTCCTTACCGGACCGGTACGACGGGTTCGACGACGACATCAGCGACTACCCCGCCTGGATCCGTAAGCACGGGGTTCCCTCCCTCGTGGACATTCCGCACCTCGAGGAGGGGTTGAAGGGGCTGGAGGAAACGCGGCGGGTGGACCTGGAGGAGTGGATGGACGGGCTTGGCCTGAACGCCGTCGTCTTCCCTGCAGTCGCGGATGTCGGCCCGGCGGATGCCGACGTCAACGAAGCCTCGGCTGACCTCGCCTGGCGCAACGGCGTCTGGGTGGCCAACGGGAACCTGGTTGCCCGGCACCTTGGCATTCCCACGGTCACGGTGCCCATGGGGCTGGCCCCGGACATTGCAATGCCGGTTGGCCTCACCTTCGCCGGCAAGGCGTACAGCGATTCGGCACTGCTGCACCTGGCCGCAGCCTTCGAGGCCACCGGAAGCCGCCGCGTCCCGCCGCCGCGCACCCCTGCCACTGACGCCTGAGGCGCCGGAAGCGGAGGGGAACCTGCCGGACCTGCTGGACCTCGACGTCGACGCCCTCCACTCCCGGGCCGGTGATGGGCTGCGTGAGGGTGAGCGCGGAGGTCCGGGCCGGCTATTCCGCCGCCGGGGATGGCGGCGGAGATGCCGGCAACTGCATGCCGGTGCGGACGTGGCGGGTGCCGGGCTGCGCAACCGCCAGCTGTGCGGGGCGGACCAGCGCGGCGCCTGCCTTATCGGCGCCGACCTCACCGGGGCACAGTTCCTCACGCAGGCTCAGTCGGCGCGGCCCGGGGAACCTTGGCGACGCGGCTGCCGCGGGCGTTGGCCCATCCGGACCATTGGAGCACCGGGAGGGGTCCTAGTTCCGCGCGAGGCAGACGGACTGCTGCTCGCCTTGACACCATGATTGTTAGCGCTGACAGTGGAGGGAGCCATCCCCGCCGACCGAAAGCCGACTTTATGAAGAACTGGGCAGGAAACCTAGACTACTCATCCCGCGAGGTGCAGCGGCCCGGGTCCGTGGCCGAACTGGCCGAGGTTGTTGCCGGCTCGCCCCGGGTGAAGGCACTGGGGTCCCGGCACTCCTTCAACCGGGTGGGCGACACGGACGGCGTGCACGTTATGCTGGACGCCCTGCCCCGGCAGATCGAGCCAGATTCGGCGAAAGGCACAGTCCGCGTCAGCGGCGGCATCAGCTATGGCGAGCTGTGCCGCACGCTGGAAGGGCAGGGCCTGGCCATCCATAATCTTGCTTCCTTGCCCCACATATCTGTGGCAGGGGCAGTGCAGACGGGCACGCACGGGTCCGGGGTTGGCAACCAGTCCTTGGCGGGCGCCGTCCAGGCCATCGAGCTGGTCCGGCCCGGCGGTGACGTGGCCACCCTGTCCCGCGCGGACGGCGACGAGTTCCTGGCCGCCGTAGTGGGACTGGGGGCATTCGGCGTCGTCACCGGCCTGGAGCTGTCCGTCCAGCCCAGCTTCCGGATGCGCCAGCGGGTATTCCAGGACCTGCCGTGGGACCGGGCGCTGGAAAACTTCGCCGCCCTGGTGTCCAGCGCCTACAGCGTAAGCCTCTTCACGAACTACGCCGACGATGCCATCAGCCAGGTCTGGCTCAAGGCACTCGATGACGAACCGCCCCTGGCCGACCTCTTCGGCGCGACGGCAGCCACCCGGCCCCGGCACCCGCTGCCGGACATGTCCGCAGAGAACTGCACACAGCAGCTGGACGAGGCCGGTCCGTGGCTTGACCGGTTGCCGCACTTCCGCCACGAGTTCACGCCCAGCAAGGGCGAGGAACTGCAAAGCGAATTCATCCTTCCGCTGGAACACGCACCCGCCGCCATCGACGCGCTGCGGGGCCTGGCGGACAAGCTGGCACCCCTGCTGTTCGTGTCGGAAATCCGCACCGGTGCGGCCGACGATTTCTGGCTCAGCCCGTTCTACCGCCAACAGAGCGCCGCCTTGCATTTCACCTGGAAGCCCCTGCAGCCGGAGGTGGAGGCCCTCCTTCCCGAACTTGAGGACCGGCTCCGTCCCTTCGGGGCCCGGCCGCACTGGGGCAAGCTGTTCTCACCCGACGGCCACGACTGGGAGCAGCTGTACCCCCGGTTTGCCGGATTCCGCTCGCTGGCAGCAGCACATGACCCGGACGGCAAGTTCCGGAACGGGCTGCTGGACAGCGTGCTCGGTGTGCCGGCGGCCACTTCGCACTGACACGCCCCGGCCCGGGACGGTGGTGGAGCAGCGGCTAGGCTGGAAGAATGAAACGCCGCCTTGCCGCCCTGTCCGCCGTCCCCCTGATGCTGCTGCTTGCCGGCTGCGGTGCCGTGGAGGAGGCCGCCACCAATGCCGCCAGTGACGCCGCGTCCAAGGTTGCCACGGCGGCCGCGGACGAAGTGAAGCGGCAGATCTGTGCCGTGGTCCAGGACGGACTGGTAAGCGTGGAGGACAAGCAGGTTCTGGCCGGACTGGTCTCCGCAGCCCGTACGGCAGGTGTTCCCGCGGAAATTACGACGCCGCTGGGCGAGATTGCGCAGGCCGGCGACCAGGTGCCGGAAGAGTCAGTCCAGGCACTGAAGGACGCTTGCCCGGCTTAGGCGAATTGCCCGCTGAATCCCCCTTCAGTCGGCCGCATGGCGGTGCTACCGTGAAATGACGAACTAGTAAGCCTGTGATACTAATCACGCGCGAAGGAGATCGTCATGGCCGAACGAGGCAACGCCAAACACGGCTCCAATCTGGATGACCAGATGCAACACGAGGCCCAAGGGGCCGTCCGGGGGAACCAGCCGGCCCACGCGGAAGAATTCCGCGAAACCGAGCCGTTTCCGGACAGCACGGATCCTTCCGAGGTCCAGGAGGCACTGAACCCCGTCGCAGCACCGGACCCCATCGATGATGAGGAGGGAGAACAGTGACGGGCAGCCTCAAGCGTTACGCTGACCTGTACCGGCTGCCCGGGCCATGGTGCACCGCCTACGTCAACGCGGGAACTGGCACGGTGGACACCCTGGAAGCCGGGGACGTCCTGCCCGGCAATCTGCGGACCCGGCTGCAGTCCGAAGGAGCCGCGGCGCAGGATCTGGACGCCATCGAACAGGCCGTGACGCTTGCGGCCGGCGGCGTTCCGGCCCCGGTGGCACGGTTTGTCCTGGTCAACCAGGGCAAGGCGGCGGTTAACGAGGTCCTCCCCGGTGAGCTGGTCCTGCCGGAACGGATCTCCGTGGACCCGGTTCCCGATCTGCTGCCGCTGGTGAAACACCGGCCCGAAGAGTTCGCCTACGTGGTTGCGGAAGTAAGCCGCGAACACGGGGAGATCAGGTTGTACCACGCCGGTTCTGGCGCTCCTGCCAGCACCCAGGAAGTGCAGGGCGAGACAGAGCATGTGAGCAAGTTCCAGGGCGGGGGCTGGGCCCATCTCCGGTTCCAGCACCACACGGAGGACGTCTGGCGCCGCAACGCGGACGAGGTTGCCGGCGAGATCGACAGGATCGTCGGTGACAGCGGGGCCAGGCTGGTGGTCCTGGCAGGCGACATCCGGGCCCGCGGACTGGTACAGGACCAGCTCTCGAAATCCACGCAGGCCTTGGTTTCGATGGTCGACTCCCACACGCACACGGCAGGGGCCGATGAACAGCAACTCACCGATCAGGTGAACCAGCGCGTCGCGGAACTCTGGGCTGCCGAGCAGCAGGAGGTTATGGACCGGCTGGCCACGCAGGAAGGCCAGGCAAATCCGGAGTCGGCCACCGGCATCGGGGCTGTGGTCCATGCCCTGCAGCAGGCCCAGGTGGATGTCCTGATCCTGGATGACGCCGCATTGTCGGAGCGGACCCTGCTGGCACTTGATGCCGAACCCTGGGTGGCCACTGCCGAAGAGGAGTCCCTGGCTGCTGGAGTGCTGGGGAAGGTTCCCGCACCTGCGGCGCTGCTGAGGGCAGCCGCATTGACGGATGCGCGGGTCCTGCTGGTCCCCGGCCCCGTCCTGCCGGACGGCGTGGACGTTGCCGCACTGCTTCGCTGGTCCACTGGACCGGCCGTACCCGCCGGGTAGCCGGGCTCAACCAGCATAGCGGGCAGCCTTACGAAGAGGACGGCAACCAGCGCTAGGCGTTGTCCTCCGGACTTTGCTGCTGGTGCGGCTCCATTGGCTGGCCCGCTTCCGACTGCAGCGGTTGGTCCGGACCCCGCCGGCCCCCGGGCCTGGACGTGTGGGGCCTGCGCGTCCGGTGGTCGGGTGCCACGAAGGGGACTACTTCCGGATGCCGGCTGGCAGGGAGGGCAGTAACGAATTTGGTCAACTCGTCCTGCAGCACTTTCCAGCCAATGCTGGGGTCATCCGGGTAGGCATTGATCTCGGCGTGCCGGGCAGCTTCCAAGGCCGCGAAGCCTGCTTCGGTAAGTTCAACTTTAAGCTGCCGGCGGTCCGTTGCCTGCCGGGTCCGCGTAATGTGGCCCATTGCCTCGAGGCGGGTAAGGATCCGGCCCAATGTCTGGCTCTGCACGCGGATGGCTTCAGCCAGCTGCTCCTGGTTCAACGGGCCTGCGGCCAGCCCTTCCAGGGCTATCACTGCAGCCCGCGTCAGGCCCAGATGGGCGAGCGCGTCATCCTGCCGCCGCTGGACCAGGCGTGCCGCCAATGTGATGAGGCGGTAGCTGTTCCGGGCGTCGGGATCAAGGTTGCTCGTCATCGGCCATGGCCTTCCTGTAGGCGGCAAGGGGCGGGTGGGCCTGCTTCTCTACGCTCCTACAATAAGCATGCTTAGCATCAAATTCGCAAGTAGGCTTACTATCCGCCCCATACGCTGGTCGCGGAAAATGCAAAGCAGCAGCCGGCGCCCCTTGCGCATCAAATGGGAAGTGTGCTTAGGATCTAGTTAGTAACCATGCTTACTAATCGCCAGCACTGCTGGTTCTTGATCGCCAGCCAACCCGTGAGGAAGAGAGCCCGATGACAGAGAACCAATGGCCCCAGACCCCGAACACCACGCCGGCCGACCCGTACGGCGGACCGACCACAGGAGTTGACGGCAGCTTCACTGCTGCCGCGGACACCTCCGGCACCTCAAAGAAACAAGCGGCCAAGAAGGAGGCTTCGCACGTAGCCAGCGACGCGGCCTCCGCAGCCCAGGGAGTCGCCCAGACGGCCAAGAGTGAGGCTGCCAATGTGGCTGCCGAGGCGAAGCACAGTGCGCAGGACCTGCTGCACCAGGCGAAGACGGGCCTGAGCAGCCAGGCCGGGACGCAGCAGCAGAAGGCTGCCGAGGGCATCCGCACCATTTCCGGCCAGCTGCAGAACATGGCGGACGCCCCGGACCAGCAGGGTGTGGCCAGCGACCTCATCCGGCAGGCCGCGGAGCGCACCTCCTCCATGGCCACCTGGCTTGAAAACAGGGAGCCGGGAGACCTTCTGACCGAAGTCCAGCGCTTTGCCCGGAACCGCCCCGGAACCTTCCTGCTGCTGGCAGCCGGTGCCGGCGTCCTCGCCGGCCGCCTCACCCGCGGCCTCACCGCAGGCGCCCCTGAGACCCGGAGCGGCGCGGCCTCCCCGTCGCAGCGCACGTACACGGCCCCGCCGGCAGCTCCGCTCCGCCAGGAGACGGTATACGCCGCGGGCACCGACGATCTCTTCACGGAACCGACTGTGGGCAGCGGAGCGCCGGTATCAACCTCAACGCTGCCGGCCGGGACCACAGGGGACACCCCGCTCCGCTTCGAGGATGACCCCTACCGGGATGAGGACGGCAGCTACCGTGCAGCGGACGGAACCTACCGGTCAACGGAGGGACGGCAGCTGTGAGTAGTTCAATTCCGGAACCTGCGCCGAGTGAGGCGCATCAAAAGGCCGATAACGCCTCCCTCGGTGAGCTCCTGGGCGATGTGACCCGGGACCTGTCCACCCTGATGCGCCAGGAACTTGAGCTGGCCAAGGCCGAAGCCAAGCAGTCAGCCACCAAGGCGGGCAAGGGCGCCGGCATGCTGGGCGGGGCAGGAGTGGCAGGACACTTCGTCCTGGTCTTCCTGTCCCTGGCCCTCATGTTCGCCCTCGGCGCCCTGATGCCGCTGGGCTGGGCCGCCGTGATCGTCGCCGTCATCTGGGGCATCATCGCCGCGGTCCTGGCCAGCATTGGCCGCAAGGAACTCAAGCAGATCAAGGGCATGCCCCAGACCGGCGAAACCCTTTCCGAAATTCCCCCAACCCTAAAACCAGGTGAGGTCAACCGATGAGCGAGAACCCTGACGCAATCCGCCAGAACATAGAAGAAACCCGCGCACGGCTGGGCACCAACGTGGACGCCGTCGCGGACAAGGTCACCCCGTCCAACATCGTCAACCGCCAAACCGACAAGGTCAAAGACGCCGTGACCGGGGTCAAGGAGAGAATCATGGGAGCAGCAGACCACGCCACCACCCGCGTGCAGGACACCATGCACTCCGGGACCGGCCACACCAGCGACGCCCTGCACAGCACCGGGGACACCCTCCACGGCGCCAAGGACAACGTCTCCGCCAAACTCTCCGATGCCGGCACCGCAATCTCCCAGGCCCCGGACCAGGTCAAAGCCAAGGCGCAAGGCAACCCCCTGGCCGCGGGCCTGATCGCCTTCGGCGCCGGAATGCTCGTGTCATCCCTGATCCCGCCGAGCCAGAAAGAACGCGAAGCCGCGGACCAGCTCAAAACCGCAGCCCAGCCCCTGGCCGGCAAGGTCACCGACGCCGCGAAGGACATGGTCCAGGACCTGAAGGAACCGGCCCAGGAAGCGATGGAAAACGTCAAGGCCACCGCAACCGACGCAGCCCAAGCAGTCAAAACCGAAGGCCAGCACGCCGCCACCGACGTCAAGGACCGCGCCACCGACGCCAAAACCAACGTCCAAAACACCTAGGACAACCGCCGAGGGCCGCTCTTCCGTCCGGAAGGGCGGCCCTCGCTTTACCCGCCCTAAGCCAAGGAGCAACAACGTCATGAAAAAGCTGCTTTTCGCCCTGCTTCCCACCATCGTCAGCCGCGTCATGCGGGCCCGGAAGGCGCGGCAGGCCCGCGCTGGCCGGGTTCCCCCGCGGAACCGGTACTAGGTTTAGGCCCGGTCCGGCGCTAGCGCTTGCCCTTTTTGCGGGATCCCTTGCCGCGGCCCTTGTCCGGGTTGGGGGCATAGCGCTGGGCCACCTTGGGTGCCGGCTTCCGGGCTCCCCCGCCCCGGCGGTCAGGTTTGGGATCCTTCTTTACCTTGGCCGGCTGGGCGGACGGCTGGCGGGAGCTTTGGGCGGTGCGCCCACGGACAATCCCAATGAACTCCTCCAGGACCTCGTCCGTGGCGTCCGCCGGCCAGACCAGGGCGATCCCGGTTCCCGGGGCGCCGTTGAGCCGGCGGGCCACCGTGTCTTTAACGTTGAAATGGCGGGCGACGGACATGGGCAGGACCACCAGCCCGGCCCCTGCGGCAACCACCTGGAGCGCGGCTTCCGGCCCGCCGAGGCCGGCAACATCCAAAAAGGACTCCTGCTCCAGGTCTTCGAGCGCCACCTCCTCGAACACGGAGATCTCGTGTCCCTTGGGAGCCACCACCACCGGCTGCTCCTCGTAGAGCGGAATGACGCTCAGGCCGTCACGCTCAATGGGGAGCCGGACAAAGGCCATATCCGCCAGGCCTCCGCGGACAGCGTCAACGCGTGCGCCGCCGTCGTGCATGAACGCCTGCAACGGAATGTCCGGCATCCGCTCTTCCCAGCGGCGGATCCATTTCCCGGGCGTCACCCCCGGCACGTAGGCAATGCGGAGGGTCCGCGGCGCCGCCTGCTCCCCCGCGTCGGAGTCCTCGGAAGCGTCGGGCGGGGTGGTGTTGTCAGTGGGCACGTCTTCACAGTACCGCCCGCCCGGATACCCTTGAAGCATGACCTCTGCAAACTCCCAGTCCATGAAGCCGGCCACCGTTGCCAAGAAACTTGGCATCTACCTGCCCGCAACACCGCAGGAGTTCCAGGAATCAACCATCACCCGGGAGGAGTTCGCCGAACTCCAGGCCAACCCGCCGGAGTGGCTCGCAGAGCTTCGCCGCCACGGCCCGCACCCCCGCCCGGTGGTGGCGCAGAAGCTGAACATCTCCATCAGCGGCCTCGCCCGCGGCGGCGTTGAGGAAGCGCTGACGACGGCGGAAATCACCGCGCTGCTCCAGGCTCCCCCGCAGTGGCTGGTCACCGAACGCGCCACGCATGCCGCAGTCCGCGCCGAAGCCCAGCGGGTGAAGGAAGAGGCCGCGAAGAAGGCTGCAAAGAAAGCCCGCGCGCAGGCGAACTAGGTTCTCCCGCATCAGAGGCTTGTCCGCTGGTCTGCCCCTTGAGGGCTCGGATCCGCGGACAAGCCTCTGTTCATTAAGGAATTTCAGTCCTGGTGCAGCTGGACGAAGTTGCCGCAGCCGTCGTCGAACACGGCGCTGATGCCTGAGGGATCCTCGGCGGGTTCGCCCCGGAACACCACGCCCTCATTGATCAGCCGGTCGTACTCCGCCCGGACGTTGGGGACGCCAAAGACGATGGCCGGGAGGCCGGCGTCGTGCAGCGCGTTCATGTAGTTGGCTGCGATCGGATTGTCGCTGGGTTCGAGGAGCAGGCCCACCGAACCAGCGTCCGCGCCGGGGTCCTTGATGATGAACAGGTTGTACTCCGGCATGGCCATCAGGGTCTCGAAACCCAAGGTTCCGGTGTAAAAAGTGTGGGCGGCTGCGGGGTCCTTGACGTGGATGCTGCACATTTTGAGTCTCATGTTCCTCACCGTACGTGCCGGTCCCGCTTCACGAAACGTCAGAGACCAGCCATTGACCCCGCACGCCGGACACTGTGCAATTAAATGACCAGCCCGGGATTCCGCGGCCCGGGCGCTGTTAAGGATCGGGTGTCAGCCATGGGGGAATCCTTGTTTGAGGGTCTGGTCCAAGGGGTGTGGGCCCTGCTGCTTGCGGGGCCTGTCTTCGTCTGCAGTGTTGCCGCCACCGTCTTTGTGGTCCGGCGCCGTGCCCTTGCCGAGGGGGACGGGCAGCCGGAACGGTCGGACCAGCTCTTCTGGGACCTGTTCCTTGGCGCGTGCGTCGCTGTCCCTGCGCTTTTAATTCCCACGCTGGTCTCACCCTGGACCGGCCTGTTCCTGGGCGGGGCCGGGGTGGCCGCAGCGGTTGCCGCCTACCGCGGAACCCCGCGGTACCTCAGCCGGCGGCAGGCACGGCAGAACAGCCGCAAACAGGAGTCCGCACACCTGGCAGCCGCGGCGCGGCACGACGAAGTTGTCGCCAGGTGGCGGCGTTACGAGCTGGACCCGGCGTGCAGCATCGACTATCCCGCCCTCACGGACGTGCGCCTGCCGGAAACCTCGGCGTTCATCAAGGCGATGCGGACCGCGGACCAGCTGCGCGTGCATGCGCACCAGGACTATCCCGACGCCGTCACCCGCCTTGCTGCCTCACTCGCCGCTGCCGAGCAGGCGGCCGGCATTCCCGCCGGGAAGGCGTAGGACCGGACGTTAAGTGGTGTGTCGGTGCGGTGGAAGGTTCCGCCGCACCGGCGATAGCATCCGGAGATGAAGCCAGAAGAATTGCCGGAGCGCGACCAGTTCGGCCGGCTGCTTGAGGACCGCGGGGTGTGGCGCCAAGCCACCACCCTGGAAGCCGCCGGTGAGCTCACCGCCCGCTGGCTTGAGGGCGGCAGCTCCTACCAGCCCGGACACTTTGCAGCCGGCTTTGATGAGGAGACCGGACCAATTGCCGCAGCCCTGGCAAAACTGAACCGCAACGGGCTGTTCACCAAGGAGTCCCAGCCAGGCGTTCAAACCGAGTCTGCTGCACAGCGGGAGTACGTGACAGGCTTCTGCAGCGCTGCCGTTGCCGGAGACCTGCTGGCGCTGTCCACCCGGACTGACCTGGTCACGGTGGCCCACGCTCCGGGTGAGGCCAGCAGCGCGTCCATCCCGGTCACCCTGGCCGGGACGGAAGTCACCACCGTGTTGGGCTCCAGCGAGAACCCGGTGGACGAGGCCCAGATCCGCGACTGGGCCGACGAGACCAATGACGCCCTGGCGCTACTGCTTGCCGACTCCTGGTACGTGGAGATCCTCGACCCTGTGTGGGGACGCAACGGCGTACTGCTTCCCGCCGTACTCGGCGCCCTGACCGGGCGGGACTAACGGGGGAAAAGAAAAGGCGGGGCTGCCGCCCCGCCTTTACCGTTTCAGGAAACTTACAGTTCCACTGTGTCGCTTTCGCCGACGCTCATGCGGCTGTTGGTGACCTTGGACTTCACCCACTGCAGCGCCGTGGCGGCAGTGCCGCCCGGGCTGGTCCAGTACTCCGCGGAGTCTGAATCGACGTGCAGCAGGCATACCTCCGGGGTGTCCGGCCCGTCCGGGAACCAGGCCTCGACCGCCTCGTTCCACAGCTCGTGGATCTTGGCCCGGTCGGTCACAACCTGGGCGGTCCCGGCCACAGAAACCCACTCGGTGTTCTTGCCGAAGGCGACGTTGACGCGCGCGTCGGCCCGGACGTGGGCGACCTGCGACGTGCCCAGGCCGGTGAAGAACCACATGTCGCCGTCGTCCTTAACCTCCTGGACGGCCAACGGCCGGCTCACAAGGGCGCCCTTTTCGTTGATGGTGGTCAACATCCCGATCTTGGAATCGTTGATGATGTCCGTAACCTTGCTGATGCCCTGGGCGTCAGTCATGTCTCACCTCGCTTGTCTGCATAGGGGACGCTCCCCACTGGCAAGCCTATTAGTAAGCATGCTTATTGGCTATCCGACGGCGACGGCCACCCTTGCCACTTCGGCGATCCGGGCGGCGGTCTGGCGGCCGATCCGGATGGCGCCGTCCACGTGCTGGTAGCCTTCGGCGGCGAGGTCGGAGGAGGCCCAGTAGATGGGGCCGACGGGGGTCAGCTGGTCCTTGCCGTAGCGGTGCAGGCCGCCCAGGTCGTAGCTGGCGGCGTAGGCGCCGCGGGTCCATTCCTCGGATCCCCAGTCGGACTCGTAGTAGACCTCGGGCGTGAGTGCCTCGTCGCCGAGGAAACCGGCGATGGAGGCCAGGATTGCCTTCTTGCGGTCCTCGGCATCAAGTTCGAAGACGGCATCGGCCTTCTCGTCCGAGACGAAGCCCACCAGGGTGCCGCGGGTGTCGCCGTGGTTGGTGTTGTCGTAGACCTCCTGCACCAGGGCGTTGGCGCCGAAGCCGGTACCTGACAGGCCCTTGTCCCGCCAGAAGGGGCGGTCGTAGACGGCGTGGACCTTGATGACCAGGCCCAGGGACTGGTGCTGGTGCATCTGGTGCTGCCGGCGGGGCAGCGGCGGGTTGAAGGAGACGCGCGAGTACAGGTTGGGCGGGACGGCCATGATCACGAAGCGGGCGTTGACTGTGGCGCGGTCGGATTCGACGGTGACGCAGTGGCCGCCGTCGGCGTCCGGCTCCCAGTTGATGGTGCGCACCGGGGTGTTGAGGACGACGTCGTCGCCCAGCTCCTGCGCGAGCAGCAGCGATACCTGCTGCATGCCGCCCACTACGCGGCGGTCGAGGATGAAGTCCTCGTCCGTCAGGTGGGTGAATGAGCCGGCCGAGGCGGCCATCAGCACGGCCTGCAAGGCGGAGAAGGCGTGGGCGGGCTTGGTGAGCATGCCGCCGGCGATGAAGAGGCCGATGTTCTTGCAGGCTTCCTCATTGGCGGAGTTTTGCCGCAACCAGTGGTGGAAGGAGATGGTGTCCAACTCCCGCGCTTTGGGGTGGGCCCAGGGCTCGGTGGCGCCGATTTCCGCGGCGAGCCCGTCCAGCAATGCGACCAGGCGGTCCATTTCGGCTTTGGTGTTGGGATCCACCGGGAAGGTGTCGCCCGTGTAGCGGACGGGAATGCCGTCGGAGCCGATGTAGACGGATTCGCCCTGGCGGTAGCGGGAGTAGGTCTGCAGGCCGAGCTCGCCGAGGAGGTCCAGGAGCACGGTCTGGTCCGGGGAGACCCACTGGCCGCCGATTTCGAGCATGGCGCCGTCCACGGTATCGGTCCAGGTGCGGCCGCCCACGCGGTCGCGGGCCTCGAGCACGGCGACAGATAGCCCCGCCTTTTTCAGCTCCCGGGCTGCGGTGAGCCCGGAGGGACCGGCCCCAACGACGACGACGTCGCGGTTCAGGTTCAGCATGATGTCCTCTCTGCCTCCCGCGAAGTGACCGGGAGCACTAAATGAATGCCGTTCATTTATTAGAACTATAGCTGCTTGTGGCCGGGACGGGAAGTGCCCGGGTGGAATAATGCTGGGGACCACCAAAGAAAGGGCAGGAATGCCGGCAGTATCAGCCGAAGAAGGACACACCACGGGAACCGGGGCGGGGACGGGGCGCCGGCGGGCCGGCCGGCCATCGGCGGCGGTGCTGGACAAGGCAGGCATCACGACGGCGGCCCTGGACCTGGTCAGCCGGAAGGGCTATGACGGGCTCACCATGGCAGCGCTGGCGAAGCAGCTGGAGGTGGCGCCGTCGGCCCTGTATAACCACGTGGCGTCCAAGCGCGACGTGCTGCTGCTGGTGGAGGACCACCTGACGTCACTGGTGGACGTCTCGGCGTTCGGCTCGAAGTCCTGGGAGGATGCCGTGCGCACCTGGGCTTGGAGCTACCGGGACGTCTTTGCCGAGCACACGCCCCTGATTCCCGTCATCGCCGTGCTGCCGGTCACGGACGCCCCGCAGACCCTGGCGATGTACGAGACGGTGAGCAAGGGGTTCCTGGACGCAGGCTTCCCGGAGGAGCGGATTGTGTCCGCGATCGTAGCCCTGGAGTCCTTTATCTTCGGGTCCGCCTATGACGTGACCGCCCCCGGGGACATTTTCGAGCCAGGGTCCATGGCGGAGGCGAACCCGCATTTCACCGCCGCCGTGCGCAGTTCCGCCGGCCCCGGACGCCCCGCCGACACGGCGTTCGGCCTGGGGCTGGAGGCGCTCATCTCGGGGCTGGGGGCGCTGCGGGGGCATGCGGGCTGACCTAGCGCCCGGCGGTCCCGCTGCCATCCGTGATGTTGCAGCTGACGTCCCCGAGGAGACCCGCATCCGGATCAGCGTTTTCATCCAACAGGCCACCGATCACCGCTCCAACCTCCGTCAGGGCTTGGAGGCACGTGGCGTCGCCCGTTCCTGCGTCCTGCCCGGCGGATCCTGTGCCGGTCGGCTGCGTGGCGCTAGTGCCCGCTGCCGGTGCACTCCGGGGGGTGGGCGCGGGGGACGGCGCAGCCGGCTGGCCGGTCGCCACCGGCGCCGCTGATACCGGAGCAGGGGAAGCGGCGGCCGCTTCGCCGCCGGCACCGGGAGGTGTCCCCTCGACGTGGGGTACCTGCCCGGCTGCAGCCGCTTCCTGCGCCTGACCGGCGGCGGCCTGCGCCTTGGCCGCGGCTTCTGCCCTCGCCTCAGCTTCGGCCTTCGCCTCAGCTTCTGCTTTCGCTTCGGCTTCTGCTTTCGCTTTGGCGGCAGCCTCTTCCGCAGCCTTCCTATCGGCCGCAGCCCTGGCCCTCTCGGCCGCCGCCAATTGGCTAGTGCCCACCGCAGCGGAAGGGGCGGCGGTGCTGGCTGTGGCCTTGGCTTGAGCCGGGTCTGCGGTTGCCATGGGGTCGGGGGCGGTGCACGCGGTTGTCACGAACAAAGCAACAAGCGTACCGGTGGCCAGCAGATGATTCCTGCGCATGGAAAACGAAGCCTCTTCATGGGAGTGCGGAGCGGCAGACCTCGAGAGGTTCCCTGCCTGGAACGGTTTCCGGCCTGGGAACGCAGGGGCACCCCCGTGGGGGACATAGCACGCAGAAGCAGCATGGATGCTTCGCCGGGCGTGTGCTCCGACCGGTGACCTAAACGTTACATTGCACTGCCGGACGTGGCCAATCGACCCACGGCTATACTTGTAGTACAAGTTAGTTACTTGTATCCTAGGAAGGTGGGCGATGGCGCCCAGCAACCCCCACTAGGAGAATCCATGAGCACTATCGACCTGATCCGGCACGTCAAACTGTCCACCGCCCGCCTTCCGCTCGCTGTGCCCATCAGCGATGCCAAAGTGTTCACCGGCCGCCAAAAGCCGATGACGGAAGTGGTCTTCCTCTTCGCCGAAATCACCACCGAACAGGGCCACACCGGCCTCGGCTTCAGCTACTCCAAGCGGGCAGGCGGCCCGGCCCAGTACGCCCACGCCAAGGAAGTCGCCGAGGGCATCGTCGGCGAGGACCCCAACGACATCGGCAAGCTCTACACCAAGCTCCTGTGGGCCGGCGCCTCGGTGGGCCGGTCCGGCGTCGCCACCCAGGCCCTCGCCGCCATCGACATCGCCCTGTACGACCTCAAGGCCAAGCGCGCCGGGCTTCCCCTGGCCAAGCTCCTCGGCTCCTACCGCGACTCCGTCCAGACCTACAACACCTCCGGCGGCTTCCTGAACGCCACCCTCGAGGAGGTAAAAGCCCGCGCCACCCAGTCCATCGAGGAAGGCATCGGCGGCATCAAGATCAAGGTGGGCCTGCCGGACAGCAAGGAGGACCTCCGCCGCGTGGCGGGCATCCGCGAACACATCGGCTGGGACGTCCCCCTCATGGTGGACGCCAACCAGCAGTGGGACCGCGCCACCGCACTGCGCCTGGGCCGCCAGCTTGAGGAATTCAACCTCGTCTGGATCGAGGAACCCCTGGACGCCTACGATTTCGAAGGCCACGCCCACCTCGCGCAGGTGCTGGACACGCCCATCGCCACCGGCGAGATGCTCGCCTCCGTGGCCGAGCACAAGGGCCTGATCGCCGCTAACGGCTGCGACATCATCCAGCCCGACGCCCCGCGCGTCGGCGGCATCACCCAATTCCTGCGCCTCGCCGCCCTCGCGGACGAACGCGGACTGGGGCTCGCCCCGCACTTCGCCATGGAGATCCACCTGCACCTGGCTGCGGCCTACCCGCGGGAACCGTGGGTGGAGCACTTCGACTGGCTGGACCCGCTGTTCAACGAACGCCTGGAAACCAAGGACGGCCGGATGATTGTTCCAGACCGCCCGGGACTCGGCGTCACCCTCAGCGACCAGGCCCGCGCCTGGACCACCGAATCCGTGGAGTTCGGCGCGTAACCTTGAAGCCATGAGCCGGAACCTCACCGCGGACCTTGCCGCCGACCTTCGCAACCGCATCGTTGACGGCATCATCCAGCCCGGTGAGAAGCTCCCCAGCGAAAACACGCTCATCAGCGATTTCGGCGTCAGCCGCACGGTAGTGCGTGCCGCCCTCACCCGGCTCCAGGCGGAGGGGCTGGTGGAAACCGAGCGCGGCCGCGGCAGCTTCGCCCTTACTCCGCCCTCGGACGGGCCCGCGGCCGCGCCGGGGGCCCGTCCGGTGGCCACCACCGAGGACCGGCTGCACCTGCTGGCGTTCCGCATGGGGGTCGAATCGGAAGCGGCCGCCCTAGCTGCACGGAACCATACCGGCCGCCAGCTCCGGGCTGTCCAGGCGGCACTCGAGGAGTTCACCGCCAGCGCCGGGCACCCGGCCCACGCCATGAAATCAGACTTCGAATTCCACCGGGCGGTGGCCGCCGCCTCCGGAAACCCGTACTACTCCGACTGCCTCGCTGCCCTGGGGCAGACCATGATCGCGATGCCGCGCACCCGCCTGATGACCGGCGTCGAGCATTACGCCCGCGATCATTTCGACCAAGTGGTGCAGGAGCACCGTTCCATCGCCGACGCCATCGGCGATGGCGACGAGGCCGCGGCCGCCGCCGCCATGCGCAGCCACCTGGCCAACTCACGACGCCGGTTCAAGGCTTCCGCACGCGCGTCCGGCTAAGCCGGGGCAGCGCCTGAGCGGGCGCAGGCACCGTGGAGGCCTCCCGTCGTCGCGCCGCCCTATCACCGCCGCACCTAAGCGTGTTCGCGCATCGGAATCCGAAGGTACTGATGCGCGAACAAGCACGGGTATCAACACCAGAAGACAACGCAAAAGAACCCCGGTCCTAAGACCGGGGCTCTTCCATTTGCGTGCGCGAGGGGGGATTTGAACCCCCACGCCCTTTCGGACACTGGCACCTGAAGCCAGCGCGTCTGCCGTTCCGCCACTCGCGCGCAACTTCTTCCACCGGACCACTCCGGTTTCCCGGATTCGCAGTCTTGTAAAAGCAGCGAGATCAAGCATAACGGACAGATGCCGCAAAACACCAATTGGCCTGCCGGAGGCTGTGTGGAACCCCATACGGACAGCCGGGATTCCCTGTCCTGCCGCAGGTGAAACGACCGTCAGGAACGGCTTCCGGGATCCCGGGGCACGAACTTTTCCGGGCGGCGGGCCGTTGTGGATTAAGGTCATTCACAGGCCTGCCCAGTAGTATCGGATGTAGAGGCGGCTGCGTCCTGCAGGTGCACTGCCGGGTTGTGAACTGCACGCAAAGAGAAGTTCCGGAACTAGGACTGCCCCGTATCCGGGGGGAAAGGAGAAGAACCATGGGCCTGCTGGACAAAGTTGAACGCGGCATTGAAAAGGCTGTCCGGGGCGTCTTCTCCACCGGATCCAAAGCCCAGGTTGAGCCAGTGGAAATCGCCAGCCGGCTGCGCCGGGAAGTGGACCACAGGTCCCTGACCGTCACCGCCGGGAGGACACTGGCACCCAACGTCTTCGACGTGCAGCTCAGCGACGATGACTTCCGGCGGGCCCAGGAATGGGGCACCCCGCTAGCAGAGGAACTCTGTGACGTTGTCATCAACCATGTCCGCGGCCAGGGCTACACACTGCAGGGCCCGGTGCGGATCTCCTTCCGCCGGGACACGGAACTTCGGGCCGGAGACTTCGAGATCGTCTCCTCCACGGAGAAATCAGGCGCCGCTCCGGCCGCTCCTCCCGCGCGGCCCAACGTTCCGGCCGCGCCCAGCCGCCAGCCGGTCCGGCTCCAGCCCGTCCTGGACATCGACGGCCAGCGCTATTCCCTCAATGCCCCGTCCATCGTGCTCGGCAGGTCGTCCGATGCCGATATCCATGTAGAGGACACGGGCGTCTCGCGCCGCCACCTCGAGATCCGCACCGCGAACGGCGTCTCCACGGCGGTGGACATGGGCTCCACCAACGGAAGCTACGTCAACGGCCAAAAGGTTTCCGGAAGCACCGAACTCACCGACGGCTCCACCATCACGATGGGACGGACAAAGATTATCTTCCGCCTGCTTCCAGCCAGCCCGGGTGGCCCCGCATGAGCGACCTCACCATCACCGCGCTGCGGTTTGGCTTCCTCCTGCTCCTGTGGGTGCTCATTTTCAGCATCGTCTCTGCCATGCGCCGTGACCTTATGGTGGGGCGCAAGGCAGCGTCCGGGGCGCCCACTGCCCGGCAGGTCCGCAAAAACCCGGATCTTGCCGATACCCCGCCGGCACCCGCCAAGCAGCAGGCCCGGCAGCTGGTGGTAGTCGAGGGACCGCTGAAGGGGACCTCGGTGCCGCTTGCCGCCAGCCCCATCCTCTTGGGACGCGCCCAGGAGGCAACACTGGTCCTCGAGGACGACTATGCCTCGGGCCGTCACGCCAGGCTGTTCCCCCAGGGCAGCCGCTGGTTCATCGAGGACCTGGGTTCCACCAACGGAACCTACCTCGCGGACCAGCAACTGACCCGTGCCCTCCCCGTTGAGCCAGGCGTACCTGTGAGAATCGGCAAGACGGTCATCGAATTGAGGCCATAGCCGTGGCCGTCCCAGAGAACACCGCAGACGGGCAGAAGCCCGCGGAGCGGCCCCTCATCATGCGCTTCGCCGCGCGCTCCGATGTGGGCCGGATCCGGTCTAAGAACGACGACTCGGCGTACGCGGGACGCCACCTGGCTGTCGTGGCTGACGGCATGGGCGGCCATGCGGGCGGCGACGTCGCCTCTGCCGCCACCGTCCTGGACATGATCCACCTGGACCGCTCGGACTACGACGGCGATGCGGGCACCATCCTCGCGGACGAGATCCAGACCGCGAACTCCCTGCTCTCCGAGCTGGTGCACATCAACCCGAAGCTGGCCGGGATGGGCACCACGGTCACGGCATTGCTGCTCGCCGAGGGCAAGCTGCACTTCGCCCACATCGGCGACTCCCGCGCCTACCGCCTCCGCGACGGCGAGTTCAAGCAGGTCAGCGTGGACCACACGTTCGTCCAGCGGCTCATCGACGAAGGCCGGCTCAAGCCCGAGGAAGCGGAAAGCCATCCGCACAAGAACGTGCTCATGCGGGTCCTTGGCGACGTGGACGCGAGCCCCGAACTGGACCTTGGCACTCTCGATGTTAAGGCTGGCGACCGCTGGCTGCTCTGCTCCGACGGCCTTAACTACGTGGCGGGACATGCCGTGGAGCGCACGGTCAAGGAAACCAGGGACCTCCGCGAGTGCGTGGAAACCCTCGTTGATTTGACCCTCGAGGCGGGCTCCCCGGACAACGTCACCGTTGTGATGGTGGAGATCGTGGAAGAAACGCCCGACGACGTCAGCACCGCCGCCGTCGACGTCATCCCTCCCGTTGTGGGCACCAAGCCCGCTGCCGCCACGGATGACCCTGGTGCGCCTACCGGCAAAACCCCTCCGCCAAAGGGGTCCGGCATCCCTGGAACCGGAGCCAGGCGTTCGGACGCCGGCAAGGATGACGATTCCCAAGGAGAGGGCGAAGATAAGCCCGACGGCGAACATTCCGGGTCGGGCGTGGTGGAGCCCGGTTCCACGGATCCGCACCTCGGCGAGCACCTGACCGCCGAGGTTCTCCGCGAAGAACTTTCCAGCAGGCCGCATGAGCTTGTCGGCGCCGCAGCGGCTGCCGCGGAGTCCGGTTCCATCCCCACTATCGGCGGACGGACTGTCGCCCGGCGCGCCGCAACCCTCCTCACCCACAAGGCAGAGCCGCTCACAGGCGACGAGGACGAAACCCTCGTTCCGCTGAAGCCGCGCCGATGGGTCACGTGGACCATCGCGGCCGCCCTCCTGGTGGTCCTGACCGTGGGCTTATGGCTGGGCTATGCCTGGACTCAGACCCGCTACTACATCGGCGAGCACGATTCCCGGGTCGCGATCTTCAACGGGGTTTCCCAGCGGCTGGGGCCCATCCAGCTGTCCAGCCTCGAAACGGTCACTGAGATCCGGATGGACTCACTACCGCCCTTCTCCCAGCAACGGGTCCGCCAGACGGTGCCCGCCAACGACCTCTACGACGCACAGCGCATCGTTAAGAACCTCGAGCTGACGGGCAGCACGTCCCCCGAAGACGAGTGCCCGTCCCCTTCGGCCAGCGCCGCGCCCTCAACACCCGCACCGGCACCCACGGCTTCCGCGTCGCCGGCCGCCACCGAGCCCGCCGCGCCGGCTCCGGCCAGCCCGTCCCCCTCACCCACACCCACTGTTACCTGCGAGGTGGGCCAATGAGCCAGCTCAGCACCACTCCCAAACCGCGCCGCAACGTTGAACTCGCCCTGCTTCTGCTGGCCCTGGCCGTAGGCATCGGCGCCAACATGCTGGTCGGCGTTGACCAGGAAAAGGCCTTCGACTCCGACTTCTGGTTCCAGTCCAGCCTCCTGGCAGTGGCGGCCCTGGTTTTCCATGGCGTCCTTCGATTCCGCGCCAAATATGCCGATCCGGTAATACTTCCGATCGTGGTCGCCCTGAACGGGATCGGCCTGGCAATGATCCACCGCCTGGACGCACCGGGCGAGGACACCGGGAACAACCAGTTGCGCTGGACCCTGATTGCCATGGCCGTAGCCATCGCCGTGATCTGGTTCCTCAAGGACCACCGGATCCTCCGCCGCTTTACGTTCATCTCCCTGGCAGCCAGTGCACTCCTGCTGATCCTGCCCCTAGTGCCCGGCATCAGCGCCGGCGAGATCCTTGGCGCCCGGGTATGGATCCGGCTCGGCCCCATGACATTCCAGCCAGGCGAGGTTGCCAAGATCACCCTTGCCATATTCTTCGCCGGTTATCTGTCCTCCAACCGTGACCTCATCCTGCTGGCAGGCCGTAAGGTTGGCCCGCTGCAGTTCCCGCGGTTCAAGGACATGGGCCCAATGATCACTGCCTGGCTGGTCAGCATCGGCGTGCTCATTTTCCAGCGCGACCTGGGCTCCTCGATCCTCTTCTTCGGCCTGTTCATCGTGATGATCTACGTGGCCACCAGCCGGATCAGCTGGGTGGTGATCGGCCTGGCCCTCATCGCCGGCGGCGGGTTCGTTGCGGCCCAGGTGTTCTCCCATGTGGAGCTCCGGATCTACGGCTGGCTCAACGCCTTCACCGAGGAGGTCTACGGACGCTCCCCGGGAGGCAGCCTGCAGATCGTCCAGGGCCTCTTCGGGATGGCCAACGGCGGCCTGGTGGGCACCGGACTGGGGCAGGGACGGCCGGACCTGGTCCCGTTCGCCAACAGCGACATGATCATCGCCTCCCTGGGTGAGGAGCTGGGGCTCATCGGCCTGTTCGCCGTCGTCCTGATGTACCTCCTGCTGTTCACCCGCGGCTTCCGTGCCGCACTAGGCACCAGGGACGCGTTCGGAAAGCTCCTCGCCTGCGGCCTGTCCTTCGCCGTGGCGCTGCAATGCTTCGTGGTGATCGGCGGCGTGACACGCCTGATCCCCCTGACCGGCCTGACCACGCCCTTCCTGGCTGCGGGCGGGTCGTCACTGCTGGCCAACTGGATCATCGTTGGCCTGCTCCTGATGATTTCGCACACCGCCCGCGGCCCCGTGGACACCACACCCCTGCCGCCGGCCAAGGGAGCCGAAGCAACCGGCATTGACACTCCTACCGAGGCGGTGAAGCACCTGTGAACCAGGCAATTCGGCATTCGTGGGTGGCGGCCGTCGCCATGTTCGCCCTTATATTCGGCGCTATCAGCTACGTCCAGGTGATCGGCGCTGACGAACTCAAGGCAAACCCTTGGAACCAGCGCGCTGTCCTGCAAAGTTTCTGCAACGACCGCGGGGCCATCGTTGTTGGCGGTTCCCCGGTTGCGGAGTCCGTGGAAAGCGGCTCGGAGACCTGTGCTTTCCAGCGCACGTACCCGCAGCCGGAGCTGTACGCAGGCATCACCGGGTACTTCTCCCAGAACTTCGGCGCCACCGGCCTGGAGCAGTCCATGGGCGGCGAACTGGCGGGCAACTCGGACCAGCTGTTCCTGGACCGGGTGGGACAACTGTTCCTCGGCAACCAGCCCAAGGGGGCATCGGTGGAGCTCACCATCGATCCTGAGCTCCAGCAGCTCGCCTACAGCCTGATCCCGGACGGTCAGCGGGGATCCATCGTGGTCACCAACCCCAAGACCGGCGCCATCCTGGCCATGGTGTCCAAGCCCTCCTACAACCCCAACCTCGTGGCCACCCAGGACCTCACCGCTGCCGCTTCCAGCATGAATGAACTGGTCAAGGTGCCCGGAATCAACCTGAACCCCAACGTCAGCGGCCCCACCGGTGAACTGCTCGCCCCCGGCTCCGTGTTCAAGCTGGTGGATACCGCCGCGGCCCTGGCATCCGGGAAGTACAACAAGGACAGCGAACTTCCCAATCCGGCAGAACTGCCGTTCGAAGGTATCCAGTACCGCCTGCCCAACTATGCGGGCGGCAACTGCTACACCCGGGACACGGCCAGCTTCGCTTTCGCCCTGCAGCAGTCCTGCAACACGCCCTTCGCAAGCATCGCTTTGGATATTGGCCGGGACGCCATCGCCGAGCAGGCCGAGAAGTTCGGCTTCGGCCAGGACATGGGTGACCAGCTGAAGCTCAACTACGCGAGCGGCAACACTTTCCCGGATGACCTGGACGGCCCCGGCCTGGCACAGTCCGTCATCGGCCAGAAGGATGTCCGCGCCACGCCGCTGCAGGTGGCCATGATGACCGCGGCCATCGCAAATGACGGCGTGCAGATGCAGCCCAACCTCATTAAGGCCCTGCGCTCCCCGGACCTGCGGGTCATCGATGAACCGCAGCCGAAGCAGCTCCGCACGTCCACCACCCCCGCCATCGCCAACCAGATCACGGACTGGATGGTCAGCGCGGTCAGCGAAGGCATTGCAAACCGCGCAGGCGTCCCGGGCGTCCAGGTGGCGGGCAAGACCGGAACGGCGGAGCTCGGCAACGGAACCAACAACTCATGGTTTACGGGATTTGCCCCCGCAAACAATCCGCAGGTGGGTGTCACCATCGTCATGGAGGGCGTAGACATCAACACCGGCGCACAGCTGACCAGTCCGAACGCGAAGAGAATTTTTGAGGCGGTGTTGAATAAGTGAGGCCTACAACCGGAATCACCCTCGGCGGCAGATTCCAGCTGACCACGCGGATCGCGATTGGCGGCATGGGGGAAGTCTGGAAGGCGAAAGACCTCGTCCTGGGCCGCATCGTCGCGATCAAGGTACTCAAGGAGGAATACACCGGTGACCCCGGGTTCCTCCAGCGGTTCCGCGCGGAGGCCCGCCACACCGCACTCCTGAACCACGTAGGCATCGCCAACGTCTTCGATTACGGCGAGGAGGAGGGATCGGCCTACCTGGTCATGGAGCTCGTTCCCGGACAGCCTTTGAGCACCATCATCGAGCGCGAGCAGGTGCTCTCCCCGGACCGCACGCTGTCCATCATCGCCCAGACCGCCCGTGCCCTGGCCGTTGCCCACGCCCAGGGCCTGGTGCACCGCGACGTCAAGCCCGGAAACCTCCTGATCACCCCTGACGGGCGGGTAAAGGTCACGGACTTCGGCATTGCCCGGCTCGCGGACCAGGTTCCGCTCACACAGACCGGCCAGGTCATGGGCACGGCCCAATACCTGGCGCCGGAGCAGGCAACCGGCCAGACCGCAACCGGTTCATCGGACATCTACTCCCTGGGAGTGATCGGCTACGAGTGCCTCAGCGGGCACCGGCCCTTTTCCGGGGAGTCCCAGATCGCGATCGCCCTGGCCCAGGTCAACGACGCGCCGCCGCCCCTGCCGGAGAGCCTGCCTGCACCGGTCCGCGCACTGCTGATGTCCATGCTGGCCAAGGATCCCAAGGACCGCCCGGCCAACGCCATCAAGCTGGCGGAGGCCGCCGAGGCCATCCGCAACGGTGACATCAATGCAGCACGCGCCGCCGTACCTGGCATGCTTCTTTTCGATGCGTCAACCGGCCCCATCACCGCCCCCGTCGATACCGCTACCGCACCCACAGGCGTCATCGGCGCTTCGCGGGACTCGTCCCCGACGCCCACCTCCGCCCTACCGGTTCTTGGAGCGGCCGCGGCGGGTGCCGCCGCCGGGGCTGCCGGGGCATCCGCCGCCGATACGGAGGGCCCGCAGGGTCCGCTGGCCCGCGCCAATGCGCTGGCTGCCGAGCGCAACTGGGTGCCGGAAGAGACAACGTACGACGACGAGCCCGCCGATGAGCCCGAGCGGAAGGGCCGCAGCCCCTGGACCTGGCCCCTCATCGCCCTGATCCTGCTGGTGCTGTTCGCGTTGGTGGGGTTCTTCCTGAACCAGCGGGGGATCCTGTTCCCGTCCGACGGCGCAACGTCCAGCCCGCCGTCGTCCAGCCCACAAACCACCACCGCCAGCCCCACCCCGACAAGGGCCTCGCCCACGCCCACCGTCACGAGGAACACACCGACGCCCACCCAGGAGCCCCAGCCGGCTACTGTCAACGTGATTCCGGCGGCATACCTCGGCAAGGACTACCGCCAGGTCCAGTCGGAACTTTCCAACCTGGGCCTCGCAGTGACGGTCCAGCCGCAGCAGACCAATGAGGCCGCACCGGGAAGGGTAGTGGGACTGAACCCGACCGGACCGTTGCCGGTGGGATCGCCCATCACTGTCACCTACGCCGTCGCCCCGCCGGCCCCAACACCCACCCAGACACCCACGCCGGCTCCCACCACGTCGTCGGTGGCAGCGCCCACCGCGACATCGCTGCTGCCTGACTGCGCAGACGGTGAACTTCCGGGTGCCCCGCCAACCTGCAAGCCGTAGCCCCAGGACAGCCAGTGAATGAGTCACCGCGCACCCCGATGCACCGGGAGGACAGCCTCCCGGTGGACAACCAGCGTGTCCTGAACGGCCGCTATGAACTGGGCGGCCTGATCGGCCGCGGTGGCATGGCTGACGTCTACCGTGGCACCGATACCCGGCTGGGGCGCACAGTCGCCATCAAGCTGCTGCGCCCCGACCTGGCCCGGGACCCCCAGTTCCAGGCCCGGTTCAGGCGCGAGGCCCAGGCGGTAGCGGCGCTGAACCACTCGTCCATTGTTGCCATCTATGACACCGGGGAACACCTGGTGCCGGACGGATCCGCCGAATCCGTCCGCGTGCCCTACATCGTGATGGAATTCGTGGAGGGCAAGACCATCCGCGAGCTCATCCGCGCCAACCGCGTCACCATCGACCAGGCCATCGACTATTGCCTGGGCGTCCTGGCCGCACTGGAATACAGTCACAAGGCCGGAATTGTGCACCGTGACATCAAACCGGCCAACGTCATGTACTGCGAGGGCTCCGACTCGGTGAAGGTGATGGATTTCGGCATCGCCCGTGCCATCGCCGATTCCTCAGCCACCATGACGCAGACGCAGGCCGTGGTGGGCACGGCCCAGTATTTGTCGCCGGAGCAGGCCCGGGGCGAAACAGTGGATGCGCGCAGCGACCTGTACTCCGCTGCCTGCCTGCTCTATGAAATGCTCACGTCCCGGCCGCCCTTCATCGGCGACAGCCCGGTCTCCGTGGCCTACCAGCACGTCAGGGAGATACCGGAGCCCGCCAGCAGCGTGAACCCCGACGTGTCCGCGGCACTGGACTCCGTGCTGGCAAAGGCCCTGCAGAAAAACCGGGATGACAGGTTCCAGGACGCCGCCGCCTTCCGGCGCGCCCTTCGCGCGGCGAGGTCCGGAATTCCGGTCATGGCAGTCCCCGCCTCGGAAGCCCCCACGGACCCCAACGACTATGTGCCTGCAGCGGCGCCGGCAACCCAGGCCTTCGCTGCCACCGGTGCGAGTTTCCTGGAGGACGCTCCCACCGGCCGGCTGGCCGCCACCTCCGCATACTCCCACCGCGGCACCGCTGCCCTGCCCGCCCCTGAGGAGGAGAACCCGTCCGCCGCGCCCCTGCCGCTGGGGTTTGCCCCCGAGCGGGATCGGACCGCGCGTCAGACGTCCCGCCGTCGTGCGTGGATAGCCACCCTGGTGGTGGTCACCCTGCTGGTCCTGGCCGGCGGTAGCCTGTGGCTGTACAACACGGTGAACCGGCCCGCGCCCATCGTGCAGGTGCAAATCCCGGCGGTAGCCGGGATGACGGAGTCCGCCGCCCTGCAGGAACTTTACAAGGCCGGCCTCCCGCCCAGGATTGTCCGGCTGCAGCATGACACCGTGGCCAAGGGAACCGCCATCGGCACCGAACCGGCGTCCGGAGCCCTGAACCCGGGCACGGAGGTGGTCCTGAACATCTCGGAAGGCCCCAGCGCCGTCAAGATTCCGGAGAGCCTTCCCGGCAAGACGGAGGCTGCTGCCCGGGACATTCTGCGCCAAAGCGGGCTGGTGGGCGCCCCGTCCACCACCACCGCCAACAGCGCCACCGTCCCGGCGGGAATCGTCATCACCACCAGCCCTGCGCCCGGCCAGATGGTGGGCGTTGGAACCACTGTTGAACTGGTGGTCTCCACGGGCAAGGTGGCAGTCCCCGAACTGCGCGGCCGCACCCGGGAGGAGGCCGAGTCTGCCCTCAAGGAACTGGGCCTGGTCCCGAATGCCATCGAGGTGGAAAACGGGCAGGTGGAGGCCGGGCGCGTGACGGACCAGAGCGATCCCGTCAACGCCGCCGTGGAGCAGGGCAAGACGGTCAGCATCGTGGTGGCCAAGGCGCCGCCTCCACCCCCGCCGTCGCCCACCGCAACCCCGACGCCGACGGCGACGGCGACGGCGACGCCCAGCAAGAAGGGCCTGCTCTAGGCCAGCGGCGGGTGCGTCAGTGCTGGATGAGCGGGCTCAGCTTGGCAGCCCGTGCGGCCGCACCCTTCATGCCCAGCGACTCGAGCCAGTTGCCGAGCATCTGGTAGCCGCCCTCAGTCAGGACCGATTCCGGGTGGAACTGGACACCGCACAGCGGAGCGGTACGGTGCTGGAGTCCCATGACCACACCGGAGGCAGTTTGTGCGGTGACTTCCAGGACATCCGGAATCGTCTCCCGCACTGCAGCCAGGGAGTGGTAGCGGGTGGCCGTGACCGGGGAGGGGAGTCCCGCGAAGACGCTGGTGCCAATGTGTTCCACCTGTGACGTCTTGCCGTGCATCAACTCCGGGGCATGCGTCACCTTGCCGCCGAAGGCCTCCGCCAGGGCCTGGTGTCCCAGGCACACGCCGAACATCGGGACGCTGTTCTCCCCGCACCACCGGATCAGCTCGATGCAGACACCGGCCTCGGCCGGGTTGCCCGGACCGGGGGAGATCAGGACGCCGTCGCGCGTGCCGGCCAGTTCGATGGCCTCGGCGAGGGTGACGTCGTCGTTGCGGACCACGGTGGTCTCGGCGCCGAGTTCCTGGAGGTAGCCCACCAGGGTGTAGACGAAGCTGTCGTAGTTATCCACCACGAGGATCTTGGTTGTGGTCATGGCTGGCTTGCTGCACCAATCGTTGAGTCAGTGAACTGGGTGTACTCGGACATCCACGGAAAAAGGAACTGGACCATCAATACCAGTGCAACGGCAATGAGCACCAGCGAGGTGACCATCCGCAGCCACAAGGGCCCGGGAAGGTGGCGGAAAATCCATCCGTACATGCTCAGCCCTTTCCTATCGCTGCCGCCACCTGCGCGGCGATTTCGGCGGGCGGACCGGCGGAGGCCGGCCGCCAGCTGTCCAGCAGGGCGTAGGCGATGATGCGCTCTTCCGCCCCGAAACGCGGGTTGCAGCTGGTCATGGTGAGGTAGCTTTCCGTGGGTGTGACGCCGGGAAGGGTTGGCACCGGCTCCAGGACGTCGGTGCGGCTGGGCATCACGATCTGGTTGTTGCGGAAGACGTACACGTAGTAGCCGTCCTTGGTTTGCACATAGATCTTGTCGCCTGGAACCAGGGTATGGATGTTGTCCAGCACTGCGCCGTGCGTCTGCCGGTGGCCGGCGACGGCGAAGTTTCCCACCGCCCCGGGCATGGCCGTGGTGGCGTAATGGCCAAGGCCAAGAGTGTCCAGGACGTCGCTGGTGGTGCCCTGCACGATGGGCCGGGTGTAGCTGGTGCCGAACCGGGGGATGTACATGATGCCGATGGTTCCGGCGTGGCCGGGGGCGGCTCCCACCACCGGTGGTCCGAAATCCTCGGCGGGCGCGGGTCCGCCTGCTTCCTGCGGGGCGGGGGCCGGCGGCGGGTTGCCGAGGTCCTGGGCGAACTCCTTGATGACTTCGCTCTGCCGCGCATCCGATTCCACGTTGGTCCACCACAGCTGCCAGGCAACGAACAACAGGAGGATGATGCCTGCGGTGATGAGGAGTTCGCCGAGTACCTGGATGGTCATGCGTACTATTCCGACGCCGGCAGCCGGGGCAGCGGCGGGCCTCGCCTTCTCCTGCAATACCACGCGTTCTCCTCGGGGCGGTTCCGCTGGGCACCGGGGGCCCAGGAAGTCCGGCTAGAATTGGCTGCTAGTAAGAATCCAGATTTGTCCAAGATCGCGCAGACCGCTGGCAATTTCCTTCTTGCAGGATATCAAGCCCGGCACGCCGAGCTTGCCCAGCCGCCAAGGAGACCCAGTGCCCGAGTCAAAGCCGCGAAAGAAGACCGACAGCACCGTCCAGCCGGCTTCCCCGCAGGCGTACAAGCCGAACCCCGTATGGTTCAAGCCCGTCATGTTCGGGCTGATGATCATTGGGTTGTTCTGGATCATCACGTACTACATCAGCGAAGGTCTCTTTCCGGTCCAGGCATGGGGATCCTGGAACATCGTGGCCGGCTTCGGCATTGCCATCATTGGCTTCCTGATGACCACGCGCTGGCGCTCCTAGGCCTTCTTCTCCAACAATCCGACGGACGCCAGGAGGAACCGGATGGCTGCCGACACTGCCGGCTCGGTGATAGTCGGCGACGACGGCCTGGCCCGCCCGGCCTGGGCATCGTCGGATCCACTGCTCAGGGAGTACTACGACCAGGAGTGGGGCCTTCCCGTTACCGACGAGCAGGGCCTCTACGAACGGATCTGCCTGGAGGGTTTCCAGTCAGGGCTGTCCTGGGCAACCATCCTGCGCAAGCGGCCGGCGTTCCGTTCCGTTTTTGAGGGCTTTAATCCGGACGCGGTGGCACTGTTCACTGCCGCCGACGTGGAGCGGCTGATGCAGGATGCCGGCATCGTCAGGAACCGCATGAAGATCCTCGCCGCCATCAAGAATGCCCAGGCCACCATTGCCCTGCGGCAGGAGGGCGGCCTGGTGGACTTCGTGTGGCAGTTTCGTCCCGCTGCCACGCCGCGCCCGGTTGTGCACACCGATATTCCCACCCAGTCCGAGGAGTCGGTGGCACTCTCAAAAGCCCTCCGTAAGAAGGGCTTCGCCTTCGTGGGGCCCACCACCATGTTCGCCCTGATGGAAGCAATCGGAATGGTAGATACCCACCTCCTGGGCAGCCACCGCCGGGGTTCCTCCGGCGTATGGCCGGAACCAGGCCGCTAGGACGTTCTCCCCAGCTGTTGGGAAAGTTATCCACAATGTTGAAAAACCTGCGGATAACGCTGCCTGTTATCGACCGTCCGTCGCCCGACTGGGGGCCAGCCGGCAAAACATGCCCATGCCATGCGGTTATTAACAGTGTGGAATACCCTGTGGATAATCCCCGCTGGCGGAGGTGCAGCTAGCCTTCCTGGCGGTCACGCCGGACCGGATGGTGGCTCACGATCGAGATGCGGTTGAAGGCGTTCATGCTGACCGCCACCCAGCTGACCACCGAGAATTCCTCCTCCGTCAGGGACTTCCTGGCCGTGCCCTCCTCCTGCTCGCGGAGCTGCTGGCCGGGGAGTTCCGTAATGCTTTCCACAAGGGCAAGCGCGGCACGTTCCTTCTCGGTGAACAGCGCCGTATCGCGCCATGCCGGCAACACCGCCAAGCGCTGCGACGTTTCCCCGGCCTTGAGTGCTTCCCGGACGTGGAGGTCCAGGCAATAGGCGCAGCCGTTGATCTGGGAGATACGCACGTTGAGGAGCTCCAGGGTCCTGGCGTCTATCCCGGCCTCCTCCGCCGCTTCTTTGACCTTCAGGGCCAGCCCGTTGATAGCGCGCCAGACAGCAGGGTGCTGCTTGTCGAGGAAGATGTGCTGGGTGGCGGTCAAGGAAGGTCCTCCTAGGGCGGGATGGGCAAGCGGCACTTGAAGCTTATCCACTTACCAACACTCCAATACCCACAAGTTATCCACAGCTGTGGAAACCGATTGGGGATTATTTGCCTGCCAGGGCCTGTGTGTTGGGATCCGGGCGGTAAAGCGTCCCGAACTGCACGGGCGGAAGTTATTAACAGTGTGCATAAGACTGTTGAAAGGACCGCTTTCCGTGATCTCCCGCGCCTTGCAACCGACAGCGCGTAGCGACTTATCCACAAACCTTCGCGAATTGGACGTTTTGTCCACTTAAGCACATGCCTATCCCCAAGAGTTATCCACAAGTGTGGAGAAAGGCGTCCCGCCGACTGGAAAGATCCCGGAAAGCGGACGCTGGCGCACTAAGCGGCTATGAATGACACGCATGTAAGTTATTAACACTGTGGATAAGGGCTGTGGAAAAACAGAATCCCCGGCACCTGCGGGTGCCGGGGATCTTGGGGCTTATTCTTCGTGTGGGCGGGGCGGGGGTGGGTTTGGCTATAGCGTGACGCGTACCCAGGCCGCGAGGGCAAGGAGGACCAATACGGCTGCCAGCCCGGCCGCCTGGAGCATACCTTGGCGAGGACCGCGGGGAGTATAAGCAAGTACTGCCGCGCACAGCCCGCCTGCAACCAGGCCGCCGAGGTGGGCCTGCCAGGCGATCTGGGGGATAACGAAACCGATCACGCCGTTGATCGCGATCAGCACCCACAGCTGGCGGGTGTCACCCCCACGGTGGCGCTGTACCAGCAGCATAGCCCCGAAGAGCCCGAAGATGGCTCCCGAGGCGCCCACTACACCATAGAGAGGCCTGCCGGGTTCGTAGAGGGGGGTCAGCAGAAGGTAGCCGATCGAGCCGCCGATGGCCGAGATCAGGTACAGCGCCAGGAACCGTGCCCGTCCCAGCAGGGGCTCCAGCGCCTGCCCGAAGGCCCACAGCATGTACATATTCAGCACAATGTGCAGGATGAACCCCTGCGAGTGGAGGAACGCCGCGGTGAGCATCCGCCACGGCTCAAACTGGCCGTACCGGGGCTCGGCGTAGATGTTGGCAAAGCCAAGGGTCTGGTAAATGGCGTCATTGGGGATCAGCCACTGCAGGACGTACAGGACGGCGCACACGGCGATGATCCCGAACGTCACCCTTGGCTTGCCGGCCGCGACGGCGCCGCCGTAAACAGTCCGTACCTCCGGGGTCGTACGCTTTGCCTCGTTGACGCAGTCGACGCATTGGAATCCGACGGCGGCCGCCCTCTGGCAGTCGGGGCATGCGGGGCGCCCGCACCGCTGGCAGCGTACATAGGACGGCCGGTCAGGGTGCCGGGGGCATACCGGGACCTGGGCGGACGGCTCAGCCGACGGAATTCCGTAACTCATGGTCTGGTGTTACAGCTGCTCGATATCGATGCTGGTGATGGTTACGTCCTCCACGGGGCGGTCGCCCATGCCGGTGCGGACACCTTCGATGGCGTCGACAACCTTCTTGGATTCCTCGTCAGCCACTTCACCGAAGATGCTGTGCTTGCCCTGCAGCCAGTCGGTGGGGATGGTGGTGATGAAGAACTGGGAACCGTTGGTGCCCTTGCCCATCTGGATGCCGGCGTTCGCCATGGCCAGCTTGTAGGGCTGGTTGAAGCTGAGCTCGGGGTGGATCTCGTCGTCGAACCGGTAGCCCGGTCCGCCGGTGCCGCGGCCCAGCGGGTCGCCGGCCTGGATCATGAAGTCCTTGATGATGCGGTGGAAAATCGTCCCGTTGTACAGCGGAGTGCCGGTCTTGTCCTCACCGGTCTCCGGGTGGGTCCACGCCTGCTCGCCGGTGGCGAGGCCGATGAAGTTCTTGACGGTCTTGGGCGCGTGGTTGCCGAAGAGGTTAACAACGATGTCGCCGAGGCTCGTGTGGATGGTTGCTTTTGCGGTTGCGATTGCAGTCATAGGGCCCATTCTTCCACGCCGGTCCCTGCCGGTTGCGGCTGCTGCAGCAGTTCCGCGCTGGGTGAAATCGCCCTGAAATCCGCGGTGGGAATAGCAGGTGAAGATCAAGCCACGTAGGCTAACCACAGACCGTCACATTAATCGGGAGGTAGTTGTGAAGAAATCGGATCGTATTGCCCGTGACCTTGAGCTGTCAGTCATCGGGGCAGTTGAGAATGCCAAGGATTGGGCCGCCCCCCGCGTGGAAGCAGCTGTGGACTGGGCGGTTCCCCGCCTCCAGCACAGCCTGGATACCGCCTCTCCCAAAATCCAGGAAGGGCTGAAGACGGCGGCGCACAACCTGGCGGACGGGGTTGCCACCGTGACCCCCCGGATCCAGGACGGCCTGGCGCAGCTCGCCCCGAAAATCAACGACGCCGTCGAGGGCGCCTCACCGCGCCTGCACGAGGCACTGGACAGGGCCACCCCGGTGGTCCTGAACGCGCGCGACCGCGTTGTGGTGGAGTACCTTCCACGGCTCTCGGACCAGATCGGCCACGCGTCCGACGCCGTCCACCGCACCCTGGAGGGCACTCCGGCCCGTGTGGATGCAGTCGCCCAGAAGCTCGGTGACGTTGGAATCATCCACGCCCTGCAGGAGCAGGCCCAGGCTACCGGCACCCAGCTGAAGGCGGCCGCAACGGAAGCCGGACGTACGGTGGGAATCCAGCTGGCCCAGCCGGAACCGCCCAAGAAGCAGCGCGGCTGGCTGGTCTTCGGCGTCATCGCTGCGGCTGTGGCTGCTGGCGTTGCCGCCTGGAAGGCCTCCAAGCCCGTTGAGGACCCGTGGAAGACGCCCTCACCCGTGACTCCAGCTCCTACGCCTGCACCGGTTTCAGCCTCCACTGTCAACGAGGTCAAGGAAACCACGGCTGACGCTGCGGACAAGGCCGGCGACGCTTCGGCTTCGGTTGCCGCTGCAGGTGCGGGCACAGTGTCCGAGGGTGCGGACACCGTCAAGGACAAGTCCGGGGATGTGGCGGACAAGGCCAAGCACGTGGCGGATGATGCTGCCGAAACCACGGCCAAGATTGCCACTGACGCGAAGACGGCCACCAAGAATATCGCTGCCAACATGAACGGGGACAAGGGCGCCAGCCAGGCCTAGTCACCGCCCACACCGCGAAGGGGTTCCGTCTCATGACGGTGCCCCTTCTGCTGTTTGCGGACGCGGCGGGTCCAGGACGCTGGTTCCGGTCCCGGGCGCAGCAGCGCTGCGGTGCTAGATTTGGAGTGATGTCAGCCGATCAATCCCTTGGGGATGCCTTGAACGACGCAGCCGAGCTGCCCCGCGTGTCCATCGTCATCCCGGCGTATAACGAGGAGGGCGTCATCCGGCAGTGCCTCATCGCTGCCATTTACCAGTCCGTCCCGGCGCACGAGATCATCGTGGTGGACAACCTCTCGAAGGACCGGACCGCCGACATTGTCCGGCAAATGCAGCTTGAGTATCCGGAAAGCCCTGTCATCCTGCTGAGCCAGGACCGCGAGCAGGGTCTGATTCCCACCCGCAACTTCGGACTGGACCACGCCACCGGCGACATCCTGGGACGGATCGACGCTGACTCCGTCCTGGAACCGGACTGGGTGGAGCAGGTGCAGAAGGCGTTCCTTGACCCGTCGGTGCAGGCAGCCACAGGCCCCGTGGTCTACTACGACATGCCGATGCGCCGTTTCGGGCTGAAGGCGGACGACAAGATGCGCCAGCTGATGCTCAAGCTGGCCAAGCACCAGTACCACTTCCTGTTCGGCTCCAACATGGCGCTGCGGGCCTCCGCGTGGGAGACCATCCGGGCCGAGACGTGCAGGGACGAGAAAGACGAGATGCACGAGGACATCGACCTGTCCCTGCATCTGGCCGACCACGAGCTCAAAGTGCAGTACTGCGCCCAGATGGTGTCCGGGATGTCGGCCCGCCGGCTGGAGGATTCACCGCGGGATTACCGCTATTACGTCACCCGGTTCGACCGCACATACAAGGCACACAACGTCAAGAAAATGGCCTTGAAGGCCCCGATGGTGGTCTTCTTCTCCGTCTACTTCCCGGCCAAGCTCCTGCGCGCCATCCACACCGTGAACACGGCGCAGCCGGTCCGCCGCGGCGGCCAGTAGCTAGTCCTTCCCCAGCTCCGCCAGCCGTTCCGACGGCGGCTCCTCCCCGCGTGCCGTGGGGCGCCTGCCGGTCGTTCCGGGCTTCTGCCCCAGGACGACGACGGCGAGCCCCGCCAGGATCAGTCCCAGCCCCGCATACGTGCCGGCCGGCAAGGTCTCCCCGAGGAACAACGCCGCAAGCAGCGCAGCACCCGGTATTTCGAGAAGGATGATCATCGATACCAGGAGGGGGCTCATGGTGGCGAGCAGGTGGTTGAACGCCGTGTGCCCTACCAGCTGCGCGCAGACGGTGATGGCTGCGATGCCAAGCCAGCCCGCGGCCTCGAAGCCAGCCAGCGGCTGTCCGGCCACCAGCGCCATTAGCGCCACGAGGGCGGCGCAGACCCCATAGCACAGCGTGGTGTAGCTGCTGGTGGTCATGTTCTGCCGCGCTTTGCCGCCGGCCAGTGTGTAAAGGCCGGCCAGTGCGCCCCCGGCCACCGCGAGCAGGTCGCCCAGCAGGGCCTGCGGCGACGATCCCATGTCGAAGCCTGTGATGGCCACGACGCCAGCAAACGCACTGCCGAGCCCAGCGAGGACCTGCCAGCGATGCCGGACGCCGCGGAACAGCTGGAACACCGCGATCCAGGCCGACTGCAGGCAGACCAGGGCCGTGGCCGCGGCAACCGACGTCAGCTGGAGCGAGGTGATGAAGCAGGCGAAGTGCAGGGCCAGGGCGGCGGCCGCCACCAGGGACCAGGTGAAGTCCCGGCGGGTTATTGTGCGGAACTGGCGGGGTTCCCGGATGAGGGTGGGTGCGGCCATCACGGCGGCGGCAATGGCGTTCCGCCAGAAGGCGATGGCGAGGGCGCTGACGCTGGTGGCACCGAGGGTGGCCGCGATCAGCGGGCCGGAGGAGGCAACGCCCAGGACGCCCATGGCCGCGAGGAAGAAGGTCACTGGACAACCCTAATGGGCGCTCTGACGGTTAACTGCCGGTGCTGTCCGGACTCGTCGATATGGTTGCCGGGAGAAAGCAAAAGTCCCGGACCGCGTTTCCGCGGACCGGGACTTTCCTATGGTGGAGGCACGGGGACTCGAACCCCGAACCCCCTGCTTGCAAAGCAGGTGCGCTACCAATTGCGCCATGCCCCCATAAGAAGCAACCCGTCAATCATACCCTAGAACCGGAGAGCCATTTACCGGCTTCCATTCCAGGCTCCCTGGCTAGTCAACCGAATCGGTGGACTCGCTCCAGACAGTTTTCCGGGCTTCGGATTCCTGTGCCTTGCGGTAGACCAGAATGCCTGCGATTGCAGCTGCAAGTACCAGCAACTTCTTCACATGCTCCCCGTTCCGGTCCGGCTCCGGGCTAGCCCGAACCAAACCTCCACTTGAACCTGCACAGGTTCCGTGGGCGTACCAGGACTTGAACCTGGGACCTCTTCGTTATCAGCGAAGCGCTCTAACCGCCTGAGCTATACGCCCCGATGCCTCATCGGGCCGAGACATGACTTTACAGCACATCCCGGCCCGATCTCAAATCGGGTGTTTCCGCCGGTCCCGGACCGGCGGAAACGGGTCCTAATCGTCGGTGAGGGTGACGCCGATGCCGCCCACCAGGGTGGCCGAAATGTTGTAAAGCACGGCGGACAACATGGAGAGTGCGGTCAGCAGGACCACGTTCACCACGGCGATAATGGTGGCGAAGGACGCCACCTGGCCCAGGGAAGCGACCTTCTTCAGTTCGAAGCCGCCGCCTTCAGAGCCGGCCAGGGTGCCGAGCAGGCTGTCCACCTGGTCGAAGATGCCGGTGAGGTCCAAAACGGTCCACAGGACAATGGCAGCCACCACGGTGACAATGCCCAGGGCTACGGACAGCAGGAAGGCCATCTTCAGGACGGACCAGGGGTCAACCTTGCTGATCAGCAGCCGGGCACGCCGCACCTTGGCCTTCGGGGCGGGCTTGACCAGGCCGGGAGTGCCCTGCGCCGGAGCGCCTGCGGGACGCTGGCCCACTGTGGCAGGGCGGGCGCCTTGTGCTGGCCGCTGGCCCGGCTGGGCCGGTTGCCCCTGTGCGGGACCCTGGGCTGGACGCTGGCCGGGAACGGCCGGGCGCTGGCCTGGGGCGGCGGCAGGCGCTGCCGGCCGCTGCTGCGGACGAACCGGGGCGTTCACGCGGGGTGCCGCTGAGGGCCGGCTTCCGTCGGGAACAGTGCTGCTCGGCTTGGGAAATGAGTCGGGATTACTCACTCGTTACCTCCGTGGTGTCTTCGTTCGGCTCAGCGTCGCCCGAGGCGTCCTCTGACTCAACGGCCGGTGATTCGTCTGCCATTCCTGACCCGGCGGACTCCCCAGGAGCCCCGCCATCTTCAGCCAACGTTACGTCATCCTCAGGCGATTCCTCGCCCTCAAGGCCCCGTTCACTGTTGCGTGCCACTTCGATGATCCGGTCGTTCTTGTCCGGCTTGGCAAAGATAACGCCCATAGTGTCGCGCCCCTTGGCGGGAACACCGGCCACCGAAGACCGGACAACCTTGCCGCCCTCCATGACCACCAGCACTTCATCCTCCTCTTGGACGATGAGCGCTCCCACCAGGTCGCCGCGTTCCTCGGCAAGTTTGGCCACCTTGATGCCCAGGCCGCCGCGGCCCTGGAGCCGGTATTCCTCGACGGCGGTGCGCTTGGCATAGCCGCCCTCGGTCACGATGAAGACGAAGGAGCCGTCCGTGACCACATTGGCGGCCAGGAGTTCGTCGTCTTCACGGAACTTCATGCCGGTGACACCGGACGTTGCCCGGCCCATTGGCCGGAGCGCGTCCTCGGTGGCGGTGAACCGGATCGATTGTCCCTTTCGGGAGACCAGGAGCAGGTCGTCTGTCTCCGAGACGAGCTGCGCGGACACCAGTTCATCTTCGTCCCGCAGGTTGATGGCGATGACGCCGGCGGACCGGTTGGTGTCGTAGTCCTCGAGCCTGGTCTTCTTCACCAGGCCGCGCTTGGTGGCCAGCACCAGGTACGGCGCCTGCTGGTAGTCCTTCAGGTCCAGCACTTGGGCGATGTGTTCGTCCGGCTGGAAGGCCAGCAGGTTGGCCACATGCTGGCCCTTGGCGTCCCGGCCGGCTTCCATCAGCTCATAGGCCTTGGCGCGGTACACCCGGCCCAGGTTAGTGAAGAACAGCAGCCAGTGGTGCGTGGTGGTGACGAAGAAGTGTTCCACCACATCGTCGCCGCGGAGCTGGGCACCCTTGATGCCCTTGCCGCCCCGCTGCTGCGAGCGGTAGTTGTCGCTGCGGGTCCGCTTGACGTACCCGCCGCGGGTGATGGTGACCACCATCTCCTCTTCGGGGATGAGGTCCTCCATGGACATGTCGCCGTCGTAACCCATGAGGATCTTGGTACGGCGCTCATCGCCGTGCTTGTCCACGATCTCGCCGAGTTCGGTGCTGATGATCTCGCGCTGGCGCTGTTCGGAGCCGAGGATCTCGTTGTATTCGGCGATCAGTGCTTCGAGTTCTGCGTGCCGGTCCTGGATTTTCTGGCGTTCCAAGGCGGCGAGGCGGCGCAGCTGCATGTCCAGGATGGCTCGGGCTTGAAGCTCGTCGATGTCCAGCAGTTCCATCAGGCCGTCGCGCGCTGCTTCGGTGGTGTTGGAGGCACGGATGAGGGCGATGACCTCATCGAGCATGTCCAGTGCCTTGAGCAAAGCGCGCAGGATGTGTGCTTCCTCCTCCGCCTTCCGCAGCCGGTAGCGGGTGCGCCGGGCGATGACGTCCAGCTGGTGCGTCACCCAGTGCCGGATGAAGGCGTCCAAGCTGAGAGTGCGCGGTACACCGTCAACGATGGCAAGCATGTTGGCGGAGAAGTTGCTCTGCAGTTCGGTGTGCTTGTAGAGGTTGTTCAGCACAACCTTGGGCACGGCATCCCGCTTGAGGACAATCACCAGGCGCTGGCCGGTGCGGCCCGACGTTTCGTCGCGGAGGTCGGCGATGCCCTGGATCTTGCCGTCCTTGACCAGTTCGGCGATCTTGATGGCCAGGTTGTCCGGGTTGGCCTGGTACGGCAGTTCGGTGACCACCAGGCAGGTGCGGCCCTGTAGTTCCTCGACGTTCACCACCGCGCGCATGGTGATGGAGCCGCGGCCCGTGCGGTAGGCGTCCTCGATGCCCTTGTGGCCCAGGATGGTGGCGCCGGTGGGGAAATCGGGTCCCTTGACGCGCAGCAGGAGCTGCTCCAGCAGGTCCTCGCGGCTGGCGCCGGGGTTGGCCAGGTACCACTGGACGCCGTCGGCCACTTCGCGGAGGTTGTGCGGCGGAATGTTGGTGGCCATGCCGACGGCGATGCCGGACGAACCGTTGACCAGCAGGTTGGGGAACCGGGCCGGCAGGATGGTGGGTTCCTGGTTCTTGCCGTCGTAGTTGTCCTGGAAATCGACGGTTTCCTCGTCGATGTCGCGGACCATTTCCATAGCCAGCGGTGCCATCTTGGTTTCGGTGTAACGCGGAGCGGCCGCGCCGTCATTGCCCGGAGAACCGAAGTTTCCCTGGCCCAGCGCCAGCGGGTACCGCATGGTCCAGTCCTGGATCAGGCGGACCAGGGCGTCGTAGATCGCCGTGTCGCCATGGGGGTGGTACTGGCCCATGACCTCGCCCACCACGCGGGCGCACTTGTTGAAGGAACGGTCGGGGCGGTAGCCGCCATCGAACATTGCGTACAGGACGCGGCGGTGGACGGGCTTGAGCCCGTCACGGACATCGGGAAGGGCACGGCCCACGATGACGGCCATGGCGTAGTCCAGGTAGGACCGCTGCATTTCCGTCTGCAGGTCCACCTGCTCCACACGGTCAATCAGCACGTCGCCCTCAAGAACGGTGTCCGGGGTTCCGGCGTCAGGAGCCGGGTTCTCGGGTGTTTCGTCGCTCATCTATTAATTTCCGTTTCAGGTATATGTCGAAGTCCGAATATCTTGGGCGGTGCCCTAGATATCCAGGAACCTGACGTCCTTGGCGTTCTGCTGAATGAAGTTTCGGCGGGACTCCACGTCTTCACCCATAAGGACGGAGAAGATCTGGTCGGCGGCGAGGGCGTCATCCATGGTGACCTGCAAAAGCGTCCGGTTGTCCGGGTCCATGGTGGTGTCCCACAGCTCGGTGTAGTCCATCTCGCCGAGGCCCTTGTAGCGCTGGATGCCGTTGTCCTTGGGGATCCTGCGGCCAGCGGCCTGGCCGGCCACGAGCTTGGCGTCGCGTTCGCGGTCGCTGTACACGTAATCGTGCGCCGCGTTGGACCACTTGATGCGGTACAGCGGCGGCTGTGCCAGGTACACGTAGCCGTTCTCGATCAGGGGACGCATGTAGCGGAACAACAGCGTCATCAGGAGGGTGGTGATGTGCTGGCCGTCCACGTCGGCATCGGCCATCAGAACAATCTTGTGGTACCGGAGCTTGGAGAGGTCGAAGTCCTCGCCTATGCCGGTGCCGAAGGCTGTGATCATGGACTGTACTTCGGCGTTGCCCAGGGCTTTGTCCAGGCGTGCGCGCTCCACATTCAGGATCTTTCCGCGCAGCGGCAGGATCGCCTGGGTTTCGGGGTTGCGCCCGCGCTTGGCGGAACCGCCTGCCGAGTCACCCTCCACGATGTAGACCTCGCACTTCTCCGGATCCTTGGAGGAGCAGTCCGAGAGCTTGCCGGGCATGCCGAATGATTCCAGCGGGCTCTTCCGGCGCGCGTTGTCACGTGCCTTCCGCGCCGCCATGCGGGCCTGCGCGGCGGAAATGGCCTTCCGGATCACGTCACGGGCCGGGCCGGGGTTGCGTTCCAGCCAGTCACCCAGGCCGTCGGTGACCACGCGCTGGACGAAGCCCTTCACTTCGGAGTTGCCGAGCTTGGTCTTGGTCTGGCCTTCGAACTGGGGCTCGGACAGTTTGACGGAGATGACGGCCGTCAGGCCCTCGCGGATGTCGTCACCGGTGAGGTTGTCGTCCTTTTCCTTGATGATGCTCTTTTCGCGCGCATAGCGGTTGATCAGGGACGTCAAGGCTGCACGGAAACCCTCTTCGTGGGTTCCGCCCTCGTGGGTGTTGATGGTGTTGGCGTAGGTGTGCACGCTTTCGGAGTATGCGCTGGTCCACTGCATCGCCATTTCCACAGCGATCTTGCGCTCGGTGTCCTCGGTTTCGAAGGCGATGACATCCTCGTGGACCACGTCCACTTTCTTGCCGGAGTTCAGGTGCTTGACGTAGTCCAGCAGGCCGTCGTCGTACTGGTACACCACGGTCCTGTGCTCCGCGCTGACCTCGCCCTCGGTGGCGATGGCATCGAGGTCCAGGTCGGCGTCGGCGTCTTCAGCGGTGGGCGTGCGCTCGTCCGTCAGCGTGATGCGCAGGCCCTTGTTGAGGAAGGCCATCTGCTGGAAGCGGGCACGGAGGGTCTCAAAGTCGAACTCGGTGGACTCGAAGATTTCCGGGTCCGGGTAGAACGTCTGGCTGGTGCCGGTGACGTCCGTTTCCTCGCCCTTGACCAGGCTGCCCTGGGGCTTGCCGCCATTGGCGAAGGACATGCGCCAGACGTGGCCCTGCCGGCGGACCTCTGTATCCACCCGGCTGGACAGCGCGTTGACAACGGAAATGCCCACGCCGTGAAGACCGCCGGACACGGCGTAGCCGCCGCCGCCGAACTTGCCGCCGGCGTGCAGGATGGTCATGACAACTTCGACCGTGGGCTTGTGCTCAGTGGGGTGCATGTCCACGGGAATGCCGCGGCCGTCATCCACAACCTTGACACCGCCGTCGGCCTGCAGGACCACCTCGATGTGCGTGCAGTAGCCCGCGAGGGCTTCGTCGACGGAGTTATCCACCACTTCGTAGACCAGGTGGTGGAGACCGCGCGGCCCGGTGGAGCCGATGTACATGCCGGGACGTTTCCGGACGGCTTCCAAACCCTCAAGGACAGTGATGTCGCTGGCCCCGTATTCGCGCGGCTTCGCGGATTCCGCAGGAGTGTCAGGCGTACGGGCATCCTCGACTGCGGGTTCAACTGCCAGATCTGTATTGTCGTTAGCCACAGGCGCTGTCGACTCCTCTGTTCTCGATGATGGCCGGCTGATTCCTCCTCCATCCGGAAAAGGCACCCGCCAACAGGCACAAACTTATGGCGCGGGTGGCTTGCTGACGGTGGGGGTCCGCACCCGCGTGCCGAAAGCACCCGGAGAACGGACTCAGTCAACGTTTCACCCGCGCCCAGTTATCTACAACGATTCTACCGGGAAACAGCCCATATTCCCGCATTCCGGAGCCGTGGACGGGAAGCTGCATGGCTATGCACGGCCGCTGGCCGCGCCTAGGGCGCTCCAAAAGGACCGTGCCCGGGGGCCTATACACCCACCGGCCCTTCCAGCGCTCTACACGGCGTTGGGAGCATTTTCAATAGTCCGGCCGGAGGCTACCCGTAGGTGTCCCGTGGTCCACGGCCGTTGACGGTCCGGCCGCCCTTGCGCCAGCTGGGCGCGGAAGGGCCCAGGACCTGGATGCTGGTGACCACACCGTCGCCGAGTTCCATGCGGAATTTCTCCAGCAGGCTGGTGCTGAGCAGCCGGAGCTGGGTGGCCCACGCCGTGGAGTCACACCGGACGTGCAGGGTTGTGTCCGTAAAGCTCTCCGGGGTGCAGTGTGCGGAGATCTCCGGCCCCACCAGGGCCGGCCATTCCGCCATGACGGAGCCCACTGCCACCGGTGACGTCCAGCCGCGTTCAGCCACGAGGCGTCCCACCACCTTGCCAAGGCCCAGGGGATCACGGCCGGTGGAATGGAACTGGCTGAAGCCGCGGGTATCCCGGATTCCGCCCCTGGCTTTCTGGGAGCCAGGCCGAACGGCCTTCCTGCGGACTTCGCCCCGGGCAGCGGCGGCCTCCCGCATCCGGTTCAGTGCCGCCTGCGGCGCATCGATGTTGTCGGGATCGCGGCCGGGCTGCAGTCCGCCTCCGTTGTCACCGGCCCTGCTCATCAATACCTCCCGGGATGACCTTCACGCGCCGGCCGGACAGCTCTTCCGGGATATCGGCGTCGACGGCGGCGGTCACCAGGACCTGTTCCGCGCCGGAGACTATTGCCGCCAGTTTACGCCTGCGCTGGACGTCCAGCTCGGCAAAAACGTCGTCAAGGATCAGGATCGGCGCAGAGCCGCCGGTGCGGGCGTCGTCGAGCATCACGTAGTAGGAAGCAAGGCGCAGGGACAGGCACATGGACCAGGTTTCGCCGTGTGAGGCGTAGCCCTTGGCCGGGGCCGGCCCCAGGATGAGTTCCAGTTCATCGCGGTGCGGTCCCACCAGCGAAATGCCCCGTTCCAGTTCTTTCTTCCGGGACTCCGCAAAGGCGCGCACGTACCGTTCCGTGAGCTGTTCCACGGAAAGCCTGCGCAGGTCCTCCGTCCCGACGGCGTCCCCAGGCAGGTCGCGCGGCGCATCCGGCAGGGGGGCGCCGTCGTCGTCCATCTGGTTCTGGAGCGTGGAACGGTACGTGGCATCGGCGGGCTTGGATGCGTCAGTCAACTCCGCATAGGCGCGGGCAAGGTGGGGCCGGAGGCGTTCCACCAGCTCAAGGCGGGCGTGGAGGAGCTCGGCACCGGCCCGGGCCATGTGCTGGTCCCAGACATCCATGGTTGCCTCGTGCCCGGACGTGAACTTTCCGGACCGCGCCGATTTGAGCAGGGCGTTGCGCTGTTTCAGCACACGGTCGTAGTCGCTGCGCGTTGCGGCGTGGTGCGGAACGAGGCTGGCCAGCAGTTCGTCCAGGAACCGCCGGCGGTTAGCTGGATCGCCCTTCACCAGGGCCAGGTCTTCGGGAGCAAACAGGACCGTCTGGCAAATCCCCAGCAGGTCCCTGGCCCGGACGGGATTGCTGCGGTTGATCCGCCCGCGGTTGGCGCGGCCGGCATTGATCTCAAGTTCCAGGATGGTGGTCTGGTCCCCGCGGACCAGCCGTGCACGGACCAGCGCCCGGTCGGTTCCGAATCGCAGGAGGGGGGCGTCGGAACTGACCCGGTGGGAACTGAGCGTGGCGAGGTACCCGATGGCTTCCATCAGGTTGGTCTTGCCGATGCCGTTGTATCCCACCAGGACGGTGACGCCCGGCTCCAGGGCAAGGTCAACCTGGGCGTAACTGCGGAAATCGGTCAGTGAGAGGTGTTCCAGGTACACGCGGGCTTCGACAATTCTGGGGACGACGGCGGTCCCCGGTGGGTGCTACTTGGCGGGACGGGTTGCGTGGCCGCCGAATTGATGACGGAGGGCGGAGACCATCTTCATGGCAGGTGAACTGTCCTCCCTGGACTCAAAGCGGGCGAACAGCGCCGCGGTGATGGCCGGGGCGGGAATTGCGTTGGCAATGGCTTCCTCCACCGTCCAGCGCCCTTCCCCGGAATCCTCCACGTAGTCATCGATATTCTGCAGGCCCGGGTCTTCCTCCAGCGCCTTGACCAGCAGGTCAAGCAGCCAGGACCGTACCACAGTGCCTTTTTGCCATGCCCGGAAAGTGCCGGGCAGGTCGTTGATGATGTCCTTGGATGCAAGCAGCTGGTAGCCCTCGGCGTACGCCTGCATCAGGCCGTACTCGATTCCGTTGTGGACCATCTTGGCGTAGTGCCCGGCGCCGATCCCGCCGACGTGGACGAAGCTGTCCGCGCGTTCGCCCTCGGGACGCAGGGCATCGAATACCGGCAGTGCGCGTTCGATGTCCGCCGCATCCCCGCCGGCCATCAGGCCGTAGCCGTTCTGCAGGCCCCAGACTCCGCCGGACACTCCGCAGTCGGCGAAGCGGATGCCCTTGGCGGCAAGGAGTTCGCCGTGCTTCTGGTCCTCGGTGAAGCGGGAGTTCCCGCCGTCGATCACCAGGTCACCCTGGTCCAGCTTGTTCGAAAGCTCCGTGATGACCGCATCCGTAATCGCGCCGGCGGGGACCATCACCCAGATCAGCCTGGGAGCAGGAACTGCGGCGAGCAGCTCATCCACGGAGGCAACATCGGTGACGTCCGGGTTGCGGTCGTAGCCGGTGACGTCCAGCCCGCCCTTGCGCAGCCGCTCGCGCATGTTGAATCCCATTTTGCCAAGGCCAATCAGTCCAATGTGCATCAGGAACTCTTTTCTGCGCGAGGGGGCGGGCTTCATTATGGGCGGCCCGGAACGACAACAATTCTGGGCCCACGCCGCCAGGGTTCCCTGGCCGTGGAGCCCCATCGGCGAGGGGCCCTGCCTGAGCTTGCGAAGGCTGGGAGCCGATGGGGACTTGCGAGGCGAGGGTGGCGGTGGGGACTAGTTGGGGAGGCGGACCGGCATCACCAGGTAGCGGTAGTCGTCCTGGTCCTCGCCATCGGCGTCTGCCTGGGCCGTGATCATTGCCGGCTTCGGCGCTGAAGTGAAAGAGAAGCGGACGAACTTGGTTTCGATCACGCTCAGGCCCTCCACCAGGTAGTGCGGGTTGAAGGCAACGGTGATGTCGTCCCCGGAAAGCTGCGCTTCCAGTTCTTCCGAGGCCTGGGCGTCCTCGCCGGTGCCGGCGTCGAGGTTCAGCTGGCCTTCGGTGAAGGCAAGCCGTACCGGGGTGTTCCGCTCGGCCACGAGTGAAACACGGCGGACCGCCTCAACCAGTTCCTGGGTTTGCACGGTGGCGTGGATGGGAGTGGATTCCGGGAAAAGCGAACGGATCTTCGGGTAGTCGCCATCCACAAGCAATGAAGTGGTGGTGCGTCCGCCGCTTTCGAAGCCGATCAGGCGGCTGTCGTCGTCAGAGAGTGCGAGGTTGATGTCCCCGCTGTTGCCGAGTGTCTTGGCTACCTCGTTGAGGGTCTTTGCCTTGACCAGGGCGCTGGTGGAGATGCCGGGCGTCACAGGCTTCCACGGCACTTCGCGCATAGCCAGCCGGTACCGGTCCGTGGCCAGGAGGGTGATGAGGTCGTCCTCGATCTCCATCCGGACCCCCGTGAGGATGGGGAGGGTGTCGTCCTTGCTTGCGGCGATGATCACCTGGGAAACGGCCTGGGCGAAGGCATCGCCGGGAACCGTGCCGCTGATGGCGGGAAGTGCGGGCAGGGGCGGGTATTCGGCTTCGGGCATGGTGGCCAGGTGGAAGCTGCTTCGGCGACAGGTGAGTGTCACCTTGTTGCCGTCGGTTTCGACGTCGACCGGAGCGGAGGGAAGGCTGCGGCAGATATCCGCCAAGAGCCGGCCTGATACCAGAATGGTGCCTTCGTCCCGGATGTCCGCGGCAATTTCCAGCCGTGCGGAGGTCTCGTAGTCAAAGCTCGAGAGGCTGACGGTGCCGGCTTCGGCCTTCAGGAGGAGGCCGGACAGGACGGGTACGGGCGGCCGCGGAGACAAGGACCGGGCTGTCCAGGTGACGGCTTCTGCCAGGACGTCCCGATCGACTCTGAACTTCACGGAAGGGTGCCGCCTTTCATTGCTGCTGCGTTTGGGTTCCGGCACTCCCGCGGTAGGAGTCCCTGAAAAGTGTTGTCTCCGCCCTGTTTGGCGCATGGTTTGCACTGGGCGGACCACGCACGGACCCAGGGATGGGAGCGCTGCTGACAGCTTAGCCGGAACATCCGGGATTAACCCATCCCCCAGTCCGGCCCCAAGGGGCCCGGGCCGCCTGGCCCGCCCGGCAGAGGTGTGCGGATCGATCTTGTTGTTTGAGGGACTTCGATTTTTAGGGATTAGTAGTGTTAATAACTGCTGTGGAAACTGTGGATAACCGTGCTTCGGCCCGGGTTCGAGCGGTTAAGCCCTGTTCATGGACTGTGGGTGGAGCAGGTTTTAAACAGGGTGTGGATGGGGATAGAAATTTTCGCCATTTTCGCGATCCACAGGCGGCTTAAGGGTTTTAAGCCCATTAACCGCGGTTGTCCCCTTAACTATCCACAGGCTTATCCACATGCGCCTGTTAATAAGGTATAGGTGGCGGGTCAGGAATCGCGCTGCTGTTGCTTAATCCGGTTGGTCAGCTCTGTCACCTGGTTGTAAATCACACGGCGCTCGGCCATGAGTTCACGGATCTTGCGGTCCGCGTGGATGACCGTGGTGTGGTCGCGGCCACCGAGCTCCTGGCCGATCTTGGGCAGGGACATGTCGGTGAGCTCCCGGCACAGGTACATCGCGATCTGCCGCGCCGTCACCAGCGTGCGCGTACGCGACTTGCTGCACAGCTCTTCCATGCTGAGCTTGAAGTAGTCAGCTGTCTGCTGGAGGATCTGGCTGGACGTGATTTCCTGGGCGCCGTCGTCCGTGATGAGGTCCTTGAGGACCATTTCCGCCAGGGCCACGTCCACCGGCTGCCGGTTGAGGCTGGCGAACGCCGTGACGCGGATCAGGGCGCCTTCGAGTTCGCGGATGTTGCTGGAAATCTTGGAGGCGATGTACTCGAGGGCGTCATCCGGTGCCGAAAGTCCTTCGCTGAGGGCCTTCTTCCGGAGGATGGCGATGCGGGTTTCCAGTTCCGGCGGCTGGATGTCCGTCAGCAGGCCCCACTCAAAGCGGGATTTCATCCGGTCCTCGAAGCCCGCCAGCAGCTTGGGCGGCTGGTCCGAGGTGATGACCACCTGCTTGTTGTTGTTGTGCAGCGAGTTGAATGTGTGGAAGAACTCCTCCAGCGTCCGGTCCTTGCCGGCCAGGAACTGGATGTCGTCGATGAGCAGCACGTCCACGTTGCGGTACGTGGTCTTGAAGCTGGCGCCTTCATCGTCCCGGATGGAGTTGATGAAGTCGTTGGTGAATTCTTCCGAGTTGACGTAGCGGACGCGGATTCCGCTGTAGAGGCGCCGGGCGTAATGGCCGATCGCGTGCAGCAGGTGCGTCTTGCCCAGCCCGGAATCGCCGTAGATGAACAACGGGTTGTAGGCCTTGGCCGGCGCTTCGGCAACTGCCACTGCCGCAGCGTGCGCGAAGCGGTTGGACGAGCCGATCACGAACGTGTCGAAAACGTACTTGGGATTCAACCGGCCGAACTCGTGTGACGTACTGGGCAGCATGGGCTGCGGCTTCTGCTCCACCAGCTGGTCCGAGACGAAGGACGGTTCGACGACGGGTTCGGGCTCTTCGTGCACGGGCACCAGATCGGTGTCGACGTCGATGGCGCACCGGATATCTTCCGAGAAGACGCTGTGCAGGGCATCGTCGAGGGCATCTTTCACCTGAGTCTGGAGCACTTCGCGGGTGAGTTCGTTGGGTACGGCCACCAGGAGGGTGGAACCGATCAGGCCCTGGGCCTGGGCGAGGATGACAAAGCCGCGCTGCCGCGGGGAAACGCGGTGGTCCTGCTCCAGCAGGCTGACAACGCGGCGCCAGGAACTTCCGACAGTATTGGCGTGGTTGGCTTCATCTACTGTCATCAATGGGTTCCCTCAAAACTTGCTTTGCCTGCAATACCTGCAGCCCAAAGTCCGGAACCAGGATGCTGGCCCAGCTTAATCCACAGGGTTATGCACAGTACGTGGATAATCGGCTACTGGGCCACTCTAGGGGATGAAAAGCCTAGAAGATAGCTGGCCAGTTGCTTGTGGATAATTACACGGGTGTGGTTCCCAAATGGGGGCTGTGAGCCACTTCATCCACAGGCTTTGAGGGGTAGTTAGGAACAGCTGGGGACAGCGCCCGGGGGCGGTCCCGGTTTGACGCCAGGGCTCGAATTGCCCTAACGTTGTGAAGTCCTTTGTGTCCGCTTTTTGGCCCCATTGAATCTCCCAGACGCTCCGCGTTTGGGCAGCCGGGGGAAGCGTGCATATACAAAACTTAGCGTCGGCCAGTTCTTCCCCATACTGATCGGGTGGGCGCACCTTTGATCCACTGGAGTAACTAACGTGAGCAAGCGGACTTTTCAGCCGAATAACCGCCGTCGAGCCAAGAAGCACGGCTTCCGCCTTCGTATGCGTACCCGTGCCGGCCGTGCCATCCTGGCAGCCCGCCGTGGCAAGGGCCGCACCGAGCTGTCGGCCTAAATAACCTGACTTGTCGGTAGACATTCCTTTGCGAGTTTAAGGTGCTGGCCGCCCGCAACCGCCTGAGGACCGCTACCGATTTTTCAACAACTGTACGTTCCGGTGTCCGCAATGGGCGCCGGAACGTAGTGTTATATGCGGCAGCCATCGCTGCCGACGAACCCAGCCGGATCGGGTTCATCGTTTCCAAGAGTGTAGGGAACGCTGTGGTCAGGAACCTCGTTAAGCGGAGACTGAGGGAAGCGGGTGCCGCCTCGCTGCGCGAGCATGGCACCGGTTTCGCCATAGTGGTCCGGGCGCTTCCCGCGTCCGCCTCTGCCAGCTGGGACCAGCTGCTGAAGGACTACAACGCTGCACTGGAATCGACGCTGACCCGGCTGGCCGGCCGCCCCGCGAAGGCGGCCGCGAACGGTTCGGCTGGTACAACACAGGAGGGGACATCGCGTGCGTAACGCCACCGCCGTCGTCGCCCGTATCCGACCTGTATCCGCCGCCGTCGGAATGTTCCTGTGGAACATTCCCCGGAACATCCTCATTGTGTTGCTCAAGGCTTACCGCAAGGTGGTTTCACCCTTGTATGGGCAGGTCTGCCGTTTTTTCCCTTCATGCTCGGCCTATGCCCTTGAAGCGGTCACTGTCCATGGCGCCGTCAAGGGAAGCTGGCTCGCAGTCCGGCGCCTCGGCCGCTGCCATCCATGGAACGCCGGCGGTGTGGACCACGTCCCCGCCGGGAAGCGGGACTGGCCGGAGAGCCAGGCCCCCACAATTGTTGTGCTGAACAACCCGGACAAGTACCTGGCTGCTCGGACTGATGGAGAAGGCCGCAGTGCGGCCTGACGAATAGGGATAAGTATGGACTTCTTTGAAACAATCATGTTTCCGTTCAAGTGGCTTGTGTCCATCATCATGGTGGGCTTCCACGAGGGCCTGACTGCCATCGGCCTGCCCGAGGCATCGGGCTGGACGTGGACTCTTTCCATCATCGGGCTGGTGCTCGTGATCCGCGCCGCCCTGATTCCCGTGTTCGTGAAGCAGATCAAGGCGCAGCGCGGCATGCAGCTCCTGCAGCCGGACCTGAAGAAGCTCCAGGACAAGTACAAGGGCAAGACCGACCAGCTGTCCCGCCAGGCCATGGCGCAGGAACAGATGGCTATGTACAAGAAGCACGGCACCAACCCGTTCTCGGCCTGCCTGCCCATGCTGATCCAGATGCCGTTCTTCTTCGCGCTGTTCACCGTCCTGTCCGGCATCTCGGGTGCCCGCGACAAGGGCGAAGGCATCGGTGCCATGAGTCACGACCAGGTAGTGCAGTTTGACGACTCCACCATCTTCGGGGCACCGCTGAATGCCACGCTGCTGCACGGTGGCGGTGGCGAGAACCAGATCACTGTTGCCATCCTCTCGATCCTGATGATCCTTGCAATGACGGCGTCGCAGTTCATCACCCAGAAGCAGATCATGGCCAAGAACATGTCCGAAGAGGCTATGGCCAGCCCGTTCATGCGCCAGCAGAAGATGATGCTGTACATCCTGCCCATCGTCTTCGGTGTGGGCGGCATCAACTTCCCCATCGGTGTCCTGATCTACTGGACCACCACCAACCTGTGGACCATGGGCCAGCAGTTCTTTGTCATCCGCCGAATGCCGACGCCGGGATCCCCCGCCGCCAAGGCCCTCGCCGAGCGCCGTGCCGCCAAGGGCCTGCCGGCCCTGTCCATCCTCAGCGGCAAGAAGGAAGACGAGGCCGATGCCGCCGCGGCGGCAGCCATCGCCGAACCCAAGGGCCAGCGTGTCCAGCCACAGCGCAAGAACAGGAAGAAGAAGTAATGTCAGCCGAGAGCACCGAACACGCCCTTTCTGAAGACATGATCGAAGACCAGGACGAGTCCTTGAACGAAGAGACTTCCTCCCCGAAGGTGTCCGCTGTCAGCCGTCTCGATGAAGAGGGCGACATCGCGGCGGACTACCTTGAGGAACTGCTGGACATCGCCGACATCGACGGTGATATCGACATCGAGGTCCGCAATGGCCGCACCTACATCTCGATCGTTGCCGAGGAAGAAACCGAAGGCCTGGAGAGCCTGGTGGGCGAAGACGGCGAGGTTCTGGAAGCACTCCAGGAGCTCACACGCCTTGCGGTGCTGTCCGCAACGGAGAACCGGTCGCGGCTGGTCCTTGATATCAACGGGTACCGCCAGGAGCGCACCGGCTACCTGCAGAAGATTGCTGAGGACGCCGCTGCTGCCGTGAAGGAAAGCGGCAAGCCGGTGGCATTGGAGCCGATGAGCGCCTACGAACGGAAGATCGTCCACGACGCCGTTGCAGATCTGGGGCTTGTCAGTGAGTCCGAGGGCGAAGGCAGCGGACGCCACATTGTTGTATCCGCAGACTAGAGAATTGCTGGCCCGCTGAACATGGTTGACATCACGGCAACTGAGCTTTTGGCCGCCGAAAAAATCTTCGGCGACCGCCTTGATCTGGCCAAGCGCTACGTTGAGCATCTTGCCACCTCGGGAACTGAACGTGGCCTTATCGGCCCGCGGGAAATCCCCCGGCTGTGGAGCAGGCATGTTCTCAACTGCGCCGTCATCGAGAGTGAGATTCCGCAGGGCAGCCATGTGGCCGACGTCGGCAGCGGGGCCGGCCTGCCCGGTCTCTGCCTCGCCATTGCCCGGCCCGACCTGGAACTGACCCTTATAGAGCCCCTGGAACGCAGGGTTATATGGCTCCAGGAGGTGGTGGACGATCTCGGGCTGGACAATGTCACCGTGATGCGAACGCGTGCAGAACTGGCTGTTGGGCATGTTGACGCCGACGTGGTGACGGCAAGGGCAGTCTCCGCACTGAGCAGCCTCGCCGGGCTGACCATTCCCCTCTTGAACGGCAAGGGCGAAGTTGTTGCGATCAAGGGACGAAGTGCCGGCGAAGAAATCGAAAAAGCCGCCAAGGTGATCCGCAAACTGGGCGGCGTTGAAACGTCAGTCCTGACCGTGGGTGACAACCTGCTTGAGGAACCCACCACGGTAGTGCGCATCGTTGTAAACAAGTCCCAAAAGAAGTCCTAGTCCTGGCCCGGTAGCCGTAGTCTGCCGGGCCGAGCAGTTAGGCTAGTCAACGGCAGCAAAAATGGCTGAACGAGAGTGAGTGTGCCCCAGTGACCAGTAGTGAAGCCTCCGCACAACGGATACCGCCGTTTGTGTCATTGGGGTCAGCTCGTTCCGTCACTGGGCCGGGCCTTGCCTCAGGCCGGGGCGGTAATCATCCCCAATCGGTAGCGAATTCGGGCTCGGCCTCCCTGGTTTCACGTGAAACAACTCCAGCCGGTAGGTCCAACATTATTGATGCAATTGATGATTCCAGCCCTATCGCCCGCGAACTCGCGCACGAGACCAAGCGCCGGGAGCGCCTCATGGGCCGTAAGCTTCCCCGGCCGGAGAAAACCCGGATCTTCACAGTTTCCAACCAGAAGGGTGGGGTGGGAAAGACCACCACCACCGTAAACATTGCGGCCGCACTGGCAGCAGCCGGACTGAACGTCCTGGTGATCGATATCGACCCGCAGGGCAACGCGTCCACAGCCTTGGGCATTGAGCACCACGCGGATGTCGACAGCATTTACGACGTCCTCATCAATGACGTGCCGATGGCAGATGTGGTGGCCCAGTGCCCCGACATTGAAAAGCTCATTTGCGCGCCGGCCACCATTCACCTTGCAGGCGCAGAGATCGAACTGGTGTCGCTGGTGGCGCGCGAGCAGCGGTTGCGCCGGGCCATTGATGTTTATGCCAAGACGCGTGAAAAGAACGCTGAGGAGCGGCTCGACTACATCTTCATCGATTGCCCGCCAAGCCTTGGCCTCCTTACGGTTAACGCGTTCTGTGCTGCCAACGAGGTCCTCATCCCCATTCAGTGTGAGTACTATGCGCTCGAGGGACTCAGCCAGCTCCTGAAGAACATTGAGATGATCCAGAAGCACCTCAATGACGAACTGGAAGTTTCCACGATTCTGCTCACCATGTATGACGGCCGCACCAACCTTGCTGCCCAGGTTGCTGCCGAAGTTCGCACGCATTTTCCGCAACAGGTGCTGTCCGCTGTAGTACCCCGCTCGGTCCGCATTTCGGAGGCGCCGAGCTACCAGCAGACCGTTATGACGTATGACCCATCCTCCAGTGGCGCTCTGTCTTACCTGGAAGCCGCTGCTGAAATAGCAGAACGCTAGAAATCTTCAAACTGCAACGACCGGAACCGGCATTGCCTGGTTCTACCACTGGAGGGATTTATCCATGAGCGAGAAGCGACGGGGCCTAGGCCGCGGTCTTGGCGCGCTGATTCCAAGTTCCGCCGCGTCCAACGGGCAGGGCAACGGTGCAGCAGTATCCCGCCCGGTTGACCTCTTCTTTCCCGAGGGACGGAAGAAAACTGATTCGCCGGATGATGCTGCGGGTTCTGCGCAGTCCGTTGCAGACAAGCTGATTGCCTCCCCTGCCCCCAGGTCCACGTCGAGGCCTTCCAAGAAGCAGGATGCTGATTCGCGGGATGCAGATACTTCTTCTTCCGCTTCCGATTCTGCCGGGACCAGGAAGCAGGCCGGTTCCCCCGCCGCTGCTGCTGCATCCAAGAGTACGGCGCGCAAGGGTTCGCCTGCCAAGGCAGATGTCCAGGATCCGGTCCAAGCAGAAGCCCGCGACGACGCATCCCCGGAGGAGTCGGCAGCTGAGCCGGTAGCTTCCCCTGCGGTGATCGACGACGGTGTAGAGCTCGTTGAGGTCCCGGGCGTCCGGTTCGCTGAAATACCGGTCACGGATATCCATCCGAACCGGAAACAGCCGCGAAACGTCTTCGATGAAGACGACATGGCGGAACTGGTCCACTCTGTACGTGAGATCGGCGTTTTGCAGCCAATTGTTGTCCGAAAATCAACGGAATCCGGTAGCGAGCCCTTCGAACTCGTCATGGGCGAACGCCGGTGGCGGGCAGTCCAAGCGGCCGGGCTGGACACCATTCCCGCTATCGTCCGGGATACCACCGACGATGACCTCCTTCGCGATGCTTTGCTCGAGAACCTCCACCGGAGTCAGCTCAACCCTTTGGAAGAGGCGGCGGCCTACCAGCAGCTTCTCGAGGATTTCGGCACGACCCACGAGCAGCTGGCAGACCGGATCGGGCGTTCACGCCCGCAGGTATCCAACACACTGCGCTTGCTGAAGCTTCCTCCCCTGGTCCAGCGCCGCGTTGCCGCCGGAGTCCTTTCTGCGGGGCATGCCCGTGCCCTGCTTGCCCTTCCGGATGCTGCGGCGATGGAACGGCTGGCCCAGAAGATCGTTGCTGAAGGCATGTCCGTGCGCGCCACGGAAGAGGCTGTCACGCTGTACCAGGATCCCGCCAAGCCAGTGAAGAACAACATCCCCCGTCCTGGTGCACGTCATGAGCGGCTGGACTACCTCGCGTCCTCCCTGTCTGACCGTCTGGATACTAACGTGAAAATCTCCCTGGGTGTCCGAAAGGGGAAGGTCAGCATCGAGTTTGCGAGCGTTGAGGACCTGAACCGCATTATGGATGTGTTGGCTCCTGGTTCGACGAATTAGTCCGCACTCTGAAGGGCCCGATTCACCGTGAATTGGGCCTTTTTTGCGTCTTCTGGGGCGCGTTGAACTGTCCCGCGCATCTCCGGCTTCGGCAATATCTGCGTCACGAACCAGACTTGAATTTGGACCGTCCCATCACCTGCTTTCGGTGTGCCACATTTTTTCTCTCTTCTCGCGGTTAGAAGGGCCAATCAGGTCTGATGCGCCTTTCCCCTACCATGCGCATCTCGGGCTTCAGCGACGTTTTGAGCTTTAGACCGGTGTCCCCTTCGTCCGTGGGAAGGAACCGTTTCACGTGAAACACCCCGGTTATCGCTGTAAGACGGGGCAGAAACGAGGGCCAAAGCAATGCCCTAATGCACTGTGGCTTTTGTTGTTTAGCAGTACGCCAGGAGCTTTAGCTGTTTGCCAGCGCCGGGCGAGTGAAGGAACACCAGCAATTCCCGGGCAGTTCCGAGCAGGACTTGATGAATCGTGAGCTGATGCCGATGGCATTGGCTAGCCCTAGGAGGCCCTCAGCAGCCCCGTTCGCGTGGATAACCGCGCGGCTACAGGAAACTCAATTTGTCATGAACTTGCGGTCCCCCTTGGTGCGGTGGTGTAAGGCGTGGCGAGAGTTCATTGGAGAATTCCATCTGTGATCCCGTTTCTCCCATGGGCCCGACAGTTGTTGACCCAGGGACATGTACGTCTGTAGACGCTCGCCCGGTGAAGTGCGGCCGACCATCTGGCGGTTCCGGGCAACTTCCTTGGCGCCCCTTTGTACCTCTGAGTATGAACAATGTAGCGGTGCGGACCGTCGTGCGCGCTTTATGTGAAACTGTGCCCAACTAGTCCGGGAAAATCGACCCCCAATGAACTTCTAAAACAAGGCAGGTCCCCCACCGGGGTGATCAAGAGTGGACACGAAGTCTGGGACCAAACGGGCGAGCATTGTGAGAACCGAAATGTCCGCTGCGGGAAGTTACGGGGCGTATCGAACTCCTGCTACTAGATACATCCTTCTAGCAGTCAGGGCGCTTGCCGCGCGCTTGCACGGACTCTCTAATACGACTTGAGCGAAGCATCGCGACAAGCGCAAGGATCCATACACCAATACGCCAAGTTCGCAGCTCATGTGCCGGAGCTGCCGCTGCCGCTGGCTCACTAGTGTTTCACGTGAAACAGGTGGTTGGCTGGCTGGGCCATCACCAGAATATGTACAGTCAGGCAATAGGTACCTAAACCAGCAGCACTCCTATCCTGCGGGGGCTTACTTAGGAAGGCAGAGACCTTTCACCCCAGCGATGTGTTGTACAGACTCCTACTGACCGGTCCAATCTCGATTGTCCCCATACCGACGGACTTATCACGTTCCGGTGCGCGCGGAGCTAAAGCCTCAAACCTCTATTCGAGCTGCCCGCGGCGTCGCGCCGCAACACTGCGGCTCGCGAATCCACCAGAGGAGTCTGGCTCGTTGAACGACCACCCAGGGCTGGCACATCCATCTGGACTCAGTAATGGGGCTCAGTGGAAGACTGCTGTCCCCCGCCGCGTTGCGTTGCTCGCCGTGCAGTCCAAGGCCACGACATCGGTGCACCATTGATGTCCTCCACGCCGGCAGACCGCGGGAACGGACTACATGTGGTTCGGCCTGTCCGGAACACAATGATGGGCACCGTGTAAGCCTTGGGGTCATCCTTGCCAGCAGGAGGAGCCGCGGCCCACCATCCCGCTGGCACCATACGAGGTGCTGAATGCTGCACGTGGGTGTCTAGAATGATCGCCTGCCTGACTCCCAGGTGAACATCCCACTGACGGGTAACATGTGACGTGCACGTGTCCCACGGTCGCTCGCCTGGGCCCGGTGATGACCCTTAGTGAGTCAGGCCGTCGCTGGTGCCGGCCGTATGCAGGTCCAGAAGCATAGATTTCGTCGGTGGATATTGTTGTGGATAACTCGGTGGATACCTTGTCCCCTCTCGTTCGTTTCCGGAGGGAAACGCCGCCCGTGCCGGTCGGCATGTGCCGGTCACCCCCAGTCGACTTGCTCCATGGAGCTGTTTCGCCGTTGCCATGTGTTTCACGTGAAACACTGCCAGCCTGCTGGAAGGGGCACTAGGACCCCGATTGAACACGTCGTGCAGACGCCGCCGGTTGATTTCGCGCCTATTTAGAGCGGCTGCTGGGACACCGAAGGGCGCGCGCATCGAGCAATAACTACTCCTGGTCGAGCTGAGGGCGAGCCCAGCACGGGAAGCCCCATGAGTACGACCGCTACTGCGGCTCCCCGGACATCCACACCTCATCCCTAGGCCTGTGGATAACAGTGTGCATAAAATCGCTAGGTGGCTGTGGATAAGTTGTGGACGGTAGGGAGAGCTGATGCGAAAGAACTGCACAATAGCAGGTTCTGCACCTTAGGCGGAACACCTAAGGAGAGCACGATACGAGCGACGCAGTGGCAACCTGCGGCAACTCGGTCAGCCCTAAGCTACCGATCTCTCACACGCCGAAGCTGCAATTGATGATCAAGGCGACATCCCACTGTGCCCATGTGCTCGCAGCTAGCCAAAGGTACTGGTTGGTGGACCGGAATCCCCAATGGTTGGAGGATCGTGCCCAAGGGCTGAATCCCGGTTTTCCTTTGCAAAGGCTGGTAAGCGCAGTCCGGATTAGCACAGTCTGAGTGAGCATAGTCGCGGTGAGCTCCTTGTACCCGCGGGGCACGCCAACTGTTCCTGCAAAGGGAAGCAGAGGCAGCGGCGCTGGCCTACGTCGCCGCCGGTGATTGCATCGCACGATGCCCTGAACGGGTAACCTCACCGGCAGCCAGAGGCTGCGGGGCGGCTGCGGCTGCAAGCTCTTGGACGAATAGCACAATGGGTCTGCTGGTAATGGGGCCCCAGCGGATAGGTCCGGGGCAGGTTCCGAGGTCTGTTTCAGGAAGTGCGTGTTCCTTCCTGGTGCTGCTGGCATCCTCGTGCTCCTGCCTCCAATTACAGTGTGCATTGGATTGGCACTACTGAATGCCTTGCCTGGCTAACCTCACAGCACCGGGAATGCGGCCTGTTTCACGTGAAACAGAACATAGGCCCCCGAAGGGGACCACTAACCACTGCTGCATGTCCAGGTGTGGCCGGCCGTAGGATCCAGCGGCCAAACGATGAACGGTCACGTTGTCGGGCCTGCTATTTGAGGTGAGCGGCCCCTTTGGACGATCCTGCCAGGTGGAGCGACCGTGGCGGAACGATGCCAGCTGGTTGCACTTAAAGACACGCTAGTAGGCTCACTTAAGGGCACACCATCACACCAGTAGGCTGATGTCCCAGGCAGCCCTCGCGTTTTCAGTCATACAGCTCTCCACCTTTAGGCTGCTTGCTCGATGGTACGTTTTCGTCTGCACAGCAAGCTCTATGGTCCGGCGCAGACTCTCATTTCGCAATTGACGCCCCTTTGCTTCCGGAGCCGTTGAGGATTCGTGCTTACCGGGACAGACTACATAGGTCTAATGGACTGACCCGATAAGCATTTGGGGCCGTTGCCCATATGGTACCCGCATCCACGTGGCCCCCTGCGCTGAATGCGATCCCGCACGCTTTGTTGAGGTGGAACGCAGACCGCCGACTGGCAGAGCAGATCGGAAATTGCCGGCACACGGAACTGTCGCGAGGAATGAGCTAGCTCTTTCTGCGACTGGTCTCCGACGCGCCGCCGTCGGGGCAGGTTTGGCCCTTCAAAGCGGTCCATCCGCAAAACCCTACGCTCCGCAGCGGCGCGCCCCGTACTGCGTCGCGTCGTTTGACCAGGAGGAGCGCGGCGCTAGGCGTTGTAGCAGCACGCTGGTCCTTCTGCGCTACGATAACAACTCATTTTGTATTAGGGGAGCAGGGAGAATAGCCTGGTGACGTGCAGCTGGCCCGCCCGTGCCGTTGCTGCCTGGGTTAGGAGCGGAGGGTATTGCCTAGACGGTGTGCCCCAAGATGGACGCGATGATCTCTGTTTCACGTGAAACGCTGGACATTAGTGCTGGCGCGTTCTTGTGTCAGCTGTGGCTCTCAAGAGTGGCACGGGTCTTGCAGCCGAGCGCCAAGGGGACCGATCTTGGAACAAGACTTCGTGTTGCTGCTCAACGTTGAGTCGACATTGCGGATGACTCGTGACTGTGCTTGCATGGGCGGCGAAGCCACAGGGCTAGGAAAACATCATTTCCCGACGGGGCGAAGATCACGCAGGCAGTACCTCTGAGGCGGTCAGCATGAGTGCGTTTCACGTGAAACAAGGCTCCTGTCAAACAGGAGCGACAAGAGCAGTCGCATGAATCAGGTTGGTGGGGCAACCTGGGCTCCGGAGAAGTCTTCTATGGGTGACCATTGGCGTGCATCGAATGTGAGCCGCTTAATTGAACGTTTCACGTGAAACCGCCACCGAGGTGCTGCTGGCCGCCGGCGTCTGCAAGCACGTAGACAGCCAAATCGAGGAACACAAAAAAGTGGTCATCACCCGGAGGCGATGACCACTTCTATGCTTCGCTGCGGAGGAGCGAACTAGGACAGGACGTCCGAGAATTCCTTCTCAAAGAACTGCTTCGGCTTTGCACCGATGACCGTGCTCTTCACTTCTCCGCCCTGGAACAGGTAGACGGCGGGAATCGAGGTAATGCCGTACTCCGCAGCAATGGAGGGGTTGTCGTCGACGTTCACCTTTACGACATCGACCTTCTCGCTGTATTCCACGGAGATTTCGTCGAGGATCGGACCGAGCTTACGGCAGGGGCCGCACCATTCAGCCCAGAAATCGACAATTACCGGCTTTTCAGAGGACAGGACGTCCGTTCCAAAACTTGCGTCAGTTACATCTTTTGCGTTGCTCATTGCCTTCTCTTTCTCCTCGGTTCGTATTTGCAAACTTATGCAGGCACGTTAGCCAGGTAGTGTTCCACATCGATAGCCGCCACACATCCCGAGCCGGAAGCCGTTATGGCCTGGCGGTAGGTGGGGTCGATGACGTCTCCGGCAGCAAAAACGCCGGGAATGCTGGTTTTGGAGCTCCGGCCCTGTACGGCGATGGTTCCTTCGGGCGTCAGGTCCAGGACGCCCTTGATCAGATCAGTTCGGGGATCGTTGCCGATGGCGACGAACACCCCGGTGACAGCAAGATGCGACTCCGTACCATCAAGGGCGTTCTTCAACCTGAGGCCGGTGACTTTGTCTTCACCGAGGACATCCTCCACGGTGCTGTTCCAGATAAAGTTGATCTTCTCGCTGGCCAGCGCGCGGTCTGCCATGATCTTGGATGCCTTAAGTGAGTCACGGCGGTGCACTACCGTGACTGATTTCGCGAACTTGGTGAGGAACAGGGCCTCCTCCATCGCGGAGTCACCGCCACCAATCACGGAAATATCCTGGTCTTTGAAAAAGAAACCATCGCAGGTTGCACACCAGCTCACGCCATGGCCGGAAAGCCGCTTCTCGTTGGGCAGCCCCAACTCGCGGTAGGCGGACCCGGTGGAAAGGATGACTGCCTTCGTCCGGAAGGTCTCCCCCGTTGCAATGGTTACCCTCTTAACGGGGCCCTGAAGATCGAGCGCCGTTACATCCTCAAACTGGATTTCAGTGCCGAAACGTGCGGCCTGCTTCTCTAAGTTCTCCATGAGGTCCGGACCCATGATGCCGTCGGGGAAACCCGGGTAGTTCTCGACGTCGGTGGTGTTCATCAGTTCACCGCCTGCGGTCACCGATCCTGCCAGCAGCAGCGGCTTCAGGTTGGCGCGGGCCGTGTAGACGGCGGCTGTGTAGCCAGCCGGTCCGGAGCCGACAATGATGACATCACGCACTTCGGACGCGGTGTTTTCTGCGATGGTCACTGAACGGTGAACCTCTTCCTTACTTGACGCGCCTCGCGGTGGAGGCCGACCACATGGCACAACTGCTACTGGATGCTGAATATTCCGGCGCTGGAAATGGGATGACAGCCGGCGAACGGCAAAGTACAGCCCCTCCAGGCGTTCTTTCCAGATTACCGTCCCCCCACAGCGCGGGACGACAGGATGCCACGCCGCCGGGCCGAACATGACGCGATGCGACACCTCGGCCGGGCACCATCGGCAGTGTGGACAAAAGGAACGGCCCTCCCCCGAAGGAAAGGGCCGTTACCTGAAAACTACCGGACGCTCATGGAGCCGCTACTGGATCTTGATCTCCGCCAGGCGGATACCGTACCCATAACGGGTCTTTGGCGCCGCCAGCTTGGGAACGGAGTTAATCGACACGATGACGTACTGTGCCTCGGCAGGTTCTGCCAGCGGCATGTTGAGGTCAGTCGACGTGAAGCTGCTGGTTCCTACAGCCTTTGCCCCGTCCAGGGATGGGCGGTCATTGGTGTAGACGGTGATGTTTCCGCCGGAGCCACCCAGCTGGGACAGGGTGACGGAGGATACGGTAGCGGGCTTCTCGAGTTTGACCACGAGCGGCACACCCTGGGGTGCCAGGCCACCCCAGTTTTCGGTGGCGAATTCCATGTCTGACCAGTAGCTGGCGGCATTCCCGTCGTAGGCCTTCACCAGGTCGCCGTCGAAGGTCGCGGCAAAGTCGAAATTGCCCTGGCGCGAAACACTTTCGATTGCGGGCGGTTCGGCAGGTGGAGCAGAGTTGGGTGCCTGGGTTGCCGCGGCTGATGCTTCAGGAGCACTGGTGGTGGCCACGGGTGCGGGGTTGTTTGCCTGCGGCTGGGAGAAGAGGCTGCCCAGGCCGGTCAGCGCCCAAACGAGGCCGGCAATGAGGACGACGGCAAGCAGCCCGCCCACAAGCCAACGCATGGATCGGGGTTCCCGGTCAGGCTCGTCCCGGTCACCGTCGTAATCCCCCGGGTCCGCGAAGGAGACGCCTGCAGCCGCAGGCGCTGCAGCACGGGCGAACATGGCCGGCTTTTTGTTGACCGGCTGGGGTTCATCTTCCGGCTCTGAGTCATCGTGGTATTGCCCCTGCTGGTCCGCCTGGGCGTAATCGTCGTCGGACCAGAGCGACACCTTGGGCTTGCCGGTACCGGCATCCGTGGCATCCTTGCCCGGGGCTGTGGCGGGAGTTGGAGCCGAACCGCTGGATGCTGCCTGCACCGGCTGGGCGGCGGTGGCATCCGGATCAGCGTGGCCCGCTGCTGCTTTGCCGGCAGCGGACCCTGCGACCGCAGCTGCCCCGCCCGCAGCAGCCCCGCCCATAACCGAAGCTCCGCTTCGGCCGCTTCCCGGTGCAGCGGCGGGACGAGCGGGAGGCTTGGGCGGCACAACAGGTGCGGTCCGGTAGGGGTCCACCTGGCTCTGGTGGCTGTCGCCGTAGTTGATGTACCCGGCGTCGACGTGGTCTTCCTCGTCGTAGGGCTCAGGCTCACGGGAGCGGGGCTGGCCGAAGATCTCGCTGCCCAGCGTGTCCGTGAAGAAGGGCTCCACGTAGGGCGGGTTCGAGGCGACAACAAGGTCCAGCAGGTCCGCCGCGGATGTGTGGTTGGTAATAAGGTATGTGGCGGCATCACTCACGCCGAGGTCCAGCACCTGGACGGTGCCCGGCCGTTCACCCGTTGCTACCTCGCGGGCGCTCTGCGCAACCTGCTCCGTGTTCTGCGGACCGGCAACCAGGATGCTGACCGGCCGGTTCAGGACCTGGTCCACACCGTCCAGCACCAGATCGTGGTCGTGGGAGGCCAATACAGTGGCTGTGACCTTGTAGCGGCCGCCCAGTACTGATCCGACATCGATCGGGTTGGACACGTGTTCCTCCTAGACTGTCCGGGGTCGCCGGCATAGATGATGCAACCCCCGTTCAGGGACCCGCCGAGTGGCTTGCCCCCGAATGCAACTCCCCCTGTACCTTTCCGATCCTAGCGGATTGCGTCCGGCACGCCGTGGACAACGGCCTTCGGGAGCGGCCGGAAACTCACTTTTTACGCCGCCGCCGCTGCTTGAAGTAGGGGTTCTCGCCGGCCTTCCCCTGGAAGGTGCGGCGCCCGGGCAGCGGGATCTGCTCGCGGAGCAGCCCTCCCCGTGCGGTGCCGGGCTGGTCCTCGCCGGGCAGGTACCCGTCGTCGGACTTATCCTGGCCGCCGCCGTGACGGTCGCCGTCGTAAGTTCCCGCGCCGCCGGTCGTCCGCTCCGGCTCCGGTCCTGCTCGGAAGGAAACCGCATCAAATTCACCCGAGATCCTCGGGATTAGGCCGGTGTCCACGGACGTGGTGGCGCGCTCGGGGCGGTGCAAGGCTGCCTCGGCGGACGCGCCTTCCACGAACGGGGTCCCCTCCGGAGCGGACGACGGCGGAGCCCCGCCTTCCGCGGCAGGTGCAGCGGGGGTGCCGCGGCCCAGACGGCCCAGCAGCGGGCGGAGCAGGTCGCGCAGCTCCGCAACCCGGAACAGCTTGAGCAGGAAGAAGTAGGCCACCAGCATGACGGGGCCCACCACCACCACCGTGATCAGTGCGGTCAGGCGGTTTTGCCAGGCAAAGCCATCGGGACTGTAGCTGCCCATGAGCCAGAGTGCCCCGGCGCCGGCGATCGCCGAGCCCAGCGCCGCGTAACCCATCCGGATATACGAATTGGCAATCCGTGGCCCGTCCAGATGGCCCAAAAGCCGGCGCAGGAAGTAGGCGCTGATGACCACGGAGAGGATGTTTCCCACCATATAAAGGATGGCGATGGCATAGATGATCTGGTTCACCGGCAGGAACTGGATGGCAAACGCGCCCGCCACATAGACCACCGCCAGCAGCAGCTGGATGTAGAACGGGGTCCGGGCGTCCTCGTTGGCGTAAAACACGCGCGACATCATGAAGTTGGCGCTCATGAACGGCGTGCTGAGGGCAAGGATAGTGAGCGTCTGGGCCAGCATCACGCCGTCTTGCCGGGAGCCGCCGGAGAAGAACATGCCCAGCGGGCCGGCCAATGCGAACAGTGCCAGGGCGCCGAAGACGGTGGCGACGGCCATGGTCCGCAGTCCGTGCGAGAGGGCGTCGCGCAGCTCGTCCCGGTTGCCGTCCTGCGATGCCCGGGTCATCCGGTTGAACAGCACGGTGGCGAGGGACAAGGCGATGATGGAGTGCGGCAGCAGGTATAGCTGGCTGGCCACCTCCAGGACGGCGTTGCCGGGCAGCAGCTCCGCGGCGGGGTCGCCGGCCTGCTGCAGCCGGAGCCGCTCCGCGCCCGGGATGGTGGCAATGCGCATGACGTACAGGAAAGCGAGCTGTCCGACGGCGGCCGTCAGCAGCGTCCAAACGCTCAGCTTGGCTGCCTGGCCCAGTCCCACGCCGCGCCAGCCGAATCGCGGCCGCAGGCCCAGCCGCAGCCGGAAGACGGGAATCAGCAGGATGGCGGTCTGGGAGACGACGCCGATGGTTGAGAAGCCCGCCACGAAGAAGGTCTGCGTGTCCCCCCAGTTGGCCAGGGTGTGGGGACTGAACTCATTGGTGCCGAAGATCCAGATAAACATCCCAAGGCCGGCGATGGCCACGATGTTGTTGAGGATGGGCGCCCACATGGCCGGCCCGAACGCGCCATTGGCGTTGAGGACCTGGGTGAGGAGGGCGTAGAGGCCATAGAAGAAAATCTGCGGCAGGCACCAGAAAGCGAAGGTGACCGCCAGTGCCTTTTGCTGAGGTGAATAGCCCTGGGTGGTCAGGTCGATGACCCACGGGGCGGCCAGGGTGACCATGGCCGTCAGGCCCAGCAGGAGCAGGACAGCCAGCGTGAGCAGCCGGCTGATGTAGTCGGCTCCCCTGTCCGGCGCTTTACTGGCCTTGATGATCTGCGGTACCAGGACGGCGTTGAACACGCCGCCGGCGACCAACAGGAAGATCAGGTTGGGAAGATTGTTGGCATTGATGAACGTGTCATTGACCGTTGAGCCAAGCCCCAGGGCCGTACCGAGCATCCAGGTCTTGCCGAATCCCAGGAAACGCGAAACCAGGGTCCCGGCGGCCATGATGGCGCTGGACCGGGTTTCGCTGGCACCCGCCGCGACCTGCGGGTTATCCGGCCCGGCAAGGTCCGGTCCGCCCGCTTCCGGGGGCACGCCTTCGGGAACCGCATCGCCCGGGCGGCCGCCGTTATCGGAAGGAGAGTTGGTAGCTGACATCGAGTTCATCGTCTCACCCGCGGGGGCTTATCGCCGCAACGCCCGGGCGCCAGCGCGGCAGGCACATTGCGGGACGGCCACGCGGGCCCTCCTATAGGTGTCCGGGCAGGACCTCACGGGCGAGGTCGGCGATGCGCCGCTCGTTGGGAAAGGAGAGTTTCCGGGCCAGTTCCTGGATGGGCACCCATGCCACGTCCACGGCTTCCTGGTCGGGATCGTTTTCGATGGTGAGTTCGCCGCCCGTGGCGCGCAGGAGGTAGTGGTGCACGGTCTTGTGGACGCGGTGGCCGCTGACGGTGAACCAGTAGTCGATGCTTCCCAGCGGGGCCAGGATGCTGCCCTCGATGCCGGTTTCTTCGGCGATCTCCCGGACCGCCGCCTCTTCATTGTTTTCCTTGCCCTCCGGATGGCCCTTGGGCAGGCACCACTCGAGGCGTCCGCCCCTGTTAAGGCGGGCGATGATCGCAACCCTCAACTCGGCGTCGGACGTATCCACCACCACGCCGCCGGCCGAGACTTCCTCCACCGTGGGCAGCGAGGCCGGTGCCGAATGCTGGGCAGGGGCAACGTGCGCACCGATCGCCGACGGCAATGGTGCGTTTGTCCTCCTGCCTGGAGCGCTCGGTACTGGATGGGCCATGGAGTCCACTCTAACGACTGTTGCCCGTTCGTGATGACCGGAACATGACAACAACATGGACGGCATATGACGCAGTTTCCTGCCAGCAGGTGGAATCCTCCGGATCTTGACAGTATTTTGGCCTGCCGGGCCGCCGGTTTCTGCCAAGCTTAAGTAACTATGGCGCACGCACATCACAAGACTGAATCCCACACCGTCGACTTCAAGGTGGACCCGGTGGTCCTGGAGCTGGGCCAGCGCTTTGTGGACGCCGGGCATGAACTGTCGCTGGTGGGCGGCCCGGTGCGGGACCTGTTCCTGGGGCGGAAATCCCCCGACCTTGATTTCACCACGGACGCCACACCGGACCAGACGGTTGCCCTGATCAAGAAGTGGGCGGACAACTTCTGGGACATCGGCCGCGCCTTCGGAACCATCGGCATGCGCAAGGACGGGTTCCAGATCGAAATCACCACCTACCGGGCCGAAGCCTACGATCCGCAGTCCCGCAAGCCCGTGGTGGCGTTCGGGTCGTCGCTGACCGATGACCTGCTCCGCCGGGATTTCACCATTAACGCCATGGCGCTGAAACTGCCCTCCATGGAGCTGGTGGATCCGTTCGGGGGCGTCCGGGACCTGCACGCGTCGGTTCTGGCCACCCCCGGTGCCCCCGAGCTGTCTTTTTCCGACGACCCGCTGCGGATGATGCGGGCCGCCAGGTTCGCCGCGCAGCTGGGCGTGGCGGTGCACGACGACGTCCGCGAGGCCATGACCCGGATGGCCGAGCGCATCACCATCATTTCGGCCGAACGGGTCCGCGACGAGCTGGTCAAGCTCATCTGCGGCTCCCGCCCCCGCGTGGGGGTGGACCTGCTGGTGGATACCGGCCTGGCCGAGTACGTGCTCCCGGAAGTCTCGGCCCTGCGCCTTGAATCCGACGAGCACCACCGGCACAAGGACGTCTACCAGCACTCCCTCCAGGTGCTGGAGCAGGCGGCCGAGCTGGAAACGGATGCGGACGGCCCTGTCCCCGGCCCCGACTTTGTGCTGCGCTTCGCCGCATTGATGCACGACGTCGGCAAGCCGGCTACGCGGCGCTTCGAACCGGGCGGTGCGGTCAGCTTCCGCCATCACGACATGGTGGGTGCCAAGCTCACCGCCAAGCGGATGAAGACCCTCCGGTTCGACAAGGACACTACCAAGGCCGTTGCCCGGCTGGTGGAGCTGCACATGCGCTTCTACGGCTACGGTGACGCCGGCTGGACCGATTCAGCCGTCCGCCGGTATGTCACCGACGCCGGACCGCTGCTGGAGCGCCTGCACCGGCTGACGCGGTCCGACGTCACTACCCGGAACCAGCGCAAGGCCGAGCGGCTCGCCTTCGCCTATGACGACCTCGAAGCACGCATTGTTGCCCTGAAGGAACAGGAATCCCTGGATGCCGTGCGGCCGGACCTCGACGGGGCCCGGATCATGGCGGTGCTCGGCCTCAAGCCCGGGCCCGTCGTGGGCAGGGCCTACAAGTTCCTCCTTAACGAGCGGATGGAACACGGACCCCTTCCAACAGAGGAAGCGGAGGCCCGGTTGCTGCGCTGGTGGGCCGGGCAGCCCGAATCGGCACCTGCTGCAGCGGATCCCGCAGGGTCTCCCGCCGTCGTCGAACCTTCCCCCTCTGAGGAGACCAAGTGACATATCCCGCCCTTGCCCCCCGCCCCCAGCTCTGGATCCTGCGCCACGGCGAGACCGAATGGTCCAAGAGCGGCCAGTACACCGGACTGACGGACCTCCCGCTCACGGTTGAAGGCGAACAGCAGGCCGTAGAGGCCCGGAAGGTGCTCGACGCCGTGGACTTCGACCTGGTGCTCACCTCGCCCCTGCGGCGGGCCCGGCGCACTGCCGAACTTGCGGGCTTTCCGGACGCGCAGCACGAACCGCTGGCCGTGGAATGGAACTACGGCGACTACGAGGGCATCAGCTCCGACCTGATCCGCAAGGACAATCCCGACTACCTCATCTGGACGCACGGCGTTCCCAACGGCGAGACGCTCGACGAGGTGGCGGCAAGGGCAGACAAGATCATTGGCCGGATCCTGGAATCGGGGATGGACAACGTGCTCATTGTGGCGCACGGACACTTTTCCCGGATCCTGACCGCCCGCTGGCTCGAATTGCCGCCCACCGAGGGCCGGCATTTCATTCTTGGAACGGCGAAAGTCTGCACCCTTGGCTGGGACAAGAAGACTCCGGCAATTGTGCGCTGGGGCCTCTAGCATTCCCCTTTTCGAATTTCTTTTGCCGGTTTCCGGAATTAGGTAGTCAACTGCGGATTAGTGGTGTACTTTTATTCCTGTCCCAAGGCAATTAGCCCGGGGTCAGCGCCCCGGCTGCACGCTTTCATTGCGGCAAACAGGAGAAAAGGAGGTTGGGAGAAATGATGACTTTGACTGGCGGACGGAAGACCACCATCAATGCCGCCCCGGCCTCGGCGCATAATGCGCACCTGTCCTGGGGCTTTCCAGGCTGCTAGCGGCTAGCCGTTCCGCCGCCTGCTGATCTCCGACGGCGGCGAAGCCCGCGGGGATAAGCAGCGGCATCCGCGGCTCCCGCTTGCTCCGGTGGCTTTTCGGTATCCCGCCTTCTGCCCCCGCAGCCCTTGCCTGCCAGCACCCACTGTGGACCTGCCCCCGCCTGCGGTGCGCAGCCTGTCCGGCACTTTTCTGACGCCCGGAAATCCCTAATTACTTTCCTGGTATTTCCGGCATCAATTGTTGCCGCAATTTCCTCATTATCACCGGTCAATTTGCTGCGCCCTTCTTCGGGCTGCCTTTTGGCCGGCATACCTGTAATAGGAGGTGAAAACCATGGTCCGGAAGATCCGGAAACTCCTGTCCGCTGTACGGCGGCCCGCCAGGAAGCAGTTCAACAGGAACCTGCTGGAACAGCAGCGGGAAGACGTCTTCGTCCTGATGCACCAGCAAATTGGCGGCCTCCGCTGAGGCTTCAGGCCGGCCTTCGGTTCTCAGGAGCAGGCGAAGGAGATAAGGACCAGGCGCTGGAAGGGCTGGCTGCGGGTTTCCCTGCATTCTGCGGCAGCGAAGGCGGAAAGATCATGGAAAGTGCCTTCACCCAGCCCGACGAACAAGACGTTCCCGCGGCCTTTCAGTTCGGCGGCTGTGACGGGAGCATCCACACCCCAGAGGGTCCCCGACTCTGCCGGATTTTCCTCAAGGGACAGGTCCTCCATGCCTTCAAACCCGTCCGGATAGGCGAGGACCATGTCCCGGAGGTAGGGCTCGTCGAACACCAGGGCGGCGGGTTGCGGTTCCTGCTGGTCCAGCAGGGCAGCGATCCGCCGTTCGGTGTCCGCGGGTTCGTTGACCAGGCTCTTGAGCGTGAGTTGCGGGACCAGGCTGCACCCAACCACCGCGGCCATCGCAAGGGGCCTCAGCCACCTTCGGGCAGCCGGAAGGCGCGTGATACCCAGTCCCACCAGCAGGGCGAATGCCGGCGCTGTGAACGTCAGGTACCGTGCAACGTAGACGGGCTGGGCTATGACGCTGACCAGCAGGAGCCCCGCGACGGGCACGCCCACGCCGGCCAGGCCCAGCCAAACCAGAGGACGAAGTGCTGCGTCTCCGCGCGCCCTCCACAGGCCCCGTGCCACCAGCGCAACCTCCACAACACCCAACAGCACCACGAATGCCAGGATCCATGTGGGAGGCATGTTGCCGGTGGGCCGGTCATCGCCGTAGAAGTACTGCTTAACTGCGGCAGTCATCAGGTTTTGGGCCAGGGACCGGTTCTGGATCCAGTCCACCTGGGCCTTCTGCCCCAGGGCATAGACAAGGAACGGCAGCACGCAGATGCCCGCCGCCGATGCAGCCACCAACGTGGCCACCATGCGCCGCCGCAGGATGATGGCGGCTGCCGCGTGGGCAGCGACGGCAAGGGCAAAGAACATGAACATCCAGACACCCACCACCGCGGTGAGGGCGTACAGAGCCCAGTCAAGAACCCGGTTGGACTTCCAGGCCCGGAGCAGCAGGAGGGTGAGGGCGACGGCGATCAGGGCGGTGAAGGCTGACTGGCGCGCCTCCGTTCCCGCCCAGACCATGCGCGGAAGGACTGCCAGGACCAGGCCGGCCGCGAACCCCACCGCTTCCGATCCCAGCTTCCGTCCAATGACTGCCGTTCCAGCACAGGCAAGACCCACTGCCATAGCCGATGGCAGCCTCATGGACACCTCGGAGAAACCGAAGACGGACGTCCAGAAATGCATGATCAGGTAATAGAGCCCATGGACGGCATCCACGGACTGCAGCAGCAGCAGCAGGTCGCCGGGAGACCGTCCGGCGGCAGAAATGGTGGCGATCTCGTCATCCCAAAAGGACGGGATCCACGAGCCCAGAAACGCAGCACAGAATCCCAGCAGCCCAATAAAGGCCGGCATGCGCCACATTGGGATGGCGCCATCTGGTGCAGAGCCGAGCCCGGACCCCTGCCAGGCTGTTTGGCCGCGGACCCTCTGGCTTTCCACCTGTTACCTCCTGGAGACTGCCGGTTGCACCGAAGTCATGTCTTGCATGTCATAAGGACGGATGACGGGACGAAGCTTCGCGGCACAGCGTACGGCCTTTCCCGGCACCCCTTGCGACGATACAGGCCCGCAGGAATTGGGACATCATCCTTGAGGCATCCCGGTAACCTCGACTGCATGGAGGAAAGCCAGCCTGCGGGGAGCCGGGCACGGTCCCGGCTGGTGGTTCCCAGCCGCAGCGATGTCCTGTTGCGGAACTTCACCGAGGTAGCCGGTGGACCCATGGGGCGCAGGGCGGAGCCGGGCGTGATTTCCCCGGCTCCTTTCACCGTGGAGCGGGTCCTGGTGCTCCTGGCCGTTCTCGCAGCCTTGATCGGCGTCCTGCTCAAGGGATACTGCCGCGCCAACGGCTGGGAGCCGCCCACCCAGTTCTACGCCACTTGCTATTCGGACTTCCCGGAGCTGTTCCGGAACCGCGGCCTGGCAGACGGCGCCTTCCCCATCCTGGGCAGCCAGTTCGAGTACCCGGTACTGATAGCCCTTATTGCAGGGCTTGCCGCCTGGCTGGTGCCAGGCACGGGCGCCTCCGAAGGACGCATCCTGGCGTACTTCGACGTCAACGCAGCACTACTGGCCGCGGCGGCTGTGGTCACGGTCCTGGCAACAGCGAGGACCTCGGCCCGCCGGCCCTGGGATGCCGCGATGGTGGCCCTGGCACCGGGCATCATCCTCGCAGGAACCGTGAACTGGGACCTGTGGACGGCGTGCCTGGTGGCGGTGGGAATGTATTTTTTCGCGTCTCAGCGGCTGGTGCCCGCCGGCATCCTGCTCGGACTCGCCACCGCCACCAACCTCTATCCCCTGCTGGTCCTGGTTGCCATCCTGCTGCTGAGCCTGCGGACAAACCGGTTCCGTCCCCTGCTGGTGACCGGCGCGGCCGCAGCTGTGACCTGGACAGCGGTCAACCTGCCGTTCGCGGCGGCCAACTTCAGCGGCTGGGCCTACTATTTCCAGTTCACCGCTGACCGCGATGCGGGGTACGGGTCGCCATGGTTTGCCTACAATCTGCTGGCCGGCAGGCTCCGCTGGCCGGGTCTAAGTCCGGTGGCGGTCGACCTGCTCGCACCGGCATTCCTTGTGCTGCTTTGTGCCGGGATTGCCTATGTGGCGCTGACGGCACCCCGCCGTCCCCGCCTTGCCCAGCTGGCCTTCCTCCTGGTGGCGGCCTTCATCCTCACCAACAAGGCCTACTCCCCGCAATACGTGGTGTGGCTGATCCCGCTCCTTGCCCTTGCCCGGCCACGCTGGCGGGACTTCCTGGTGTGGCAGGGCATCGAAGGCCTCCACTGGGCCGCGGTGTGGATGTACCTTGGTCAGGTGACCAGCGCAGGCTCCTCCCAGCACAACCTGGACATGCCGTATTACGTTCTGGCGGTGGCCGCCCACCTGGTGGCCGTGGCGTATTTGATGGCGAGGGTCACCTGGGATGTCTACGACCCCACCTACGACCCCATCCGGCGCCACCATCTTGATGACCCGCATGGCGGGCCGTTCTCCGGTGCTCCGGACCGCTTCAGCTTCAGCCTGCGCCGCGCCGAACATCCTGTTCTTCCCGGAAAGGACTCCACGCATGCCTGACGTAGTAGTAGTGGGCGCCGGCCCCAACGGCCTGGCCGCAGCAGCTGTCATGGCCCGTGCCGGACTGTCCGTGGAAGTCTTCGAGGCCGCTTCCTCCATTGGCGGCGGGACGCGGACCTCCGAACTGATGCAGCCCGGACACTTCCATGATGTCTGCTCCGCAGTGCATCCCATGGCGCTTGCCTCCCCGTTCTTCCGGGCTTTTGAGCTGGCCCGCCGGGTGAAGCTGGTCAGCCCGGACATTTCCTATGGTTCCCCGCTGGATGGTGGACGCGCAGCCCTCGCCTACCGGTCACTGGACCGGACAGCAGCGGAGCTCGGCAGGGACGGTGCAGCGTACCGCCGGCTGATGGCGCCCTTGGTCAGGAACATCGACGGCGTCATGGACTTCACGCAAAACCAGCTGTACCGGATTCCCGGGGACCCCTTCACGGCGGCGATGTTTGGCCTGCGCACCCTGGAACAGGGGACACGGGCATGGAACGCGAGGTTCCGTGAGGAGTACGCACCTGCCCTCCTCAGCGGTGTGGCCTCTCATGCCATAACGCATCAGCCATCCCTGGCCGGGGCCGGGGCGGGGCTCATGCTCAGCGCCCTGGGGCATGCCCAGGGATGGCCCATCCCGATCGGCGGTTCCGCCGCCATTTCAGCGGCGCTTGCGGAGGACCTCACCGCCCACGGGGGTGTCATCCGCACGGGCACACCAGTGGACAGGCTGGTGGACCTGCCTGAGGCACGCGCAGCCCTGCTGAATGTGTCGCCGCGGGGCCTGCTGGAGATGGCCGGGGATTCCCTGCCGGCCCGCTACCGATCCTCCCTGGAGTCATTCCGCTACGGCAACGGTTCCTGCAAGGTCGACTTCATCCTGTCCGGACCCGTTCCCTGGCAGGCCCCTGAGCTGGCGGACGCCGGCACCGTGCACCTGGGCGGCACGCGGGAGGAGCTTGCGCAGTCTGAAAACGACGTCGACGCGGGCCGGCATCCGGAGAGACCCTATGTCCTGGTGGCCCAGCCGTCCCGGTTCGACCCGGGCAGGGCGCCGTCGGGACGCCACACATTGTGGACCTACTGCCATGTCCCCGCTAATTCAACGAGGGACATGACGGAAACGGTCACCGCCCAGCTGGAGCGCTTTGCACCCGCGTTCCGCGACCTCGTGGTGCAGTCGAATGCAGTTACCGCTGCCGGGCTGGCCGAGTACAACCGCAACTACATCGGCGGCGACTTCAGCGTGGGAACGATGGACCTGCGGGGCCTGTTACGGCGGCCGGTAGTGTCACGCGTCCCGTGGCGCACTCCCCTGCCCGGTGTCTACCTGTGTTCATCCGCCACGCCGCCAGGCCCCGGGGTCACGGGAATGCCTGGCCTGCATTCCGCAACACATGCCTTACGGGACATATTCCGTCTGCCGGTCCCCGCGCTGGGGCTGAATACAGGCGGCGGAAGCTAAGCGTCCGCCGCTGACGTAATGCAGGCCAAACCGGCGGCAAAAGCAGGGGATAATGGCGCGATGGGGAAAAATTCGAGATTGTCTATTGCTGTTGCCGCGCTCATCCTGGGAACGTCGCTCGCTGGCTGCGATGACGGCCGCAGTGGAGCGGAAGCCGCAGCTGCTGAGCTCGCCATTGCCGTTTCCGGCCTGGACATCAGCTCCGTGGCCTTTGACGGCAAGGACGCTGCTGCCGCCAATGACCAGCTCAAGTCCGTCTTCGCGGCCCTCGATCCCCAAAAGCCTTCTGTGGCAGCCGGTGAGCTCACCCTCGACGGGGACAACGCCTCCGCGCCGCTGAACTACACCTGGACCTTCGGCGGAACGGAATGGAAATACTCCGTCTCAGCCAAGTTCAGGAAGTCCGGCGATAAATGGCTGACGGTATGGGACCCCGCCACGCTGGTGCCCGGCCTGGCTGATTCAGAGGTCCTGAGCAAGGGTGCCCAGTCGCCGCCCCGCGCCGATATCCTCGGTGCCGGGGACGTCCCCCTGGTCACCTATCGCCCCGTGGTCAACGTCGGCATCGACAAGCCCCAGCTCGGTTCCGCCGATCCTGCTGACTCGGCCGGCAAGCTCGCCGCGCTGGTGGGCGTCGATCCCGCGGCGTATACGGAGCAGGTCAAGGCCTCCGGCGCAGAAGCCTTCGTTCCGGCGATCACGCTGCGGGAAGAAGGCCGCACCATTACCAACGAGCAGATCGCCGCCATTCCCGGCGCCCGCGCCATTCCGGCCACGATGCCCTTGGCACCCACCCGGAATTTTGCCCGCGCCGTACTCGGCTCCGTGGGCGAGGCCACGGCCGAGCAGATCGAAGCATCCGAAGGGGCCCTGGCTGCCGGCGACCTGACCGGCATCAGCGGGCTCCAGCAGCAGTACGACGAACAGCTTCGCGGGTCTGACGCCGTCGTCATCCGTGCCCAGCGCGCCGACCTGACCCGTGAACAGATCCAATCTTCGGCAACCGACCCCCGCCGGGTGCTGTTCGAGGTGGAGCCGGAACCCGGTACAGCGCTGAAGACCACGCTGGATCCCCGGCTGCAGGCGCTTGCCGAAGACACCCTGGCGGAGGTGGGTCCTGCCTCCGCCATCGTCGCCCTCCGGCCCTCGACAGGTGCCGTGCTGGCTGTCGCATCCGGTCCGGGCAGCAACGGCTACAACACTGCCATGCTGGGCCAGTATGCACCGGGGTCGATCTTCAAAATGGTTGATTCCCTGGCGATGTTCCGTAACGGCCTCACGCCCGAATCCAAGGTTGAGTGCACTCCCACGCTCACGGTGGATGGCCGGACATTCAAGAATGCGGAGGGGTATCCGGAAGGTTCCCTGGGCTCGGTTGCCCTACGGGACGCGTTTGCCCACTCCTGCAATACGGCGTTCATTGCCGCCCGGGACAAAGTCTCGCAGGGCCAGCTCGAGTCTGCCGCCATGGCCATGGGACTGGCCGTGGAGGCGCCCACCCTTGGAGCGGAGGCCTTCCTGGGCTCTGTCCCCGGCGAGGCTTCGGGCACCGAACATGCCGCATCCATGATCGGCCAGGGCAAGATCCTGCTGTCACCCTTGGCTGCCGCCATGATGGCGGGATCCGTGGCGAAGGGCGCGCCAGTTGCGCCGCAGCTCGTTTTGAATCCCGACGGCGGCGAAGCGCCTGCCGGGACCACCAGCGGATCCACTGCTCCCGCCGCGCAGCCCTCGGCCACGGCAACTGCCGAAGCTCCTTCACCAGCTTCCGGTCAGCCGATCAACGCGGAGGAGGCGGCTTCCCTGGCGGACATGATGCGTGCCGTCGTCACCAGCGGCCATGCCGGTTTCCTGTCCTCGGTTCCGGGAGCTCCGGTTGGCGCCAAGACCGGTACCGCTGAATTCGGCAATGAAGTACCGCCGAAGACCCACGCATGGATCGTGGCCGTGCACGGCGACCTTGCCGTGGCCGTCTTCGTGGAGGACGGCGGGCTGGGGGCAACCACTTCCGGTCCGCTGCTCAAGGAATTCCTGACCGCCGCCGGCTAGAGTTTCTGTCCGGATATGGCGACTTCCAAACCCGTCAAGCCGCCATATCTGGACAAAAACTCGTGGGATGGGGCGTGGGAAGATGGACTACGTGGCCCATATTGACGTTTCCGGTATCGATTACTTCCTCTCTGACGGCACGCAGCTGCTGAATGGGGTTACCTTCAAGGTTCCGGACGGCACCAAGACTGCGCTGATCGGACCCAACGGGACGGGCAAGACGACGCTGTTCCGGATCATCGCCGGAGACCTCACCCCGGATGAGGGCGTCATCGGTCGGTCCGGAAGCATGGGCATCATGCGCCAGTTCGTGGGCCAGGTCAGGGACGAATCCACCGTGCGGGACCTGCTGGTTTCCGCTGCCCCGCCGGCGCTGGCTGCCGCCGCCCGCGAGGTGGACGAGGCGGAACTGGCCATGATGGAGCACGACGACGAGCCCACCCAGATGCGGTACGCCCAGGCCATCGTCGATTGGGGCGACGCCGGCGGATATGACGTGGAAACCGTCTGGGATGAGGTTTGCATGGCCGCGCTGGGACTCCCCTACGACCGTGCCCAGCACCGCCCGGCGTCGAGCCTTTCCGGCGGTGAGCAAAAGCGGCTTGTCCTCGAGGCGCTGTTCGCCGGACCGGATGAGCTGCTGCTGCTGGACGAACCTGACAACTACCTCGATGTGCCCGGCAAACGCTGGCTCGAGGAGAGGCTCAACGAATCCAGGAAAACTGTCTTCTTCATCAGCCACGACCGTGAGCTGCTGAACAATGCCGCCGGACGCATCGTAACGCTGGAGCCCGGCATAAACGGGGCTGCTGCGTGGATCCACGGCGGTGGATTCGGTTCCTACGTGGAAGCGCGGGCAGACCGGAACGCCCGCTTCGAGGAACTCCGCAAACGCTGGGACGAGGAGCACATCAAGCTCAAGGAACTCGTCAACATGTACAAAAACAAGGCAGCCTTCCGCTCCGACATGGCCAACCGCTACCACGCAGCCCAGACTCGGCTGGCCAAGTTCCTCGAGGCCGGGCCGCCGGAGGCACTGCCCATCGAGCAGAACGTGCAGATGCGGCTCAAGGGCGGCCGCACCGCCAAGCGCGCCATTGTTGCGGAGCGGCTGGAACTGACCGGCCTGATGAAGCCGTTCTCCACGGAGGTCTGGTTCGGTGACCGGGTGGGCGTCCTGGGCTCCAACGGGTCCGGCAAGTCGCACTTCCTGCGGCTGCTGGCCACCGGCGGCACCGACCCGGAGCGGGAGCACCTGCCCGTATCCGACGTGGACATCGCGGAGGTGCCGCACGAAGGAACCGTCAAACTGGGGGCCCGCATCCGCCCCGGCTTCTTCGCGCAGACCCATGTGCGGCCCGACCTTCTGGGTAAGACACTGCTGGACATCCTGCACCGGGGGGACGAGCACCGCTCGGGGCTGGGCCGTGAAGCCGCAGCCGGCGCTTTGGACGGCTACGGCCTGGCCGGACAGTCGGAGCAGAAGTACGAGTCCCTGTCGGGCGGGCAGCAGGCACGGTTCCAGATCCTGCTGCTCCAGCTCAGCGGTGCCACCCTGCTGCTGCTCGACGAGCCCACGGACAACCTTGACCTGCACTCGGCCGAAGCACTGGAACGGGCTATCGACCACTTCGAAGGGACCGTCCTGGCGGTGACCCACGACCGCTGGTTCGCTCGGACCTTTGACCGCTTCCTCGTGTTCGGCTCTGACGGCAAAGTGTATGAATCGGCGGAGCCGGTTTGGGACGAGAAGCGGGTCGAACGCGCCCGCTGATCGACCGGGATGATCATCCTGATGATCACTTGCTCAAGAGTTGCTATCATTTGAGCATGAAGACGGATGACCGGCACCGCGCCATCGCAGACCTTCTGCGCGAGCGGGCGGAAGTCCGCGTCGAGGAGCTCACCCTGGCCTGCAAAGCGTCAGGGGCAACCATCCGCCGCGACCTCGAGGTGCTGGCAGCCAACGGGGTGCTCCGGCGGGTGCATGGTGGGGCCCGCAGCCTGCTGGGCCCCGGCGACAACCCCGGTTACGGACAGCGCGAACTGGAGGACCAGGACGTCAAACGGCGTATCGCGGCTGCCGTTGCCGGCCTGCTGCGGGACCGGGAACATGTGTGGCTGGACAGCGGGAGCACCGCCACGGAAGTGGCCCGTGCTCTGGCCGGCCGGGACCTGACATTGATGCCCATGTCCTTGCGCGCACTGAACGCCGCAGCCGGTGAAGACACCGCCGCGGGCGGCCGGCCCGCGCTCCTGGTCCCCGGCGGAAACGTGGTGCCCGGCGAATTGTGCTTCCGCGGCCCCCTGGCCGAGGCCAACATACGGTCCCTGCGGTTCGATACGGCCATCATCACCCCCTGCGCCGTGAGCACCGGGGACGGACTGCTGGCCCATGACCTCGAAGATTCAGCCGTAAAGCGGGCGGGGCTGGAATCTGGCGCGCGGGTGGTCCTCGCCGCTGCCGCCGCGAAGTGGCACAGCAACGCGCGGGTGCTGGTTGCCGGCCTTGAGCGGGTGGATGTGATGGTGACAGACAAGGTTTTCAGCGCCGGAGAGCGCGCCCAACTCGATGAATACTCTGTGGAAGTAGTGAATGTATGAGCACAAATACGGGCATGAAGCAGGACGCTGGACTCAATGCAGCAGCAGCGGCCACTTTCCTGGTCTTCGGCATCAACGGCCTGGTCTTTGCCAGCTGGGCTGCCCGCATCCCGGCGGTGACCGAAACACTGAACATCACCTCGGGGCAAATGGGCACGCTGCTGCTGTGCACCGCCGTCGGTTCCCTGCTGGCCCTGCCCACTGCCGGCCTGGTGGTCGGCCGGATTGGAACGGCAAATACCGTTCGGTTTGGCGGCTTGCTGGCGGCGGCGGCCGGAGCGGGGATTGCCCTGTCCCTGTCCCTTGAATCCATTCCCGGCACGGCAATCGCGCTCTTCTTCTTCGGAATCGCCATTGGCCTCTGGGACGTTTCGCAGAACATCGAAGGCGCCGACGTGGAGCACAAGCTCCGGCGCACCATCATGCCGCAGTTCCACGCGGCATTCAGCGGCGGTGCTTTTGTGGGTGCGCTGATCGGGGCAGGACTGTCCAACCTGGGAGTCGACCTGCCCCTGCACCTCCTGGTGATCGTGGGTGTGGTGGTGCTGGTGACGATGATCGCCCCGCGCTACTTCCTCCCCCATATCCCCGCGGTGGCTCCCGAAGGGGACGCAAAGCAGGCGAAGGGTCCGTCCGCGTGGCGGGACAGCCGCACGCTGCTCATTGGCGTGGTGGTCCTCGGGGCTACCCTCACGGAGGGTGCGGGCAATGACTGGATTGCCAAGGCCTCCGTTGACGGACTGGGGACCTCCGAGTCCACCGGCGCCCTCATGTTCGCCCTCTTTGTCCTGGCCATGACGGCAATGCGGTTCCTTGGCGGACGGGTGATCGACAAATACGGGCGGGTTGTGGTCCTGCGGGCCAGCATGGCGGCCGCGGCAGCCGGCCTGGGATTGTTCGTCCTCGCCGGGAACGTGTGGCTGGCGGCTGTTGGTGCCGCATTGTGGGGCGTGGGAGCCGCGCTGGCCTTCCCGATGGGGATGTCCGCTGCCGCGGACGACCCGAAGCACGCTGCAGCCCGCGTCTCCGTAGTATCCACTCTCGGTTATATATCGTTCCTCGCCGGCCCGCCCCTCCTGGGCTACCTCGGCGACCTCACGGGGATCCACCTCGCGCTACTGGCCATCATGGCCCCCATCGTGCTGGCACTCCTGCTGGCGGGAGCGGCAAAACCGCTGCCGGCCAAAGCGGAAGGCAACTAGCCGGAGCGTGCCGGAGGATGCCCCGCCTGCTGGGGGTAGTCTGGGGGCATGGGGAGCTCATGGCGTCACAGCCACCGGGTCATCGGCCGGTTCGATAGATATCTGGTGCGGCATGTATCCGACCTGCCGGGTGGAAACCACGACGACTTCTTCCGCAGGCTTTCTGCCTCCGCCAACCACGGGAAGCTCTGGATGGCAGCCGCAGCCGTGATGGCCGCTTTCCCCGGCAGGACCCGCCGGGCAGCACTGCATGGCCTGCTGGCCCAGGCGGTAGCGTCCGCCGTGACCAACGGAGTCTTCAAGACCCTGCTCCCCCGGACCCGGCCCCTGCCGGAGCATCTGCCCGTCTTCCGCTTTGTGCATCCACAGCCCACCAGCTCCTCCATGCCCTCGGGGCATTCTGCATCGGCCATAGCCTTTGCCGTGGGAGCCGGCCTGGTGCGGCCAGCCATCGGTGCCGCGTTGGCACCGGCGGCACTTGGAGTGGCCTATTCCCGCGTGCACACAGGTGCGCACTGGCCGTCCGATGTTTTCTTCGGATCGGCCCTCGGCGCGGGGGCGGCCCTTGTTACCCGGCGCTGGTGGCCGGTGCGGCCGCCCTTCCCTGAGGTTTCGAGGACCTGGACCGAGGCACCTGGACTGCCGGGCGGGAAAGGCCTCAGCATCGTGGTGAACACGCTGGGAGGCTCTTTTCGTGAAGAAACGGCTGCAGCACTCCGCGATGTATTCCCTGAAGCGCATATCATCACGGTGCCGCCTGAGGAGGATCTTCTCAAGTCCATCAACGCCGCCGCCGACTGGCCCGGTACCCTCGCCCTCGGGGTGTGGGGCGGCGACGGAACCGTAGGAGCAGCAGCCGCGGCCGCCGTCGAACGTTCCCTGCCCCTCCTGGTCCTGCCCGGCGGTACCCTGAACCACTTTGCCCGCGACGCCGGCACCGGCAGCCTGAAGGAAGCAGTTGCCGCCGCATCGAAGGGCGAAGCTGCCCTGGCGGACATCGGCATTGTGCGGGCGGAGCGGGGGCTCCCGGGACAGCCGGAGGTGACGGAACTGCTCATGCTGAACACATCCAGCGTCGGCCTGTACCCCAACTTTGTGCGGCGGCGGGAGCATTTGCAGGCGGCTTTGGGCAAGCCCCTCGCCGGGGTGATCGCCATGTTCCGGACCTTTGCCACGGGAACCCCCGTCACGCTTACGGTGGACGGCGTGCTGCACCGGGTCTGGATCGCCTATGTGGGCCGGGGCCGGTATTACCCCCGGGACCATGCTCCGTTGCTCCGGCCCGTCATGGATGACGGCGTGCTGGACGTCCGGCTTATAACCGCTGATGAACCGTTTGCCAGGTTGCGGCTGCTGTGGTCCGTCTTGACGGGGACGGTGGCCGGCTCCAAAATCACCCACCTGAGGGAAGCCACGGAAGTCCGCATCGAGGCGGGCGGGGCGCCCATAACACTGGCTGTCGACGGCGAGGCCCTGGCAGGAGTGCGCGCCGTGGAGTACAGGGTGCTCCCCAGGGCCCTGGCCTACTACTCGCGCCGCTCCTGACCCACTGCATCCCCAGGCTGCCGGTCATCCAGGGGGACTACCCTGGTTCTCCCCTGAATCATCCCTGAGGAAGGCGAAAAGGGGCCGCGGCCTCAGTAGCGTAAGGGGTACACCACCGAACTGAACCCATCCGCAGCCCTGCGCTGCCGACCGGAGGAACATCGAATGATTGAGGCACACGACCTGGCCAAGGTCTATGGCGCGAAGACCGCCGTGGCCGGGGTCAGTTTTACCGTCAGGGCGGGGCAGGTCACGGGGTTCCTGGGGCCAAACGGTGCCGGAAAGTCCACCACCATGCGCATGATCATGGGACTCGACCGGCCCACGTCCGGCGCCGTCACCATCAACGGCCTGCCGTACGCGGAGCACAAGGCGCCGCTGCACGAGGTGGGGGCCCTGTTGGACGCCAAGGCCGTGCACACCGGACGCAGCGCCTACAACCACCTGCTGGCCATGGCCGCCACCCACAGCATCCCCAAGAAGCGGGTACACGAAGTCATCGAGATGACGGGCCTGGAAGCCGTGGCCCGCAAGAAGGCGGGCGGATTCTCCCTGGGCATGGGACAGCGCCTCGGCATCGCCGCAGCCCTGCTGGGGGACCCGCAGACGCTCATCCTGGACGAGCCGGTCAACGGCCTGGACCCGGAGGGCGTCCTCTGGGTCCGCAACCTGGTGCGCTACCTCGCCAACCAGGGCAAGACCGTCTTCCTCTCCTCGCACCTCATGAGCGAGATGGCGCAAACCGCCGACCACCTGATCGTCATCGGCCGTGGCCGCATCATTGCTGACGCCCCGGTCAAGGAAATTATTGCCGGCACCCGCCAGGCCAGGACCCTGGTCCGCACGGACTCGGCTCGGCAGCTGGCGTCCCTGTTGGCGGGCAACGGCGTCACGGTGGACCAGAGCGAGCCGGAAACCCTGACGGTGACGGGGCTGGAACCCCGCCAGATAGCCCAAGTCGCGTTGAGCAGCGGCGTCCTGGTCTACGAGCTCACCCCGCAGCTGTCCTCCCTGGAGGACGCCTACTTCGACCTCACCAAGGACGAAGTGGAATACCATTCGCACCTGACCGGCGGACCCGCAGTGGCAGCCCCGGCAACGGCAGGAAAGTAAGGACGATGAGCACCCAGACAGCAACCCCTGCCAGGCCGGCCCGTTCCTCCGCGGGGACCCGCGGGGTCACCTTTGGCGGCGTCCTGCGCTCCGAATGGATCAAACTCTGGTCCCTGATGTCCACCCGCATCCTGCTGCTCCTCACCCTGGTGGCAATCGTTGGCGTGGGCGCACTGGCCGTCCTGATCCGCTACACATACCTGGATGAGATGATCCGCAACGCCAGGGACCAGGGCCAGACCCTGACACCGGAAATGATGGAACAGACCTTTCCGCCAGGATCCGGGTTCGACCTCTACAACCTGCCCAACGCCGGCCTGCAGATCGGCATCCTGGTCCTTGGCTCGCTGGCGGTCCTGTTCATGGCTTCCGAATACGCCACCGGCATGATCCGTTCCACCATGAACGCTGTTCCGCGCCGTACTCCGGCATTCGTGGCCAAGGCCATCATCCTGGCCGTGATCTCCTACGTCATCACCACCATCGCGGGCGTGGCCACCTTCCTGATCGCCATGCCGGTCTTCCAGGGCATCGGGTTCGACCTCGACTGGTCCACGGACGGCGTGCTGTACAGCGTCTTCACCGGCGGGCTTTATGTTGCCGGGGTGGCACTGATCGGGCTTTCGCTTGGGACGCTGCTCCGAAACTCTGCCGGCGGGATCACCGTCCTGGTGGGCATCTTCTTCGTGCTGTCCATCGCGGCCAGTTTCCTGACGCTCATTCCGGGTGAGTTCTGGAAGTACGTTCCGCAGTACATTCCCAGTGACGCCGGCGGCCGCTTCCTCTCCATTGGCCACACGGACGGTGTCATTGATCCGTGGCAGGGCGGCCTGATTTTCCTGGGCTACGTGCTGGTGTTCCTGGTGCCGGCGCTGATCGTGCTCAAGAAACGCGACGTCTGACCTGCCCGGAAGCATGAACCTGGAAGGACCGGCCAAGGACGCGGCAGCCGGACAGGCTGACGCGTCCTTCGCCGAGCTCACGGCCCGGCGCCGGGGGCTCATCCGGCGCTACCTCCACCAGCACCCGCGGATCATGGATGCCGTGGTGGCTTCCAGCTATGCACTGCTGGTGGCGCCTACCGTGGTTGACGCCATCGTCTCCGGCTCATGGCTCGCGGCAGCCCTGCTGGTGGCGGTGGCGGCAGCCATGTTCCTGCGGCGCTCCCATCCGGTGGGGCTGGTGGCGTTCGTGGCTGTGGTGGAGGTTGCGGTCACCCTGCTGCACCCGTGGGGCTCCAATGCGTCCGCGGGGCTGTGGTTTTCGCTCTATGCCGTTGCTGTGGTGCACACCCGCCGCTTCGCCCTGATCACCATGGCAGTGGCCACGGCGCCGCTGGCCCTCCTGTACCTGCTGGCCGCCGTCGGGCCCATGGAGAACTCGTTCGTCCAGGACCACGGGGTCAACCCGGGGGATTTCCACCTCCTGACCAGCATTGCCACCGGAGCCACCATCGCGCTGTCGAACGTCATCGCCACCGGCATCGGCATCGGCGTCAAGCAGCGGCGGGAACACGAACAGGAGGTGGCGGCGTGGGCCGCCCGCACAGCGCAGCTGGCCTCCGTGAACGAACGCAACCGGATCGCCCGGGAAATGCATGACGTCGTTGCCCACTCGCTCACCGTCATGGTCAGCCTCTCGGACGGTGCCGCCGTCGTGGTCCGGAAAAGCCCCGAGCGTGCCGGGGAGGTGCTGGGCGAACTGTCCCGGACGGGACGGACCGCCCTCGCGGACATGCGGCGCGTCCTGGGCGTCCTCCGCGATGACGCCAAGGCGGCGGCACCCCTCCTGCCGCTGGCCGCCGGCGACAGCCTGGCCAAGTTACTGGAAGGGTTCCGGACGGCCGGACTGCCGCTGCACTATTCGCACACCGGCCCTGCATTGCCCGATGACGCCGCCTTCCAGCTCACGGTGTACCGGATCGTGCAGGAATCGCTCACGAATGTGCTCCGCTACGGACGGTCCCTGGCCCGGGTGGATGTCAGCATCGCCGTATCCGGCGGCACCGTGACCATCGAGGTGCTCGACGACGGCGCGGGAGTTCCGGGGCAGGCGGCCGATGACGGGGGCGGCGGCCCGCACGGCGGCTCCTACGGCACCGGCCAGGGGCTGGCGGGCATGGCCGAGCGCGCCCGCATCTACGCCGGAACCGTGGAGGCCGGCCGGACCGGACGCGGCTGGCGGGTCCAAGCAGTCCTGTCCTGGCCGGGGGACGGCAACACCGACACACGAATCCATCCGTACGAACTGCAAGGCAAGGCATGACAGAGAACGCGCCCATCACCGTCCTGCTGGTGGATGACCAGCCCCTGCTGCGGATGGGATTCCGCCTGATCCTTGAGGGTGAAGAGGACCTCCAGATCGCAGGTGAAGCATCCGATGGCGCGGAGGCCGTGAAACTGGCCAAGGAGCTGCAGCCCGACGTGGTGCTGATGGACGTGCGGATGCCCGTCCTGGACGGTATCGAGGCGACCCGTGCGATGACAGCCGCCGGTTCCGGCGCCCGGGTCATCATTCTCACCACGTTCGACGTGGACGAGTACGCCTTCGCCGGGCTGCAGGCGGGAGCGTCCGCCTTCCTCCTCAAGGACGCGGCACCGCAGGACCTCATCCACGCCGTCCGGGTGGTGGCCAGCGGCGATGCCGTTGTGGCTCCCCGTGTGACGCAGCGGCTGCTTGAAACGTATGTACGCGGCGCCGGCCGTCCGGCGCCTGCTGCCCCCGCGCCCGATCCCCTGCTGGCCGAGCTGACGCCGCGGGAAACGGAAATGCTCGGGGCAATGGCCGAGGGCCTCTCCAACGCCGAAATTGCCCACCGCTACTTCCTCTCCGAGGCCACCGTAAAGACGCACGTCCGGAGGATCCTCACCAAGCTGCACCTCCGGGACCGGGTCCAGGCCGTGGTCTACGCCTATGAGACGGGCCTTGTGGTCCCCAGCAACCCGGACTACTGATCTAGGCAAGGCCGGGGCGGGTGGCCTTTGATGGAGTCATGACAACCCTTGGCACGCCGGGAAGTCCCGGCACGGACGGCCGGAAGCCGCACCCGAACCATGACCGCGGCCTCGAGTTCGACCTGTCCACGATCATGAGCCGCCGCGCGCTGGGCAGGTTCCTCGGCGCAGGCGGTGCCGCAGCCGCCCTTGCCGCGTGCACGCCCGGCGGGGGCAGCCAGGCGGGCCCGCCGTCGCCGTCGGCCGTCACATTGCCGGCACCCGCGGCGCCGGCCACCGGCTCCTCCCCCGGCAGCCCGAATCCCACGCTGACCCGCGCACTGGCCGAATGCGGCGTCGAGATCCCGCGCGAGACGGCAGGTCCTTTCCCGGGAGACGGCTCGAATGGCCCGGATGCGCTCACGGCGTCGGGGGTGGTGCGCCGGGACATCACCGCCAGCTTCGGCACCGCGTCGGGCCGGGCGGAGGGCGTTCCGCTGGCGTTCACCCTGACGCTCCTGGACAACGCGAACGGCTGCGTTCCGCTGGCCGGTGCGGCAGTGTACGCCTGGCACTGTGACCGGCAGGGCCGGTATTCGCTGTACGATCCGGGCGTGGAGGGCGAAAACTACCTGCGTGGCGTGCAGGAGGCGGACGCCAACGGGCAGGTCACCTTCACATCCATCTTCCCGGGCGCCTACCCGGGCCGCTGGCCGCACATCCATTTCGAGGTGTTCGAGTCGATGCGCAATGCCACGACGGCCGGGCGCGTACTGGCAGTGTCACAGATTGCGCTCACCCAGGCGGCCTGTGAGGACGTCTACGCCACGGCGGGATATGAGGGGAGCGTGGCGTCGATGCGGCGCACCACCTTGCGGACAGACAGCGTGTTCCGGAACGACGGCGGTATCTACCAGCTCGCCACCATGACCGGATCGTCGGCGGAGGGGTACACGGCGGGGCTCAACGTCACCCTCTAGACTCGAGACCATGCCTTTCGAATCCACCGCCACAGAGCACATCCAGGACCTTGGCGCCTACGTCAGCGCATCGCCGTCGAGCTTCCACGCGGCGCACGAGGCGGGCCGGCGGCTGGAGGATGCTGGATTTACGCGGCTGGGCGAGCAGGAACCGTGGGAGGGCAGGCCCGGCTCGTTCTTCATCATCCGGGACGGCGCGCTGATCGCCTGGGTGGTTCCGGAGAGTGCCAAACCTACTACCGGCTTCAACATCCTCGGCGCCCACACCGACTCGCCGACCTTCAAGCTCAAGCCCAAGCCCACCACCGGCGCCCATGGCTGGCTCCAGGCCGGGGTGGAGGTGTACGGCGGTCCCCTCCTGAACTCCTGGCTGGACCGGGAGCTGCAGCTGGCGGGGCGGCTGGTGATGCTGGACGGCACGGAGCACCTCACCGCCACAGGTCCCCTGCTGCGGTTCCCGCAGCTGGCGATCCACTTGGACCGGGCGGTCAATGAGGGGCTGGCCCTGGACAAGCAGCGGCACATGAACCCGGTGTGGGGACTGGGGAATTCAGCAGACTTCGACCTGCTGGCAGTTTTGGCTTCGTCCGTGCCCGGCGCGTCCGCGGACCCGGCACGGATCGGCGGGTACGACGTCGTCATTGCCGACACGCAGGCCCCCGCGGTTTTCGGGAGCAAGGGGGAGTTCTTCGCGTCCGGGCGGCTGGACAATCTTTCTTCCACCCACGCGGGGCTTGCCGCACTCATTGCCCACGCTTCCGGCGGGGCCGCCCCGGGGGCGCCGATCGCGGTCCTTGCAGCGTTTGACCATGAAGAGATCGGCTCCAACTCCCGCTCCGGTGCGTGTGGGCCCATCCTTGAGGACGTCCTGGTGCGCATCTCCGACGGCCTCGGTGCCTCGGCGAGCCAACGGCGGCAGGCGATCGCGGCGTCGTTCTGCCTGTCAGCCGATGCCGGCCACGCCGTCCACCCGAATTACGCGGAGCGCCACGATCCGGCCAACCTGCCGGCGCTCAACGGCGGTCCGCTGCTGAAGATCAATGCGAACCAGCGGTATGCCACTGATGCTTTCGGAGCCGCCTTCTGGGCGCGGATGTGTTCCGAATCCGGAGTGCCGTACCAGGAGTTCGTGTCCAACAACGCGATTCCGTGCGGTTCCACCATCGGTCCGCTGACGGCCACCCGGCTTGGCATCCGCACTGTGGATGTGGGGGTGCCGCTGCTTTCCATGCATTCCGCCCGAGAGCTGTGCGGCGTGGAGGACCCGCACCGGCTCGCCACCGTGACGGAGCTGTTCTTCCGGACTGCCGCCTAGCTTTCCGGGCTTCTTCCTGGAGAGTCCGTTACAGGACCGGCAGCACATAGGGTGCTGCCGCACCGTCGTCCCTGGCGGCGGCAAGGGCAGTCAGTTGCGCACGCGACTCCACCCCAAGTTTCCGGTAGATGGAGGTCAGGCGAACCTCAACGGTGCGCACCGAAACGTAGAGCGTGGCTGCGATGTCCTTATTGCGCATCCCGCGTGCCACCATCTTGGCCAAAGCACGTTCATGGTCCGCAAGCATGAGCATGGCAGGGTTGTCCTGCCGCCGTGCGGGTTCCAGGAGCTCGTGGAAAAGGAACGCGTCCACGTGCTGGCTCCATGCCGCAGCCCCCTTCTCCTCGAACATCACCTTGGCGTGGGCCAGGGCGTCGCGTGCGGCCCGGACCCGGCCAAAGGCGTTCAACCGTTCCGCGTAGCACAGCAGCGTCCGTGCCCGTTCCAGCACGGAATCATGCCCGCCCCTGCCCTCCAGCGCCTGGCTGAACAACTGCAGTGACTGCTCGCCGTCGGCCAGCATGGCACGGCTCCGCGCCACCGCCAGGATGAGCCAGGGCGACCTCAGTCCCACGGAGCGGCTTTCCAGGCGCAGCAATGCCTGCGTTGCCTCCCGGTGGCGGCCAAGCCTGATCAGGACCTCCACCAGGTCCGCCTCGCACCGCAGCAGGGCGGGGTTGCCGAAAGCCTTTCCGATCTCTGCCGCCCGGGACAGCTGGGCGAAGGACTCGGCCAGGTCGCCACGGAGCAGGGCAAAGTGGCCCTGCCAGGCGGCCAGCTGGGCGGTAATGGCCGGATGGCTTTCAGAGCCTGCATAGCGGAGTGCCTCAGAAGCGGCTGCCTGTGCCGCCGCCTCGTCTCCCAAGGCATGGGCCCGCCAGACCCGGAAAATATGCCGCATTCCGCGGTGGTACTTGTTCTCTGGCTCGTGGCGTTCCAGATCGTCGATGAGCGTGACCGCGGCCCGGACGTTCCCGGCCCGGATTTCATTGTCCACTGCCAGGAACACTGCGGTTTCGCGCCAGTTGACGCTGCCGGCGTCCACTGAGCTCCGCACCAGGGCGAACGCCTCCTGCGCGTGGTCGTAGCGTTCCGCGTAGGTGAGGGCCCGCCCCTGTACCAGCAGACTGAGCATCTTGACGCTTCCCGCCGGTTCGTGCTTCCGGCTGAGTGTGCCCGTGTCCCCGCTGGTGGAGGCAACGAGTATCCTCGCGCGCTCGATGATTGCGAGGCATTCAGCAGTTGCAGATTCCTGGAACCCGGTGGCCTGCTCCAGCAGCTCGGCGGCATCGCCCAGCTCCCACCGCTCGGCGAAGTAGAGCGCGGCCAGCGCCAGCAGGTGTGCCGCGTACCCCGGATCATGGCAGCCAAATTCCTTCACCAGGCGCAGCACCATGCTTGACCGGACACTGCCGCCCTGGATGAACTCGATTTCGAACGACAGGCCTGTCAGCCGCAGGACCAGGGCAGGGTTCCGCGTCACCCGTTGCGCCCACTCCAGGTAGCGCCTGGCGTACACGAACTCGCCCCGATTGAACATGAGCCCGGCCACGGTGGTGAGGCGGGCAGCGGTTTCCGCTTCCCAGGGATTGATGGCGAGGGCCCGCTCGATGCATTCCACCGCAAATGGGACCTCCCCTTCCGCGATGAGGTCCACAGCGCTGCGAAGAAGGCCGAAGGGAGTCTGCCGCTCCACCGCGGTAAAGCTCAGGTGCCAGCGGCGGCCGTGGGGATCCGTTGCCCCTGACGCCTGTGCGAGTGCAAGGTGGCCCGCCGTGCGCACGGCGGGCGTCAAGGCCGAGAACACGTAACCGCGCAGCAACTGGTCAGGGATTCCCAGGTGCGGCCCAAACCGGGTCACCAGGCCGCCGGCAAGGAGTTCGTCCACACCGGCCCACAATTCCGGGACGACGCCTTCCAAGGCGGTGATGTCACTTCGGCGGGACAGGGCGAGGAGGTCCAGGACGTGGCGCGCACCAGGCGTCAACGTGGCGACGGCGGAGGCGGCTTCCGCTTCCAGGCTGCCGCAGCAGGGGAGCGGAACGGGCATAGCGTACTTCCCCTCCGCCTGGCGGTCCAGGAGGCGGCGGTAAAGCTCGACGGCGGCCAGCGGGTTTCCCTGGCTGGCTGCGGCAACTGCGTGTGCCGCCGCCGTCGTGCCGTGGCGCGAGGGGATGGCCTCCAGCATGCGTACCGTGTCGCTGTAGCTCAAAGGAACAAGGTGGAGAACGGCCGGCCCGCCGAGGGGGCTTTCGGATACGTCCCCGCGCACGCTTATGATCAGCGCTATGTCCGTTCCGGCGAGCCGCCGGCTGATGAATCCGATGACCGCCTGGCTGCCGGCATCCAATTGGTCCGCGTCATCGATGACGATAACCGTCCGGGCGGAGGACCGCTGGTGCAGGCCCTTGAGCAGCATAGTGCCCACCGTGGGGATGCTGAGTGCTCCTGCAGCATCGTGCAGGACTTCATCGGCGATCCCGTTGAGTACGGGATCGTCCATGCCGTTGAGGAGCGCCGTAAGGCCGGAGAATGGCCAGTCCGACTCGGCGGCGCTGGCGGCGAGGAAGACCGTGCGGTGCCCGGAGAGGGCGGGGACTTCGGCAAGCAGGGCAGATTTGCCCGCGCCACGCGGGCCACTGATGGTGAGGGCGGTCTCCTTGGGACCCCGGATTGCCGAACGGATCCGGTCCAGCTCCTTGTTGCGGCCAATTAAGCACATGGGTCCCCATCCCTGAAGAAGGAGACCACTTTCTTTCGCTTCAATTCGTTCCAACAATGACCGCCGCACTGCCGGTTACGGGGCCGCAACCGGAGGTCCGGCAAGCTGCAGGCCCAACGCCTCCAGCACGGTACCCAGCCGTAAAAGGAAATATAACGCCGCGCCGTCAGGGGCACCATTCAAATACCCGCTGGATTGGCTCAAGATTGACGCCGTGTGATTTCCGCTGCGTTTCAACGTTTCCTGGGAAATACCTTTTGATTACTCCTGCTGCTCGCACCTGTGAGAAGATCTGAATCCGGTTCCGGCCATCTGTGCGGGTGCACATGACGCCCTTTCCCGCGACCCGCTTAGGGTTGGAAAAACCCTGTGACCCACCGCACTGGATGCAGCGTTGAACGCAACCGGCCAGCTCCCTGACATCGGCGTCCGGCTTCCATCCATTCCGCAATGACCCAAAGGACGGCGCTCCATGCCCGCTGACCAGCAGTTAGCCAAGTCGCTCAAGCCGCGGCACCTTTCCATGATCGCGATCGCCGGCGTCATCGGCGCAGGCCTCTTTGTGGGTTCCGGTGCCGCCATCCAGCAGGCCGGTCCCGGAATCCTGGTGGCCTACATGGCAGCAGGCATCGTGGTGGTCCTGGTGATGCGCATGCTCGGGGAAATGGCCGCGGCCAACCCGGAGACCGGTTCCTTTTCCACCTATGCGGACAAGGCGCTCGGCCGCTGGGCGGGATTCAGCATCGGCTGGCTCTACGCCTGGTTCTGGATCATCGTGCTTGGGATTGAGGCCACCGCCGGTGCGGCCATCATGCACCGCTGGGTGCCGGGCATCGACCAGTGGATCTGGGCGCTGATCCTGATGGTCCTGCTGACGTTGACCAACCTTGGCTCGGTGAAGTCCTATGGCGAGTTCGAGTTCTGGTTCGCCTCCATCAAGGTCGCCGCGATCGTGCTGTTCCTGCTCTTCGGCGCCGCTGCCATCCTTGGGCTGGTCCCGGGCGTCCCCGCCCCCGGCCTGAGCAACCTCGTGGATAACGGCGGGTTCATGCCCAACGGCGCAGGTGCTGTCCTGGCCGGCATCCTGGTTGTGGTCTTCTCCTTCTTCGGTGCCGAGATTGCCACCATCGCCGCCGGCGAATCCGAGAACCCGGTGGATGCGGTCAAGAAAGCTGTGAAGTCCACCGTGTGGCGCATCCTGGTCTTCTACATCGGCTCCATCGCCATCGTGGTCACCCTGCTGCCCTGGAACGATGCCAGTGTCGCGAAAAGCCCCTACGTTGCCGTGATCGAACTTTTCGGCATTCCCGGCGCCGGCACCATCATGGACGTCGTGGTCCTTACCTCAGTGCTGTCTTGCCTGAATTCCGGCCTTTATACAGCCAGCCGCATGCTCTTCTCGCTGTCGAAGCGCGGCGACGCACCTGCATCCTGGACGAAGATCTCACGCCGCGGGGTGCCCGCCTCTGCCGTGCTGGCCTCCACCGTGGTCGGGTTCGTGACGGTGGGCCTGAACTACATCGCGCCGGACACTGTCTTCCTCTTCCTGGTCAACACCTCCGGCGCCATTGCCTTGTTCGTGTGGCTGGTCATCGCGTCCTCGCAGCTGATCCTCCGCAAGCGGATGGGTGCTGCAGGCAAGGACCTGGCGCTGAAGATGTGGCTCTTCCCGTACCTGACCTGGCTGGCCATCGCCAGCATCGTGGCTCTCGTGGTGGGCATGGTCATCCTGGAATCCACCCGCGAGTCCCTGCTGTTGTCCGTGGCGCTGGCCGCCGTGGTGGTGGCCGTGGGCGTGTGGCGCTACCGCAAGTCCGGCCCGGCTTCCGCCGAATCCTCGGACGCAGGTGAACCCCGTGATGTCCCCGTTACGGTGGGCCCGGCGTCGTAATTCCTGCCCCTCCTGTTCAACCAACCGCCCGCCCGGAAGCCGCCTTGGCTCCCGGGCGGGCGGTTTTCCACATAGGAGCATCCGTGCTGCGGCCTGCAGGACACCGGCACTAGTCTGGAAGTCAAGGGTGAATCGCCTATCCGTTCCAAATGCACTAAGATATTGAAGTCTGTGCTGCGTCCCGCCCCGTTCCGGTGGCTGGCCACGGCACGGCATCGCAAATGAACCTCCTGTTACGGAAATGCCGTAACCGCTTAGCCCAAAGGAGGTGGGTTCACATATGCGTCCTTACGAATTGATGGTAATCATCGACCCCGAGGTCGAAGAGCGTACCGTTGAGCCGTCGCTTCAGAAGTTCCTGAACGTCATCACCAACGATGGTGGAACCATCGAAAAGGTTGACATCTGGGGCCGTCGCCGTCTGGCTTACGACATCAAGAAGAAGTCCGAAGGTATCTACGCCGTGGTGAACTTCACCGCCAAGCCGGAAACCGCCAAGGAACTTGACCGCCAGCTGTCTCTTAACGAGACCATCATGCGCACCAAGATCACCCGCCCCGAAGAGCAGAAGGTTGTTGCTGAATAATTTCAGCACCGATTTTCATTCTTTACCCCGCAGGAAACGAACTCTTCACTCAGGATCGAACAAGGAGGCAGTAGATGGCAGGCGAAACCACCATTACGGTCATCGGTAACCTCACCAATGACCCGGAATTGCGGTTCACACCGTCCGGTTCGGCAGTAGCGAACTTCACCATCGCTTCCACCCCGCGCACCTTTGATCGCCAGTCCAACGAGTGGAAGGACGGGGAAACCCTGTTCCTCCGCGCCGCCGTCTGGCGTGAAGCAGCCGAAAACGTTGCCGAGTCCCTTACCAAGGGCATGCGCGTCATCGTTACCGGCCGTTTGAAGAGCCGTTCCTACGAAACCAAAGAAGGCGAAAAGCGCACCGTTATTGAGCTTGAGGTCGACGAAATCGGCCCCAGCCTGCGCTATGCCAATGCCAAGGTCAACCGCACCCAGCGCTCCGGCGGTCAGGGCGGCGGCTTTGGTGGCGGCAACAGCGGCGGTGGCTTCGGAGGCGGCAACTCTGGTGGAAGCCAGGGCGGCAACTCCGGTGGAGGCTGGGGCGGCGGCAACCAGCAGGCTGCGCAGGATGACCCCTGGGCTACGCCCGGCGTCTCCAACGCGGGCGGCTGGGGCAACGGCCCCGATTCCGAACCTCCCTTCTAACAACCAATAAAGGCCCGACGCCGGGACCGCAGAAAGTGCCTTCGGCACCTGTGCGAATGCCGCCGCCGGACCACCACCATCCCGTGGATCAACATCCACGGGCTCCCTAGAATAGGAGCTCCACGATGGCTAAGGCTGAACTCCGTAAGCCCAAACCAAAGTCCAACCCCTTGAAGGCCGCTGACATCACTGTCATCGACTACAAGGACGTAGCATTGCTGCGCAAGTTCATCTCCGACCGCGGAAAGATCCGCGCCCGTCGCGTCACCGGCGTCACGGTCCAGGAACAGCGCAAGATCGCACAGGCAATCAAGAACGCCCGCGAAGTTGCTCTGCTGCCTTACTCCGGCGCTGGCCGCGGCTAAGGAAGGGATTAACTAACATGGCAAAGCTCATTCTGACCCACGAAGTAACCGGTCTCGGTGCTGCTGGCGACGTTGTCGAGGTCAAGGACGGTTACGCACGTAACTACCTGCTGCCCCGTAACTTCGCCCTGACCTGGTCGAAGGGTGGCGAGAAGCAGGTTGAGTCCATCAAGGCTGCCCGCGCTGCCCGCGAGCACGCTTCCCTGGAAGACGCTCAGAAGCAGGCCGCTGCACTTCAGTCCAAGCCGGTTCAGCTCGTCGTCAAGGCCGGCGAAACCGGACGCCTGTTCGGCACGGTCAAGCAGGCCGACGTCGCCAACGCTGTTGAGGCCGCAGGCCTGGGCAGCATCGACAAGCGCAAGGTTGAACTGCCCGTCCACATCAAGTCGGTCGGTTCCTACCAGGCGAACGTCCGTCTGCACGACGACGTTGCCGCTGTGATTGAACTCGACGTAGTTGCGGGGAAGTAGTCCCTGACTGCACCTGGAGGACCCCCGCCGCCGGATTCCGGCGGTGGGGGTCTTTTGCTTTGTTTCAATGGCTGTGCAGTTCGGCCATGACGTGGCGGTCGCCAGTGCCCTGCCAGCACTGCTGCTAGCATGCAGCGGTGACTATCGAAACCATGCGGCCGCGCCCCTTCCACCAGGTTGATGTCTTCTCTGACCGGGCGTACCGGGGCAATCCGCTGGCCGTTGTCCTTGACGCCGAGGGCCTCACCGGAAGCCAGATGCAGCACTTTGCCAACTGGACCAACCTGTCCGAGACCACCTTCCTGCTGCCCCCGACGGATCCCCGGGCGGACTACCGGGTACGGATCTTCACCGGCAGCGAGGAGTTTCCCTTCGCCGGGCACCCGACGCTGGGCTCGGCCCACGCCTGGCTGGAGGCCGGTGGAGTGCCGAAGTCGCCCGGCAGTTTGGTGCAGGAGTGTGGGGCGGGTTTGGTCCGGATAAAGAACGACGGCGGCCGGCTGGCTTTTGCCGCTCCGCCCCTGACCCGCTTCGGGCCGGTAGATGGACCCACCAGGCAGCAGTTGGCGGCGGCACTGCGCCTGGCGCCCGAAGACATCCTCGATGCTTCCTGGCTGGTGAACGGGCCGGAATGGATCGGCGTGCTGCTGGCTTCTGCAGCCCAGGTGCTTGCGCTGGAGCCCGATCTGGCGCTGATGGGTGATTTGAAGGTGGGCGTGGTGGCGCCGCACCGGCCGGGCGCGGACGTGGACTTTGAAGTCCGTACCTTCATTCCCGGGGACGCCATGGTGGAGGATCCCGTTACCGGCAGCTTCAATGCGGGTGCGGCGCAATGGTTGATCGCCAGTGGCCGGGCAGCGGAGGAATACGTGGCCGCACAGGGGACCGTCCTGGGCCGTGCCGGACGCATCCATGTCACGGCCGGAGGCGGAGAAACCTGGATCGGGGGCAACTCCAGCACCTGCATCCGCGGCTCGGTACTCCTGTAGCCCCGCGGCCAGAAGGGGCTGCGGGAATATGCGCGGAAATCCCACGGTTCACCATTTAGATGCAAATGCATGTATGGTGAATGAACGAAGCAACAGGAGAAATGCCATGGAAACCCGCCGCATCACAGTTCTTTCCGCGGGACTCGGCGTCCCGTCGTCGAGCCGCCTGCTTGCTGACCAGCTGGCAGCTTCGGCCGAGCGGCAGCTCTCGGCGGCCGGCTACGACGTGACGGTGGAGGTCGTGGAACTCCGCGACCTGGCGGTGGACATCGCCAACAACTTCGTGACCGGTTACCCCGCTCCGCGCCTGGCGGAAGTCATTGCGGGCGTGGAAGCATCTGATGGACTGATCGCAGTAAGCCCCGTATTCAGTGCGTCCTACAGTGGCCTGTTCAAGTCATTCATTGACGTTCTTGACCCCAAATCCCTGGACGGCAAGGCGGTCCTGCTGGGCGCCACCGGCGGCAGCGACCGCCACCAGATGGTCCTGGACTACGCCATGCGTCCGCTGTTCAGCTACCTGCGGACGCGGATTGCCGCCACGGGCGTCTTCGCCGGTCCGCAGGACTGGGGAACGGTGGACGACGGCGGCTCCTTCCTCGCGGAGCGGATTGACCGTGCTGCCGGCGAGTTCGCCGGACTGCTGACCGGCACCCAGCCCGGCGGCAAGCCCTCCCCGCTGCAGTCCCTCCCCTTCGAGCAGCTGCTGGCGCGCATTTCGGGCAACCGCTGAAACCGGACGCAGCGAACTTTCAGGGACAGCCGGTCGTTGTGCCGGATATGAAATGCCCTGTGGATTCCGTAGACCTGTTGATGACCGAGCGCAGCGGGGTGGAAATTGACTACTGTCCGCAGTGCCGTGGGGTCTGGCTGGACCGTGGCGAGCTGGACAAGATCCTGGACCGGGCCGCGGACCTGATGCCCGGCACGGCGCCTGCCCGGCCGGCACGCTCCGCCTCAGGCCCCACTCCGCCGCCGCTCTATCCCAACTTCGACCCGGGGCGTGAGCAGCCCCGATATGACGACCGGAGATACGGCAAGCAAGGGTATGACCGGGACTACGACCGCCGGCATAAGAAGAAGGAAGGCTGGCTGGGGGATCTGTTCGATTTCTAGGCCGGAGCCTTATTCGTCGAGCAGTTCGATGAACTCCCGGGCCTGCTTCATGGAGATATCCGAGTGGCGGGTCAATGCCATGGCAGCCGCCTCCGTATCACCGTTCCGTGCCAGGGTGCGGATCCTGCCGTAGATCTCGTCGTTAAGCATGTTGCTGCTGACCTCGCGGGTGACGTCGCCTTTGCTCACAATGGCGCGGTAGCGGTAGGGGAACCGCTGCGGCTCGTCGTCGTCGTCTTCGTCAGGCTCCTGGGCGGCGGCTTCCGGGCTCCGGTAGGGCTGCGGGTGTGCGGCCAGTGCACCCACCGCATCGCGGGAGGCGCGCAATCCGTCGCCGGTGGCCTCGTAGTACAGCTTGATGGCGGCCATGGCCTGCCCCTGGGCGATGAGGGCGTAGAGCCGCCGGTGCTCGTCCTCCGACAGCTTGGCTGCAGCTGCACGGGCAAGCTCGGCGGAGGACGCCGCGGGCTGCGGAGTGGCGGCCGGATGTGCTGCCTTGCGTTTCCCAAAAGCGCGCATGGCAAGAATGACTCCAGCCACTACTGCCAGGAGGATAAGGACAGGGACCACAAGCGATTCCATTGTTCTAAAGCCTTCTATGTGTTTCCTGGCCGGTGCCAGATCTGTTTGCCTGCATCCTGCTGTGCAGCGTTCTGGCCATGGCGCGTCTTCCCCTCCAGCCGGGCACGGGCAGCGGTGGCCGCTTCGACCTGTGCTGCATAGTGCCTGGCCGAACGTTCGGCAAGGTCGCGCTGATATTTTTCCGCGTCGGAGATGCCGGAGTCCCGGGGGCTCAGGGCGGTGAAAAGACCCCAAAGGAGCGCCACCAGGACAATTGCCGGCAGAAGCACCAGCAGCAGTTCGCCCATACCTAGAGCTTATGCCAGATCCACGTTATCCACAGCAATATTCACGCGGGGGCATACAGTGCGGCGAGGAGTTGCGGAAGGGGCCGGGAGGGGAATATGAGAAGCGCCACTTGCTGCCCGTGGCGAGTGTCACTGGAATCGTTTGTTCACCCCGGGCGCAGGCGAAGCGGCGGGGCCTGTGGATGAAATTCCACAGGAGAAATATTTACTCCACAGACTGAACGTAATGTTTTCGCAGGTCAGAGGCGCTTTGGGGGCAAAAGTTTTTTTCTTTCCACAGGGTTTCACACAGGCTGTGCACAAGCTATGCCCCTCAGTGCACAGGTTATCCACAGTCTGCCCGGCCTGCCGGCTTTGCCGCCGGGGCCCGGGGGGCTAGCGTAGCGGAGTACCTGTTGTGAGGGCAGGAAATGGTTCCGGCATTAGGGACGAGAGTCCAAACTGCGGCCAGTAACTGTCCTCAGGAGAGGCCTCTGTGGAAAACCTGTGGACAGTGGGGATAACTCCCAAACACCTGCTTTTCGGGTGGCGGCAGCATTGTCGGACCCCGCCGGTAGAACTGGACAGGTGGCCGGGCACGGACTTTTCCGGGTGAGCCTCAAACAGGACAGTAACCACCGGGCAACCCCTATCCCGGTACAGATGGAGGACGGCAGCTTTGTCAATCGCGCAACTGGACCCGGTAGAGACTACCCGCGGATCAGACTCCAGCCGAAAGCCTCCCCAGGACATCGCCGCCGAGCAGTCGGTTCTTGGCGGCATGATGCTGTCCAAAGATGCCATTGCTGACGTGGTGGAGATCCTCCGGGGCCAGGACTTCTACCGTCCGGCCCACGAAACCATTTACGAAGCCATCATCGACCTCTACGGCCGGGGTGAGCCCGCGGACGCAGTGACTGTCTCGGACGAGCTGACTAAGCGTGGCGAGATCAACAGGATTGGCGGCCCGGCCTACCTCCATGAACTGATCCAGACCGTTCCCACGGCGGCCAATGCCGGGTACTACGCCGAGATCGTGGCAGAACGCGCCGTCCTGCGGCGCCTCGTGAATGCCGGCACCAAGATCGTCCAGCTGGGCTACGGCTCCGATGGCGAGGTGGAGGAGCTGGTCAACCAGGCGCAGGCTGAGGTCTACGCGGTGGCTGAGCGCCGGACGGCCGAGGACTATGTGGTGCTCAAGGACGTCATGGAGTCCACCGTGGACGAGATTGAGGCGTCCGGCCACCGCGGTGAGGGCATGACCGGCGTCCCCACCGGATTCTATGAGCTTGACGAACTCACCCACGGCCTCCACCCCGGGCAGATGATCGTGATCGCTGCCAGGCCCGCCGTCGGTAAGTCCACCTTCGCGCTGGATTTCGCCCGTTCCGCGGCCATCAAGAACAACCTGGCAACGGTCATGTTCTCGCTCGAAATGGGCCGGAACGAGATCGCCATGCGACTCCTCTCGGCCGAAGCCACCATCGGCCTGCAGGACCTCCGAAAGGGGACCATCAAGGACGAGCAGTGGTCCAAGATCGCCACCACGATGGGCCGGATGAACGACGCACCACTTTTCATCGATGACAGCCCCAACATGTCCCTGATGGAAATCCGCGCCAAGTGCCGCCGCCTCAAGCAGCAGCACAACCTCAAGCTCGTCATCCTGGACTACCTGCAGCTCATGAGCTCCGGCAAGAAAGTGGAATCCCGCCAGCAGGAAGTGTCCGAATTCTCGCGTGCCCTCAAGCTGCTCGCCAAGGAACTCGAGGTCCCCGTCATTGCCCTGTCCCAGCTCAACCGTGGGTCTGAACAGCGGCAGGACAAGCGCCCCATGGTTTCGGATCTTCGAGAGTCAGGTTCCATTGAGCAGGATGCCGACATGGTGATCCTGCTCCACCGCGAGGACGTCTACGACAAGGAATCACCGCGCGCCGGCGAAGCGGACATCCTGGTGGCCAAGCACCGTAACGGCCCGACGAAGGACATTGTGGTCGCCTTCCAGGGCCACTACTCGCGGTTCGCGAACATGGCGGCCGACGCCGGCAGCGGCGGCTTCTAGCAAAGGCGTCAGGCCGGAGCGGCCTGCCCGGCATCCTGTCCGGCGAGGCGGCGCGCCTCAGCCTGCTCAAGCAGGTGGTTCGGCAGCCGGTTTCCAGGGGCGGTGCCCCGGATCTCCAGCAGCTCGAGCGCATGCGCGTGCAGCCTCTTGTCTTCCTCGCTGACCGGCACCCACGTGGGGACCGGCACGGAGTTGCCCTCGGCGTCGCGCGCCACCATGACGGTGAGGCAGTAGGTAGTGAGGTTCAGCTCGCCGCCCTTGGGGTCGCCGGACCTGACGTGGACGGCAACGTGCATGCCCTTGGTCCCGGTGTAGACCAGCCGGGCCTCCACCTCCACCACGTGTCCGATCAGCAGCGGCCGGTAGAAGCGCACGCCGCCGGAGAACACCGCCACAGTGTCCCTGCCGCAGTAGCGGGACGCGCAGACATAAGCGGCCTCGTCGATCCACTTCATCACGATGCCGCCGTGGACCTTGCCGCCCCAGTTCACGTCGGTGGGGGCCGCCATGAACCGCAGGGTCACCCGTTCGGCCGTACCGGCATCGGTATATTCCTGCCGGTTCATGGCTTCCACAATCTGTTCACGAACCTTGATGCGGGCCAGGGCGTGGTCGCGCTGCTCGATCTCGGCGGGTGTGGCGGGCTCGAACTGCCGCACGGGAATGGGTTTGCCGTCCTCGCCCACCGCCACGAAGATCACCATGCACTGGCTGCGCATGGTGGCGGGCCCGCCCTTGGGATCCCCGGAGGAAACCACGGTGCGGATATGCATGGAGGACCGGCCGGTGTACACGATGGTGGCTTCCACCTCCACCATATCGCCGCTGTTGACCGGGTCCGCGAAATGGATGTTTCCGACATAGGCGGTGACGCAGTAGGACTTGGCCCAACCCACCGCCGCAGCATAGGCGGCCTTGTCCACCCACTCCAGGACTGTCCCCGCATCCACCGAGCCGCTGTGGCCCACATCCATCGGGGCGGCCTGGAATCGCAGGGTCACGGAGTTCGAAGTGCCGGTCGCAGTCATGGTGCGATCATACTGACGCGCCCGGTTACCGGCGGGTTGGGGGCGAAAAACAACGCTGCCCCGCCCGCCGGAAAGGCGGACGGGGAAGCGTCGCGGAACCCCTAGCCGGCGCGGGTGTACACGATGTCCGGCTGGGCAGGAAGATCCATTCCTTCACCGATGAAGAAGCCCGGGTGCGGCGGCTGGTTGTAGGAGATGTTCTCCCGCGCCACGGACAGGCGGTACACCGGATCGTGCATCAGGGTCCGGAGCCGGATGTCCGTGCCCGCCGTGGTGGTGTAGATCCGCAATTCGGTGCTGTCAGCCGAAGGCCAGGCGATTTCCTCGCGCCAGTCACCCAGCAGGTCGGCCTGGATGGCAGGCGTGCCCTTGGTGCTGTTGTTCGACTTTGCACCTGTTGCGGTCAGCAGCCGCTCGCTTGTTGCGGCCTGCCAGTTCCACTTGGCGATGCTGGGCGTTCCGGTGCTTGTAGTGGCGTCCCAGTCGTGGTCGACGATCTCACGGAGCAGGTCCCCGTCCCACCATGCCAGGAAGTTGGCCGCAGGAATCTTCTCGGCGATCAGCTCACCCCTGGCGGAGCGGAGCTGGCCGACGGCCGAGTTCCACGCGGCGTCCCCGCCAATGGCCCAGCCCTCGGCGCCCGGGTGCCGGGGATCGATGTCGCCCATTGCCGCCCGGCCGGTGTCCTTGACCGCAGGGATGCTCCACAGGACAGCGCCGGTCTTGGAGTCGCGGAAGGTGGCGCCCCGGTTGCCGCTGGATCCCATGTCCTCGTGGGCTGCAAAGGTCTCCAGCCCCGGGCGGTACGGGTCGAAATCGCTGGTGTGGATGGCGTCGCCGTGGCCCAGGCCGGTGGTGTAGAGCGGCTTGCCGTTGTCGTCGATGGTCATGGAACCGAAGACGAACTCGTCCTTGCCGTCCGCGTCCACATCGGCAACGGACATATTGTGGTTGCCCTGTCCGCGGTACTGCGCCCCGCTGGCGTCAGAGTCGAAGATCCAGCGTTTGGTGATCTTGCCGCCCACAAGGTCGTAGGCGGCCAGGACTGCACGGGTGTAATAGCCGCGGCTGAACATCATGGACGGGCGTTCGCCGTCCAGGTAGGCCACGGCACCCAGGAACCGGTCCACGCGGTTGCCGTAGGTATCGCCCCATGCCCCCACATCCCCGCGCGGCGGGTCGTAGGCCACGGTGTCCAACACGGTGCCGGTGGCGCCATGGAAGACGGTGAGGAACTCCGGGCCGGTGAGCACATAGCCGCTGCTGTTCCGGTGGTCGGCGCCGCCGTTGCCGATGACCGTTCCGGCGCCGTCACGCGTTCCGTCCGCGGTCTTCATGGCCACTTCGGCCTTGCCGTCGCCGTCGAAGTCGTACGCCAGGAGCTGGGTGTAGTGCGCCCCGGCACGGATGTTCGGTCCCATGTTGATCCGCCAGAGCCTGGTGCCGTCCATCCGGTAGGCGTCCACGTAGACCGTGCCGGTGTAGCCCGCCTGCGAGTTGTCCTTGGAATTGGACGGGGACCACATCTGGATGATTTCGTACGTGCCGTCCCCGTCCAGGTCCGCGACGCTCGCGTCACCGGCGGAGTAGGTGTAGGGCTGCCCGTCCTTGGTGTAGTCGTCAGCCGGTTTGTCCAGCTTCACGGCAAGGTAGTCCTGCGCCAGCGGCGTGAACTCCGCGGTCAGCTGGTCCCCACCGGCGCCAACGGCCTTGATGGCGTAGCGGGAAGCGGCCGTCCCGGCCGGGTCAAGGAAGGTGGTGCTGTTGCGGATGGGCTCCTCGGTGAGCTGCACGCCATCGCGGATCACGTGGAACCCAATCTGCTCCGGGTCCAGGCCCAGCATGCGCCAGCCCACCCGTACACCGCCCTCGGTCAGGAGTGCCACGGGAGCACGGTCAATCTGCTCCATCTGCCGGTTGACCACCGTGACCTTTTCCGTGCCGATCACGGGGGAGGGGAGCGACTCGCCGCCCTTGTTGACGGTGGTCACCCGGTAGTAGTACCTGATGGTGGTCAGCACGGTGTAGTCCGTGAAGTTCACCTCGGACGCGCGGCCGACGTACTCGAAGGGCCCGTCCGGCGAGGTGGAGCGGTAGATCTGGTAGGCGGCGGCGTCGGCCACCTTCTGCCATTTGAGGGTGACGCTGGTCTTCTCCACTGCCTTGATGTCCACCTTGGCGGTGGCAGCCGGGACCGGGGTGGCCGGATCAACCAGCGCGGTCTCCGCGGTGTTGGAGCGGACCGACTCAAGGCCGGTGCTGTCCAGGGCGGTCACGAAGTACTTGTAGGGGAGCCCCGGGAAGGCGGTTGTGTCCTGGAAGGCCGGAGCCGCCACGTTTTCAGCCACCAACTGGGGCTCGGTCTCGAAGGAGGCCTGCCGGAACACCTTGTAGCTCGTGGCGTCGGCCACCGGATCCCAGGCAAGGTCCACGGTGGCGGGGTCTGCGGCGGCGTTCACTGCAGTGGTGCGCAGGTTGGTGGGCCCGACCAGCAGCGGGGTGACCTCCAGGCCGTTGAGCCGCTGGCCCGAGCCGCTGATGGCCAGGTTCAGCTGCCCGTCAGAGACCAGGACCTGGTTGATGATCTTGGTGGCGGAGGATTCCCTGCCGGAGGATACCTGCCCGAACGGGATGCCTTCGGCAGCAACGTCCGTCCGGGTGGAGCCGATCCAGTCGCTGTGGTACGTCTTCAGGGCGTAGGTGCCGTTGGGGACGTCCAGCCGGAACTCAAAGCTGCTGCCGCTCAGGACGAAGTCCCGGAGGAGGTTGCTGGTCACGGCACCTCGGTCGCGGTCGCTGAGGACGGAGGTGTCCTTGAAGCCGAACGTCCGCTCCGGGGTGTAGGCCATGGTCCGGTTCACCTCGGTGTAGCCTGCTTCCACTGGTGCCCCCACCGGGCCGAAGTCGAACTTGTACTTCGCCTTTTTGGTGGTCAGGGCCAGTGCGTCGCTGGGCTCGGACAGGCCCTTGCCGTTCATCGCGGCCACCCGGACGCTGTAGGCCGTGCCTTCGGCAAGTCCGGCCAGGTTGGCGGTGGGAACGGTGGCGGTGGTGGTGAGCTTGTACGAGCTGTCGGGTTCGTCGGCCAGCTTGCGGTACACCTTGTAGATGTCGGCACCTTCCACCGGCTGCCACTTGAGCAGTGCCCCGGCATTGGAGATGCTTCCCGCCACCAGTCCCTGCGGCTTCGCGGGAACGGACGACGGCGGCGCCACCTCCCGGACGCGCGTGGCCAGGGGCAGGTTCAGGCTCTTCACGCCGCCTGCCACCAGGCGGGCGATCTGGATGGCGCCATATTCCTGGAAGTGAGTGTTGTCCACAGTGCCGGTGGGCCGGTTGGGGTATACGCCGGCATCAACATGGAGGAAGACGGACTTGGTGTCCTCGGGGCCGATCTGGTCGTAGTACGCACGGCTTGAGGCGGAGAGGTCCACCAGGGCCACGTTTTCCTCGGCCGCAAGCTCCTGCATCTTGGCAACGTATTCGGGGAAGCTGACGCGGAACTTGCCCGTGGCCTCGTCGTAGTCGCGGCGGCCCACCGGCGTCACCAGGATGGGGGTTGCACCGCGCTGGCGGGCGCCATGGACGTAGGTGCGGAGGTATTCCTTGTAGTCGGCGGGAGACGCATACCGGTCATCCACGCCGATGGTGGCGTCATTGTGGCCGAACTGGACCATCAGGTAGTCGCCGGGGTTGATGACGCGGAGGATTTCGTCCAGGCGTCCCTGGCTGATGAAGTTCTTCGAGCTCCTGCCGCCGATGGCGTGGTTGCGGAAGGTCACGGCGCCGTCGAAGTAGCGGTCGATCATCTGGCCCCAGCCCGCCTGCGGGACGTAGCCGGGATCGTAGGTCTGGACCGTTGAGTCGCCGGCAAGGTAGACGCCAGGATCGCTGGTGGCGGTGCGGGGGGCCCGCGCGGCGATGACCAGCGAGTTGATTTTGGCCGCGGTGCCGCTGAAGTCGAGGTTCAGCTGGCCGTCCACCAGTGAAATGGGGAACTCCATCTCCAGGTACTGGCCGGCAGGCTTGTCCGTGAGCTGGACCTTGGCCATTTTCTCCGCTGTGATGGCGATGTTGGTTGCTTCCACGGCGTCGCCGGCTATCAGTTTGACCGTGTAATCGCCGTTCGGAATGTCCACGAGGAAGGTGCTGCCCTGGGCCTGCACGAAGTCGGAACGGAGGGCGTCGCCAGTGCCGCGGTCCGCGCCGGAGGTGGCGGCAGTGTCCGCAAAGCCGAACTTTCCTGCTGCGGAGTACTGCGTGCCGGCATCCACATGCGTATAGCCGGCCGCCGTTGCCCCGGGACCGAAGTCGAACTTGAACCCGCTTCCCACAGGCGGCAGGGCGGTGTTCGCATGGACAGGGGGAAGGCCGGTGAAGGCTATGGCAGCCGAGGCGATGGCTGCGGTGGCGGCCTTGGCGCCGGAAGCGGCAAGGCGTCGTCGCCGTGGCGGGCCTTCCAGGGTTTGGAGGATAGGTTGCGGGGGTTGGTTCACGGACATCTCCTTCGATGAGCGGTAGCAACGCAGCCCGGTCGGTTGGAACGATTCAAAAGCAGTGCGCTCCAGAGGGTGCACGTTGCATTTGAGGGTGGATCCCGAAGGGGGAGCCGGGGTAAAGAGGCTGAGACCTGGGTGCGGGTGATGCAGCTCGCACGCTGCACTCACCATGGTCTATCAGCTTGCCGCGCGGCAAGGCAAGCGTTTTCCCGATCTTTCCCGCGCGAAAAGTGATATTTGCTGTTCGAACTTGTTGGCCAATGATGCCCGGCTTGGTGGTTAAATGCCCGACGGCGGCCGAGGCACCTGGGTGCGCGGCCGCCGTCGGGCGTTAGCCTTCCTGGTTCCTATTTAGGCGAGGACGGCCAGCCTGGAGTTGTTGCGGCCGAAGAGGGCCCGGTCCACCGAGAGGCGGCCGGCGCCGGTAAGCGCCAGCGCGAAGGCTGCCGCTGCCAACAGCAGCACCAGTTCGTAGCCGCCGTTCGCAGCGAAGACACCTGCGGAGGCGTGGACCAGGAAGAGGGCGCCGAGCATGTCGAGGGCCAGAAGTACGGCTATGACCCGGGTGAGGATGCCCAGGATGAGGGCAATGCCGCCGGCGAGTTCGAGGACGGCTACCGCCGGGGCCGCGATCTCCGCTGCGGGCACGCCCATCTTGGCGAAGGAGGCCTGGGTGCCGGCGATGGTCCACTCGGAGAACTTCTGCCAGCCGTGGGCTGCAAAGAGGAAGCTGAGGACGATGCGCAGGGCGGTGAGGGCGGTGGTGGTAAGTCGGGACTGGTTCATGTCTTCCAGTCTTCAGCAGAAATAGTTGAACTGTCAACTATCCTGCCTGAAGTGTGAACTTTGTCATGAATGTCTATCCCAAGGCGCGGCTAGGGGTCTCCCCGTTAAGCTGGCACGGTGCCCCAACCATCAACCCCCCTTCGCGTGGCAGCCCGCCGGAGCCACGGCCGGGAAATCCTGCGCCTCGCCGTCCCCGCCTTCGGCGCGCTGGTGGCCGAACCCCTGTTCCTGCTCGCGGACTCGGCCATCGTGGGGCACCTGGGGGTGGAGCAGCTGGCCGGGGTCGGACTGGCATCGGCGGTGCTGCACACCGCCGTCGGGCTCATGGTGTTCCTGGCCTACTCAACAACCCCGGCGGTGGCACGTGCCATCGGCGAGGGGCAGCTGGGTAAGGCCCTGGCGGCGGGGCGCGACGGCGTCTGGCTGGCACTGCTGCTAGGCGTCGTCCTTGCGGTGGCCGGCTTCGCGGCAGCTGAGCCGCTGATCGGGCTGATGGGCGCGGAGGGGGAAGTCCGCACCTTCGCCGTGGACTACCTGCGCTGGTCCATGCCGGGACTGGTGGCCATGCTCCTGGTCTTTGCCGGGACCGGGGTCCTCCGTGGCCTGCAGGACACGCGGACGCCGCTGGTGGTTGCCACCGCCGGCTTCGGAATAAACATTGTCCTGAACCTGTGGCTGGTTTACGGTCTCGGCTTGTCGGTCACCGGCTCCGCGGTCGGGACCAGCCTGGCGCAGTGGGCCATGGCCTGCGTGTATGTGTCAATGGTCCGGCGCAACGCCGTCCGCCACGGCGTCAGCCTCCTCCCCAGCTGGCGGGGGATCCGGAGCATGAGCAGGGTGGGGTCGTGGCTCATGCTGCGCACCCTGAGCCTGCGCGCAGCCATCCTGGTGACGGTGCTGGTGGTGACCGGGCAGGGTGCCGTGAACCTTGCAGCGCACCAGCTGGCGATGACAATCTTTTCGTTCCTGGCTTTTGCCCTGGATGCGCTGGCAATTGCCGCCCAGGCGCTGATCGGCAAGGAGTTGGGGGCCTCCAATGCCGCCAAGGCGCGCGCGCTTACGCGGACGATGATCCGCTGGGGCATCAGCTTCGGCGTGCTGACCGGCCTGCTGCTGGCGGCGGCGGCGCCCTGGGTGGGGGCACTCTTTACGGCCGACCGGGAGGTGCAGTCCGTCCTGGCTGTTGCCCTGTGGATCCTTGCCGCAGGCCAGCCCGTTGCCGGGTATGTCTTCGTCCTGGACGGTGTGCTGATTGGCGCCGGGGATGCCAGGTACCTGGCGCTGGCCGGACTGGTGAACCTCGCCGTCTATCTGCCCCTGCTGGCCGCCGTCGCCTGGTCCGGCGCCGCCGGGGCGGCGGGCCTGGGCTGGCTTTGGGCCGCCTTCGCGGTGGGTTATATGGCCGCCCGGGCAGTGACTTTGGGCCTCCGCGCCGCGGCGGACCGGTGGATGGTCCTGGGCTCGGCCTGACTGTTGCGCCCACCCCTCGATACACGGCGAAGCGCTCCCCACTAAACTGGTCCGGTGACGCAACCACTTACCCCCGCAGGCGCCGCTCCCAAAGCCGCTCCCCGGTCCGACCTCTGGAAGCCGGTCCTGCTCCGCTCGGCGGCTGCACTGGTGTTCGGTGCCGTGACCATCTTCTGGCCCTCGCCCTCCATTGAAGTCATGGGCTGGGCCGGCGGGTTGTACCTGCTGGCCACGGGCGTGGTAACCCTTTGGGGTGCGCCGGCCACGGGTTTCCCGCGGGAGTCCGTGCCCGGCAAACTGCTCTCCGCCGCGGGCTCGGTGCTGACCGGCGCCGGTTTCGCGCTGGTGCTGCTGCACGGCGACCTGCTGTTCGCCGTCGTAGCGGCCCTTGGCCTGGGCGCCGCCGGGGCGCTTGAGCTGTGGTGCGGCCTCCGCCACCGCGGCAGGCACGTCCTGGCCCGGGACTGGATCGCGTCCGGCATTATTGGCCTCGGAACCGCCGCCGTCCTGCCCTTCTTCATCAGCCTTGGCGCCCACGCCCTGCTGGGGGTGGCAGGTGGCGGCGCCATCATTTCCGGCGTGTTGTGGGTGCTCTCCGGCCTGACGCTCCGGCACGATGCCCGGACCGGCGCCCGCAAGCCGTAAACTAGGAGGGCGCGGTTCTACTTCTCGTAGAAAATTGGGCCGGGCGCACCAGCACATCACCTAAACCAGGACGGCCGGCATGCCGCCTGCAGGGAGGACTTACAGTGGCAGACCAGCATCCAGGAAAACCGCGCAGGCTGCGGACCTCGGTGAAGGGGCCGCTGATGTTCTCCGCGTTCTGGGCCGTCGTCACCTTCATGGCGGTACTGATCTTCGCCTCAGGAGGCAGTGCCAAGACGCCCCGCTTCGACCTCGCGTTCACCGGCGCCGGCATCGCCTTCATCGTCACCCTGGTCATCGCGGCCATGCTTTCAATGAGCTACAAGGAAAACGCCGAGCACCTGGGCAAGGGATCCGGCATCAACCTCAGCTCAGCCAAGAAGTCCTCCCATGGCTTCGGCGCTCCGGGTGCCTCCAATCCGCCCGCTTCCGACGCCGGCCCTGAAGGACCAGCGGAGCGCTGACCCGCCTGCGGGCAGGCTTTCCGCCTGGTCAGCCCGCCGCCGCCTGCCGTGCCCGGTAGGCGGCCACGTGTGCACGGTTGGCGCAGTTCCCGGTATCGCAGTAGCGCTTGGACCTGTTCCGGGTGAGGTCAAGGACAACGGCGTCGCAGTCCTCCGCCTCGCACGTGCGCAGCCGGTCCATCTCCTTGCCGCGGATCACGTCCGCGAGAGCCATGGCCGCTTCCGTGCTCATCCGGTCAGCCAGCGGGGCTTCGGGCGCCGACGCATGCAGGTGCCAGTCCCAGCCGTCGTGCTTGACCAGCTGCGGCAGGGCGTTGGCCTCGCGCAGCAGCCGGTTTACAATGCCCACCGCCGTGTCCTCATCCGCGGTCCAGAGCCGGGCAAGTTCGCGGCGCAGTGCGCGGACGCTGTCCAGTTCCGCGGCGTCCCTGGTCCTTGATCCGGTAAATCCCTCGGCTTCCAGGAAGGCGTCAAGGTCCGCCTGGCTGGCCAGCTCCTCCCGGCCGTTCGCCGCTGAATTGATCAGGTCCACCACGGAGCGCAGCGCCACCTCAGTGTCAGGGGCAAAAACCATCTTGACTCCTTACAGCGCAGACGGGTACTGTCATGACCAATACCCCACTTTACTCCTGACAGGAGGCAACGGTGCCTGCCGCCAACAACCACCCCCAGAGCCGTGTGGCCCAGGCGGCCGGCCGGGGATTCCTGGCGTCCGGACTTGGCATCGCGCTGTTTTCCTCCGCCGTCTTCGGAACCTCCGGCTCGTTCGCCAAAGCACTGCTGGAAACCGGCTGGTCCACGGGAGCGGCCGTGACGCTCCGGCTGACCGGCGCCGCCCTGATCCTCGCCATCCCGGCCATCCTTGCACTGCGCGGACGCTGGCACCAGCTGCGGGACAACTGGCTGACCATCCTCCTGTTTGGCCTGATCGGGGTGGCAGCATGCCAGTTGTTCTACTTCAATGCGGTGGCCCGCCTGTCCGTGGGCGTCGCCCTGCTCCTGGAGTATCTGGCGCCCGTCCTGATTGTGCTGTGGCTCTGGGCCGCCAGCCGGAGGCGGCCGCGGGCGCTGACGCTCGGCGGTACCCTGCTCTCCCTGGCCGGCCTGGTGCTGGTCCTGGACCTCACCGGCGCGGTGAAGGTGGATCCCGTGGGCGTCCTTTGGGGGATTGCCGCAGCGGTCTGCCTGGCCATGTACTTCTTCATCACCGCCAGGGAGAACGACACCCTGCCACCCATCGTGCTGGCCTCCGGCGGCCTGATGGTGGGGGCAGCGGTCATGTGGCTGGCCGGTGCAACCGGCCTCCTGCCTATGACCTTCAGCACAGCGGACACGAAGCTCGGGGGGTGGGTTGCCCCGTGGTGGGTTTCCCTCGCGGGCCTGGTGGTCCTGGCGACAGTCCTCGCCTATGTCTCCGGCATCGTGGCCGCCCGGGCCTTGGGTTCCAAGGTGGCGTCCTTCGTCTCGCTCACCGAGGTTCTTTTCGCGGTGGTCTGGGCCTGGCTGCTGCTGGGCGAACTGCCGGGTGCCATCCAGCTGCTGGGCGGTGTGCTGATCGTAGGCGGCGTCATCCTGGTGCGGCTCGATGAACTGCGCGCCCCGGCCGCGGAAACAGCAGCAGGGCCTGGCAAGGAAGCCGAACCGAAGGCGCCGTCCCCGCTGGAGCACGCGAACGACGTCGAACCCGTCCCCTAGGCCGGGCAGCAGCAGCGGCAGTCGCAAGGCTTAAACCGCAGGGCCCGGACACCGTGTGGTGTCCGGGCCCTGCTGCAAAGCCTTCGCGACCGGAAGGTTAGCGGGAAGCCTGGCTCTGCTCTTCAGCGTTCCGCTTGGCCTGGCTGCCGGCATCCTTGAGTGCCTCGGCAACCTTGGTCAGCATGGCGGTGTGGGTTCCGGACCACTCGTTGCGGAACTTCTCCGCGTCCGGGCCCTCCCAGTTGGTGCTGCTCAGAACCTTGGTGAGAGTGGACTTCTGCGTCTCGATCTCGGACGCACCTGCCTGAAGCTTGCTGCCGAGCTGGCGAAGCTGCTCAACGTCTGCACCCCAAATAGCCATCAGTTTCTCCTCTTGGTTAGTGGATCCGAATATGGGTCGGCATCCCCCGGCCTCCCGGCTCATCCGGAAGATCCATTGCCTAAAACCTATCCCGGCCGCTCAAACAGTGTCGATGGGCACCCCTGCCCATGCCGGACTCCCCATGGACGGACGCCCGCCACCCCGGACGGAAGGGGTCGATCCCAGGCGCTCCAGAGCCTAGCATGGCCTTATGTGCCGGAATATCCGAACCCTCCACAACTTCGAGCCGCACGCCACCTCCGAGGAAGTGCACGCCGCCGCGCTGCAGTACGTGCGCAAGATCAGCGGCAGCACCAAGCCCTCGAAGGCCAACCAGGAAGCCTTCGATGAGGCGGTCCACGAGATCGCGCACATCACCCAGCACCTCCTCGATTCGCTGGTGACGCAGGCTCCGCCCAAGGACCGGGACACCGAGGCTGCCAAGGCAAAGGCCCGCGCCGCCGTCCGGTACGGCGCGGCCTGAACCGGCCCTGGATTCCCGGCAGCGGGCCGGCAAGGTTACTTGCCGAAGCTGCGCAGCCGCAGCGAGTTGGCCACCACCAGGACTGAGCTCGCAGCCATCGCGGCGCCGGCGATCATGGGATTGAGCAGCCCCAGCGCGGCCACCGGAATCCCAACGGCGTTGTAGAAGAAGGCCCAGAACAGGTTCGTCTTGATCGTCGACAGGGTCTTCCGGGACAGCTCGATGGCCTGGGCCACCTGGGCGAGGTCGTTGCCCATGACGGTCAGGTCCGCGGCCTCGATGGCCACGTCGGTACCGGAGCCCATGGCAATCCCGAGGTCCGCCTGCGCCAGGGCCGCAGCGTCGTTGACGCCGTCGCCGGCCATGGCCACCGTTGCCCCGCCGGCCTGCAGCCGGCGGACCGCCTCCACCTTTCCTTCCGGCAGGACGCCGGCATAGACGTCCGCTGCATCAATGCCGACGGCGGCAGCCACCTGGGCGGCCACGGCGGCATTGTCACCGGTCAGCAGGATGGGCCGCAGCCCCAGGTGCTTCAGCCTGGCAACAGCCGCGGCGGATCCTTCCTTGACGGTGTCCCGCAGGCTGATCACGCCGGCCGGGGCACCGTCCACGGCAACCCAGATGGCCGTGGCGCCGCCCGCCTCGGCCGCCGCCAGCAACGCCTGCTGGTCTTCTGCAAGTGAAATGCCGTTGTCCTCAAGCCACCCCGTACGGCCGGCCACCACCAGCCTGCCCTCCACGGTGCCCAGGACTCCGCCGCCGGGCGCGGAACGGAAGGCCTGGACGGCAGGCAAAGCGGCGCCGTCGTGCATGGCCGCCCTTGCCGCTGCGGCGATGGCGTGCGCTACGGGGTGCTCGGACGCCGCCTCCACGGCCCCGGCCAGCCGGAGCACGTCGTCCTCCGTGAAGCCGCCGAAGGCCGCGGTGGCGTCCACGGCCAGGACGCCGGAGGTCACCGTCCCGGTCTTGTCGAGCAGGATGGTGTCCACGGTGCGGGTGTCCTCGAGGACCTGCGGGCCCTTGATGAGGATGCCCAGTTGCGCTCCGCGGCCGGTGCCTGTCAGCAGGCCAACCGGCGTGGCCAGGCCCAGCGCGCAGGGGCAGGCAATGACCAGGACCGCGACGGCGGCCGTGAAGGCCGGGCGCAGCTCGCCGCCCGCCACGTCCGGGCCGGAGAACAGGAGCCACAGCACGAAAGTGGCCGCCGCAATGGCCAGAACCACCGGCACGAAGACAGCGCTGATGCGGTCAGCCAGCCGGGCGATGGGCGCCTTGCCCGTCTGCGCCTGCGACACCAGGCGGGCCATCTGCGCCAGGGTGGTTTCGGAGCCGACCCTTGCCGCCTTGACCAGCAGCCTTCCGGAGGTGTTGATGGTGGCGCCGGTGACGGCCGAACCGGGTCCCACTTCCACGGGAACGGACTCGCCGGTGACCAGGGAGGCGTCCACCGCTGAGCTGCCCTCCACCACTACACCGTCGGTGGCGATCTTCTCGCCCGGGCGGACCACCAGGATGTGGCCCACCTGCAGACGGTCCGCGGGGATCCGCTGCTCGGCGCCGTCGTGAAGGATGGTGGCGTCCTTGGCGCCGAGGTTGAGGAGCGCCTGCAGGGCATCGCCTGCCTTCTTCTTGGCATTCGCCTCCAGGTACCTGCCCAGGAGCAGGAAGGTGGTGACTACCGCCGCCACCTCGAAGTAGAGGCCGCCGGTTTCCATCCCCTCCATGCCGGGGTGTTCGGTCATGCGGGGGTCGGCCGCGAGCTGCCAGGCGGAGAACAAGTACGCTGCGGCTACCCCCAGGGATACCAGGGTGTCCATGGTGGACGCGAAGTGCCGCGCGTTGATGGCCGCGGCCCGGTGGAACGGCCAGGCGGCCCAGGTCACCACCGGCAGTGCCAGCGCGGCAGCAACCCAGCCCCAGTTGGCGAACTGGAATGCCGGAACCATCGAGACCAGGAACACGGGCACCGTCAGGACGGCCGCCACAAGAAGGCGGGGTTTCAGCTGCCCGGCGGTTCCGCCATGGGCCAGATGGTCATGTTCGACGACGGCGCCCGCGGGTTGCGCCGCCTCCCCGCTTTCGCTGCCGTCCGGCGCAATGGGGTCCGGCGCTGGGGCGTGCCGGAGCGTTGCCTTGTATCCGGCTGCGTTGACGGTGTCCACCAGCTGCTCATCGCTGATCCCTGGGGGCACCGTGACGTGGGCCGATTCGAGCGGGAGGTTGACTGTTGCCTCCACGCCCTCGAGCTTGCCGAGCTTCTTCTCCACGCGGTTGACGCAGGAGGCGCAGGTCATGCCCTCGATATCGAGTTCCACCACGCGGGTGTCCGGCGGGCGGAGCAGATCCTGGTGACTCATGTTTTGTCCCCGTTGGCCCTTCAGGCTTCGTTGGCGACGACCAGGTACCCGGCCTCCGCCACTGCTTCGCCGATTTCCGAGGGCGACAGCTTTTGCGTGGACGTGATGGTTACGGTGGAAATGCCGCCGGCGTTGAGTTCGACGTCCACGGCCTCCACCCCCGTGAGGGCTTCGAGTTCTTCGCTGACCGCGGAGACGCAGTGGCCGCAGGTCATGCCGGAAACGTTGACGGTTGTGATGGTGGGGGAGGTGGTGCTCATGGCTGTCTCCTGATGGTTTGGCCGGCGGTGGCCGGCAAATGGGTGCAGTTGGGTTTAGCGAAGCAGCCGGCCGATGGCGTCGGCCGCTTCCTTGACCTTTGCATCGATGGCTTCGGCCCGCGCTTCCGGGTCGGGTTCCGCGGCGGCCCCCACCACGCAGTGGCCGATGTGCTCCTCCACCAGTCCCAGGCTCACGGCGTGCAGGGCTTTGGTCACGGCGGAAACCTGGGTGAGGATGTCGATGCAGTACTTGTCCTCATCTACCATCCGCGCAATGCCGCGAACCTGGCCTTCAATGCGCTTGAGCCGGCGGAGGTAGGCGTCCTTGTTTCCCGTGTACCCGTGTTCCGGAACGTGCTGCACTGCGGACCCGGCGGTTGCCTCTTCAATGGTCTTCATAAATCCACCGTATACCCCTGAGGGGTATTAAATCAAGTACCCCCTAGGGGTATAAAGGGACATCGCAGAGCAGGGCACAAAAAAGCTCCGGAGTGCGTTATTGGGGGATACGCACTCCGGAGCAGCTCTTGGGCAAAACCGGTGTCCACTTGCGTGGATCGGTCTGCTTGAATCAGCTTACTGGCTGGTATTGGCGTCCGCCAGCACCGCGAATAACTACTTTCGCTTTATTTTCAGCGTGCCGTTTCCGTCCCCTGTCGGCTGCCCGCGGACGGGTCATGGCTTGTCCTGGTGCGCCGGCATCCGGTAAGGCACCACCAGGACGGGCTTGCTCTGGTGGTGGGTCAGCCACGCTCCCACGGAACCATTCAGTGCCTCTGAAAGCCGGTGCGAGAAGCCGCGTTCGGACGTGCCCACAATAATGATGGGCACGTTGGCTTCGGCCGCCAGCCGGCCCAGCGCACGGGCGGGATCACCGGCAAGGGTGCGAAGCGTCCAGTCCACCACGCCGCTGCCGGGCGGCACCTTGTCCACGGCTGACTGGATGTCTGCTTTCAGTTCCGCCGTGAGGCTCCGGATGTCCTCGTCGTCGGCGTCCGGATGAAGCGACAGGCGGTGGGCCGAGCGGGCAGGGTCCCACTCCACCAGGTAGCTGGCCTCGTCCACATACGCGCACACAAGGGGCGTGCCCAGCCGTGCGGCCAGGGTGGCCGCGGTCTGCAGGACTTCCGGATGCTGCTTGGGCATGATTCCAACCAGCAGGGGGGCAGTTCCACTGAACCGTTCCGATGTCATAGCTCATTGTGCGCCCGGGCAACTGCCTTGAACAGGTCCCGCCGGATCACATAAGCGCAGGTGAGGCCGTTATCACGACGTTCTTGCCCCACGGGTCCTCCGTGTAGCAGGAGATGAGGACCAGCCGGTTGGGCACGATGTCCCAGATGGGGCTGTCCTTCAAGCTGGACTTGACGTAGGTCGTCACGCTGTCCACCTGGTAGGGCAGGGTTCCCGCGGCGGTGTCCACCTCAAAGCGGTCACCCACCCGCGAGGCGGAGCTCAAGTGGTTAAACGGCGCCTCCGCTCCGTCCCAGCTGTGGCCGATCACGTACGTCGTGTTGGCTGAGCCCTCCCCGGGAGTCCCGAACGGAACCAGCCAGTAGCCGTCCTTGGTTTCCGGCGGCACGATGGTCCCGCTGTCCTGCGCGGCGCCGTCGAGGTCCAGCGGGTGTACCGGCACGTCAAAACCTGCCGCCCCGTACCGGATGCGCACCGGAGCCGCCGCCTCCGGCAGGGCGGAGGCGGGTGACGGCGGGGCAGCCGCGGTGGGCGCCGTCGTCGGGCCTTGTATATCCGGAGTGCTGCCCGCCAGCGGTGCGGCGCTTGCCGGTGCAAGGATTGCCGTTTCAACGCTTCCGACGGCGGCCGGCTGCGGCTGGTGGAGCAAAGGGCCGCCGAACGTAATGGCCAGGAATGCCAGGATTCCGGACAGGAGGATAGCGAGGTCGCCGCGGTTCCAGCGGCGCCACCGGCGGCCGGTCCGGGCGGCCTGCCGGCTGCGTTCCTGGGACATCTGTACTCCTCACCTGGCGGGGGATGATGGGAAGGAAGGCGCCCCGCCGGGCACTGGCGGGACGCCTTCCTTGTCAGTGGCCGCGGAAAGCGGCTCGGGCCGCGGGCTTAGCCTGCTGCGGTGGCGTCGGACCTGCGGCGTACGGCCACTGCGGCTCCTGCTGCCACCAGTGCGCCCAATCCGGCGACCCAGGCGGGGGAGTACTCAGCCCCGCCAACGGCCGTCTGTGCGTTGTAGCCCTTGTTGGTGCCGAGGTTGGTGGTAGCGGTAGCGGTGGCGGCAGCACCGGTCCGTGCCGGCACCTGCGGCGTGGCGGCGGCAGGTTGCGCGGGAACCAGGGCACCGGCTTTGGCTTCGACGGCTGCAGATTCGAGGTTGGTCTGGGTTCCGTCGGTTTCCCCGCCGGTGGTCCCGTCGGTTTCTCCGTCGGTTTCCCCGCCGGTGGTCCCGTCGGTTTCTCCGCCGGTTTCTCCGCCGGTGGTCCCGTCGGTTTCTCCGCCGGTGGTCCCGTCGGTTTCTCCGCCGGTGGTCCCGTCGGTTTCTCCGCCGGTGGTCCCGTCGGTTTCCCCGCCGGTTTCCCCACCGGTGGTCCCGTCGGTTTCCCCGCCGGTTTCCCCGCCGGAGTCTCCTCCATCGGCTCCCCCGCCAGTTGTGTCACCACCGGCGGGCGGGTAGACCGGCGGAGTTTCGCCCGGCGGCAGTTCGTCGCAGTTGGCGATGTAGGCGATCTTTCCCGAATTGGTCCAATTCAACCCCTCGGGCATTTTCGGCGTCGGCGGGATGATGTCGTCGGCGTGCTGGCGGTGGCCGCCGATCCCGTTGGCATCAAACTCCAGCGGAATCCAGGTTCCGCCCTCGTCGTGGCAGACGACGACCCTGTCTGATGCGGCCATGGCCGGCGCAGTGAGGCTGATCAGTCCAAGCCCTACCACCCCCAGAGTGGCAAAGGTACGTTTCATTTTTTCTCCCCAGATATATGTAGCGGTCCATGCGCGCGGGGAGTGCCAGCGTTGACGCCGTATGCCCCAGCAGCACGGTCAGCTTGCTTGAAGTTTCAGGCTAGGAGCGGCGGCAGGGGCGGGTCGCGAGTAGGAGGTACTCGACTTTATGGGGCGCTGACGTGGGGCGATACCTGCTCCTACGCGGAAATGGGGGAGTGCTACTTGTTCTGAGGAGGAAAGCGGCCGACTCTATGATCATCCCTTGTCCGCGGTTGGCGCCCCGCCTAACGTTGAAGCATACGAAAGGTGTGGACATGGAAATCTACATGTGGTGGCTGGACCTGGACCTCGACACCAAGGAGTGGCTGCGGGAGAACCTTCGTGCCGAGGAGCTGCCGCTTCCCGTGCTCCAGGGCATCGCGGAAGCGGGCGGACCGCACCCCGATAACCCTGCAGCAGTCCTGAGCGATGCCGACTGGGATTTCATCGAGACCCAGTCGGAGTTTGTCGACTAGCCCCAGGAACCGGAGGCTTCTGCCGCCAGAAAACCGTTGCGGGCCGCCGGCAGCGATGGTTGCATGGGGGGCATGGCATCCGCAGAGAGTTTTGTCTTAGCGATCGGGACCAAAAAAGGACTGTGGCTGGCCACCAGCCAGGACAGGAGTACCTGGTCCTTCACCGGCCCCCATTTCCTGATGAGCGAGATCCCCAGCATCGGGATCGATACCCGGAACGGCCGCACCCGGGTCATGGTGGGCGTCCGCAATGAGCACTGGGGACCAACGGTTGCCCATTCCGATGATCTCGGCGCCACCTGGTCCGAGCCGGAGCAGGGGGCCATTAAGTTTCCGGAGGACACCGGCGCTGCGGTAGAGCGGGTATGGCAGATCTATCCAGATGCCGAATCCCGGCCGGGGGTGGTCTGGGCCGGTGCGGAGCCCATCTCCGTGTGGAAATCCACCGACGGCGGCGAACATTTCGAATTGAACCGGGGGCTGTGGGACCACCCGCACCGGAGCGAGTGGGGTGCCGGCTACGGTGGTGCGGCGGCGCATTCCATCGTGGTCCATCCCGCCGGCGACACTGTCCACGTGGCCATGAGCACCGGGGGTGTTTACCGGTCGGTGGACGGCGGCACCTCCTGGGAGCCCCGCAACAAGGGAATCTCAGCCTACTTTCTGCCCGACCCCAACCCTGAATTCGGCCAGTGCGTTCACAAGATCGCCGCGGATCCTGCCGTTGACGGCCGTCTCTATGCCCAGAACCATCACGGCGTCTACCGCACGGACGACAATGCCGACACCTGGACCTCCATTGCGGAGGGCCTGCCCGCAGACTTCGGGTTCGTGATGCTCACCCACCCCCGGCGCGGCGGGACGGCCTGGGTGGTGCCGCTGAAAGCGGACGGCGAACGCATTCCGCCCGATGGCGAACTGGCGGTGCACCGCACTGACGATACCGGCTCCACCTGGAAGCGGCTGGCGTCCGGCCTGCCCACCGGCGAATACAACAGCGTGCTGCGCGACGCCGCCTGGGTTGACACGGCGGAACCCGCGGGCGTGTACTTCGGCACGCGCGGCGGCGCTGTCTATGCCAGCGCGGACGAGGGTGAGACCTTTACGGAAGTAGCGACACACCTGCCCGATGTGCTGTGTGTCCGGGCGGCAGTGATGGCGGGTGCCTGACATCGCAGTTGTCCTGCCGAGCGTCCTGCAGCCCCTCGCCGGTGGGCAGTCCGTACTGACTGCGCCCTCCGACCGGCCGGTGACGGTGGGAGAGCTGCTCGATGCGGTGACATCAAACTATGCGGTACTCGCCAGGCGGCTCCGCGACGAGACGGGTGCCCTGCGCCGCTTCGTGAATATCTATGTGGACGGCGACGAGGTACGTCGCCTGCAGGGGCTGGAAACGGAGGTGGCGCCGGGCCAGGAGGTCCTGGTGATCCAGTCGGTGGCCGGCGGCTAGTTGTGCCGCCGGCCCAACACATCCCATGAAGGAATGATCATGACAAAGCAGAGCCTGCAGTCCGCTATCGACCAGCAGGGCGGCAGCGCCGTAGAAGTGTTGCGTAATGCAAAGTCCAGGCCGTTCACGTTTCCGGTGACGCCTGAATTCACCAACTGGCGAAGCGAACAGGCTTCCTGGCGTGACTCATGTGCCCTGCTCGACCAGTCGCACCACATGGCAGACCTCTTTGTCGCCGGTCCCGACGCCACGAAGTTCTTCACCTGGATCGGCACAAACTCCGCCGCCGCCTACCGGGTGGGCCGGGCGAAGCAACTGGTCGCAGTCAATCAGGACGGCTACCTGATTGGCGACGGCATCCTCTTCCACCTCGGCGAAAACTCGTTCGACCTGGTGGCGCTTCCCATGCTGAGCGATTGGGTTGAATACAACATCTCCACCGGCGACTGGGATGTCACCCTCGACCGCGACGACCATTCACTGATCCGCAAAGGCGATCCCAAGGTCTTCCGGTACGAACTACAGGGACCCAACGCGCTTGCCATCATCGAGAAGGTCACGGGCAAGCCGGCACCGGAACTGAAGTTCTTCCACATGGGCGAGGTGGAGATCGAGGGGCGTCGGGTGGGTGTACTGCGCCACGGCATGGCGGGGCAGCCGGGCTTCGAACTGTGGGGTCCCTGGGCCGATGCCGCGGCGGTGCATGCCAAACTGCTGGCCGACGGCCAGGAATTCGGCATCACGCAGGTCGGCGCGAAGGGCTATTCCTCGGCCAACCTTGGGTCCGGCTGGGTGCCGTCCCCGCCGCCCGCCATCTTCCAGCCCGAGCTCAGGGCATACCGCGATTGGCTCGACCTGTCGAAGGCGGGCTCGCTGGGAGGCAGCTTCTACTCGACCGATGTAGCCGACTACTACGTCACTCCCTATGACATCGGACTGGGCCGCTCCGTGTCCTTCGACCACGAATTCCTCGGAAAGGAAGCGCTTCAGCGTCACTCGGAAAACCAGCGCCGCACCAAAGTAACGCTGGTGTGGAACAACGAGGACGTAGCCGCAGCCCTCGGGTCGATCCTGGGTGAGGGCATTCCGGCCAAGTACATTGAGCTGCCCAAATCACGCTACGCGCTCTACCAGACCGACCTGATCCTAAAGGACGGCGAGACCATCGGCATCTCGTTCGACGTCGGCTACCTCGCCAACGAGCAGGTCTTCCTATCACTGGCAACGCTCGACGTGGCACATGCGCAGACCGGAACGGAAGTGGTGGTGGTCTGGGGGGAGGAACCCAACTCCCGCAAGGGGCAGGTGGAGCGCCACCGACAGGTCGAAATCCGTGCCACCGTGGCTCCGGCGCCCTTCTCGGACTACGCCAGGAGCGGTTACCGCGCGCCATGATTGAGGTTGGCTAACGTTCGTTTCAAAATCGTTGACAATTAAGTATTCGATCCGTAGCGTCGGTCTCGAGCGGTCGTGACGGATCGCGCCGCCCGGAGCAATGACGCGACAGGAAGGTACAGGGTGGCCGCAAGCCTGAGCCTCAACGACGTGAACTTGCACTTCGGCGGCGTCAAGGTCCTGCAGGAAGTGAGCTTCGACGTGGAACCGGGCGTCATCTTCGGGCTCGTAGGACCCAACGGCGCCGGCAAGACCTCCCTATTCAACTGCATCAGCGGCCACTACAGGCCCAGTTCCGGTTCCATCACCATCGATGGCACCGAGGTCCTGGGAAATGCACCGTTCCGCCTTGCGCGCCTTGGGCTCGCACGTACCTTCCAGCATCCGGCCCTGTTGTTGCATGCCACAGTCCTGCAGAACGTGCTTCTTGGCGGGCACACCAGGCTTCCTGGCGGACCTGTTTCCTGGGCATCGCGGTTGCCCTATACCGCCCGTGCTGAGCGCGGGATGCGCGAGGAAGCGCTTGAGCTCCTTGACCACGCAGGGTTGGGCTGGGCCGCCCACCTGCCCGCCGACGAACTCGCCCACGGACTACACAAGGGCATCGAGTTGTGGCGTGCCTTGCTCTCCCACCCCTCGCTGCTGCTGCTCGATGAGCCGGCCGCCGGGCTGTCCCATGCTGAGGTGGAGCAATTTATCAAGACCGTGAAGCGGCTCCGCGCCGAGCAGGACGTCACGATCGTCATCGTCGAGCATCACATGGGGCTTATCTCCGCGCTCACCGACCGGGTGGTGGTGCTGGACCACGGACGCAAGCTCATGGAGGGCACCGCCGCCGAAGCCCAGTCCGACCCCCGTGTCATCGAGGCCTATATAGGGAAGGACGCGGTGGATGGCGCTGCTTGAACTTGCCGGCGTGACAGCGGCCTACGGGCCCGTGCAGGTACTGGACGGGGTGGATCTTACCGTGCCGGAGGGTGGGTCAGTCGGGATACTGGGCGCAAACGGGGCGGGCAAAACGACGACGCTGCGCGCCATCAGCGGTACGGTGCGCACCAGCGGACTGATCAGGTTCGAGGGACGCGATATCCGCGGCCTGCGCCCTGACCAGGTGGCGGCGCTGGGGGTCGCCCACGTTCCGGAGGGCCGCGGAACCCTCGGCCAGCTAAGCGTTCGGGAGAACCTCCTGGTGGGGGCCTACCTGCGCAAGGACCGGGCAGCGATCTCTGGCGATATCGATTATTGCCTTGACCTGTTCCCGCAGTTGCAGGACCGCGTCGGTTCGCGGGCGGCGTCACTCTCGGGGGGCGAGCAGCAGATGCTCGCCGTAGCCAGGGCATTTATGGCCCGGCCCAAGTTGCTGTTGCTCGACGAAGCATCCCTCGGACTTGCCCCGAGCACCTCAAAGGCGGTGTACCAGGCGATCAGGCGGCTGCGGCTCGAGTCCGGCATTGCCATGGTGGTGGTGGAGCAGAACGCAAACCTGGCGTTCTCGCTGGTGGACACTGCCACCGTGCTTGAAACTGGACGCAACGTGCTGACCGGATCTTCCACCGAACTTAGAGGCATGGACGAGATCCGCCGTGCTTACTTGGGGGGCTGAACCATATGGGCACCTTCATCCAACTCGTGGTGGACGGGCTCTCGACCGGCTCCATCTACGCTGCTTTGGCCCTCGCTATCGTGCTGGTGAACCAGGCGACGGGCCTGATCAACTTCGCCCAAGGCGGCATGGCCGTGCTGTCCGCTTACATCGCCTACGCCCTTACGCGGCTCGGCTTGCCCCTCGTCGTCGCCATCCTCATCGCAGTGGTGGTTTCGTTCCTCATCGGGGCAGTAATTGAGCGGTTTCTCATCCGCAGGTTCGAGGGAAGCGATACCCACACTGCGGTTGTGGTAACCATTGGCTTGCTCACCCTGGTCACCGGTATCTCCGCTGTTTTTTGGGGCTACAACAACCTGCCGTTCGAGTCGCTTTTCCCGCTAACCGGTGTGGAGATCTTTGGCGCGGTGGTGAGTGTCCGGTCCATCGCCACAACGGTCACGATCCTGGCGATCATGGTGCTTCTGCAGGTGCTCTTCCTGGGCACCAAGCTTGGACTCGCGCTCCGGGCTGTCGCAGATAACCCGGCCTCCGCTGCTTTTTCAGGCCTGCCTGTCGGCAGGCTGCTGATGGTGGGCTGGGGCCTGGCCGCGGTTCTGGGAGCGATCGCCGGCGTCCTCGTTGCCCCGCAGCTGACCCTCACCCCGGGCATGCTTGACACAGCGCTCGTCTACGCGCTCGCAGCGGTGATTTTGGGAGGCCTGAGCAGCCCGATCGGATGTGTTATTGCGGCGTGGGCCATTGGGGTCCTGGAGAACTTGGTGGCCGTTTACGTGCCGCTCGTGGGCCATGACCTCAAGATCGCAGTGCCGTTTGTACTGATCTTCGTCATCCTGGTCATCCGACCCCAAGGCCTGTTCGGGCGGAAGGTCGTGGTGAGGGTCTGATGCGTACGCTGTCCTCAATCTTTGCGAAGGGATCCATCCGCATCATCCTTATAGCAGTGGTGGCCATCGCGCTGATCATTGCCCCGCTCATCCTCCCGGCATTCACGAACCAAACGCTCGTGCGCATTGGCGTTTATGCCGTCGCAGTACTGGGGCTGAACATCGTGATGGGCTACACAGGGCAAGTGAACCTCGGGCAGATCTTTTTCCTCGGGCTCGGCGCTTATGTGACCGCCTACGGCGTCAAGGCGGACTGGAATATCATGCTGGTGTTCATTGCGGCCTGCGTCGTGCCGGGCCTTGTCGGGCTGCTTGTGGCGCTGGCGGCAGCCCGGCTCGGTGGCCTCGCAATCGCCATGGTCACCATCGCTTTGCCGATCGTGGGTGTTCCCCTGGCCAAGCGGCTCGACGAGTTCACGGGGGGCTCGCAGGGCATCTCGGCCCGCTTTACGGACGCTCCCGACTGGTCAGGGCTCTATAACGACCAGTGGCAGTACTACATCGTGCTGGTGGTCACCGTCGCCGCGTTCCTGCTGGGCCGCAACCTCGTGCGCGGCAAGTACGGCCGTGCCTTCACGGTGGTGCGGGAGAACGAAGCCGTTGCCGCGTCCATGGGTATCTCGCCGTACCGTACCAAGGTGCTCGCGTTCACAGTCGCCTCCATATTTGGTGGGGCGAGTGGCTTCCTTTACCTCGCGGCCGTGCAGTACACCTCGCCCGAGACCCTCAGTTTCGGCCACTCCATCGGTCTCGTCGCCGCGATGGTCATCGGCGGCGCGGGCAGCATCATTGGTGCGCTGATTGGTGGCGCCTACTACGTTTTCGTTCCCCAGTTGACGAACGCCATCGATCCCAACCTGACCACCATCAGCCAGGGCGCGATTCTCCTCGCGGTGCTCTTCCTGTTGCCCCATGGACTGGTGAGCCTTCCACGGGTGATCCGCCGTCTAAACCGCCGGCTCACCGCCCGCAGCACATCACCGGGGAATCCCCCGCAACATAACTCTCCCGTGCATCAACCGGCTTCTGAGGCCGCGCGGGAGGGACTCGAAAAAACAGAGAGGCAAGATCGATCATGAAAATCAGAAAAATGCCAGACGGGGTCCTCGGTATCGTCGCGACGGCGTCGATCATCGCGCTCTCCCTGTCAGGTTGTGCCCGTGACGGCGGTGGCCAGGGCGGCGGCTCCGGGGCCAGCCCCGGGATCACGGACACGTCCATTACGTTGGGCGTCACCACTCCCCTCAGCGGTCCTACAGCAGGACCTGGAACCTGCACCGTCGCGGGCCTTGCAGCCTACTTCGGCGCCGTCAACGCGGCAGGCGGCGTGGAGTTCGGTGACGGCAAGACGCGCACCGTCGAGATCAAGTCCTACGACGATGCATATGATCCGCAGAAGTCGTTGTCGAACTTCCAGCAGATGATGTCCGACGGCGTCTTTGCCGTCACGTCCGGCCTCGGTACCCCCACCAACCGCGCCTTCCGTGATGCCGCCATCAGCCAAGAGGTCCCCCAGGTGCTCGTGATGACCGGTGACCCCCTGTTCAGCGATCGGGAGGAGAGCCCATGGCAACTCGGCTTCGTTCCGATCTACCAGAACGAGGGAGCAGCCTTCGGTGAGTTGCTGGCGGAATCGCAGGGGGAGCACAAGGTCGCCATCCTGTCGCAGAACGATGACTACGGCAAAGGCTACGTAGAGGGCTTCAAGGAAGCCATCGAGGGTGCGGACAACGTCACGGTTGTCGGAGAACTGACGTACGAGGCTACCGATACGTCGGTCGACGCCCAGCTGACCCAGCTGGCGTCGTCCGGAGCGGATGTCTTCTTCAACGCCATGTCCATCACCCCGCTGGTGATCTCGTCGCTGCAAAAGGCCCAGCAGATCGGCTGGAAGCCAAGCTGGTTCCTTCCGTCCAATACGTCGAGTCCCACCGCCATCCTCCAGCCCGGCGGTGCGGATGCGTATCCGGGCATCTACTCGGTGTCGTTCTCCAAGGCCCCGCAGAGCCCGGCATTTGCAGAGGACGAAGACGTCGTCAAGTTTCTCGCCGACCTCAAGGAGTATGGCAACTACCCTGACATGCCGGCCTTCCCGCACTGCATGTGGAGTTACATGGTGGGAGCCACACTGGAAGGGGCTTTCAAGAATATGAGTGAGCCGACCCGTGACAGCTTCATGACGGCGCTGCGCGACATCAAGGGCCTGCAGGCGCCCCTGATGCTGGAGGGCACGGCGGTTGACACCACGGTCGACGGACAGCCGGCCGTGTCTTCGGTCCTGGTGCAGAAGTACAACGGCAGGGGTTACGACACGGCGGAAAGCTTCGGCTAAAAACCCGCCTTCACCGTTGCGGCAGCGCCGCCATCTCCGGAGTTCCGCCGGGAATGGCGGCGCTAAACGTGGGCTGCCCTGGCATCGGAAAGCATTTCCAGTTCGTCGATGAGCCTGAGCCCCCTCTGCGCCCAGGCGATCTCGACCCGTGCCCGGTCAACAAGTCCCTCATAGGTAAACCGTTTGAAGGCGATGGTGCGCTCGCGTTCAGCTGGCTCGGTTACTGCAAGGCGGCGGATCAGCATCGGGTTGGCAACTTCAGTGATCTGCAGGAGTTCGTGCTCCCACTGGGCGAGCTCGCTTTCCCACTGTGCAATGTGGGCCCGGAAGAACTCCCGTCCCACCCCGGGAGCCACCGACTCAAGGTAGGCAGCCCTTAGATGGGCGGGATCGCGGACCCTGGCATAGTCCAGCGGTGTCTGCATCCAGTCGAGGAAGGCCCGGTCCCCGGCGTCCGTCACGTGATACACCCGGCGGGTGGCGCGCTGGCCCCTGGGCTGCTCTTCGCCTTCGATAAGGCGCTCGGCCTCCATCTTGCGCAACTCTGGGTAGATCTGCGAGTCCGGAGCATGCCAGACATGCCCCACCGACAAGGAGAATTGCTTCTGCAGGTCGTAGCCTGAGAGCGGCCCCACGCGAAGCAACGCAAGCAGCGCGTACCGCAGGCTCATGGAGTAACTCCTTCGATGACCGGACGCGGGGTCAGGGGGCAAGCGCCCCCTGACAAACCCGGCTACCAGCCTAGGCGGATTTGTAGTTGGTGCGCCACCCGCCTTGGTAGGTTGCCCGGGCGACGGTGGAGTAGGGCACAGGACTGACGACGGCGCGCACCTCGGTCTGCACGTGCGGTTCGACGGCGGCCTTTGCGGTGCCGCCGTCGGGCTCGCCCCACACAACCCTCAGTTCCGTGCCTTCGGGTACGTCGGGGTTGATGGTGGCGAGCGAGAGGGCCCGGCGTTCGTTCGCGCTGTACCCGGTGAACATGGAGTATCCGACGACGGTGCCGTCCGCGTCGATGACGGAGTCGTAGTTCGCCGAGCCGTAGTTTGCGAGCGGCAGGTCAAAGAACTTGTAGCTCGGTCCCTCCACCTTGAACAGCGACGCGAAAATCGAGGTCACGTCCTCTCCGTCCCAAGCCAGGGTGACCTTCTTGCGCTGCGAGGCCGGGTCGATCCGCTCAAGGGCATCGCGGCCAATGAAGTCGTGATCGAACTTGACGAATGAACCGTAGCCCAGCTCATACGGAGTGAGGTAGTAATCTTCTATGTTCGCGGACACGAACGATCCGGCGAGCGTCCCCGTCGCCTCGTATCCATCCGCGGGGAGCCACTCGCGGTAGCCGCGCTCGGCTTCGCCGCTGTAGATCGCGGGCAACGGCGAGGGGATCCAGCCGGACTCGAGGGTGTTGGACGGGTAGGCGCGCGAACCGACAGGCACCAGGCCGAACTCGGCGCCCGCCTCAACGATGGCGTCCCGGATGCGTCCGTGGTCGGGATAGGGCCCCCAGATTTCAAGGCCCGGAGCGCCTGCCATGCCATGGCGCAGGGTGCGGACGCGTGTCCCCTCGATGGCCATTGTTGACATGTTGAAGAACTTTAGCTGTTCCACCGGCCCCCGGTTCAGCTTTTCGATCACCTGCCATGCATTGGGCCCTTGAATCTGGAAGCGGTAGTACTGGCGGTTGACCTGTTGGCCGTAGGGACGGGACGGTGAACGGCGGTCGACGGTAATTTCCAAATTTGGATAGCCGCCCTTGTCAGCGTGGTAGAGCAGCCAGTTGGCCGCCGGCGCACGGCCTACGTAGACATATTCGTCTTCGGCCTCCCGGAAAAGGATGCCGTCGCCGATAACGTGACCCGATTCGGTGGTGGGCACATACTGCTTTGCCCTGTTCACGGGGAATACGGCAGTAGAGTTGATGGCCGTTGAGGAGATGAGCTTGATCGCGTCCGGTCCTTTCATGAACAGGTTGTCCATGTGGTGGGACTGGTCGTACAGCACAGCCGTCTGGCGCCAGGCGGTCTGTTCCTTGATCCAGTTCTGGAAGTCGGCCGGGACCACCGGATAGATATACGAGCCGATCTGGGAATTGCGGAGCAGGTCCACCGCGCCGCGGGACGAATCAAGGACTTCCTGCAAATTCCTGGGTGCCATGACGAACCTCTCGTTCTGTATTGGTTTGTTGTGTGGTCAAAAGACGATGGTCTGGTTGCCGTGCCGGATGACACGGTCTTCGGCGTGCCACTCGACAGCGCGGGAAAGCACGGCCCTTTCAACGTAAGCGCCGCGGGCCTGGAGATCGGCGGCACTGTGGACATGCGTCACCCGGGCTACGTCCTGCTCGATGATGGGGCCTTCGTCAAGGTCCTTGGTCACATAGTGTGAGGTCGCCCCGATCAGCTTGACGCCGCGTTGCTTCGCCTTGCGGTAGGGCGCCGCGCCTATGAAGGCGGGCAGGAATGAGTGGTGGATGTTGATGAGCGGCACCCCCACCGCGTCAAGGAAGCCCGGCGACAGGATCTGCATGTAGCGCGCGAGGACGACGAAATCCACATTGCCCGCCAGCAGCTTCAGGATCTGTTCCTCCGAATGCGTCTTGTCCGGACCGGACGAGGGCACGTGGAAGAAGGGAACGCCGAAGGACCGGACATCCTCGGCGGTGTTGGTGTGGTTGGAAATCACCATGGGGATGGTCACGGGCAGTTCACCGCGGCGGTGGCGCCACAACAGCTCGAGCAGGCAGTGGTCCGAGGTGGAAACCAGGATGGCCATTCTCTTGGGCACGGACCGGTCGGTAAGGGTCCACTCCAGCCTCAGACCGGCCAGGCTCGTGCCGAGGTCCGCCTCGATTTCCGGCAGTGCAACGGCAAGGTCTGGCCGGCTGAAGACGACCCGCTGGAAGAAGTCGCCTCCGGCCGGATCGCTGGAGTACTGGTCGAGGGAGACAATGTTCCCTTGGTTCCGGCTGACCAAGGCCGCCACCGCTGAGACTATGCCGGGCTGGTCGGGGCCGTGGACAATCAGGCAGGCCTGGTCCTTGTGGTCGTGGGTATGGAGTGCCATTCGTGCCTCCTCACTCCTGCCCGCCTATGAACCGGCGGACCCAGTCGGCTGTCTCCAGGAGGCCGCCAAAAGTGTAGAAGTGAAGCCCCACTTGGCCAAGGAGCCCATCGCCCTTCACCGCGGATCGATCGGCGAGAACTGCGGCAAGGTCGTTGACAAAGTTGTCTGGACCGGCGACGCCGACGAGGTTGGTGAGTGAAAAGCCGTACTTCTTCACGATCATTGCATTGGCGCCCACACCGAACCGCCTGGCAAAACCCAGAAGGCGTTTTATCCCGGCTGGTCCGGGAGTGCCTACGCGGATCGGAGCGGAGATCCCCCTGGAGCGCACGGCCTCGATCCAGTCAGCCACTGGATCGGTGTCAAAGGCAAACTGCGTCAGGATGACCGCGTTGAGGCCCGCTTCCATGAGTGCCGCGTACTTGTCTTCGAGCGCCCGCCACAGGATCTCCTTCGGAATATCCGGGTGGCCCTCGGGGTACCCGCCGAGTCCGACTTCGCGGACGCCGAACTGCTCCAGGACACCGCTGCGTATCAACGCAAGCGAATCGTGATACGGCCCCTCCGGGCGGGCTGGATCACCGCCGACCGCAAAAATACGCTCGGTGGCGCCAACCTCCTGCAAGCGGCCGAGGAACTCCTTAAGGTGCTGCTCCGACCTCAACCTTCGCGCCGAGATGTGGGGGATGGGAACGAAGCCGAGTTCCCTGGCCGCCTTGGCCGCGGCCACGCGCATCTCAAGGTCTTCGTTGGCCAAAGAGGTCACGTTGATCCGGGTGCCGGGCGGAATTTGCACCCTTGCCTCGATGAGGGCGGGAACGTCCTTGCCGGTCATCTCGAGTGAGAAGTCCCGGATGAGTTCCAAGGAAGCTGCGCGGTTGACGCCGGGCCTGATTCGAGTGGCCATCGGAGGATCCTTTCGGCAGCTGCAACGGTGCACCCTGCACTCGCAATTTTACCTACGTTGATAGGTAAAAGCCATAGGCACCTTTGCGTAGTCCGGGCCTTTCAGCTGTCCCGCAGCGACTCGGGGTCGAGGCGCGCGACGGCGCGGGTGTCCTGGAACGCCCGGACACCCTCAATACCCTGTTCCCTGCCCATGCCGGACTGCTTCATGCCTCCAAATGGTGCCCGCAGGTCGAGCCGGGTGGCACCGTGGTCATTGACCCAGACATAGCCGCAGACCAGCTTTCCGCCCACTCGGCTTGCCGTTGCGGGGTCGGCAGTCCACACGGATCCGCAAAGGCCCGCCCAGGTGTCATTCGCCGCCTGCACCGCCTCATCCTCAGTGTCGAACGGAATGAGCGGGATGACGGGCCCGAACTGTTCCTGGGTGACCACGCGCAGCGAGGGTTCAGGATCGATCACCAGTGCGGGCCGGAGGAAGTTTCCGCCCCGCAGGTCCGGATCCGCCGGAATCACGCCGTACTCCCTGACCTCGGCACCCGAAGCCTTCGCCTCCTCGATAATTTCGCTGACGAAGGCCTTCTGCGCCGGCGAGTGCAGCGGCCCCATGGTGGTCCCCTCATCGAGTCCGTAACCGATCACGGCATTCTCAAGCCGGCTGGACAACCCTTCGGCGAGCTCTTCCAGCCGGGAACGGTGCACATAAATCCGCTTCGCGGCCATGCAGATCTGGCCCGTGGTGTCGAAAATGGACGCGTAGAGACGGTCCAGGTGCGCGTCATCGAGGACGGCGTCGGGCAGGATGATGGCAGCGTCGTTTCCACCGAGTTCCAGCGTCACCCGCGTCAGCGACTTGGCGGCCATCTCCATGATCCGCTTGCCGCCGGAGACGCTCCCGGTGAAGCATACCTTTGCGATGTCCGGGCTGGTGATGAGGGCGGCCATCTCCGCGTCCTTGCCGGTCACGACGTTCAAAACGCCCGGCGGCAGTTTCTCCGCGATCCTCTGGACCACCCGGGTTGTGGCGAGCGGAGCCGTGGGCGGGGGCTTCACAATCGCCGTGTTGCCGGCGAGAAGCGCGTGCGGCAGTGAGGCCGCAAGGATCGCGATGGGCCAGTTGAAGGGCACGATGACCGTGACTACGCCGATCGGCTGGTATTCCACAGTGGTGGACACCGGGATTCCCGGTGCCGGTGGAAGAAGCTTGGTGGCGTCCACCTCTTCGGCCAGGGCGAGTGCGAGGTTCCACCGGATCTCGAACACCAGCGAGTCCACCCAGGCCTCCATGCGGATCTTGCCGTTTTCCTGGGACAGGATGGCGGCGTCCTCGTCGCGGAAATCGGCGATGCCCTCCAGCGCCGCCCCCATCTGCTCTGCGCGCTCCTGCGCGCTCAGGGCGGCCCACCCGGGGAAAGCTGCCTTAGCTGCCGCAATCGCATCATCGACGTCACCCGAGCCCGCCGCGGCCGCGTGGCCGACGATGATGCCCGGCTTTCCCGGGTCCACGATCTCCATGGTCGAGGCAGCCTGGCGTTCGGCGCCTCCGATGTACAGGCCGGTGGTCACCGGCGCGGACGTGTCTACTGTGTTTGTCATGACTTCACACCTCTCTGTGCTGTGTTGCCGGGTTCTTTAATTTTGTCACTGGCGGACAATGGGCGTTCCGTGGGTGTGGAAGGTTTCGATCGTTTTCATGCCCCAGGCTTGCCCCTTTTTGCGCTCCTCCTGCGTCCACTCCACCACCGGCGAGTCAGGATCCAGCAGCAGGCGGGCGCCGGCGTTGGCCAGTTCGATGCGGTTGCCGCCGGGCTCCCAGACGTAGAGGAAGAAGGTCTGGTTGATGGCATGCTTGTGCGGGCCGGACTCGATGTGGATTCCGTTCTCAAGGAAAATGTCGGCCGCCTTCAGGATGTCCTCGCGGGTGTCGGGGGCGAAAGCGACGTGGTGCAGGCGGTTGCCATGCTTCAGCCAGTCGTCCGAGTACACGATGTCGTAGGACTTGTTGTTGAAGTGGAACCACCATGCGGCGTACCCCCCGTCGTCGAGCCTGATGCGTTCGCTCTCACGTGCTCCCAGTGCGTTCAGCACGAATTCGCCATTTGCCACTACGTCCTTGGCGAGGAAGTTGATATGGTCCAGCCGCCTGGCGTTCACGCCCCGGCCGGGAAAGGCCGAGGCCTGGTTCTTCAGTGCGGGCTTGTCGTCCGTGGCGGTGTACCGCTCGGTCTCGTAGTAGATTGCCAGCTCATGCCCGTCCGGGTCGCGGAACGCGTAGGCAGGTCCCGTCCCCACCTCACCGTCCACCCAGCCGATGCCGAGGCCGGTGGCTTCGATGGCCGCCACCCGGCGCTCAAGCGCCTCCTGGCTTGTGGTCCGGAAGGTGGTCCGTCCGACGCCGGCATCGGCCGAGGCGGAGAGCTTGATGGTGTAGAGCTGGTATTCGTCCCACGTGCGCAGGTACACCGACTTCTTCCCAGCTTCCCCGGCTTCTGCCACGACGCGCATGGCCAGCAGGTCACGGAAGAACCAGAGGCTTTCGTCGAAGGTGGGAGTGAGCAGTTCCACGTTTCCCAAGTGGGCGACGTCGAACGAGGTGTACCCGGTCATGGAACAGTCCTCTCCTCAAGGTTGGGGTTACAGGCGGGGGCGCGGGAAAACGCGCCCCTCGAAGATCTTTCGAGCCGTCCGGAGCGCTGCCGAGTGGGTGACGCTGTAGCCATCCGCGGACGGCTCCACGCCGACGTCAACGTCGAAATGGCCGGAGGGATGCTCGACGCGGAAGGGTCGCTCCGGTGCGGGAAACACGGCAAACCCATGCCCCACAGACCCTTCGGCCAGCACTCCCGCTGCGACAGTGAGGGCCCCAAAAACGCCGATTGACGTGTGCACGCGCACGGGCAGGAAGCTGCGCGTGGCAATGGTGCCGCCTGCCTGCGGCGGGGACAGCAGTACGAGCTTCGGTACGGTTGCGCCGCTGACGTCTTCCATGCCCATCACCTCGCCTGCGGCAAGCCTGATTTCCGCGAGGCGGGCCGCCAGCGCGTCGTCCGCTTCCAGGTCGCCGGGCAGTTCGTTGCCGGCTACGCCAAGATCAGCCGCGCGCAGCAGCACGGTGGGCATGCCGTTGTCGACGCAGGTCATTTCCACGCCGGCGACCCGGTCCAGTACCTTGCCCGTTGGAAAGAGCGCCCCTGTCGACGAGCCGGCGGTGGCCTCGAAGTTGAGCCTGATTGGCCCTGCCGTTCCGGGCACGCCGTCGATCGCGAGGGTGCCGTCATAATCCACGGTGCCGCCGGGGGTGGCGAAATACGCCGTGGCGATGCTTCCGGTGTTGACCATCCGGATGCGCACCTCGCTATGGTCGGCACCGGGCGCCACCAGACCGCGCTCCACGGCGAATGGTCCTACGCCGGCCAGGATGTTGCCGCAGTTCTGGCGGCTGGTCACAAACGCCGTATCCACGCCGAGCTGCAGGAAGAGATAGTCAACGTCGGCGCCGTCGTCGGGAGATGCCGAGATGACCGCAACCTTGCTCGTCAGGGGATGCGCACCGCCGATCCCGTCTACTTGGAGCGGATCGGGGGTGCCCATGATCCGAAGCAGCAGATCGTCACGTTCGTCAGGATCTGCAGGCAGGTCCGACGCGAGGAAGTAGGCGCCCTTCGAGGTGCCGCCGCGCATGAGGAGGCAGGGAATGCCTTCATCGGGCGCCATGGCCCGACCCGTACTCCGCCGCGCTCACGTATCGTACGCCTAGTCTGTCAAGCACCGCGCGCAGCCTATTGCGGTCCAGGCTCAGCTCACCCGCGCGGTAGGCCGCACGGGACTGAGCCTCCTTCTCAACCCTCGCGGCGGCGGCCTCGAGGGTTGCCTGGGCGTCGCGGCGCGGCACGCAGAGCACGCCGTCGTCGTCGGCCACGATCACGTCTCCTGGGTGAATAACCACACCGCCGACGGGGATCGGCACATTCACCGAGCCCGCCGTCGCCTTGACCGTACCCTGCGCGTTGATCGCGGCGGACCAGACGGGAAAGCCCATCGCGCGCAGTTCGCGGACATCGCGGACGCCCCCCGTGGTGACAAGCCCGCGCACCCCCCGGTGCTGCAGTGCTGTTGCGAACAGCTCTCCGAACGAACCGTCCAGGGAGGGCGAGGTGGTTGTCACTACCAGCACATCACCTTCGCGGCACTGTTCCACCGCGGCGTGGATCATGAGGTTATCCCCTGGCCAGCACAGGACGGTAACGGCTGAGCCAGCGATCCGTACTCCATCCTGGAGAGGCCTGAGCGAGGCACCCACCAGTCCGCTGCGCCCCATCGCCTCGTGCACCGTGGCGACACCGTGCCCTGCCAGGCCCTCGATGGACAACGCCTCCGCCCGCTGCACGCCGGTGACCACCACGGGTTTCATTCCAGAACCTCCGTGACCTGGGGGTAGTAGCGCATGTAGGCCTCGCCCCTGGTGTCTACGGGCAGTCCGAGGTTTGGTCCTGCATTCCGTTTGACCTGTACCCCGCGCCGAACGGCGAGGTCCGTGTAGTAGTCCCACATGTGCTGCTGGGCGGGGAGGCACTTCATGGCCTGCTGCTTGGCGGGAAAGGCAGAGGTGATATCAAGCAGGACGTCGGGCTTGAAGTCGCACTGCTCGGGCTGGTGCGGCTCGAAGAAGAACACCGGCGGCGCCCCCAACACCTCGCCGGGAGCGTCGTAGCCAATAGCCTGGGCCAGGATTCTGGCTTCGATCGCCAGCCGGGCAGCTGCTGGATGGTCGCCGTTGTAGGGGTCCAGGAGGGGATGGGTCAGCACAACGGTGGGCTGAACCCGGCGATAGATCCGCACGAGCTCATCCAGCAGTTCGCGGCTCGGCAGAAGCGGGTAGTCGCCGGCGTCGAGGAATTCGATTTCTGCGCCCAGGGCCCGGGCGGCCTCCTCAGCCTCCCCGCGCCGAAGCGCCTTGATCTCGTCCAGCGTCTTTCCTGCCAGCCATTGGCTGGCAGATTCGCCACGTTCGCCATAGGAGAGGCAGACGACGACGGCGCGGTCGCCACGGGCGGTGGCGGCGGCAATCGCGCCGCCGGCACGCCAGACGAAATCGCCCGCATGTGCGCTGACGACGAGCAGACTGCCCGGATCGCCCATAGTTCAGTCCTCCCGGAGTGCTCCTGCAACCTGACCTAGCCCGGTATCCGCGGACAGTGCCAGACAACCACTCTCTGGCACCCCGGTCAAGGCATCGGATACAATTTTGTTAGCAATCTCGATCTTAAAGCTCCCGTGCAAATGTCGTGACTGCGTGGCGGGCCGGACGAAGGAGTTCGCAGTGACGGAGACTTTGCAGGAAGCAGTGGACCGGGAGGGCTCGCCGGTAGAGCTGCTGCGGAACTCGCCGGCCCGTCCCCATGTCTTCCCAGTGACTGCCGAGTTCAGCAACTGGCGATCAGAGCAGCATTCCTGGCGCACCAGCTGCGCCCTGCTTGACCAGTCGCACCACATGACGGATCTCTTCCTGCAGGGGCCGGAAGCGGAAAGCCTGCTCCGGGGGCTTGCGGTCAACTCCTTCGCGAAGTTTCCAGTTGACCGCGCAAAACAGTTCATCGCGGTGAACCACCGGGGCCAACTCATCGGCGACGGGATACTCGCCCACCTGGACCAGGACTCCTTCAACCTGGTGGGACACCCGATGGTGATCGACTGGGTGCAGTACAACGCCGAAACAGGAGACCTGGATGTGGAGGTGGAACGGGACGGCAACTCCATCGTGCGTGCCGGCGACCCCCGCCTGTTCCGCTACGAACTTCAGGGGCCCACCGCCGTCGCAATCGTGGAAAAGCTCATCGGCGGCCCGGTCCCGCAGATCGGGTTTTTCCATATGGCACGCTTCCCGATTGCCGGGCTGGAGGTCCGCGGGATCCGGCATGGCATGGCCGGACAGCCCGGCTACGAACTTTTCGGCCCGTGGGCCGAGGGTGCACGTGTTCGGGACCTGCTGCTTGAGGCGGGAGCAGAATTCGGACTTACCCAAGTAGGGGCAAAAGGCTATTCAACAGCCAACCTCGAGTCGGGCTGGGTGCCCTCTCCGGTGCCGGCGATCTTCTCGGACCCCCGGCTGCGGGCCTACCGGGAATGGCTGCCGGCCTCAGCAGCCGGTTCACTCGGCGGCAGCTTCGGCACGGCGGACATTGAGGACTACTACCTGACGCCCTACGACCTGGACTACGGGCGGTCCATCGCGTTTGACCATGACTTCGTGGGACGGGACGCGCTCGAGGGCATGTCCGAAAGGCCCCACCGCCGCAAGGTGACACTCGTGTGGAACCCCGACGATGTCCAGGAGGCGATCGGCTCGCTCCTGCGGCCCGGCCTCCCGGCCAAGTACATCGACCTGCCGAAGGCGCGCTATGCCCTGTACCAGGTGGACCGGGTGCTCCAGGACGGCGCCGACATCGGGCAATCATTCGACTGCGGCTACATCGCCAATGAGCAGGCGTTCGTCTCGCTGGCCAGCCTGGACTCCGGCGCGGCGGTCACCGGTGCCGAGGTCACGGTGCTGTGGGGTGAGCAGCCCAACTCGGCCAAGGTCCAGGTGGAGCCGCACCGGCAGGTTGCCCTGCGGGCCACGGTGGCCCCGGCACCGTTCGTGCAGTACGCACGCGAAAGTTACCGCGCCGCCTAGCGGCGTAGCCATCCACCCGGAATAAACGAAGGAGAACCCCGATGGCCCGGAAGTCCCTGCAGGACGTGCTCGATGCCGCAGGCAACACCGTCGAACTCTTGCGCAACTCTCAACTTGGCACCTACATCTACCCTGTGGTCCCCGCGGAGTTCACCAACTGGCGGCGGGAGCAGCGCGCCTGGCGCGAGACCGCCGTGCTCTACGACCAGTCGCACCACATGGTCAACTTCTTCATGAAAGGCCCCGACGCCCTCAGGCTGCTCTCGGACACGGGCATCAACAGCTTCGCGAATTTCCCGGCGGACACGGCCAAGCAGTTCGTGCCCACGGCGTCCAACGGCGGCGTGATCGGCGACGGCATCCTGTTCCACCTGGCAGAGCACGAATTCGTCTACGTTGGGCGGGCACCTGCTGCGAACTGGCTCCAGTTCCACGCCGAGACCGGCGGGTACGACGTCGAATGCAGGTACGATGACCGCTCACCGTCACGCCCCTACGGGCAGGCCGTACAGCGGGAGTACTACCGCTTCCAGATCCAGGGGCCCAACGCCTGGCAGATCATCGAGAAGCTCAACGGCGGGACCCTCGAACAGGTGAGGTTCTTCCACATGGGGCACCTGGACATTGCCGGAGGGCGGGTGCGCACCCTGCGCCACGGTATGGCAGGAGCCCCGGGGCTGGAGATCTGGGGACCCTATGAGCAGCATGCCAGGATCCGTGAGGCCGTACTCGAGGCCGGTGCCGAGTTTGGAATCGAACCCTGCGGGTCGCGCGCCTACTCCTCGAACACGCTCGAGTCGGGCTGGATACCTTCGCCGCTGCCTGCTGTCTACAGCAGTGACGCCGAGCGCGCCTACCGTGGATGGCTGCCGGCCACCAGCTACGAAGCCATCAACGCGCTCGCGGGCTCCTTCGTCTCGGACAACATCGAGGACTACTACCTCACGCCGTGGGAACTGGGCTACGGCTCCTTCGTGAAATTCGACCATGACTTCATCGGCCGGGACGCCCTTGAGCAGATTGATCCGGCCAGGCAGCGGAAGAAGGTCACGCTGGCCTGGAACGACGAGGACCTCGCCAGGATCTGGGCGTCCTTCCTCGACCGTGACAACCCGGGCTACCAGTTCTTCGACCTCCCGAACGCCAACTACGGTTCGTCGAACTACGATTCCGTGGTGGACGCCGACGGGACTGCAGTTGGCCTCTCGCTCTTCACCGGCGTGACAGCCAATGAACGCCGGGGACTGTCGCTGGCAACGGTTGACGCCAACGTGGACATCGGGACCGAGGTCCACGTGGTTTGGGGCGAACCTGACGGGGGGTCACGCAAGACCACAGTGGAGCGGCACGAGCAGATCAGCGTGCGCGCCGTCGTGAGCCCCGCGCCCTACGCCGTGACGGCGCGTACGGAATACCACGGCGGCTGGCGCACCGCCGGCGCCACTGCCAAGTGAGCCTGCCGGCTTGCCGCGCACGGCAGCCAGGGTTGCACGTCAGGTGACCGGTGCTGGTTCGGACTGGGCGGATGACACTTCGCGGAGGGCATCGATGACGCTGAGCAGGTGGCTTCGCACAGCGTGCTCGGCCGCGTCTGGGTCCCGGCTGACTACGGCGTCGATGATGGCGGCGTGCTCCAACACCGAGACCTTCGCCCGCTGCGGCCGCGACGAGAGCTTGAACTGGTGCCGGACACTCTGCGCGTGCAGGCGGGCCAACACCTCGGCGGCAGTGGCATGGTGGCTGAGTTCGCGGATCCGTACATCGAGGTAAAGGTGCAGGCGCGCGTATTCGACGAGATCACCCTCGGTGACAGACTCGATCATCCGGGCCCTGAGCCGCTCCAGGGCAGCTGCATCCTCGTCGGATATGCGCGCAGCCGTCTTCGCGGCACACAGGCCCTCAACACCGATCCGTACCTCCAGGATCTCGATGGCCTCGTCCACGGAGATCGCCCGGACCCGGGACCCGCGGTTCGGCAGCCGCTCCACCAGGCCTTCACCTGCGAGTTCGAGCAGTGCGGTGCGTACCGTGGCACGGCTCGCCGAGAGCTCCACGCTGAGGTCGGCTTCGATAAGCCGCTGATTGGGTGCGTACTCTCCCCGGATGATCGCGTCACGGATGACGTCGGTGACCCTCGGGTCGCCGGTGGCCGCCGCTTCCGCCTCCAGTGAATGACCGCGAGATGCCATCTGCACTCAACTCCCAGAATCGCCGAACAAGTGAGGGGCCCAGAGTGAGCACCATTTTGTCTACAATCTTAGGAGCAAGGGGGGACAAGGACCGCATGCGGGTCGCCGTCCTGGGGCTTGGGGAAGCCGGGCGCATCTACGCGGAGGACCTTTCCCGGCGTGGAGTGGGCGTTACGGCGGCCGATCCGGCGGTCGCCGCTGTTCCAGCCGGCGTTACCCCCGCCGGTGGCGTCGGCGAAGCCGTGCGTGGAACAGGGGTGGTGCTCAGCCTGGTTGGGGGGCATGCTGCAGAGTCTGTCCTCGAGGAAGCGCTGCCCGGGATGGAACCGGCGAGCATCTTCGCGGACATGAATACAGCGGGCCCCGCAGTAAAGCGGCGATTGGCGGAACGCGCATCCCGGCGCCACATTCAATTCGTCGACGTTGGCATCCTGGCGCCGGTTCCACGCAACCGGCTTGAGACGCCCCTGGTGGTGAGCGGTGCGGGCGCGGAAAACCTGCTGCCTGTCCTCACCGGATGGGGAATCCCGGTGACCAGTGCAGGAGGCGAAGCAGGCGCGGCCGCCGGACTGAAGTTGCTCCGCAGCGTTTTCATGAAAGGTCTCGCGGCCACCGTCATCGAGTCAGTCACCGCCGCCAGGGCAGCAGGGGCCGAGGACTGGCTCGTCGGCCAGATCGCCTCGGAACTGGGCCCTGCCGGACCCGAACTGGTGGAGCGTGTACTTGAGGGCACGGCGCTGCACGCCGCGAGACGGGAAGCCGAGATGCGTGAGGCCCGCTCGTTCCTGGAAACGCTTGGCGTCTCCCACCCCATGACGGACGGAACGCTCGAGTGGCTGCATGCCCTGTCGAATCCAACATAGGCGGCGGGCAGTCCTTACTGACTACGCCCGCAGCCGCGGTGTAGGAACAGGCAGGCTTAGGCGACCCGCCACACGCTGCATTCGTCCGTGTTGATTGCCTTCCGGTGGCCAGTGATCCGGTCCAGGATCCAGACGACGCCGATGCCGGGCGCTGTTTCCTGGACGCTGCCGCGGCGGATCACCACGTCGTCGTAGGAGGGGCCCACGGAAAGGCGGGCTTCGATTTCGTCACCGCGGTGGAGCTGGTCCAGGGCGCGGACTCTGGTTACATGCGTGGTCGCTTTCTTCAACATTGCGTGGCCTCCTGGCTGGAGCTGGTGCCGGCTCTTGCCTGCACTACCAAGTGTGGCGGGGCAATGTTGCGCGCCCGTTTCCCCGCGGTTAGGTACCGGTTAGTTCTTCGAGCCGGTGTTGTTTCTGCGGCACCCTACTGGCAGTCCGGCGGGCGTGGCCGGGAAACGGGACCCCGCTCAGGCGGCGCCGCGGCTGCGGTACCCGGCCAGGAAGTCGGAAATCCTTTCCACCGCCTCCTCGATGTCCAGGACGGACGGAAGGATCACGAACCGGAAGTGGTCCGGTGCGGGCCAGTTGAACGCGGTGCCGTGGGAGACCAGGATCTTCTGCTCCTGCAGGAGGTCCAGGACGAACTGCTCGTCGCTGGCGATCGGGTACAGGTCCGGATCCAGGCGCGGGAACAGGTACATGGCTCCCGACGCCGGCACGCAGGTGACGCCGGGAATGGCGGTCAGCAGTTTGTGGGCGAGGTCGCGCTGTTCCCGCAGCCGCCCGCCCGGACTCACCAGCGCCTCAATGCTTTGGTAGCCGCCCAGGCAGGTCTGGATGGCGTGCTGGGCGGGAACGTTCGCGCAAAGGCGCAGCGAGGCGAGCAGTTCAAGGGCTTCCCGGTAGCCCACGGTGGCCGCGAGGGGTCCGGTGATGGCTACCCACCCCGCACGGTAACCGGGCATCCGGTAGGCCTTGGACAGCCCGCTGAAGGTCAGGCAGCACACGTCTTCCGCCACGGAGGCAGTGTGGATGTGGCGGGCGCCGTCATACAGCACCTTCTCGTAGATCTCGTCCGAAAACAGGACCAGGTTGTGCTTGCGTGCCAGGGCAGCGAACTGTTCCAGGACGTGGCGGGGGTACACGGCGCCCGTTGGGTTGTTCGGGTTGATGATCACGATGCCCTTGGTGCGGCTGGTGATTTTCGCTTCCACGTCCGCCATGTCCGGCCACCAGTTCTCCGCCTCGTCACAGAGATAGTGCACCGGTTTGCCGCCGGTCAGGGTCACGGCGGCGGTCCACAGGGGATAGTCCGGCGCCGGGACCAGGATCTCGTCACCGTTTTCCATGAATGCCTGCAGGCACATGGAGATCAGTTCGCTGACCCCGTTGCCGATCACGATGTCTTCCACGCCGATGTTCATCAGCCCATGGGTCTGGTAGTACTGCGAGATGGCGGTCCGGGCGGTGAAGATCCCCTTGGAATCGCTGTACCCCTGCGCGCCGCGAAGATGGTGGATCATGTCCACGACGACGGACTCCGGCGCCTCCAGCCCGAACGGCGCCGTGTCCCCAAGGTTCATCTTGAGGATGCGGTGCCCCTCGGCCTCCATGTTCTTGGCCGCCTGGAGGATGGGGCCCCGGAGCTCGTAGCGGACGTTCTGGAGTTTGCTGGAGTGTTGCATGGCGCGCATGGTTGATCTTTACACACAGCCGGCGCCCGCCGCCCCCGTTACGGCGCCAGCCGGTCCCCCTTCCGGTGCACCCGGAACCAGCGGTATCCGTAGCGCCCCAGTTCCGCCGTGAAGCCGCCGTCGGGTTCCAACTCCACATTGTCGCCGTCGAACAGGTCCAGCAGCATGGCGTCTTTGTAGGCCTGCGGCGGGGCGTCCTGGCCGCCCACCAGGCCGCTGACCTTTACCGGGTCCTCGCCGAAGTTGTGCAGCAGCACCAGCGTCCCGCCGTCGGAACTGCACGTGTGGGCGAACACGGCGGGCTCGGGCTGGTCGATGACGTTGAATTCACCCCACCCCAGCTCCGCGGACTCGCGGTAACGTGCAATCAGGGTGGCCATGAAATTGAACAGTGAGTCCGGGTCGCGCTTGGCGGCCGCAGCGTTGACGTTCTCCACCCCATACTCACCGCGCACCAGGGGCGCCACCAGGTCCGCCGCTTTGGCACTGGAGAAACCGCCGTTCTTTTCGCTGGTCCACTGCATGGGGGTGCGCACCGCGGCGCGGCTCTTCTGCCGGAGGTCCTCGCCCATGCCGATCTCCTCGCCGTAGAACAGCACGGGGGTGCCCGGCAGCGAGAACATCAGCGAGTACACCATCCGGATCCGTTCCTGGTCGCCGCCCAGCATCGGCGGCAGCCTGCGGCGCAGGCCCCGGCCGTAAATCTGCATGTTCTTGTCCGGGCCGAACGCGGCAAAGACCTCTTGGCGCTCGCCGTCGCTGAGCTTGTCCAGGGTCAATTCGTCATGGTTGCGGACGAACATGGCCCACTGGTTGTCCGGATGGATGGCCGGCCGGCTCTTGAGAGTCTCGGCGAGCGGGCGGGCATCCTGCCGGGCGAGCGACAGGTAAATGTGCTGCATGGACATGAAGTCGAACTGCATGTTCAGCTCGTTGCCCTCGGGTCCGCCGAAGTACTCCAGCTGCTCCTTGTAGGGCAGGTTCACCTCGCCCAGCAGCACCGCGCTGCCGTTGCGGCGGCTCACGAAGCTGCGGAGCGCCGCAAGGTACTCGTGCGGGTCCCGGTTGGCGGCCTCGTCCTTGGGCTGGCCGCGGGTCTCCAGGAAGAACGGCACGGCATCCAGCCGGAAACCGTCCAGCCCCAGTTCCAGCCACAGCCCCATGGCCTTGGCGATCTGGTCCCGGACGCCGGGGTGGGTGACGTTGAGGTCCGGCTGGTGCTTGGCAAACATGTGCAGGTACCACTCGCCGGTGGCGTCATCCTGCGTCCAGAGCGAGTTCTCCTCCCCGGGGAAGACCACCTCGGAGGACGTGTCCGGGGGAGTGTCCTGGCGCCATACGTAGAAGTCCCGGTACGCGTTGTCCGTCGATTTCCGGGCCTCAAGGAACCAGGGGTGCTGGTCAGACGTGTGGTTGACCACGAAGTCCGCGATCACGCGCATACCCCTGTCCTTGGCGGCGCGGATGAACTCCACCAGGTCGCCGAGCGTTCCCAGCCGGGAATCGACGGCGAAGAAGTCCGTCACGTCATAGCCATCGTCCCGGTCCGGGGACGGGTAGAAGGGCATGAGCCAGATGCAGGTCACGCCCAGGGCGGCCAGGTAGTCCACCCGCTGGGTCAGCCCGGCGAAATCTCCGGTGCCGTCGCCGTCGTCGTCAAAGAACGTTTCCACGTCGAGGCAGTAGATGACCGCGTTCTTCCACCACAGGTCTGACGTCTCGGCGAGCCTCATGCCCGGGCCTTCGACGACGGTTCGGCAGCTGCCGCAGCAAGCTGCGGTTCAGCGGCAATGCCGGCAGGGGTCCCGCCGGACGTGCGAAGGTGCGGAAGAACGTCCGCCGCGAACGCGTCGATGAAGGGGGCCTGCTCCTGCCCCACGAAGTGCAGGTAGAGCTCGTCGAAACCGAGCTCCGCGTACCCGGCCAGCCAGTCCACGTGCCGGGCGGTGCTGGCCGAAACGTTCACCGACTTGCGGACCTGGTCCTCGCCCACGTGCTCGCCCACGCCGTCGAAGTGCCCCGCGGTGGGCAGGTCCCAGGGGACGGGCGGGGCGAAGGTGTTGGTCCGCCACTGGTCCAGCGCAATGGCCGCGGCATCCTCTTCGCGGGGTGCCCAGGAGAGGTGGACCTGCAGCACGGCCTTGCCGCGGCCGCCGTTGTCCCGGTAGGCGGCCAGCATGTCCCGGAGCTTGTCCGCGGGCTGGTTCACGGTGACCAGCCCGTCCGCCCACGCTGCGGCACGGCGGGCTGTGTCCACGCTGATGGCGGGCGCTATCAGCGGCGGCGGAGCGTCCGGGACGTCCCAGATCCGCGCCTGCTCCACCGTCACCAGGCCGCGGTGGGTGACCTCCTCGCCGCGGTGCAGCCGGCGGATCACCTCAACGCACTCTTCCAGCCGGCGCTGCCGGATGTCCTTGGCCGGCCAGGTATCGCCGGTAATGTGCTCGTTCATGTTTTCGCCGCTGCCGGGGGCAAACCAGAACCGCCCCGGGAACATCCCGGCCAGGGTGGCGGAGGCGTGGGCGATGATCGCCGGGTGGTAGCGCTGGCCAGGTGCCGTCACCACCCCGAACCGGAGTTCCGTAGTGGCCAGGGCGGCCCCGAGCCAGGACCAGGCGAACCCCGAATGGCCCTGGCGTGCGGACCACGGCTCAATGTGGTCCGAGCACATGGCGGCATCAAAGCCTGCATGCTCCGCGTGCTGGACATCCTGGAGCAGCTGGCCGGGACTGATCTGTTCGTGCGAGGCGTGAAAGCCGACGGTAACCATCGTTAACCTCTACCGTCCGGTACGGTGCCCTGTCGAGGGCATCCCGGGCCCCGGTACGGGAACCGGACTACTTGTCGGATAAGTTTGGAACTTGTAGTACTGCGTTCCTGCCGACGATGCGGGGGCCGGCGGAACGGGAAGGAAGTACCTCAATGGGCGGCGTGCTGATCGGGCTGGCGGTGATCGGCGTCGTGATCGCCGTGGGGTACATCGCCGCGCGCTGCGGCCTGGGCGGCGAGCCCACTGTCACGGCATTGACGCGCACCGCGTTCTTCATTACCAACCCGGTCCTGCTTTTCACCGTGGTCCTGGAGTCAGACGTCAGCGTGGTGTTCTCCGCCTACGTGCCGCTGGCGCTGATTACCGCCCTGGTCACCGCGCTGCTGTATGTGGGGATCAGCCGGCTGTGGTTCCGGAGGCCGCTGGCCGAGACGGCAGTCGGCGCCATGGCCAGTTCCTACGTCAACGCCAACAACATCGGCATCCCCATCACCCTGTACGCCCTGGGGGACGCCACGCCCGTGGCGCCGGTGCTGCTGGTCCAGCTGCTCCTGCTGGCGCCGCTGGTGCTCACCTTGCTGGACCTCTCCGCCGCCGGCAGGTTCTCGCCGCGGCTGATGCTGACGCAGCCGTTCCGGAATCCCATGATCATCGCCACCCTCCTGGGCGTGGTCCTGGCCGCCCTCGACGTGGAGCTGCCTGAGCCGGTGATGGCCCCGCTGGCATTGCTCGGCGGCGCCGCCGTTCCGGTGGTGCTGCTGGCATTCGGCATGTCGCTGCACGGCAGCCGAATGCTGGGCAGCGGCGGGCACACGGCGGAAATCCTCACGGCCACTCTGCTCAAGTCAGCTGTGATGCCGGCGGTGGCGTTCGTCGTCGGGCGCTTCCTGTTCAACCTGGACCAGCACATGCTCCTGGGCGTGGTGCTGATGGCTGCCCTCCCGTCCGCCCAGAACGCCTTCCTTTTTGCCAGCAAGTACGGCCGGGGTGTGGCCGTGGCCAGGGAAACCATCATGTTGTCCACTGCCGCCGCGGCGCCGGCGCTGATCCTCATCGTTTGGCTGCTCGCGGGCTGATCCGGCGCGCCGACGGGCCGGGCAGGGGTTCCGCGCCGGGCGCCTGCCGGGCAAGAATGGGCACATGGAACTTCCCGTGATGCCGCCTGTCCCGCCCATGCTCGCCAAATCCGTCAGCGGCATTGACGCTATTCCAGGGGCCGGGAGCCTCAGCTACGAGCCCAAGTGGGACGGCTTCCGGTCCATCATCTTCCGCGACGGGGACGAGCTGGAAATCGGCAGCCGCAACGAAAAACCGATGACCCGCTACTTTCCCGAGCTGGTGGCGGCGCTGAAGGAGAACCTTCCGCCGCGGTGCGTGGTGGACGGGGAAATCATCGTGGTGGGCGCCTCGGGCGACCGGCTGGACTTCGATACCCTGCAGCAGCGCATCCACCCCGCCGCCAGCCGGGTGAAGCTGCTGGCGGAGCAGACCCCGGCATCCTTCGTGGCCTTCGACCTCCTGGCCCTGGGCGACGATGACTACACCGGCAGGCCCTTTTCCGAACGCCGCGCCGCGCTGGAGAAGGCACTGGCGGCCAGCAAGGCGCCGGTCCACCTCACGGCCGCCACCACGGACAAGGACACTGCCGGCAAGTGGTTCGAGGAGTTCGAGGGCGCTGGCCTGGACGGCGTGGTGGCCAAGAGGCTGGATGGCCGGTATGAACCGGACAAGCGCGTGATGTTCAAGATCAAGCACGAGCGCACGGCCGACTGCGTGGTGGCCGGCTACCGGCTGCACAAGAGCGGGCCGGACAGCATCGGCTCGTTGTTGCTGGGCCTGTACAAGGACGACGGCGGCCTGGCGAGCGTTGGAGTGATCGGCGCGTTTCCGATGAAGCGCCGCAAAGAGCTGTTCCAGGAATTGCAGCCCCTTGTGACCGATTTCGACAACCACCCCTGGGCGTGGGCGAAGCAGGAGGAAGGCGAACGGACGCCGCGGAACGCCGAGGGCAGCCGCTGGAGCGCCGGCAAGGACCTGTCCTTCGTGCCGCTGCGCCCGGAACTGGTGGTGGAGGTCCGGTACGACCACATGGAGGGGGACAGGTTCCGGCACACCGCCCAGTTCAACCGCTGGCGCCCGGACCGGGACCCGGAGTCCTGCACCTACGCGCAGCTGGAGGAACCGGTCAACTTTGACCTCGCCTCCGTCCTGGAGACCGGCCGGCCCTAGCCGTTTCCCCGGACGGCCGGGTTCCGGGCGTCCAGCATGCTCCACAGGCCGTCTGCGCGGCAGGGGATGGACGCGTTCACCAGTGCCCGGCTGTGCGGGTGCCGCGGGGCGGCGAAAAAGTCGCGCGTCTCGGCCACCTCTACAACCCTGCCCTCGAGCAGGACCGCAACCCTGTCGCACATGTACCGCACCACGTCCATATCGTGGGAGATCACGATCAGGGACAGGTCATGCTCGCGCTGCAGCCGCAGCAGCAGGTTCAGGATGGTCCGCTGCGTGAGCGCGTCCAGTGCCGAGGTGGCTTCATCGCAGATCAGGACCCGGGGTTCCAGCAGGAGGGCGCGGGCGATGGTGGCCCGCTGCAGCTGGCCGCCGGAGCATTGGCCGGGGCGCTTGTCCAGCAGGCCGGCATCCAGCTCCACCTCCTTGAAGGCGGCCGCGATCCGCTCGTCCCGCTGTGCCGGCGGCAGGTCCCGCCGGGGCAGCAGCGGCGCCTGCAGGCTGGCCCGCAGGGTCATGCGGGGGTCGAATGCGCCGTGCGGCTCCTGGAACACCAGCTGCACTGCCGTGGGCCGCCGGGCTGCGCCGCCGTCGAACCGCCGGCTGATTGTCCCGGCACTGGCCTCGTCAAGCCCGACGATCGCCTTGGCCAGGGTGCTCTTGCCGGACCCGGACTGGCCGAGCACGCCCAGGATCTCCCCGCGGCGGAGGGAGAGTGAGACGTCTTCCAGCACGGTACTGCCGCGCCTGCGCCCAAAGCGCTTGCCCACCTTGTCGAGAACCAGCACGTCGCCTTCCCCGGGGGACGGACGACGCCGGGATGCGGGTGCCAGCTGGGCCGCGGCCAGCAGGTCCCGGGCATAGTCCGTTGTGGGGCGGCTGAGCAGCTCACCTGCGGGTCCGCCCTCCACGATGCTGCCGGAGTTCATGACCAGGACACGGTCCGCATACGCGGCGACGGAGGCCAGGTTGTGCGTGATGTACAGGATGCCGAGCCCGCGCTCGCGGCGTTCGCGGTCCAGCAGCTGCAGCACCTGGCGTTCCAGCATCTTGTCCAGGGCGGACGTGGGCTCGTCCGCCAGGAGCATGTCCGGCTGCCCGGCCAGCGCCAGGGCGGTCATGGCGCGCTGGGCCATGCCTCCGGAGAGCTGGTGCGGGAAAGCCCTGAGGCCTTTGCCGGGGTCGGCGAAACCCACTTCCTCCAGCAGCTCCAGGGCCTTGGCCCGGGCTTTGTGCCCCCGCAGCCCGGCGTGCAGGCGCAGCGGCTCTTTTAAGTGGTTGCCGATGGTCCGGTTGGGGTTGAACATCCGCTTGGGCTGCTGGAACAGCATGCCCAGCCGCCCGCCGCGGACCGCATTGAGTTCGGGTTCGCAGGCGCGGGTCAGGTCCTGGTCCCCCAGCCGGATGGACCCGCCGGTGATTTCCAGTTGCGGGGGCAGCAGCCGCAGGCAGGACATGGCGGTGAGCGTCTTTCCCGATCCGGAGCTGCCCACCAGCGCCACGAACTCGCCGGGCTCGACGGCGAGGGAGACGTCGGACAGCAGACGGCGGCCGTATCCGCCGTCGTCCGTTTTTTGCCGGACCTCCAGGCGGTCCAGCACCAGCCGGGCGCTCACGTGTCTGCCGCCGCAGGGAGCAGCAAAGGCCCGGCGGCCATGTGGGCGGCGCGCTGGCCCAGCAGCGTGACGCAGAGGGCAACCGTTAAGATGACCAGGCCCGGGGCCAGGATGCCCAGCGGTGCGCGGTCGGCGAACGGTTGCGCCGCGGCCAGCATGGAGCCCCAGTCCGACTGCGGCGGCTGGACGCCCAGGCCCAGGTAGGAGAGGGCGCCCACGCTGATGAGCAGGTGGCCGAACCGCAGGGTGGCCTGGCCCAGGATCGGGGCGGCAAGGTGCGGCAGTACATGCCGGAAGATAATGAAGCGTGGACTGCAGCCCAGCACCCGGGCGGCGTCCACGAATCCGCGGGCGGAGACGTCGTACGCCAGGGTCCGGGCCAGCCGGGCGAAGGGCGTCCAGCCGGTGACGGTGAGCGCCAGCAGCAGGGGGCCGAATCCGGTGCCGAGGGCTGCCACGATGAACAGCGCCACCACCATCTCCGGCAGCGCGAGCAGGACATCGTTGGTGCGGGTGAGGAACTCATCCACCCAGCCGCGGCGCCGGGCGCTAAGGATGCCGATGCCGGCGCCCAGGATACAGGTCAGCACTGTTGCCAGTGCGGCGACGGACATGGAGAACCGGCCACCCTCCAGGATCCGGCTCAGCGTGTCCCGGCCCAGGTTGTCGGTGCCGAGCCAGTGCGCTGCCGACGGCGGTGCCAGGCGCAGTGCCAGGTTTTGCTCCGCGGGCGGGTAGGGCGAGATCCACGGGGCCAGCAGCACAGCCAGGACGATCAGGGCCAGGACCGACGCTGCCACGGTGGTTACGGTGATCCGGCTACGCAAGGGAACCTCCCACCGTGGGGTTGAGGAAGCGGTGGACGAAATCGGCAAGGGTGGTTACCGCCACGGCAAGCGCCACGACCACCACCACGCCGCCCTGTGCGAGGGGGATGTCGCTGTTGACCACGGAATCAAAGAGCAGCCGGCCCATGCCGGGCACCGCGAAGATCACCTCGACGATCACGGAGCCGCCCAGCAGCCCGGCAAACCAGACGGCGAACAGGGTGGACAGGGGTACCAGTCCGTTGGGAATGACATGCCGGACGATGGACTGGGCATGGCTCAGGCCGCGCGCCCGGGCAGCCGGGACGTGGTCCGCTGCTGCTGCGTCGATGATGCCGGCGCGGACCGCGGAGGTGAAGAAGCTGATGGGCCGCAGTGCCAGGGTCAGGGCAGGAAGGACCGCCGAGGACAGGTCGTTCCACCCGGCCGTGGGCAGCACCGAGAGCTTGAGGGCGAAGACCAGGACCAGCACCGGCGCCACCCAGTACTCCGGCATGGCGATGAACGCCTGGGTCACGGCAGTGATGGCCTTGTCCGGCAGGCTGCCGGGACGCAGTCCGGAGATGATGCCGAGCGGAAGGGCGACGGCGGCGGCGAGCCCCAGCGACATGGCCACGAGGCTGAGCGTGACGGCAAGCGCGGGCAGGACCTGCTCGGCGACGGGGGTGCGGCTGACGTAGGACAGCCCCATGTCGCCGCTGAAGAAGTTGCCCAGCCACCGGAAGTACTGGGCGGCCAGGGGATCGTTCAGTCCCAGGCTCTGGGCGAGGGCCTGGACGGAGGAGTCTTCGATGGCATCCCCGGTGACCCTGGACCGGATGATTTTCCGGACCGGGTCGCCGGGGGTGACGTAGGGGATGAGGAACACCGCGAAAGAGGACACAGCGACGGCGGCCACCAGGGTGGCCGTCCGTTTGGCGATGAACTGCAGCATGCGGTGGTCCTGAGGGGCTAGGAGGCGGCCTTGGCCGTCTTTGCCGTCAGGACGTACCGGGAGAGGGGATCCTGCACGTAGTTCAGGACATCCGTGCGGATGGCGTCGGTGGCCTGTTCGTTGACCAGCCAGGCGTTGACCGCCTTGTCCCGGAGGATCTGGCCGGCTTCCGCGTACAGCTTGTACCGTTCGTTCGTGTCCACTGTCTTGGCCGCCTCGGCGATGATCCTGTCGTACTCGGCATCGCAGAAGTGGCTCAGGTTGTACGTGCCCTTGCAGGTGTAGTCGGCCGTCAGGAAGCCGATGGGGTCGGCGATGTCGATCAGCCGGTTGCGCTGGCTGAGAAGCATGTCGTAGTTGCCCGCCAGCACGTCAGGTTCCGCGGAAGCGTATTCCTTTGCCTGGATGGACAGCGGGATGCCGATGGTCTTCAGGTTCTCCTGGATGACCGCGGCGACGTCCGCGAATTCGGCGCGCTCCACGATGGCGATGATCTCCAGCGGGCGGTCAGGGGTGTAGCCGGCTTTTTCCAGCTGGGCGCGGGCCGCCTCCAGGTCCTGCTTGTGCTCCTCCTGCGCGTCACCGGCCCAGGGCTCCGACGGTGCGAAAGGTCCCGTGGCGGGCAGGGCCGCGCCTTCGTAGACGCTGGCAGCCAGGGCCTCCAGGTCCAGGGAATCGCGGATTGCCTTGCGCACGTCGACGTTGTCCAGCGGGGCACGGCCGTTGTTCATATAGAGCGTGGCTGTACGTGGTGAGTCGGCGCCCAGCACGGTGACGCCGGCAGCGCCCTTCAGGGTGGCCAGGCTGGCGACGGGGATGGAGAGGGAGATGTCCGCTTCGCCGGTCTGGACCTGGGCGGCGCGGGTGGCGCCGTTGGTGATGAAGCGGATCTCCGCCCCTGCCAGCTGGACGTCGCCGCCCCAGTAGTTTTCATTGCGGTCAAGCGTCAGCGACTGCTTGGTTTTTTCCGAGACCGGGGTGAAGGGGCCGGTGCAGCGGCCGAACGGGTCCACCTCGGTGTCCTTGTAGGCTGCTGGGGCGAGGATGCCGGTGTTGACGCTCGCCATGCGGTACGGGACCAAAGGGTTCTCGGCCGGGGTGCTCACACGGACGGTGCTTCCGTCCACGGCGCTGACGCTGCTGATCATGGTGCGGTTGAAGGCGCGGGCGGGGACCTTGGCATCCAGGACGTGGTTCAGTGCGGCCACCACGGATTCGGCAGTGAGCTTGGTTCCGTCCTGGAACGACACGTCCTGGCGGATGGTGAAGTCCCAGTCCAGCGGGGAGGATTGCTTCCATTCGGTGGCCAGGAACGGCACAACCTTGCCCTCGGCCTGGTCATACTTGGTCAGCGTCTCCAGGCAGCCGGAGAGGGAGAGGATGTAGGCGGCATCTGATTCGAGGGCCCAGTTGGCCACCGGGGCCCGGAAGTTGTTCACCACGATGCGCTGGCTGGTGTCCGCGGCGGCGGTGCTTTGGACTGACTGCGTCTGGGTGCCGCTGAAGCCGCAGCCGGCCAGGGTGAGGGTGGTGAGGGCTGCCACGAGGACGCGGGGCCGAAGGAACGAGCGCACGAAAATACCGCCTTGCAGGGCTGCCGGGGAAGCAGGAACAAAAGATGGGAACGACTTAGGGTAGCCTTCCCTTCCTGAAAAGTGTGAATTTGATGTCGTTCCCGCCCCCAGATGACTCGGCCGCCCGGCGGGACCGTATGGTCTGCGGCCTGGGCCAAACGTAACTGTTTGCCATCCAAGGCCGCCGCCCTACTCCCGCAGCAGCAGTGGGCGCTCTAGACTCAAGCCAACTGTGCGCAGCAGAGCGGCTGCCACACGACTGCCGGTCGCGGCAGGAGGGAGCTTGGCGGGTGAAACTGGGCATTCCGCGGGAACACCGCGAGGGCGAGCGGCGCGTGGCCGCGACGCCGGAATCGGTCAAGCAACTGGCAGGCATGGGCCTTGAGGTGCTCATAGAGTCGGGCGCCGGTGAAGCCGCCGGACATGCGGATGACGAGTACCGCCAGGCCGGAGCCGCCGTCGTGCCCCTGCTGGAAGCGAAGGAACTCGATGTCCTGGTCCACGTCCGGCCCCTTGACCCGCATACGGCCCTTTCCCTGAAGCCGGGGGCGGTCACCGTTGGCCTCGCCTCGCCGTCGTCCGAACTGGACACCGTGCAGGCGCTCGCGAACGGGCACATCACCTCCTTCGCGCTGGAACTGGTCCCCCGGATCTCCCGGGCGCAGTCAATGGACGCCCTCAGTTCCCAGGCCCTGGTGGCCGGCTACCGCTGCGTCCTGGAAGCGGCCATCCGGCTGCCGCACTTCTTTCCCCTCTACATGACGGCTGCCGGGACGGTGCCCCCCGCCAGGGTCCTGGTGCTCGGCGCCGGCGTGGCAGGGCTGCAGGCCATCGGCACCGCGAAGCGGCTGGGTGCCCGTGTCTTCGCGAACGATATCCGCCCCGCGTCCGCTGACGAGGTCGCATCCATGGGCGGCACCTTCATCCGGCTGGATCTCGAGACGGCGGAAGCGGCCGGCGGCTACGCCCGCCAGCTCAGCAGCGACGCCGGAACCCGGCAGCGGCAGCTGCTGGCACCCCACGTCGCCCAGTCGGACGTCCTCATTACGACGGCGGCCGTCCCCGGCAGGCCCGCCCCGCTGCTGGTGACCCGGGAAATGGTGCAGGGCATGCGGCCCGGCTCTGTCGTCGTCGACCTCGCTGCCGAATCGGGCGGCAACGTGGAGGGCGTGGTCGCCGGCGCGGATATCGCGGTCCCCACAGCCGACGGCGCCGGGCACGTGAGCCTGGTCGGGCTCAAGGATCCGGCCTCCGCCATGGCCTCGGATGCGTCCCGGCTTTATGCCAAGAACGTGGCAAACCTGCTGGCGCTCATGGTGCGGGACGGCACCGTTGCCCCGGACTTCGGCGACGAGGTGCTGGCGGGCGCATGCCTGACGCACGACGGCGGGGTGCGGCACCAGCCCACCGCCGAACTGTTGGCGCAGAGAATCCACGCACGGCAGGAAGGGGCACTCTGATGGACGGAATGAGCCTGCTGACCATCACGGTCCTGGCCGTGTTCGTTGGGTTCGAGGTGGTCTCCAAAGTTTCCAGCACCCTGCACACACCCCTGATGTCCGGAGCCAACGCCATCCACGGCATCATCCTGGTGGGCGCCATCATCGTCGCCGGCCAGGCCGGCGACCCATGGGTCCTGGCCATCGCGCTGCTGGCCGTCGTCCTGGCCACCGCCAACCTGGTGGGCGGCTTCGTGGTCACGGACCGGATGCTGCACATGTTCCACGCGAAGAAAGAGGTCACCCGGCCGGCGGCGAAAAAGGCAGGCAGCAAATGATCCTCCTCGATCCCGCCTGGACGGCACTGCTGTACCTCGTGGCTGCCGTGTTCTTTATCCTGGCGCTGCGCGGCCTCAGCTCCCCGCGGACCGCCCGCCGCGGCAACCTCATCGGGGCACTTGGTGCCCTGATCGGCGTGCTCACGGTGTTCCTGTCCGTGCGGCTGGACAACATCCCCTGGATCCTCGGCTCCATCGCGGTGGGCACCGTGGTGGCAGCCCCGGTGGCCCGGGGCGTGAAGATGACGCAAATGCCCCAGCTGGTAGCCATCTTCAACGGCGTGGGCGGCGGGGCTGCTGCCCTCGTGGCCCTCCTCGAACTGGCCCACACGGACGATCCCTGGGTACGCCTTGCCATCGTGTTCACGCTCCTGGTGGGCGCCGTCTCGTTCGCCGGGTCCGGCGTCACGTTTGCCAAGCTCCAGGAACTGATGACCACCCGTCCCGTGGTGTTTCCCGGGCTCCCCGTGGTGATGGCGGCGGTGCTGCTCGCCGCCGTGGCGTCCGCCGTCGCCGTCGTCCTTACCGGTTCCCCCGTCCTTGCGGTGCTGCTCCTTGTGCTGGGGCTGGCCGCCGGCGTCCTGCTGGTGCTGCCTGTGGGAGGGGCGGACGTTCCCATCGTGATCTCGCTGCTGAACGCGTTCACCGGCCTGGCCGTCGCCGCGTCCGGCGTAGTGCTCGGCAACGTCCTCCTGGTGGTGGCCGGCACCCTGGTGGGCGCCTCCGGTACCATCCTCACGCGCGCCATGGCCGCAGCGATGGGGCGCAGCGTTGCCGGCATCCTGTTCGGCGCCTTCCGGGGAGGGTCGACGGCGGGTTCCACAGCCTTGAGCGAACGTCCCGTCCGGTCCTCCAGCCCGGAGGATGTGGCGGTGCTGCTCGGATACGCGCAGCGGGTGATCATTGTCCCCGGCTACGGCCTGGCGGTGGCGCAGGGGCAGCATACGGCGGCGGAGCTGGCTGACGCCCTGGAAGCGCGGGGCATCGACGTCGATTTCGCCATCCATCCGGTGGCGGGCCGGATGCCGGGGCATATGAACGTGCTGCTGGCCGAGGCCAACGTGCCATATGAATCGCTCAAGGAAATGGGCGAGATCAACCCCGAATTCAAGACGGCCGACGTGGCCCTGGTGGTGGGCGCCAACGACGTTGTGAACCCGGCAGCCAAGACCTCCTCCGGCTCGCCGATCTACGGCATGCCCATCCTGGAGGTGGCCGAGGCGCGGCAGGTGGTGTTCCTCAAGCGCTCCATGCGCCCGGGCTTCGCGGGAATCGAGAACGAGCTGCTGTACCAGCCGCAGACGTCCCTGTTGTTCGGTGACGCGAAGGACTCTTTGGCGCAGGTGCTGGGAGCAGTGAAAGCGTTGTAGCCTCCGCGCGTTGCCGCCACCTGCTCCGAACCCTGCCCCCGGCAGGCTACCCTTCTTTCAGAAGTAGCCTTTCAAAATTGCCACCGAAGGACGCCATGACTGCCACCCGACCCCTCACCCCCCAGCGCGCAGCCATCATCATCAATCCGGCCAAAACGGTGGACATCGATGTCAAGGAGCTTGCAGCCCGTCACGCCGCTGAAAACGGGTGGGGTGAGACGCTGTGGTTCGAGACCACCAAGGAGGATCCCGGCGTCGGCCAGGCGAAGGAAGCCCTGGCCCAGGGAGCCGACATCGTGATTGCCGGCGGCGGTGACGGCACCGTACGGTGCGTGGCCGAAGTCCTCTCCGGCGGCGAGGTGCCGATGGGCCTGCTGCCGCTGGGCACGGGCAATCTGCTGGCACGGAACCTGGGCATGGACATCACGGACTTTGACGGTGCCATGGCCGGCGCCCTCGCAGGAACCGAGCGGAAGATCGACGTGGTCCGTGCCCGCCGGAGCGATCCTGACATGGAACAGCTGTTCCTGGTGATGGCGGGCGTTGGCTACGACGCCACCATCATGGCGGACACGGACGAGGAGCTGAAGCACAAGGTGGGCTGGCTGGCCTACGTGGACGCCGGCATCCGCAACCTGCCAGGCAAGCCGGTCAGGGCTACCGTTGTCATCGACGGCAAGCGGGCCGTGCACCGCGGGGTCCGCAGCGTCATGGTGGGTAACTGCGGCAAGGTCCAGGGCGGCCTGGAGATCTTCCCGGAGGCGAAGATGGATGACGGGCTGCTGGATGTGGCCGTCCTGGCCCCCCACCATGGGCGGCTGGGCTGGCTCTCGGTGCTCGCCGGAATGATCGTCAAGGGCCGGAACAAGGATACTTCCGTGGAGTATTTCCAGGGTAAATCCGTGGAAATCATCCTGGAGCACAAGGACGATTACCAGCTCGACGGCGACCATGAGGGCCAGGGCAAGCACGTCCTGATGACCTTGGATCCGGGGGCCCTGACCCTGCGGATGTAGGTGTTGCTACCCCAGCAACCTGCCCCACCGCGGCTCCAGCAGCGGTGCGTTTGCGAGCTGCAGGGCATGCCACAGCGTCACCGCCACCGAATCCAGCACGGCAACGCCGGTGCTTTCCTCGATTTCGGCCGTGATGTTGGCACCGTAGAGGTTGGTGCACAGGTAGATGAGCGCGTCAGGGGCAGCAGCTGCCAGTTCCCGCGAACCGGGCCGCATTTCATCGTCGGTGACCCGGGCAAATGACTCGTTGTCGCTTAGGCCCAGGGCACGGTGGTCAACTGTCTTGATCCCTTCCCGTTCGTAGGAAGCGATGATTTGGCGGTTGACGTCCTCAGTGTACGGGGTGAACAGCGCCATCCGTTCTGTGCCGAAAGTGCGAAAGGCCTCAAGGTAGGCCAGGGTGGATGTGGTGGCGGGGATGCCGGTGGCGTCGGTAATTTCTGCCACGAGTTCACGGTCGTGTGCAGAACCGAGCCAGGAGCCGGAGGTGCCGTTCCAGGCAATAACGTCCACGTCCGCCGTCGCAAGAAGCCTGGCCGCCTCGCGCATGACGGTCGCATCGAACTGCCGGTCGGAAGAATCGTCCAAGGCGATCCTGGTGACCGGAATACGGGTGAAATGGACCGTGACGTCGGTGCGGTTACCGAGGATCCGGTAGGTCTGCGGCTCCAGGCAGGTGTTGGAGGACGGCACGATCATGCCGATCCTGCGGGCCCGTGTTGTCGCTGGCATATTGGGTGCTCCTAGATGGCTGCGGCGTGGGTAACGCCGGCGGGGGAGGTGGACTGGTGCTGGCGGAAGCCGTTGCGGGCAAGGAAGCGGCCGGCGGCGCCGGGGTCGTGGAATCCCTCCCCGTCCAGCACCACCCGGCCGCGGGAAACAACGACGGCGGGCCAGCCGGCCAGCACATCCCCGTGGAAGGGCGAAAAGTCGGTTCCCATGTGCAGGTTTGCGCCGTCAACGGTGCGCTCCTCGGCGGGGTCGAAGATGACGAGGTCGGCGTCGAACCCTTCGGCGATGCGGCCTTTTCCGGGCACTGCGTTAATCCGCGCCGGGCCGGCGGAGAAGGCCTCCACGAAGGCCTCCACGCTGGCGCCCTCGGCTGTCATTGCCGTGAAGGTGACGGGCATCCTGGTCTCCACGCCGGGCAGGCCATGCGGCATGGCACGGACGTCGTCAGTCCGTTCGCGCTTCTGGGAAAGGTCGTAGCAGGAGTGGTCCGAGGACATGGTGTGGATGGCACCGGTCGCCAGCCGTTCCCTGAGCGCGGCCACTGTCCGGGCGCTGCGCATGGGAGGGCAGCAAGCGAACCACTCCGGAAAGGCTGAGCCGTAAACCGAATCGTCCAGGGTGACGTAATGCGGGCAGGTCTCTGAGAAGGCCTCCAATCCACGGGCGCGCGCATCGGAAACCAGGTCCACCGCCCCGGGTGTGGACTGGTGGACGAAGTACACGGGGGCGCCCGTATATTCGGCCATGGCCAGGGTCTCCTTGACGGAGGTTTCTTCGGCCAGCTCGGGCCGGGTCCGGTGCAGGTGCCCGATGCCGATCCGGCCGTCCTGCGCGTGCTGTTCCGTGCAGTCAGCGATGATGGGGTCGTGCTCGGCATGGATGTAGGTAAGGCCGTCCAGCCGGACCATCTCACGCATGACCTTGAGGATGGTGTCCCCGTCGGCCATGGTGGTGCCACGGTTGGTGGTATACATCTTCACCGACCGCACCCCTTCGGCGGCGAGCTGCTCCAGCTGCCACGGCACCGTTTCGTCCCAGTTGATCACGGCACCGTGAAGGGCGACGTCGCACCGGGATTCGATGGCCAGCTCCTTCTTGTTCAGGACGGCGGCGAGCGGTGTTTCCTGGGCGTCCCGTGGAATTCCGAAATCGATGATGGTAGTGGTGCCGCCCCACAGGGCTGCGGTGGATGTGGTGCGGTAGTCGTCCAGGGTGCGGAAGCGGCCTGTCACCTGGGCAACATGGCAGTGGCCGTCCACGCCGCCGGGTATCATCAGCCTGCCGGCGGCGTCGATGGTACGTGCGGCGGCAGGCGCCGGCCCGGCGGCGTCGGCGAGTTCGGCGACCAGGCCGTCCCGGACCACGATATGGGCGGCCCTGCGCCCATCGCTGTTGACCACGGTGGCATTGGCAATGACAAGGTCTGGTTGGCGGGACATCGGTGTCCTCCTTCGGGGAAAGCTGCTGGTTCAGGCGGTGGGCAGCGCGGGGACTGCGCTGTCCTGGGCTGCGGTGAGGGCTGCGTCGAGGTCCGGGCTGAGGCCGGCGCGGAACTTGGCGGGCGGCGGAGCGAAGGCGCCTGCACGGTGCGGGCCGGACTGGAGTCCCGCCACCGCTTCCGCCATCCGGATTCCGGCGGAGATCCCGTCCACCACGGGAACAGGGATCTGTCCCTTCAGTTCGCGGGCGAGCCCGGCGAGCGGGGCTCCTGCCAGGATGACGACGTCGGCGCCGTCCTCCGCCACGGTCTGGCGGCTCAGTGCCAGCAGGGTTTCCTTGAAGTCCTGCTGGACGGAGCTGATGGCCTTAAGGGATTCGTTGATCGAACGGATGGAGGCCAGCCGTCCGGCAAGGCCGAACCGGTCCACGCAGTCCTGGTACCAAGGCCTGATCCGGTCCGAGATGGCGATGATGGAAAAGCGGTGGCCTTGCAGTGCGGCGGCGCAGAGTGCAGCTTCGGTAATGCCGATGACGGGCACGCCGGCCAGTTCCTTCAGCGCCGGCATCCCGGGGTCGCCGAAGGCCGCAACCACCACTGCATCCACGGCTTCAGCGCCGGGGAGGGTATGCGTGGCAATGATTTCAGCCACGGCGCCGGCTGCCACAAGGGATTCAAAGCGGGTCTCGATGTACTCCATGCCGTAGCGGGCCGTGCGGACCACCAGCTCGGTCCCGGGCGCGGCGGAGCGCAGTGCCTCGGATTCGATCAGGGCTGTGACATCGTCGCTGATGTTGGGGTTGATGACCAGGAGTCGCATTATCTCTTCCGGTGAAGTTGGGGTTCGGTTTTTTGGAAGTCCTCCGGGAATTGCTCCCGGTACTTGCCGATGTGGGACGCAGACTGTGCCGCGGCCCGGTCGGGATCGCCGCTGGCAATCGCGGCATACAGTTCGCGGTGTTCCCTGATCAGCTCCGGCAGGTCGCTCACATGGCGGAACAGCCAGTGCATCCGGCCCTGCAGGGGCTCCAGTGCCGACTTGAGGAAGTTGTTGTCGGCGATGCCTGTGATGGCATCGTGGAATTCGCTGTTGGCACGGTGCGCTTCCATCACGGCGCCCTTGGCCAGGAAATCGTCTGCGCTGTCCAGCAGCCCCTTCAGGTACGCAAGGTCTTCTGCGGTGGCCCTCACCGCGGCGAGCCGGCAGGCCAGGACTTCCAGGGACTGGCGGACATCGAAGAGGTCCTCCACATCCTTGGGGCTCAGGGTGCTGACTTCTGCTCCCCGGGCGCCCCGGTCGCTGATCAGCCCCTCCTGGCGGAGCATGCGGAGTGCTTCGCGGACCGGAAGCCTGGAGACGGAGAATTCAGCCGCGAGGTCGCGTTCCACCAGCCGCGTGCCGGGAGGGTAGTGTCCTTCGAAAATCCGGGTGCGGAGCGTGTCCCGGACGGCCTCGCGCAGCGGGCGTTCTTTGTCCTGGGTTTCTTCTGCGGTCAGCATGGTGCTCCAATCGGATTCTTGGTGGACACGGCTCCCGGCAGCGGGAACGCGGATCAGGTGTTGCTTGGATGGCTAGCTTAGACAGGAAGCCGCTTGTTGTAGTTCAGCGTCAGCACGGAGGCGCCCATGACAATCGCCGAGCCCACGAAGTAGAGCAGCGCCCAGGTGTAGGAGCCCGTTGCACCCACAATCAGTCCCACGGCGATGGGAGTGACGAAGCCGGAGATATTGCCGCTGAAGTTCATCGCCCCGCCCAGGACACCCGCATTCGTGCGGCCGCCCAGGATGGAGGGGATGCTCCAGAACAGGCCCACCCAGCGCAGGAAGAACATGACAAGCGAGAGCAGTGCGACGGCGGTGGCGGGGTCCGCGACCAGCGTGACGCCAACCAGGCCGCCGATGACCACGGCGCTGGAGATGCCCAGCAGGGTGCGCATGACGCGGTTGGCCGACGCGCCGGAGGCCCGCCACTTGTCGGCGATGGTGCCGCCGATGATCTCGCCCACGAAACCTGCTCCGAAGATCACGAAGGTGGACCAGCCGATGGTCTTCAAATCGAAGCCCTTTGCCTGTGCCAGGTATAGGGGTCCCCAGGTCAGCAGGCCGTAGAACACGCCGTTGAACCCCAGCCATCCCAAGCACATGGCCCAGAAGGAACGGAATTTGAGGTAGGGGAGCAATGCGCGCTTGCCCTGGCTGCCATCCAGTTTTGCCTCGGCATCCTCTTCGGCGTGGGAGGCCTCGATGTAGGCAGCCTCGGCCTCGTTGACCCCACGGTGCTCCCGGGGATTGTCGCGGACGTACCACCAGACGGCCACGCCCATGAGTACCGTGGCGGCGCCGGCGATGACGAACGCCCAGCGCCAGCTGCCGGTGGCCGCGATGAGCCCGGCGATGATGATGCCGCCGAGCCCGGCACCCAGGGGAGCGCCGGCGTCGAGGATGGTGGCACCGCGGCCGCGTTCGGATTTGTGCATCCAGATGGCGTTGAGTTTTCCGCCGGCGGGCATCACGCCCGCCTCGGTGACGCCGATGCCCATCCGGGCGATGAACATGCTGAGGAAACCACCTGCCATGCCGGATGCGGCAGTGGCCGCACCCCAGCCGACGCATGAGGCGGTCATGACCTTGCGGGGTCCGAACTTGTCGATCAGCCAGCCAACCGGAATCTGCATCAGGGCGTAGGTCCAGAAGAAGGCGGAGAGCAGGAGGCCCACCAGTTCAGGAGCGAGATTGAACTCCTTTTGGATGATGGGGAGGGCAACCGAGATGGAGCCCCGGTCAATGTAGTTGACGGCAACGAGGACCAGCAGCAGGAGGAAGAGCTTCCAGCGGACGGAGGTGCGCCGTTGCACGCCGTCCTTGCGGGTCTCGCCCGGGGTCTGGTCTGGGGAAGTATCGCCGGCGGACGCCGCCGTTGTCTCGGTGTTTGGAATGGACACAGCTTCTCCTTCACGGGGAAGTATACGGATGGGGAAAGTGCGGGATGGGCGGGCCGGCTCTGAGATGGCGGGTTCCGCGGAATCAGGGGCAACGCGTCGGCCGGCGATCCGGAGCGCCGGCTGTTCAGTTTTGGGATCCCGCTTTGGGATCCCAAGGACAACGGTAGGAGTGACCCGCACCACTGTCAAGGATTTTCCCGAAGTCCCCTCCGGAAACTGCTGCAAACGGATTGTGACCGCCGCGGACCCGCCTGACCCTGCGATATGGATCCCCAGTTAACAGCGCCAACTGTCGTTTTTGACGGCCCAAAACGACAGCTGGCGCCACCTGATTGGGCCAGGGAGCCGGGCAGGCAGTGCTATTCCGGTGGCGCGGGCGACCGGTATGCCAGGATTTCGGCGAGTTCTGCGAGCCGGTGGGCCCGGGCGGACTCTGCCGGTGTGAACGGTTCGCCGGGCCGGGCGAAGGTGATGGGGCCGTGCCATGCGGTGGGGATCTTGAGCCGGGTGCCGGCGTCGTTCGCGGCGGGGGCCGCAGCCTCTTCGGCCGGGGTGAGGATCCGGGCCCGAAGCAGTTCCGCCACGGCAAGCGGCAGTTCCTCAGGTGCATCCGCGATCCGCGCAGCAAGGCTCAGCGCGCGGGTCTGTCCGTCAGCCATCGCCAGGCTGGTGGTGGGCCACACCTGCGGGGCGGAGCCGCCGGCGTCCGCTAATGCATCCAGAAGCTCGCGCTCGCCGATGCCGCCGGGTGCCCCAAGGACAAACTCGTCCAGGACGCCGCCGGGCACCGGATGCACGTGGATGCTCAGGATGTTGGTACCTTTCCGGGCTAGCGCCCTGGTGACACGCTGCAGCGAGCCGGGCTCATCGCGCAGGATGGTGCGCGCCCGCCACAGCGCGGGTGCGGTGCCCAGCTTCCTGCGCAGCCGCAGGGCGGGCGCGTGCAGCCAGCCGCGCAGGATCCTGCTGGCCGAGGGTTCCGCCACCCAGATGACCAGGACAGTGGCGGTGACCGCCAAGGCCAGCACTTTTGCCAGGTATGGAAGCTCGGTGCCCACCACCAGGGCATGCACCAGGAGTTCGATCGGGAGCATCACGGCCACGTTCGCCAAGGTCAGCCGCGCCTTAGTCGGCTCGGGCATCAGGCCGCAGACTTCACAGCTCAGTTCGGCCGCAGGGGAGTTCCGTGCACTGGGCTTCATGGCATAAGCATCACGGGCCGCTGTTTCAGTCGCATTGCCTCCTCGTTCCATTCAAGGGAACGCGCCGGATGGTTTCCGGTGCGTGCCCCTTAGGATTTAGCAGGAACGTCAGCGCGGCCGCCCGTAAGAAACCTCCTCCCGGAAACCGCAGGAAAGGCGCCACTGTCCACGTGAAGATGCTCGCTGAAATGTTCAGCATTGCCCCTGGCAACAAGGACCACCACCCTGCCCTGAGGTGCGCTGTGGGAGTCTTCGTTCCATTGCTCACCCTGGTGCTCCTGGGACGGCTGGACCTGGCGATCTTCGCTTCCTTCGGCGCCTTCACCGGGATCTACGGCCGGGGCGAACCCCATGGCGTCCGCTTCGCGCTGCAACTGCGGGCCGGCCTGCTCATGCTGCTGGTGATCCTCCTCGCCTCGCTGGCCGCGAGGATGCAGGCGGCGTGGGGGCTGGACACCGCAACCACCACCTGGCTCCTGGTGCTAGCCACCACCGTCGTGGCCGGCGCCTGCTCGATGGCCATCTCCTGGTTCCGGCTGCGGCCTGCCGGCTCCCTGTTCCACATCTTCGCCTTCGCCGCCATCGCATCCATCCCCAACCAGCCCCCGCTCTGGCAGGGGATGCTGGTGTCGGTCCTCACCACGGCGCTGTGCCTGCTGATCGGGATCTCCGCGAGGATTCTGCCCTGCCACCGCACCCCCTGGACCCGCCCCCGGCCCATCCGCCGGACCACCGACGAAAAGCGAGCGGCCTGGCTGGAGGGCCTCGGCTACCTGGTGGCTGCCGGACTCGCCGGAGCGCTCGCCACCTGGGCCGGGGAACGGCTGGGATTCGGCCACAATTACTGGGCCATGGTGGCCGCTGTGGTTCCCCTGGTGGGGCACACCACCCGCCACCGTATCCGCCGCGGCATCCAAAGGATCATCGGCACCATGCTGGGCCTGGTGATCCTTGCCGGCGTCGTGCTCCTGGAGCTGCAGCCGTGGCAGACGGTGCTGGTCATGGCACTCTGCCAGTTCGGTGCGGAGATGTTCATCATCCGCCAGTATCTGCTGGCCCAGGTCTTCGTGACACCGCTTGCCCTGATCTCCACGCTTCTGGTGGTCCCGTCCTCGCCGGCCATCCTGCTCCGCGACCGCATCATTGAAACGGTGATTGGAGCCGCCGTCGGCATTGCCGTGGTGCTGGCCCCGGTTGCCTGGCGCCGGTTCCGGGAACGGACGACGGCGGGCTGACCGCTGCCCGGTACGCTGGGTGCCGGACCATTGGCGTACTTCGCGGAGGCCTACACGGGGTGGCCGGGCGCACGCTAGCCGATCAGGCGCCCTATGGCGGCCGCAACGGCGGCCGCGTCCGGCTGGTCGTCGCGCCGTACGGTCAGCAGGTGGAGCAGGAGGCCGTCGCCATAGTCCGCCACATCCCGTGCCCGGGACGGTGCGTCCGGGACGCCCATCGCCACCAGCATCTGTTCCAATCCGCCCACCAGAAGCCGATGCCCGGCCGTCACGGCCTCGGGGTGGTCCAGGGAAAGGGCCATTCGGGCGCGGGTCAGCCCGGTGTGCTGCCTGGCCAGGCCCAGTACCATCGCGGCGAGTTGTCCGGCCAGTTCGGCGATGTTCGACGGCGGGCCGGCCGGGCCGACGTTCCGCAGGAGTTCGGCATCCAGTTGCAGCAGGCGGTCGAGGACTGCATCAACCAGGGCTGCGCGGTTGCGGTAGTAGTTTGACGTTGTCCCTTCCGTCAGTCCTGCTGCGGCATCCACTGCCCGGTGGGTGAGGCCCTTCATCCCCTTGTCCGCTACCACGGCCAGTGCGGCATCGAGCAGTTGGGTGCGGCGGTCCGGCATGAAGCCAGTCTAGTGACCCGCTCCGGTTCTACTACAAAAGTAGTAGGATTTGCGCATGGAAACGATCTCGATCGTCGGAGGCGGCATCGCCGGGCTGGCGCTCGCGGCCTGCCTGGATCAAACCCGGTTTCGGGTCACTGTCCATGAGAAGCGGCCGGAACTGCCCGCCGTCGGGACTGTGCTGGCGATGTGGCCGAACGCCCAGCGTGCCCTGGCCCGGATTGGCATCCTCGCGGAGGCGCGGGCGGCCAGCCCGGTGATCGGCAGCGGTTCCGTCCGTAACGCTGCTGGACAGCCCTGGGTCACGGTGGACGGCGGCGGGATGTTCGGCATCTCCAGGACCCATCTGCTCCGGTTGCTTGATTCGGCCGCGCCGGCAGGCGTCCGCCGCAACACCACGCACGTCCGGCGTCTTCCGGCGGAGGGCGGCCTGGTGGTCGGTGCGGACGGTGTTCACAGTGTTGTCCGCCGCGACGTGTGGGGCGAGGCCAGCAATGCCCGACTTATGCCCTACCTTGCCGTACGCGGCACGGTCCCTTCCCCCGTCACTCCCGGGGACGTTGGGGAGTACTGGGGGCGCGGCGACCTGTTTGGAATCGCGGCCGCGCCGGGCGGCACCAACTGGTACGCCAGCTGGTGCTCCGGGCTCGGCCCGACCGGGATCGACGTGGCAGAGGCGCTGGAGCAGGCACGGCAGCGTTTCGCCGCGCATGCGCCGGCGATCCGCCAGGTGCTGGCTTCTGCCGTTCCCGACTTCTCCCTTGCCCAGAGGATCTGGACCACTCCGCCGCTTCGCAGCTTCGTCCGCGGCCGCGTTGTCCTCTTTGGGGACGCGGCGCACGCAATGACCCCCAACCTGGGCCGCGGTGCTTGTGAGTCGCTCGTGGACGCGGTGACACTGGCAGACCTGCTCAACAGCCTTCCGCCAAGTCAGGCACTCGCCTTGTACAACAGGCAGCGACGGCTGCGCACCCGTGCCCTCAGCATGGGGTCGATGGCATTGATGCGGCTTGCCCTGGCAGACGCTGCCCAGCCCTTCCGGGACCACCTGCTGAACCTGGCCCGATGGCGGAACGGAAGGGCCGCCGTCGGAAGCGGCACAGCGGCCTGATCAGGGCACGGGCGCGGCTGGAAGCTTGCTGTCCTCCCCTGAGGCGGACGCGGCGGCCGGTGGCGGCTCTGCCCCGGGGGAGGCTGGAGCAACTGCAGGCAGGCGCTTCTTTCCCGCTCCTCGGCGGCCGGACCGCCCGTACACCAGGTACATGGTGATGCCGGTAATCACCATCAGGAGCACCGTGTAAACGAAGGTGTTGGCGATCCCTTCCACGCCTTCGGCGCCGTCGGTGTTGGCCTTGATGACCAGGCCCAGCGGCTGGACGAGCGGGTGTGCCAGGAAGATGGCGGTGTCGTAGTCGTCCAGCAGGCTGTTGAAGTTCAGTGCGGTGATGGCGGCGGCCGCGGGAAGCACCAGCGGCAGGAGGATCCTCCGGAACACATAGAGCGTTTTTGCCCCCATGATCGCCGCGGCTTCCTCCAGCGAGGAGTTCACCGACGCGAAGGACGCCTTGAGCATGCGCAGCGTGAAGGGGATCTTCACGGTGACGAACGCGATCAGCAGGATCACCGTGGTTCCGGTGAGAACGGCACCGCCCACCAGCGGATTCGGGTGGTCGTAGCTGATGATCAGGCCCAGGGCCAGCAGTGCCGAAGGAAGGATCCAAGGGATGTGGAGCAGGTATTCGAAAACTGAAGACACCCAGTTCCTGTACCTCTGAAGCAGCCGGGCCACGAACAGCAGGCCGCCGACGGCGATCAGGGCAGCCAGGGCACTGTACACAACACTGACAATGAAGGGCCGCAGCCCGGACTGCTCGGTCAGGACCCGGACGTAGTTGTCCAGGGTCAGGCTCCCCAGGGAGAGCTGACCGGTCTGGATGGCCGCTCCGTCGGCGAACGAGTACAGCACAATGAGCACCACCGGAAGGGTGTACACCGCAAACAGCAGATATGCCACCACATGGACGGCGGCGTTCGCCAGCGGGTTGGTGATCTGCTGCTTCTGCAGCGCCGAGGACACCTTGGACACCGAAAAGTACGTGCCGCCCTTCTCCATGCGGGTCATGACGGTAAGCATCAACACGGTAGCCAGGCCCAGGATCACAGCCAGCAGTGCGGCAAGGTCACGGGAAGTGGGGCTGTTGGTGAACGTCAGGATCATCGGGGTGATGGTCTGGAAGTCCCGGCCGCCCAGCACCTGCGGGGCGCTCAGGGCGCCAAGGCCGGTGAGGAAGGACAGGATGGTCACCGCGAACAGCGTGGGCTTGAGCATGGGAAGCACGATGCGCCGCAGGATGGTCCAGGTGGATGCACCAAGGTTCCGCGCTGCCTCGATGGTCTGATAGTCGACGCCCTTCAGCGCGTTGGCCACGAACAGCATGTGGTTGGTGGTTGTGGCAAAGGTCATGACCACCAGGACGGCAAAGAAACCGGAAAACCACGCAGGATCCATGCCCGGGAACACTTTCACCAGCAGCGAGGTGACGATTCCCTTGTCGCCGTAGATGAACTTGTACCCGGCCGCCAGCACGATGCCGCCGTAGATGAACGTGGAGGCGTAGCCCAGGAACAGGATCCGCGAACCCCGGATCCGGAAATAGTGGGTTACCAGAACTATGAAGATGCCCACCACATTGACGGTGATGGAGAGTGCCACCGCCAGCAGGAAGCTGTTGCCCAGCGCCTTCATGGCCCGCTCCGATGAAAACAGCTTTTCCGCCGCCCGTCCGGAAAAGCTGCCGTCGGGAAAGAAGGTGGCCATCAGCACGTTCACATTGGGCCAGACCAGGAAAGCGGCTATGAACCACGTGAGCACCACGCCCACCACCAGCACGAACGGGGAGCGGGCCATGCCACGGACGGACGTGCTGCTCATGGCAGGGCTACCGCAGCATCCTGCTGCCGCAGGGCAATCCCCGTTTCCGGGTGGTACTGGAGGACGTGGGCCGGCTGGAGGTAGATGGTGGTTTCGGTCCCGGCCTCGGGGTGCGCTCCGCCGTCCTCCCTCACCAGCAGGCGGATCTCCGTGCCGTAGCTTCGCACCACGTACCGGCTGTGCAGGCCGTGATAGGTGCGGGATACCACCTTGCCGGAAATCCCGACGCCGGCGCCCCCGTTGGCAGGAGCGTCCAGGGACGCCTTTTCCACCCGGAGGTAGGACTTGGCGTCCGTGCTGAGCCCGGCCCCTGAGAGCCGGTTCAGCTCTGCGACAAATTCCGGTGTAAGGGCCGAGCTGTCACCAATGAAGTTGCATACGAACTCCGTGGCGGCATGGTCGTAGATCTCCTGTGGCGTCCCGACCTGTTCCACCACGCCCTTGTTGAACACTGCCACCCGGTCGCTCATCGCCAGGGCCTCATCCTGGTCGTGCGTGACATAGACGGTGGTGATTCCGAACTCGCTCTGAAGGTCCTTGAGCTGCTGCCGGAGCTGGTGGCGGAGCTTGGCGTCCAGGTTGGACAGCGGCTCGTCCAGCAGCAGGATCTTGGGCCGCAGCACCAGTGCCCGCGCCACGGCCACGCGCTGCTGCTGCCCGCCGGACAGCTCCGCCACGTTCTTGGCCAACTGCTCGTCGCTCAGCTCCACCCGGCGGGCAATGTCCCGCACCAGGCGGTCGCTGTCGGCCGGCTTCTCCTTTCGGACCCGCAGGCCGAAGGCAATGTTCTCCCACACGCTCATGCTGGGGAAGAGGGCGTAGTTCTGGAACACCATGCCCACCTGGCGTTTGTCGCTGGGAAGCCGGGTGACATCCTTGCCGTCCACCCTGACCGTTCCCTTGGCCGGCTGGATGAAGCCGGCCAGGGTGCGCAGCGCCGTCGTCTTCCCGCATCCGGAGGGCCCCAGCAAGGTGAAGAATTCACCCGGCTGGACGTGCAGGTCCAGGTTGGGAATGGCGGTGAAATCGCCAAAGGTAACTTCGATGTTGTCCAAGCGGATCATGGCAAACCTGTCTGGTGGAGCGGCCCAAGCGGAACGGAACGGAAAGCTGCCGATAACCGGACTACGTCATGTACTCCAGTTCAATCTTTTCCACCCAGGCGCCCATGTTTTCCTGCACGAACTCCCAGTCGATGTCCTGCTGCTTGAGGTCAGCGAAGAAGTCCACCACCTCGGGGTTGGCCTGGGCCGCGGCACCTTCGTTGACCGGCATGGAATTGAACTGTTTGGCGAACTGGCCCTGAACGTCCGCGCTGCCGAACCAGTCAATGAACTTCTGGGCCTGGTCCTTCTTGTCCGTGCCCTTGACGAGGGCAATCTGTTCGACCGCGAGCGGGACACCCACGGAGGGGATCACCGTCTCAACGTTCACATTGAAGGATTTTTCGCGGTCCGCGATGATCGAGGACGGCATCTGCCCCATGTCCACCTCGCCGGAGGCAATGCGGGCAAAGAGGTCGGTCTTCGCCACCGCGGGACTGCCGTTCTGGAAGTACTGTTCCACCTGCTTCCAGCCCTCATTCGAGATGCCCAGGTCTCCGGAATCGTCCCGGTAGCGGCTGAGGATGCCGGCGAAGACGAGCTGCGCGGTGGCGGTGCCCAGGCCTGTCACGCGCTCGTAGCGCTCCTTGAACTCGTCCTTGGTCCACAGGTCCGTCCAGTCCTGCGGGGCAGCATCCTTGGAGATCTTGTCGGAGTTGTACCCCAGCAGGATGGCCTGCTTGACCAGCGGCCAGTACGTCTCGCCGTCGGCCAGTTCCTCGTCCACCTCGCCTGCCCAGGAGGGCTCATAGGGTTCCAGCACGTCCTCGGCCTTGATCTGCGAGAAGTACATGTTGTTCAGCCCGAACGCGACGTCAGCGATGGGATTGTTCTTTTCTGCAATGAGCTTGTTGGTGGCGTCTGCACCACCGGCGCCAACGATCTCGATCTTGAACCCGGCCTCGGCGGCTTTGGTTGTCACCCATTCGCCGCGGCCTTCGCCGTTGGAGTTCGTGTACACCACCAAGGTTTCGCCGGAACCGCCGGCAGGGGAGGAAGCTTCGCCGGAAACGCCCGGGGAAGGGGCACCCCCGCCGCATCCGGCAAGGAGGGTGACGGCGACGGCGGCGGCAACCAAAGTCTGCAATTTACGCACGATCAGGACTCATTTCTGCTGGAACCGGAGCATGTCCGCACAGCCTATAGCCGGGCATGCGGAATAAGGGGCTGTTATTGCTATCGATTCGATAAACAGCCCGGCTGTCCAATGTGGTCCAGTCGAGAGAACTGATGGAAGCGGCGGGGTGAACGCCGGATGAAACGTCACTCCTGGCTGACGGTCTCCGTCAGGTGGTGCGTGGGAATGCGGACCCGGTCGTAGGTGAACTCCGTGTGGCCGGAGATGTACTTGCGGCGGCACGGCCGTTGCCCCGTTGGAGAATGGCGTAGATCTCCGCTTCCTCGTCGATCCACTTCAGCAGGCTGCCGCCAAACAACGTCCCGTTCGCATTCAGGTCCGCGGCCGCTCTTACGCCATGGCGGTATGGGCGGCGCTGCGCGCGTGGATGCTTTTGGCGTAGCAGTAGGAATGCTCCAGACCAACATAAGGGCCGAAATTCGGTACCGGCTCGAACCCGGAATTCTGGTAGAAGTTCCGGCCGTCCGGCTGCGCGGAGCCGGCTTCCGCCTTGATTCGCGTGATTCCCTGCTTGAAGGCCTCCGCCTCCAGTGCCGCAAGGATGGAGCTGGCCACGCCCGAGCCGCGCGTGTAGGGGACCACATACAGCCGTTTGATCTCTGCGGTGGTCGGGTCCAGGAGTCGCAGGCCCCCGCACCCCACGGGTTGGCCCGAGCCTTTGTCATAGGCGACGATGAAGACGGCGCAGTCAGCGCTCGACGGCGGTGTGCCTGGTTCGTGGTCCGTGGTGCCGAAGCGGGCGTCAAGTTCCGCCTGCTGCGCCCGGCGCAGGTCTGCCCCGACGGGATTCGACCAGGAAACCTGGCGGATGTTCAGCCTTGGATTGGTCTGCATACGTGCCTCGTTTCGCCGGAGGGTTATGCACTAAAAAACTAGAAGCATGTGGTTACGCTGGTGTTTCTTCCGGGTAAGGGGCTGGATAACACCGAGGGCTAGCAATAAGCAGGTTACTTGGCGGTCTAGTTATCAGGCAGTCTAAACTATTCCTATGGTTTCCACAGGTAACGAAGGCTCCGGCTACTGGTACGGTCCGGACGGGCAGCTGGACTACGGCGCTGCCGTTTTGAAGTCCCTGCGCGATTACCGCTCGGCAGAAACCACCATGCGCCGTTCCACCAGGGATTCCATGGGGATGGGGGAAACCGACCTCCTGGCGCTGCGGTACCTTCTGCGGGTGCAGGCCTCGGGCAAGGCCGTGGTGCCCAAGGACCTGAGCCAGTTCCTCGGCATCACCAGCGCCTCCACTACCTCGCTGATCGACCGGCTGGTGGCGAGCGGCCACGTCCGGCGCGAGGCCCACCCGTCGGACCGCCGGTCCGTCGTGATCGTCCCCACGGTGGAATCGGACAAGGAAGTGCGCGAGACGCTGGGTGCCATGCACCGCCGGATGATGAATGTTGCGGAAAGCCTGACCGCGGAGGAGGCGCGCGTGGTAGTGGAATTCCTGAAGCGGATGACTGACGCGGTCAGCGCGCAGGACGCCGGCCATGCAAAAAGTAGCTAGTTGGACTAGCTAGCCTGGCTAGTAATACGTAAGCTTACGATCGGTCCTTTGAATGAACTGCCCGATGGAGTCGTGAGCCTGTTGATCACTTTTACCGAAGTTTTGCCGCAGCAGAGCAACGGAACACACTGCGGTATGCCCATGGAACTGGTGACTCCTGCCATCGGGGGTGGCGCGGTGGTCTACACCTTCGAACCGGAAGGACCAGGAGCGGTGGAACTGCCGCCGGTCTGGCGCTGCCAGTGCGGTTTCCAGCTTGACGCCTGGCAGCCTTCCACTTCCACCGACTGGCATGCCACGGCGGCGGCCACTCCCGTCGAGGCCGCTGCGCCGAACGCCGCATGAGCGCGCCCGCCCTGGCACCCCCGGTTCGTGGGCGCCGCGAAACGCATCCTGCCGCAGACGGCGTCCTCGCCGGACGGTTCCTGCTGCGGGAACGCCTTGGACGCGGTTCCGTTGCGGAGGTGTTCCGGGCTGTTGACATCACCGGCGGGCCGGATGTTGCGGTCAAGCTGGCAGTGGAGAACTCGGACAAGCAACACGGGCGCATCCGGAACGAAGCGGCTGTCCTGGCAGCCCTTCATCACCCGTCCATCATCAGGTTCATTGCGCAGGGCGTAATGCCGTCCGGCGGTCCGCACGGCGGACTGCCGTTCGTTGTGGAGGAGCTTGCGCTGGGAACCAGCCTTGCAGAGGCCGTCCGCAGCAACAGCAAACAACCAGGGGAGGTAGCCGGCTGGGCGGTCGGGCTGTTCGGCGCGCTCGCCCATCTGCATGGCCGTGGGCTGGTGCACCGCGACATCAAGCCCGCAAACCTGATGCTGAGCGGACTGCGGCGGAGTCCGGTGCGGATCATCGACTTCGGGATCGCCGCGGCCGCGGGGTCGGCGCCGGAACCCGGCATATCCTCCGGCACCGTGCACTACATGAGTCCAGAACAGGCATCCGGCGGGGAAAGCGAACCGTCCTGGGACGTTTACTCGATGGGGCTTGTCCTCTTGGAACTCCTGACCGGGGCCAAGGCATTTCCCGGGACCGCCATCGAGTCACTGGTGGCCCGGACGCTCCGCAGCCCCCATATTCCGGACTCGCTGCCGCCCGCCTGGCAGTCCTTCCTCCGCTCCCTGACGGCGATGGTCAGTGCAGAGCGGCCGACGGCGGCAGAGGCCGCGCGGATGGCGTTCGGGTTTCTCCCTGAACCCGCCCACGAGGCCATCAGCCCCTGCCGCAGGACGGCTGTTTTTCCTGCCCGCAGCATCCGACAGCTCGTCTAGGGGCCGGTCACGTCCCTGCCCATGGGGTCCTCCGCAGTCGGGTCTGCCAGGGCCAGCCCGCCGATCGGGCTTCCATCCCAGTGAATCAGCTTCCAGCCGGCATCGGGGTCGCCTTCGAGGGCCACGATTCCCGTGTTGGCCAGCACATGGCGGGCAGCGAATTCATGGTCGGCGTCCTCGGCACGACGGCCCGCCCAGGTTCGGATCGCGGCGCCATGGCTTACCAGCGCGGCGGTTCCATGCTTGCCCCGGAAGGCACGTTCCACTACCTGCTCGATAGCGGCATCAAAACGTTCAAAGAAGGCATGGCCGTCAGGTCCCCCCGGCATGCGCCGGCCAAGGTCGCCAGCGGCCCAGGAGATGACCGTTCCCATATACCGCTTGTGCGACTCGTGGTCCGTGAGTTTCTCCAGCGAGCCGGCCTCGATTTCATGCAGGCCATCCAGCACTTCGACGTCAAGGCTGCGCAGCCTGCCCAGCGGAGCAGCTGTGATTTGGGTCCTGATCAGCGTGGACGCGTACAGGGCACCGATTGGCTCATTGGCCAGGGACCGCGCCATGGCTTCGGCCTGCCGCTCACCAAGTTCTGTCAGTCCGGGCCCCGGATGGGCGGTATCCAGCTGGCCGAGGACGTTGCCGGGGGTCTGTCCGTGGCGGATGAGCAGCAGCTTCATGCTCTCCAGTTTCGCACCCCGGGGACCCGGCTGCGGACCCGTCAGCTGCCCCTGATAACGCGAAGGCGCCGGGCCTTTTCCAAGCCCGGCGCCGCCGTCGTAATTCTCCTGCGCCCCGCGGCGGACCTACTTGAGGTGGTCCACCAGCTGGTCCGCGATGCCCGTGTACTTGCCCGGTGTCAGCGCGAGCAGCCGTGCCTCCGCATCGGCGGAAAGGCCAAGGCTCTGCACGAACTCCCGCATTCGCGCGGCATCCACGCGCTGGCCGCGGGTAAGGTCCTTGAGCCGCTCGTAGGGGTTCTCCATGCCCTTGACGCCGGCAACGGCCTCGGCACGCATGACCATCTGGATGGCTTCGCCCAGCACTTCCCAGTTCGTGTCCAGGTCGCCGGCCAGCACGTCCTCGGCAACGTCCAGGCGCTCAAGGCCCTTGGCCACGTTGGAGATGGCCAGCAGCGAGTGCCCGAACGCGACGCCGATGTTGCGCTGGCTGGAGGAGTCCGTGAGGTCGCGCTGCCAGCGGGAAGTAACCAGTGTCGCCGCCAGGGTGTCCAGCAGGCCGTTGGAGATCTCCAGGTTCGCTTCGGCGTTCTCGAAGCGGATCGGGTTCACCTTGTGCGGCATGGTGGAGGAGCCGGTGGCCCCCGCAACCGGGATCTGCGCAAAGTAGCCGATGGAGATGTAGCTCCAGATGTCGGTGCAGACGTTGTGCAGGATGCGGTTGAAGCGGGCCACGTCGGCATACAGCTCCGCCTGCCAGTCGTGGCTTTCAATCTGGGTGGTAAGGGGGTTCCAGGTCAGTCCCAGGCCCTCTACGAAGGACCTGGAAACCTGCTGCCAGTCGGCGCCGGGAACGGAGGCAACATGCGCGGCGTAAGTGCCGGTGGCGCCGTTGATCTTGCCGAGGTACTCGGTCCTTGCGATCCGGTCCAGCTGCCGGTTCAGGCGGTGAGCGGTGACCGCGAGCTCCTTGCCCAGGGTGGTGGGCGTGGCCGGCTGCCCGTGCGTCCGGGAGAGCATGGGGACCGAGCGGTTGTCCTCCGCCATCTTGCTGATCTGGGCCACCAGGGCGCGGGCGGCGGGGAGCCACACGTCCTCCACAGCACCCTTGACGCCGAGGGCGTAGGACAGGTTGTTGATGTCCTCCGAGGTGCAGCCGAAGTGCACCATGGCCGTCAGGTTTTCGATGCCGATGGCGGGAAGGCGCCTGCCGATGTAGTACTCCACGGCCTTCACGTCGTGAACCGTCACGGCTTCGATTTCCGCGAGTTCGGCCACGGAAGCGGCATCGAATTCGGTGACGATGGCACGGAGCTGGTCCTGCTGGCCCTGGCTGAGCGCGCCGGCGCCGGGGAGCACGTTGTTACTGGTCAGGTGGATAAGCCATTCAACTTCGACAGCCACACGGTCGCGGTTCAGGGCAGCTTCGGACAGGTAATCCACCAGCGGCGCGACGGCGGACTGGTAGCGGCCGTCCAGGGGACCGAGGGCGACCTTTTCCTGTGACGCGGCGAGGGCCAGGCGTCCTGAGGGCGTACGTGTATCAGCTGTGGCGGCAGTTTCAGGCATGTGCTGATTCTTTCACGAACTCCGGTGGCCCCCGAAGCGTGCCTGCCCACGTTACTTGTCCACATAGCCGACGGCGGTGCTGGGGATGGTGCCGGGCTTTCCTTAGCGTTGGCGCATCAGTAAAGCGATGCGGGCCGGCGGGAGCTGCCCGGGATGGGGAATGGGTCATGGGGAACGTGTTGGGGGACGGCATGCCGGGAGCTGCAGACCATGTCGCCGCCGATCTCATGCCACTGGCCGGGCGGCTTGCATCCTGCGTGGCAGGAGTCGAGGAAGTCATAGCCGGACTGCGTGAGATCCAACTGCTCGACTGGCAGTCGCCGGCCGGCCAGGCTTACCGGAACACCGTCGCCCGGCAGGGTGCTGCCCTGCGCCAGGCGTCGGACTGCCTGGAGGAAGCCAGAGCCGCCGTTGCACGCCACGCCCAGGAGAGCTTCACGGCTGCCCTTGCCAAAGGCCAGCTGTAACGCACGCCGGACAATCCATGGACAACGACCGCATCCAACTGTTCGGCCCTGGCAGGGACGGACACCTGACGATCCGGGGCGGCAGCAGTGGCATCAGCGTCCAGCTCGAAGAGCTGACAGCCGGCGCGGAGAAACTGGATGCCCTTGCCGGGGACCTCGTTGCCGTGGAGCAGGAAGCGGGACGGATCCTGGACCACCTCTGCTGGGTTGACCGGCAGCCGGCGTGGTCCGGCTCCGCGCACCTTGCCGCCGTCCGGAACAGCCAATGGCGCGTCCAGGCTGCCAGGGCAGAGTTGCAACGTACCAGCAGCCAGATTCGTGCCTGCCTCCGCGACTACGAGGACGCGGAGTGGCGTGCCAACGTGGGCCGGTTCTTCGGCATCACCAGGATGGAGGAGTTCAGCAGCTCGTGGGACACCATGGCGGCAGCAGGAGTCCCGGACCGGAGAACCACGGAATCCATCATCACCGTGCTGGGACTGGCGGCTCCCGACGTCCGGGCAAGGATTGACCAGGAACCCTTCGTCCGGGACGCCCTGATGTTCCTGGTGGCAAATTACGTCCCGCGGCCTATCGCCGTACGGCCGGAAGAACCCGTCCGGGTGGAGCTGGATACGTCGCCCGCCGGCCTTCTGGAGCGGATCCGGGACGTCGATGCCCGCGGTCCCGGACACGTTGAGGTGCTGGAGGTGGAGAACGGCGGGGAGGCGACGTACGTGGTGGTCCTTCCCGGCACCCAGGCGTCAGGAAGATACGCGGGCGGTGACAACCCCTTCGACGAAGCCGGCATTCTGGAAGGAATGCTGTACGGCTCGGAGGAACTGAACCGGGCCGTCCTTGATGCTTTGGCATTGGCCGGGGCGGAACGTGGCGCGGCCGTGGTCGCGGTGGGCTACAGCCAGGGCGGAATCCATGCCATGAACCTGGCTGCCGATCCCCGCGTGCTGGAACGGTACGACGTCAAGTATGTGCTGACGGCGGGCTCCCCGGTGGCCGGAACCAGGCCCGGAGAGGAAGTCAGCGCACTGCATCTTGAGCATGAAGCAGACTGGGTGCCTGGAAGCGATGGTGAGGCCAACCCGGAAACCCGGAACCGGGTCACCGTCTCCACGTCCACGCCTGTCTCGTCCCGGGAGGATAAGGGGCTGGGCCCTGGCCACAGCTTCGATGGGTACCAGGAAGCGGCGCGCCTCGTGGCCGACAGTAACGATCCGTCCCTGGTGCACTCCACAGCGGTGCTGGCCGGGGTCCTCGGAGCCGGCGGTACGGCTACGGCCACCCGGTTCTCCCTGTCGCGCACGAAGGGCCCTGCGCAAACGCTCACCCCGCAGGACCCCCGCGCCCATGAGCGGGGACACGGCGGGCGGTAGCCCCGGCGCCGCGGCTAGCGCTTCCGTGCCCCAGGCAGCACGCCGGCCACAACCGAAACCAGCGAGATGATGATTGCGGCCAGCACAGCGGTCCAGAAGAAGGAGTCGATGGTGAACTCCACCGGTGTGTAGCTGCTGATCCAGGACGTCAGGTAGAGCATTGCCGCATTGATGATGATGGTGAACAGCCCCAGGGTCGGGATGGTGATGGGCAGGGCGAGGAACCTGACCAGCGGCCTGACGAAAGCGTTCACAATGCCAAAGATGGCGCCAATGAACAGGTAGGCCAGGACAAGCCCGACGGCGTCGGTGCCCGCCGTGACGCCGCTGTCCGCAACGGCTTCGGAAGCGGCGGAGCTGGCGATTTCCAGTCCCGGCAGAAGCCAGCTCGCCACCCACAGCGCGGCGGCGTTAATGATGATCCGAAGAATGAAGGAGCCCATTGACCCGTGCTTGCACAGAGCCTTGCACACGGGAGGGCGGGACCGAGAGAAGTAGGCTGGGTTGCATGACGTCTTCAGAGGCCCTGGCCGGCGGGATTCCGCCGCGCCCGGTGGTGGGCCGGCTGCCCCGCTATGCGGCGGGGAAGCCGCCAGTCGCCGTCGAAGGCTTGGCCAGCTACAAGCTCTCCTCCAATGAGAACCCGCTTCCGCCGCTCCCCGCCGTCGTTGAGGCCATCGCGCGCCAGCAGGACTTCAACCGCTATCCGGACCCGCTCAGCAGCCGGTTGCGGGCGGCCCTCGCCGAATTCCTGGACGTCCCGGCGGATGACATCGTCACAGGAGCCGGCAGCCTGGGCGCGCTGAACCAGGTCCTGGCCACGTTTGCGGGCCAGAATGACGACGGCAAGCCCGATGAGGTCATCTACGCGTGGCGGTCGTTCGAGGCCTATCCCATCAGCGTCGGACTGGCAGGCGCCGAGAGCGTCCGGATCCCGGTCACCGCCGATGGCCGGCACGACCTGGCAGCCATGGCCGCCGCAGTCACCGCCCGCACCAAAGTGATCCTCCTGTGCACGCCCAACAACCCCACCGGTCCTGCGCTGGCAGCAGCCGAAACTGAAGCCTTCATCCGCTCCGTGCCCTCCAACGTGGTGGTGGTCATCGATGAGGCGTACCAGGAGTTCGTCCGGGCAGCTGACGCGGTGGATGGCCTGGTGCTCTACCGCAAATACCCCAACGTGGTGGTGCTCCGCACGTTTTCCAAAGCCCATGGTTTGGCAGGGCTCCGCGTGGGCTACAGCGTGTCCAATCAGGGGCTCACGCAACACCTCAGGGTGGCCGCCACCCCGTTCGCCGTGTCGCAGATTGCAGAAAAAGCCGCAATCGTTTCGCTGCAAAATTTTCCGCAGGTTGTAGAAAGGGTACAAACGCTCGTGGATGAGCGGACCCGGGTGGAAACCGGCCTGCGGGACTTGGGCTGGGCTGTTCCCGATGCCCAGGGAAACTTCGTCTGGTTGGCCCTGGGTGCTGACAGCACACGCTTTGCAGACCTCGCCGCCGCACGGGCCCTGTCCGTCAGGGCGTTCCCAGGGGACGGGGTCAGGGTCAGCATCGGTGAGCAGGAGGCCAACACCCGGTTCCTGCAGTTGTGTGCGGACTATACAAAGCCCTCAGGTGCTTCCTAGCGCTTAACAAGTACCGCCGCGCCTACCTACTGAAGATAAAGTTAGGATCAGTAAGCCAATGTATATGCCGCAAGAGGAATGTATTCCCTCAGAGGCATATATCCCAGCGACATGCATTGCATCCGGATGCGGCAAGCAAGGAGACGGTATGGGCACACATCTGCCTTCCACCGAGTTTGACGGAACAGCGGTAGACGACCAGCGGGAAGCTGATGCGGAAGCCGTCATGGGCGAGCCCCCGGCGCAGATGGTTCAGCTGCTCGGACCTGATGGCAAGCTCGGCGCCGACCCGATCTACAGCAAGTACGCAGACAAGCTGACGCCGGACCGCATGCGCGGGCTGTACGCGGACATGGCCGCGATCCGCCGCTTCGATGTTGAGGCCACCGCCCTCCAGCGGCAGGGGCAGCTTGCCCTGTGGGTTCCGCTGACCGGACAGGAAGCAGCGCAGATCGGCTCGGGCCGGGCCAGCCAGCCGCAGGATTACATTTTCCCCACCTACCGGGAACACGGCGTCGCACTGACCAGGAACGTGGACCTCGCGGAACTGCTCCGCCAGTTCCGCGGAGTGTCCAATGGCGGCTGGAACCCGAAGGACACGAATTTCCACCTGTACACCCTGGTGCTCGCCGCCCAGACACTCCACGCGGTGGGCTACGCCATGGGCATCCAGCGGGACCAGAAGCTGGCCGCGGCGGCCGGCACGGCCGGGCAGGAACCGGACGCCGCTGTAATTGCCTACTTCGGCGACGGTGCCAGTTCCGAAGGCGACGTCCACGAATCCATGGTCTTCGCCTCCTCCTACAATGCCCCCGTGGTGTTTTTCTGCCAGAACAACCACTGGGCCATTTCAGTCCCCACCAACGTGCAGACGCGCGTTCCGCTGTCCAACCGGGCCAAGGGCTACGGCTTCCCGGGCATCCGCGTGGACGGCAACGATGTAATCGCGGTGCACGCCGTCACCGAGTGGGCCCTGGAGCACGCCCGGCAGGGCAAGGGCCCTGTCCTGATCGAGGCCTTCACCTACCGCGTTGGCGCGCACACCACCGCTGACGATCCCACCAAGTACCGCCATTCGGCTGAAGAAGACGCCTGGCGTGCCAAGGATCCGCTGCTCCGGCTGGAGAAGTACCTCCGTGCCGAGGGCCTGGCGGATGATGAATTCTTCGCCAGGGTCAAGGCCGACGGTGACGAACTCGCGGCCTATGTCCGGCGCACCACCCATGACCTGGAGACTCCGGACATCCGCTCCGCCTTTGCCAACACCTACGCTGAGGCCCACCCCCTGGTGGCCGAGGAACTGGCATGGTTCGAAGAATACGAGGCCGGGTTTGCCGGCCTGGACTCCTCCGCGGAACAGGGACAGGCAGCAGCAAAGGCGGGCCACTGATGACCACCATGACCATCGCCAAGGCGATCAACCAGGGCCTGCGTGCCACCTTGGCCGGCAATCCCAAGTCACTCCTGATGGGCGAGGACATCGGTCCCCTCGGTGGCGTGTACCGGGTGACCGACGGGCTGATCGGCGAGTTCGGCCCGGACCGGGTGGTGGATACCCCGCTGGCTGAGTCCGGCATTATCGGCACCGCCATCGGCCTGGCCCTGCGAGGCTACCGGCCGGTCTGCGAGATCCAGTTCGACGGGTTCGTCTTCCCCGGCTTCAACCAGATCACCACCCAGCTGGCCAAGATGCACGCCCGCAGCAATGGCAACCTCACGGTGCCGGTGGTCATCCGCATCCCTTACGGCGGCGGCATCGGGTCCGTGGAGCACCATTCAGAATCGCCCGAAGCGCTGTTCGCCCACACCGCAGGGCTCCGGATCATCACCCCGTCCAACCCCCACGACGCCTACTGGATGATCCAGCAGGCTGTGGACTGCCAGGACCCGGTGATCGTCTTCGAGCCCAAGCGCCGCTACTGGCTCAAGGGCGAGGTGGACACCGAAGCACCTGGCCACGCTGCCGACCCCTTCAAGGCCCATGTCCTTCGCGAAGGCACCGATGCCACCGTCGTCGCCTACGGGCCGCTGGTCCCCGTCGCCCTCGCCGCCGCCAACGCTGCCGAGGAAGACGGCCGCAGCGTGGAAGTCATCGACCTCCGCTCCATCTCGCCGCTCGACTTTGACACCGTCACCGCCTCCGTCCAGAAGACCGGCCGCCTGATCGTCGCCCACGAGGCGCCCACGTTCGGCGGAATCGGCGGCGAGATCGCGGCCCGCATCAGCGAGCGGGCCTTCCATTCGCTTGAAGCCCCCGTCATTCGCGTGGGCGGCTTCCACATGCCGTACCCCGTCGCGAAGGTGGAGGAAGACTACCTTCCGGACATCGACCGCATCCTGGAGGCGCTGGACCGCGCCCTCTCCTACTGAGGACACCATGACTCTCAACAAGTTCAACCTGCCCGACGTCGGCGAGGGCCTGACTGAGGCCGAGATCGTCTCCTGGAAGGTCAAGCCCGGCGACGCCGTTGCCATCAACGACGTCCTCTGCGAAATCGAAACGGCCAAATCCATCGTGGAACTGCCGTCCCCCTTCGCCGGGACCGTCACCGAACTGCTGGTTCCGGAAGGGGTGACCATCGACGTCGGCACGGCCATCATCAGCGTCAGCGACGAGGTGGAAGGCGATCCAACGCCCGCTGACGTGCGCGCCCCGGAAGTACCCCTGCAGCCGGTGTACGGCACGCTGCCGGTTGATGAAGAGGGCGCTAAGGACGACGCCGGCGCCCAGGACAATGCCCCGGCCGGCGGTCCGCTGGTGGGTTCCGGCCCCAAGGCCGACGCCGTCAAGCGCCGCCCGCGCAAAACGCAGCCCTCCGCCGCCGTGACCGTCAACGCCCCGGAGGTGGAACCGGTCCAGCCACGCACGGCGGCTGAGGTCGTCCAGGCCCCGCGCCCCGCCGCTGCGTCCCCGGCAGGAGCTATCGACAACCGGCCTACCCTGGGCGGCACCATCACCGGGCTGGTCAACCGTGTCCTGGCCAAGCCTCCCGTCCGCAAAATCGCGCGGGACCTGGGCATCGATCTGGCGGATGTGGTGGCCACCGGTTCCCGCGGCGAGGTGACCCGCGAGGACCTGGTGAGCTACCAGGCCCAGCGCGACGCCGAACTGGACAAAGCGGACGGATTCTGGGGCAAGGCGGGCAAGCCGCAGGACCAGCGGATTGAACGGATTCCGGTCAAGGGCGTCCGCAAGGCCACGGCCAGGGCGATGGTGGAGTCGGCCTTCTCCGCTCCCCATGTCAGCATCTTCGTGGACGTCGATGCCAGCCGGACCATGGAGTTCGTCAAGAGGCTCAAGTCGTCACGGGACTTTGAGGGCATCCGGGTTTCGCCGCTGTTGATCCTGGCCAAGGCCGTCATTTGGGCTGCCGCACGGAACCCCAGCGTGAATGCCACATGGGTGGACAACGCCGACGGCAGCGACGCCGCCGAGATCCACGTCAAGCACTACATGAACCTGGGCATCGCCGCAGCAACACCGCGCGGCCTGATGGTCCCGAACATCAAGAACGCCCAGGACCTCTCACTCAAGGAACTGGCCCTCGCGCTAAACAACCTTGCCACCACGGCACGGGCCGGCAAGACCCAGCCCGCTGAAATGCAGGGCGGCACGCTGACCATCACGAACATCGGGGCACTGGGCATCGACACGGGGACGCCCATCATCAACCCGGGCGAGGTGGCCATCGTGGCGTTCGGCACCATCAAGCAGAAGCCCTGGGTCCTTGAGGGTGAGGTCATCCCGCGCTGGATCACCACCCTTGGCGGCTCCTTCGACCACCGGGTAGTGGATGGGGACCTGTCCGCGCGCTTCATGGCCGACGTCGCGGCCATCCTGGAAGAGCCCGCGCTGCTCCTGGACTAAGGGACGTGGTTGTCAACAGCAACACCATCCGGGCGAAGAACAGGACAGCCAGGTGGCTGACCGAGGCGTTCCAGCCGCCTGTGGTGGTCAGCGTCCAGCTGCTGATCAGCCCCCTGACGGAGGACGGGTTCCCCGGGACCATGGTGTATGGGGCGCTGGCAGCCCTGTTCGTCTGCGTGCTCCCGCTGATCCTGCTGCTGGTCCTGGTGCGGCTTGGAAAGGTCACCGACCACCACGTCAGTGACAGGAAGCAGCGTGCGCCGGTCCTGCTCATGGCGCTGGCTTCGATCCTGGCCGGGCTGCTGGTCCTGGAGGCGGCCGGGGCGCCGCGGAGTGTTGTTGCCATGGTCCTCGCCGTTGTGGGCGGGGTGGTGGTCCTGGCCGCTGTAAGCCCGTTCTGGAAGATGAGCGGCCATGCCGCCGCCATCTCCTGCTCCACCGTTATCGCCGTCCTGATGCTGGGGCCGGCGTGGGCGCCGCTGCTGCTCCTGGTGCCGGCGGTCGGCTGGTCACGCGTGGTGCTTCGCGCCCACACCGTTGCTCAGGTGGTGGCAGGCTCACTATTCGGCGGGATGGTGATGGCGGGCATCTGGTGGATGCTTCAGGGCCTGATGGCGCCGTAGGACATCGTGGTGAACATCTCGAGGGCGGCCGGATCGGCGGTGTTCCCCAGGGCCACAGCCGCTGCCGTCAGCAGCACACCCATCGTGGCCGCTATTCCGGCCCACGCCGTCAGCAGCTTCCAGTCCTCGCGCAGCACGCTGCCCACGGTTGCGGGAAGCTGCAGGTCCGGCGCGATGAGGTTCGGCGCGCTGTCAACGCTGCCGTCATCCAGCAGCGCCACAACGGTGCCGTTGCTGCGGTCAACCCGCATGGAGCAGATGTGGTTTCCGTGGCGGGCCAGGAGGATGTCGTGACCTACGAGCTGGCGGCGCTGGAGAGTGATCAATGGTGCCCCTTGATAGTGGTGTCTGCCGTTGTCCGCACCGTTGGGGCCTGATCCAATTTTATCTTTGCGCTCAGGGCTTAAATGGCGTATAGGGCGTGAGAACGGACACCCCCCGGGGCGACGTTGGCCACCAGGGGGAGTGTCCGCGGTAACTCCTAGTCGGCGTCGTAAGTGTTGGCGATGTAGACGTCGCAGGGCGCGTTGTGGGCCACGCTGTTCGCCACACTGCCCAGGACCCGGCCGATGCCCTGCATCCTGCGGTTTCCCACTACGATGATGCGGGCCTCCATCCTGATGGCCTCCTTGATCAAGGCGTCAGCGGGCCGCCCGCGGGCAGCCGAGTACGTTACCTTCCCGCCGCCCCCCAGTGATTCAGCCACTGTCCGCGCCACGTGCTCGGCAGCATCGGCGTCTGAGACGATCCACTGGTCGCTGCCGCTGCCAAACACCTCTGTCCTGTCACTGTCGAAGGCGGTAACGACGTGGAGTGAGGCATCCAGGGCCAAGGCCAGGTCCCGGGCAGACTCTGCCGCCTTCTTTGCGGTTCCGCTGCCGTCGACTCCCACAACGATGATTCCGCTCATATGTTTGCTCCTTTGCTTGGTTCCGCGGCACTGGTGAGGCCAACGCTACAGCGCGGCGATGGCTTCCTGAAGCACCGGGGCCAGCCGGCGCACTCCCTCGGTAATTGCTTCGGGGGGCACGGCGCTAAAGGCGAGGCGCAGCTTGTTGGACGGATCGTCCGACGGCGTGAAGGCGGCGCCGGGGATAAAGACCACGCCCGCGTCAATCGCCTTGTGCAGCAGCGGGTAGGTGTCCAGTCCTTCCGGCAGCGTCACCCAGACAAAGAAGCCGCCCTCCGGGCTGGTCCATGTTGTCCCCGCGGGCATGAACTCCTTCAACGCGGCCAGCATCGCCTGGCAACGGTCGGCGTACAGGCTCCGGTAGGTCTGGATCTGGCCCTGCCAGTCGTATTCGCGGAGATAGGCGGAGACGAGCATCTGGTTCAGGGTTGGCGGGCACAGCGTGACGGATTCGGCGGCAAGGTAGTACCGGCGCTGCAGGTGCTCCGGCACCAGGGCCCAGCCGATGCGCAGGCCGGGAGCGAAGATCTTGGAGAACGAACCCATGTAGATGACGTCGTCTGGGTTCCCCGCGCGCAGCGGTGGCAGGGGCTCGCCGCTGTAGCGCAGCAGGCCGTACGGGTTATCCTCGAGGATCAAAATATTCGCGTTGCGGCATATGTCGACCACCTGCTGTCGGCGTTCCTTGGCGAGGGTGATTCCGGAAGGGTTGTTGAAGTTGGGGATGGTGTAGAGGAATTTGATGCTCTTGCCGGACAGCTGGAGCGCCGCGATCTTCGCCTCCAGCAGCTCCAGGACCAGGCCGGATTCGTCCATGTCCACTGTTTCCACCTGGACCTGGTACGACTCGAACGTGTTGAGCGCTCCCACATAGGTGGGATCTTCCACCAGCACCACGTCACCTGGATTGCAGAAGACTTTGGTGGCCACATCCTGGGCTGACTGGGAACCGGCGGTGATCACCACGTTCTCCGGCAGGGCACCCAGGATTCCTTCGGCGGCCATCACCTCGCAGATTTGTGTCCGCAGCTCCAGGGTCCCCTGGCCGGTCCCGTACTGCAGCGCGGTCAGGCCGTCCTCTGCAATGATCCGGGCCGTTGTGGCCGCGAGCCGGTCCAAGGGCAGGGACTGCAGGTAAGGGCTTCCGCCGGCAAGGGAGACCAGGCCCGGGCGCATGGAGATGTCAAAGACGTCGCGCACCGCCGACTGCCGGATATTCGCGGCCCGGTCCGAGAACAGTTCCTCGTGCCGGTGGGCGGACGTGGCGGCCCGTTCGATTGCATCTATTGCTTCCGCTGGCAGCGTCCCTGCTGCGTCGATTGTTTCGTGGCTCACACGGACAGGATACAGCTGAAGGTTGCCTGAAAAGCAACACCTGTTGCGCCAACGTGCCCTGCCGGCTAATCCTGGCGCAACACTTCAGCGAGGGGTTGTCCGTTCACGTAGACCTCTGCCCTGATGGCGCCGGCGGCGGCCACCGCGGTCTGGGTCAACTGGGCCTCCACGCGCGGGATGTCACACGCGCCGCCGAGGCTGAGCGTGCCAGCCAGGTAGACCGTGACAGTGGTCCCGTCAAAGCTCCCGGACAGGAAAGTCAGGTCGGAGCCGTCCAAGGCGTTGTAAACGTCCCAGACCTCGATCGGGTCCAGTGGAATGTCACCGCCCCCTGCCCCTTCGAGCAGGGCGTTCATCGCAGCAGTCAGCAGGGGCTCGGTCCCTGGCGCGGCCCGGGACAGTCCCACCAGGCTGTCGTTGCAGCCGAAACGCACGCCGCTGCTGCCGCCGTCATCAAGGAGAACGTAGTAGGCGGTCAGCATTCGCGGTGCCGCCGGGATTACCGGGGGACTCGAAGCAGTGGGGGAGGGGGTCTGTGTTGCCGGCGTTGCCCGTGGTTTCCCCGCTTCCGGGACGGACATGCCTTGAGGTGGCGCCATCGCCGGCGGGCCGGTGGGTGGCCGGCTTGGGGTTGGGGCGAGGGTGGGTTCGGGCGGCATGGCGGGAGTGCCGGCCGGGGCTGGCTCCTGCGGCTGTGGCGCAGGAGCGGTGGGGGCGGGAGGCGGCGCAGGGCTGCTGACGGAACCGCTGCCTGGGTTGGGGGAAGCGGCGGAGGGCGTCTGCGGAGCCGGGTCCACGCAGGAGGCAAGGAGCAGCGGAAGGGCGAGGGCTGCCGCCGCCCAGCGCTTCCTTGCGAGGCGCCTCCCGGCGCTCTGCTCTGCTGCCATGACCGCACCGCGATTCCGTTCCGGTACTTTTTCGTGGATCAATGCTACGGCTGGCTCTTCCGGGCGCGTATGTCCGGGAGGTACCGGTTGGGACAAGAGTTGGTCACGGTGCCGGCACGCGGCAACGCCCGGTCCGCTGGCGGGCGGACCGGGCGTTGCGGGGCATTTCAAGCCTTAGGCTGCAGGTGCGGCAGCAGCAAGGGCATCGAACACGCCCTTGATCTGCTCAACAACCTCGGCGTCGTCCTTGGGGTGGACTTCGGCGAACCGGACCATCGAGCCGGGGACGGCCAGCTTCACGTCCTCGAGGACCTGGGCGCCGGCAATCCCGGCGGCCTTGCGGGCCTCGTCCTGGGCCCAGACGCCGCCATACTGGCCGAACGCCGTGCCGACGACGGCCGTGGGCTTGCCGGCCAGGGCGCCGGCGCCGAAGGGGCGGGACAGCCAGTCAATGGCGTTCTTCAGGGCTGCGGGCACGGTGCCGTTGTGCTCGGGGGTCACCAGGAGGACGGTGTCGGCTTCGCTGGCTGCGGAACGGAGGGCGGCGGCAGCGGCGGGAACCTTGCCTTCAACGTCGATGTCCTCGTTGTAAAAGGGGATATTGCCCAGGCTTTCGTGGATGACGACGTCCACCTGCTCGGGGGCGTTGAGCTGGATTGCCTCCGCCAGTTTCTGGTTCGTGGATTCGGCACGCAGGCTGCCGACGAGAGTCAGTACTTTGCTCTTGGTCATAAGAACTCCTTGTCTTGGTGGCAGCGGGGAGCCGCTTGCCGGTTTTCGCTCAGGCTGGTCATGCCTTCCACCAGACTAAACGGACCGTGGTCCGGTTCTATTCCCGGGCGCTAGAATGACGCTGTGAGCCTGATCCCACTGCGGCCGGGAATGCCGGCGACGGCAGCTGAACGGAGTGACGCCGCCCGCAACCGGGAGCGGCTGCTGGTGGCCGCCCGGGAAATCATCCGGGAGGGCGGCGCCCAAGGGCTCACCATGGACCGTCTGGCCGAGCGCGCCGGAGTGGGCAAGGGCACTGTATTCCGCCGTTTCGGCAGCCGGGCAGGCCTCCTGCTGACATTGCTGGACGATTCTGAAGCGGCGTTCCAGGAGCGCTTCCTGTTTGGCCCGCCGCCTTTGGGGCCGGGCGCGCCCGGCCTGGAGCGGCTGGTTGCCTTCGGTGCCGCTCGGATCGCCTACGTGGTGGAGTTCGGCGACCTTGTGCTCGCGGCGGAGAACGCCTCCCGCAGCAGCCGTTTTGAGGTGCCCGCAGCGGCGCTGTGGCACCGGCATATCGAAGTGCTGCTCCGGGAAGAAGGCTTCACCTCCGACCCCTGGCTGATGGCGGGCTCCCTGGGTGCCGCCCTGGACCCCGGGCGGCTCCTCAACCTGGTCCGCGTCCACGGGATCACCGCTGACAGGCTGGCCGCGTCGTGGCGGGATCTTGTCACACGGGTGGTCAAAGGCGCATAGATTACGCGGGCAGAAGCCCCAGCGTCCAGTCAAATCAACTTCACAGAATTGTTCATAACAATCTGATACGCCCGGGTAGTTTTCCCCGCGTCCGCCCCCATTTCCGCTGATGGCCTGTGGTAGTTTCCTCTGGAATGTGACCCGCGACATAGTCCGCCAGGACGCCCGGCCAGGGCTGCGGGACGCCAGCTACCCGCTGGCACTGGTCCCGGTGACGCGGTACAACTCCCGCTGATCCGGGGAGGACGGAAGGATCCAGATAGCGTGCTCAGGTACCTCGCAAGGCGCGGCCTCATCTATGTGGTCATGATTTTCCTGACCACCTCCGCGGGCTACTTCCTTGCGGTGAGTTCCCTGAAGCCTGCACTGCTCGAGCAGGAACGCATTCCGCGCCCAACTCCCGAACAGGTTGCCACCTCGATGCGACTGAAGGGACTTGACCCGGACCTCAGCCCCTGGGAGCGCTATGTCGACTGGCTGACCGCCATCGTCACCCGCTGGGACTGGGGCAGGAGCCCCAACGGGGCCTTCATCAACGCGGAGTTCGGCGACAGGGTCTGGATTTCCACCAGGTTGTTCCTGGCATCCATCGTCCTGACCCTCGTCATTGGCGTGGCCCTGGGGGTCTACTCCGCCGCCCGGCAGTACAAGTTCCAGGACCGGGTCATCACCTCCTACAGCTATCTTGCATACATCGTGCCCGCACCCATCGCCTACTTCCTGGTGCAGCTCGGAGCCATCAACATCAACGAGTCCGTGGGTGAGCGCATCTTCTTCGTCACCGGAATCTCCACCCCAGGGATAGAACCGGGCTGGGGGCAATTCGTGGACATGCTGGCGCATTACGCGGTACCCACCGTCGCCATCACCCTGGTGGGGTGGGGTTCCTACCAGATCGCCCAGCGCCAGTACCTGCTGGACAACGTGAATGCTGATTTCGTCCGGACGGCCCGTGCCAAGGGCCTCAGCCGCAACCAGGCCATAACCCGGCATGCCCTGCGGGTTTCCTTCATCCCGGTGGCACAAAGCATCGCCTTCACCATCCCGGCCATCTTCGCCGGTGGATTCTTCGCGGAAAAGATCTTCGCCTGGCCCGGCGTCGGTTCCTGGAGCATTGACGCCATTTCGCTGCAGGACGTGAACGCCGCCACTGCCACCCTCGCCTACGGTTCCGTCATTTTCGCGCTTGGCGCCATCCTGGCCGACTTCGCCACCACACTGGTTGACCCGAGAGTGAGGGTGCAGTAGCCGTGACCAACCTCAATGCCGTCGATCCGGCAGCCGCGGCGCAGGACGCCCACCTGGAGGGCGCCGACGCCGTCATAGGCAAGTCCACCATCATCTTCCGCCGCTTCATGCGGAACAAGACAGCCGTGGCCGGCCTGGCAATCTTCCTTGCCCTGACCCTGTTCTCCTTCGTGGGCGGGTACTTCACGCCCTGGGACAAGGAAACCATCGACCCCTTTAGCATCGGGATGCCGCCGTCCGCCGAGCACTACCTGGGCACCTCCCAGGCCGGCATCGACCTCTACGCCATGACCGTGGAAGGAACCCGGATCTCCATCCTGATCGGCCTGGTGGTGGGCCTGGTTTCGGTCCTCATAGCCGCGGTCTACGGCTGCACCATGGCCTACTTCGGCGGCAAAGTGGACAAGCTGATGCTCTTCGTCCTCGAAGCGCTCATCATGATGCCGGCACTCCTGGTTGTCGCCGTGGCCACCAGCGGCGGCGGAGCGGGACTCAAACAGGACCTGCCATCCTGGCTGCTGCTGATCATCGTGCTGCTGGTCTTCAGCTGGATGGGAACCGCACGCCTCATCCGTTCGCTGTCCATGTCCCTCATGCAGCGGGACTTCGTCAAAGCAGCCCAGTACATGGGTGTGCCGCCGCGCCGGATCATCTGGCGGCACCTGGTGCCGAACATCGGGTCGCTGCTGGTCCTGGACATTACCCGCGGGGTCACCGCCGCCATCCTGGCCGAGGTTGCCTTCTCCTTTATCGGCATCGGCATCAAGCTCCCGGACGTAAGCCTCGGCGTGCTGATCGGCGGCGCCACCTCCCAGGTCCAGACCTTCCCGTGGATGTTCTGGGTGCCCCTGACCGTAATGTTTCTCCTCACCGGGTCCCTGGCCATGATGAACGACGGCCTGCGTGACGCCTTCGACCCCAGCTCCAGCTCCAGCGGCAAGGCGCGGAAAAACAGAGCCCGGAACAACGGAATCCAACAGGCACCTGTGCAGAAGAAGGCGTCATGAGCAGCGAAACCACCGCCGGGCCGGCGGAGTCCACGGGGTCGCCGGCGGAGCGGCTCCATATAGCCGGGCTCTCCGGCCCCACCGACGCCGTACTGTCGGTCCGCGACCTGCACGTCCGGTTCAACTCTGAAAACGGCGTTGTCCACGCAGTCCGCGGCATGGACTTCGACCTGATGGCCGGCAAGACGCTCGGCATCGTGGGAGAGTCCGGCTCCGGCAAGTCCGTCACATCCCTGGCCATCATGGGCCTGCTGCCCCCAACCGCCGAGGTCTCCGGCTCCGTCCGCCTCAACGGCCGTGAACTGCTCGGCCTTAGCGACAAAGCCATGTGCGGTTACCGCGGCAACGAACTGGCCATGGTCTTCCAGGACCCGCTTTCCTCCCTGACGCCCGTGTACACAGTGGGCAGCCAGATTATTGAAGCGCTCACCATCCACAACCCCGGCATGAGCAGGCAGGCGAAGGAAGCGCGCGCCGTCGAACTCCTGGCCATGGTGGGGATTCCCAGCCCCAAGCACAGGCTGAGGGCCTTTCCGCATGAATTCTCCGGCGGCATGCGCCAGCGCGTGATGATCGCCATCGCCATCGCCAACAACCCTCGGGTCCTGATCGCGGACGAGCCGACGACGGCGCTGGACGTCACCATCCAGGCGCAGGTCCTTGAGGTGCTCCACACGGCACAGGAAGAGACGGGCGCCGCCGTCGTCATGATCACCCACGACCTGGGCGTGGTGGCCGGCATGGCCGACGACATCATGGTCATGTACGCGGGCAGGCCGGTGGAGACCGGCGCGGTGGATGACATCTACTACAACGCGCGCATGCCCTACACCATGGGCCTGCTGGGGGCCGTACCCCGGGTGGACGTCGCTGAAAAGACGTCCCTGGTGCCCATCGAGGGCATGCCGCCCAACCTGATCCATACCCCCACCGGTTGTTCGTTTGCGCCCCGCTGCCCGCTGGCCTCCGAGGCCTGCCTGGACGGCGAACCCGCGCTGGCACCAGTACCGGGAAGCGCCCTTCACCGCGCCGCCTGCATCAAATCCGGGGCCTTGGGCGGTGACGTGGACGTCCGCGACGTCTTTTCCGCTCCGCCGGTGCCGGTGTCCCGCTTCGATGCCATTGCCCGCGGGGAGCGCACAGCTGTCCTGGAGCTCAAGGACGTGCGCAAGCACTTCCCGCTCACCAAGGGAGCCCTGATAAAGCGCCGCATCGGTACCGTCAAGGCCGTGGACGGGATCAGCTTCGACATCCGCGAGGGGGAGTGCTTCTCGATCGTGGGCGAGTCAGGTTCGGGAAAGACCACCACCCTCCTGGAGATCATGGAGTTCCACAAGGACCAGGACGGCGAAGTGGTCATCGGCGGCCTGAGCAACAAGCAGGCCGCGGATGCCAGGACCAAGGGCGCCATGCGCCGGGAACTGCAAATGGTGTTCCAGGACCCTACCGGTGCCCTGGACCCGCGGTTCACCGTCTACGAAGTCCTCGCCGAACCGCTGCAGAACGCAGGCATGGACCGGCAGGCCGCCAAGAAACGGATCATGGAGCTGATGAGGCTCGTGGGCCTGCAGCCGGACCACGTCAACCGCTTCCCCAACCAGTTCTCCGGCGGCCAGCGCCAGCGGATCGGCATTGCACGCGCGCTGGCCGTGAACCCCAAACTGGTGGTTCTTGACGAGCCCGTTTCGGCCCTCGACGTTTCGGTGCAGGCAGGGGTCATCAATCTCCTGGACAGGCTCCGTGCCGAGCTGGGCCTGAGCTACCTCCTGGTGGCGCACGATCTCTCCGTGGTCCGGCACATCTCCAACCGCGTTGCCGTGATGTATCTGGGCAAGATCGTGGAGATCGGCGAGGTTGACCGGGTCTTCGGCAACCCACGCCATCCGTACACGCGGGCCCTCCTGTCCGCCATTCCGGTACCTGACCCCCAAGTGGAACGCACCCGCGAACGCGTCATCCTCAAGGGCGACCTGCCCTCCCCGCTGGACGCTCCCAAGGGCTGCAACTTCGCCACGCGGTGCCCCGTCTTTGCCGCACTGCCGCCCGCAAAGCAGGAAAAGTGCCTCACCCTGGAGCCGCCGCTGGAGCCCGTGACGCCCTCAATGGCGGCACGGACCCTGGAGGCTGCCCCCGTGCCGCTGCCGGACCAGCGCTTTGCCTGTTTCTTCCCGGACGGACCGCTGGATGAGGACATGCTGGTGGTCCACGACACAGCGGACCACCATGCACCCCACGATTAGCCGACCCATCACTCCACCAGCACCAAACGAAGGGAAAACCATGAGGAATCTGAACAGGATCGGCGGGGCAGCTGCCATTGCTGCTGCCCTGGCGCTGACGGCCTGCGGCGGTGGTGGCGGTGCCACTGGCCCCGAAACGGCCAAGGGGCAGGAGGCAGGCAGCGACCTGTCCAAGCTCATCAGCATCAACGAGAAGCCTGCAGCCGATCTTGAACAGGGCGGCAAAGTGACACTTCCGCTGGGCAGCATCGGTCCGGACTTCAACGGGTTCTCCAACAACGGCAACAGCTCGGACAACTCCGCGCTGATGGCTCCGATCAACCCGGTTGCGGTGTCGGGTGGCGGCATCGGCGGCTGCTGGAAGGTCGATTTCGAGGGCAAGGCGAGTCCCAACAAGGACTTCTGCGAGTCCGTGGAAAGCGACATGGTTGACGGCAAGCAGACCGTCACCATCAAGGTCAACGAAAAGGCAACCTACAACGACGGCACGCCGATCGACATCAAGGCCTTCCAGAACACCTGGAATATCCTGAAGAGCCCGGACGCCGGCTACGACATCGTGACCTCCGGTTCCTACGCCTTCGTGGAGTCGGTCGAGGCCGGCAGCAGCGACAAGGAAGTCATCGTCAAAATGACGCAGCCGGTTTACCCCCTGGAAGACCTGTTCTTCGGGCTGATCCATCCGGCCGTGAACACGCCGGAGATCTTCAACGAGGGCTTTGTCGGCGAGATGCACCCGGAGTGGATGGCCGGCCCGTTCAAGGTGGACCAGTATGACCCGGCCGCCAAGACCCTCTCCCTGGTCCCCAATGAAAAGTGGTGGGGCACAAAGCCGGTCCTGGAGAACGTGGTCTTCCGCCAGCTGGAAACCAGCGCCCAGATCGCGGCCTTCAAGAACGGCGAGATCGACGCGATGTCCGCTAACACCATCGCCCTTTACAAACAGCTGGAAGGCACCAAGGACGCCGAGGTCCGCCGCGGCCAGCGCCTGTTCGCCGGCGGCCTGAACATCAACGCCCAGCGGATCACCGACGTCGCCGTCCGGGAAGCCATCTTTGCCGCAGTGGACCGCGAGGCCCTGCGGAAGGTCCGGTTCAACGGCCTGAACTGGGAGGAGCCCAGCTCCGGTTCCATGATGCTCCTGCCGTTCTCGGACTACTACCAAGACAACTACCCCGTGAAGGAGACCGGCCCGGACGCCGCCAAGAAGGTCCTGACCGACGCCGGGTACACGGAGAACGCCAGCGGCGTCATGGAGAAGGACGGCAAGCCTGTCTCCTTCAAGATCAGCAACTTCGGTGACGATCCCACCACGCTGGCCTTTACCCAGACCCTGCAGAAGCAGCTCCAGGCCGGCGGCATGGACGTGGGCATCGACCAGCGGGCCTCGGCCGACTTCGGAAAGGTCATCGGCGGCCGCGAGTTCGACCTGAGCGTCTCCGGCTACACCGTTGGCGCCGACGCGACGTCCACCGTCAAGCAGTACTACGACTCCAAGACCAACGAAAACGGCCTGGGAGACGCTGAACTGGACAAGAGGATCGCCGAGCTCGCCTCCATCGAGGACAACGCCGAACGGAACAAAGCAGCCATGGAAGTGGAGAAGGAGCACATGGCGAAGTACTTCTCCATGGGCGTGGTCATGAACGGCCCGCAGATCTCCTTCGTCCGCACCGGCCTTGCCAACTACGGCCCGTCCCTGTTCCAGAGCCTGTCCCAGGTTCCGGACTGGACCACCCTTGGCTGGGAAAAGAAGTAACCCCTAAGACGCTCTCTCACTTCATGCAAAAAAGTGCCAACGCTCTCTCACTTTTCCGTGCGACAGACGGCGGGAAGTGAGAGAGCGTTTGGGTGTAAAGCGCAGGATATGAGAGAGCGTCGGGAGTAGCGTAGCTTCCATGACCGGAACTGCTGCTGAACGCCCCATCCGCACTGCCGTCGTCGGGTACGGCCTGGCAGGGAGCGTCTTCCACGCCCCACTGATCGCGGCCGACCCCAGTTACTCGCTGGACGTCATTGCAACGTCCGACGCCGGCAGGCAGGGGGCTGCCACCGCCCGCTATCCGGGGGTCAAGACAGTCCGCGACGGCGACGCCGTCCTGGACGTTGCGGACCACCTGGACCTGGTGGTGCTGGGAACCCCGCCGGCCACGCACTACCCCCTGGCCAGGGCTGCCCTGGAAGCGGGGCTGGACGTTGTGGTGGACAAGCCTTTCGCTGTCACCAGCGCACAGGGGCAGGAACTGATCGAACTGGCCCGGAAGCTGGGCCGGGTGCTGACGGTCTTCCACAACCGGCGGTGGGACGGCGATTATCTGACCCTGCGGAAATTGCTGGCGGTGGACGCCGTGGGCACCGTGACCAGGTTCGAATCGCGCTTCGAGCGCTGGTCCCCCATCATCGCCAAAGCCTGGAAGGCGCGCGCCACGGCCGCCGACGGGGGCGGTGCGCTGTTCGACCTGGGCAGCCACCTCATTGACCAGGCGCTCCAGCTCTTCGGCCCGGCCGCGGTGACCCATGCCGAGCTGCGGGCTCGGCGCTCTGAGGAGCGGGCGGATGATGATGTGTTCGTGGTGCTGCGCCACGAGACGGGGGTCCTCAGCCACCTGCACATGAACATGCTCTGCGCGCAGCAGGCCCCGCGGTTCCGCGTCCTGGGTTCGGTGGGCGGCTTCACCAAGCACGGCGTGGACCCGCAGGAACCTTACATCGTGGCCGGAGGCAGCCCCCTCGACGAGGAATACGGGGTGGAGTCACCGGAATGGGCAGGGCTCCTGGGCCGTGACGGCCACCTGGATGCCCTGCCCACTGAGCGGGGGGCCTATCCCGAGTTCTACCGGCTGCTGGCCGGGAAGATCCACGACGGCGGTGCCGCCTCCGCGGCGCCCCTTCCCGTGGACCCAGCAGACGCCGTCGAGACCCTGAAGATCATCGAGGCGGCACGCGCGCTGGCCCGGTAGCGCCTCCTGCTACGCCGAGACGAGTTCGTGCCAGTCGGCCACGAGGGGCAGGTTGTGGGCTTCCGAAACCGAGTGGTGTGCAACGTGGCCGGCGGCGATGTTGAGCCCTGCCGCCAGGGCAGGATCACGGTCGAACGCGGCCTTGACGCCGAGGTTGGCCAGGGCCACCGCGTAGCGCAGGGTGACGTTGGTCAGTGCGTACGTGGAGGTGTTGGGGACGGCGCCGGGCATGTTCGCCACGCAGTAGAAGATGGTGTTGTGCACCTTGTAGGTGGGTTCCTGGTGCGTGGTGGGATGGGTGTCCTCGAAGCAGCCGCCCTGGTCCACGGCGATGTCCACCAGGACAGAGCCGGGCTTCATCCGTGCCACGAGGTCGTTGGTCACCAGCTTGGGGGCTTTCGCGCCGGGGATCAGGACCGAGCCGATCACCAGGTCCGCGTCCACCACGGACTTCTCGATCTCGTACTTGTTCGAGGCCACCGTCTTCAGCCGGCCCTGGTACTGGGCGTCCAGTTCGCGGAGCCGGTTGATGTTGATGTCCAGGATGGTGACGTCTGCGCCGAGGCCCAGCGCCATGGCTGCAGCGTTGGTTCCGGCGACGCCGGCGCCCAGCACAACAACCTTGGCAGGGCGGACGCCGGGCACGCCGCCCAGCAGGATGCCCTTGCCGCCGGCGGGGGCCATCAGCGAGGAGGCGCCCACCTGGACGGACAGCCGGCCCGCAACCTCGGACATGGGCGCGAGCAGGGGCAGGGTGCGCCCCTCCTGCACTGTTTCGTAAGCGATGGCCGTGACGCCGGAGTTGATGAGCTCGCGGGTCAGTTCCGGCTCGGCGGCGAGGTGGAGGTAGGTGAAGAGGATCAGGCCCTTGCGGAAGCGGTGGTACTCAGCCTTGATGGGCTCCTTGACCTTCATGACCATGTCCGCACGGGCCCAGACGTCGTCCGCCTCGTTGACAATTTCCGCGCCGGCGATCGAGTATTCCTCATCGGTGATGCCGGAGCCGAGGCCCGCGCCGCGCTCCACCAGGACCGTGTGGCCATGGGTGCGGAACTCGTGGACGCCGGCGGCAGTGATGGCCACCCGGAATTCGTTGTTCTTGATTTCTTTGGGGACACCGATGATCATCGTGGGCTCCAGGTTCTCGGCCGTGTGGGCCGGAAAGTGCGGAAGGTTCTGTGTTTCCACGATAAATCCGGTTGTGAGCCAGCTGACACGGAGCAGTGCCGCACGGACGAGGACCACCGCGGAATTCTGCGGATTTCACCCGCTCTCATTCGACAGATGTCGAGCCTTGGAGCGTCAGGTGTCGCCTGCTGTCCGTTCGTCCGCCCCCGCCCAAAAGCAGTAGTGTTGCCCCATGCAGCAGGGAGTGGAGCAGCTCGTGGAGCAGGTGGCGCAGAAGCTCGGCCGCGGGCTGTCCCTCGAGGACCTGGACGGGGTGCTGCTCGCCTACAGCTCCAACCAGTCCCACGCGGACCGGGTGCGGGTGAACTTCCTGCTCAGCAAGAAGGTGCCGGCGGACGTCAGCGCCTGGCAACTCTCGCACGGCATCGCCACCGCCGTCCGGCCAGTGGTGGTCCCGGCCAACCCGGACCTGGGGATGCTGGGCCGCGTGTGCGTCCCGTTGATGGTCCGCGGTTTCCGCGTGGGATACCTGTGGGTGCAGCAGGACTCGGCGGAGGAAAATCCGGCTGCAATCCTCACCCAGCTTCCGGCAGTCAACCACGAGCTGGAACTGCTGTCCGGGCTGCTGCTGGATTCCAACACGGCCGAATCGGAGTACCGGCGGAGCCGTGAGCGGGAGTTCCTGGCTGCCTGCGCCGGGGAACCAAACGCGGTGGCGGCCGTGGCCGGGTGGAAGGAAGTCCAGGGGAAGGGGCCCTGGCAGATGGTCACGGTCCTCGACGCCGACGGCTGGGCCAGCGGTCCCGATCCCATTGCCGCCACCCTGACCCACCGCTCCACCGCGCTCCAAGCCACCGTGGGTGTTGATGCCGCCCTGTTCAGCGCCGGCACCGAGACGCACTCTGTGGTGCTGTTCCGCGAATCGACAGGCCGGGCCAACCACGCCCAGGTGCTGGTGCACTACCAGCTGGAACTGGCCAAACGCTCGGGCCGGCCGGTTCACCGCATCATCCTGGGCATCAGCGAAGGCTTCAGCCGGACCCGCCAGCTGTCAGAGGCGTACCGCCAGTCCAGGGTTGCGGCGCAGGCCGCCGCGGTGGACCCGCAACTGGGCGAGCTGGTGGACTGCCGGGCCGCCGGCGTGTATCAACTGCTGGCCTCGGCCGGGGGAGGGGTTGGCGCCTGGGCGGACTCCGGCTCGGTCTACTTCCGGATGCTGGAGGACCACGACCGCAACGGTGAGCTCATTCCCGTCCTGGAACTCCTCTATGACAACGACGGCTCGGTGCAGGACGTTGCCGCCCGGCTGCACCTGCACCGCAGCAGCATCTACAACCGGCTGGGCAGGATCCGGCAGCTCCTGGGCGTGGACCCGCTCAAGGGGCTGCCCCGGCTGGAACTCCACGCAGCCCTGAAGATGCGGCGATGGGCAGGCCGGCCAAGGATCTAGGCGTCCTGCCCGTCCACCGCTTCCTGCGGGCCGGCCTTCCTCCTGGATTCCTTCTTCTGCTGCTCCAGTTTCTGCTGTTCAAGCTTCTGCTTGTCCAGCCAGGCCATGATGGCCGCCAGCGGGATGCGTCGGTGTGAGCCGCGGTATTCCACCGGGATCTCGCCGCGGTCCGTCATGTTGCGGAGGTAGGTGTGCGAAACGCCGGCCAGTTCCGCCGCCTTGGAGGTGGTCAGCATTTCCTCAACGCTGCTGACGGTCACCGCTTCGCCGCGGCTGAACCGGTGGAGGAGATCGACGACGGCGTCGCGCGCCAGGGGCGGCAGCCGGTGGACAGTGCCGTCCACGAAAACGGTGATGTCATCGCTGCCCGCAAGTGCCCGCTCGAGCTTGTCGGCATCTTCCCGCGGAAGGGCGCCGGTCATCCGGGGAGCTATCAGTGCCATGATTTCAGCCTACCGGTGCCCTGTTGCGGCGGACGGTATGCTCGGCTGATGGAATTGAGTGGCGGACAAGATGTGGAACACGGCGGCCTGCATGGAAAGCTCTATGCTTCGGTCCTGCCTGCCGCTGTCGGGGCCAGGCCTACGTACGTGCTGCTGCACGGTATCGGCGTCTCCCACCGCTACCTGGCCCGGCTGCATCAGAAGCTGGCCAAGACAGCGGACGTCTACACCCTCGACCTGCCGGGCTTCGGCAATGCGGACCGCCCCCGCCGGAGGCTGGAGGTTGAAGACTATGCTGCCTTCGTCACTGCCGTCCTTGCCGGCGCCGGGGTGCGAAGCTATGTGGCCGTGGGCCATTCCATGGGAACCCAGCTGGCAGTGGACCTGGCCCTGCAGGAACCCGGCCAGGTGTCCGGCGTCGTCCTGATGGGGCCGGTGGTGGATGACAGCCGGAAGTCGGTGGCGCGGCAGTCCCTGGCACTGACCATGGATGCCATGTTCAGCGAATCCCTGTCCGCCAACGTCATCGTGTTCGGCGACTACTTCCGGGCCGGCCTGCGCTGGTACCTCACGGAGCTGCCGGTGATGATGGAATACCCCATCACCGAGCGCCTGGCCGGCGTAACCCAACCGGTGCTGGTGCTCCGGGGCGAAAAGGACCCGATCGCCCGGCGCCCGTGGTGCGCACGCCTGGCCGGCGTTGCCCCGCAGGGCACCGCCGGCGAAATCCCCGGGCAGGGCCACGTGTTCCAGCACACCGCCCCCGAAGCGGCAGCGGAAACCATCAGCGGATGGGTCCGTGCCGTGGACGAGTTCGGCGTCAGCGCCTGATCAGAGCCCCAGCTCCTCCAGGACGGGCAGCTTCTCCCGCACCCATGCCCGGGCCTCAGTGGCGCTCGGTGCGGACAACGCCAGCTTGGCAAGTTCCTGCGCCTCGGAGAGCGTAACGGTCTTCAGGACGGCGGCCACGGCCGCGATGGAGCGCGCGGTCATGGACAGCGTATTCACGCCCAGGCCTGTCAGTACGACGGCGAGGGCGGGGTCCGCGGCAGCCTCGCCGCAGACGCCCACGGGCTTGCCGCTGCCTTCTGCCCGGGAGCCTTCAACGGTGAGCCCCACCAGGCGCAGGACGGCCGGTTGCCACGGGGTATTCAGGTTGGCGAGCGGCCCCAGCTGGCGGTCGGCCGCCATGGCGTACTGGGTTAGGTCGTTGGTGCCCAGGCTGGCGAAGTTCACCTCGCGCAGAATGGATTCGGCCGTCAGGGCAGCGGAGGGGACCTCCACCATCACCCCGGGGTTCCTGATTCCGGCGCCTGCGCACATGGAGGCGAAGTGGGCAGCCTCTTCTGCCGTCGAGATCATGGGTGCCATCACCCACACGTCAGCCTCTGACTGCTTCTCCGCCAGGGCGATTGCTTCCAGCTGGCGGTCGAGGACCCCGGGCGTGGTGAAATCGGTGCGGTAGCCGCGGACACCGAGGGCCGGATTGGGTTCAGTGGAGTCAGTCAGGAACGGCAGCGGCTTGTCCGCGCCGGCATCAAGGGTGCGCAGGACCACTTTCTTGCCCGGGAAGGCATCAAAAACACTCTTGTAGGCTGCGGCCTGTTCTTCAACGCTGGGCTCGGTGTCCCGCTCCAGGAAGCAGAATTCCGTGCGGAACAGGCCCACGCCCTCGGCGCCCAGCTTGGCGGCCGCCTCGGCATCCTTGCCGCCGCCCACGTTGGCGAGCAACGGCACAAGGTGGCCGTCCGCCGTCGCGCCCGTACCGCTGAACTCGGCCAGCAGGGAAGCCGTGGCCGCCCAAGCTTCCGCAGCAGCGCGCAGGGATCCGTCAGGCTGGGAGGTGATGTTGCCGGCGGCCCCGTCCACGTAGACTTCGGTGCCGTCCGGGAGTTCGTCCACGCCCACCGCGGCGACCACGGCGGGGAGGCCAAGGGAGCGGGCAATAATGGCGGTATGGGACTGCGGGCCGCCGCCGGAGGTCACCAGGGCCAGGACCTTGTTGGGGTCCAGGGTGGCTGTATCGGCCGGGGCAAGGTCCTCGGCCACCAGGATGAATGGTGAGTTGGAGCTGGGGATGCCCGGCGCGGGGACACCGCGGAGTTCAGCGACGATCCGGGCACGTACGTCCAGGACGTCGGTGGCCCGTTCGGCCATGTAACCGCCCAGGTTATGCAGCATTTCCGAAACTGAGGAGCCGGATTCCCAAATGGCGCGCTCGCTGGACACCCCGCGGGCAATGAGCTTGCTGGCGCCCTTGATCAGCATGGTGTCCTTGGCCATCAGTGCGGTGGCTTCGAGGACTGCCTTGCCATCGCCGGTTGCGTGGGCGGCGCGTGCCTTCAGTTCATCGTGTACTGCCTGGGATGCCGCCTTCAGGGCTGCAGTTGCTTCCTCGGCCGTCGTGCCCGGTGCCAGCTGTTCACCGGCGGGAGGTTCGCTGATCGGTTTCGGCATCTGCCGGATGACTCCGATGACGCGGCCTGGACTGACGCCTACTCCTGGGAAGTTCTGCACTGAAGGTCCTCATTCTCTTCCGGTAGCCAGGCGCGTCATGATCTCCGGCGCCATGCCGGCACCGCCCGGGGACTGCTACGTCCAGGGCGGGAAACGTGCCTGAAAAAAATTGTATGTGATTCAGTTCATATAGCAATGCTATAGGTGCTAGGGTAGCGGTTATGAGTTTGGATGGCCAGCTTCCCCCCAAAATGCGACTGCTGCGTGCGGCGGCCGAACTGCTGGCAAAGTCCGCGGGAGCTCCCGTCTCCACCCGCCAAATCACACAGCTGGCAGGGGTTTCGGCTCCCACCCTGTACCACCACTTCGGCGACAAGGAAGGGTTGTTTGACGCCGTCGTCGCCGCGGGTTTTGAGGAATATGTCGCGGGCGAAAGGGATTTCGCCCCCTCCGGGCACCCGATTGAGGACATCCGGAGAATGTGGGACAACCATGTGCAGTTCGGGCTGAACCAGCCGGAGCTGTACCTGGTGATGTTCGGCAATATCCGTCCGGAGAGCCGCCCCGCCATCGTTGCCGATGCCGAGGCCCTGATGGAGGAGATGCTGAACAAGGCAGCGGCGGCGGGCCAGCTGAACGTCCAGCCCCGGGAAGCGGCCAGGTCCATCCTGGCGGCCAACGTGGGCGTGACGCTGATGCTGATTGCGGAGCCCGCCTCCGAACGGAACCTCGAACTGTCCACCATGACCCGGGACGCCATGATCTTCGCGGTGTCCGCCGAGCCCTCCACGGGTCCGGTTCCGGGCGAGACCGGGAAGTCCTCGGTAGTGGTGGCTGCGATCGCCCTGAACGCCGCACTTCAGGCCTCGCACTCAGACCAGCTCTCGAGCTCGGAACTCAAACTCTTCCTCGAATGGCTGCACAGGATCTCCACCAGCCCGGCCTGAAGCAGCCTCCTGCGCATTACCCCGCTAGACAGCAATACGTCGCTCGTCACCATCGGACCATCCTGCACAGCCGCAGGACAGACGGTTAGGAAATCACATGGCAACAGAAACAGTTGCGAAACCCCGCACCAGCTTGCGGGTTGGCGTCCAGAAGTTCGGAACGTTCCTCTCCGGAATGATCATGCCCAACATCGGTGCCTTCATCGCCTGGGGCCTCATCACGGCGCTCTTCATCGAGAAGGGCTGGCTGCCGGTTCCCGAACTGGGCGGCTTCGGCACCAACGCCGAAGGCGAGCCCAACACCGGGCTCGTGGGACCAATGATCACCTACCTGCTGCCCCTGCTGATCGGCTACACCGGCGGCAAGATGGTCTATGACGTCCGCGGCGGCGTGGTGGGGGCCATCGGCACCATGGGCGTGATCGTCGGCGCCGGCATCCCGATGTTCATCGGCGCCATGATCATGGGCCCCCTGGGCGGCTGGACCATGAAGAAGATCGACTCGATCTGGGACGGCAAGATCCGCCCCGGCTTTGAGATGCTGGTGAACAACTTCTCGGCAGGCATCTGGGGTGCCCTCCTGGCCATGCTGGGCTTCTACGCGATCGCTCCGGTGGTCCAGGCCTTCAGCACCGGAGCCGGGAACGTAGTGCAGTTCCTGGTGGACAACGGCCTGCTGCCCCTGACCAGCATCTTCATTGAGCCGGCCAAGGTCCTCTTCCTGAACAACGCCATCAACCACGGCGTCCTGACCCCCCTCGGTGTCCAGCAGTCCCTGGAACAGGGCAAGTCCATCCTGTTCCTCCTGGAGGCAAACCCCGGTCCGGGCCTGGGCATCCTGCTGGCCTACATGTTCTTCGGCCGCGGCGCCGCCAAGGCGTCCGCTCCTGGCGCAGCCATCATCCACTTCCTCGGCGGCATCCACGAGATCTACTTCCCGTACGTGCTGATGCGCCCGCTCCTCATCCTGGCTGCCATCGCAGGCGGTATGACAGGTATCGCCACCCTGGCCATCACCGGTTCCGGCCTGGTTGCCCCGGCAGCCCCGGGCTCCATTTTCGCGGTGCTCGCCCAGACCTCCCGCGACAGCTACCTGGGCGTGATCCTTGCGGTCCTGCTGGCGGCAACGGTGTCCTTCCTGGTGGCCTCGGTGATCATGAAGACCACCAAGCACAGCGACGAGGTCGACCTCAATGACGCCACCTCCCGGATGGAGCAAATGAAGGGCAAGAAGAGCTCCGTTGCCTCCACCCTGGCGGGTGCCGGCGCAGGTGCTGCCGCAGGCGGCGGCGTCGGCGTCCTGGCCGGACCGGTGCGGAACATCGTGTTCGCGTGCGACGCCGGCATGGGCTCAAGTGCCATGGGCGCCTCGGTGCTCCGGAACAAGATCAAGGCTGCCGGTTTCCCGGACGTCAAGGTCACCAACGCCTCCATCGCCAACCTCAGCGACACGTACGACGTGGTGATCACGCACCAGGACCTCACCGAACGCGCCAAGCCGGCCACGTCCAGCGCCGTCCATTACTCCGTGGACAACTTCATGAGCAGCCCGCGCTACGACGAGATCGTTGAGCTGGTCCGTGAAAGCAACACCGAAGGCAGCACCGTGCCGGGCACCGAGCCCGCTGCCGGAAGCCCCGGCGGCGCGCACGCCGCCGGCGCTCCCGCCGACGCTGGCGCGGCCGGAACCGCTGCCGGGGCAACCACCGGAGCCGCGGCCGGCGCCGGCGAGATCCTGGCCCGTGAAAGCGTGGTGCTGGACGGCTCGGCCACCACGCGGGACGCCGCCATCGACGAAGCCGGCCGGCTGCTGCTGGCCCGCGGCGCCGTTGATGAGGGCTACATCGCGGCCATGCATGAGCGCGAGGCGTCCGTCTCCACCTACATGGGCAGCTTCCTGGCCATCCCGCACGGCACAAACGCCGCGAAGGACCACATCCGCAAATCCGCGGTGTCCGTGGTCCGCTACCCCGAGGGCATCGATTGGAACGGCAAGCAGGTGAAGTTCGTGGTGGGCGTCGCAGGCGTCAACAACGAACACCTCCACATCCTGTCCTCCATCGCGAAGGTCTTCACCAACAAGGAACAGGTGGCCCGACTGGAAGCCGCCCGATCCGTGGACGAAGTCCTGGAGCTCTTCGGAAAGGTCAACGCATAGTGAAGGCTGTACATTTCGGTGCCGGGAACATCGGCCGCGGCTTTGTTGGACTGCTCCTGCATGACGCAGGGTACGAGGTGGTCTTCGCGGACGTGGCTGATGCCCTCATCGCGCAGCTCGCGGAGGCGGATAGCTACCGGGTCCACGAAGTGGGGGAGTACCCCGCCGTCCGGACCGTGGACAACTTCCGCGCACTGAACTCGAATACGCAGGAAGCGGAACTCGTCGCGCAGATCTCCACGGCCGATATCGTCACCACGGCCGTGGGCCCGCACATCCTGAAGTTCGTGGCGCCGGTCCTCGCCAGGGGCATCGCCGCACGCGAAGACGGGATGGCGCCGCTGCAGGTCATGGCCTGCGAGAACGCCATCAATGCCTCGGACATCCTGGCCCGGGAGGTGGCCTCCCGTCCGGAGGCTGCCAACGGGGCACTGGAAGGGCGTGCGGTGTTCGCGAACACAGCGGTGGACCGGATCGTTCCCAACCAGGAAGCCGGCAAGGGCCTTGATGTCACAGTGGAGACCTTCTACGAGTGGGTCATCGACAGGACGCCTTTCGCCGGTGCCGCCCCGTCCATCCCGGGGGCAACCTTCGTGGACGAACTCTCGCCCTACATCGAGCGGAAGCTGTTCACGGTGAACACGGGCCACGCCTCAGCAGCCTATTTCGGGTTCGAGGCAGGCATCGAAAAGATCTCCGATGCGATGGCCGACCAGGACGTGGCAGAGGATGTACGTGCGGTGCTGGAGGAGACCAAGCAGCTGCTGGTGGCCAAGCATGGCTTCAGCAACGACGAGCAGGAGGCCTACGTCCAGAAGATCCTGGCCAGGTTCTCCAACCCGCACCTGCCGGACACCGTCAACCGGGTGGGCCGTGCGCCGCTGCGTAAGCTCGGCCGGCATGAGCGGTTCATCGGCCCGGCCGCTGAACTGGCGGAGCGCGGTATGGTTCCGGAGGCCCTGCTCGGTGCCATCGCCGCTGCCCTGCGCTTCAACGATCCGGCAGACACCGAGGCAACGGAACTGGCCGGCATCCTGGCTGCCAACAGCCCCGCGGACGCCACAGCGAAAATCACCGGGCTGGAGCCGGGGCACCCGCTGTTCAGCGCCGTCGCCACCCTGGTGGAGGAACGGCAGGCGGAGGTGGCGCGCACGCCCGCCTGACCCCGCTCCTGCTTCCGCAGCACCCGACGTATTGCTCAACGCACGACGCCGGCACTTCCGCAAGTGCCGGCGCCGTGCGTTGTGATTCCACCACCTATCAGCCTAAACAGCGACCCTCTCTCAGCTTCGGCGGGTAGAAGCCGGACGCCCGCTCACTTCTGGCGGGTATGAGCCGGACGCCCGCTCACTCCTGTGCAAGGCTGGTCCGGTGACTTCCGCCCCTGATGCCCTGCCTCCTTTGCTGACCGCCGACGTCGACGGCGGCACCTTCCGCCTCCGCCGCGCCACGCGTGCCGACCTTCCCGCCGTCGTATGCCTGCTGGCTGACGACGCACTGGGCGCGGGCCGTGAAACCGGTGGGGATATGGCTCCCTACGAGCGGGCCTTCGAAGCGATCGACGGCGATCCGGCCCACCTGCTGGTGGTGGGCGAAGTGGTGCCGCGCGGCGAAGCTGCCGGTCCGGTCATTGCCACGTTCCAGCTGAGCTTCCTCCCGGGCATATCCCGGCAGGGTGCCTGGCGCTCGCAGATCGAAGGCGTCCGGGTGGGTGGCGGCTGGCGCGGTCGGGGCATCGGAGAGCTCATGGTGCGCTGGGCCATTGACGAGTCCCGGCGGCGGGATTGCGCGCTGGTGCAGCTGACCACCCACAAGTCCCGGACCGACGCACACCGTTTCTATGAGCGCCTGGGATTCGAGGCAAGCCACGAAGGCATGAAGCTGGCGCTGTAATGCCGCGGGAAGTGAGCGGGCGTTGGCTCCAGAACCGCCGGAAGTGAGCGGGCGTCTAGGCCTTCACGGAGCCCTTGGGCACGAACAGCGTCTCGGCCTGCTCCAGGGACATCCCGTTGGTTTCCGGCACCTTGAACATCACGAAGAAGAACGACGCCGCCGCGAACAGCGCGTACATGGCGTACGTCAGCGGCAGGGAACCGGCAGCCATCACGGGGAAGCTGAGGGTGATGGCGAAGTTGGCCACCCACTGGGCTGCCGCGGCCAGGCCCAGGGCGCGGGCACGGATCCGGGAGGGGAAGATTTCGCCCAGGAGCACCCATACCAGCGGGCCCCAGGAGGCGCCGAAGCTGATTACGAACACGTTCGCGGCCACCAGGGCAACCGGGCCCCAGGCGCCCGGAAGGGTCAGTTCGGAACCCGTGCCAACAGCGGAGGCGAAGGCCAGAGCCATGGCGCCCAGGGACACGGCCATGCCCACGGAACCGGCCAGAAGGATGGGCCGGCGGCCGATTCGGTCCACCAGCGCAATGGCCACCAGGGTGACCAGGATGTTGGTGACGGACGTCGCCACGGAGATGGCCAGCGAGTCCTTCTCCTGGAAGCCTACGGCCTTCCAGAGAGTGGTGGAGTAGTAGAAGATCACGTTGATGCCCACGAATTGCTGCAGGACGGAGAGGATGATACCCACCCAGACCACCGCCTGCAGCCCGAACGCCTTGCCGCGGAGCGAGCCCTTCTGGCCGGCCAGCTTGTCTTCCTCGATGGCTTCCCGGATGTCGCGGATGTGCCGGTCGGTGTCCTCTGCGGGAGCGATCGCGTCAAAGACCTTGCGGGCCTCGTCCTCCTTGCCCAGGAACACCAGGAAACGCGGGGACTCCGGGAGCGTGTAGGCAACCCAGCCGTAGACCACGGCCGGCAGGGCCGCGGCCAGGAACATCCAGCGCCAGGCCTCGATGCCCAGCCAGAACGCCTGGTCCGCGCCGCCGGCGCTGGTCGCGAACAAGGCATCGGAGAGCAGGGCGGCGAAGATGCCGGTGGTGATGGCCAGCTGCTGAAGTGACGCGAGCCGGCCGCGGATCTTGCGCGGCGAGATCTCGGAAATGTAGGCCGGCGCGATCACGGAGGCCAGGCCGATGCCCAGTCCGCCCACCAGGCGCCAGAAGATCAGGTCCCAGATACTGAACGCGAATCCGGTGCCGAGGGCGCTGACCAGGAAGAGCAGGGCGCCGAGCTTCATGGCGGGGATGCGGCCGTACCGGTCTGCCACCTTGCCGGCGAGGTAGGCGCCGGCGGCACAGCCCAGCAGGGCAATGGCGACAGCAAACCCGGTCACCGCCTCGGACAGCGCGAATTCGTCTTTCATGGCGTCGACGGCACCGTTCACTACGGACGAGTCGAAGCCGAAAAGGAATCCGCCCACCGCCCCTGCAAGCGCCAGCCAGATCACCCGCTGCGGTATCCGGGCGGTGGTCTGCTCCTGGGCAGTGGGCATGGTTCTCCCTGGGTTTGGGTTTGGTGGAATGCGGTGCGGACGTCGTCGGCTGCGGTACCGGCAAGAAGGGCCGGCGCACACGCGCTAAACAGTGTGGCACGTCACCGCCCTAGGTTCCACTTGGCAGCCTGCGCCCCTTAATAGGGGACGACGACGGCGGGCCGCGCCGCCGTCGTCGTCCTCCTTCTGCCGGGGGCAGTTAGTGCGCTGCCGCGGCTGCCGCCTCCGGAGAGGCCGCCCTCTGGTCGGTGAGCTTCTTGTTGGGGAGCGCGAAACTGATCAGGAACGCGATGCCGGTGAGGGCCGCGGCGGTGAACATCACCACATCGATGGAGTAGGCAAAGCCCTCGGTGATGGGCCGGGTCAGCACGCTGTTCGCGGTGTGCAGCCAGCTGGTGTCGTTCAGGGACTCGTTGGAGGCGCCGTCACGAAAGAACTCGTAGAGCTTGGCGTTGGCCGGGTCCGCGGCGACGGCCGGGTCCTGCAGCACGGCCAGGTAAGCGGGATCGGCCATCGCTGACTTCATGCTGTCAGCGATCCGGCGGGCAGCCAGGCTGAACAGGAGGGAGATGAACACGGCCGTTCCCACCGCGCCGCCCATGGACCGGAAGAAGGCCGCGGAGGAGGTGCCCACGCCCATGTCCCGCGGCGGAACCGAGGTCTGCATGGCCAGCGTGAGCGGCTGCATGCAGAAACCCAGCCCCACGCCGAAGAAGACGGCGATGACGCCCGGAACCCACAGGGCGGTGTCCACGCCTAGCGAGAAGCCCATCACCACGGCCGCCGCGGTGAGGATGCCGGTGCCCATGACAGGGAAGATCCGGTAGGTTCCCGACGCCGAAATGGTCCGCCCGGCCGTGATGGCCCCGGTCAGGATGCCCACGGTGAAGGTGATCATCATGAGGCCGGCCTCGGTGGGCGTCAGCCCCTTCACCAGTTGCAGGTACAGCGGCAGCATGGCGATGGCACCGAACATGCCGATGCCGATGATGAAGTTGAGCAGCGAGGACAGCCCGAAGGTGGTGTTCCGGAAAAGCCGCAGCGGGATCAGGGCGGAGTCGCCGGCCCGCTTTTCGGCCAGCAGGAACCAGGCGATGCCCGCCACGCCGAGTCCGTAGCAGAGGAACGAGTTCAGGGACGTCCAGCCCCAGCTGCGGCCCTGTTCGGCCACGAGCAGCAGCGGCACAATCGCCAGGGTGATGGCGGCGGCGCCCCAGTAGTCGATCTTCTGCTTGACGTGCTTTGCCGGCAGGTGCAGGAACAGGAACACCACGGCCAGTGCCGCCAGGCCGATGGGCAGGTTGATGAAGAACACCCAGCGCCAGCCGTCAAAGCCCAGGATGTTCGAGGAACCGGCGAACGCGCCGCCCACCACCGGACCGAGCACCGACGAGATGCCGAACACGCTCATGAAGTAGCCCTGGTACTTGGCCCGGTCCTTGAGCGAGACGATGTCGCCGATGATGGTCAGCGCCAGCGCCAGCGCCAGCAGGCCGCCCGCACCCAGGCCCTGGACGCCGCGGGCGAAGGCCAGCTCGGTCATGGAGTTGACCGAGCCGGCGTACAGCGAGCCAACTAGGAAGATGGCGATGGCAATGAGGTAGAGGGGCCGCCGGCCAAAGATGTCACTCAGCTTGCCGTACAGCGGCGTGCTGACCGTGGACGTGATGAGGTAGGCAGTGGTTGCCCAAGCCTGCAGCGACAGGCCGTCCAGGTCATTGGCGATAGTGTAGATGCTGGTGGACACGATGGTCTGGTCCAGCGAGGCGAGGAACATGCCCAGCATCAGTCCCACCATCACGGTCACGATCTGGCGCTGCGTCAGCGCTTCTCCGGCAGGTCGCGCCGCGGGGGCTTCGGGCATGGAAACTCCAAGGGTGGGGAAATGGCCGGCAGGGATAGTTGCTTTCAGTAACTATCGTACGCCCGCCGGTTATTCCCCATGCTGGAGATTCTTTTGCTAACGCTCCACGAGGATGCCGTCCGGATCGCACCACACCATGGCGCCGGGCCGGAAAGTCACGCCGTCCACCACTACGTCCACGTCCACCTCGCCCGCGCCGGCTTTGGCGCTCTTCCTCGGGTTGCTGCCCAGCGCCTTCACCCCGAGCTCAAGTTGTGCGATGGCCTCACGGTCCCTGATGGCCCCGTGAATCACGACGCCGGCCCAGCCGTTCGCCACGGCGCTTTCGGCGATCATGTCCCCCATCAAGGCCGTGCCCAAAGAACCGCCGCCGTCCACTACCAGCACATTGCCGTCGCCCGGCGTGGCTAAGGTGGACTTGACCAGGGCGTTGTCCTGGAAGCAGCGGATGGTCCGGATGCGCCCGCTGAAGTGGGAGCGTCCGCCCAAGGACTGGAACTGCAGTGCCACGGACGCCAGCTCGTCGCCGCGCTCGTCGTACAGGTCCGCGGTGTTGACGGTGGAAACTGAGTGTTCTTCTGCTGCTGGAGCCATCGGTTCTCCTGGTCTTGTGGCGGGGTTGCGGGCTGCCGCCGGGGCGGCACGCGGCGCTGTTGCTGCCCACGATAGTCTGATTCCGTCGTCAGCCGTCCGTCCCGGGGGAACAAGTCATGAACAGGTCCGATATACCCGCGCCACTGGAACGCGGTGCCGGGCCTGACGGTCCGGCGGCGGCGCTCGCCGAGCCCACGCAGAGGGTCACAGCCCGGTGGGTCACCGGGCTGGTGCTGGTCAACGTCGGCATCAACGCAGCATTCTTCGGCCCCATCAACGTCTTCATCGGGCAGCAGGCCATCAGTATCGATGCGCCCAGCAAGGAAGCCATCCTGTCGCTGGTCACGGCCTGCGGTGCAGCGGTGTCCCTGGTGGCGAATCCGCTCTTCGGCGCACTCTCGGACCGCACTACCTCCCGCTTTGGCCGCCGCGCCCCCTGGGTGCTGGCGGGCGCAGTGCTGGCAGCCGCCGCGCTGCTGGCCATGTCCGTGTCCCCAACTGTTGCCCTCATGGTGCTCTTCTGGTGCCTGGTCCAGCTGGGCGCCAACGCCGCCTACGCGGCCATCACCGCGGCAGTTCCGGACCGCGTCCCGGTACTCCAGCGGGGCGGAGTGGGCGGACTTGCGGCCATGGGCCAGACCCTCGGCATCCTCACCGGAGCGGTCTTCGGCGCCGTCGTCTCCGGAAACTTCATGGTGGGTTACTGGCTGTGCGCCGCCGCCCTGCTGCTGTCCGTGCTGCCGTACCTCTTCCACCGGAACGATCCCGTCCTGCACAAGGGGGTGCTGCGTCGGTTCCGGATCAAGGAGTTCCTTGTGGGATTCTGGATCAGCCCCCGGCTGTATCCGGATTTCGCCTGGGCGTGGCTGACCCGATTCCTGGTCAATGTCGGCAACCAGCTGACCATCGTCTACCTGCTCTTCTTCCTGCGGGACATCATCGGCCACGAGGACCCGGCCACCGGTGTGCTGGTCCTGACGGGAATCTACGCGGTCATGGTGATGGTCACCGCCGTAGTAGCCGGTCCCTGGAGCGACAGGGTCGGCAGGCGGAAGCCATTCGTTATCGGATCCTCCGCCATCATTGCCATGGCGGGCCTCATCATGGCGTTCTTTCCGGTCTGGCCGGGCGCACTGGCCGGCGCAGCCGTCCTCGGCGTCGGCTTCGGCGCGTACCTGGCCGTGGACTTCGCGCTGCTGACCCAGGTTCTGCCGCAGGCCCTGGACCGCGGCAAGGACATGGGCGTGATCAACGTTGCCAACTCGCTGCCCCAGGTGGTGGCGCCCACCCTGGCACTCCTGGCCGTCACCCGGTGGGGCGGCTACTCAACACTCTTCGTCATGGCAGCCATCATCGGCCTTCTGGGGGCCGTCTTCGTGGTCAAGATCAAGAGCGTGGCCTAACCGGCGGAAGACCGGGTAGTAAGGCCACTGACAAATACGTCATACAACCGTGTCGTATAGTTGATCCCTGACTGCAGGCGGACTCGGGATGGGGACGCTCCCGGCTGCTGCACTACAGGATCACAACCCCGGAATGCTGATGCCCGAAACCATTTCAGACCATCCGCCCATGGCCGCCAGGCCCTCCGCTCCTCGCCAACGGCTCCGCTATACCCGCATTTTGGAGTCCGCGGCCGCGTTTGCCCGCAAGGGCTTGGAGTCGGTGGAACTCGCGGAGGTGGCAGCCAAGGCTGATGTGCCGCTGGGCACGCTGTACCGGTATTTTCCGTCCCCCACCCACCTGATGCTGGCGTTGTACCGGCACCAGCTGGATGAATTACAGGCCGGCACCCGAAGTGGGTCTGCCCGGTTCCGCGGCCGCGCCCTGCCCGGACTGGTAATGGAAATCTTCCATATGCGGGTCATGCAGCCAGCCGTGGAACAGTGCCTGAGCCGCGGTATCTACGATCCGGACCGCGACACCACCGCGCTGCTGCGGGAAATCGACGTGCTGGGCGAGAAGGTGGTGGGCGCTGCGGCCACGGACGCTGTTGCTGCGCGCGTCCTGCTCCTGACTGTCACTGGTCTGGTCCAGTCCGTCCGGAACCGGCGCCTTTCCCTCTTCGAAGCCGAAGAGGACCTCAAAAAGGCCTGCGCCCGCCTCTCTCCGGGGGCCGAAGCCGGGTTCACACTGTCCCAAAGCGCGTAACCGGCCTAGACCAATCAGCCAATAAGTACGCCTTTATCTCGTGACGTGAGTCACAACTTTTCCCGATCAAGCGTTTTGGCACGCGTTGGCCGTGTCAAATCGTCGCGGAACCCGGAAAACCGCTGCCTACCATGGGGTCACCGGAGCAACAGGGAGGAACAAAACATCCCCACGCTCCCGCGGACCCGCCACCCCTGGGTTTCCTGTCGCACCATTCCCTTTGCCTGCGCCCGCCCGGGCGCCGGGCTTCCATGTGCCGTGTGCGCACGGCGAGCACCAGGAGACAACGACGTGTCCATTGACGCAATCACAGCCATTGACGATTCCGCTGCCACCCCGTTGACCGAGGATGAGATCTTCAGCGCCCACCAGGGCGGCAAGCTGACCATCGGCACCACGGCGCCGCTGTCCAACAAGCGGGACCTGTCCATCGCCTACACGCCCGGCGTGGCCGAAGTAAGCCGTGCCATCCACAAGCAGCCGGAACTCGCCCGCACCCTGACCTGGGCCGAGCGCCTGGTGGTCGTGGTGAGCGACGGCACCGCTGTCCTGGGCCTGGGCAACATCGGCCCCAGTGCCTCCCTGCCCGTCATGGAGGGCAAGTCCGCACTGTTCAAGACCTTCGGCGACCTGGACTCCATCCCCCTGGTCCTCAACACCAGCGATGTTGACGAAATCGTGGAAACCCTGGTCCGGCTCCGCCCCAGTTTCGGCGCCGTCAACCTTGAGGACATCGCCGCCCCGCGCTGCTTCGAACTCGAGGAAAAGCTCATCGAAGCACTGGACTGCCCCGTCATGCACGACGACCAGCACGGCACCGCCGTGGTGGCCCTCGCCGCGCTGACCAACGCCGCCAAGGTCACCGGCCGCAGCCTGGAAAGCCTCAAGGTGGTCGTATCCGGTGCAGGTGCCGCCGGCATCGCCGTCGCCGAGATCCTGCTGGCCGCCGGCATCAGCGATGTCGTCCTGCTGGACTCCCGCGGCGTCATCAACAGCCAGCGCGCGGAGCTGGCCGCGGACACCACCAGCAAGAAGGCCGATATCGCCGGCCGCAGCAACCCGCGCGGCGTCTCCGGCGGCCCGGCTGAGGCACTCGCCGGCGCCGACGTGTTCATCGGTGTCTCTTCCTCGAAGCTGGACGAGGACCACCTCGCGCTCATGAACCAGGACTCCATCGTGTTCGCCCTTTCCAACCCGGATCCCGAGGTGCTGCCGGAGGTGGCCGTGAAGTACGCCGCCGTGGTGGCCACCGGGCGCAGTGATTTCCCGAACCAGATCAACAACGTCCTGGCCTTCCCCGGCATCTTCCGGGGTGCCCTGGATGCCGGCGCCCGCCGCATCACCCCCGCCATGAAGCTGGCGGCAGCGCGGGCCATCGCCGAACTTGCCGCCGAGGACCTGTCCGCGGACTACATTGTCCCCAGCCCGCTGGATCCGCGGGTTGCCCCCGCCGTCACCGCGGCCGTTGCTGCCGCTGCGGCAGCAGGGTAATTCCTCCCTTGTGAAGTAACGACGGCGGTGCCTCCTTGCGACAGGAGGCACCGCCGTCGGGGGTTAAGGGCAGCGGCCATAAACTGGGGTGCATGAGCTCCGAGACCGTGGTGACCATCCTGTGCGGCCTGGCCATCCTGGTGGGTGTGGCCGGCACCATTATCCCGGTGCTTCCAGGCAGCATCCTGATCGGAGCGGGCCTCCTGGCCTGGGCCATCTGGGGCGGCGCGGGGATGGCGGGCTGGGTGGTCTTTGCGGTTGCCATTCTGTTCGTTGCCGCCGGCATGGGCGCCAGCGCCGTCCTCACCGGACGGAAGCTGAAGGAGCATGCCATCCCGAGCCGCAGCATCGGGGCCGCGCTGGTGGCCGGGGTGGTGGGCATGTTCATCGTCCCTGTGGTGGGACTTTTCGTCGGTTTCGCGGCGGGCCTGCTGATCAGCGAGTTCCTCCGCACCCGCAACATCGGCCGGGCGGCCACGTCCAGCTGGGCCGCCCTCAAAGCCACCGGGCTGGGCATGCTGGCCGAGTTCGGGCTTGCGTCCCTCGCGGCCAGCACCTGGGTCATCGGGGTGTGGATTGCAGCGGCCGGCGGCTGAACAGCTTGCAGCCGGGATTTCTGCCGCGTAAAACGGAGGCATGATCGAGCCAAGTTCAGCTCTGGAACAGGTCCAGGCGTGGGTGGAAAAGTACCAGGCGGCCTGGAGCAGCAACCTGCCCGAAGACATCCGCGCGCTGTTCACACCCGACGCCCGGTACGAGACCCGGCCCGCGGACCCGGACCCCTGGGTGGGCCGGGACGACATCGTGGACCGCTGGCTGGCCGCCCGGGACGAGCCGGGGGACTGGACGTTCAGCTGGGAACTGCTGGGAACCGACGGCAATACCGCCTTCGTCCAGGGGCTCACCACCTATTCGGGCGGCCGGCCCACCTATGACAACCTGTGGGTGATCCGGTTTGACGGCACCGGCCGTGCCAGCTCATTCACCGAGTGGTTCATGGAACGGGCCTGACCGGCGCCCGCTACAGTCCCAGGCCGCCGAGCTTGTCCCCCAGCCCGCCCGGAAGCTTGCCCAGCAGGTCAGCCGGGTTGATGCCAAGCTTCGCCAGCAGGTCCGAGTGCTGGTCCGTATCCACCTGGTCCGGAAGTTCCGTGTCCGCCCGGTCTGCCTTTTCGTGGTCTCCCTGGGACCGCAGGAACTCAAGGATCTGGGACTTGTCGATCTGCATGGCATTCTCCTTTACTGGTGTCCACAACTGCTAAGGATGCTTATTACCTTTCCCCATATCAGGAAGCGGGACAAGGGGCCAATCCGCCGCTTCGTCCCGGTTAGCATGGAAAGATGACCGCCGGGGACACTGCACCGATCTACTGGGACAGCCGGGACCTCACCCCCTTCGGGCACCCGCAGCTCCGCACGCCCGTCCACGATCTGGCCGGGGGAGTGGGAGGCCTGCTCAGCGGCGTGCTGGGAGGCAGGAACCCCGCCCTGCTGTCCATCGACGGCGACGTCCCCCGCCTGAAGCTCCTCCTGCCCAAGCCCGCCAAGGCCGTCCACGAGGCCGTCTTCGCCAGCCGGGAGCCTGAGCGGCTGATCACGCTGGCGCGCGCCTATCCCGGCTGGGCCGGCCTGTGCTACCTGATGGCCGGGCTGCTGGCCTACAAGCACGGCGGCTACCTGCGCGCCTCCGAGTTGCTGCACCGCGGGCTCACCATCCGCAACGACGAGGAGGCGAACCGCTACTCGTCCACGTACCTCACCAGGATTGTTACCCAGATCGAACTTGCGGAGCGCGTGGAGATACCCGTCCTCTTCAGCGAGGAATCCGTGTTCCTGGCCTTGTCCCACTCGCTGCGCGAAACCGGCCGGACGGAAGCGGCGCTGGACGCACTGACCGGCCTGCCGCCGTCGCTCCCCATGGCCCTGGCGCGCTGCTCGCTGGCGCTGACGCTGGGACGCAGCCGGACCGTGATCGACTGGACGGAAGGACTGCTGAACGCGGATGACCTCTCCGCGGCGCTGCTCCTCGTGCGGGCGCGCGCCCTGCGCCGGGAGGGCCGTTATGGGGCCGCGCATGAGGCCATCGGCGAGGTCCTGCGCCGGCGCAAGACGCACATGGTGCTGCGCAACGATGCCCTGACGGACCGGGCACTGCTGGTCCTGGAGTCCAGCCGCCGGTCGCTGAACCCGCGCGACTGGGGCAGGCGCCGGCCGGATCCCGAGCCGCAGCGCGAGATCGCCGCACCCATTCCCATCCGCAAGGACGAGGAGATGCGCAGGATCTGGGAACAGGACTGGAAGAAGCTCAGCGGGGACTAGATGCGGCGGCGAGCAGCGGCACCAGCTGTTCGCCCAGCAGGACCACAGCCAGCAGCACCATGATGACCCCACTTGCCAGGGTCACGGCACGGGCTGCCCCGGGCCGGCTCTGCAGCAGCGTCCGGGAAAGCAGTGCGACGGCGGTGTACACGAGGCCGGCCAGCGCCACGAAGGTCATGCCCAGCAGTCCGGACTGCACCGGCACCGGCAAGGAGGCCTCGGCGCTGACGAACTGGGGGATCAGGGCAACATAGAAGAGGAGCCCCTTCGGGTTGATTCCGCTGGTGCCCATGCCCTGAAGGAAGGTGCGGAGCTGGCTTCCGGCAGGACGGACGACGGCGTCTGCCGCACTGAAGGAGGCGCCGCGCCACGAGCGCAGGGTGCTGATGCCCAGCCACATGAGGTAGGCGGCGCCAGCCAGGGTGATCCATCCCAGGACCCCCGGCATCCCGGCCAGCAGGGCCGCCAGTCCCGCCACCAGCAGGACGGTGTGGAGGACGTACCCGCCGCAGAGCCCGGCCACCGCCGGAACGAAGCTGCGCTGCCGCAGGCCCGCGGTGATGGTGTAGGCCCAGTCCACTCCGGGGGTGCAGGCGAGGGCGGCAGCTACCAGGATGAAGGCCAGGAACAGCTCCGGATTCATGGGATTTTCTCCTGTCGGTTCTCTCAGGAGAAACGATAGGGATTTTCAGCCCGTAAGTGCTTTCTTCTTTTCGCCCGCCACCCGGCCCTTGGAGTATGATTCTTGCGTGATTGACGCTGTGGACAGGAATATTTTGCGCCACCTCAAAGAGGACGGCAGGATGACTGCCACCGCGCTCGCCGCCAAGGTGGGCCTGACGGTGGCACCCTGCCACCGGCGGCTGCGCGACCTGGAGAAGTCAGGCATCATCCGGGGGTACAAGGCGGACATCGACCCCGCCGCGGTGGGCTTGGGGTTTGAGGCGATCGTGTTCGTGACGCTCCGGCAGGTGGACAGGCCCACCATGGAGATTTTCGAGAACCGGGTGGCGGACCATCCCAACATTGTGGAGGCGCAGCGGCTGTTCGGCTCCCCGGATTACCTGCTGAAGGTCATTGCCGAGGACCTGCCCTCGTACCAGCGCTTCTACGATGCCGAACTGACGTCCCTGCCCGGGGTCGAACGCCTCACCTCAACGCTGGTGATGAAGAACCTGAAGTCGAACGCCGGCCCGCCGGTATAGCGCCCGCTCACCCGGCAGGCAGGATGTGGACGATGATCACCTGCGTGTCCTTGCCGCCGTCGTACCTCAAGTCGTAGTTGACCGTCAGCCCGGTGGCCGTGCCTGGCGTAATGGAGAAGTCGCTTTTTGAATCCGGGTCTGCCTGCGTGCTGCTGATCCAGTCCTCTGCCGAGGCCTCGGAGATCCCGTACCGCTCTACACCGTCCCGGATCAGGGCGAAGTACTCCTCCGGCGAACCGGCGGTGAGGAAGTAGGTCACTTCACTGAAGTCCGTCTGAGTGTCCGTGGTGTTGAAACGGATGCGGTCCGTCTCCGCGGTTATTTCGCCGTTCGGGGCCACGATGCTCAGGCTGATCTTGCCCGAGTCCCGGGTGTTGATCTCGGGCCCGTAGCTGTCCTGGGCAACACGCACGGCCTCCTTCTCAAGGCGGCCGGAACTCATGTCCAGGCGGGCGGTTTTGGTTTCCCGGATAGCGTCCACTCCGGCAGCGTCAAGGGTGGAGAATTCGGAGGTTTTCACGGTGCTCCCGGCTGTTGTTGAGGTGGCTGGAACGGGGTTGGCAGGCTGGCAGGCGCTGAGGGCAAGGCCAACTGCCAGCGCCGGCAGTATAAGAAGTACGACGGCGGGACGGTGCCGTACGTGCCTGGTGGCGGCGGGGCTGGTGTGCATCACTGGTGGACCTCCGCGTCAAAGCCGTCCAGGAACCTGTCCATGATGCCCGGGATGTTGTTGGTGGGCCGGTACTGTTGCACCCGGTCATCGAAGTCCGAACCGATGATCTGCGCCGCCCGGTCCGGATCGGTGGCCAGCAGATTCTGGTACGCAGGCAGGGTGTCCTGCCGGATGAGTCCCCAGCGCTGGCCCGCATCGGCGATGTTGCCGTCCGGAAAGCCGGTGGTGAAGTCGGTGCGGAACTGCGCGGGGTTGTCCCAGCTTGTCAGCGGAATGTTCTCCGGGCCGGGGCTTTCAACACTGAACGTGTAGGGGAACACCTCCGGATAGCTTCGGGCGCCCGGGATCGAAGGCTCGCCGGCGAGGGTCACCATGTAGGTCACGGCCTCGCCGCCGGGATGGCCGCGCATGTTGTCGTAGTCGTCCGCGATGATTTCGTTCTGTTCGCGGTACAGGAGGGTTGTATTGCCCTTCTGGACCAGCTCCGGATCGCCGGAATCGATCTGGGCCCAGGCGTTGGCCGTGGACACGTCGATGACGCCGGAATCCCGGAGGCGGTTGATCTCGTCAATGCCGCCGCTCAGGTATGCCTGGTGCTGACGCGCCTGGTCCAGGAAGATTTCCTTGTTCATGTCCAGCATGCTGGTTTCGTAGAAACGGATCTCTTCATCCGTCATGCCCGCCAGCTGTTCGATCTGGTCCAGGACGGGAAGCGGGATGTCCGAGGCCTGATTATCCGCGATTTGCTGGGCGAGGTCGCGAAGCATTGCCATGTCGCGGAAACCTCCGGCGAAGGACGGCCCGATCATGTTGGCCATGCCCGCCCATTGCAGGTCCGGGTTGGCCAGGTACGCCTGGCCGTAAAAGTCGTAGACCTTTGCAATGGTTTCCCAGTTGTGTTCCGTGCCCTTGGAGGTGTCCCAGTCTGCAGGATCGATGCCCATGTCCAGCATTGCCTGTTGGTTCCAGTAGGAGCTGAGGAACTCCTGGTACCCCCTGGAGTTGACGGGGATCGTGCCCGAATCCGCAGCGGCGTCCAGGGCGGCCTTCGCCGCCTCCGGGTTTGCCAACGCCCACCGCTTGAACTCGCCGCTCTGCAGGTACTGCTTACGTTCTTCTGGTGTCATCGAATTCAGCGTGTCTGTCAGTTCCTGGGCCGTCCCACCGCCGGAACCGCCCGGGCCGCCGGGGTCCCCGCCTGGCCCGCCGCCGGCCCCTCCTGTGCTGGCCTTTTCCTGCTCGTCGGCGTTGGCGAGCAGCACCTTCGACGCCGATTCCAGCCCGGCTGTGGCCGACCTGAGCAGCTTCACGTGGGACGAGGTCCACTCGCTCCGGAACCGCTCGCCGTCGTGCCCTTTCCACAGCCCGGTGCCGATGCTGCTGCCCAACTGCTGGCTGAGGGCGTTCAGCCTGTTGGCACCGCTCGCCAGCTCCTTCGCCAGCCGCCGGAGCTGCGCCACGTCGCCGCCATAAAACGTCCCCGCCATGATTCCCCCTGATCGGATGTCCCGGCTGCCAGCCTAACCGGGACGGGTGGCAGGCGGCGATGGGGAGAGGTTCCCGATGCTCGTTGTAGGGGCGGCGGGCAGCCTGGTCAGTCCGCGGCGAGCAGCCCCGTGGTGCGGTAGGGAATGACTTCCCGGAGGAACATGCTGGTGGAGGTGCGCACAATGCCCGGGCACAGCCGGATCTCCTCGGAAACCCGGTAAAGGTCGTCCGGGCTGGCGGCCACAACCCTGATCAGCAGATCGGTATCTCCGGCCGGGGCGTGGCATTCGAGGACCTCGGGGATTTCGCGCAGGGCCGCGATGGCCTCGTTGAGGTGGCTCTGGTCGAGCTCGGCACTGACGGATGCGGCCACTCCGCGTCCCAGGGCGGCGGGCAGCACCCTGCTGCTGTTGGGACGGAGCGCGCCGGAGGCTGCCATGCGTTCCAGCCGGGTCTGCACCGTTCCGCGCGCCAGCCCCAACCGCTGGGCGAGCACCATGATGGGAACGCGCGGGTCCTCGTCGAGGGCGCGAAGGATCCGCTTGTCGGTGGGGTCCAGTTCCTGCAATCTGATCAGTTCCTGTCGCGGAAGCGCGGGAGGATTGATCGGATTGACCAGTACAACCCGCGCCGGTTGCACCAACTGTAGGGCGTCTGCTGAAATATTGGCAACTGGGCAACGGCCACCGCCGGACCCCGCAGGCCAACGGCATTCCGGCACACCACCCGGGCGCTGCAGACCGCCTCCCGCAAGGAGGCCGCCGCTGATTGACTCTTGTTCACGCATCGTCTTTCCGCACCTTTCACGGCAAGAGCCCCTGAGCCACCGATCATCGGATTTCCGTAGCAATCGGTAGCTGAGGGGCTCTTGTGTTGTCCGCATAGGCTGGATCCATGACCTCAGCCGGCCGCTTCGCCCCCAGTCCTTCCGGTGAGCTTCATGTGGGCAATCTGCGCACCGCCATGCTGGCGTGGCTGTTCGCCCGTTCCACGGGGCGGAGCTTCCTGCTCCGGGTTGAGGACCTGGACCGAGCGCGGGCCGGCGCGGAGGCAGTGCAGTTGCGGGATCTTGAGGCGATCGGCGTGACGTGGGACGGCGGCGTGGTCCGGCAGACTGCCCGGGGCCGGCTCTACGAGGATGCCATCCGGCGGCTCGGCGATGCCGGTCTGAGCTACGAGTGCTTCTGCACCCGGCGGGAAATCCAGGAGGCGCCGTCGGCCCCGCACGCCCCGCAGGGCGCCTACCCGGGCACCTGCCGGAACCTGGACCCTGCGGAGCTGGAGTTCAAGCGTTCCATCCGTCCTGCGGCCATCCGTCTCCGGTCTGCGGTCCAGGAGTTCACTGTCCACGACATTCTGCATGGCGGATGTACTGGCGTGGTGGACGACTTTGTCCTGCGCCGGAACGACGGCGTGGTGGCCTACAACCTGGCCGTGGTGGTGGACGATGCCGCCCAGGGCGTGGACCAGGTGGTCCGTGGCGACGATCTGCTTCCCTCCACCCCCCGGCAGGCCTATCTGGCATCCCTGCTGCATATTCCCCTACCGGAATATGCCCATGTCCCGTTGGTGGTTAACTCCGACGGCGCCCGGTTGGCAAAGCGGGACGGGGCGGTGACGCTTGCCGACCTTGCCGGGGCGGGCATTTCCGCTGATGCCGTGCGGGACCGCCTGCTCGCCTCCCTGAACCTTCCCGCCGGCACCCTTGAAAAGGCGCTGGCAGCCTTTAATCCGGCCGCACTGCCGCGGGAGCCCTGGATCTGGAGCGGCCCGTAGGCTTGGGGCATGTTAGATGACCATTTTCCGGACCACAGCCCGGCCCCCAGGTTCACCGTAGAGACTGCCAAGGTCCTGGCCGAGGTGGCCCACAACCGGCAGAAGGACAAGTTGAAGAGGCCTTACCGGGAACACGTCCTGGCTGTGGGCGACGCCCTGGCGGACTTCGACGACGATATCCGGATCGCGGGATACCTGCACGATATCGCCGAGGACACTCCGATCACCCGGCAGGCCTTGCTGGAGATGGGCGTGTCCGAGCGCGCCGTGGAGATCATTGAGCGGGTCACCAACCGGCTCCATAGCAACCCGGACGATTACCAGGCCGGGATTCGCGAGATCGCCCAGGACCACGACGCCGCCCTGGTCAAGATTGCGGACAACGCCCACAACTCCTTACCGGCGAGGGTAAAGGCTCTTGCTGAAAAATGGCCGGACAAACCGCCGGTCACCAAATACCGCGACGCCCGGCCCGTGCTTTACGCCGCCGTCGAGGTGGAGGAGGTCCGCAAGATCCTGGCCCGGGTGAATCCGTGGCTGCTGGAGGAGCTGGACGACCGCCTGGACGAGGAAGACACCACCGACTACGAGAATCTCTCCTATGGTGAAGCGGACGCCGGCGCCGCATCGGCTGACGCTAACGCGGAGGAGCGGTAGTTCCTGCTTCCAGCCTTTGCATCGCATGGTGCAGCCGCTCTGTTCCGCGGCGCTCATCGATGACAATGGACGCTGCCAGCCCCAGCACGATGACCAGCATGCACACCGGGACCGATGCCCCCGACGCCGCCAGGCAAACGGCCCCGGCCAGGACCACCATGATTCCGACGGCAACGGCAATCACCGTCCGGTCCGGCCCCATCATGGTGCTGTACAGCCACGTTAGTGTGAGTTTGAAGACGGCAACCGGCACGGCAATGGTGGCGACGGCCGCTGCGGCACTGATGTGTGCCTCGTGGTCGATGTAGTAGGCGGCCACGTGGAGCCCGGCGCCGGTGGCCGCGATCGCCGCGAAGAGCGGAATGTGCCCGTAGCCGAAGAGGAACGAGCGGTGCCGCTGCAGGTGCAGGGCCCGTCCGGCCGGGAGCATGAAATACACCCACCACATCCCGAAAGCCAGGGCCGTACCGCCAAAGCCCACCAGCGACGCTTCCACGCTCCAGCCGTGGTTCGCCACGATGGCCCGCAGGGTTTCGATCGCCCCGATCAGGCACTCACCCAGGGCGATGATGGCCAGCAGGCCGTAACGTTCGGCGATATGGTGTGCATGCCATGGGGTCCTGTCATCGCGTTCCGCGGCATAGGGAGTGCCCATCTCCAATGCGATCAGGGGGATAACCAGGAGGAATGTTGTGGCGACATCGGTGTCCACGATGAGCACGGCGATCCAGCCGAGCTGTACGAGAGCCAGGTATTTGGCATAGCGCAGGCACGTCTGGCGGCGCGCAGGATCCTGGCGGGACGCCCGGATCCACTGCGTCACAAGGGCAAGCCGCATGATCACGTAGCCGGCCACGATCACCCGGTTGTCGACGTGCCGTCCCTCCACAATGGAGTGGAACATCGGCTCGATCCCCATCGTGAGGATCAGCACCCCGACGATCTGGACCATGGTGACCACCCGGAACACCCAGTCGTCTGTGTCGTAGGCGCTGGCGAACCAGGTGAAATTGATCCAAGCCCAGATCACCGCAAACATCGCCAAGGAGAACCCGATGAGGCCCTCCATAAAGTGGGCCTCGGCAATCTCGTGGGCGAATTGGCTGCCCGCCACCCCGAAGGCGATGACAAAGGTCAGGTCGAAGAAGAGCTCCAGGGGCGTCGCGGCCCGGTGTTTTTCGTGCGGGTCACGGCCGCCCATGCGCGCGAAGGCATGCCGGAGAGGGTTTGAGGACATGCCTCAAAGATTACTCTGGACCGCCTTCTGCTCCAGGGCAGCCGCGAAGTCCTCCGTGAACCGCCGCACGCCATCCCATTCCGTCCAGATGTAGCCGCCCCTTCTCAGACGCGGGCCAGGGCGTCGATGTCCTCAAGGAAGTCCTGGTGGACCTCCTTGCTGACGGTGGTACGGGTTTCGGCGATGGCATCCAGGTAGTCCTGGGTGGACGGGCCTTTCCGCACCGCTTCCCGGATGGACGGCCTCGCTCCGGAGGCCAGCCCGCCGTCGTCGTACACCGCCTTTTCCAGGGCGCGCTGGGACGCGCTGCGGGCCGCATACTCGATGTCCGCGGGGGAGAAGCCCTCCGTGCGCTCCACCAGGAGCTCGACGTCCACGTCGTCCACCACGGGTGCGGGGATGAAGCGCTGCCACATGGCTTCGCGTGCGTGGCGGTCGGGCAGGCCGATGGGAATGACGTAATCGAACCGGCCGTGCCGCAGGAACGCCGAATCGAGCGCCCGGATGAAGTTGGTGGCGCACACCAGCAGGCGGCCCGGCTGTTCGCGGAAGGCAGGGATGATCTTCAGGAGTTCGTTGGTGACGCCCTGCAGCGGCGACGGCGGTTCACCGGACCGCTGCGAGGCAATCTCTTCCACTTCATCGATGAACACCACCGCGTGTTCCAGTTCCGCGATCTCCAGGAAAGTTTCGCGCAGCGCCCCGGCCAGGCCTTGGGGATCGGCGGCCAGGCGGGACGGGAAGACCTCAACGAACGGCCACTCCAGGCGGGAGGCGATGGCCTTCGCGAAGGTGGTCTTGCCTGTGCCGGGCGGGCCGAAGAGGACGACGGCGCGTGGCGGCACCACGCCGAATTCATCGGCCAGGTCCGCCTCGGCCAGCGGGAGCACCAGCCGGCGTTCCAGCAGTTCCTTCTCCCGGTGCATGCCGGCCACGTTTTCCCACAGGTCGCGGGCCAGGACCCGGCCGCCCAGCTGGCCCAGCGCCCCCAGCTCCTGCCGCTGGACGGGGATGGTCCGCTCGAAGTAGCGCAGGTTCTTCTTAAGGGCGAAGCCGCGGCCCAGGAATGCTTCCACGCGCGTTTCGGAATCCGGCATCAGCGCCGAAAGCTTGTTCAGGCCGTGGGGTGCCATCCGGTTTTCGACGGCGGCCAGCAGCGAGGTGCCAATCCCGCGGCCTCGGTATTCCGGGAGGGTGGCCAGGAAAACGATCCAACCCTGGTCGTGCGCGGCGCGTCCGACGGCGGCGCCCACCACCTGCTCTCCCTGCACCGCCACCACGGCATGGTCCTTTTCACAGGATGCGAGCACCTCTGAGAGGGCGTAGACCGGCTCGACGTTGCTCGCCTTCAGGGTTTCCCAGAGATGCAGGATCCCGTCCAGGTCGGCCGAATGGAAATCCCTGATGCGCCAGTTGGTCATATCCGCCTAATCTCCCGGGTGGTTCGTCATTGAGCTGGCACGTCCGTGCCACTGCCGAGCTTAGCGAACGGCGGCGGGTGGAAGGTTGCGGCGGCGTTGCATTGCGGTGCTCTCGAACTGCGTGCCTTGGGCGAGGTGCAGGACCGGCGGGCACGTGCCCTGTTGGTGTACCGCCGACAATGCCAGGATGCCACCAACAAAGGGTAGGCCGGCGTGCCCGCAGGGTAGCCGGGGGCGTTGAGAGCCCCATATCCGAGGAGTAACGTGTGGCTCACCTCACCCGCACCCCATTCAGGAGCAACCATGCCATATCTGGGACGCCGGTTTGCTGCCGTAACGGCAGCGCTGGCGATGAGCGTGACCACCGGGGCGATCATGAGCCCCGCCTCTGCGCACGAGCGGCAGAAGGACGTTTTCGTGAAGACCCCGACGGCTACCGGCTATGGCGGCGCCGTCAGTACCGTCGATGTGGACGCGTCTGCCGCAGCGATCGAGATCCTGCGCAAGGGCGGGAACGCTGTGGATGCCGCCGTCGCCGCGGCCGCCACCCTCGGCGTCACGGAGCCCTACAGCGCCGGCATCGGAGGCGGCGGCTATTTTGTTTATTACGAGGCCAAGAGCGGGGATGTCGACACCATCGACGGCCGGGAGACTGCGCCCGCCGCTATGCCCAGGGACGCATTCATCAACAAGGCCACCGGGGAGGCTTACCCCTTCCGTAAGCAGGCAACCAGCGGAATTTCCGTCGGTGTCCCTGGAACCCCGGCCACCTGGGAACGTGCCTTGGACCGTTGGGGCAGCATGACCCTGGGGCAAACGCTGGAGCCCGCGATCGAGGTTGCTGAAGACGGCTTTGTTGTGGATGCGACCTTCAGGCAACAGACGCTCGACAACAGGGACCGGTTCCTTCCGTTTGAAGCCACCCGGAAACTGTTCCTCACCGGTCCAGGCAATGATGCACCTGCGGTAGGGAGCATTCTGAAGAACGAGGATGTAGCCGAGACGTATCGACTCCTGGCGCATGAGGGCACGGATGAGTTCTATGACGGCCCGATCGCAGAGGACATTGTGTCTACAGTCCAGAACGCGCCCAGCAGTACGGACCCAAACGCCGTCCCCGGACCTGCGGGTGTTATGACAGCGGAGGATTTGGACGACTACAAGGTCCTGGATCAGGACCCCACGCACGTAAACTACCGCGGCTACGATGTCTACGGCATGGCACCTTCCAGCAGTGGCGGCACAACCGTGGGTGAGGCTTTGAACATCCTCGAGGTGTTTGACCTTGGCGAGCTGGCCAAGGGCGAGGGTAAGGGCAACGACAACACGGCCCGTGCTCTGCACCACTATCTTGAGGCCAGTGCCCTTGCTTTTGCTGACCGCGGAAAGTACGTGGGTGACCCCGCCTTTGTGGCTGTTCCCACCGATGAACTACTGGACCCTGTCTTCGGAAAGGAACGGTCCTGCGCCATTGACCCGCACAGGGCAGCAACCAAGCCTGTCGCGGCAGGTGACGTTTATTCGTACGACGGCGTGTGCCCGGCCAAGCCGACGGCGCTGAACCACGCACCGGATACCGAGAACATCAACACCACCAACCTCACGGTTTCGGACAAGTGGGGCAACGTGGTGGAGTACACGCTCACCATCGAGCAGACAGGCGGATCGGGCATCACGGTTCCCGGCCGCGGCTTCATCCTGAACAACGAGCTCACGGACTTCTCGCCTGTCTACAGCGAGACGGACCCCAACCGCATCGAGCCTGGGAAGCGGCCGCGCTCATCCATGTCGCCGACCATTGTGCTCAAGGACGGCGAACCGTTCCTGGCGCTCGGGTCACCAGGCGGTTCAACCATCATCACCACCGTTCTGCAGACGCTCATCAACCGGATCGACCTCGGTATGAACATTCAGGACGCCCTGGCAGCTCCGCGTGCCTCCCAGCGCAACACAGCCAATGCGACCGCTGAACAGGCGTTCATTGACGCGCCTTATGGAAAGGACCTTGCCACGCGGTATGGGCACAATTTTGCCGCTGCAGGGGCCGCCGGCACCTCCGCCGCGGAAATCGGCGCTGCCACGGCCATCGAGTTCCGCCATGACGGCAGCACTGTGGCCGCAGCCGAACCGGTCAGGCGCGGCGGAGGCTCAGCGATGGTGGTCAAGCCGTCGCGGTAGCCTTCCGGCCAACCCCTTAAACCCTGACGGCGGCACCTCTGATTCCGTGGTTGTGGATCCGGAGGTACCGCCGTCGGACGTTTGGAAGGGTTACTTCATGAACGTCTCCGCGGGCGGGTTTGCGACCACCGGGGAGAGTCCGGTGTGGCCGTCCCGGGTTGCGGCGATTTCGTGGATGCGTTTGCGGCAGGCGTACCAGCCGAAGACCATGAGGATGGACGCGATGGCGGTGACCAGCATGGTGAGCGGTGATTCGATGAAGACCATCACCAGCACTCCCACGAGGAAGAGCAGCGAGAGGTAGCCGGTGTAGGGGGCGCCGAACATCCGGAAGGAGGGGCGCTTGAGCCAGCCCTTGTCGGCCCAGCGCTTGAGCTGGATCTGGCACAGGACGATGGTGGCCCACGTCATGATGATGCCCACGGAGGCGACGTTGAGGACGATTTCGAAGGCTTCGGCGGGCACGAGGTAGTTCAGCGGGACGCCCAGCAGGGACACGCCGGCGGTGATGGCGATGCCGCCGTAGGGGACGCCGGCTTTGTTCATGCGGGAGGCGAATTGGGGGGCGGAGCCGTTGACGGACATGGAGCGCAGGATCCGGCCGGTGGAGTAGAGGCCGGCGTTAAGGGAGGACAGGGCGGCGGTGAGGACGACGAGGTTCATGATGACGTCCACGCCCTGGATGCCGATGGAGCCGAAGAAGGTGACGAAGGGGCTGACGCCTTTTTCGTAGGAGGTGTAGGGCAGCAGCAGGGCCAGGAGGATGACGGAGCCGACGTAGAAAACGGCGATGCGGAAGACCACGGAGTTGATGGCCTTGGGCATGATCTTTTCAGGGTTTTCGGTTTCGCCGGCGGCGGTGCCGACGAGTTCGATGGAGGCGTAGGCGAACAGGACGCCTTGCATGAGGATGATCATGGGCAGCAGGCCGTTGGGGAAGATGCCGCCGTTATCGGTGATGAGGCTGAAGCCGACCTGCTGGCCGTCGACGGGGGTGCCGAAGATGACGAAGTAGGTGCCGACGATGAGGAAGATGACCAGGGCTGCGACCTTGATCAGGGCGAACCAGAATTCCATCTCACCGAAGACCTTGACGGAGACCAGGTTCAGGGCGAGGACGACGACGAGGGCGATCAGGGCCCAGGCCCATTGCGGGACGGCTGCCATCCAAGGGATGTAGTTGCCGAAGAAGTTCATGTAGAGGGCTGCGGCGGTGATGTCCACGATGGTGGTGGTGGCCCAGTTGATCCAGTAGAACCAGCCGGAGACAAAGGCTGCTTTTTCGCCGAAGAATTCACGGGCGTAGGAGACGAAGGAGCCCGAGGAGGGCCGGTGCAGGACCAGTTCGCCCAGGGCGCGCAGGATCAGGAACGCGAAGAATCCGCACACGGCGTACGCGATGACCAGGGACGGTCCGGCCGCGTTGAGCCGGCCGCCGGCGCCCAGGAACAGGCCGGTACCGATCGCGCCGCCGATCGCGATCATCTGGATCTGCCGGGGCTTCAGGTTCTTGTGGTAGCCCTTGTCCTCCGCGTGCAGCGCCTGCTCCGATGCATGCGCCTGCGGCGGGATGGTGTGGTCTGTGACGGGGGGATTTGTCATGGGGGTGTCCTTCTAAGTCCGTGGTGTTCGGGGACTACTTGCTGAGGTTTGCCAGGCGTTCGGGGCTGAGGAGTTCCTGGAGCTGGGCGCCGGTCAGGAGCCCGTGCTCAAGGACGAGTTCGGCGACGCCCTTGCCCGTTGCGAGTGCTTCCTTCGCGATGGCCGTGGCGGTGGCATAGCCCAGGTGGGGATTCAGGGCTGTGACCAGGCCGATGGACTGCTCCACGGTGCGGCGGAGGTGTTCGGTGTTGGCGGTGATGCCCCGGATGCAGCGTGCGGTGAGGGTGCGGCAGGCTGCTTCCAGGTGGGAGATGCTCTTGTGGAGGCTGTGGACAATGACGGGTTCGAAGGCGTTGAGCTGGAGCTGTCCGGCTTCGGCGGCCATGGTGATGGTCACGTCGTTGCCGATGACTTCGTAGGCCACCTGGGAGACCACTTCCGGGATCACCGGGTTGATCTTGCCGGGCATGATGGAGGAACCGGACTGGACGGCCGGCAGGTTGATTTCGCCGAAGCCGGCGCGCGGACCGGAGGAGAGCAGGCGGAGGTCGTTGCAGATCTTGGAGAGCTTCACGGCCACGCGCTTCAGTACGCCGGAAAGGTGGACAAAGGCGCCCACATCCTGGGTGGCTTCGATGAGGTCGACGGCGGTGACCAGCGGCAGGCCAGTGACTTCAGCCAGGTGCCGGCAGGCTGCCTCGGCGTAGCCGGCCGGTGCGTTCAGGCCCGTGCCGATGGCGGTGGCGCCGAGGTTGATCTCGTGGATGAGCAGCTCTGCTTCGGCCAGGCGGAGCCGGTCTTCGCCAATGGTGATGGCGTACGTGCCGAACTCCTGTCCCAGGGTCATGGGTACGGCGTCCTGCAGCTGGGTGCGGCCCATCTTCACCACGGTGCGGAATTCCAGGGCCTTGGCGGCGCAGGCTTCCTCAAGTTCGGCCAGCGCGTCCACCAGTTCCCGCGCCGCGAAGATGGTGCCCAGCTTCACGGCGGTGGGGTAGACGTCGTTGGTGGACTGGCTGAGGTTGACGTGGTCGTTGGGGTGCAGCCGCGCGTAGTCACCCTTGGGATGGCCCAGGATTTCCAGGGCGCGGTTGGCGATGACCTCGTTGGCGTTCATGTTCGACGACGTGCCGGCACCGCCCTGGATGACGTCGACGACGAACTGGTCGGCCAGTTGTCCGTCCAGGATGTCCTGGCACGCCTGTTCAATGGCATCTGCGCGTTCGGCGTCCAGCAGCCCGAGCTCCCGGTTGGTGCGTGCGGCGGCGAGCTTGACCGCTGCGAGGCCGCGGACCAGGTGCATGTTGGAGCAGAGTTTCTGGCCGGTGATGGGGAAGTTTTCCACGGCCCGGAGGGTGTGGACGCCCCAGTAGGCGTCGGCCGGAACGTCCCTGTCCCCAAGCAGGTCATGCTCGGACCGGGTGGTTGGAACAGATGTGGCGTCGGTGGCGGATTCGATGATGGTCATGGGAGTCCTCACAGGGCTTCGTTGTCGGGTTTGGACAGGCTGTTGCTCAAAAAGTCGGTGGCTTGCAGCAGGCCCACCTGGTGCCCGCCGCCGAGTACCGGTGCGGCGGCGATGCCAGCCAGCGCATCGGTGTCCACGCCGATCGCTTCCAGCAGGGTCACGGTGGCCGGCATCCGGGCACGGTCGCCGCCGTCGGAAATCTTCACGACCACGGCGCGGCCGTCGGGCAGGCCCACCAGCTGGACACCTTCAAAGCCGTCCTTGGCCACCGCTCCGGGGAGCAGCCGCATGAGCTCGGTGACGTCGCGCCCTTCCCCGGCCACCATTTCCGGGTGCTGCTGCATGGCGAGGCCGACGGCGGCTTCCGCGCCGCCGTCGTGGTTTCCGGTCTTGAAGGAGGCGGCACGCGCGATCCGGCCGAAAGCGAGGGCCATGCCGCCCAGCGTCAGCGCGAAGAGCGGGGTGCCGCAGCCGTCGGTGCTGACGGCGGACGGCTCCTCACCGGCCAGCTCAATGACAGTGGACCGGACGAGTTGCTGCAGCGGGTGCTGCGGGTTCAGGTAGCCCTGGACGGGCCAGCCGTTGATGACGCAGGTTGCGGCCATGGCGGCATGCTTGCCGGAACAGTTCTGCGTGAGCTGGGTGGCGCCGCCTCCGCTGCGCAGCCAGTCTTCGCGTTCGATCCCACCGTAGGGGAGGTCGGTGCTGTTTTCCAGGTCGGTGACGGACAGGCCATGCATTTCGAGGATGCGCAGGGCGCCGTCACGGTGCTCTGCCGCGCCGGAGTGGCTGGCCGCGGCCAGGGCCAGGAGGTCTGCCGGGAGCTCAAGTCCGGCGCGGACCATGGCGACTGCCTGCAGCGGCTTGAGTGAGGACCGGGGGTAGAAGGGGGTTGCCGGGTCCCCTGCCGCTGCCAGGATGGAACCCTCAGCATCGAGGGCGATGGCCGAGCCGTAGTGGACGCTCTCCACCATTCCGTCGCGGATGGCGGCGACCAGGGGAGTGTGCTGCGGCAGGCTTGATGGTGCCGGCCCAGCAATGCGGGCAGCGGAAAACACAGGGGAGGGCATGGGGTCCTTGGGGTTGCTTTGTTGCTAGTTGTTGAGGATGGAGTCGAGGGCCTCGCACACGGCGCGCAGGTGGTTGGCCATGGCTGCACTCGCGTCAGCAGCGGAGCCGGCCTCGATGGCTGCGAGGATCCGCTGGTGTTCAATGTCGGAGGCGTGCTGCCGGTCGGCCACCATGTTCAGCGTTTCCGACTGGTAGGCCAGGGCGTCACGGATGTCCGCCACCACGCTTTCAAAGACCTTGTTGCCGCTGGCCCGCGCGATGGTCGCGTGGAAGCTGGAGTCCAGGGCCACCCAGGACTCCGGATCCGTTTCGGTGGCCATGGCGCCCACGACGTGGCGGAGGGTTTCGAGCTCCTCGTCAGACCGGCGTTCTGCTGCCAGCCCGGCTGCCGGAACTTCAATATGCGGGCGCGCCTCGGTAAGATCCCTCGCCGAGTACTGGCCGAGTGTGAGGTCGTTGGCCACCTTGTTGGCGACCACGAACGTGCCTTTGCCTGTCTTGGTGACCGTCAGGCCCAAAGCCGTGCAGGAGCGCAGCGCTTCGCGGATGACCGACCGGCTCACCCCGTACTGCTGGGCAAGCGTGGCTTCAGAGCTGAGCTTGCCGCCCACCGGAATCTGCCCGGACTCGATATCACCGCGGACGGCGTTGAATACCGCTTCGGCGGCGCTAAGCCGCGTGAGGGGGAGCGGAGCAGGCTGTCCTGCTGTCCGGCTGTCTGACAGGTTCACGCTTCAAATATGGCACCGGTCACAGACGGTGTCAATTCTCCGGGGGCCGAAGGCGTCAGATGAACTTAGGGTATTTCTCCCTGGAAACCCTGCCGTCTGAGGCGCCCGCCCGGTAGCCTCCTGCCATGGACGAATATTCAGAGGAACTGGTTGAGCTTGCTTTCATGGCTTTGGATCACGCGATCGATTCAGTGGTCTCGTCGGGCACCGATCTGGTGCCTTTTGTCATCCGGGAGCAGGCGGGCCAACGGAGCCTGCAGCGCTACCTCGTTGGGAACCAGCTCGAGGCAGGCGTTGCCGCAGCTAGGCAGTCCGTCAAAGACGAGCCGCTTCCGGACCGCGTGGCAGTAGCCTGGGATGGCTACATGACCACGTCCGAGGGGCGGCAGGAGGCGGTCTTCGTCGAGTCCTACGAGCATGGCACGCCTGCAGGGTTCATTATGGCCCAGCGCTATCAGCGGGCCGGGTTCCTCAAGAAGAAGCGTGAATCCGTAGGGAACCCCGCCCTTGTGGAGAAGAACACCGCACCGCTTTTCTAACCGTCTTGGCGGCGGGTAGGAGCAGCCTCAGGGTCGACTGACGCGGGCATGGTGGTGGGAAAAGTGCAGGCGGATCTTTTCGCGGTGATTGGCAAGGCCAAATTGCATGTCGCCTTGTCGGAGTAGCGACTTCTCCGGGTCTTCTTGGAGGATCGGACCGAGTGCTGAGGCTCGCCGCTGAAAACAGCGAGTCGGAGAGCTCGGGAACTCTCGCACTTCACTTTTATCGGTTAGCAGGGAGTCCAGGTTTTCCCGCCTGGTGCATAGCAGCGCGGCCCGGTGTATTTGGAGGGTGCCTGTGGAACATAGGGGGCTGGGGCAGGCGGAACGTAGGGCTGGGGTGCAGGTGGGACATACGGCGCCGGGGCGGGCAACCTTCTTAGCCGCTCAGCTTCAGCAGCTGCCTGCCGGGCGGCTTCCTCCGCAGCTGCCTTTGCGGCGGCAGCAGCTTCGTCGGCAGCCTTCTTCTCGGCGGCAGCCCTTTCCTCCGCGGCCTTCTTCTCTGCTGCTGCCTGCGCCTCAGCGGCACGCCGTTCTTCCTCTGCCTTCTTTTCCGCTGCCGCCAAGTTTGTTTGGAGGGACTTGAATTCGTCCCGCTTCTTTTCACCCAGCGCAATCCTGCTGTCGAGGGTAGACAAGGCAGCCGCGGTGGCGGCTGCTGAAAGCCCAGCCCAGTAGATGGCCCTGTTTGCGTCTTTGGTTGCAGCAAAGACTGCCCGTAGCGACTTGGCGGTTGCCAGTTCCGCCACGAGCACCGCGGCGGCCGCGCCGGCGGCGGAGGAAGTCGTTGCAGGTGCAGCGCCGGCAGCTTCTTCGAGCGCCTGCGAAGTTTGGGCGAGCTGTGCGGGCATTGTGCAATCGATGGTCTCCGAGAAGAGCCCGGTCTTCTCGGTCCGGGCTTCCTCATAAGCTTCTTCCACCGGCGGCAGGAACCTGACGTTCCCGTCATACTGGACCGGTATGCCAAGTCCCTTACGTGCGATTTCTGCGTTGACCAGACTGCCGTCGGGAGCGAATACGCCTGCGAGGGTGCGGCCGAAGCGGTCGTGCCGGGTCTTGTCGAACTCAAGGCGCACGGAGGTGCCAGGCGGAAGGACGCCCGCAAGGTAATCAGTAGCCTGCGGCCCGAGGCATTCGACCGGCTGGTTCGGGTCCTTAGTTTCCGGTGTGTCCACGTTCAGCAGACGGATTGTGTGATCCGCGTTGTTGATCGACACCACCAGGGTGTCACCGTCCACAATTCTGACGACCGTGCCGTTGTCAGCGTTAGCTGCCGCGCTAACTGCCACCGAGCCGGCCACCAGACCGGCCGCCGCGACTGATGCAATGATTAGATTTTTGATCGAGGTCCCCCTTGAATAGGCGCATCAGAAATCTGCGGCACTTTGCTTGACCTCGACGAACCCTGAAGCTTTCTCCTTAATGTTGGGCGCTTCCCCTCAGCTTCAGCTCAAGTTCGGCTCAAGGTTGCCGTAGTCTTGGCGACACGAACGAACGGCACGTTCGTGCCGGTTCTCTCTTTCATTCGGGCCGCTTCGGGACTAGGCTTCCAGATACGGCAGTAATCGGCACGAACGTACCTATAGGACGGTCATGGATCGGCGATTCACAGATTCCCTGGCAAACGAAGTGCGCTCTCGCCGCACCGCCCTCGGCCTCACTCAGCGGGACCTGGCCGACATGGCGGGTGTCTCCGAACGGTTCATCCGTTTCGTGGAACAGGGGAAGCCCAGCATCCAGCTGGATTCGCTGATCGCGGTCCTTGACACGCTCGGGCTGGAGCTGGACATCACCACCAGGGCCAGCCACGCTGCCCGCGTCCGAGCAGGACCGGGAAGCGCTGAAGGCGCAGCACCATGAGGCACCGGATCGCCGATATTTACAAGGCAGGCGTCCTTGCAGCAAGGCTGGAACGGCACGACGGCGGAACCCGGTTCAGCTACCTCCCCGCCTATCTCGCGTCCGGGGGTCCCGCCGTCGCCTCTTCCCTGCCGCTCACCCGCGAGCCCGTCCTGTCCGCCGCCGGGGCCGCCCCGCCGTACTTCACCGGGCTGCTGCCGGAGGGCCGCCGGCTCAACGCGCTGCGGCGTTCCATCAAAACCAGTGCGGACGATGACCTGTCCCTGCTCATCGCCGCCGGCGGAAACCCGGTGGGGGATGTCCAGATCGTGGGCCACGGGGAACCGCTGGACCGCGACGAACACGCGGTGCAGCTGGACCCGAAACAGCCCGTGGATTTCGACCAGTTGCTGGGCGATCCGGACCTGATCGACCCGGTTGCGCTGGCCGGCGTGCAGGACAAGCTGTCGGCAGGCATGATTTCGCTTCCGGTGGCCAGTGCAGGCAAGAGGTTCATCCTCAAGCTCAACGCCCCCGAATTCCCCCACGTGGTGGAGAACGAGCTGGTCATGTTCCGCTACGCCGCCAAGCTCCGGATTCCGCTCAGCCGGGTCCAGCTGATCCGGGACGTGGCCGGCCGGCCGGGCCTGCTGGTGGAGCGCTTCGACCGCATCCCGCGTCCACGTGGCGGGCCGGACGATGTGCTGCGCCTCGCCGTCGAGGACGGGGCCCAGGTTCTGAAGCTCTATCCGGCAGACAAGTACAACGTAGGGTACGGACAGGTCTGCCATGCGCTGGCGGACCACTGCTCCGCACCGCTTCCTGCGCTCCGGAACCTCGCCCTCCAGGGCGCCTTTGCATGGCTCACCGGCAACGGCGACCTCCACGCCAAGAACGTCTCCATGGTCCAGCAGCCACATGGCGAATGGGCGATCGCTCCGGTCTACGACATTCCCTCCACAGTGGTTTACGGCGACAAGACCCTGGCGCTGACCCTGAACGGCAAGCGGACAGGGATCTCGCGCCGCCACTTCCTGGGCTGGGCCATGGAGCTCGGACTCCCCGAACGCGCAGCCGCCCAGGTGCTGGAGCTCGCCCTTAAAGCATCGGGACCCCTGGTAGCGGACCTTGAGGCAGGAACGGCCTTCGCCGTCGTCAAAGGTTCACAAAGGGACGACGACGGCGCCTCGCCCTTCCCGGACATGGTCACCAGGGCGTGGGTCAAGGAGCTGAAGCACCGCCGGCGTCTCCTTGAGGGGTAAGGCAAACCCCGCCTGGTGGAGGCTCAGGAACCGTCGAACCAACGGAGAACCCGAAGGGCGCGCAGCGTGTTCCAGCGGCTGGGGCTGCCATCGCCGTCCTCCAGCGCAAAATGGACCTTCCCGGGATGCGTGTTCTCCAGCAGCCAAGTTCCGTCCGGCTGCTCTTTCTTGCGGACCAGCTCCACGCCCTCTGCCAGGCGCTGGTCCGGGGCAGCTCCCGCGGCCCGAAAGTAGTCCAGGCCGCGGAGGACGTCATAGAACCAGCGGGTGGGATAGGAGAAGCGAAGCCAGTCCTCACTGATGATCTCCGCGGTCGCTTTCCGCCGCATCAGCCGGCGCTCCAGGAGGTAGTCTTCAGCCCGTTCCCGGGCAGCCCTGGATGCGGTCGTCCCGCCGGTGGCCTGCTCGTATTCCAGCAGTCCTTCGAGGACGCAGATGGTGCTGTGGAATGAGGAGCGTGTGGAGCCATTGACGGCCTCGCAGTTCCAGCCGCCGTCGGGCAACTGGTCACCCGTCAGCCGCTCCACAACGCTGTCCACGTTCTCCCCGAAGTAGGCGCCCAGCTCCGTGGCCATGCCGTTGATGCAGGGCTCCACTTCACCTTCGAAGAACGGCTGGTTGCCTTCTTCCCAGCGGCTGTTGTCCCTGACGAGCGAGATAGCACGGCGGGCCTGCGGGCTGCCCGGGACCAGACCGAAGTCCTTCAGGAGCAACAGACTGTAGGTGGTGGCGGTCCAGGGCTGGTTGTCGGGATCATCGTCGACTGCCGGCCAGTAGGTGCCGCCGGCCCACTGCCCGTCCGTTCCCTGCAGGGCGAGCAAACGGGAACCCCAGCATTCGGTGGCAACGCGGTTCCGTTCGGCCCTGACTTCGGCGGCAGGAGCATCAGCGAGGTCCCGCAGGGCCTGCCAGCGGATGGCAGGGTCGCCGGCCAGGAGCCAGTCGAGCACCATCCGCTGCGCGGCAGGTGTCACAGGTGCTGGATGCCGGCCCGCTGCATGGCGTCTTTATAGATCTCGACGTTCTTTGCCAGGAGTTCTTCCTGCTTGGCTTCGGAGACGGCGAACGCCCGGCCTCCGAGCGCGGTTGCCTTGTAGATCTTGATGCCGCTGTTCTTCAGTGACGAGTGGTAGGTCTTCTCGTAGAGGGTGAGGAAGGCGGAGGCGTCGGTGCCGTGGGCGATGATCGCCGAGACACGGGAGTTGATTTTGAGGAACTGGCGGAACGGGCGCAGGCCGTCGGTCTTCTCCTGCACGCTCAGCGCTGACGGGCTGCCGGGCTCCCGGACCCAGGGATAGGCGTTCCACGGCATCACATAGCGGGGGTCGAGCTCAGCGAGTTCGTAGATCTGGGTGGCCCGCCGCGCGGCCTCATCGTCATTATTGTGCGACACAAAACCGGACTCGGTGCCTTTTCCGGGGCTGCCCTGCAGGCTGACGATCCGGCATTCGTCCTCGTCGTGCACCGGATCAATGTACGGAACGGTGGAGCCGGGCTTCCTTTCCATAAGTTCGTCGCAAAGCTGGGTTACCTTCGCGATGTTCGGTTCCTGTAGCAGGGCCTTCTTTTCATCCCAGTCAATCGTCACGATCTCTCCCTCACAGCAAGGTGGTCAGAACCAGGCGTCTTAGGCCACTCTACGCTTCCGCTCTGAGGGTAGGCAGGAAAATTTGGGCCATGGCACCCTACCTGGAGCAGTTGATTGAAGTGCGCGCGGGAAAACGGAACGCAGCAGCGCCGGCAGGTGCTGTTGAATGACACTATGCAGTTCACCAGGAAGGGCCTGAAGGCCGAAGGCTTTGCCGGCTTCCGCCTTGTCCGTGACCTCGAGACCATGCGGGTCCCGCAGGGGACAGGGCTCTTCGCTGTCGTGGCCCCGGAAGGCTTCGAGCCGCGCTTCCTGAAGAAAAGCACGGCCGGCACCTTCAAGAAAAAGGACCCGTCCCTCCCCGAAGCCGCACTTATCGCGGCGTGGGTGGACGCCGCCGTCGTTCTTTACGTCGGAAAGGCGGGGCCGGGTAGTAAGGGCAACCGGGGGCTACGGCGCCAGATCCAGGAATTTGTGGACTTCGGGCAAGGAAAGCCGCCCGGGCACTGGGACGGCCGGGCCATCTGGCAGCTCACCGATGCCGGATCGCTGTCAATTGCCTGGAAGGAACTGGCCCCCGAACAGCTGAACGACGCGGAAGCCGACTACCACGCAGCATTCCTGCAGGAATTCGGGAAGCTGCCGTTCGCCAACCTCGTGCAGGCGCGCACAAAGACCGGCCGCTGACGCCAAGACGAGTTCGCAACGGGCACGAGCTCGGTGTCCCTGGCCGGCTCGTCAGGCCTGCCCGCGGAGCCGCTCCATCTCGCGGCGGTCCTTCTTGGTTGGCCGTCCGGTGCCCCGGTCCCGCTGCGGGAGGCCCAGCGCCGGCGCGAGCGGCCGGGGCGGGGTGTGGTCGGTGAAACAGTGCGATGCCGCTTCCGCGCCCACCCGCTTGGCGATGAGCCGCCGCACTTCGAGGATGCGTTCGTATCCGGGCATCCGGACTGTCACGGTATCGCCGGTCACCAAAGTGGCAGAGGCTTTGGACGGGCTGCCGTTCAGCCGGACGTGTCCTGCCCGGCAGGCGGCTGTGGCGGCGGAACGGGTCTTGTAGGCGCGGATGGCCCACAGCCAGGCATCAATACGGACGCTGGCGGGGGAGGCAGGAAGGCTGGTCATGGCTGGCACCGAGTATAGCCCCGGGCGCGCCGGCATTCAGTGCTGGGTCATTCCACCGTTACGCTGACCTGCTGCACCATGTTGTTGCCCATCCCCTGGTAGTTCCAGTTTTGCTCCAGGGGCTGCGTGGCGCTGGTGGCATCCGTGGCCCGGCAGGACAGGACGTGCTCGCCCGGGTCCGCCACCCAGGGCAGCGTCCACTTCCGCCACGCGAATCCGCCGGCGGGCTTGTCCAGCTGGGCGGTCAGCCACGTGCCGTCGATCCCCACCTCCACGCCTGTCACCGCGCCCCCGCCGGACCATGCACGGCCCTGTAGCAGCACCGGGCCCGGGGCCAGGATGCGTTTGCGGGTGAAGAAGTCCGGGACGCCCGGCGGAACCATCAGCGAACGCACCCTGATCCGCGAAACCGGGGTGCCGGCGTCGTCCGCGGAGTCCTGGTAGCGGTAGGCCACCTGTTGCTGGTATCCGGTGAACGGGGCGGTGACCACCTCGATGGACTCAAGCCACTTCACGCTGGCCATGCCATACCAGCCCGGAACCACCAGGCGGAGGGGGTAGCCGTGCTGGGGCGGCAGTTCGGCGCCGTTCATTTTGTAGGCGAGTACGACGTCGGCACGCAGCGCTTCACGGATTGGCAGGCTCCGCGCGTAGTGGTGGGGGACGCCGCCCTGGACCCCTGCATCGGCACCCTTGAAGACCACTTCCACGGCGTTCTGGAGAACGCCAGTTTTGCCCAGGAGGTAGGCGAGCGGAACACCTGTCCAGTGCGCGGTGCCCACTCCTTCCTGGATCCAGGGCTGGCTCATGGGCCGGGGCGAGAGGAGCGATCGGCCGTTGCCGGCGCACTCCAGCGTCACGGGTACGGTGATGGCGGGGTCCTTGCGGAGCGCCGCCATGCTCAGCTCGAGCGCGCGCTCCACCGCGCCGCTGATCCGCAGGTGCCAGGAGCCGGCGTCGAGGTCCGGAATGTCGAAGTGCGTCAGGACGTAGTGGAGCCCCGGCGGTGTGACATCCCTGCGAAGTGCCTCCAGCGGCATCGAATGGTTCCGGGCGGACAGCTGCAGCTCTTCCCGGGTCAGGGGGCCGGTGGTGGGGCCTGCCCCCGGCTGGACGGGTGCTGAATCTGGACCGGTGGGCTGCTCATGCCGGGAGGTCTGGGTCATGCCACAGGTCTACGCCCGCACCGCCGGCACGTCAACGCCTCTTCCCGGCCTACGCCTCCCGTTTTGGCGGGGACTGGGTCTTTGCCGGGTCGCGTTCCGCCAGCGAGCCGATGGCGTTGTCAATTTTCTTCAGGACCTCCGGCTCCAGCGTCACGCCGGCCGCCGCCACACTGTCCGCTATCTGCTCCGGACGGCTGGCACCCACGATGGCAGACGCCACATTGGGGTTCTGCAGCACCCAGGCGACTGCGAGCTGCGGCATGGAGAGGCCGGCTTCCTCCGCAACGGGCTTGAGGTCCTGCACACCGGACAGGACGTCGTCGCGCATCCAGCGCTCGATCATCTTGGCTCCGCCCTTTTCATCCGTGGCCCGGCTGCCTTCCGGCGCGGGCTGGCCGGGCAGGTACTTGCCGCTGAGGACGCCCTGGGCCATGGGTGACCAAACGATCTGGGACACGCCCAGTTCCTCCGACGCCGGCACTACCTCGGCCTCGATGACCCGCCACAGCATGGAGTACTGCGGCTGGTTGGAGATGAGCTGGAAGCCGAGCTCTTTGGAGAGGGCGTGGCCTTCGCGAAGCTGGTCCGCGGTCCACTCGCTGACCCCGATGTAGAGTGCCTTGCCCTGCCGGACGATGTCCGCGAACGCCTGCATGGTTTCTTCCAGCGGCGTTTCGAAGTCGTAGCGGTGCGCCTGGTAGAGGTCCACGTAGTCGGTCTGCAGCCTGCGCAGCGAGCCGTTGATGGATTCCATGATGTGTTTGCGTGACAGGCCAAGATCGTTTTTGCCCTTGGGGCCCGTGGGTCCGTAGACCTTGGTGAAAATCTCCAATGATTCGCGGCGCTCGCCCTTGAGCGCCTCGCCCAGGACGGTCTCCGCCGCGGTGTTTGCATAGACGTCGGCCGTGTCGAAGGTGCTGATCCCGGCGTCCAGGGCCGCCCGCACGCACTGGGTGGCGACGTCGTTCTCCACCTGGGAACCATGGGTAAGCCAGTTGCCGAACGTGATTTCCGAGACTTTGAAACCGCTGTTTCCGAGGTATCTGAATTCCATGCGCTTCACGCTAGCCCAGATGGTTGCTCAGGGTAAGGGCTTTTTTCCATCCGTCTGTTCGCTGGCGGGCGACGTTTCCTTGAGTATCTGCTGGGGGCCGGTCAAGGACACGAGCGATCCTGTGTCCAACGGCGCGAGGGCTGGCGGGTGCGGAGGTTTCTTGAACGACCGTGGAACCTCGTGCGGAGGCCGGTGGTTGTGCAGGGAGGACTCAACCAGCGGGGCCACTTCAGCCACCTTCTCCGCCGGCACCTTCGGATCCGGCAGGTCCCGTACGGAGAGTTTGATCTCGGGCGCGGCTGCCCGTGCCCGAGCGATGGCACGGGCGTCGGCCTCGGCCACGGCGGAGGCCCAGTCCTCGGCCAGGACGGGCGGTTCACGCCGCGCGGCGGTCAGCGCAGGGTGATGGTCGACGGCGGTGCGCAGCGCCGTTTTAAGGTGTGCGGGCTTCAGCGCGGCGCGCCAATCGCGCGGCTGCCTCCCGCCGTTCGGCCCCGCAGCGGGTTTCCCGGAGGTGCGGGCAAGCAGCCCCGGGCGCGCTGCGCCGGATGCTGATGCCGCCGCAGCACCGCCGTCGGCGGCATCCTTCCGGCCCTGCAGCCGGGTGCCGTAGAGCTGGACAAGCGGTAGGGATTCCTTCCGCGGACGCCAGCCGAACAGGCCCATCAGGATGATGGCGGCCAGCCGTCCCACGCCCGCGAGCACCAGGGTGATGACGCCCAGGAGAAAGAGGATAAAGAACATCAGGAAGGCAACGCCCACCGTGCCCAGGAAGGTCAGGTTGAGGACGAGCGTATCCGGATTTTCCACGTCACCCCTCCTTTCTGCAGGCAGCGGACCCCCGCCTCTGCCACTGTGCCCGGGCCATGGCACCTTCTCCACCATACGGATTTTTGGTGTTCCATGCCGCCGGCGGAGGCGGTGTGCCGGGGGTTGTAGCGAAGCTGTTACCGGATATGACAGCATCCCGGGTATGACAAAAAGTGCGGGGCAGGAAAACTGCGTGTGCCTGTCCGGGGAGCCGTACGCGCAGTGCTGCGGGCGCTTCCACTCCGGCGCGGCGGAGGCTGCCACCGCGGAGCAGCTCATGCGGTCCCGCTACAGCGCCTTTGTGCGTCTGGACGCGGACTACGTTCTGCGCACCTGGCACCCGGACACCGCCCCTGCCACCCTGGAGCCTGATCCGGGGATGGGCTGGCGCCGCCTGGACATCCTGTCCACCAGCGGAGGCGGTCCTTTCGACACCGCAGGGACGGTCGAGTTCAAGGCGTACTACCGGTACGGCTGCGAGCGGGGAGTCCTGCACGAGGTCAGCAGGTTCATCCGAAAAGACGGCCGGTGGTACTACGTAGACGGGGACGTCAGCGCCTGAGGTGTGGGACTGTGCTGCTGTAGCCACGGCTTACCCACTGAATTACTCGTCGTCGTAGTCGCTGTCCGGCGTGAACCCGGCCCGGTCCACTTTGCGGTGGAACCTCATGCCGGCGAGTCCGCCCAGGACTGCACCCACCAGGGCAACGGCGGCAACCACGACGGCAGCGATGATGCTGGTGGTGGTCAGTTGGCCCTCATTGATGGGAATGCGGGGGAAGCTGTTCAGGTTGGCCAGCACGTTAAACTGCTGGCCGGCCACGAGGCCCAGGATGGATACGAGGATCGCCACGATCAGCGCCCAAATCCATACCATCAGGCCCTGCTTGGCGCCGTTGAAGCGGGCCATCCGCCCGGCCACGTAGCCGCCGCAGTAGTAGGACAGGAACAGGATCACCAGCAGGACGATGATGCCCACCAGTCCAACCGTGCCCTGGTTTTGTGCCGCCTGGTTCACTGCCTCGTTGACATCAGTGTTGCTGGCAAGGCCCACTGCTGTTCCCGCGGCTGCCACCAGGGCGGTCAGCAGGACTGCCATGCCGGTGGCGGTGAGCCAGCCGAAGAAGGCTGAGCCCACCTTGATTCCGCCGAACTGTTCCTTTTCCCGCGCCACTGCGGTCTGCTGGTCAGTGAGGTTCGGATCCACCGCCGGGGCAGTGGCGGCAGGAGTGTAGTCCCGCTCGGCATAGGCTGCAGGCCGCTCCGAATACGTGGAGGCCGGCGCGGCGTCCGTTGCCGGCACCTGGTCAAAGGAGCGGGTGCTCTGGCTGTCCGCGTCTGCGGTGCGGTGGCTCCCGCTCGGGGTGTCGTCCTCCCGGGCGCGCCGCGGAGGCAGGTTCTCTGGGTCAGTTGAGCTGCTCATGCTTCAACTCAACCATTGACGCACAGCGATAGCAAGCCTGCTTACTATTTTGTGACCTGCGGTTTTACCGGTACCGGCGGTGCAGATTGTCCTTTTTGGAGGGGCCTGGGGAGGCGTCGGCGATCCATGGTCCGGTCCCTTCGGACTGGTCCAGGACGCCTTCCTCCAGCCACGTGTAGTCCCCGGCGAGGACCTTGCGCGTGAGCCCGTGGTCGGCGTCGTCCGTGTTACGCCACAGCTGGTCGAAGTATTCCTCCACGCGCACCCGTGCCTGCTCGCAGTACGCCTCGGCGAGCTCGTAGGCGCTCGCGGCCCGCTCCGGAGCCGTCTGCAGCAGCATTTCGGCGCGGACGCAGCAGGCCGTCATGGCGAACAGCTCGGCACCGATATCCACCACGCGGCCAAGGAACGCCTGTTTACGCTCCAGTTTGGCCTGCCAGCGGCCCATGCCGTAAAAGGTCTGCCGGGCCAGGCGGCGGGACGAGCGCTCGACGAAGCGCAACTGTTTGGCCAGCCTTCCGAACTCCGTGTAGGACCGCGGATCCATGCCGGCTCCGGCCACGAGTTTAGGCAGCCACTTGGCGTAAAAGCCCGAGGCGCCGACGGCGGCCTTCGCTTTGTCCGACAGGCTCGCGTCCATGGACGCGAGGTCGCCCGCTGCGGCAAGGTGCGCGTCCACCGCTTCCCGGGCGATCAGCAGGCGCATGATCTCGGAGGATCCCTCGAAGATCCTGTTGATGCGCAGGTCCCGCAGCTGCTGCTCAGCCGGTACGGCCCGCTCGCCGCGTGCTGCCAGTGACTCCGCTGTCTCGAAGCCGCGCCCGCCCCGGACCTGGACCAGTTCGTCGGCGATCCGGCAGCTGATCTCCGTTGCCCACAGCTTGGCCAGGGCGGCTTCGATCCGCACGTCCTTCTGGCCGGCGTCGGCGAGTTCGGCAGAGAGTTCAAAGACGGCATCCAGGGCAAACGCGGAGGCGGCGATGAAGGCAACCTTCTTGCCCACGGCCTCATGTTCACCCACCGGCCTGCCCCATTGCGTGCGCGCGTTGGACCATTCGCGGGCGATCTTCAGGCTCCAGCGCCCCGACGCCACGCAGAGCGCGGGGATGGAGAGCCGGCCCGTATTAAGGGTGGTCAGCGCGATCTTCAGGCCCTGGCCTTCGCGCCCCAGCCGGTTGGCCGCGGGTACGCGCACCTGGTGGAATCGGGTGACCCCGTTTTCGATCCCGCGCAAGCCCATGAAGGTGTTCCGGTTTTCCACGGTGATGCCGGGTGAGTCCATGTCCACCACGAAGGCGCTGATCCCGCCCTTGTGCCTGGTTCCGTCGGCGGCGGTATAGGCCGGAACTACCGCCATCACCACCACCAGTTCCGCGATGACCCCGTTGGTGGTCCAGAGCTTCACGCCGTCCAGGAGGTACGCCTCGCCGTCGTCCGTTGGCGTTGCGGTGCTGCCCATCCGGGCGGGGTCGCTGCCCACGTCCGGCTCGGTCAGGAGGAACGCGGTGATGGCACCGGCCGCGCAGCGCGGCAGGTACTCCCGTTTCTGTTCCGGGCTGCCGAACACCTTGACCGGCTCCGGCACGCCGATGGACTGGTGTGCCGAGAGCAGGGCTCCGAGGCTGGGATGCACGCTGCCCAGCAGGGCGAGTGCACGTCCGTAGTACACCAGGGAGAGTCCCAGGCCGCCGTACTCCTGCGGGATTTTCATGCCGAAGACGCCGAGATCGGCCAGGTCCCGGATGTATTCGTCCGGAATCTTCGCCTCACGCTCAATGATGCGGCCGTCCATGGTCCGCGCGTACCCAGTCAGGCGGGCCATGAACGCCTCGCCGCGCTCCACGTCCGCAGGGTCCGGGGTGGGCCAGGGATGGACCAGGCTGAGGTCGAAGCTGCCCAAATAGAGGCCCTTGGCGAAGCTGGGGCGGTCCCAGTCTGTCTGGCGGGCGGCTTCTGCGACGGCCCGGGCATCGGCGGACGTGGCGCCGGAGCCAATATGGCCGGCCGGTACGGGAGTTTCCTCGGCGGGGGCGTCTGTGGACGGGAATTCAGTGGCGGAGGTCATGGGTTATCTCCTTGGCCGGAGTGGCCGGTGAAGCCATGGATCCGCCGGTTTGGAGAACCCTTTAGCTGTCTCTCAATATTACCCGCGGGTAAGTTCCGGTGCTAGGGGTGGAGTGGGCCTGGAGTTCTCCGGCTACGTCCACTGTTGACGCGTGGTTGATCAGGCGGTCCCAACCCGCGTTGATGCCGTGGACCACTGCCAGGAGCGAGTTCACAACCATCACCCATGCCAGCCTGCCGACGCCCAGCAGCACCAGGGCCGCCAGCCCTGCGGCTAGGACGAAAGCTGCCAGGATGAACGCGAAGACCAGCGTTCCGATAAAGACCAGAGTGCCGGTTTCGAGTGTGCTTAGGTCGAACTGCATGTATCCCCCTGCTGCTGCGGCGTTGCGATGGCGAAGATCAGTAGCAGAAGCGTAGGGGTACTTCTTCGCGGTGGGCCAGAGCCCCGGCCTGCGGAGACCGCTGTTGATATGGGATCGAAATCCTACGGCGCAGTAGGTCACGGAGGGGTCGCGGCCGCTGGGTTAACCTTGTAGCTGGCAGTTTTCCGTTCCTGCCCCCGCCCCCGCCCCGCAAACAGCCCAAGGAGAGTGTGTGCCCCGCTCCGCCAGGTCATCCGCTGACGCCATCAGCGCCCGGCTCCGGGACCTCGAACTCCTCACCAAAGGGCCCGCCTGGGCCCTGACGCGGTCGGCGCCCTGGGTGATCGCGGTGCTGCAGGCATCCTTCACCCGCACCCGTCCGCAGCTGCCGCTTGAGGAGTTCCACGCCGACGTCGACTCCTTCCTCGAGGAGCTGCGCCGGCAGGACCCCGGACTGGGCGGCGGAGCCAACGGCAAATCCTTCGGCGACGAATGGACGCGGCGCCAGTTCCTGACCCGCCGGAACCAGTCGGGCCAGATCGTGTACGAAGTTACCGAGCCCGCCGCCCGTGTGCTCGCCTTCCTGGACAGCCTGTCCAGTGAGCGCTCCACCCTCAACGGCTCCCGCCTGGGCACCCTCCTGGGGGACGTGGAAAAGCTCGCCAACGAGACCAACCCGGACCAGAGTGCCCGCCTTGAATCCCTTGAAGAGGAGATCGAGGAGCGCCAGCAGCTGATCCAGGACATCAGCAGCGGCGAGTTCGACGGGTTGCTGGACGATGACGAAGCGGTGGAGGCCGCCGGCAACATCCTTGACCTCGCCGCGAGCCTGCCGGCGGACTACAAGAAGATGCGTGACCGGATCGAGGAGCTGGTGGGCGAGCTGCGCAACCAGATCATCGAGGAATCCCTGACCAAGGGCGCCACCATGGCCCAGGTGCTGGAGGCGGACAAGCGGCTCCGCCAGAGCCCGGAGGGCAGGACCTTCCGCTCGTTCACGGCCTTCCTTGAGGATCCCCAGCAGCAGCTGCGGTTCCGCTCGGCCATCGGCGAGGTGCTGAGCCGGCAGTTCGCCGACGACCTTTCCGCCGAGGACCGCGAAACCCTGAAGAACCTGGTGGCGGAACTGCGCCAGCAGCACAGCCAGATCCAGCGCATCTACGGCAAACTCAGCGAAAGCCTCAACACCTACATCCAGAGCGACGACTTCCGCCAGTCCATCCGCCTGCGCCAGGTGCTGCGCGAGGCCGAGCAGGCCATCCGGTCACTGCCCTACGAGCGCGACCGCCCGGGACTGGTGCCCGGCCCGGTGCTCTACAACGCGGGCTTCGAATCCCTCTCCATGGTGAAGCTCTTCGACCCGGACGAGTTCGCCGCTCCGCCCAAACTCGCGGACCCCATCGCCTTCAGCGACTCGGACAGGGTGCGATCCGTGCGGACGGGCAAGGCCAAACCCCAGGCCATCCGCTCCGCCATGGCAGGAGCCGCCACCCTTGCCGAGGCGTGGCAAAACCTGCCGCCGGAGGAGCAGCACATCAACTCCATCCGGGCGCTCCTCTCCCAGGCCCTCCACGACGGCGCGAACTTTGACCGCGAAGCCATCGACGGCCTGGACTTTGAACAGATAGACGGCACCACCCGCAGGGCCTACCTGCCCGTGGTCACGCTCGCAAAGGATTGACGATGACTGAAGACAGCACGACGGCGGTTCCGGCAGGCGAGCCTGCCGGGACTGCGACCAGCCCGGTTATCGGCGGCGTCACTCCCCGCGACACCTTTGTTGACGGTGCTGCCCTGTTCCCGGGGGACACTGGAGTGCTGTCCATGAAAGTGCGGCAGGCGCTGGTGAAGCTCCTGAAAGGCCCGTACATCGACGGCGGCCGGGACGAGAAGCTGTGGACCGTGCTGCTGGACAACCAGGTGATCCTGCGGAGCCGGCTGTCCGAACTGTTCCTGGCCATGCAGCTTGACCACGAGCGCAAAATCGCGGTCCTTCGCCCGGTGGACCCCGAGGTGATCGGCGGCGGCGCCCGCTCAAGCATCCTGCGGCAGCAGCGCGCACTGAGCCGGGTGGAGACCATCGTGCTGCTCCGGCTGCGCCTGCTGCTGGACCGGCACGTCACGGCGCAGACGGATCCCACCATCACCCGCGAGGAAATCGCCGACCTCGTGGCCCACTACCAGCCCGCCGGCCAGCAGGACGCCCTCCGCGATTCCGACGTCGTCACCCGTGCCATCACCAAACTACTGGCCCGCCAGCTCCTGCTTCCCACAGGCCTGGACGACGTCTACACGATCTCCAACGCCCTGCCCCTGGCCCTCCCGTTCGAAAACATCGGCGACATCCCGGCCCACATCGAAGCTTTGGTGGCCGCATCAGCAGACCAGTCAGGAACAGAACCCCTCCTGGATCTGGATGCGGACTCCTCCTCCCCCGACGAGGACAGTGACGACTCCGAAGGCGACGATAAGAGCGACGACGACGGTGCTGCCGCCCAGGGAGTGGCATCGGGCCTGTCGGAGCCGGGCGCATCGTCCGCAGGACGATTGCCGCCCGGCGAAGGGGCGGGGGCGGCAGCACCGTCGTCGGCCCCAGCCACGACCACGGAGGAGTCAGGACAGTGAGTATCGCGAGCATGCTTCCGATGGGCGAGGTGACCAACCCGGGCCAGATGCGGCTTGCGCTGGTGCAGGTGGTCAACTGGGGCACCTTCCACGGGGCGCACACGATGCACGTGGACCGGGACGGCACGCTGCTCACCGGCAACTCAGGCGTGGGAAAGTCGACCCTGTTCGATGCCATGCTGCGGGTGTTCGATGCCCGGCCGCGGTCCAACGAGGCGGCGGCGCAGCGTTCGGGCGGGGCCGTGGAGGACAAGCGGACCACATTCACGTACATGCGCGGCAAGGTGGGCGACAAGGCCGTGGGCGAGGGATCGGCGAGTGCGTTCCAGCGCCCGGGTGCCACCTGGTCCGCCGTCGCGCTGACGTTCGACAACGCCGCGGGCACCAAGGTGACGGTCTCGGCGCTGTTCGACCTGCCGAAGAACGGCACGGAGTCCAGCGTGGGCCGGTTCTACCTGATCGACAGCACGCCCCTGGACCTGGAGACCGTGGAGGGCATCGCCGCCAAGCGGTTCACCAAGGCTGTACTTGAGACGACCTTCCCGCACGCGCAGGTTTTCGACGTGCACAAGGCCTTCGCCGAGCGCTTCCGCCGGCTGCTGGGGATCAACTCGGACCAGGCGCTTCCGCTCCTGCGCGTCATCCAGGCGGGCAAGGGGCTGGGCGGCAGCGTCAACACGTTCTTCCGGGACCAGGTGCTGGACGCGCCGGCCACACTTGCCGCCGCTGACGACGTGGTGGAGGAGTTCAGCAACCTGATGTCCATCCGGCAGCGGCTGGAGGACGTGCGGCAGCAGCGCGACCAGCTGGCTCCCGTTCCCGGGCTGAACCGCGAGTACGCGCAGTCGCTCCTTGACGCGAACCGGCTGCGGGAGCTCGCCGGCGAGGAGTTCGAGGCGTACCGGCAGCGGCTGGCTGTCACGGTCCACGAGAAGACACTGGCCCGGTTCAAGGAGCTGGCACAGGCGAAGGCCAAGGAGCTTGGGGCCGAGCGCGCGGTCCGGGACGGCCTGGCCAAGGAACTGCGCCAGCTGGAGACCGACTACAACAGCCAGGGCGGCAACGCGATTTCCGCGATTGAGCAGTCGCTTGAAAACGCCCGGGTGGGGCTGAAGCTCCGCCAGCAAGTGGAAGGATCGGCCCAGCAGGCGCTCGCCGACGCCGGGCTGCGGCTCGAGTGGACGGCCGGGGGCTGGGAGCAGGCGCATGAGCAGGCAGCGGCGCGGTCGGCCGAGCTGAAGGACGATTCGCAGGCCCTCCAGGAGCTGCGGTTCGAGGCCTTCGACGCCCAAGCGACGAAGAAGCGCGAGCTGGCAGCGGCTGAGCAGGAACTTGTCTCGCTGAAGACGCGCAAGTCCCTGCTTCCGCCGTCGAGCATTGAAAACCGTTCCGCGATTGCTGCCGCCACCGGCATCCCGGAAGAGCGGATGCCGTTCGCGGGTGAGCTGATGGACCTGGCTGAGGGGGAGGAGCGTTGGCGGCCAGCTGCTGAACGTGCGCTCCGCAGCCTCGCCACCACGCTGCTGGTTCCGGGCAAGCACTTCGCCGCCGTCACGCGGTACCTGAATGACAACAAGGTGCGCGGCGCGTTGCGGGCAGTGGATGTCTCCAAGCCGCTGGCCGGCGGCGCACTGGCCGTGGAGGACGTGCGCGACGGCGACCTGCTCACCAAGCTGGACATCCTCGCCACGGGTGCGGCTGCTGAGGCCGGAGCCTGGATCCGTGAACGGATCGCACTCGACTTCGCCTACCCCTGCGTGGAGGATCCGGACGAACTGGCCGGCCTGGATAAGGGCCTGAGCCTGGGTGGCGTGGTCAAGCGCAACCGCCACACCGTGGAGAAGGACGACCGCTTCACCAGCCGGCAGGATTATGTCCTGGGCTTCGACAACGCCGCCAAGCTGGAACTCGTGGCCGGCCAGGTGGAGGATCTCCGGCAAGAGGTGGCCAAGGCCGCCGAACTCGCGCAAAGCCGTGAGGATTCGCACCAGGGCATGAGCCGCCAGCTTGAAGCCCTGCGCCGCATTGCGGAGGACGACCGCCCCTGGGAACAGGTGTCAGCTGCGGTGGCAGCGGATGAGCTGGCGCGCATTGAGCAGCGGCTCAAGGACGCCCTCGCCGCCCAGGCGGACCTTGAACCGCTGCGTGCCACCATTGAGGAGGTGCGGCAGAAGCACCAGTCCAGCACCGAGGCTGCCGCGGTCCTGCAGAGCGAGTACAAGGCCCTGGACCGTCAGCTGACCGCTGCCGATTCCCTGCTGGAAGGCGCACGTGAACGCCTGGCCCAGGCGCCGCCGTCGGACGCCACGGTTGCCGCGCTGGAACCGCGCTTCGCCGACTTTGGCGACGTGGCTGAAATGCACGAACTGGACAACCTGGCCAACCGGGTGCGGACGGCGCTGCTGGCGGAGCTGCATGCTGCCGAGTCCCGGGGCCAGGCCACCGCCGAGCGGCTGACGCGGATCTTCGAGGGCTTCGTGCGGGACTGGGGGAGTGCCATCTCCGCCGACCATGGCACCACCATCGGCGCCGCCAGCGAGTTCGAAAGCCGGTACCACGCTATTGTCAGCGACGGGCTGCCGGCGCAGGAGGCGGAGTTTCGGCAGTTCTTCAACCAGCGCACGCACGAGTCCTTCAGCACCCTGCTGCACCTCCTGGACGAGGAACGCCGCTCCATCACCAGCCGGATCCTGCCCCTCAACGGCATCCTGTCGCAGGTGAACTTCCATGAGGGCAGCTACCTGGAATTGGATATCAAGCAGACCCTGCCGCCCACGGCCAAGCAGTTCAAGGACGCCATCCAGAACGCGCTCAAGGCCCGCCACACCCGGCCTTCCCGTTCCGATGCCGCGGGAGCGGAAAAGAACGACGACGACGAGCTCACCGCGCGCTACAAGTCGCTGGAGACGCTGGTGAAACGGTTGGGCTCGCAGGCGCCGGAAGACCGGCGCTGGCGGGCCGAGGTGCTGGACGTCCGCGGACACCTGTTCATCCAGTGCAAGGAGCACCGTGAGGTGACCGGCGCGCCGTCGGGCAAAAAGGCGGGCAAGAAGACCGACGTCTTCATGCATGCGGACACGGGCTCCATGTCCGGCGGCGAGCGGCAGCGCTTTACCGCGTTCATCATGGCCGCCGCGCTGAGCTACCAGCTGGGCATCGCCGAACAGGGCTTCACCACGTACGGCACCGTGATGATGGATGAGGCGTTCGTCCTGGCCTCCGAGGAATTCGCCGGTGCCGGCATCAAGGCGCTGCACGAGTTCGGATTCCAGCTGCTGCTGGCCGCGCCGGAGAACGTCATCGACCTGTCCCGGCACCTGGGCTCGGTGACCGAGATCCTCCGCGACAGGCGGACCAACCGTTCGGGCGTCCTGGCGGCTCCGGTGATCAAGCCCCGGCCCGGTGAAGAGGGGTCTTGGCGGTCCGAGGCAAACCCGGTGGATATCGTTCTGCGCTGATCCGAAACCGTAAATAACAAATTGATGGATTTATTCTTCACGCTCTAGAACCAGGTGTTTTTGCTGTGCCACTCTTGGCTCTACCAACTCACCTCGCCTGAGTAAATCCCACAGGTACTGCGGACAAACTGGGGTTCCGCACTGTCCCCAAGAGACGATGGCGTCATCTTGAAAGGCATTCCGATGCACCTGCAACACCGAGCATCCTTCCTCCTGGCCGCGATCACTGCGGCGGCGCTGTCCCTCGCGGGCTGCGCGGCAGGCACTTCTGGGGGGAGTGGGGAGACCGCGGGGCCTTCCGCACAAACGGCCACGTCGAGCGGGGGCGCGTCCGCAACGCCGGCCGCCCCGACGGTCACCACGAGCCCCGATCCATCAATTGTTCCCGCCGCCACCTCGTCCCCCGTGCCCCCGGGACCGGAAGCCTTCACGTTCGCAGACGGCCGCCTGTCGTTTGCCTATCCTGCGGGCTGGAGCGTGAAGCATGAGCAGGTGTCAGCGTCCCCCGCCGTGGAGACGGCGACCGTCTTGGATGCCAGCGGCAAGGAGCAGATCGCTGTGTACTACAGCCAGGTCGGTGACGCCACGGCCGGAAACGTCACCAGGAACATCATTGAGACGGATCCGGTGCCGGGACTGATCGGCGCTTCTGTTCCCACGCCTAGTTCTTCGTTCTTTATTGATCGCACTGATGGCGCTACTCATTACCGGATGGGCCTGACACCAGGAGCGCCCGTCTCGCCGGACGGGCAGGTGCAATACGGCCTTGTCAGAATCGGCGACCGCATTTTCACCGCAGATGTGCTGTTCGATGAACCGCGGTTCGAGGGTCCTGAGGCAGCGCAAGCCTGGTACTGGAGTGCCGAAGGCCGTGCCCTGAAGTCCGTGCTCATGAGCTTCTCCTACCGCTGACCGGCAGGCGGGGAAGCCCTCCTCCACTTGGGGGAGGGCTTCCGCCTGCAGGGCTGGCCTGCGCGCCTATTACTGACCCTGCACGCGGGCCAGGAATTGGGCGGTGCGGTCCTTGAGGCCTTCAATCTGGCGGAGGACGACGGCGGCCGGGTCCGGATTGATCTCGTTGGCCGGCGGTTCCTTGCGCACGTTGCCGCAGCACAGGAAGTCTGCGCAAATAAGGGTGCCCACGGTGTTGCCGTCGCGTCCGGACTGGCCGGCGCGCCTGGCCACCCAGAGGAGTACGTCCTCCTTGGAAAAGACGTCCCGGCAGAGCTCGCAGAGCACTGAGCGGTTCTTCCGGGCGCCGCTTTCGGGGGCACGCAACATGATGCCGGTCAGGCCTTTAGTGCCGGGGACTACCAGGTACCCGCGGAGGGGCATCTTCCCGTCCCGCCAGCCCAGGAACTCGAGGTTGTCCCAGTCAAGGGAGTCGAAATCCTTGGGCAGGTTGAGTTTGGCCGCCTCGGAGCGGCTGGCATTAATGAAGGATGCCCGGATCTGTTGGGGCGTGACTGATTGCATGGCTGTGCTTTCGTAAGAGATGGGACCCGACGTGGGTCAGGGAAACAAGGGGTCAGTCATTCCCCGCGGAGCAGGCCAAAGCGGCCGCCCCGCTTCCCGTGGCAGCCGCGGCCCTCAAGGCCCTCCGCGTGCACATTTCTCCGTGGTTCCCATCTCTTCTGCCCGCTGGTTGGCCATGTACGGAACCAGCAGTGTCATCCTGCCAAAAGAGGCACCGCCTGTCCAAGGCAGCGACACGCGTCAGTCCTTGTGTCCTTCATCACGCTGGGGAATAAGATACGTAAACGTTGCGTAATGCAGCACAGGGTAGGCTAGCCTTACTTGAGTTCGCATCGTTCACTTAAGGAGTTCCGTGACTTCCCCCCTCTTCACAGGCCTTGGTGCCACACGCCGCACGCTGTTCAAATCAGCCGGCAAGGCGACGGCCGTTCTGGCCGCAGCGGCGCTCACCCTCTCGGCCTGCTCCACAGGCCCCGCGTCCTCCACCACGGACGCCGGCACTTCCAGCTCCAGCAGCTCGCAGTTCCCGGTCACCATCGAACATGCATTCGGTGAAACCATCATTGAGAAGCAGCCCACCCGTGTAGCCACCGTCTCCTGGGTCAATGACGACGTCGCCATTGCCCTGGGCGTTGTTCCCGTCGGTGTCCCCAAGAATGAGTGGGGCGGCAACGAGCAGGGCTCCACCCCCTGGAAGGACGCAGCCCTCGAGGAGCTCGGCGCCGGCTTCGGCTCGGACAAGGCCCCGGTCCAGTACTCCGAGGCTGACGGCATCAACTTCACCGAGATTGCAAAGCTCACCCCGGACGTCATCCTGGCCGCCTACTCGGGCCTGACCGAGGAGGACTACAAGAAGCTGACCGAGATCGCACCGGTTGTTGCCCATCCGGAGCTGGCCTACGGCACCTCCTGGCAGGACTCCACCTCCATCATCGGCAAGGCCCTCGGCAAGGACGCCGAAGCCACCAAGCTGATCTCCGACACCGAAGCCACCATCAAGGAGAAGGTCTCCAAGTACCCGCAGATCGAAGGCAAGAGCTTCATCTACGGCAACCTGGAGCCGGCCAAGGGTGACGGCGTCAACGTCTACACGGCCAACGACAACCGTCCCCGGTTCCTCTCCGAAATCGGTATGACGCTTGCCCCCGTGGTGGAGGAAAACTCCAAGGATTCCAAGGAGTTCTTCATCCCGTGGTCTGCCGAGAAGGCCAATGAGCTCGAATCCGACGTTTTCGTGACCTGGGTTCCGGACTCCTCCACCGCGGACGCCATCAAGGCCGACCCGCTGCTGAGCCAGATCCCCGCCATCAAGAACGGCGCCCTGGTTGCAGATCCGGACAACACGCTGACGCTGTCCATCTCCGCTGCCTCCCCGCTGAGCCTGCCGTGGTCGCTGGACACGTTCCTGCCGCAGCTGGCCACCGCGGCGGATGCAGTGAAGTAAGCACCGCTCCGTGACGCACAGTACGACGACGGCGGCCTCCCCGGGAGGGGCCGGCACTGCGGTGCAGGGGAAAGGACCGAAGGGTCCCTCCCGCGGCCCCGCTTCCGGAGGAAAGCGGGCCGCCTGGCTGCTGGCCGCCGTCGTCGTGCTGGCCATCCTGGCCGGGGCGTCCCTGGCCATCGGCGCCCGCGCCATTCCCCTCGGCATCGCGTTGGAGGCGCTGACCTCCTTTGATCCCGCAAACGGGGATCATGCAGTAGTCCACGCCCGGATCCCCCGCACCGTGCTCGGCCTCCTTGCCGGCGGTGCGCTGGGCCTTGCCGGCGCGGCCATGCAGGGCGTCGCCCGCAACCCGCTCGCCGATCCCGGCATCATCGGCGTTAACGCCGGAGCCGCCCTGGCAGTGGTGACCGGCATCTACGTCTTCGGCGTCGCCACCTTCTCCGGCTACATCTGGTTCGCCTTCATTGGCGCGGCGGTTGCCGCCGTCGTGGTGTACCTCATCGCTGCCCTTGGCCGGGACGGTGCCACGCCCGTGAAGCTGGCGCTGGCCGGCGCCGCACTCAGCGCCGGACTGTACTCGCTGATGAACGTCATCCTGGTGTCCAGCCAGGACACCCTGGACCGCTTCCGCTTCTGGCAGGTGGGCGGCGTGGCTGGCCGTGACTGGTCCGTCGTTCTGCCCGGGATACCCTTCCTCGCCGTGGGCGCCGCCATTGTGCTCCTGACCGGACGCATCCTCAACAGCCTGGCCCTCGGCGACGACATTGCCCGTGGCCTCGGCCAGCGCGTGGGCCTGGCCCGTGCTGTCACTGCCCTGGGCATCGTCCTGCTGTGTGGAACGGCCACCGCCCTTGCCGGGCCGATCGCCTTCGTCGGCCTGGTGGTTCCGCACGCTGTCCGGTTCCTCACCGGGCCCGACTACCGGTGGATCCTGCCGTTCTCCCTGGTGGCCGCCCCCGTGCTGCTGCTCGCGGCCGACATCATCGGCCGGGTTGTGCTGCTCCCCGGTGAAGTTCCCGCCGGCATCATGACCGCTTTGGTGGGTGCACCCGTGTTCGTCTGGCTGATCCGCCGGGGGAAAGGGGCCGGACTGTGACCCTCACCCAGATGGAGCAACGCCGCGGCAGCCTGCGCCTGAATCGGACCGCCGTGCTGGCCGCCGGCGTCGTCCTCCTGTTTGCGGTGTACGTCCTGCTCGGCAGCTACACCGTCACAATCCCGGACTTCTTCAAGATCCTGGTTGCGCACCTGACGGGCGGGGAAAAAATTCCCGGTGCCAGCTTCATCGTCATGGAAAACAAGCTTCCCCGGGCAGTCATCGGCACCATGATCGGCCTCGCGTTCGGCCTCGCCGGTGCGCTGTTCCAGACAATGCTCCGCAACCCGCTGGCCAGCCCCGACGTCATCGGCATCAGCTACGGTGCCAGCGCCGCCGCCGTCTTCGCCATCGTCGTTTTCGGCGCGTCAGGCGCCGTGGTCTCCGGCGCGGCCCTTGCCGGTGCCCTGGCTGTGGCCGCACTCATCTACGCAATCTCCGCTGGAGGAGCCCTGCGCGGAACCAGCCGCGGCAGCGCCGCCGGCAACCGGCTGGTCCTCGCCGGCGTGGGCATCGCGGCCGCACTCCACGCGGTGGTCAACTTCCTGATGACCCGGGCCGATATCCGCACCGCCGCCGACGCCCTCGTCTGGCTGAACGGGTCCCTGAACTCCGCCAACTGGGACCGCGCAGGTGTCTTGTTTTTCGCCCTGGTGGTCCTTATCCCCGCGGTGGCCGTCATCGCCGGGCCGCTGCGGATCCTTGAACTCGGGGACGATGCCGCCGCAGGCCTGGGTGTCCCAGTCAACGCGTCCCGCCTCGCCCTGGTGATCATCGCCGTCACGCTTGCGGCCGTCGCGACGGCGGCAGCCGGCCCGGTCGCTTTCGTCGCCTTCCTCGCCGGGCCCATAGCCCGCCGCTTCACCGGCAAAGCCAGCCTCCCGGCGTCGGCCCTGGTGGGAGCGCTCATCGTCCTCGCGGCCGACTACTTCGCCGCCAACCTTGCCCCGCTGCTGCTGGACGGCACCGTCCTGCCGGTCGGCGTCATCACCGGCGCGCTCGGCGCCCCCTTCCTGCTGTGGCTCCTGGTCGCGGCCAACCGAAAGGATGCCTGACGTGGCTGTTCTCAATGCCAAGGACCTGACGCTGAAATACGACCAGCGCTGCGTGGTGGACGGCCTCAGCGTGGAAATCCCCGAGGGCAAGGTGACCATGATCGTGGGCGCGAATGCCTGTGGGAAGTCCACGCTGCTCCGCGGCCTGTCCCGGCTCCTCAAACCCGCGTCAGGCGCCGTCACGCTGGACGGGAAGGACATTCACGCCCGTCCTGCCCGGGAGCTGGCACGCACCCTTGGCCTCCTCCCACAGCACCCCACCGCCCCGGACGGCATCACGGTCCGCGACCTGGTGGGCCGCGGCCGCTACCCGCACCAGGGCTTCTTCCGCAGCTGGAGCGACCAGGACGACGCCGCCGTGCAGCGCGCGTTGGAAGCAACCGAGACGCTGGCCCTCGCCGGGCGCGACGTGGACGAACTTTCCGGCGGGCAGCGGCAGCGGGTGTGGATCGCCATGGCCCTCGCCCAGGAAACCGACGTCCTGCTGCTGGACGAGCCCACCACCTACCTGGACCTCGCCCACCAGGTGGAGGTCCTGGACCTCGTGACGGACCTGAACCGCAAGCGCGGCACCACCGTGGCAATCGTCCTGCATGACCTCAACCTCGCCGCCCGGTATGCGGACAACGTCATCGCCATGAAGGCCGGCGCCGTGGTGGCCGTGGGCAAGCCGCGTGAGGTAGTCACCGAAAGCCTGGTCCGCAATGTCTTCAACCTCGACTCCCGCGTCATCCCCGACCCCGTGTCCGGAACGCCCCTGATCATCCCCATCGGCCGCCACCACGTCCCCACCGAACTGGAGCTTGTTTCATGAAGACCCGAAATGCTGCGTCCGCCAAGCCGATGAACGCGCAGTCCATGAATACAGAGCCGATGACCCTGGCGTTCGAGGTCACCGTCTCCTCGGTCCAGGAACTCAGCCCCAACTTCCGCAGGATCACGTTTGGCGGCTACTCGCTGCGGGACTTCGGCGTCCACGGGGACACCCTGGACCTCCGGATCAAACTCATGATCCCGTCCCTCGCCGCTGACGGCACGCAAATTCCGCTGCCGGTCTTCGAAATGGCCGAGGCGGGATGGTACCGCGAATGGCTGGAGATGGACCCCGCCGGCCGTGGATCAATGCGCACCTACACGGTGCGGCAGGCCCGGCTTGACGCGGTGTACCCGGAGATCGACGTCGATTTCGTCATGCATTTCGATGACCACGGCCACGGCGGTCCGGCTGCCAACTGGGCCCTCAACGCCAAGCCCGGGGACGCCATCACCATCATCGGCCCGAACAACCGCGCCGCGCACTGCGTCACCGCCGAAATCTACTCGGGCATCGAATGGCGGCCGGGCCTGGCCCAGCGGATCCTCCTTGCCGGCGACGAAACAGCTGTCCCGGCCATCTCCGCCATCCTGCAAAGCCTCCCGGAGTACATGACCGGCCACGCCTTCCTCGAAGTCCCCGAGGCGGGCGACTTCCTGGAACTCACCTCACCCGCCGACGTCGAAATCACCTGGCTGGCGCGCGGTGCGCAGATCGGACGGTCCCGGCCGCACGGCGAACTGCTGCAGGAAGCCGTCCGCAAAGCCGTTCCCGTACCCGGCTGGGTGGGGATCAAAGAAGTGGACGGCGGAGCCGGGCCCGAGCCCGAAGACGTCAACGTGGACGTGGACATCCTCTGGGAGACCCCTTCCCGGATGGAAACGTCGGAGATCATTGCCACCAAGAACCCGGGCATGCCGGCGGGCGCCATGCCTTTCTACGCGTGGATCGCCGGCGAAGCAGCCGTCATCAAGGACATGCGCCGGTACCTCGTCCGCGACGTGGGCATCGACCGGAAGCAGGTTGCGTTCATGGGGTACTGGAGGCAGGGCAAAGCCGAAGGGTAAGCCCTTCCGCCTGGTTGGGTCACCGTGACTGCCGGCTTGCCGTCGCTTAGCGGTTGGACCCTTCCCAAACTTCGCAAGCTCAGTTCGGGGCCCTCGGGTCCGCCCTTCCTCCCTACTCTCCGTTCCGGCCGCGAACGGCCTCCACTGCGCTCCAGTCGGCGATGCGCTCCTACGCAAAAGTGCGCGCCGGCTTGATCTGCACGTCGCCAAACGCCCGCTCACTTCTGGCGGCTAAAACCCGGACGCGCGCTCACGTTTGGCGGCGTAAACCCGACGCTCGCTCACTTACTGTTAATCCCGGCGTCGTACTTCCTTTTCTTTCGGTGGCTAGGTTGGCGCTGTGGTGCGTGAACCTTTGCTTCCTGACTCCGGGCGGCGGGTGTTCGTTGCCCTCGGGGACTCGTTCACCGAGGGTGTGGGGGACCGGGACGAGCGGCTGCCCAACGGGGTGCGGGGCTGGGCTGACCGGGTGGCAGAGAAACTCGCCAAGGCACAGCCCGGGTGGAAGTACGCGAACCTGGCCATCCGCAGCAAGCGGCTCCGGCACATCATCGATGAGCAGTTGGAACCGGCACTGCGGATGAGGCCGACGCTGGTCACCCTCTATGCCGGCGGCAACGACATCCTCGACCTGAAGACAGACATGGCTGTGCTGATGGCTGACTATGAGGAGTTCGTCCGTCAGCTGGCGGGAACTGGGGCCACCCTTGTGCTGTTCACGGGCTTCGACGTCAAAGTGTCGGCGCTGCTCGAGCCGCTGAAGAGGCGCAATTCCTTTTACAACGAACGGGTCCGGGAAATTGCCGCCAAGTACGGGGCGGTCCTGGTGGATTACTGGTGCCTCGACGCCTTCCACGACCGCCGGATGTGGGACTCGGACCGGCTCCACATGTCAAAGGCCGGACACAAGTACCTGGCCGGGCAGGTACTGGACCAGCTGGGAGTCCCGCACAAAATCAGGCCCAAGGACTGGCAACCGCCAACCCGACTTACCCTGCGGGAATGGGAGCGGCGCCAGCGCCGCTGGGTGAATGACTGGGTCCTGCCGCTCTTCGGACGCAAACTGCGGGGCGTCACCCTGGGGGACCAACTGAGCCCGCGCTGGCCCGAACCGGTCAAAGTCCCCAGGAAAGGCGGGCTGAAGAAGGTGGCGGCAGAAAACGCTGCAGCCGCAGAAGGCGCCTAACTGTCCAGGAGGTTCTCGAAGCCCGGCGCCACCCGGCCGGCGTGGAACTCCACCACTTCAAAGTCGGCCACGCCATTGGTGTAGAACGGGTCCTGCGCCAGGCTGGCGTCCAGCGTGGCACGGTCCGCCCGGGAAAGCAGCAGGCCCCCGGTCCGGGGAACCTTCCGGCCGGCGGCGATGAAGACGCCGTCGTCGAAGGCTCTCTGCAGCCAGCTGATGTGCGCATCATTGTGGAAATCGACGATGTCCTGCGGAACCCGGTAGGTCAGGGAGACAACATACATGCGCCATAGCCTACCGGGGGCCTGCGGCACCGGAACCCGGCCGGGCGGCGAAGCTTGAAGGATCAATCGTAGAATATGGGAATGACCGAACCGCGGTGGCTCAACCCCGATGAACGACGTGCCTGGCTCGCCCTGGTCAGCATCAACACCCTGCTGCCCGCAGCCCTGGACACAAAACTGCACGCTGCCGGGAAGCTTTCGCTCTTCGACTACACCGTTCTGGCAATGCTTTCGGAGGCGGACGAGCGGTTCCTGCCCATGAGCGAGCTCGCGGCCCGGAGCAGCGCGTCCCTGTCCCGGCTTTCCCACGTGGTGACCAAGCTGCAGAAGCGCGGATGGGTGGAGCGCCGGCCGCACCCCCACGACGCCCGGGTCACTATCGCCCACCTCACGGAGGAAGGCATGGCCACCATCGTCGGCCTGGCGCCGGACCACGTGGAGTCGGTACGCAACCTCTTCCTTGACGCCTTGACCGAGCAGGACGTCCTGGACCTCGCCCGGATCGGCGAAAAAGTCGTGGGCCGCCTGGACGCGGACCATTGGATCCTGCGCGAAAGCTAGGGACCCGCACCTACGCCTCCCGTCCGGTTGGTTGCTCCCGGCAACGGATGGCAAACTAGCCGCTATGGATTTCACCTCCCGGTTCGTGGCCCTTGGCGACTCCTTCACCGAAGGCGTGGGCGACGACGATCCCACCCGTCCCAACGGCGTCCGGGGCTGGGCTGACCGTGTGGCAGAGCAGCTTAGTGCCGCGGACCCAGGATTCGGCTACGCCAACCTAGCCATCCGCGGCAGGAAACTCCGGCAGATCCTGGCCGAGCAGGTGGACGCCGCCGTCGAGCTCAAACCCACCCTGGTGAGCATCTACGCGGGTGCCAACGACATCCTGCGCCCCCGGATCGACATCGACGACCTGCTGGCAGAGTACGACGACGGCATCCGCAAGCTGGCTGCCACCGGCGCCACAGTGCTGACGTTCACTGGATTCGATGCCCGCGGCTCCAAGGTTTTCGGCACGATGCGCGGCCGCACAGCCATCTACAACGAGTTGGTCCGCGGCATCGCAGGTGATCACGGGGCCCTGCTGGTGGACTACTGGCGCTTTAGCGAGTACTACGACTGGGGCATGTGGGCGAAGGACCGCATGCACATGTCCGCAGCCGGGCACGCCAACATGGCCAAGCGGGTCATGGAAGTGCTCAAATACGACCACTCCATTGACATCCCGCCCATGACGCCAGTGCCGGAGCTGAAGGGCGCTGAAGCGCTCCGCGCCAACGCCCAGTGGTTCCGGGAATACGCCGGCCCGTGGGTGGTCCGCCGCGTCGCAGGCAAATCCTCGGGAGACAACCTCTCGCCCAAGTACCCCCGGCTGACCCGGCTCTAGGCGCTCGGGAAGGTGCCGCGGTCGGGCCCTGCTTATACACCCAGTTCCCCCGGATTGGTCTTTAATTGCGCGAACTCGTAGACTTGGTAGGCGCTAAGTGCGCGGAGCGTGCGCAATTGCTCCGGTTGCCCGGTATTTTCTCCAGGGTGGCCGGTAGTTAGGGGCTCAAGTTGCGTGACTAACCGTTCGCCCTTTTTATTTTTGGGTCGCCCTTAGCAGCATGGTCCAGCAGCAGATATGCGGATCATTACATTCAATTCTTGAGGAGAAGTCATGGCAGCACACTGCCAAGTGACCGGGGCCGAGCCGGGCTTTGGGCACAGCATTTCGCACTCGCACCGTCGCAACAAGCGCCGGTTCGATCCGAACATCCAGAAGAAGCGCTACTGGGTTCCGTCCCTGCGCCGTAACGTCACGCTGCAGGTCTCTGCTCGTGGCATCAAGACCATCGACGTACGCGGCATCGACGCAGTCGTCGCCGAAATCCTGGCTCGTGGGGTGAAGCTCTAATGGCAAAGGACAAGGACGTACGTCCGATCATCAAGCTCAAGTCGACCGCGGGCACGGGTTACACCTACGTAACCCGCAAGAACCGTCGTAACGACCCGGACCGTCTGGTCCTGAAGAAGTACGACCCCAAGATCCGCCAGCACGTCGAATTCCGAGAGGAGCGCTAAACATGGCTAAGAAGTCCAAGATTGCTCGCAACGAGCAGCGCAAGGTCATCGTTGAGCGTTACGCTGCCAAGCGCCTCGAACTGAAGAAGACCCTGGTTGACGAAAACGCAACCGACGAAGCACGCGAAGCAGCCCGCCTGGGCCTGCAGAAGCTGCCCCGCAACGCGTCCCCGATCCGTCTGCGTAACCGCGACATCATCGATGGCCGTCCCCGTGGCACCTTCCAGAAGTTCGGCATCTCCCGTGTCCGCTTCCGCGACATGGCCCACAAGGGCGAACTTCCGGGCATCACCAAGTCTTCCTGGTAATCCCGCAAGGCTGATACCAGCTGCTTGGAAAGGGCCGGCAACCATCACGGTTGCCGGCCCTTTCTTGCGTTAACCCACAGCCGGAACGGCCGGCGTCCACTGTGCTGCAGGACACAGGAAGTATTTCGACGGCGGGTGGTTGTCTGGGTGGGATGGTGGGTGGTTTTGGCGCGGGTTTCCGGGGTTTTGGTGGGGTGGTGGGGCCGGGTTGCGGTGGGGTGGGTGGGGGTGTATTGTTTTCTGAGTCGCCGCGAGGGAGACAGCGAAGAGCTGGTTACCGCGGGCGGCCAAACCCCTAAAACAAAGACCAAAATCTGGTGGCCCGTTTGGGCGCCGGAAACGGGTGGGGGCGGTTGAGAGGGACGCGGGTCGCGGAAACGCTGATTTGCAAAGTTCTTTGAAAGCCGGTAAGTTTGAAAAGTTGCTCCGGAGCGATCCTGAATGTTTGGTTTGGGTGGTGCCGGGTGTGTCTGTTGTTTGAGAACTCAATAGTGTGCCAAGTTTGTTGATACCGATTATGTATGTAATTGGTTGAATTTGCCGGATCGTGCCGCCCCTGTGGCAT
>NZ_JBNHFE010000004.1:0-321510 GCF_059089905.1 Arthrobacter sp. Y3221087
TGGCACACTATTGAGTTCTCAAACAACAGACACACCCGGCACCACCCAAACCAAACATTCAGGATCGCTCCGGAGCAACTTTTCAAACTTACCGGCTGGCTTCACTCTTGTCAAACCGGCGGTCGCGACCTTCATCAGCATGAAGCTTTTTGGTCGGGTTTTCCGGCTGACTCTGTGGACCAGCGCGGAAATAAACTCTACCACCACTTGGCCGCGATGGCCAACTCTCCTGGACGCCGGTTCCCGCCACCAAGGTGACGGGGCACGGAAAAGCCCGGAACCACAGGGATTCCGGGCTGTTCCATGCGGTTCACGCTGGCAGGCTACGCGGAGGCTGCTGTCCCACGCCCCGATACCTTCGGTGCTGCAACTCCTGGCTTGAAGTAGGCTGCGCCGAGCGGCGGCAGGGTAACGGTCAGCGTGGCGGGCTGGCCGTCCTGGCCTTCGTCGACGGCCTTGAGTCCTTCCTTGTTCAGGACACCGGACCCGCCGTAGGTTTCATGGTCCGTGTTGAGGACTTCCATCCATGGCCCCGCCGCCGGTACGCCGAGGGTGTAGCCGACGTGCGGGCCGCCGGAGAAGTTGATGGCGCACACCAGCGGGTTACCGTCCTTGTCCCAGCGGATGAAGGACAGGACGTTGCGGTCGGCGTCGCCGCCGTTGATCCACTGGAACCCGCCGGGCTCGTTGTCCCGGGTGTAGAGCGCCGGTGTGGTCTTGTACAGCTCGTTCAAGTCCTTGGTCAGGAGCTGCAGGCCCTTGTGCGCGGGGATATCCGCAAGCCACCAGTCGAGCCCGTGCTGCTCTGACCATTCTGCTTCCTGGCCGAATTCGGTGCCCATGAAGATCAGCTGCTTGCCGGGGTGCGCCCACTGGTAGGCCAGGAACGTGCGCAGGTTGGCGAGCTGCTGCCAGCGGTCGCCCGGCATCTTACGCAGCATGGAGCCCTTGCCGTGCACAACCTCATCGTGGCTGATGGGCAGCAGGAAGTTTTCCGTGAACGCGTACACCATAGAGAACGTGACGGTGCCGTGGTGCCATTTACGGTTGACGGGATCCTCGGAGGCGTACTTGAGGGAGTCGTGCATCCAGCCCATATTCCATTTGAGCCCGAAGCCCAGCCCGCCGTGGCTGGTGGGCGCCGTGACGCCCGGGAACGCTGTGGACTCTTCCGCGATCATCACGGCACCCGGGTGCGTCTTGTAGACGGTGGCGTTGACTTCCTGCAGGAAGGAGATGGCCTCCAGGTTTTCCCGTCCGCCGAAGCGGTTGGGCTGCCACTGGCCGTCCTGCCGGGAGTAGTCCAGGTAGAGCATGGAGGCAACGGCATCCACGCGCAGTCCGTCAATGTGGAACTCGTCGAGCCAGTAGAGGGCGTTGGCCACCAGGAAGTTGCGTACCTCGGTACGGCCAAAGTCGAAGATCAGGGTTCCCCAGTCCGGGTGCTCGCCAAGGTTCGGGTCGGCGTGCTCGTAGAGTGGCTCGCCGTCGAACTGGGCAAGGGCCCAGGCGTCCTTGGGGAAGTGGGCCGGAACCCAGTCGAGCAGCACGCCGATGCCGGCCTGGTGCAGCGTGTCCACCAGGTACCGGAATTCGTCCGGGTGGCCAAAGCGGGACGTCGGCGCAAAGTAGGAGGTGACCTGGTAGCCCCAGGAGCCACCGAACGGGTGCTCCGCCACAGGCATGAACTCCACGTGGGTGAAGCCGAGCCATTTGACGTAGTCCACCAGTTCCTTGGCGAGCTCGCGGTAGCCCAGCCCCAGCCGCCAGGACCCGAGGTGTACTTCGTAGACGCTCATCGGGGAATTGTGCGGATCCCGCTGGGCACGCGCTTCCATCCACTCGTCGTCCTTGAAGGCGTAGGAGGATTCCACCACCCTTGAGGCCGTCAGCGGTGGAACCTCGGTTCCGAATGCCAGGGGGTCGGCTTTCTCCACCCAGTGACCGGCCCTAGTCCGGATTTCGAACTTGTAGCAAGCGCCGGCAGAAACGCCGGGGATGAAGAGTTCCCACACCCCGGAGGAGCCCAGGGAGCGGAGGGAGTGTTCGCGCCCATCCCAGGCGTTGAAGTCGCCCTTGACCCGGACAGCCTGCGCATTGGGAGCCCAGACGGAGAAAGAAACGCCGTCCACGTCGCCCAGGGAGGACTTGTAGTGCCGGGCATGGGCGCCCAGGACCTCCCACAGCTTTTCGTGCCGGCCTTCGCCAATCAGGTGCAGGTCCACCTCGCCGACGGTGGGCAGGTACCGGTACGGTTCGTCGACCGTCACCGGCTCAGCCCCCGGGTAGGTGACCGACAGCCGGTAGTCGGGCACGTGTCCGTGCTGCAGCGGTTCCAGGACCGCCACCCATACGCCGTGCGCCTCGTGCTGCATGGGAGTTTCGCCTGCGGCGGTGATGACGTTGACTGCTTCGGCCAGGTGCTTCACCGTGCGGATGGTGACGTGCCCGTAGTCGTCCAGGTGCGCACCCAGGACGGAGTGCGGGGCGTGGTGTTCACCGTTTGCGATCCTGCCCAAGGTGCCGTCGTCCACCTGCAGCGGTGCGCCCGGGCGGTCAGTTCGTGCTGAGCCTGTCATTTCGTTACCTTCCGATGCTGCCCCGGCATGGTCGCCGGCGCTGTTACCGCTAAGGAGCCGCCTGGAGGCGTTCACCGGGATCGCCAGCCAGTCGGGCCTGTTACGCATTTCATAAACTACTTCGTACAGTGCTTTGTCCAGCCACAATGCCACAAAGAGGGGCGCGTTCCGGTCCACGGTTCCTGGCGTGACGCTGGCGTAGCCGTCAAGGAACGCGTCCGCGCAGTCGTCCACCCACGCTGCTGGCACCTGGGCGCCTTCCTGTTCGCGCTGGGCGGCTCCCGCGGCGTAGTCGAAGGAGCGGAGCATTCCGACGACGTCGCGCAGGGGAACGTCGGGGACGTTCCGTTCGGCGATGGGCCGAAGGGGCTCGCCTTCGAAGTCGAGGATGGCCCACCGGTCAGGGCCGCCCTGTGCCGGGACCTGCAGGATCTGGCCCAGGTGAAGGTCGCCGTGGATCCGCTGGAGCGGCCCGGTGGGCACACCGTCGAGGCCTTCCAGCAGCGCGTCCAGTTCTTTGTCAAAGGGCCCGACGGCGGGGCCGGCTTCCGCCCATGCCTGGCGGACGCGCTGGGCTACTCCCGGTCCGATCACCTTGCCCGGTTCGCTTTCGGCGGACTGTCCCAGCGCTTCGGCAAGGCGGCGGTGCACTGTTGCGGTGGCGGCCCCGAGGGCCCTGGCTTCTGTGGTGAAATCAGTGCCGGAACGGGCGGCGTCCACCGCGAGGCGCCAGGCATCCCGCCCGCCGGCCAGGAACTCGTGTGCCACGGCCAGCTCGCCTTGCACCTGGCGGGTACCCTTTCCGTCAGACGGGGTCCTGCCGTGGGCCAGCCACTCCCCCCGCACCCAGCCAAGGGTTGCGGGTACCTCGGACGTCCCGGCGGAGGTCAGGGCGGACCCCACCTCAACTTCGGGGTTGGCGCCCTCGGACAACACCCGGAAGAATTTCACAATCGCTGCCGATTCGCCGTCGTCCACAATCACTGAACTGTTGGACTGCTCCCCGGACAGGACCTTCACAACACCGTGCGCGGTAGGCAGCCGGTAGCTCCCGGGGACCTTGAAACCCGCTGCCGTGCCGCTGGCAGCCTTCTCTTCATTCCGGATCAGCTGCAGCCAGGAGCCCACGAAGTCGGGATCGTGGACGGCGTCGTAGACCCACGGACGGGACGGATCCGTGCCGGCCGCCTGGCCAACAAGCGCCCGTTCCATTCCTGCTGCGGGTGCGGGCCGGAAGCTCAGCGGAACCTGGACCACGGCAGTCCGCCTGCCGCCGTCGGAGCCCTGCGTGCTGACGTTCAGCAGGAACACGGACAGGGCTGCGTGCCTGGCCGGGTCTTCAAGCCCCAGGCTCCCTGCCTGGGACATTTCGAAGTCAGGCGACTTGATGGGAAACCAGCGTTGCTTCGGGAGCCATTCCTGGAGCAGTGCGGTCAGGGCGGGCGTGAGAATAGGCTGGTTCATGTCACTCCTCTATCGACAGGATGGGCATGGCCTGGGTGTAGGGCGATGACGGGTTGGATGCCGCAGACCGGACGCGCAACCAGAAGAAATCGTGGCTGCCCAGGGTCAACGTCAGCGTGCCGTCGTCATTGATTCCGGGGAACATCTGTCCCCCGAAGACATCCCGCAGTCCGCGGCCGGCGTACTCCGGTACCCGCAGCCGGGCTGCCACGGGATGCTGGGAAAGGTTGAAGACGCACAGGACGGTTTCGCCGTTCAGTCCCGCGGGGTTGCCATGGGGCAGTTCGCGGAGGTAGGCAAGGACGGCGTCGTGGTCGGCCTCCACGTGCTTGTAAACGCCCAGGCCGAACGCGGCATGGTTCTTGCGGACGCTCAGGATCTGCCGGGTCCACCGCAGCAGGGAACCGGAATGGGCGGACTCGGCCTCCACGTTCGCCATGCTGTAGTTGTACACCAGCGACTGGATGGGAGGCAGGTACAGCTTGCCCGGGTCCGCGTGGGAGAAACCGGCATTCCGGTCGGGGTTCCACTGCATGGGGGTACGGACGGCGTCCCGGTCCTCGAGCCAGATGTTGTCGCCCATACCGATTTCGTCGCCGTAGTACAGGAACGGGCTGCCGGGCAGGGACAGGAGCAGCGCGTTGATCAGTTCGATCTCGGCACGGGAGTTGTCCAGCAGCGGCGCCAGCCGGCGCCGGATGCCGATGTTCGCCCGCATCCGGGGATCGGGGGCATACCAGCCGAGCATGGCCGCGCGTTCGTCGGCGGTGACCATTTCGAGGGTCAGTTCGTCATGGTTGCGCAGGAAGGTGCCCCACTGGGCGCCCTCCGGAATGTCCGGGGTGTCCCTCATGGTCTCGATGATGGGCGCTGCCTTCTGGTCCCGGAGCGCGTAGTACAGCCGCGGCATGATCGGGAAGTGGAAGGCCATGTGGCACTCCGGTTCCGCTTCCGTGCCGAAGTACTCCACCACCTCGTTGGGTGGCTGGTTGGCCTCAGCGATGATCACCCGGCCGGGGTAGCTTTCGTCCACCATGGCCCGCAGTTTGCGGAGGAACTCGTGGGTGGCCGGCAGGTTCTCGCAGTTGGTCCCTTCCTCCTCGTACAGGTAGGGGATGGCGTCGGCCCGGAAACCATCGATGCCCTGGTCCAGCCAGAACCGCACCACATCGAAGAGCGCCTCGATCACCTTGGGGTTTTCGAAGTTCAGGTCCGGCTGGTGGCTGAAGAACCGGTGCCAGAAGAACTGCCGCCTGATGGGGTCGAACGTCCAGTTCGATTCCTCGGTGTCCACGAAGATGATGCGGGCATCCTGGTACTTCTCGTCCGTGTCACTCCATACGTAGAAGTCCCCGTAAGGCCCCTCGGGGTCCTTGCGGGACTCCTGGAACCAGGGGTGCTGGTCCGAGGTGTGGTTCAGCGGCAGGTCGATGATCACGCGCACGCCCCGGGCATGCGCCTCGGCCACCAGGCGCTTGAAGTCGCTGATGGTGCCGAACTCGTCCAGCACGGAGTTGTAGTCCGAAATGTCGTAGCCGCCGTCCCGCAGCGGTGACTGGAAAAAGGGCGGCAGCCAGAGGCAGTCCACGCCCAGCCACTGCAGGTAGTCCAACCGGTCGATCAGGCCGGAGAAGTCTCCGGACCCGTCGCCGTTGGCATCCGCGAAAGCCCGGACCAGTACTTCGTAGAACACGGCCTTCCGGTACCACAGCGGATCATGCTGGAGGCCCGGGGCGTTGAGCTCGAATGTGCTCTTGGGAGTGAAGTGCTGGCCCGAACTTTGCGCAGTAAAACTCACTGATGCGTTCTCCTCACGCTGAGGATGTGTGCGGGCTCAACATGCGGGTCCAGACGCACGTAGTTGTACTCGCCCCACTCCCAGCTTTCCCCGGAGATGAGGTCGTCCACGTAGAATCCGCCGTTGGCGGTCAGGTCCTGCGGATCCAGTTCAAGCGCGGCGAGGTCCAGTGTCACGGTGGATTCCCGAGTGACATGCGGGTCCACGTTGACCACCACGATGAGGGTGTCCTTGGAACCGTCAGGCAATGTCTTGTGCTTGGAGTACACCACCGTGGCGTCGTCCGTGCTCTGGTGGATTGTCAGGTTCTGCAGGTCCTGGAGCGCAGGGTGGTCCCGGCGCAGGTGGTTCAGCCGGGTGATGAACGGCGCCAGGGTGCGTCCGGATTCGGCTGCCGCATCCCAGTCGCGTGCCTTGTATTCGAACTTCTCGTTGTCGATGTACTCCTCGGCGCCCGGACGGGCAACGTGCTCGTAAAGCTCGTAGCCTGCGTAAACCCCCCATAACGGGCTGGCCGTGGCGGCCAGGACTGCCCTGATCCGGAACGCCGGCGGGCCGCCAAACTGCAGGTAGGGGGTGAGGATGTCCGGGGTGTTGACGAAGAAGTTGGGCCGGAAGAACGCCGGCGAATCGTGGCTCACCTCGTGGAAGTAGTCCTCAATCTCCTTCTTCGTGTTGCGCCAGGTGAAGTAGGTGTAGGACTGCTGGAAGCCAGCCCGGCCCAGGGCGTGCATCATTGCGGGCCGGGTGAACGCCTCGGCGAGGAACACCACGCCCGGCACTGCTTTGTTGACTTCGGCAATAAGCCATTCCCAGAACCAAACAGGTTTGGTGTGCGGGTTATCAACCCGGAAAATCTTTACGCCGTGGCTGACCCAGAGCAGGACAATCCGGAGAATTTCATTGGAAAGGCCCTCAGGGTCATTATCGAAATTGAGCGGATAAATGTCCTGGTACTTCTTGGGCGGATTTTCGGCGTAGGCAATACTGCCGTCCACGCGGGTAGTGAACCATTCCGGGTTCGACGTTACCCACGGGTGGTCCGGAGCGGCCTGCAGGGCGAGGTCCAGGGCAACTTCCAGGCCCAGCTCATTGGCCCGGGCCACAAAAGCGTCAAAGTCCTCGAACGTGCCGAGGTCGGGATGGATGGCATCGTGCCCGCCTTCCTCGGCACCAATGGCCCAGGGCGAGCCGGGGTCATGCGGACCGGCAACCAGGGTGTTGTTGGGCCCCTTGCGGTGCTTCACGCCGATGGGATGGATGGGCGGCATGTACAGGACGTCGAAGCCCATGGCCGCGACAGCGTCCAGCCGCCTGGCGGCAGTGCGGAAGTTACCGGAAGTCCACGTGCCGGTGGTGTGGTCCTTGACGGCGCCCTCTGAACGGGGAAAGAACTCGTACCAGGCACCGCGGCCGGCACGGTCACGCTCGACATTGAGCGGGTACTTTTCGGAAACCGTCACCAGTTCGCGGATGGGCTGGCGGGCGACGATGTCCGCCACTCCGTGACTGAAGCCGGCGGCGAGGCGCTCCTCCGGACTCAGCGACCGGTCCGCCAGCCTCTCGGCGACCCAGCGCAATGTTGCCCTGTCCGCCTCGTTCCGGGAGTCGTCGTCGGACGCTTCGGACAACAGCGCAGCGCCCTCAGCGAGCATAAGTTCAACATCGATCCCGGCGGCGATCTTCACCTCGGCGTTGTGGTGCCAGGTGCCGTAGCGGTCATGCCAGGCTTCAATGACAAAGGACCAGTGCCCGGTTTCCGACGGCGTGAGGATGCCTTCCCAGCGGTCGGTTCCCATGCCGCGTTCCCCCCGCGGCGGCGCGAGCCGGACGCGCTGGCGCTCTGCGCCCGACGCGTCCAGCAGGACTGCGCTCACGCCGAGCTGGTCGTGGCCTTCCCTGAAGCAGGTGGCACCCACCACGATTCCTTCGCCCGGCAGGGCCTTGGCCGGGAACTTTCCACCCTCGACGACGGGCTGCACGGCCGTGATCGGAAACCGTCCGAACCGCAGCCCCTCCGTGATGGATCCCCTTGGCATTTTCTCTGTTACGGCACTGATTCCTGAGTTAGTCGTCACAGGCTCGACGTTAGCGAGAAAAGTCCAAGATTGCTAAGCCTGCTCACTAATCTCGTCGTGCCGCACGTCATTTCCTGCACGCCCCTGTCATTTACCCAAAAGAAACCCAAAGCTGGTTCCGGCCGCCCATGTTGTCCGTTAGTGTGACGCAGGTGAAGGCAATCCGCAGGTTTACGGTCCGTACAGTCCTCCCCGAGCCCATCCGCCCGCTGGCGCGGCTTGCAAGCAATTTGCGCTGGTCCTGGCACCGCCCCACCCGGGAACTCTTTGCGGGATTGAACCCCCGCATCTGGGAAGAAAGCGAGCAGGACCCCGTCGGCTTCCTGGGCATGGTCAGCAGGGAAGAATTCCAGCGGCTTGCCGCCGACCAGTCCGTGGTGGAGCGGGTGCGGGCAGCGGAGCAAGACCTTGACCGGTACCTAGAGGAACCGCGCTGGTACCAGGGCCTGGGGCCGGAGGCGCCGGCGTCCATCGCCTACTTCTCCCCCGAGTTCGGCATCACCGAGGTCCTGCCCCAGTACTCCGGCGGCCTGGGTATCCTGGCCGGCGACCACCTGAAGGCGGCGTCGGACCTCGGCGTGCCCCTCATCGGCGTGGGCCTGCTTTACCAGGCCGGCTACTTCAAGCAGTCGCTGTCCCGGGACGCCTGGCAGCAGGAGACCTACCCCGTCCTGGACCCGGACGGCCTGCCCCTCACCCTGCTTCGCGAACCCTCCCCCGACGGCAACGGCAAGCCCCTGCAGATCACCCTGCCGCTGCCCAACGGCCGCCGGCTGCTGGCACACATCTGGCGGGCCGACGTCGGACGCGTCCCCCTGCTGCTCCTTGACTCGAATGTGCCCGGCAACGATGACGCGGCGCGCAGCATCACGGACCGGCTGTACGGCGGCGGCGGTGACCACAGGCTGCAGCAGGAACTGCTGCTCGGCATGGGCGGGGTCAAGGCGCTGCGCGCCTTCCAGCAGCTCACCGGTTGCCCCGCGCCGGAAGTGTTCCACACGAACGAGGGCCACGCCGGCTTCCTGGGCATTGAACGCATCCAGGAGCTCATGTCCGGGGACCAGGCGCTGACCTTCGATGAAGCGCTGGCGGCCGGCCGCGCCTCCACCGTGTTCACCACCCACACTCCTGTTCCGGCCGGCATCGACCGGTTCGAGATCTCGCAGATCAGCCACTTCTTCCAGGCCGGCTTGGCACCGGCCGTGCCGGTGGACCGGATCCTGGAACTGGGCCGCGAGAACTACACCGACGGCAACCCGGCCGTGTTCAACATGGCGGTAATGGGCCTGCGCCTGGCGCAGCGCGCCAACGGCGTGGCCAAGCTGCACGGCGAAGTGTCGCGGGGCATGTTCTCAGCACTGTGGCCCGGCTTCGACCCCTCCGAGGTACCCATTACCTCGGTCACCAACGGTGTGCACGTGCCCACCTGGGTGGACAGCCGGATCGCCAAGCTGGCCCGCGACCAGTTCGGCAGCGAGGCCGAGGCCAACGGCCGGTGGGACCTGGCCTACAACGTCAGCGACGCCGACGTGTGGGCGCTGCGGCGGGAGATGCGGTCCGCGCTGGTGGACGACGTCCGCAAACGGCTTCGTGCAGCCTGGAAGAAGCGCGGCGCTGCAGACGCCGAACTGGGCTGGACGGACAACGTCCTGGACCCCGATGTGCTGACCATCGGCTTCGCGCGGCGCGTTCCCACCTACAAGCGGCTGACACTCATGCTGCGCGAACCGGAACGGCTGAAGGCACTGCTCCTGCACAAGGAACATCCCATCCAGCTGGTCATCGCCGGCAAGTCCCACCCTGCCGACGACGCCGGCAAGAAGATGATCCAGGACCTGGTCCGTTTCACCGACGACCCCGAGGTCCGGCACCGGATCGCGTTCCTGCCCAACTACGACATCGCCATGGCACGCACCCTGTTCCCGGGCTGCGACGTGTGGCTGAACAACCCGCTGCGTCCGCTGGAAGCCTGCGGGACATCCGGCATGAAGGCGGCGCTGAACGGTTCGCTGAACCTGTCCGTCCTGGACGGCTGGTGGGACGAGATGTACGACGGCGAGAACGGCTGGGCGATTCCCACCGCCAATAACGGCGCGTCACCGGAAGAACGCGACGACATCGAGGCGGCAGCCCTGTACGAGCTGCTCGAAACCCAGGTGGCGCCGAGGTTCTACGGCAGCACCGTCTCGGAGGCGGCGGGCGCCGCCGGGCCGTCGACGTCGGCGGCCGAGAAGGTGCCCACGCACTGGGTCTCGATGATCAAGCACACCCTGTCGCACCTGGGCCCTGCCGTCTCTGCTGAGCGTATGCTGCGCGACTATGTGAACATCCTCTACCGTCCGGCCGCCGTAGCCGGCCGCAAGGCCATCGCCAACTCGTACTCGCAGGCACGTTCGCTCGCATCGTGGTCAGCCAAGGTGCGTTCCAACTGGTCCCAGGTCCACGTGGAGCACGTGGATTCGGTGGGCGTCTCCGAGGATCCGCAGATCGGCGACACCCTGCAGGTCAACGCCTACGTAGCCCTGAACAGCCTTACCCCGGATGACGTGTGCGTGGAGGTGGCCTACGGCCGGGCCGAGGAAAGCGACACCCTGGCGGACATCACCCTGATGGAGCTGCAGGTGAAGGAGGACCTTGGCAACGGCCGCCACCTTTTCAGCGGCTCGCTGGTGATCGACCGCTCGGGCTCCTTCGGCTACACCGTCAGGGTCCTGCCCCGGCACGAGGCCCTGGCATCCAAGGCTGAGCTGGGCCTGATCGTCAACGCTTGACCCTTCGCCAACCGGCCTGAACCGACGCAGGAGGATCCATGACTGAACAAACCGTGTCCGACGTGATCGTGGACCGGCTCACCACCTGGGGCGTGGACCGGGTTTTCGGCTACAGCGGCGACGGGATCAACGGTTTCATGGGCGCGCTGCGGCGGTCCGGCGGGCGCGTCGAGTTCGTCCAGGCCCGGCATGAGGAAACCGCGGCATTCATGGCCGTGGGCCACGCGAAGTATACGGGCGGCGTGGGGGTGGTGACCTCAACACAGGGCCCGGGCGCCGTCCACCTCCTTAACGGGCTGTACGACGCGAAGCTCGACGGCGTGCCGGTGGTTGCGATCGTGGGGCAGCAGAGCCGTACGGTGCTGGGCTCGGCCTACATGCAGGAAATTGACCTGGGCGCCCTGTTCAAGGACGTAGCATCCCAGTTCGTCCAGCTGGTCAGCGCCCCGGAGCAGGTGCCCATGGTCCTGGACCGGGCATTCCGCACGGCGAAGGCCACGTCCTCGCCGTGCGTCGTCATCGTCCCGCATGACATCCAGTCCGCGCCGGCACCGCAACTCGAGCAGCAGCACGGCATCGTGGTTACCAGCCCGTCGTGGAGTTCTGCCGCCAAGACGCCCCGGGATGAGGACCTGGACGCCGCGGCCGCCCTCCTGAACTCCTCGGAACGGGTGGCGCTGCTTGTCGGCCAGGGTGCCCGGCACGCCTTCGAAGAAGTGGTGGCCGTGGCGGAAAAGCTGGGTGCCGGCATTGCCACCAGCCTGCTGGGCAAGCCGTACGTTGATGAGACGCTCCCCTTCGCCGTCGGAACCATGGGCCACCTGGGCACCACTGCCAGCGCCCACCTGCTGGGCAACTGCGATGCCCTGCTGATTGTGGGGTCCAATGATCCGTGGACGGAGTTCTATCCGCCGCCCGGGGCGGCGCGCGCCGTGCAGATCGATATTGACGAGAAGAAGATCGGCAACCGCTACCCGGTGGAGGTGGGCCTGCCCGGTGACGCGGCATCCGCCCTCGCGGCCCTGGGCCGTAGGCTCGAGCACCGCCCGCGGAGCCAGTGGCGCTCGGACGTGGAATATGAAGTCAGCCGCTGGCGTATCCTCGCCGCGGACCGCGCCGCCGTGCCTGCCTTGCCCGTCAACCCCGAACGCGTGGTCCGCGAGCTTAATGGCAGGCTCCCGGAAAACGCGCAGGTGAGCGTCGACGTCGGAAGCTGCGTGTACTGGTATGCCCGCCAACTGGTGCTGCCGCCCGGGGTCCCGGCGCACCTTTCCGGCACCCTCGCCAGCATGGGGTGCTCCATTCCCTACGGGATTGCCGCGAAGCTGGCCCACCCCGACCGGCCGCTCGTGGCCCTGGCCGGGGACGGTGCCATGCAGATGGCGGGTGTCGCCGAGCTGGCCACCGTGGCGCACCGCTGGCAGGAGTGGGAGGACCCGCGGTTCGTGGTGTGCGTCTTCAACAACCGGGAGCTGACAGAGGTCACTTGGGAACAGCGCGAGTCTGAGGGCGAGCCGCGGTTCGCGGCCAGCCAGGAGCTTCCCGATTTTCCTTTCGCCGGATACGCCGAGCTGCTGGGCCTTGGGGGCATCCGGGTGGAGGATCCGGAGCTGCTCGGTGAAGCGTGGGAGCAGGCCTTTGCCGCGGACCGGCCCATGGTGATCGAGGTGCTGACGGATCCGGAAATTCCGCTGCTGCCCCCGTTCCCGGCCGGCAGGGAAAAAGCCGAGAGCATGCGCAAGGGGCTGGCTGCGGAGGACGACGGCGCCCGGGCCGCCGAACTGCTCGATACCTACCTGTCGCAGGAGGAACCTGCCGGCGGCTGACTGCGGCTAGAGCAGGACGGCGGTGACGGCCAGGTCCTTGCCGGCGTAGCTTTCCGCGTCCTGGAGGATCTCACAGATGATCCCGAAGGACCTGTCGCTCCGGAACGGGGCGGCCACCTGCCAGAGGACGGTGACCGGGGCGTTGCCGTTGTCCGTGATCGAGTCCGCAAAGTCGTGCAGGGAGTCGTTCAGGGCGTCGAGGTTGACCCCGTAGTGTTCCGGAAAACTGAGGACTTCACCGAAGGTTTCCAGGACGGCACGTTTGCTGTCAGCCGGCGGGACAACCAGGCTTCGGCGTCCGGCATCGGCCACCTGTTCCTGCAGTTCCTCCAGGGTCCAGGTGTCGCCAGAGTAGATTTTCATGGCTTGCTTAGCTGCCTTCCGCTATGAACTTGAACGACTCGTAATGGTCTTCGGTGTAGTACTTGTCCCCGCCGCTGCCGGCCACGATCCGGCGGGCACCCCGGTCTGATTCCCCGGGCGTGGGCACCGTGTACTCGCGGTAGTATCCGCGGTCCTGGCGCGGCAGGATGCGCTCGAAGTTGCCGAAGGTCTGGTCATCCTGGCTGTACTGGTACGGGCCTCCCGCGCGGATGAGTGCCAGGACCCTGCGGCCCTCAGGCGGCAGTTCCGATTCCCGGATGGATGCCAGCCCTGAAGGGTTGTCAGCCGCGACCGGCGCCGCGGGGGTGGACTGTGAGGCGGAACCCGGTGCCGTGGCGCGGGAGGTGGCCTCCGCCGTCGTGCTTTCCCTCGGCTGATCCAGGAGTCCGGGGCCGCCGAACATGACCAGGGCCAGTACCACAAGGGCACCCAGCAGCAGGGGCAGGAGGGAACGGTTGCGCATTCTTCGGTCCAGGCTACGTGCGGTAGATGCTGATGGAGTTGGCCTCGGCCACGTCCGTCTCCCCGGCAGCCACCACCCCGCCCTGCCGCTGTTCGTGCAACGGTGAGGTGGTCAGGCGGAGCTCGAACCTGCGCGGAGCGGTCCCTTCGGCGGTAACCTGCGGGAGCGTGATCTGCACGTCCGAGGTTCCGCCGTTCACCACGATCAGTCCTGCGAACTCCCCGTCGTCGGTGCCGAGCAGGAGCTGGACCACCCGGTGGCGCGGATCGTTCCAGCGCTCGGTGGACATTGGCCGGCCGTCCTGGTCGAACCAGTAAAGGTAGGACTGTTCGTCGCGGACGGGGAAGTCGTGGGGCTGGGCGGCGAGGAACTCCTTGCGCAGGCGGATGTAGCGCTTGGTGCTGCGCAGCATCTCGTGGGATTCCGGCGTGCGGGTCCAGTCCAGCCAGGTGATGGCGTTGTCCTGGCAATAGGCGTTGTTGTTGCCCAGCTGCGTCCGTGCCAGTTCGTCACCGGCGGTGATCATGGGCACGCCGAGGGAAATGAGCAGCGAGGCCATCAGGTTGCGGCGGGACTGGGCCCGCTTGGCAAGAATGTCGCCGTTCTCGGTGGGGCCCTCCACGCCGTGGTTGTAGCTGCGGTTGTCGCCGTGGCCGTCCCGGTTCTGCTCACCGTTGTCCTCGTTGTGCTTCCGGTCGAAGGAAACGAGGTCGTTCAGGGTGAAGCCGTCGTGCGCGGTGATGTAGTTGACCGATGCCAGGCGGGAGCGTCCGGAAGCCTGGAAAAGGGCAGCGGAGCCTGACAGCGAGTCAGCGAGCTTGGCTACTGACCCGCCGTGGCCGCCGTTTTCGAGGGCTGCCCGGTCCGCAAGCCAGAAGGAGCGGAGGGAATCCCGGAAGTGGTCGTTCCAGTCCACCCAACCCAGCGGGAACCGTCCGGTCTGCCAGCCCCCGTAGCCCACGTCCCAGGGTTCGGCGATCAGCTTCACGTCTGACAGGACGGGGTCCGCCGCGACGGCCAGCAGGAATGGATGCCGGGGGTCGAAGTCGTTGGCAGCGTTGCGGCACAGGGTGACCGCGAGGTCGAAACGGAAGCCGTCAATGTGGAACTCGTCCACCCAGTACCGCAGCGAGTCCACCACCAGCTGGACCACCCGGGGCTCGGCGAAGTTCAGGCTGTTCCCGCAGCCGGTGGTGTCCACATACCTGCCCTGCCCGTCCGTGCGGTAGTACGTGTCCTCCCCCAGGCCCCGGAAACTCACGGTCTGGCCTTTGGGTCCGCCCTCCGCCGTGTGGTTGTAGACGACGTCAAGGATGACCTCCAGGCCGGCGGCGTGAAGGGCCTTGACCATTCCCTTGAATTCGTCCTGCACAGCCTTCGGCCCGGCCTCCCGCGCCGCCTTGGTGGCATATGCCGGGTGCGGGGCAAAAAAGGCCGCAGTGTTGTAGCCCCAGTAGTTGGTCAGTCCCAGATCCTGCAGGTGCGGTTCGTCGAGGTGGAAATGCACCGGCAGCAGTTGCACCGAAGTCACTCCCAGGCTGGTGAGGTGCTCCACCACGGCGGGGTGGGCCATGCCGGCGTAGGTGCCGCGCAGCTCCCGGGGAACATCCGGGTGGAGCATGGTCTGCCCGCGGACATGGGCTTCGTAGATGATGGTGTCGCGCCACTTCAGGCGCAGCCGTTCGTCACCGTCCCAGGTGAAGTCTCCGGCCATCCGGACGCTGGTGAGCACGCCGTCCCGCTGGTCCACCGCACGGCCGTACGGATCGAGCAGCAGGGGCTGGCCGCCGTCGTCCTCAACCTCCCGCGTGGGCATCGAAAGGGGCAGCGACTGTTCCCGCGACGCGGGGCGGAACCCGTACCGCGAGCCGTAGGGCAGGTCCTCCACGATGCCGTGGTGGACCCCCTCCGTGACGTTGGGGAGCGCCTGGACACGCCAGTCCCCGCCGGGTGCGATGTAGACGATTTCCAGGCTGGGCACTCCCGGGGCGTAGCAGGCCACGTTGGCCCGGCCCCTGGCACGGTGCTGGTTGCCGCCGGAGTCCGCGCGCGGAACGCTGACACCGAGGGGAGCTGCCGTGGAGGAGTCCATGGTGGAAGCGGTGTCGAAAAGCGGCATGACCATCACCTAAATAGTAGCCGCCACGGGCATTTGAACTGCCCCGACGCTAGACACGGCGCCGGGGAGGGAAGGGCCCGCGGGAGGCGGGCTCCATCCACTCATATTTCCTACTTTGCGGCGCGCTGGCGCGAGACCTCATACAGGGAGATGCCCACTGCCATGGAGGCGTTCAGCGATTCCATCGCCGAATCGATGGGGATGGACACGATCTGGTCGCAGTTCTCCCGGACCAGCCGGCTGAGACCCTTCCCTTCCGAGCCCACCACGATGCACACCGGTTCCGTTGCGAGCGTCAGGTCCGGCAGCGAGATGTCGCCGTCGCCGTCCAGGCCCAGGACGAAGATGCCCATGTTCTTGAACTGCTTGAGGGCGTTGTTGAGGTTGGAAGCGCGTGCCACGGGAACGCGGACTGCGGCGCCTGCGCTGGTCTTCCAGGCGGAGGCGGTGACTCCGACGGAACGGCGTTCGGGAACGATGACGCCGTGGCCGCTGAAGGCTGACACGGAGCGGATGATGGCGCCGAGGTTGCGGGGATCGGTGATGCCGTCCAGGGCGACAAAGAGCGGGGCGTTGGGGACGTGCCCCTTCTTCCACTTGTCCACCGTTTCTTCGGCCAGTTCATAGGCATCCGCGTAGTCATACGGCGGGATCTGCAGGACCAGCCCCTGGTGGACGGCGTCATCGGTCATCCGGTCCAACTCCGGCTTGCCCGTTTCCAGGAGCGGGATGCCGCGCTCGGCAGCGAGCTTCAGGGACTCCTTGACGCGGTCATCCATCTCGATCCGGATGGCGACGTGAAGCGCCTTGGCGGGGATGCCGGCGCGGAGCGCCTCCACCACCGAGTTGCGGCCGGTGACGACTTCCTCCGTGGCACGTCCCTTGGGCCCGGACTTCGCTGCCCCCGCACTGCGGGCACCGGTGCCGCGCTTGGCGGCGGACCGCTCGGCGAGCTGCTTGGCCTTGTGGGCCTTGTGGTACGGCCGGTCTTCCGCCTTGGGCGTTGGCCCCTTGCCTTCCAGGGCCTTTCGGCCATGGCCACCGGTTCCGATGGTTGGGCCCTTCTTCGCTTTAACCGATCGGCGACCATTGTTGGCCATGATGTTCCACCCTTGATTGTGTTGACTGAGTCTGCATACCAGTCTACTAACCGAAGAAAAATCGTCGGACCGCTGCGGGAATCCCTTGGGTCAGTCGCGCTTCAGGCTCCAGGTGGCGCCGTCGGGGCCGTCCTCGACCACCACGCCGGCTTCGTTGAGCATGTCGCGGATGGAGTCCGAGGCAGCCCAGTCCTTGTTGGCCCGCGCCGCGGCCCGGGCAGCGAGCTGAGCCTCCACCAGGACACCGAGCGCATCCGATTCCCGGCTGTTCCGGGTGTCGGCACCGGCAACGGCGTCGAGCCCCAGCACGCCCGTCATGACGGTGACGGCGTGCATCGCCTCACCGGCAGCGTCGTCGTCGCCCTCCGCCAGGGCGGTATTGCCTGCCCGGACGGCCTCGTGCAGGGCAGCCAGCGCGCGCGGCACGTTCAGGTCGTCGTCCATTGCCTCGGAAAATGCCTCCAGGCTTACGGGCGTGCGGGCGCTGGCGTGCCCGGCATCATGCCCCAGGCGGGCCGCGGCTTTGGCAAGGAACCCGTCGATGCGTTCGACGGCGGCCGCAGCCTCCTGGAGCGACGTGGGACGGTAGTCCAGGACGGAGCGGTAGTGGGCCTGGCCGAGGTAGTAGCGGACCACCCGGGGCGGGGCGAGTTCCAGCATTTCTGCGGGGCTGATGGTGTTGCCGATGGACTTGGACATCTTTTCGCCCTCATAGGTCACCATGCCGTTGTGCATCCAGAAACTGGCGAAAGGATGCCCTGCCGCCTGCGACTGCGCCATCTCGTTCTCATGGTGCGGGAAGCGCAGGTCCAGCCCGCCGCCATGGAAGTCAAACTCCGTGCCCAGGTACTTGGTGACCATCGCGGAGCACTCCAGGTGCCAGCCGGGACGGCCCGCCCCCCATGGTGATGCCCAGGAGGCGGTGGCGGGTTCGCCCTCCTTGGAGCCTTTCCACAGGGCGAAGTCGCGGGGGTCCTTCTTCCCGCGCGGATCGGCGTCCGGTGCCGCCTGCATGTCGTCAATGTTCTGCCGGGTCAGGGCGCCGTACTTGCTCCACGAACGCACGTCGAAGTACACGTCACCGGAGTCATCCAGTGCGGGGTAGGCGTGGCCGCGGTCGATCAGCTGCTGGATCAGGGCGTGCATCTCGGGGATGTGGCCAGTGGCCCGCGGCTCGTAGGTGGGCCGGGAAACGCCGAGGGTGTCGTAGGCCCGCAGGAACTCCTGCTCGTAGCGGTACGCCAGCGCCCACCATTCCTCCTGGGCCACTTCCCCCGGCTCCGGCACGAAGCCCGGAGCGAAGGACGCCTCCGACTTCGCGAGGATTTTGTCGTCGATGTCTGTAACGTTCCGGACCACCGTTACCCGGTACCCCCGGAACGTCAGCCAGCGGGTGAGCTGGTCGAAGGCGATGGCGGAACGGATGTGGCCCACGTGGGGCATGCCCTGCACTGTGGCCCCGCAGTAGTACAGGCTGGCCTTTCCTTCGACGAGGGGGACGAAGTTCCGGACTTCAGCGGAGGCAGTGTCATAGAAGCGCAGGGTCACCGCTCCAGACTAGCCGATGGCGCTGGCGGGCCGGGGGTAGACCAGGGCGGTTGCCACGGCGGAGATGCCCTCGCCGCGTCCGGTGAATCCTAGCCGGTCGCTGGTGGTGGCGGTGACGCTGACGGGTGCGTCCGCGGCGTCGCTGAGGACCTGCTGCGATTCCTCCCGCCGGGGCCCGAACTTGGGCCGGTTGGCCACGAACTGGACTGCCACGTTGCCGATCTCGAATCCTGCGGCACGAACGATCCGCGCCGCTTCGGCCAGGAGCGTTACTCCCGAGGCGCCGGCGAATTCGGGGCGGTCAGTGCCGAAGTGGGTGCCGAGGTCCCCGATTCCGGCTGCGGAGAACAGGGCATCCGCCGCCGCATGTGCCACCGGGTCCCCGTCGGAGTGCCCGGCAAGGCCGCGCTCGCCGGGCCATAACAGTCCGCCGAGCCATAGGGGGCGCGCTGAATCGTCTGCTGCATAAGCGTGGACGTCCAGGCCGATGCCCGTCCGGGGAATGATCATCTGCGGGTCTGCCATCCCTAGCCTTCCACCCAGCGCGCGCCAAGCGGGCCTTCCAGCAGCCCTTCGGCCAGGATTAGGTCCAGCGGCGTGGTGATTTTCAGCGACTGGGTAGAACCACGGACCACATGGACCGTGGTTCCGGTCATTTCCACCAGCATGGCATCGTCCGTGACCGCTGCCGCCTGCTGCGAGTCCAGCGACTGGGCGGCCTGGTGGGCCCGTTGGAGCGTGGCCAACCGGAACCCCTGGGGCGTCTGCACGGCGCGCAGGTCCTCACGGGGAGCAGTTCCGGTGACAACCTCCGGCGCCGGTGAACCGTCACCGTCGGCGGTGGCCCTGACTGTCTTGACGGTGTCCACGACGGCGATCGCGGGAATGACCGCCTCAGCGCCGGCAGCGAGGGCGTCGGCGATGCGATGGAAGACGGAGTCGGGCGTCAGCGCGCGGGCGGCGTCGTGGACCATGACGGCGTCCGTGCCCTCCATAAGGGCGCCCAGACCGGCACGAACGGACTCTGCACGCGTTGCTCCGCCGTCAACGATCGTCAGGAGCGGACCGCCGTCGGCAAGCTCTTCGCGGAAGTCCTCACACAGCCTGCGCAGCCCGTCATTTCCGGCGGGCAGCGCAATGCACACTTGGCTGCTGATTCCGGACGCGACGATGCCGCGCAGGGCATGCATCAGGATGGGTTCTCCACCCAGCGGCACTGCAGCCTTGGGCATGCCATAACCAAGCCGTTGCCCCGAACCTGCGGCCACCAGGATCACCGCGGTCACGAGGCGGTTAGGTGTTTCGCTCATGCGGACTAGCCTACGTCGCCGCGGGCCGCAGCGTCCGGCGGGGCGCTGCCGTGTGTTGGCCCGGAAAAATCCGGAACAAAAAAGAAGCCCCGGCGCACTTTCGTGCCGCCGGGGCTTAATTCTTAGGAAGCCAAAACCTCGTCGAGAACGCTTGCCGCCTTCTCTTCATCGGTCTTTTCGGCCAGCGCCAGTTCTGAGATCAGAATCTGCCGGGCCTTGGCCAGCATTCGCTTCTCGCCTGCGGAAAGGCCCCGGTCGTGATCCCGGCGCCACAGGTCGCGGACGACCTCTGCTACCTTGATGACGTCACCGGAAGCAAGCTTCTCCAGATTTGCCTTGTACCTGCGTGACCAGTTGGTGGGCTCCTCGGTGAACTCGGCACGGAGCACATCAAACACGTGCTCCAAGCCATCCTTGCCCACTACGTCCCGGACCCCAACAAGGTCAACGTTTTCTGCTGGAACTTCAATGGTCAGATCACCCTGAGCCACCTTGAGCTTGAGATACATTTTCTCTTCGCCCTTGATGGTGCGCATCTTAATTTCTTCAATCTTCGCAGCACCGTGGTGAGGGTAAACTACTGTCTCGCCGACCTCAAATACCATGTGGACATTTCCCCTTTCCCGCAGACCAGTTTATCACGATTCAGGCATATGACCGGCCGCGGAAAGGGCCCGGAACCGCGAAAATACGCGGAAATTGGCCCAAATCGACCCCCTTGGACCCCTTGACGGATGCGGATAATAGTGCATCGCCGTGGCCCTGCCAAGGGCGATGTGACGCCGCCGAATCCTCGTTTTGGCGGCTTTCCGGATAGGCTATGCCTAAATCTGTTTCAAGACTCTCGAGGAGTACGTGACGTGCGTTTCACTGCGACGAACCGGGCCCAGCGCGGCAAACTGGCACTGACGGCTGCCGCCCTTGGCATCGGACTGCTGACGTCGGGCTGCGGGTACATCAATTCCCAGCAGACAAGCGAGCAGTACCAGGCGTCGGACGGCATTGTCACCGATCTCGGCCCCCTCAAGCTGAGCAACTTCCTCATCGTCTCCAACGGCGAGGACGAGCCGGGCCGGGTCATCGGTGCCGTCTACAACTCCTCGTCCCAGGACGTGAAGCTCACGGTCAACGGCGCCGAGGGCTCGGAGACCGAGGTTCCGGTCAAGGCCAACTCCTACGTCCTGCTGAACAATGACACGGATGAAGCCGTCCTGAGCACCACCGGCGGTATCCCGGGGTCGCTGGTGGATATCAAGATCACCGAAAGCGGCACCAACGTCAGCAACACCGTCAAGGTTCCCGTCCTGGACGCCACCCTGCCGGAGTACAAGGAGTACCTGCCGGCCGGAAGCACCCCGTCGCCTTCCCCCACGCCGTCGCCCACCGCCTCCGAACTTGGCGGCGGCACCGGCCACTAGCCAGCGGCGCAGCAAGCCACATGCAAAAGGGAGGGGCCGGCCGGCCCCTCCCTTTTGCATGTCCCGTAATGCTGCCGTCCCGGCTTCCGTGGATCCCCGGGCGCCTTTACGGCTCGAACTTGTAGCCGAGCCCGCGCACCGTCACCAGGTACCGCGGCGCGGAGGGGTCGGGTTCGATCTTGCCGCGCAGCCGCTTCACGTGGACGTCCAAGGTCTTGGTATCGCCCACATAATCGGAACCCCACACCCGGTCGATGAGCTGGCCGCGGGTCAATACCCGGCCGGAGTTGCGCAGGAGCATCTCGAGCAACTCGAACTCCTTCAGCGGAAGCAGGACCTGCTCGCCGTCCACGCTGACCACGTGCCGCTCGATGTCCATCCGGACCGGGCCGGCCTGCACCGTGGAGGAAATCAGCTCCTCCGGCTCGCCCTGGCGCCGCAGCACCGCCCGGACCCGGGCCACCAGCTCGCGGGAAGAATAGGGTTTGGTGACGTAGTCGTCAGCCCCCAGTTCCAGCCCCACGACTTTATCGATTTCCGAGTCCTTGGCTGTCAGCATGATCACCGGGACGCTTGAACGCTGGCGGAGCTGGCGGCAGACCTCAGTGCCGGACAGGCCCGGGAGCTGCAGATCCAGGAGCACCAGGTCGGCACCGTTGCGGTCGAATTCGGTGATGGCGTCCAGTCCGTTGTCCACCACCTCAACTTCGAAGCCCTCTTTGCCCAACAAATAGGACAAGGGATCACTGAACGAATCCTCGTCCTCCACAATCAAGATCCTGCTCAAGCGCTAGCTCCTCGTTCTTTTGCGCCGGCGGCGCGGGGTACCTGGGTAAGTGTTGGCTGGTCGGCTCGATGCCCTGCCGGCTCCTGCCGGGCGGCGGCCGCGGACGGAACGTCGTCGTCGCCGTCGTGCCCTTCCATCTCGGGCAGGCGGAGGGTGAAGGTGGATCCCTGGCCGGGCTGGGACCACACGGTCACCTCACCGCCATGGTTGGAGGCAACGTGCTTGACGATGCTCAGGCCCAGGCCGGTACCGCCGGTGTGGCGGGACCGTGCCGCATCCACCCGGTAGAAGCGTTCGAAGACGCGTTCCTGTTCTTCCGGGGTAAGGCCCTCACCCTGGTCTGTCACGGAGATGGAGACGAGCCCTTCCCGGGACCGGACTCCGATGCCCACCCGGGTGTTGGCCGGCGAGTACCGGATGGCGTTGTCGATGAGGTTTCGCAGGGCCGTGACCAGCAGGTCCTGGTCGCCGAACACCTTGCCCTCGGTCCGGCCGCCCACCACGATCGTGATGTTCTTGCTTTCCGCGGGCAGCTGGGACCGGTCCACCGCTTCGGCGATCACCGCATTGACGTCCACGGGGCCGCCCTGCTGGGTGACGCTGGCTCCCTGCAGGCGCGACAGTTCGATGATGTCCTGCACCAGCGCGGCAAGCCGGGCGGATTCCTTGTGCATCCGCTTGGCGAAACGGCGGACGGCCTCCTCGTCGTCCGCGGAGGATTCGAGGGCTTCGGCGAGCAGCGAGATGGCGCCCACCGGAGTCTTGAGTTCATGGGAGACGTTGGCGACGAAGTCGTTCCGGATCTCCTCTGTACGGGTGATCTCCGTGCGGTCGTCCGCAAGCAGGAGGATGTATTCCTCGCCGAGCATGGCTGCCCGCACCTGGACAATGATGGTTCCCTGTCCCAGCGGGCCGCGGGGCAGTTCCAGCTGCTTTTCCAGGATGACGCCGTCGCGCCGGACACCTGCCGTCATGTCCAGCAGTTCCTTGTGGACCACGGTGTGTCCACGCACCAGGCCGTAGGCGTAGGCGGCGGGGCTGGCACGGACCACGCCGTCCACCGCGTCGACCACCACAAAGGCCCGCCCGACGATGGCAAGCACTTCCGCTGCGCCGGCGGGGAGAGCCAGCTCCTCGGCGTCGATGTCCAGCAACTGGCGCTGCTTCTCGCTGACCCGGAAGGCGAGCACGCCAAAGGTGCCGAGCGCCAGGCCGACGAGGCCTGCGACCAGACCGATGAGCATAGGATCCACAGGTCCACCTTATGCTCTTGCCGGGGCCCACCCGGCGCGTCCGGACCTCCTGCGCCCACGGTTCAACTAACGTTCACCTTCAAGGGACCAACCGTTTACCGGATACTGGCAGAGTAACGAGTTGGAGTGCCGAACGGCCACACGATTCCTGCTGCCCGGAAGCGGGCCCGGCAGGGATTTCAAGGAAAGGACGCCTACGTGCGTAAGGTTTTTCAGGAAGAACTCACCCACGTGGGTGAGGAGCTGGTTCAGATCTCCCGGCTGGTCACCGAAGCGATGGAAAAGGCCACTACTTCGTTCGAAGTGGCGGACGTGGACCTCGCCCAGGACGTCATTGCCGCGGATGCGCGCATTGACTTCCTGCAGAACAGCCTGGATGAGCGGGCCATCGACATCCTGGCACTGCAGGGTCCGGTCGCCAGCGACCTGCGCATGATCGTGGGCTCCCTGCGTATGAGCGCATCGCTGGAGCGGATGGGCGACCTCGCCCGCCATATCGCACAGCTGGCCCGCCTCCGCTTCCCGTCGACGGTGATTCCGGCGTCCATGACGGAGACGTTCAAGCAGATGGCCGAGCTGGACAAGGAAATCGCGGCCAAGCTCACCGTGCTGCTGGAGACCCGCGACCTGGAAGTTGCCCGGGACATCCTGAAGGCCAACACGGCCATCAATGACCTGCATCTGAGCGTCTTCAAGGCGATCGCCGCGCCGGAGTGGAACGAGTCGCCCGCCACCACCGTGGACGTGGCCCTTGCCAGCCGCTACTTTGAACGGTTCGCGGACCACGGCGTTTCCGTCGCCCAGAAGGTTACCTACCTGGTGACCGGTGCATGGCAGCCGAACGGCATCGAGCACAGCTGACCCCGCGCAGAGTTTTTGTCCGGATACCGCGGCTTTGCCGCCCCTGAGGTCACCATATCTGGACAAAAACTGCTGGGGGAAAACGACGGCGGGCTGGTCACCAAAGGTGACCAGCCCGCCCTCGGTGTTTAATGCCCTACTTCTTGCCCTGGTTGGCGACCGCGAGGATGGCTTCCTCGGCAGCTTCAGGATCGAGGTAGGTTCCGCCCCGCTTGATGGGCTGGAAGTTCTCATCCAGGTCGTACACCAGCGGGATGCCGGTGGGGATGTTCAGGCTGGCGATAGCTTCGTCGCTGATGCCGTCCAGGTGCTTGACCAGTGCGCGGAGGGAGTTGCCGTGCGCGGTGACCAGGACGGTCTTGCCGGCCTTCAGGTCTTCCTTGATGTCCGATTCCCAGTACGGGAGCAGGCGGACCAACACGTCCTTCAGGCACTCGGTGCGGGGAAGCGCGGCACCGAGTCCGGCGTAGCGGGGGTCGTGGGCCTGGGAGAATTCGGAGTTATCGTCCAGGGGCGGCGGCGGGGTGTCGTAGGAACGGCGCCATTCCATGAACTGGTCCTCGCCGTACTCGGCCAGGGTCTGCGCCTTGTCCTTGCCCTGCAGCGCACCGTAGTGGCGCTCGTTCAGGCGCCAGTCGCGCTTCACCGGGATCCAGCCGCGGTCAGCCTTGTCCAGGGCGATGTTGGCCGTGTTGATTGCCCGCTTCAACAGGGAGGTGTAGAGCACATCCGGGAGCACGTTGTTCTCCACCAGGAGCTCACCGCCCCGCGCTGCTTCCTCGCGGCCCTGGTCGTTCAGGTCAACGTCCACCCAGCCGGTGAACAGGTTCTTGGCGTTCCATTCGCTGTGGCCGTGGCGCAGCAGAATCAGCTTGTAAGTCATGATTTTCATCCTAGCCGAGCGCCGTTGCCGCCCGCCCAGCGTTACAAGCCGACGGCGGGGAGCCTCCGCTGCCGTGGCAACGGTAAGGTGGGGCGGTGGTTCAAAAGGCTGAACGGGTGGCCGCCCCGCAGATCACCGGCAGGAACGCGGCGGGCAGGCAGGGCAGGCCGGTGGGCAACGTGACCCGCGGCACTACCAATCCCAACCGCATGCGCCGCCTCGACCGCTGGCTGGCCGGACCCCAGGCCTGGCGCCTCCGCTCCACGGCTGACCCGCTGGTGGTGGACCTGGGCTATGGGGCCACGCCGGCCACCGCCGTCGAACTCTATGCACGGCTGGCCGCCGTCCGGCCGGATGTCCAGGTCTGCGGCATCGAGATAGAACCTTCGCGTGTCAGTGCTGCCCTGCCCCTTCAGCGGCCGGGCCTGAGCTTCCACGTGGGCGGCTTCGAACTTCCCATCCCCGGCCGCCCCGTCCTGGTGCGTGCCTTCAATGTGCTGCGGCAGTATGAGGAGGCGGACGTCGCGGGCATCTGGCGGCTTGTCCAGGACCGTCTCTCCGACGACGGCCTGTTCATTGACGGGACCTGCGATGAGATCGGCCGGCGGGTGACGTGGGTGGCGCTCGACGCCGAAAGGCCGCTGTCACTGAGCATTTCCGTCCGCTTCGGCAGCTTCAACCTGCCCTCCGATGTGGCCGAACGCCTGCCAAAGGCGCTTATACACCGCAACGTGCCCGGCGAACGGGTGCACGGGCTGCTGCAGGCGATGGACCGCGCCTGGCTGGAAGCCGCTCCCCTGGCGTCGTTCGGCACCCGGCAGCGGTGGCAGGCCATGTGCCGGTCATTGCGGGAGGCCGGCTGGCCGGTGCAGGACGGGCCTGCCCGGTGGCGACTTGGCGAACTGACGGTGGACTGGGAAGCGGTGGCCCCGGGGCTTTAGCCGGATGGGCCCACGCCGGCAGGGTTCCCTGGGCGAGCTTGCGAGCCTGGGGGTCGGTGGGGATTACCAGGGGCCGTAGGGGCCCATGTTGCGGCTGCCGCCACGGCCTGCGTCCTTGACGGCCGGCCGTACGTCTGCGAGGTAAACAGAGGCGGCCACCACGGCGGCAAGCCCAAAAAGGCCCAGGGTACCGAAGATGCCGCCGCCGCTGCCGAACAGTGAAATGACACCAACAAAGGCCGCACCGCCGGTCAATGCCAGCCAAAAGGTCTTGGTCCGCTTGCCGGTTGCCTCGAAGGCGTTGGCGCGGTGCCGCGCGCAGTCCACCACGGCCCAGAGCTCCAGGCCCAGCGCCACGAGGGCAAGGATAAAGAACACTGCCTGTTCAACAGGCCGAATAATCAGTTCACCGTCCACAACCCAAGCCTAGCCTCCCAGCGTGTCCAGCGCCTGCTCCAGGTCAGCCCAAAGGTCTTCGACATTCTCGATGCCCACGCTCAGGCGGACCAGGTTCTCCGGAACGCTCGCCGGCTCGGCAGCATGCCGGCGCCTGCGTTCGATAAGGGATTCGACGCCGCCGAGGGACGTTGCCGGCAGCCACAGCTCTAGGGCCTGGACCAGTTTGTCCGCCGCGCCGGCGCCGTCCTGTCCCCCGGCAGGGGCCACCTGGATGCAGACGATGGATCCGAATCCCTTCATCTGGGCCTTCGCCCGCTCGTGTCCCGGATCCGCGGGCAGCCCCGGGAACCGGATCGACTCGATCCCGGGATGGTTGCTGAGCCGCTCCGCCAGGACCATGGCGGACTGCTGTGACCGTTCCACCCTGAGCGCGAGCGTCCGCAGGCCCCGCAGCGCCAGCCATGCTTCGAAGGGGCCGGCAATGCCGCCATGGATGGTCCTGTTGTGCAGAAGGGCCGAGCGAATGTCCGGGTTTGACGTCACCAAGGCGCCCAGGACGACGTCGGAATGGCCGGCCAGGTACTTGGTCACCGAATGCAGGACGACGTCGGACCCCAGGGCCAGCGGCTGCTGCACCAACGGCGTGGAGAAAGTATTGTCCGTGACCACGATGGCGCCGGCGGCGTGCGCTGCCTCCGTGAGCGCCGCGACGTCGGCGATGCCGAGCATCGGATTGGTGGGGCTTTCCAGCCACAGCATCGCCGCGGCCCGGGCTCCGGGACCGCCCGGCGCCAGGGCAGCCTGGACGGCGGCCGTGTCCGCGATATCCACGGTGCGGAGCTCAACGAAACCCTTCTGGGCCAGCTCCGAGGCCATCACCAGGGTCCCCGAATAGCTGTGGGTGGGCATGACCAGCGCTCCCCCGGCCGGTATAAGCGACAGGGCGGAGCTGACGGCTGCGAGGCCCGAGGCGTACAGCAGCCCGGGCAGTTCGGCGCCTTCGAGCTGGGCGAGTGCCTCTTCGAAGGGATCCCATGTGGGGTTGGAGTAGCGCCCGTAGCCGCGGTCGCCGGTATCGAGCGAACCCGTGCCGTAATAGGTGGACGAAAGGACCAGGGGCGGGTTGACCGGCATGTCCCGTTCCCGCGGGGGACGCCCCGCCGCAACCACCACTGTCTCTGCTGACAAGGCGGCCACGTGCTGTTCGGAAAGACTCATGGTCAAAAGCGTACTGGCCCGGCTCCGGTGTTCCCCGAAGGGCAAGGCACGGCTGGCCGGACTGTCCACATGAACCCTTCTCCAATCGTTGATTGCCCCTCGCGGTCGGTAGGCTTGAGGGGTGAGCACACAAGGGTCCGGACTTTTCATCGCGTTTGAAGGCGGCGACGGTGCCGGCAAATCGACGCAGGCGGCCCGGCTCGCCGAAGCCCTTGAATCCCGGGGGCTCACAGTGCTCCGCACCCGGGAGCCGGGCGGAACCCCCATCGGTGAGAAGCTGCGTTCCCTGGTCCTGGACCATGGCCACGGGCACATCGATGCCCACACCGAAGCCCTGATTTTCGCCGCCTCGCGCGCCGCGCATGCCACCCAGGTGATCCGGCCGGCGCTGGAGCGCGGCGAGATCGTCCTGACGGACCGCTACATCGATTCCTCTGTCGCCTATCAGGGCGCCGGGCGGAATCTCGGCACGGACGCGGTCCAGTCCCTGAACGAGTGGGCCACGTCCGGCCTGCAACCGCACCTCACCATCCTGCTGGACGTGGACCCGGCAGTGGGGCGCCAGCGCCGCACCGCCGGTGACGCCGCTGAAGACCGGCTGGAGTCCGAAGCGGACGAATTCCACGGCCGCATCCGGGAAGCATTCCTCGGGCTGGCCCGCAGCCGCCCGGACGCCTATCTGGTGCTGCCTGCCCGGCTCCCGGTCGGGGACCTGGCGGCACAAATCCTGGAGCGGGTGGATGCCCTGCTGACAGTCGGCCCAGTGACCCCTGCCGGTGCTGTTCCCTCCCTGGGCGCCCGCGGCGGCGGTAACCCATGACCGTGTGGGACGACCTCCAGGGCCAGCCCGCCGTCGTCGAACAACTGCGACAGGCCTCCACCGGTGACAGCCTGACCCATGCCTGGCTGTTCACCGGTCCTCCGGGTTCCGGACGCTCGAATGCGGCCAAGGCGTTTGCCGCTGCGCTCAACTGCGACCAGGAGGACGTGCACCTGCGCGGCTGCGGCACATGCCAGGCATGCCACACCATCCTGGGCGAAACGCATTCGGATGTAACCTTTGTCCGGACCGAAAAGGTCACCATCACCATTGACGAGGCGCGTGAACTTGTAGCCACCGCCGGAAACCGGCCGTCGTCCGGCCGGTGGCGGATCATCGTGGTGGAAGACGCGGACCGGATGGCGGAGCGGACCACCAATGTGCTCCTCAAGGCGATTGAGGAGCCCACGCCGCGGACAGTGTGGATGCTGTGCGCGCCCTCCCCCGCGGACGTGCTGGTCACCATCCGTTCCCGCTGCCGGAGCGTGGCGCTGCGGTTGCCACCGGCCTCGGATGTTGCCGCCCTCCTGGTGAAGCGCGACGGCGTTGATCCTGCGCTTGCCGAACGGGCGGCCCGCGCCGCGCAAAGCCATGTGGGCATTGCCCGCCGCCTGGCCAGGGATGCCGCGGCCCGGGAACGCCGCCTCGAAACCGTGAGGTTCCCGCTCGGGCTGCGGGGCGTCACGGCGGCCGTAATGATGGCGGACAAGCTCGTGAATATCGCCACCGCGGAGGCCACCAGCTCGAACGAGGAGCGCGATGCTGCGGAGAAGGCCGCACTGCTCGCCACGCTGGGCGCACCCGAGTCGGGCACCCTTCCGCCGGCCATGCGAAGCCAGCTGAAACAGCTCGAGGATGACCAGAAACGCCGGGCGAAGCGGTCCATCACCGATTCCCTGGACCGGACCCTCACCGATTTGCTGTCGTTCTACCGCGACGTGCTGATAATCCAGCTCGGGAATGCTGTGGACCTGGTAAACGTTGAGCTGAGGAGCGAATTGGAGGAGTTCGCCAGCCGCTCCACGCCAGAAACCACCCTTGCGCGGATGGATGCAATCAACAAAGCCCGTGAACGCATCACCACAACCAACGTTGCCCCGCTGTTGACCATTGAATCCATGGCAGCCAGCCTGATCTAACCCTCCAAGGAGACCCGATGACTGCCCGCCCCCTGCCCGCATGCCCCCGGTCCCTCGCGACCGGGCTCCGTGCCGCCGGCGCCCTGGTTCTTGCCATGGTGCTGGCCTCGTGCAGCCTGCTCAACGGCGGAGACCGCAACCAGGAGACAGCAACCGCCAAGGCCGATCCTTCCATCGTGGCCTCCGCCCCATCCGGGCTGGAGCGCTTCTACTCCCAGGAAGTGGTGTGGGAGCCCTGCGAGAACGAGTTCCAGTGCGCCAAGATCACCGTTCCCATGGATTACGGGGATCCTGACGGCGAGACCATCCAGATAGCCGCCCTGAAGGCGGCCAGCACCGGCAACAGGACTGGAAGCCTGCTGGTCAACCCCGGGGGACCCGGGGCGTCCGGCTACGACTTCGTCAAGGATGCAGCCACAACGCACTTCTCGCAGCCGGTCCGGGACGCATATGACCTGGTGGGCTTCGATCCCCGCGGAGTGAAGCGCTCGGCACCCGTCAACTGCCTGACTGATGCCGAGCGGGATGCCGCAAGGGCCAAGATCTACGACCTGGAAACGGATGCCGGCCTGGCAACTGCCCGGGCCGACAACAAGGCGATCGCTGACCAGTGCGCCGAGAAGACCGGCGAGGTCCTGGCACATATCGACACGCAGAGCGCCGCGAAGGACCTGGACATCCTCCGCGCCGTGGTCAATGACACCAAGCTGAACTACCTGGGCTACTCCTACGGCACGTTCCTGGGTTCCACCTACGCATCCCTTTTCCCGGACAATGTGGGGCGGATGGTGCTGGACGGCGCCCTCGATCCCTCCATTAGCTATGAGGAGGTGACCAGTGGACAGGCCCGCGCCTTCGAGAAGGCCATCCGGGCCTACGTTGCCAGCTGCCAGCAGCAGGACGGCTGCCCGCTGAACGGTGACGTGGATTCCGGAGTGGAGCAGATCCGCCAACTTATTGCGGCAGTCAAGGAGACGCCGCGTACCGCCAAGGACGGCCGCGTGGTCAACGCAACGATGCTAGTGAGCGGCCTGATCACACCGCTCTACAACGACCAGAGCTGGCCGGCCCTGACCCAAGCACTCGAGGCGGCGATGGCAGGGGACGTGAGCCTGATGCTGCGCCTCGCGGACCTCGGCGCGGACCGTTCATCCAATGGCTCGTACACATCCAACTCGACGTTCGCCTTCAACGCGATCAACTGCCTGGACTACCCCATGGAGTCCGACCCGGCAGCCATGCGCGCCGAACAACAGCGCCTGATGCAGGAGTCACCCACGCTCGGATACTTCTTCGCCTACGGCGGGACCAGCTGCCAGGACTGGCCGCACGAGAACGTCCGGACTCCCGCCCCGGTTGAGTACACCGGTGAATCGCCCATCGTGGTGATCGGCACTACGGGCGACCCCGCCACCCCTGTTGAATGGGCGTCATCGCTGCGAAAGCAGCTGGGAAATGCCACGCTGCTGACCTGGGAGGGTGAGGGGCACACGGCCTATGGTCGGGCCAACAACTGCCTGGAGGATCCCGTGGACAGGTACCTGGTGAGCGGTGAGGTGCCCACCGACAACACCGTGTGCTGAGCACCCCAGCTGCAGGCCCCCGCGCCATTTTGACCCGGGCGCGGGGACTCTATTACAGTTGACTCTTGCATGAGGGACCCGGTTCCGCCGGAAACCTCATGCGCGCTTCCTTAGCTCAGTCGGTAGAGCGTTTCACTCGTAATGAAAAGGTCATCAGTTCGATTCTGATAGGAAGCTCGGGATAAACCCCGGACAGCCCCTAAATGCAGGGGTTTCCGGGGTTTTTCGCTGGTTAAGCGACTAGTACCGCCTGGGCGCAGGGCACACTTATGGCACACTTTGCTGACTCCTTTCAACCAGATTGGGTCTTAGTGTTGCGATTCTAGTCGCCACGAGGAGTCTCTTGCCGAAGCTATGGTGAGGCTATGAGCCTCACCGAATGTGCTGAAGACCTCGCCTACACACTGAGAAACTCGGGTCACGGCCTAGAGCAGATAACTTTGGCCTCTGCCGGCGATCCCCGCGGCTTCAGCGTCATCCTCGACACCGCCCGAAGGATAGCTGCTGCCTCTGGATGGCCAGTTACAGAGCTGACAGTGGATGATCTGAAAAAGCTCCGGACTCTCCCTGAACGGGGCTACCTGATCATTCAAGCAGGGTCGACGGGACTGCGCTGCGACGCTTAGTTCGCTCTGCGCCTCATCGCCACACGAACGGTGAGGTGGCATACGAATGCCGCAAGCACCAGGACGACCGCGCCCAGTGCTCGATCCCTCGCGCGTACCGGAATCCCGCCGCGGTCAAGTTCTCTGCCTGCCGCGATCACGCCGGGCAGCATCACGGGCACCGCGGTCACGACGCCTGCCGTGTAGCGCCGCGCAAGCACAGTCGCGCCGAGGTGCGTCCAGACGTGTGCACCTAGCCCTGCGACCACTGCCCGGTACAGGCGCGAACTGCCCGCCGTCTGTGCGCCGCGTATGCAAGCGCATCCGACGAGCACACCCATCAGGCCGACCGCTGCCCAGGACTGACGCGAGTCCATCCTCAGCGCGTGAATCCCAGTACGGTCAGCCAGGTAGTTGCAACTGGCAGGGAAGGTTGCGGCTTCCTCGAGGTCGTGCAGCGCCCATGCGAGGAAGAGCCATGCTGGTCCACAACGCCATGTGCGATTCCGAAGTTTCTGGGGTGCTGCCACTCGTTCATCATTCCAGTAAAAGGCCGGATTTTGGCGTGGGCCCCTTTCTTCCCCGGCATAACTAAGTAGCGGGCTTACCAAGAATTCCAAGGTAGGGTCGCCCCATGATTGATGCCGAACGCCCGTGGACGATCGCCGCGGTGTGCGTCATGGCCCCGGCCCTGGCCGTGTTGGTGTTCAGCCTGGCGGATCCCATCATCCAGCTGCTGCCCTGGTACGCGGCCGTCTACCTGCTGGTCGGGGCCTGCATCTTCGGGCCAGTCAGGAAGGTCCTGTCGGTTCGGCAGGCCCTGGCATTCCTGCTTCCCGGTGCCCTGCTTGTGGTGCTCGCGCTGCTGGGCCTGGGTTTCTGGGCCGGCGGCTGGCTGGTTGGCCTGCCCGCATGGGGACTGTTGGTGACCCGCTGGACGTCGGAGAACCCGCTGCGGGCGGGCCAGCTGCTGACGTTCGCCGCGCTGTGGGTGCTGGGGCTGGTGATCTTCACCTTCAACGGCATCTGGCCGGTCTTCAGCCTCGGACTGTTCACCCTGCCGATCATCCCCCTCATTCGGTTCGCCTACCCCGAGTACAGGGCCCGGCCGCTGCAAGCCGGGGCGGAGGTTTTCCTGGCCGTGGCCGCGGTCGTGGTGGCCTTCGCAACCCCTACGCCCGAGGGAGCGTGGGCGTCGCCCTCGATATACGCCGGCGGGGCAGCAACTGCCGGGCTGATGATTCCTTTCTGGGCCAGGGGTGTCCCCCGCCGCCGGAGGGCCATGCCCAATGACGGTGTGGCTGTCTAGGTCCCGGAGGCTTAAAATGATCGTAAGTTTGCGCCCTTCTTACTCTCAGCTCGCCTAGGGTGCAGCGCCAGGGAGGGAACGCCATGGACGCTAGAGAGAATTCCGAGCCGCACGGCAACCCGTCGCCCGTCCATGTTAGATCGGCAGTGGCGACGGGGAATCCGGACCGATGGGCCGCAGTGGCAGGTCTGGTGTTCACCGCCCTGGTTCTTACCGGCTTCTTCACGCCGGAGCTGCCAGGTACCAACAGCCCGGCGGAGGACATCGAGGCCCAGCTTGCAGGGGACCGCACCGCCCACCAGATTTCGCTGTTGCTGGGATTTCTCGCCAACATCGCCTTCCTGGTCTTCCTGGCCGGCCTTTGGGGCAGGCTGCGCCGATGGGAGGGCCCTGCCGGGATGTTCGCCGCGCTGGTCCTCGTAGCCGGTGTTGCCTTGGTGGCGCTCATGCTGGTTTCAGGGGGCCTGTACATGGCGCTCATCCAGTATGCCTCCGGTGGTCAGCCCGACCCGGCGGTGCTTTCCGCCCTCGCCGTCCTCAACGAATGGGTGGGCGGCGCCATTGTGCCCGCCGGTGTCGCAATGTTCCTCGGGGCGGCGGTAGCCATCCTGACCACCCGGGCGCTACCGCGGTGGTTGGGCTGGCTGGCTGCCGTCACGTCCGTGCTGCTGCTCGTTTCCCTCGCGGGAGTATTTGAGACCTCCCCCGATGGGGGCGCTATCGGCATGGCCGGTTTTGTCGGCTTCCTGCTCTTCCTGGTCTGGGTCCTGGCCGCGAGTGTCGTGCTGCTGCTCCGGCCCGGCCAGAATCCCACCGGCACTTAAGGGAGCAAAGGAAACCGACCGCGGTCATTCACGGGAACAGGCGCAACACATTTCCGAGTGCGACGCCTGCACCTCATTGAGTTACCTGCACTCTGCAGGATCCGGAATCCGTGGCTCCTAGTCGTTGCGCATCAAGCTGACCCTAGATGCCGGCGAAGAACTCACGCGCGTCAGCAAGGACATTAACGAACTCCTCAACACCTCTGTTGACTGTGGACGACCCCCACGATATACCTCAACTAAGTCCAGCAGCAGGCGCAGCATCAGTTCAGCCGGAGACCGCTGTGACAGCCCCCAATTCCCCCAGTGCCCAGCATAATTCTGCCCGCGAAGAGCAGGCGCGGGCCTCACCAACGCACCTTGAACTCCGAGGTTCAGCCTGGGCTAACGCCCAGTTCCAATGACCCGTACCTTCCGGGCGAACCCTTCAGTTCCAGGAGAAGTGCCGCAGTGGACACGCTTCCAGCAGTGCTCCTTGTCATCGGTGCGGCCTTTGCCTGGATCGGCCTGGCTGCTTTCGCCGCCCTTCACCTTCGCCGCAGACGGAACGGGTCAACGCTGGTCGCCTCGGCCGCGGGAGGGATGGGCCACCGCGTGAAGCCATGGCGCGCCCGACTTCACCGAAACCGCGCCACCGCGCGCCCTCGGACACTGCGGCTCCGACGAGGACGCGGCAGCGGCAGCGGCACCACACACCACTCCGGATAATCCTTAGGAGCAATCGTTGAATGCCGAAACGATCTTCGGATTCAGCCTCGGATACCTTGCCGCCCTTGTCGGCATCTTCCTCCTCTACCTGCCGTATCTGATCCTTTTCGTGCTGCTGCTGATAGCGGCCGGGATCCTGTATCTGCTGCTGTTGCCTTTTGCCCTGTTGTTAAGGAAGCTGCGGCGAAGCAGGCCTCGGCCAGCCCAGGACAGCTCATGGATCCTGGCCCCGCGGGACAGGCAGACCACTGACCAGATCCTGCTGCCCCAGCGATACACTGCGGCACCACAGTGAGGGGTCTCCCCGCAGGTAGCAGTTGGTTGACTACTACATGGCCTATTCGCCAGGAGTCTTCGCCGCCCGTCGCACGCCCGCAGGTCCGTGCGCCGAGCACGCCGTCACCCTGACGTGAGGACCGTTCTTCCCGGGGGTGTGCTGAACATGGACCTCCGGGAATGACGGAGGCGGCTCGCCACAAACAGGAATGACTTGCGGCGAGTCGTTGAAAAATATCAGTCCTGTTCAAGGTAGTCACGCAGGCCGGGGTAGCTGCTGTTCGCGGCCAGGACCCGTTCCAGATCCTCGTGCGCCATTGCCACCTTGCCGGCCCGCAGATAGGTGAGGCCCCGTTCTACCAGGCCGCGTTGACCGAATTCGGTGTTGGGGTCAAGGAACTCGAGGGCCTGGTCAAAGGCTTCCCCCGATGCTTCCAGTAAGCCTTCCTCGCGCAAAGCGATGCCGCGCTGAAGGAGGAGAAAAATGGAGGCTTCATCTTCGATTTTCAGGTTGTCAGTCAGGTCCGCCACATCCGCCCAGCGCCCCTCGCTGAGGTAGAACTCCGCCAGCGATACAGCAGTGATTGTGGTCGGCGGGAGCTGCTCCAGCAGCTGCTCGGCTGCTTCCACCTGCCCGTCGAGCTGGTAAAGCTCTGCCAGCAGAAGATGGATGTAGTCCCGGTTCAGGGGCAGCTGGACGTCAACCCCGTACGCGATGGAGAGGGCGTAACCCGTCTTCGGCAGATACGTCTGAGCGAAATGGTCGTGCAGCGGATCATACCCACTCGTCGATAGCCAGTTCAGGGCATCGATGGCCCGTCGGCGGTTCCCGCAGGGAATTGCCTGCCAGAGGACCTCGAACAGGAGCGCAAGCGGCTTGGCTTCTTCGAACTCGTCACCCACCCGGTGAAGATCAGAGACATCGGGAGCCTCGACCAGAGCCTTGTGCAGCTCCTTCTCCCATTTCGGAGCCAACATGCCCGGTCGGGCATTTAGCGCCGCCCCAGGTACGGTGTCCGCTCCGGCCGCTGCAGTCATCGCCGCCCACTTGGCCCAGCCCACCTCCTCCCCCGGCGTCGACCAGCTCCTGTAAGGCCCGTCCGGGACGGGCGTGTTCAAACCTTCCGCGTAATCGACTCTTGTCGCGGTGACGGTGAGCCGCACACCGGGCAAAGCCTTGACTGATGGTCCTGCTACAAACCCCATTGGGGCCACCTCTCTTCATTGAGACGTGTACGGGTCCGTCGGCGGATGCCAGTTGGGCCCGGGCGAACCCTACAACCGGCTTCCGATCCACGGGGCGGTACTGCAAAGGATGCTTTCCGTGTCAGATGGATTTTTCGGCGAGACCAGGCATCCAACATATGCCGCTGAAGAGACCTTGGCTATAGCAGAAAGGTGGCGAAGCGGAACGCCGACGCCGCCCGGTGGAGGCAGCGCCCGGGAGACGTGGCCGCCTACCTGGCGGCCGGCAACGATTGGCCCCGCCACCAGAAAACCGACAACCAGGAAGAACGCACTCTGGGCGTCTGGCTGCACACCCAGCGGATCGACCACCGGGCCGGCAGACTCGCAGCTGCCAAGGAAGCGCAGCTGAACGAGGTCACCCCCGGATGGCCGCACGGACGGAGTGGGGCGGATCGACACGGCGGACTGGGCCTGCACGGAGGGCAAGATAGCGGCGACGGGTTGACACCCAAAGGCGGGAGCCAGAACCGGTATCGTCCCACTTCAGGGGTTTTCCGTCCTTCTGCGCATCATCACATTGAGAGGTGCGCCCCCGGCGTCTCTGAGGAAGAAGGAACCGTGAAGACCAAACCTTTGTCCCTTGCGCTGGCTGTAATTGCAGCCGCAGGCAGCGCTTTCATGGGAGCCGCCGCTCATGCGGCCCCTAAGGAGTACAACGGGCACCAGGGTGTCACCATGTACTCCCCCGCCGTGGGCACCCAACTCTCATCTTCCGGGCCGATTGACGACAAATGGGCCGAAACCGGGTTTCAAAACGGCCCGCTTGGATACCCGGTCAGCGATGTCGTCACGCGGCTGAAAGACGGTGGCTCGTACCAGGCGTACCAGAACGGCGCTATCTTCTCTTCTCCCGCTACTGGCACCCACGCGATCACAGCAGGCATAAACGGAAAGTGGTGGGCACAGGGCGCCGAAAACGGGCCCCTCGGTTACCCGACCACAGACGAAGTCCGCGGGATCCGGGACGGCGGCTCGTGGCAAGGCTTCCAGGGTGGTGCAATCATGTTTTCCCCCGCGTCAGGAGCGGCGATCAGCGCCGGTCCGATTCGAGACAAGTGGGCCGCCACCGGTTTCGAAGGGGGCCGGATGCGATACCCGACCAGCGATGTCGTGAGCGGCCTCAAGGAAGGCGGCACCTACCAGAACTACCATGGCGGGGCTATTCTCCACACTCCGGCAACGGGGCCGCATCCATCCGTGGGAGCCATCCGCGAAATCTGGGTCTCTACCGGCTTTGAACACGGCCGTATGGGTTATCTCACCACTGATGAATACGTCCTGCGCTCCGGCGTCGCCCAGGACTACCAGGGCGGATCCATCACTGCCGGCTGGTGGGGTGTCCATACCGTGACAGGAGCGATCAGCGGGGTCTCAAGGGTGACCAGTGGTGGTTGGGAACGGCTGTGACGCCCGCATATCCCGCCAAGGACGGCGGCGCCTGGATTATCGGTCCTTCCGGTTGCCGGTGTGCTGGCACCATCGTGGCAGATGGTCACAGGATGAGGTTCAGCAGCACCAGTGCCAGCCCTCCCAGGGCCAGCACGCAGCAAAAGAAGAGTCCAAGCATTTCCAGGCTGCGGACCTGACCGGGGCTAAGCGGTTCGCCGAGCCTGAGCATACGTTGAATGATCACTGCTTCATACCGGCTGGTCCTGGGCCCGGGACCAAGTTTGTCCGCACAGGCGGTGATTGTTCCGTTGAAGTCGAGGGGCTGAATCGACTGGGCGATGCCCTCTGCTATCTGCACCGCATGCTTTGGCGCGGTCACAGGGAAAACGTGAACGGCTATCCCCTTATCAACCTCTGCGGCATGGAAGCGCTGGTGGGGAGCAAAAGGCATGGTTATCACGAGATGGCCTTGTCGATGGCAGCAATCGAGGGTTGTGCGGAGGCCGGGGCGGGAACGCAGAGAAAGCCGAAAGCCATGGCGCCATTGGAATTGGCCCTTCGAATTTTCGCCGCGTCGATAGTGATTCCCTCTATCGCCATAGGGCGGCGGTCAGGTGCAGTCATGCTGTGATCCAAGCGCGGATCACGGACCAAAGCAAGAAGGTAAACCTCTGCCCCTTGCGGTTGCCAGGTGCTGGCTGAACAGGTCAACGACCCGGGATGACCCGTTCAGCGCCTGCCTTGGGTCCGATCTCTACCCCTCGCGTTGCCCTCCCTTCAGTTCGATTCTGATAGGAAGCTCGGGATAAACCCCGGACAGCCCCTTGTCTTGGGGGTTTTCGGGGTTTTTCGCTGGTTAAGCGGCAAACGCCAGCCATCGCCCGCGGGCGTGTTAGCCTCCCCTCACTACAAGCGGAGCAGGTCAGCGGAAGACGGCCCCGCACTTCCAGGACGATCATGATTCCTGCTCCCCCAAGGCCCTCCTCATCACCACGCGAGGCCATGCAGCCAGGCCGTCCGCAGCTTCCGCCAAAACCAACCGTCGAATTCCCGCCAGCCACAGCCGCTGGGGCACGACGGCGAAGCCCAGCCGCTCGTAGTAGGGCCGGTTCCAAGGGACGTCCCGGAACGTTGTCAGGGTCAGCGCCGTGAACCCTTGCGCAGCCGCCCAGGAGGCAACTTCGTCGATCAGGGCCCTGCCGATGCCCAAGCGAGCATGCTGGGGGTGCACCGTCACCTGGGCGATGTGGACATTGCCGTCAACCTGGTCGACCAGGATGTAGGCGACAGCCTTCTGCTCCCCAGCTGTGCTGACCCAGCAAGTCCCGGAAGATATATAGCGGCTGAGCTCCTGAACGCTGGGCGGATGATCCTCCGCCACCGCGTGCATTCCGAGGGTGCGGAAGGCCTCGCCCGCGGCGGTCTCGATATCCCGCAGGCGCCCAACGTCCTCCAGGCGCGCCTTTCTGATCACCATTCCAGTCAAGCACGCCGCAGCCGCCGGTGGGTCAGCGGTTCAGCCCCTTCCTGCAACAGTGGGCACGTATTGGCCCGCCCTGAATCAGGTACTGGATACTCGGGCGCCGGCCGGGTGCGCGCACCTAAAGTGTTGACAGGAGCCGGCGACGAGGGCTTACGTCTGAGACCGCGTAAGCCTCCCCCAGCCGTCGCCGGCTCCTCCACCCCTTCTTCTCCCCGGGTCTGAGAGCGGCTCCCCCCATTTGTGTCCGGACTGCCGGTATCCCCGCCTATGATGGCGGACATGGATGAGCAGGCCCTGGCGGACATCGCGAACGAGCTCTACGCCGTGCCGCTCGAGGATTTCGTGGCGGCACGCAAGGCCGCGGCAAAGGAGGCTGCCGGGACGGACAAGGAGCTAGCTGCGGCGGTCAAGGGACTGCCCAGGCCCTCCGTGGCTGCCTGGGCGGTCAACATGCTCGCCCTGCACGAGCCGGGCGTCCTGGCGGGACTGGCCGAACTCGGTTCCCGGATGCGGGACGCGCAGGCGTCGCTCGACGCACCGTCCCTCCGGGAACTGGGACGCGAACGCCGCACCATGCTGGCCTCCGCCGTCGACACTGCTCGGTCCGTCGTCCAGCAGCAGGGCCGCGCCATCAGCGACACCATTGCCGCCGACGTGGAGGAAACGCTCCGTGCCCTCACGGCGGACGAAGGCGCAGCGGAGGCCGTCCGCAGCGGGCGGCTCCTGAAGACCCTCTCGGCGGACGGGGTCAGCGCCGCGGAGCTGGAGGGAACGGTGGCGGTTCCCGGCGCCCTGCCTGCACCTTCGGCTTCCGCAGCCCGCAAGCCGGCACTGGCGTCCGTACCGGCCAGGAAGGAACGTACGACGCCGGAGCGCACCTCCCGGCCCAAGGCCACCAAGCCCCGGCTTGAGGCGGTCCGGCAGACTCCCCGGCCCGCATCGCCGCCCGCGCTCGAAAAGGCAAAGGCCGCCCTCGCCGAAGCGCAAGCGGAAGAAGCGAGGACGAGCGGCCTGGCGGAGGAACTGCAGGAACAGGTGGAGGAGACCCGGTCCGAAATTGACGCCCTGGTTCAGGAGGCCGCCGAACTCCGCGACAGGTTGAAGGCTGCGGAGGAGCAACTGGACCGTGCCCGCAAGCAGCTTGCGGCCACGGCAGCGGAGGCCAAACAGGCCTTGCGGGAGGCGGACAAGGCAGGGCGGTCCGTGATGCTCGCCCGGGAACGTGTCCTCCGACTGAGCAGCTAGGAAGCGTCGCCGCGGGATTCCTTGTCCCGTCAGGGGCCATTGGAATCATCATTGCGGTCCTGGCCTTCATGCTGCCCCGGGAAGCGGGAGTTGGCAGCCGCAGGTACTTTGCCGGGACGCGTACATGCCTGAAGCAGGATCGCAGCCTGCCGGCTTGGGCCCCCCTGGGGCAGGTGCACCCCGCTGACGGAATCGCGTACTGATTACTCGGGTGCCGGGCACTCCTGGACCGTAACGTAGTGGGTGGAGCCGGCGACGAGGGCGTCCGTCTGAGACCGCGGACGCCTCCCCCAGCCGCCGCCGGCTCCTCCACTGCTGGCAGGCGAAGCGCCGACAGCTGGCCTGGTGATCGTTTCCGGGCCGGAGTCATCCTTATTGTCGGAAGCGAGTCGGGTCGACGGCGGGACCTGGCACGGATTGTGCGGAGCCCCCGCAGCAACTGCCGCACCGGCCGCCTGTTCGGGAGCAGACATGCATCGTCCGGGAACACAGCCAAACCCGTCTGTACTGCTGGCGAGACCCGGGGGCGCGCCCTCCTCCGCCCCTGTCCCGGGCCAGCATCCGCTGCGTCTGGAATCCCTGGGGGACGCACTGCTCTACCTGCCACCAGGACTGGAGGCCGGCGTGCCGGCCCCACTTATTCTTTTGCTGCACGGCGCGGGAGGGAATGCGGCAGGAGGACTTGCCCTGCTTTCATCATTTGCCGAGACGCACAGGATGATCATGGCCGCGCCCTCCTCACAGGGATCCACCTGGGACGGCATCCGCGGCGGCTTCGGACCTGACGTGCAACTGATCAACCAGACATTGGAGCGGCTCTTCCACATGGCCTTCGTGGACCAAAGCCGCATAGCTGTCGGGGGCTTCTCGGACGGCGCCTCGTATGCGCTGGGTTTGGGCCTTGCAAACGGGAACCTGTTTTCCGCCATCATCGCCTTTTCCCCCGGTTTTATCCCTCCCGCACCCCGGGTCGGCCGGCCCCGTATTTTCATTTCCCATGGAGAGACCGACAGCGTCCTGCCTATCAACCGCACCAGCCGCCGTGTGGTGCCCCTTCTTAAGCGTGAGGGCTACGACGTGACCTACAGGGAATTCCCCGGCCCGCATACGGTGCCAGCCCCCATCGCCGAGGAAGCAATTACCTGGCTGGGCTGGCAACCGGGAACCAGGAGCGCCTCAGGCGGAGTGGCCTGAGGCGGCATACCCTGAGGAGACTATTCAGGCCTTTCGAACACTTAGGCCCTACGTCTCAAAGCAACACGCGGGGCTGGTTCCGGAGATTGTCAGACCCCGGTTGCAGACTGGATTCATGGAAAACCACACCGTTCAGGAATTTCACGTCACGTACTTCGACGCTGACTGCGGCCGGTCGCGGGCCGAAATCTTCGACACCCTGGCCGAGGCCCAGCGCTTCGCCAACAAGTACTGCAGCAGTGAAGACGGCTGGGCCGTAATTGACGAGGTCACCGTCGAGCAGGTCCGCCTCGCCGCCTGATTCCGCATCCGCCTCAAAGCAGGAACCCGCGCTGCCCTGCAAAACCAGGGCAACGCGGGTCCGGTACCGCCATTAAGCGGTCAGGTCCGGCTTAGGCGAAGTCGGAGACTGCCGGGTCCGGCCCGATCCGGCCTTCGCCGGAGGCGGTGCGGTCCAGGGCATTGATGGCCTCGACATCCTCCGCGTCCAGGGAAACCTCGAGCGCGGCGAAGTTCTCGCGAATCCGGGATTCCGTGACGGACTTGGGAATCACCACGTTGCCGATGGCGAGGTGCCAGGCGATGACGACCTGCGCGGGGGTTGCCTGGTGCTTGGCAGCGATGGCCGCAACGGTTGCATCCTCAAGCAGCTCGCCGCCCTGGCCCAGTGGAGACCAGGCCTGGGTCAGGATGCCCTTGGACGCGCCAAACTCGCGCAGCTCACGCTGGCTGAAGTAGGGGTGGAGCTCGATCTGGTGGATGGCAGGGACCACACCGGTCTCGTCAATCAGCCGCTGCAGGCCTTCCACCGTGAAGTTTGAAACGCCGATGGACTTTACGCGGCCGCGCTTCTGGAGCTCGATCAGCGCCTTCCAGGTTTCCACGTACTTTTCCTGCTTGGGCTGCATCCAGTGGATCAGGTACAGGTCCAGCGTCTCCAGGCCCAGCCGGTCCATCGACTCTCCGAAGGCTGCCAGCGTGGACTCGTACCCCTGGTCCGAGTTCCACAATTTCGTGGTGATGAAGATCTGTTCGGGGGACAGTCCGGAGCTGGCGATAGCGCGCCCCACGCCTGCCTCGTTGCCGTAGACCTTTGCGGTGTCAATGTGGCGGAAGCCCGCCTCAAATGCCTGGCGGACTACCTTCTCCGCCACGCCGTCCTCAACCTGCCACACGCCGTAGCCAAGCTGGGGGATCGTGTTTCCGTCATTGAAAGTCAAGGTAGGTGAAAGAGTCATTCATTCATCCTGCCAAACGCGCCCGGCCTCCAGCCCGTTTTGGGCCGGACTAAGCCACGCGCTTAACCAGGAATATTCCTGCCCCTGCAGTTAGGAGGCTGCCTCGTGGAGGTGCCGCTCGGCGTCGGCTACCTGCTGGAAGACGGCCTCGGCACGGCGCCGCACGGAGGCGGCCCCCACGGGCACAGGCCCGACGGCGAGCCGCAGCATAGCGGCCGCCTCGGCAGTGGTGGCTAGCGAGTTACCAGCCTTGGACAAGGCACGGTGCACGCCGGACAGGGCCACCGGGATGTCCAGGCCCTCGCTCGGTGAGCGCCGCTGCGCTTCCACGCAGACGGCCCGCACCCGTTCCAGGAGGGCCGCCAGCTCGTTGGCGATCTCCACCAGCTCCCCGTACAGCTGGTCGTCCTCCACGCCTTCCAGCACCTGGTGGAAGCGGTCCAGTCCCCGATGGAAGCGGTCGTGCGCGCGGCGCCACAACCCCTTCCCCAGTTCCGCATCGTCCTTGCGCCCCTGCCTGGCGGCGCTGAGAAAGCCCAAGCGCAACCTACAGGTACTGTCCGGGACCGTGGTCCGGGTCTTCGCGCTTGCCCTGCTGGGCGGGGACTCCGGGCCGCTGCCCGGCTGAGGCCCGCTGCGGCTCACCGTTTTCGCCGATCACCACGCCCGGCGCGATCATGGTCCCCGGCGGAAGCTGGCGCAGCTGCACCTGCGCCGCCGCATGCTCGCGGGCAGCATGCTGCGCCGCGATGGCGGTCTGGATGCCGTGGAACAGCCCTTCAAGCCAGCCCACCAGCTGGGCCTGCGCAATCCGGAGCTCAGCGTCGGAGGGCGTGGCCTCGTCCGAAAAGGGAAGGCTGATCCGGTCCAGTTCCTCCACGAGTTCGGGAGCCAGGCCGTCTTCGAGTTCCTTGATGGAGCGCTCGTGGATCTCGGCGAGCCTGCCGCGGGCGGCGTCGTCGAGCGGGGCGGACTTCACCTCTTCGAGCAGCTGCCGGATCATGGTGCCGATCCGCATCACCTTGGCTGGCTCGTCCACCAGGTCCTGCAGGTTGCTGCCCTTCTTGGCGCCGTTCGGTTGGACCGGCTGGGCCGGTACCGGCGCCTGGCTGTCATCCACGGGCGTGCCTTCTACGGGGAGGTCCTCAGCTGCCTGAGTGTCGTTCGGATCGCTCATGCGTTCATACTCTCATGAGCGATCCGCACGGGGTCCACTCGATGAACCCACCTGACACGCTTGTACGCTGCAGGCTCAATCAGCAGCACCTGCCCTGCGGGTTTGCGTCCTGCCGGTCGGTCCTGTCGCGCCAGAACTCCCGCTCGGTAAGGGGCGGTTCCTGGTGCCCGGCGGCCCGGTGGTGTTCCAGGTATTTCGTGTACGCGTCGGCACCCAGGAGGCCGCCCAGGTAACGGGCGAACCCCCTGAAACCGCTGGACAGGGCAACCAGTCCCGCACTCATCAGTGATGCCCTGCCCGTTCGAACCGGAGTTCAGCCGGTACCTTTTCCCACTCGGCCAGCAGCTGCCGTTCCGCGGGAGTGGGGATAAGCCCGGCCGGGGCGAACACCCGCGACGGCCGGGCAGGGTCCTCGGTATCCGTAACGGGTGTGCCGGCCGCGTGGTGCCGGAAAGCCCTGATGGTGGCCAGCACGGCGGTGGCAATCACGATGATGCTCAGCACCACGAAGATCACCGACAGCCAGCCCTGGATGGCAGTATTGCGGACTACAGCCTCCATGGCCGTCACGGTCTTGGCGGACCCGAACTCGGTCTTGCCTTCGGCAAGGGCTTTGCTGAATGCGGCGTTGTTGGCGAAGTAGCCCACCGCCGGCGTCGGCGAGAAGATCTTCTGGTAGCTCGCTGTGATGGTGACCACCGCGGCGAAGGCCAGCGGCAGGGCCACGATCCACAGGTACTTGAAGGTCCCGCGCTTGGCGGCGATGGCCAGGCACACGGACAGGGCAATGGCTGCCAGCAGCTGGTTGGCGATGCCGAATAGCGGGAACAGTGTGTTGATGCCACCCAGCGGGTCTGTCACGCCCATCAGCAGTACCGCGCCCCAGGCGCCAACCATGATGGCGGTGCAAAGCCAGGCACCCGGCCGCCAGGAGTGCTGCTTGAACTTGGGCACGAAGTTGCCGATGGAGTCCTGCAGCATGAAACGGGCCACGCGTGTGCCGGCGTCCACGGCCGTGAGGATGAACAGGGCTTCAAACATGATGGCGAAGTGGTACCAGAACGCCATCATGGCCGTCCCGCCGATGAACTGCTGCATGATGTGGGCCAGGCCCAAGGCCAGCGTGGGCGCACCGCCGGTGCGCGAGACGATGCTTTCCTCACCCACGTTGGCGGCCGTCTGGGACAGCAGCTCCGGGCTGATGTTCACACCGGTCAGGCCAAGGCTGTTGACCCATGTGGCAGCTGTTTCCACCGTCCCGCCGGTCAGCGCCGCCGGTGAGTTCATGGCGAAGTACAGGCCGCGGTCAATGGAGATTGCGGCGACCAGGGCCATGATGGCCACGAAGGACTCCATCAGCATGCCGCCGTAGCCGATGAAGCGGGTCTGGCGTTCCTTCTCCACCAGCTTGGGGGTGGTGCCGGAGGAGATCAGGGCGTGGAAGCCTGACAGCGCCCCGCAGGCGATGGTGACGAACAGGAACGGGAACAGCGCACCCGGGAACACGGGACCGTTGTCCCGGCTGGCGAACTCGCTGAACGCCGGCACGGAGATCTCCGGCCGGACCGCGATGATGGCTACCGCCAGCATCACAATCACGCCGATCTTCATGAAGGTCGACAGGTAGTCACGCGGTGCCAGGAGCAGCCACACCGGCAGGATCGCGGCGATGAAACCGTAGATAATGATGCCCCAGGCGATGGTCACCCTGTCCAGGGTGAAGATCTCGGCGCCCCAGGAGGTTTCGGCCACGATGCCGCCGCCGATGATGGCCGCCATCAGCAGCACGAACCCGATGATGGAGACCTCCATGATCTTCCCGGGACGCAGGTAGCGGAGGTACACGCCCATGAACAAGGCGATGGGGATGGTCATGCCCACGGAGAAGACACCCCACGGGCTTTCACCCAGGGCATTGACGACGACGAGCGCCAGGATGGCAACGATGATCACCATGATCAGGAGCGTGGCAATAAGGGCCGCAGTACCGCCGACCACGCCAAGCTCTTCCCGGGCCATCTGGCCCAGCGAACGGCCGCCCCGGCGCATGGAAAAGAACATGACCAGGTAGTCCTGAACCGCGCCGGCAAGCACGACGCCGATAATGATCCAGATGGTGCCCGGCAGGTAGCCCATCTGGGCCGCCAGCACGGGACCTACCAGCGGGCCTGCACCCGCGATTGCTGCGAAGTGGTGGCCGAACAGGACGTTGCGGTCCGTCCGGACATAGTCCTTGCCGTCCGCCTTGTACTCGGCGGGGGTGGCCCTGCGGTCATCCGGCCTGGTGATGTAGCGTTCGATCACCTTCGAATAGAAGCGGTAGGCAATCAGGTACGTGCAGACCGAAGCGAAGACGAACCAGATGGCGTTGACCGTTTCCCCGCGGATGATCGCGAGCATGAACCACGCCACACCGCCCAGCAGGGCAATCGCGGCCCACAGCGCAATCTTCCGCGGCGTCCACTTCCGTTCTTCCGCCTCGCGGACGTTCTCGTCCACGGCAGCGGCGGGAAGGGCGGTGTCCGTGGAGACCGTGCCCTCCCTCCGCGCCGAACCATTCCGGTTGTCAGGCGTTTCGGCCATGTCTCCTCCTTGAGATGGGTGCGAGCCTCCACTAAGGCACCTTATCAATGCCGCTCGGTGATGGGGATGGGTTTCACCCACCCGGGCATGACGGTGCGCTGAACGGCAGCCTCTGGGCGCCGAACGTTGGACCGCCGCCGTTCCCCGCCGGCTACGCCCCCAACCCCCGCCGTGACGCCGGAAGGGCCGCCCGGGTGAACAGCCATGCCAGTGCCGAGCCCATTGCGGGAACGGCGAGCATCAGTGCCAGCAGCTGAAGCCACGGGACCTCCACCGCTGTCCGCATCTCCGTGGAGGCTGCGATGAGCACGGCAGGAACGGCCCCCGCGATGGTTCCGAGCGCGGCGCCCAGGCCGGAGGTGAAAAGTGCCTGCGCCGCCGCGAGCGCCTTACGGAGACGGGGCGAGGCTCCGACGCCGGCCAGGGTCACGTGGTCATTGCGCGCGTCAGCCAGTGCCAGGCCGGTGGTGATGCCGGCTGCACTCAGCGTTATCAACGCGCTGGCCGCAACGATCAGCCAGAACATCCACTGGTTGTCCCGGGAGACCCCCGGTTCCACCCAGAACCCGGCCCCGGGCTGTTGATAGACACCTGCCACTGCCGCCGCCGCCGCATCAGTCTCGGCCGCTGACGGGCGCCGGTCCAGCTGGACCAGGAGCTCAGCAGGTTCCGCACGGAGGTCCAGGCGTTCAGCGGTTTGCGGGGATACGACGCCGTAGTAGGGCACCGCCTCCAGTGGTTCGACCGCAATGGCGGGCAAGGCGGTGCTGGTAACCGTTTCGTGGACCATGGAACCGTCCGACGGCGACCGCAGCTGCGTGCGGACGTCCTGTCCCAGCAGCGTGGTTTTCCCCTCCCGGACGAAGACCGGATTGGTCACCACCATGCCGCCGGCATCCAGCACCCCGAGGGCGTCGGCCCCCGCATCCGTGCCCAGCAACAACCGGATCTCCTCTTCGCGTCCCACCACGATGCCCCGCGGCGAAACGGATTCACGGATCATCGACCCGCGGCAGCGCCAGTCTCTCGGGTCCACCACCCTTCGCTGCGGCGTCATCGGACACTGATGCTCCGCCGGCACCGCAAGGGAATACATCATGCAGTTCGAATCCTCCGTCCGGACGGGAACCGACATATCCACGTCAGGGCCAAAGTCGCAGTCAATCGATCCCGGCGCAGTGATGGTTTTCGTCCAGGCAACAGCGTCCACCGCCTGCCCGACCCGGGAGGAAAGTTCAGCAGGGTCCACTGCAACCGAGGGTTGCCTGCCGCCGTCGGCAAGGAACGGGGCGTCCACCTCCAGGGGCAGGCGGACCTGGTTTTCCAGCGCGCTCCACCAGTGGTTTTCCCGCATCGCCGCCTGCTGGCTGGCGGCCAGTACCAGGCCGGCGCTTGCCAGCGTTGCGGCAGCAAGAACCGCGGCCACCGCCGGGACGGTCCGGCCACGGTTCCGGGCGGAGTCGCGGGCGGCCATCCTCAGGGGCAGGGAAAGCCAGTGTGTCCGCGAGGTCAGCAGGCCAACCAGCCAACCGGTCAGCAGCACGAGTCCCGCAACAGCCAGCACCGCTCCGCCAATCAGCAGCCCGGCCACCAAGGGCAGTTGCTCCGCCTGGCGGTCAGGGTCCTTCACGGACTGCCCCAGCAGCCAGCCGGCAGCCAGCAGCCCCGCCGCCGCAGCCAGGAGCACGGTGCCCACGATGCTGGCCCGCCTTCCGTTTCCGGCGGGAGCGCGGCCGGCTTTGAGGGCGCCGACCAGCGCCTGGCGGGCAACCAGGTTGGCCGGGGCCAGTGCCGCGAGGATGCACGCGGAAAGCCCCATAGCCATTGCAACGGACGTCAGCAAGGGGTCCGCATGCACTCCTGCCAGCCGGGGCGAGCCTGCGGCCCGCACCCAAAGCACGGCTGCAGCAGCGCCGCCGAATCCCAGGGCGGCTCCGGCCGCAACAGCAATGGAACCCAGCCACAGGCCTCCCGCCGTGACCACCGAACGGACTGTGGGGGCTTCCGCGCCGGAGGCGGCCAGCAGCGCCAGTTCCCGCACCTGCCTCTTGGCTCCCACGGCGAAGGCAGCACCGGCGAGCAGCCCCACCTCCAAGAGGGCCAGGGCTCCCAGGAGGCCGAAGGTGCCGTAGACAGTCCAGGTCTCAGCGGACGTGTCCCATGCCTGGGCACCCGGGACCACCCGCTGCTCCTGCGGCGGCGGGTCCAGCACAACGCTGCGCGAGAGCACCCCGACGCCCCGGCTGTTGGCCTCCCGGACCTGCTGCCAGCCGATCGGTTCCTGCCCCACCAGGTAGTAGGACACCGAGTGGGTCCGTTCGTCCGCGAAGACCGTTGCCGGCACCTGCCCGGCCTGGACATAGAGGATGCTGTTGTTGTCGGAGGCGTCCGCGTCACGGAGGGTGCCCACCGGCACGAACGTTCCTGCCGACGTCGTAAATTCCTCGCCGAAGTCCAGGCCGAACCGTGCCAGCAGTCCGCGCGAGACGAGGACTTCCCTGGTGGATTCCGGAGCCCGGCCGTCAAGGAGCGTGAACTTGCCGGTGAAGGCGGGGTGCAGCGCGTCCACCTGGACGCCGTTCAGTGACACCAGCGCTTCCCCGACGCGTGTAGTGAGCTGCAGCTGGCGCAACGGCAGTACCTCGTAGCCTTCCGGAAGGACTCCCTCAGGGGGCGTGGCAATGAAATCAGGATCCACGTTCCCGGGACTGGAGGCCGCCACCGAATCGTTCTGCGGGTCCTGGAGCGTCTGCGCGTTCACGACCGGCAGGGCGACGAACCGGGCCTGCGCATTACCCAGCTCGAACCGGACAATCTCCTCCGGCGTCCTCAACGAGCTCTGGTACAGGGTGGCCGCTCCGGTCATCCCAGCCACTGGCAGCATGATCAGCAGGACGATCAGGAACGACCGGCGCCGGTGGCGACGGATGTCGCGGCGGGCCATCCGTAGGGCAACACGGAAACTGCTCCGGCGGCCGCAAGGAGCCGGAGTAAGGTCAAGCGGCATCAGAGGCCGGCCTGCGCCAGGAGCATGGTGGGATCGTGCATGGCGGTGGCCTGGTCCACTATCCGCCCGTCGCGGAGGAACACCACCCGGTCTGCCCAGGCGGCATGCCGGGCCTCGTGGGTGACCAGCATGACGGCCGCCCCTGCATCCGCCCGCGAGCGCAGCACCTCCATGACGCCCTGGCCCGTGGTCGAGTCAAGGGCGCCTGTTGGCTCGTCCGCCAGGATCAGCCGCCGCTGCCCCACCACCGCGCGCGCAATGGCCACCCGCTGCTGCTGCCCGCCGGACATCTGGTCCATGAACCGGTCCGCCAGTTCCGGTATCCCCACCTGGCGGAGGGCGTCAGCCGCCTGCCGGCGGGCTTTCTTCGACGCGGTTCCGTCCAGTTCCAGCGGCAGGGCAACATTTTCCGCGGCGGTAAGGGTGGGGACGAGGTTGAAGTCCTGGAAGACGTACCCCACGGCACGCCGCCGCAGCCGGGCCAGTTCGTTCAGCCCCAGCCCGGCAAGGGGGGTTGACTCCACAAAGACACCGCCCGACGTTGGCTGGTCCAGTCCGCCGGCCAGCGCAAGCAGCGATGACTTTCCGGACCCCGACGGCCCCATGACGGCCACAAACTCCCCCGCGCCGATGGTGAGGTCCACGTCCCGAAGTGCGGCGACCGCCGTCGCGCCTTCCCCGAAGGTCCTGCTGACCTTGGCGAGTTCCAGGACCTGCTGCGGCCCCTGGACGCTCACCGGCGGCTGTCCGCGTTGAGCGGGGCGGCGTCTTCCGTGACCCCGTTGGACGTCTTGCGTGCGGCAGTGGCGGCGGCCAGCTGGACCATCCTTGCCTCGCAGAGGTCCAGCCAGCGGACCTCCGCTTCCGTTTGGAAGATGAGGGAATCGAGGACCAGGAGCCAGGCCGTGTCACCACTGCGCTGGCTGCCCGCCGTATCCCGGCGGGCCTTGGTGTAATCCTGCAGGGCACGGATGGAAGCCACGCGCTGCGCCTGGATGATGGCCTGGACGTCTACCCCCGGCAGCGTCACGGCAAGCGCCAGCTTGATGGCGAGTTCGTTCCGCGGCGGATTGGTGCGCACCACGGGAGCGGCGAACCAGCTCCGCACTTCCGCCTCGCCTTCGCCGGTGATGCTGTACACCACGTGGCCCTCGCCGTCGTCGCCGTCCTTCGCCACCAGGCCGTCCCGCTCCAGCCGGTCCAGGGTGGTGTAGACCTGCCCGATGTTGAGGGGCCAGGTGGACCCGGTCCGGTTCTCGAACTCGACCCTGAGCTGATAGCCGTAGCGCGGCCGGTCCTGCAGCAGGGCGAGGAGGCTGTGACGGATGGACATGCTGCTCCTTCTGGCTGGTAGCAGCGGTATGCACGAACCCCCAAGACCCGTGCATACCGCGTATACCCGAAGCCTAGCCGCAGTCCGCACGGAAAACAATACTGAGTATGTATCTCGCTACATGAGCAGCAGGATTTTGCCTACATGGTCGCCGCTGTCGAAGTACCGGTGGGCCGCCTGGACCTGGTCCAGCGGGAAGGTCTTGGCCACGAGCGGCCTGATCCGGCCGTCGCCGAGAAGCGGCCACACCGCTTCCCTGACCGCATTCATGATGGCGCCCTTCTCCTCCACCGGGCGTGGCCGAAGTGCCGTGGCCACCACGGCGGCACGCTTCTTCAGCAGCTGGCCCAGGTCCAGCTCCCCCTTGGTGCCGCCCTGGAGCCCTATGACCACGAGGCGCCCGTAGTCCGCCAGCGCGTCCACGTTCTGCGACAGGTACTTGGCCCCCACGACGTCGAGGATGACGTCCGCGCCTTTTCCGCCGTTTTGCCGGCGGAGGCTTTCGGGGAAATCTTCCTCGGCATAGTTGATGGCGATATCCGCGCCCAGGAAGGCCTTCGCCGTGCTCACCTTTTCATCCGTGCCGGCCGTCGTGGCCACCCGCGCCCCGAAGGCCTTTGCCAGCTGGATGGCCATGGTGCCGATCCCGCCGGTGGCGCCGTGGATGAGTACAGTCTCCCCCGGCTGGAGCTGGGCCGTCATGATCAGGTTGGAGTAGACCGTGGCCGCAACTTCCGGCAGCGACGCCGCCGTCACCAGGTCCACCCCCTCGGGCACCCGCAGGACCTGTTCGGCCCGGACCGCCACCTGCTGGGCGTAGCCGCCTCCCGCCAGCAGCGCCACCACCTTGTCGCCCACGGAGAAAGCCTTGGTCACCCCCGGCCCGAACCCAGCGATCCTGCCGGACACCTCGAGCCCGGGAATCTCGGACGCGCCCGGCGGCGGCGGGTAGAAACCCCGCCGCTGCTGCACGTCGGCACGGTTCAGGCCTGCGGCAACGACGTCGATGAGCACCTCGCCGGGGCCGGGCACCGGGGCATCGGCTTCGCGGACCTCCAGGACCTCCGGGCCGCCCGGTTCCGAAATATAGACGGCTTTCATGGACCACTTCCGTTCTGACTCAATACTGGCTGCAACCAGTGTGCACCGGACACCTTCCAGGCTCTGTTTTGTTGCAGGCAAGCGCCTATGAAACACTACTAGCTGAGGAAGGTTGTCCGAGCGGCCGAAGGAGCTGGTCTTGAAAACCAGTGTGCGGTAACCCCGTACCAAGAGTTCGAATCTCTTACCTTCCGCAAAAGAGGGCCCCTGTCCGCCAGTCCGCTGGCCGGCAGGGGCCCTTGGTTTTGCCCTCCACCGCCGCCGGCCCGGTTTCCCCTGCGGCTTCCTGGCGCTTGATGGAGAACATGTAAATTCTTTGGACAAATCGGCCGCCGCGTCCTTCCACCAAAGCTACCGGCCGGTATTCTTTGGTGATGGCCGGCACATGTGGGGGTTACGGTCCGGCCATAAACCACCAGCAGCATCACCGGAACCAGGCTACGGGGGCTCCAGGCCGGTGGGCGGTCCGTTCCGCTGGGGGACGTCCCGCCGGATGCACGCCCTAGCCACTTTGCGTTCATTCAGCTCTGTTGTGATGTGCCGGAAATACCCACTTGACCGGAGCCGGGTCCGGGCCACTTGCCCGTTGGTACAACCCGGACACTTCCCATCGGGTCCCCTACCGGGGACATCCTTATGAAAGTAAGAGCGGATGCATCAAACACCTTGGAAACTGGCGCTGGGAACAGCTTTGTCCGCGGGGCTCATCGCAGCTCCCCTGGCAGCCCTTCCCGCCGTTGCAGACGATCCGGCCGCGGAGGTCTCAGTCGCGGCCGGGGGCTCGCCCGTTGTCATCAACGAGGCCTACCTCAGCGGCGGCAGCAGCGGCGCTGCCTATAAGAACAAGTTCGTGGAGCTGTACAACACGTCAGAGGCCCCGGTCTCGCTGGACGGCTGGTCCCTGCAGTACCGGTCCGCCACCGGGACATCTGCGCCTTCGGGCGTGGCTGCCTTGTCCGGGTCCATTCCGGCCAAGGGGCACTACCTGGTGCAGGGCGGCAGCAATGGCTCCAACGGCGCCGATCTCCCCGCCCCGGACCTGGTGGCAGGTGTCCTTAACCTGAGCGGCAGCGCCGGAACGGTGGTGCTCGCCAAGCAGCCAACCGCCGTCGCGCTTTCCACTGGCTCCCAGGTGGAGCCCGCCGGCGTGGCCGACCTCCTTGGCTACGGCACGTCCAACACTTTTGAAACGATTGCTGCCACCGCCCCCTCGGGTAACACCGACGTCAAAAGCCTGAACAGGGCAGCCGCAGCGGACAGCAACAGCAACGGAGCCGACTTCACCCTCAGCGCCACCATCACGCCTACGTCCTCGGGCGGCGCATCCCAGAACCCGGATCCCGCACCTGATCCGGAGCCCACTCCAAGCCCTGCCCTGGCCACCATCGCCGACATCCAGGGCACCGGTACCCAGAGCCCGCTGGCGGGCGCCACGGTAACCACCACGGGCAAGGTCACCGCCGTGTTCCCCACCGGCGGCCTGAACGGCTACTACATCCAGACTGCCGGCACCGGCGGTGACCTCACGGCCACCAACCACGCCGCATCGGACGGGATCTTCGTCTATTCCCCCGCCACCGCGGGTTCCGTGCAGCCCGGCGACTTCGTCCGCCTGACAGGCACAGTGGCTGAGTACTACGGGATGACGCAGCTCAACGTTGACGCAGCCACCGGGCTCACCAAGCTGGCCGACGCCGCCCCGGAGGTGAAGCCCACCGCCTTCACCCTGCCCACAAACGAAGCCTTACGCGAGTCCCTGGAAGGAATGCTCCTGGCACCCCAGGGGCCGCTGACGGTCACTGACAACTACAGCCTGAACCAGTACGGCGAGATCGGCCTGGCCGGCGGCACCACTCCCCTGGTCCAGCCCACCGCGGTGGCTCCGTACGGCACTGCCGAACATGCCGCCGTCGTCCAGGAAAACGCCGCCCGGGGCATCAAGCTCGACGACGGCGCCAGCACCAACTTCCTCGGCAGCAGCGGCAACAAGGCCCTGCCCCTGCCATATCTGACGGGCACCGATCCGGTGCGGGTAGGTTCGCCGGCGACGTTCACCACGAACGTGGTCCTGGGCTACGCCAACAACGCCTGGAAGTTCCAGCCGCTCACCCACCTGACCCCCGCGAATGCGGCCACGGTCCAGCCCGCCATGTTCGGCGCCACCCGCACCGAGGCACCCCGGCCGGTGGGCGGCAACCTGAAGATTGCCTCGTTCAACGTCCTCAACTACTTCCCCACAACAGGCGACCAACTCACCGGCTGCACCTACAACACGGACCGCGACGGGAAACCCGTCACGGTCCGGGGCGGCTGCAACGCCCGCGGCGCAGCCAATCTGGAAAACTTCCAGCGGCAGCAGGACAAGCTCGTTTCCGCCATCACCAAGGCCGGCGCCGACGTGGTCACCCTGATGGAGATCGAGAACTCCGCGCAGTTCGGCAAAAACCGCGACGACGCCCTGGCCCGGCTGGTGGGCGCGCTGAACGCCGCCACACCCGGGGTCTGGGATTACGTCCGTACGCCGGCCAATGCCCCGCCGCTGAGCGACGAAGACATTATCCGCACCGCCTTCATCTTCAAGAAGGCCGCGGCCGAGCCGGTGGGCGAGTCCATCATCCACAATGACACCGTTGCTTTCGCCTCAGCCCGCAAGCCGCTGGCGCAGGTGTTCAAACCCGCTGGCGGTGCAGCGGGCACGGAGTTCATTGCGATCGCCAACCACTTCAAGTCCAAGGGTTCGGCAGCAACGCCGGAGGACACGGACCAGGGCCAGGGCGCCTCAAACCTGGCGCGCACGGCCCAGGCCAAGTCACTGCTGGACTTTGCCACGTCCCTGCAGGCCAGCAAGGGCACGGACAAGGTGTTCCTGATCGGTGATTTAAACGCCTACGCCAAGGAGGACCCGATCAACGTCCTCACGTCCGCCGGCTACGTCAACCAGGACGAAAAAGCCCGGAACGCCGACGGCTCGGCCAAGCATTCCTACCTCTTTGGCGGGATGGTGGGCTCCCTGGACCACATCCTGGCTTCCCCCGCCGCCGATGCCGTGGTGTCCGGGGCCGACATCTGGAACATCAACTCGGTGGAGTCCGTGGCCCTGGAATACAGCCGCCACAACTACAACATCACCAACTACTACGCCCCGGACCAGTTCCGTGCCAGCGACCACGATCCAGTGGTGGTGGGCCTGGACCTGGGTTCCACTCCTGCCACAGTCGACCTGAACTTCCTGGGGATCAACGACTTCCACGGCAGGATCGACGCCAACACCGTCCAGTTCGCCGGAACCATCGAGAAGCTCCGCGCCGCTGCCGCCCCTGGCGCCACGGCGTTCCTCTCCGCCGGCGACAACATCGGTGCGTCGCTGTTCGCCTCCGCTGTTGCGAAGGACCAGCCCACCATCGACGTGCTGAACGCGTTGGACCTGCAGGCATCAGCCGTGGGCAACCACGAGTTCGACGGCGGATGGGCGGACCTGCGCGAGCGCGTCATCGCCGGCGGCGCCAATGCGAAGTTCCCCTACCTTGGCGCCAACGTTTACCGCAAGGGCACCACTGAGCCGGTGTTGCCGGAGTTCACTGTGCTGGACATGAACGGCATCAAGGTGGCCGTCATCGGCACCGTCACCCAGGAGGTCCCCTCCCTGGTGACCCCGGCCGGCATCGCAGACCTTGAGTTCGGGGACCCGGTGGATGCCATCAACCGGGCAGCCGCCAGGATCACCGCCGAGAACCTGGCCGACGTCATCATCGTGGAAAACCACGACGGCGCCGGCTCGGGTGTGGTGGAAGGTTCAACCCTGGCGGAGGAAGTTGCAGCTGGCGGCCCCTTCGCCAAGCTGGTCACCGAAACGTCAGCCGACGTGGATGCGATCTTCACCGGCCACACGCACAAGGAATACGCCTGGGATGCCCCAGTTCCCGGCGTCGAGGGCAAGACCCGTCCCATCGTGCAGACCGGCAACTACGGCGAGAACGTGGGTCACATCCAGCTGACAGTGGACACCGCCACCAAAGAGGTGACGGCGTCCAAGGGCAGCAACGTCAAGCGGACCACCGATCCCGCCGCCGGCCTGATCGCCGCCTACCCCCGGGTCGCCGCCGTCGACGCCATTGTCCAGAAGGCCCTCGCGGACGCCGCCGTCGTCGGAAACCGGCCGGTCGGTTCCGTCACCGCCGACATCACCACGGCGTTCACGACCGACGCCACCGGTGCGCCAAAGCGGGACGACCGCTCGAGCGAGTCCACCCTCGGCAACCTCGTGGCCGACTCGCTGCTTGCTTCGCTGCAGCCGGCCGAACTGGGCGGCGCGGAAATCGGCGTGGTCAACGCCGGCGGACTGCGGAACGAGCTCTACTACGCCCCGGACGGCACCATCACCTACGCCGAGGCCAACGCGGTGCTGCCGTTCGTGAACAACCTCTGGACCACGTCCCTGACCGGTGCACAGTTCAAGACGCTGCTGGAACAGCAGTGGCAGACCAACGCGGACGGCACGGTTCCCAGCCGCGCCTACATCCAGCTGGGCCTGTCGAAGAACGTGAACTACACCTTCGACGCCGCCCGCGCTGCCGGTGACCGCATCACTTCGGTCCGGGTCAACGGGGAACTGCTTGACCCGGCGAAGTCCTACCGGGTGGGCACGTTCAGCTTCCTGGCCACCGGCGGGGACAACTTCCGGGTCTTCACCGAAGGCGCCAACACCCGTGACTCCGGGCTGGTGGACCGGGACGCGTGGATCAGCTACCTGCAGGAGAGCAGTCCGGTATCGCCGGACTTCGCCCGCCGCTCCGTGGCCGTCACCAACAGCACTCCCGCAAAGGTCAACCCGGGCGAAGCCGTCACGCTGACGGTTTCCAAGCTGGACCTGACGTCGCTGGGCAGCCCGGCCAACACCTCCCTGGCGGCGGTGTTCACCGATGCCGCCGGTGTAGTGACAGACCTTGGCGCCGTGCCGGCCGCTTCCGGGTCTGCTTCTGTGAACCTGGCCGTCCCCGCACGCGCGGCAGCCGGCACCGGAACCCTGGTGCTGACCGCTGCCGAGTCCGGCACCGTGGTGAAGGTTGGCGTGCAGGTGGCCACTGAAGGTCCCGTCCCGCCGGTATGCACCGCTCCGGCCAAACCCGCCCAGTGGTACGACGTCCTGGGCTGGATCCGTTACGGCATTGCCTGGCTCCAGTACCAGCGGTGTCTGCGCGGCTGATGCCTGGCTGAACAAGAAAGCGCCCCGCGTTGGTCCCGGACTTCCGGACCCGAACGTGGGGCGCTTTCTGCTGGGAGTTTTTGTCCAGATATGGTGACTTCCGGGCAGGTTATCCCGCCATATCTGGACAAAAACTCCGGGGTCTAGGGGAGGACCACAGTTTCCGAGTAGGTGGATGAATCCCCCCTGATTGCGGTGCTGCTGCGGCCGTCCACGCCCACCGGGACATCCCCCGCAATGGTCACCCGGTTCAGCTTCCGCGGCTGGCCATCGTAGTTGTCCGGGGCGTAGTGCTGGGTGATCCGGTTGTCGAAGAGCACCAGCTGGCCAGGTTCCCAGTTCACCCGGACCACGTTTTCCGGCCGGGTGACGTAGGCCTGCAGCAGGCGGAGGATGTCCCTGGACTCGGTGTTGGACAGCCCCACGATCCGCAGCCGCTGCGCGAAGCCGCCGATGAAGAGCCCGCGCTCCCCGGTCAGCGGGTGGACGCGGACCACGGGGTGGGCGGTTTCGAAGTGGATCCTGGTGAATTCCTTGCGCCGCTCCTCCGCATTGGCGTGTTCCAGGTTCTTGGGAACGGAGTAGTCGTAGTCGTTGGTGTGGATGGCCCAGAGGGTGTCGGCGAAGTTCCGCAGCTCCTCGGGCAGGTCGCGGTAAGCCCCCGCCGAGGAGGCGATGAGCGTTTCACCGCCGTACGCCGGCAGCGTGATGCTGCGCAGCGTTGATGCCTGCGGCGGGTTCACCACGAACGTGACATCGGTGTGCCAGTTGTTGGCGCTGCCGTTTTCGCTGTCCACCGGCAGGACGGCCGGTTTGCCATCGACGGAGGCAACGGTGGGGTGCGCCTTGGTGAGCGGGCCGAAGTAGCTTGCGAACCGGACCTGGTCCTCGTCGGTGCGGATGTTCGCCTTCCGGAACACCAGGGCCTTATGGACGTTGAGGGCTTCGCGGATCTGGGCCACTGTGCCAGGGCTGAGCTCCGCGCCCAGGTCCAGGCCACGGATTTCGGCGCCGATGCGGGAGCCGAGCTTCGTGAATTCGAGCCTGGTTTCGGTAATGGTGGTCATGGTCGGTGTCCTTTTCAGTGTCAGTGTTGTCGGGTTTGGGACGGGGAAGGTCAGTTGCCGGAGCCGACGGCGGTGCGCCAGCGGGAGAAGTGGCGTTCCAGTGCCACCAGCAGGATGTTGACGAGAAGGCCCAGCACGGAGACGGTGAGGATGCCTGCGTACATGTCCGAGATGAGGAAGCTCATCTGGGAATTGACGATCAGGTATCCGAGCCCGGCCTTTGCACCCACCATTTCCGCGGCAATCAGCACCAGGATCGAGGAGGTGCCGGCCATCCGGATCCCAGTGAAGATGGTGGGCACCGCCGATGGAAGGATGACTTTCTGGAAGAGCCGGAAGCTGTTCAGCCCCAGGGACCTGGCCGCGCGGACCAGCAGCGGGTCCACCGTGCGGACACCGGCGATCGTATTGAGCAGCACCGGGAAGAACGCGGCGTAGGCCACGATGGTGATCTTGGATTCCTCCCCGATGCCCAGCAGGAGCGTGAAGACCGGCAGCAGGGCGAGGGTTGCGGTGTTGCGGAAGAGTTCCAAAAGCGGGTTCAGGAACGAGTTCAACCAGCCGTACCAGGCGATCAGCAGCCCCAGGGCAACGGCGGACACCACCGCCATCCCGAACCCGGAAACGGAGCGGGTGAGGCTGGCCTGCAGGTGGTTCCGCAGCTGCCCGGTTTCCACCAGCCTGGCCCCCGCCGCGAGGACTTCGTGCAGCGGCGGGAGGAACACTCGGGTGGACGGGCCCGCGAAGTATTGGGGACCAAACTCCCACAGCGCCAGGAACAGCAGGACTGCCAGCGACTTCCAGGCCGCGCGTGTGGCGACGTTCGCTGCGGCACCCAACCTTCCTGCCGGCGTCGGGCGTTCACTGCGGGCGGGATGGGAGGGGGCCGCCGGCAGTTCGGCGGGATGCGGTGCGGGTTCGACGGCGGCGCTCCCCTGTGGGGGCCGGCTTAGGACGGTGCTCATCAGGCGGCGTTCCTTTCGAGGGGGTGTTCATCGGGGGCCGTTCCGTCCGGGAGGATCTTGCGGTGGCCCGAGTCCTGGGCCAGCCGGACTTCGTCGTGCAGCAGGGACCATACCTGGTGGCGGTGCTCCACGAACGCAGGGTGGGAGCGGACATCCGCCTCGCCCCCGCGGTCCGGAATGTTGATGTCCACGATTTCCTTGAGCCTGCCGGGCCTGGCGCTCAACACCGCCACCCGCTGGCCGAGATATACCGCCTCGTCAATCCCGTGCGTGATGAAGACGATGGTTTTCCCCGTCGCCTGCCAGATCCTCAGGAGCTCGTCCTGAAGCTGCTCACGGGTCTGGGCGTCCAGCGCCGCAAAGGGCTCGTCCATCAGGAGGACGTCCGGCTCATAGGCGAGGCTCCTGGCAATGGCCACGCGCTGCTTCATACCGCCGGACAGTTCATGCGGATACCGGTCCTCGAACCCGGCCAGGCCCACCAGGTCCAGGTACTTGCTTGCCGTCGCCGCCCGGTCCTTCCGGGACAGCCCGCGGTTCTCAAGGCCGATCGAGACGTTCGCTGACGCAGTCCGCCAGGGAAAGAGGGCGTACTGCTGGAACACGACGGCGCGGTCCTGGCCCGGCCCGGTGACTTCCTTTCCATCCACCAGGACTTTTCCGGACGTGGGACGGGACAGGCCGGCCAGCAGGTCCAGGAGGGTGGTCTTGCCGGAACCGCTGGGCCCCACCAGTGTGAGGAATTCACCGGCTGCCACGTCCAGGCTGAGGGCATCCAGGGCGGTCAGGACGGCGGCCTCCGGCTGGCTGCGGATTCTCCTGCCCCGGCTGTTCCTTCCCTGCCGGACGGCGAACTCCTTGGTGACGTGTTGAAGGCTGATTTTGGAGGTCATGGTTATCCCTTGGACTGTGCAGCCGGAGCGGTTGTCTCCAACTGGTTGAATTCGTTGGTGTAGAGCTTTGCCGTGTCCAGGCCGCCGCTGATGATCCCTGCGGACTTCAGGTAATCGGACCAGCGGGTGAAGTCGTTATCCGAGATGCGCCCGCCGGGTGAGGCCACTCCCACGCTCTTCCAGTACTTGAGCACCTCGGTGCTTTCGTTCCGTCCGCGCTTGGCGATGATCTCCTCAAATTTGGCAATGACCTGTTCACGGGGTGTGTTGCGTTCCCACTCGATTGCCTTAGCCACGCCGGTCACCAGCGTGCGGCTGGTCTCCGGGTTCTTTGCCAGGAAGTCCTTGCGCAGGACGTACTGGCCGGCGTCGAACGGCCCCCCAATGACCCCGACGTCGGTAAACAGGGCCCGGATGCCGCCCTCGGCGAGCGCCCGGTCCTGGAGCACCCCGCCCAGGGTGCCCACATCCACCTGCTTCTTGCGCAGGGCCACCTCGGTTTCGTTGGGCGGCACCACCACCAGCTGGACCTGCTTGATTTCCTCGGGTGACAGTCCGCTGTTCTTCAGGTGCGTGGTGATGACTGCCTCATGGTGGGCGCCCAGGGTGTTCACCGCGATCTTCTTGCCGATCAGGTCGCGGGCGCTGGTGATGGGGCTGCCTTCCTCCACGTAGTACCCGGTGAACGTGTCCTTGTCCTCGCCGTAGTAGTTGATGACGGCCTGGACGGGGGCGCCTGCTTCGATCAGCTTGATCACCGCTCCGGTGAATGCGCCGCCGATGTCCGTCTGGTCCGTGGCAACGGACTGGATGCTCTGCGGGCCGCTGGTGGTGTTGCTGACCCACTGGAGCTTGACGTCGCCGAGGTACCCCAGGTCCTCGGCCACCTCCAGCAGGGAGACGGTGTTGGGTGAGCCCTGGTAACGGACGGTCTTCACTTCGGTGCCGCCGCTTCCCGCCGATTCCGCGGTGGCGCTGCCGCCGCACCCGGACGGCACCAGCGACAGTGCCGCGGCGGCGGCCACTGCGGCTGCCTTGCCTGCGGCGGTGATTCGTCTTGCGGGCAGGAGTCGGTTTTTCATCGGGGGTCTTTCTGCAGTCGGTTGGGTCCGGGCCGGCTGGCTCGTGGCAACCACTAGAACAGAGCGGAATCCGAAGCAGAAGGGGGGCCTTCACGGCGGGAAACGGCAGGAAATTTCAGGTTTTCCCGGGTCATGATCGGCCCCAAAACGTCTCCCGGGGAAGGCCGTGGACGCACGGTGCAACACTCCTACCCGGGGGTTAACCGGCGGCAACGTTGGGCCACCGTGCCGGGTAAAGGAGGGTCACGTCGCTACGCCTGGTGACATACGGGGCCGGTACGTGCGGGGGCCTGGCACCCATCACGGCCATGAAGCGGACCTGCCTGTGCCGCCGTCGTCAAGTCATGCGCTGCGTGGCAGGCCTGCCGGTGGGAAATCCGTCCCGAATATTTCTCGTGGTGCAGCGCCCTTTGTTACGCGGCAGCGAGAGGTTCCCGGTGTGGGCGGCGTTCAGCGTCCGAGGATGGCGGCAGCTATTTCGTCGGCGTCGCGGAGGGTCCGCTGGCCGCTCCGGTAGACCGGGTACCCGGGGTGGGCAGCCTCGGCGGCGATGGCCGTCCCCCACTGGTTGGAGGAGAGCTGAAGGCCCAGGACGTAAATGCCCTCGGTGACAGCGCCGTTTGCCGCCACAGGCCGGTACGGGTGGGGCACCACGTCCAGGCCGGTGGACTGGACGGGCGCACCCTCGGCGGTCATCATCAGGCGGGGCCGGACCGCGCCGTCACTCAGCAGTTGCCCGAGGAGTGGTGAGTCGTTGGCCGAGACCCTGTTGCCGGGGGCCAGGGCTTCCACCATGGTGGGCGCGGCAGCCGGCGGACCGTCCACCCAGGGTGAGGACGCGGTGAACATCCGGGTCCTGCGGTCAACGCCGAACTTCGGGTCCGGGCCCACAAAGCTGACAATTCCGGCCCGGGCCAGCGCGGCCAACTGCTCGGAGCGCAGGGCCGGGGGCCCGCTGGCAAGGCCCTCAACGAAGGACTCAAACCAGCCACGCAGTCCGGCCACCCAGGACGCCTCGGTGATGCCGCCGTCGGCCACTGCGGTCTTGAGGACGGCGCGCCCGTGGTGCAGGGCGCCGATGGCCATCTTGACGGGGTCGTCCTCGCCCAGGGCTGAGCGGCGGGCATCGTCCAGCAGGTACTCCACCACGGCGGCGTCGAGTTCCCTCCGGGAACCAAATGTCCTTCCTGCCAGGGGTGCCGCGAGCGCGGGAAGGTCCAGCCTGTGCCGCGGTCCCACATGGACCGCCAGCACGCTCTCCACGCTGTCCTCCCAGTTGGCCGCCGAATGCGCGTGCGGGTGCAGCGCTTCTTCGAGGGCGGCAAGGAAGGCAGCCCTGTCCGGGACGGCGGCGGGCTGCGAGCGGACCAGCGTGGAGTAGTAGGCCCAAAGAGTGTCGCGGTGCAGCAGCGGCCACAGGTCATGGTCGAACCCGGGCCGGATGCCGGCCCTGCGGAACCGCTCCAGCGCCGCCTCGGTGAGGTAGCGGAGGGTGACCGACGCCGGATAGTAGCCTTCCAGCGCCGCCTTGGCGCGGTACGGGGTACCGCGCCGGGAGGCCGCGATGATCAGCGGCTCCTGGCCGGACGGTTCATACTCCAGCCGTCCGCCGCCGGATACGAACTTTCCGCCGCGGCCCTCGGTGAGCTGCACCATCGTGTCGAAGAAGTTCAGCCCCATGCCGCGGACCAGGACGGGTTCGCCGGCAGGGATCCGGGACCAGGCCACGTCGGCGGGTGCCGCCGGGGGCAGGTACTGCAGTCCCAGTTGCTCCGCCGCCGCCTGCAACTCGCGCTGTTCGGGATTGAGCCTGGACGGTATGTGGCCCAGCGCGAGCACCACGGAGCCGGCGCGGAGCGTCTCCCCGGTGGCCAGGCCGACGTCGAACGTTCCGTCCGCTGCGGGGCGGACCGACAAGGCGGACGTTTCGTGGAACTGGACGGTGACGCCGTCGGGCGCGTTGTCCAGCAGGTCCTCCAGGGTGGAGCGCAGGTACCTGCCGTACAGGGCGCGGCTGGGAAAGTCATTGGATTGCAGCACCGCGAGTTCCGCGCGTTCGTCCGGGGTCAGGGACGGCAGCGGGTTGCGCTGCTGCCGCTCCCGCCACCTGTCGAACGAGGTGCCTGCCAGCGGCGCCGGAAGCGACGGGTCCTCCGGAATGAGGGTGGGGTAGAAGGACTGGGTGTTCATCAGGAACAGCCGCGACTGCTGCGGCTGCCAGACATGCCCCGGCCCGGCCGGGTAGGGATCCACGACGTCGATGTGGAGCCGGAGAGCCCCGCCGTCACTGGCGCGGCCGGCGGCGGAGTGCGCGAGCAGGCGTTCCAGCACGCTGGTGCCGCGGGGGCCGGCACCAATGATGGCGGCCCGGATGCTCTGCGTATTTTCCACGGCATCCAGACTATCCGCTGCCAGCTGAACGCCTTGCCCGCCGGCACCGATGTTGTTTGGATGGGCGAATGACCACCACTGCAGCTGATTCAGCGTCCGTTCCGGGTTCCGGGGCCAGCTCCGGGAGCGCGCCTGCGGGCACCGCGCCGGAGCCCATCGACGAAAACGTGTGGCTCGAGGACATCTACGGCGAAGAGCAGCTTGCCTGGGTCAAGGAGCAGAACTCCCGCACGGAGGACCTGCTCGAGGACGCGGACTATGCGGCGCTTGAGGGCAGCATCCTTGAAGTCCTCGACTCCACGGACCGCATCGCCATGGTGGGTAAGCGCGGCGACTGGTACTACAACTTCTGGAAGGACCAGCAGAACCACAAGGGCCTGTGGCGCCGGACCACCTGGGAAAGCTACTGCACTGACTCCCCCGAATGGGACGTCCTGCTGGACGTGGACGCGCTGTCCGCCGCCGAAGGCGAGGAATGGGTGTTCCATGGAGCCACGTTCCTCCGACCGGCGACCGGCGACCCCTACCGCCTGGCCCTCTTGGCGCTCTCCCCCGACGGCGGCGACGCCAACCGCTACCGCGAATTCGACGTCGAGACCCGCTCCTTCGTGGACCCCTCCCGGGGCGGCTTCGACCTGCCCACTGCGAAGGGCCACGTGTCATGGTTGGACGCGGACACCCTGCTGGTCGCCTCCACGGCCGAAGGGCTGCCCAAGACGGCGTCCTCCTATGCCCGGACCGCGGTAACCCTTAGGCGCGGCACCGGCCTCGCGGCCGCTCCCCGGCTCTTTGAGGTCCCCGAAGACCACATGATGGCAGTGGTGGCCCACGATTCCACCCCCGGCTTTGAACGCACCTTCGCCGTGGACTACATCGACTTTTTCAACCGCACCAACCTGGTGCTCCGCGGCGGGGAGTGGGTGGCGATCGATGTCCCCACCGACGTCAACGTCAGCGCGCACCGCGAGTGGCTGCTGTTCCGCCCGCAGCAGGACTGGGTCCTGGACGGCACCACGTACCCGGCCGGCTCGCTGCTCGCCGCCGGGTTTGAGGACTACCTGGACGGCGGCCGCAGCCTGTCCGTCCTGTTCACCCCGGATGCCCGCACCTCCCTGCAGTCCTGGAGCTGGACGCGCAACTTCGTACTGCTGAACCTCCTTCGGGACGTCTCGTCCGAAATCCGGGTCCTCGACCCGTCCCGTCCCGTGGCAGGCGCAGACAGCGCTGAGGGCGACTGGGCGTCCACTCCCCTGGACGCCTGCCCGCCCCTGCACGACGTCAACGCCTACGCCGTGGACGACGAGGATGAAACCGCGGCCGACGGCGGTGCGGGCGACGATTTCTGGCTCGTCGCCACCGGATTCACCACCCCCAGCACCCTGATGCGGGGAACCCTGGAACGCAACCACGACGACGGCTCCCAGCCCGGCGTGGTGAGCCGGCACGCGGTGGTGAAGGCGTCGCCGTCGTTCTTTGCGGACAGCGAATACGAAGTGCAGCAGCACTTCGCCGTGTCCGAGGATGGAACACGCGTCCCCTATTTCCAGGTGTCCGCCCGGAACCTGCCGCTGGATGGCCAGAACCCCACCCAGCTGTCCGGATATGGCGGGTTCGAGATCTCCCGGACGCCTGGCTACAGCGGCACCGTGGGCAGGGCGTGGCTGGAGCGCAGGACCTCGGGGCCCGCCGGCAGCAGCGACCGACATTCGCGCGGCGGGGTCTACGTGGTGGCCAACATCCGAGGCGGCGGCGAATACGGTCCGTCCTGGCACCGGGCCGCACTCAAGGAAAACCGGCACAAGGCGTTCCAGGACTTCGCGGCCGTGGCCCGGGACCTCATCAGCCGCGGGGTCACGTCCCGCGAGCGGCTGGGCTGCGTGGGTGGCTCCAACGGCGGGCTGCTGGTGGGGAACATGCTCACCCGATACCCGGAACTGTTCGGCGCCGTCTCCTGCGGTGTGCCCCTGCTGGACATGCGGCGCTACACCAAACTGTCCGCCGGCCACTCCTGGATCGCGGAGTACGGCGACCCGGATGTGCCGGAGCAGTGGGAGTACATCAGGACCTTCTCCCCCTACCACCTGCTCCGGGACGGGGTGGAGTACCCCGAAACGTTCATCTGGACCGCCACCTCCGATGACCGGGTGGGGCCTGTCCAGGCCCGGAAGATGGCAGCCCGCATGCTGGCCATGGGCATCCCGAACGTCTGGTTCCATGAAGCCCTGGAGGGCGGCCACGCCGGTGCGTCCGACAACCGGCAAGCCGCCGCGCTGCAGGCACGCAGCCAGCATTTCCTGTGGAAGGCGCTGGCGGGCGGGTTGTCGTGACTCCAGGCTTGTCGGTGCGGCGGGCCGTCGCCGCCGACGTGGAGGCGCTGGCCGAGGTGCACATCCGCTGCTGGCGGGAAACGTACCGCGGGATGCTCTCCAACGCCTTCCTGTCCAGGGTGGATCCGGCCAACCGGCTGGAGTTGTGGCGGATGTTGCTGGACCGTCCCGAGCCCGCGGCGGCGTGGGTGGCGTGCGACGACGGGACAGTGGTCGGATTCGCGGGTGTCCGGTGGGATCCCGCCCCGGGTTCCCCGCAAGGGCATCCACCGCCGGCCTCTGGAGACTTCCAGCTGTGGGGACTGTACCTGCTGGCCTCGCACCAGGGCCTGGGACTGGGCCGGCGGTTGCTGGAAACGGCACTTGGAAATGAAGCGGCCAGCTTGTGGGTGGCGGCCGACAACAGCCGTGCCATCGGTTTCTACCGCCGGTTCGGCTTTGAACCTGACGGCGCCGAGGATGTCCTGGCCGAGTGGGAGAACCTGCGCGAGATCCGGATGGTGCGGCCCGCGCAGCCCGCCGCCTGAGTTCCGCTGTTGCACAGCCTGCCTGTTGGCGCTGCGCCTGCTCCAGCCGGCGTTTTGCACTGGGTGCCCGGATCTGCGTATCCTTGGTGGGCTAGGAATAGCAATTGGAGACGTGCCAGAGCGGCCGAATGGACTTCACTGCTAATGAAGGGTCGGGGTTAAACTCGACCGGGGGTTCAAATCCCCCCGTCTCCGCGTTTGGCCCCGGTCCCTGGACCGGGGCTTTTTGCGTTCCAGGGTGCTTTGCGTTCCCGGGGCCTGGCCCGGGCCGTCCGGGGACCGGACACGCACTGCTGCAGGCTACTCCCGATGGCACCATAAACGAATGGCAGCGAGTACTCGGGTGGACGGAAGCGGAAGCACCGGGCAGGTGTGGAATCCGCGCCTGGCGCTCCTGGTGGCCGCAACGTTCTTCATGGAATTCCTGGACGGCACGGTCCTGACCACCGCCATCCCCAACATTTCCGCCGACTTCGGCGTTCCGGCAGCCGACGTGAACATCACCATGACGGCCTATCTGCTGACGGTGGCGGTGGGCATTCCGATCAGCGGCTGGCTGGCCGAACGCTTCGGAGCCCGCCGGGTGTTCTGCCTCGCCATCGCCGTCTTCACCGCCGCCTCGCTTGCCTGCGCGCTGAGCCAGGACCTCACCACCCTGACTTTGAGCCGCATCGCCCAGGGCGCCGGCGGAGCCATGATGGTGCCGGTCGGAACGCTGGTGGTCCTGCGCGGGACTCCCAAAGCCGAACTGTTGCGGGCCACCGCCTTCCTGGTGTGGCCCGGACTCCTGGCTCCGGTCCTCGCTCCCCTGGTGGGCGGCGCACTCACCACCTATCTGTCCTGGCACTGGATCTTCCTGATCAACCTTCCGCTCGGCGCCACCGCCCTGATCGCAGCGCTGCGCCTGGTGCCCGGCACCAGCGGAGACCCGGGCCGCCGCCTGGACTGGCCCGGGCTTATCCTCACCACCCTGGGCGTCGGCGCACTGGTGACCGGCCTCGAACTGGCCAGCGCCCACCCCGACACCCCCTGGGCCGGGATCAGCGCAGCCGCCGGAGCCCTCTGCCTCGCGGCCGCCGTGCTGTGGATGCGCAAGGCAAGGAACCCGCTGTTCGACCTGGAGGTGTTCCGTACGCGGACGTTCCGCGCCATGGCCACCGGCGGGTTCGTCTACCGCCTGACCATCAGCTCCGTACCCTTCCTGCTGCCACTGATGTTCCAGACAGGATTCGGTTGGTCCCCCATCCACGCGGGCATCATGGTGGCGGCGGTCTTCATCGGCAACATCGGTATCAAGCCGGCCACCACCCCGCTGATCCGCCGCTTCGGCTTCAAGGCAATGCTGGTCTTAGCTTCCCTCGCGTCCGCCGCTACCTTCGCCGCCTGCGCCTTCCTCACGTCCGAAACACCCCAGGCGCTGACATTCGCCCTGCTGGTCTGCAGCGGCGCGTTCCGGTCCATCGGTTTCTCGGCCTACGCCTCGGTGCAATACGCAGACATCGTGCCGGCCCAGCTGACGTCAGCGAACACGGTCTCCGCCACCCTTGTGCAGCTCGCCACCGGCGCGGGCATCGCCGTGGCGGCACTGCTAATCCGGATCTTCTCCGGACTGCCGGCGGGATCTGCGGACCCGGCCGGCCCGTTCCGCGGCGCCTTCCTGGCCATGGCCGCCCTGATGCTCGCCAGCACCCTGGACAGCCTCCTGCTGCCCCGGCACGCCGGGGCGGAAGTCAGCCGGCCTGGGCAAGCACCAGTGGAAGAACCGCGCCGGCCCCGGCCTGCCGAAGAGCGCGGCCCGCGACCGTGAGCGTCCACCTGCTGTCCGCGAGGTCGTCGATGAGCATCACGCTCTGCCCCTGGACTGCTGCCAGCGCTGCTTCAAGCTCCGGTCCGGCGGCCAGTCGGTCCCACACCCCGGCCAGCCGGTAGGCGCTGTTGCCGCCGCGGCTCCCGGTGGGGCCGCCGTGGGCCAGCTGCAGCTCGCCGAGGTAGGGAATCCGGCCGATCTCCGAGATTCCCCGGGCCAGGGAGCCCACCAGCTGCGGCTTGCTCCGTGACGGGATGCTCACGATGGCGGCGGGCCTGCCCGCACCGCTCCAGCCCGGGGTGCTTGAATCGCCGGCGCCCCATTCCCGCAGGACCTGCACGCAGGCCTGCAGCATCCCGGGATCCACGGGCCGGTCCTGGGCACCGGCAGCGAACAGCTCCCGCAGCGCGCCGCCCCAGCCGAGATCCGTCAGGCGGGCCAGGACGCGTCCCTCCGCGAGTCCTTCGGCGGGCTTCAGCTTTCCCTTCACCGGAACGCCCAGGCGGTCCATGCCGCTGGGCCACTGCAAGCGTGCCTCCAGGACACCGCCCGCCCTGCTCAAGGTCTGGCCTGCGGCAGCGGTGGCATCCTCCGCCACGTCTGCCGGGAACCAGCGCCCGGCGCAGTTGTCGCACCGGCCGCAGGGGTGCGCCGTTTCATCGTCAAGGACGGAGGTGATGTACTCCATCCGGCAGCCCGCGGTGTCCTGGTAGATCACCATGGAGTCCTGCTCGTCCACCCGGGCCTCGGCAATCCGCTGGTAGCGCTCCGCATCGTAGACCCATGGTTGTCCCGTGGACCGCCAGCCTCCCCCTACCCGTTCGACGGCCCCGTCCACGGACAGGACCTTGAGCAACAGCTCCAGCGGGGTGCGGCGCAGGTCCACCCGCGCTTCGAGGGCCACCGTGGAGAGCGCAGTCCCCGCCTCCGCCAACGCTGTGAGGACAGCGGCCGCCTTTTCCTCGGAGGGCATGGAGGCGGTGGCAAAGTATTGCCAGATTTCCCGGTCCTCGGAGCCCGGAAGCAGGAGGACGTCGGCGTTGGCGGCACCACGGCCGGCACGTCCAACCTGCTGGTAGTACGCCACCGGCGAGGAAGGCGCGCCCAGGTGGACCACGAAGCCCAGGTCGGGCTTGTCGAATCCCATGCCCAGCGCGGATGTGGCCACGAGGGCCTTGACCTGGTTGTCCTTGAGCAGCTGTTCGGCTCGTTCACGGTCTGCCGGATCGGTGCGTCCCGTATAGGCCAGGACCTCGTGCCCTGCCTCCACCAGCAGGCGGGCGGTGTCCTCCGCGGCGGAGACCGTCAGCGTGTAGATGATGCCGCTGCCGGGAAGATCGGACAGGTGGGTCAGGAGCCAACCCAGGCGCTGTTTGGAGTCCGGCAAAGACAGGACGCCGAGCCGTAGCGAGTCCCGGCCCAGCGCGCCGCGGATGGTCAGGACGCCTGCCCCGAGCTGTTCCTCAATATCGTGCACCACTCGGGAGTTGGCGGTAGCGGTGGTGGCCAGCACGGGGACCGACTCCGGCAGCCGGGTGATCAGGTCCGCAATCCTGCGGTAGTCCGGGCGGAAGTCATGCCCCCAGTCGGAGATGCAGTGTGCTTCATCGATGACGAGCAGGCCGGTGCGCCGGATCAGTTCGGGCAGCTGGTTTTCCCGGAAGGAAGGGTTGGTGAGGCGTTCCGGGGAGACGAGCAGGACGTCGACCTGGTCCGCTGCCAGCTGCTCACGGACCGTGTCCCACTCAAGCTGGTTGGCCGAGTTGATGGCCACGGCGCGGACGCCTGCCCTTGCCGCTGCGGCCACCTGGTCCCGCATCAGGGCAAGCAGGGGCGAGACAATGAGCGTGGGCCCCGCACCCCGGCGCCGGAGAAGCAGGGACGCCACGAAGTACACGGCCGACTTTCCCCAGCCGGTGCGCTGGACCACCAAAGCCCGCCGCCCGCCGTCGACCAGCGCCTCAATGGCTTCAAACTGCCCTTCGTGGAAACCGGCCTCGGGGTGGCCCACCAGCTCCCGGAGGACCTCCAGTGCCTGCTGGTGGGTGGCGGAGGCAGGGCCGGGGCCGTTGGATGCTGTACCGGAAGTTGGTGGCGTGTCTATCAGGGCGGCGTGCTGGTTATCGACCATTGATTCAGTATCCCAGCCACCCCCGACAGCGGGCACATGGCGGACTTATATGTGGAAACCGGCCCAAAGACCCGGCCGTCACATTGGGCTGCCGCCACCCCTCCTCCACAGGCACCTTCCGCGCCATCGTAAGATAAAGCCCGTGACTAGCGAACAGACAACGACTTTTGATCTCTCGGCATCCTTCAAGGCCTACGACGTCCGTGGGATCGTTGGCGAGACCATCACCGCCGAAATCGTCGAAGCCGTGGGGGCCGCGTTCGTGGACGTCCTGCAGCTCGAGGGGCAGACCATCCTGGTGGGCGGGGACATGCGCCCCTCCTCCCCCGAGTTCAGCAAAGCCTTCGCAGACGGGGCAGCAACCCGCGGCGCAAACGTTGAGCTGCTGGACCTGATCTCCACCGATGAGCTGTACTTCGCATGCGGTTTCCTGGACCGCGCCGGCGCCACTTTCACCGCCAGCCACAACCCTGCCGGCTACAACGGCATCAAGATGTCCAAGGCCGGCGCCGTTCCCATCTCCTCCGAAACCGGCCTCAAGGACATCCAGACCCTCGCTGAGCAGTACCTCAACACCGGTTCCATTCCCGCTGCCGGCACCCGGGGCCAGATCAGTGTCCGCGACGTGCTCAAGGACTACGCCGAATACCTCCGCAAGCTTGTGGACCTGTCAGGTTCCCGCCCCCTCAAAGTCGTTGTCGACGCCGGTAACGGCATGGCCGGCCTCACCACGCCCGCGGTCCTGGGCGACACCCTGCTTCCCAAGCTGCCGTTCGACATCATTCCGCTGTACTTCGAGCTGGATGGCTCCTTCCCCAACCACCCCGCCAACCCGCTGGAGCCGGAGAACCTCCGCGACCTGCAGGCCGCAGTTATCGAGCACGGCGCAGATATCGGCCTGGCCTTCGACGGCGACGCCGACCGCTGCTTCGTGGTGGATGAGAAGGGCCAGCCCGTGTCGCCGTCGGCCATTACCGGCATGGTGGCCCGGCGGGAGATCGCCCGCGCGAAGGCTCAGGGGGAGGCCACGCCAACGATCATCCATAACCTCCTCTGCTCCCGCGCCGTGGCCGAACTGGTGGAGCACGACGGCGCTCGAGCCGTCCGCACACGCGTGGGCCACTCCTTCATCAAGGCCGTCATGGCAAAGGAAGGCGCAGTGTTCGGCGGCGAGCACTCGGCCCACTTCTACTTCCGGGATTTCTGGAACGCGGACACCGGCATGCTGGCCGCCATGCACGTCCTGGCTGCCCTGGGTGAGCAGGACGGCCCGCTGTCCGAGCTGGGCCGCGAATACGAGCCCTACGTCAGCTCGGGCGAGATCAACTCGGAAGTTGAAGACAAGCCTGCCGCCGTGGAACGGGTTCGCGCCGCCTTCGCCGGCGAGGACCTCACCATCGACACCCTGGACGGCAGCACCTTCACCGCCAACGACGGCAGCTACTGGTTCAACCTGCGCCCCTCCAACACCGAACCGTTCCTCCGGCTCAATGCAGAAGCTACGGACCGCGGCACCATGGAACGGATCCGCGACCGCGTCCTGTCGATCGTCCGGGCCTAGGGCGCGATGGCTGACGGGACGCTGCCGGGAGCTGAGGGACAGGCCGCATGGCGCGATTCTGTTCCGGACGGCACCGCAACTGACCTGGAGAACCTCCTGGGGACGGGCGTCAGCGCCGCCCAGGAGCAACTCCAGCGCAACGGCGGCTTCCTGCCCTTCGCCCTCACAGTCCAGAACGACGGCGAGGTACGGCTCGTTGCCGTCTCCCCCGCCGACGTGGCGGAGGATTCGGACGCGGACTTCGACGCCGACGCGATGATCAGCGACCTCCACGCCCTGCTGCGGCAGAACAGGGATGACTTCCGGGCTGCCGCCATCGTGTGCGACATCCTGCTGGTGGAGGAGGACTCGGACGCCATCCACGTGGCCGCCGAACACCGCGATGGCTCAGTCTTCGCGGCCGTGCTGCCCTACGCGGCCAACACGGCAACCCGCACATGGGAATTCGGCGAATTGGCTGCCGATACCAACGAACCCGCAGTCTGGGTGGACTAGACCGCCGCCGGCCATGAAGATCAACGCCTTCGCCGATGTCAGCCTGCGGGCACTGATGGTGCTCGCCGCCGTTCCCGGCGGCGAGCTTCTCACCACGCAGAGCATTGCGGATTCGGTGGGAACGCCCTACAACCATGTCAGCAAGGCAATGGCAAAGCTGCGGAGCCTCGGGCTGATCGAGGTAGCGCGGGGCAGGACGGGCGGCTCGCGCCTGAGCCATGCGGGCCGCACGGCAACGGTGGGGCAGATCCTGCGCGAGCTTGACACCCGCACCGACCCCGCCGAATGCATGGCGGCAACAGGCAACTGCCCGCTCATCAATGAGTGCAAGCTGCGGGCAGCGCTGGCGCGGGCCAGGGAGGCGTTCTACCGGGAGCTTGACTTCGTGGTGATCGCGGACCTGCCCGGGTCGCGTCAGATGGCCCCGGTCTTCGACATGATCGGCCTCCGGCCCGGACTCCAGACTGGCCCCGGATAAGACTCTTTGCGTCCCGGTGCAACATCTCCGCGCAATTTGATTTCAGCTTCTACGAGTTGTAGAACTTGAGCTATGAATACAAGCATGTAGTGCCGAACTGCAGCTGTGGCTGGAAAAGCCAGAGGCAGGCGCACGCGAGGGCTTCATGTCGCTGCGGGAGGTGGATCTTCCCGCCAATGCGTCCCTGTACCTGTGCGGCCCGCTTCCCTTCATGCAGAAGATCCGCAACCAGGCCATCGACGCCGGGATACCGGCCACCAGCATCCACTACGAGGTCTTCGGCCCGGACATCTGGCTGGCCGGCTAGACCTCCCAGCCCCTGGGTTTTTGGGCAGATATGGCGAATTAGAGGGAGGATAAGTCGCCATATCTGGACAAAAACTCCTTCACGGAACGACGGCGGCCCCGCACCTTTCGATCGAAATGTGCGGGGCCGCCGTCGTGCTGCTGCAACCGTTTAGGAAAGGCGCTTCTTCAGGCCCGCCAGCTCGGACTGGAGGGCTTCGGGCAGCGAGCCGCCGAAGTTCGCGAACCATTCCTCGATGGAGGCAAGTTCAGCAGCCCATTCGGCGGGGTCGACCTTCACGGCTTCCTCCACCTGCGCCGGGGTCATGTCCAGGCCCTCGAGGTCGATGGAGTCACCGGTGGGAACGAAACCGATGGGGGTTTCGACGGCGTCCGCCTTGCCTTCGAGGCGTTCGATGGCCCACTTGAGGACGCGGGCGTTGTCGCCGAAGCCGGGCCAGGCGAAGCCGCCCTCGGAGTTCCGGCGGAACCAGTTGACCAGGAAGATCCTGGGCAGCCGCTCGGGGTTTGCCTTGGCCGACAGGTTGACCCAGTGGTTCAGGTAGTCGCCTGCGTCGTAGCCGATGAAGGGCAGCATGGCCATGGGGTCGCGGCGCACCACGCCCACCGCACCGGCTGCCGCGGCAGTGGTCTCGGAGGACAGGGTGGAACCCATGAAGATGCCGTTGGACCAGCTGCGGGCCTCGGTGACCAGCGGGATGGTGGTCTTGCGGCGGCCGCCGAACAGGATGGCGGACAGTTCCACGCCGTTGGGGCTGTGGTATTCCTCGGCCAGCATGTCGATCTGGTCGATCGGGGTGCAGAAGCGCGAGTTGGGGTGCGCGGCAGGCTTGCCCGACTCAGGCGTCCAGGAGTTGCCCTGCCAGTCGGTCAGGTGCGCCGGCACTTCCTCGGTCATGCCCTCCCACCACACGCCGCCGTCGTCGGTCAGTGCAACATTGGTGAAGATGCTGTTGCCCTTGGCAATGGCACGCATGGCGTTGGGGTTGGTGCCCCAGCCGGTGCCCGGAGCAACGCCGAAGAGGCCCGCCTCGGGGTTGACCGCGCGCAGTTCGCCTTCCTTGCCGAACCGCATCCAGGTGATGTCGTCACCGAGGGTTTCGACCTTCCAGCCCTTGATGGTGGGATCCAGCAGTGCAAGGTTGGTCTTGCCGCAGGCGGAGGGGAATGCCGCGGAGACGTAGTAGGTCTTCTGTTCCGGGGACGTCAGCTTGAGGATGAGCATGTGCTCGGCCAGCCAGCCCTCATCGCGGGCCATGACGGAGGCGATGCGCAGGGCGTAGCACTTCTTGCCCAGCAGCGCGTTTCCGCCGTAGCCGGAGCCGAAGGACCAGATGGAGCGCTCCTCCGGGAAGTGCACGATCCACTTGTCCGGGTTGCAGGGCCACGGCACGTCTTCCTGGCCCGCCTCCAACGGGGCACCCAGGGAGTGCAGGGCCGGGACGAAGAAGGCGTTCGTCTCAGTGATGCGGTTGAGGACGTCGGTGCCGATGCGGGCCATAATGCGCATCGAGGCAACAACGTAGGCGCTGTCGGTGATTTCGACGCCGAACTTCGGGTCCTCTGCATCCAGGTGGCCCATGACGAACGGGATGACGTACATGGTGCGGCCGCGCATGGAACCTGCGAAGAGACCGCGGAGCTTGTCCTTCATCTCCGCCGGGGCCATCCAGTTGTTGGTGAACCCGGCGTCACGCTTGTTCTTGGAGCAGATGAACGTCTGCTCCTCCACGCGAGCCACGTCAGCCGGGTCCGAGAAAGCGGCGAAGGAGTTGGGGAACAGTTCCTGGTTCAGCCGGGTCAGGGTTCCGGCTGCAACAAGCTCATCGGTGAGACGGGTGTTTTCCTCTTCGGATCCGTCAACCCAGTAGATGCGGTCCGGCTGCGTTAGCTCAGCAACCTCTTCGACCCATGCCAGCAGACCGGCATGTGTGGTGGGTGCTTTATCAAGCAGCGGCTTCTGCGCCAGATCGCCCATTTCGGTTCCCTTCCTCGGGTTCATCGGTGTGAGCTAAATGCTATGGTCCGGACCACCGGCGTTTTTGGGCCGGATGTCGGGCAAATGGAGCTGCAAAAACCGGATTCCGCGAGAATTCAAGGAAAAGCAGCGGGAAAACGGCCGATTAAGTGACGAAGGTCACCTATACCGGTCTAGTCGCGCAGATTACATGGCTTCCGATTTGGCACGGCGGCCAACCTCGCGTAAAGTAATTCGAGGTTCAGGGAGCGCGGTTCTTCTCCAGGGACACGAGATGCGCCCATAGCTCAGCTGGATAGAGCGTCTGTCTACGGAACAGAAGGTCAGGGGTTCGAATCCCTTTGGGCGCACCACCAAGGTCCGCACCGGTTCGCCGGTGCGGACCTTTGCGTTAACCAGCGCCGGCCCGCCGCGCATCCATCCCCCTGTATCCGCACCAAACAGGGCCCTTACTGTCACCGCCCGGGCGTAGGCTTTCCCCATGATGCCGGACGCTGTTGAGCGCGAATTTGACGTAGTGGTGATCGGCGCAGGCGCCGTAGGGGAAAACGTGGCGGACCGGGTGGTCCAGGGGGGATTGACAGCAGTCCTGGTGGAGGCAGAACTGGTGGGCGGCGAGTGCTCCTACTGGGCCTGCATGCCGTCCAAGGCACTCCTCCGGCCTGGGACCGCACTGCATGGCGCACAGACCACGCCGGGCGCGAAGGAAGCCGTCACGCGCACGCTGGATGCTGCGGCCGTACTGAAACGCCGCGATTACATGACCGCCAACTGGCAGGACGACGGCCAGGTGTCGTGGGTCAAGGAGGCAGGCATCGAACTGGTCCGCGGCCACGCATGGCTCACTGCAGCCAGGACCGTGGAGGTGGCCGGACTGGACGGAACAGCGCACCTGCTCCGGGCGCGGCAGGCGGTAGTCCTGGCAACCGGCTCCATGCCCAACACTCCCCCCATCGAGGGACTGCAGGACCTCCAGGTGTGGGGCACCCGCGAAGCAACGTCGGCCAAGGAGGTCCCGCAGCGGCTTGCTGTCCTTGGCGGCGGCGTTGCGGGCACCGAACTTGCCCAGGCATTCGCGCGCCTGGGCTCTGATGTAACACTGGTGGCGCGCAGTGGCCTGCTGCGGAACTTTCCGGAGGAGGCTGCACGGCTTGTGGCCGCGGGGCTGCGCGCTGACGGCGTCGAACTCCGCCTGAACACGGCCACCGAGCGCATCAGCGAAAACGACGACGGCACGTTCAGCCTGGTGTTGTCCAACGGGACCACCGTGACGGCCAACAAGGTCCTGGTCTCCACCGGCCGGCACCCCGCACTGGAGGGGCTTGGCCTGGAAAGCCTTGGCTTCGAGCCGGACAAGGACGGGCACCTTGTCCTGGCCACGGACGCCTCAGGCCTGGTCCAGGGAACACCCGGAGACGAGCCGTGGCTGTATGCGGTAGGAGACGCCGCCGGTGAAAACCTCTACACGCACCAGGGTAAATACGAGGCCCGCGCCACCGGCGACGCCATCACCGCCCGCGCCAAGGGGGAACTGAAAGGAGCACCGGCCGAATGGAGCCGGTACGCGCAGACCGCCAACGCACATGCGGTGCCCGGCGTGGTTTTCACCGATCCTGAGCTGGCCTCCGTGGGCCGCACCCTGGAGAAGGCGCGCAAGGACGGGTACAACGCCTCCTCGGTGGAGCTTCCCATCCAGGTGGCCGGGTCCTCACTGCATTCCGAAAGCTACGAGGGCTGGGCGCAGCTGGTGGTGGACGAGGACCGCAAAGTCCTCCTCGGGGCCACCTTCGCCGGCCCGGATGTCGCCGAACTGCTGCACGCCGCAACCATCGCCGTCGTGGGCGAAGTTCCCCTGGACCGCCTGTGGCACGCGGTGCCGTCCTACCCCACCGTGAGCGAGGTGTGGTTGCGCCTTTTGGAAAAGTACGGCCTGTGAGAGATATTTGAACTGACCGGTCAGTTTTGTTAAGCTGGAAGCAGCCGCATTCCCCGCGAAAGGCGATTCTTGCTTTCAGCGCATCAGCTCCATGTCAAAGGCCGCCGCGATTCACTGCTTCCCGCCACCTCACTCCACGTCAGCCGGGGTGAATTGCTTCTCGTCGCAGGCCAGCGCCAAGACCAAAGGACGGCTCTTGCCCTGGTCCTGGGCGGCAGGATGAAGGCAAGCAGCGGGCTGCTCAGCTGGGACGGCAACCAACGCATCCGCCAGCTGCGGCTCGCCAGCGCGTTGGTGGACTCCCCCGGCGTCAACGAACCCGAGCAGCATCTGAGCGTCCGCGACCTGGTGACCGAGGACCTGGCCCTTGTCCCCCGCCGCTACCGCGGAGCACTGGTGAGCGGCCCCTGGCTCAAGGTCAACGGCTTCGAGGACATCGCCGACCTCTGGACCGAGCAGCTGGAGCCGCGCCGCCGGCTGGAGCTCCTCGTCTCCCTGGCCCTCGCCAACCCCCGCACGGACCTGCTGGTAGTGGACTCTCCGGACCGGCACAGCGCGGACGACGGCGACTGGCTGCCGCAGCTCCGGCAGTTGGCGTCCGACGCCGGGCGGCCGCTCGCCGTCGTAGCAACAGTCAGTGCCCTGCCGCAGTCATGGACCGGTCCAGCCGTGGAAGTCGGCAACGCCGAGGCGGGCCGCGAATCCGGGGACGAGGCAGCGCCCCAGGAAACGGCAGACCCCCGGGGCGAGGCAGGGCGCCGGGACGAGGCAGAGCGCCGGGAGGAAGCAGAGGCGCAAGACGACGCGAACCGCCGCCCGGACCACCAGCACACCCACTTCGAAACAGAGGTTGCCAAGTGACCGTTCTGCGGCTGGCCCGCTCCGAACTCAAGCGCATGACCGGCGGGCTGCTGCCCAAGCTGACCATCCTGGCGCTGACCATGGTTCCCCTGCTGTACGGCGCCGTCTATCTCTATGCCAACTGGGACCCGTACGGGAACCTGGACCACTTGGATGCGGCTCTGGTTGTGGAGGACGCCGGCGCCACCGCCAGCGACGGCACCCATCTTGCGGCCGGAACCAAGGTGGCGGACAGCCTGGTGGAAGGCAACGTCTTCCACTGGGTTCCGGTGGCAAGCACCCAGGAAGCCGACCAGGGCGTCAGCGACGGTGAGTACGCGTTCGCCCTGAAGATCCCGAAAGACTTTTCCGCGAACCTCGTGTCGCCGGGCAGCTTCGATTCGGCCAGCCAGGCCATGCTGAACGTCACCACGAACGATGCGAACAACTATCTGCTGAGCACCATCGTGGACAAGCTGACCACGTCCGTACACAGCACCGTAGCCACGGAGGTGGGCGAGGAGACGGCCAACCAGCTGTTGACCGGCTTCGGCACGATCCATACCCGGATGGTGCAGGCCGCTGATGGCGCCGGCCGGCTGGCCGACGGCGTGGCGCAGCTCCGCGACGGCGCGGCCGGACTCCAGGGGGGAACCTCCGGCCTAAGTGCCGGCGCTGACGACCTTTACGCAGGGCAACTGAAGCTGCGGGACGGCGCCAACCAACTGACCGACGGCGCCGGACAACTCAGCAGCGGCCTGTCCGCCCTCAAGGACAAGACCGCGTCCCTGCCCACAGACACGCAGACCCTCGCCACGGGGGCGGCACAGGTGGCTGCCGGCAACGCCCAGTTGAACGCGAAGTTCCAGGACGTGGCCGTCCAGCTGGAAACGGCCGACCAGGGACTCCGCACGCGCGTCATTGACTCGAACACCCGGCTGGTCGTTGCCGGCGTCCTGACCCAGGAACAGGCTGACAGCATCCTGGCCGACTTCGACGCCACGGCGGCGTCCAGCCCGGTGGCGGCGGCCAAGGCCAAGGTCCAGACGGACGCCGCCCAGGTCCAGCAGCTGGCTGAGGGCGCCGAGTCCGTCAGCCTCGGCGCCGCGCAGCTCGCTGCAGGGACGCCGGCACTCAAGGACGCCGTCCAGCAGGCGTCCAGCGGGGCGGACCAGCTGCACACCGGTGCCGCCACTCTGGCAACCGGCGGACAAGCAGCCCTGGACGGCACTGCCGGCCTCGCCGAAGGCGCCCGGAAGCTGGATGCTGGTGCGTCCCAGCTTGCCGCGGGGGCTGCCACTGCCGCCGATGGCTCACGTTCGCTGGCGGACGAGCTCGGCAGGGGTGCGGGGCAGGTACCCAACCCGGACGATGCCCAAAAGAACAACCTGTCGCGGGTGATGGCCGATCCTGTCGCCGTCAGCAACGTTTCCCAGGCGAAGGCCGACTCCTACGGGGCGGGGCTTGCACCGTTCTTCCTTACCCTGGCGCTGTGGATCGGCATCTTCATGCTGGTGCAGGTCATGCGGCCCATTACGCAGCGGGCACTGGCATCCAACGCGCCGTCCTGGAAGATCGCCGTCGGCGGCTGGCTGCCGTTTCTGGCGGTGTCCGCGGTCCAGGCCACCCTGCTTACACTCGTGGTGAACCTCGCGCTGGGGCTGAACCCGGTGCACCCGGTCCTCATGTGGCTGTTCATGCTGGCGGCGGCCACGGCCTTCAGCGCGCTCATCCAGGGAATCGTGGCGCTGCTGGGGTCGCCGGGCAAACTGGTGGTGCTGATCCTGCTGGTGCTCCAGCTGGTGTCCTCCGGCGGCACGTTCCCCTGGCAGACCACGCCGGAACCCCTCCACGTGGTGCACCAGGTACTGCCCATGGGATACGTGGTCACGGGCATGCGGCACCTGATTTACGGGGCCGACCTGTCCATGATCCTTCCCACGGTCCTCGGACTCCTGGGCTACACCCTGCTGGGGGCCGTCCTGTCCACACTGGCCGTCCGCAGGAACAAATACTGGACGCTGAAGACGCTGAAACCGGAGATTGCAGCATGACCTCCGGGCCGCCGGCGCCAGCAAAAGGGCAGCGGCCAGGACGGACCACGGCTACCCGGCAAAAACTCTTCGACGCGTCCATGGAGCTTATTGGCCGACGCGGAGCCGCCAACGTCACCGTGGACGAGATCGCCCACGCCGCCGGGGTGTCCAAGGGCACCGTCTATTACAACTTCGGCAGCAAATCGGAACTCATCGCGCAGCTGCTGCGGCACGGCGTGGACATCCTGAAGGCACGGCTGCTCGAGGCCGGGACAGGGCCGGCAAAGGATCCGCTGCAGGCCATGGAAGCCATGATCGGCCAGGCCATGGACTTCATGGCCGAGTATCCGTCCTTCGCCCGGCTCTGGGTGAGCGAGAACTGGCGGACGCCCAGCGAATGGCAGGGCACCTTCGCGGTGCTGCGCGGCGAGCTGCTGGCCGTCATTGCCCAGGCCGTAGACGATGTGGCGCAGGCGTACCCTGTGGACGAGTCCGTGTCCCGGGGCAGCCTGGAGACGGCAATCTTCGGTGCCTGCTTTGTGGTGGGGCTCGACAGGCAGACCTACAACCCCGAGCGCAGCCGTGACCAAAGTGTTGCAGCAATCATGGCCATCATGCGTGGCTACGTCCTGCGGCAGCCTGCTCCTCCGGAATGATGGTGCACGTGCGCCACATGGGGAAAAGCGGAAAGTTCGCGGTCATCGCCGGCATCGTTGCCGCGTTGCTGCTCGTGCTCACGGGGATGACCCTCGCCGAGCCGGTGTTCGTCGCGTTCCTTGGCGTGCTTGCCCTTGCGTATCTGTCCGCCGTCGGCGAGGTCCTGGTGCGGGGCCGCCGGCTGGTATTGCTGTGCGTCGGGGCCGGCACCAGCCTCACTGTCGGCCTTGTCCTGGCGTTCCTGAGCACGTGGGAGCTGGCGTTTGACGGCCAGTCCACGTTCCTGGGCACGCCGGTGCCCACCAATGATCCAGACAACTACTTCTTCGGCGCCGGGGTGTCCTTTGTGGCAACGTTCCTGGTCCTGTTCATTGGTGCCGCCTGGCCTGCCGGCAGAAGGGTGGCGCCTGCCCGGCGGCCCGCTGCGAAGCGGCGGCCTGCCGCTGCTTCCCGCCCGGCGGCCACCAAGGGCGCTGCATCCAGAGGCGCCGGACCTAAAATCGCGGCAGCAAAGGGCGGCGCGGCAAGAAGCGGCACGGCTCAGCGCGGCTCCGGATCGCGGACCACGTCGCGCGTACCCCCGACAGCCAAGCGGCCGTCGTCGTCCGCGGATCCAGCCCGCAGGCCTGCGCCCAAGCCCTGAGCCGGTTCCACCCCGCGGCACTGACGCCACCCGCCCAGGGTCAGCACCGCCGTCGCCACCCCGCACAGGAGCAGCAGGCCGCCGGCCAGCTCGGTGGGCGTCGGCACCTCCCCCAGCACAAGCCATGCGGCGGTCATCCCCACCACGGGGACCAGCAACGTAAACGGCACAACGGCCGACGACGGGTGGCTGGCCAGGAGCCGGTTCCAGATGCCGTAGCCCACCAGTGAGGCAAAGACGGCGGTATAGAGCGCGGTGAGGATGGTGGGCGCCTGGAGGGTGGCGAGCGTGGCGAGTACCGCGTCCGGGCCGTCCACGAGGAGCGAGAGCGCGGTGAGGGGTAACGGGACCACGGCGCCGGACCAGACCACCAGTCCCAGCCCGGAGGCTGCCTTCGCTTTCCGGGCGATGACGTTTCCCGCCGCCCAGGACAGGGCCGCAGCTAGCACGATCAGGAACGGCAGCAGGGGTGCAACGGCACTCCGGCCCGCGGCAACCACGGCGAGGCCCACCACGCCCAGGACGACGCCGGCCAGCTGCCTGCGGTTCGGCCGCTCACCAAGGAACGCGGCGGCGAGGAGGACGGTCAGCAGTACCTGGGCCTGCAAGACCAGGGAAGCCAGGCCGGCCGGCATCCCCAGCGCCATGGACAGGTAGAGGAGGCCGAACTGGCCCGCACTCATGAAGAGCCCGACGCCGATGATCGCCGTCCAGCTGACGTCCGGCTTCCTGATGAAGAAGATCCACGGCAGGACCACCAAAACGAAGCGCATGGCCACGAACAGGAGCGGGGGCACCTCCACGCCGCCCGGGTGCAGGCCGATGTCGATTGCCACGAAGTTCAGGCCCCACAGCACGGCCACCAGCACTGCAAGCAGGGAGTCCCGGAGATTCACGCTCCCTACTCTGCCAGAACCACCCGCCGGAACCGGGGCTAATGGGCGCGGGGCACCTTGAACTTGGTGATCCTGGCATCCTGCCCGTCCAGCTCCGCCCAGGGCTTTTCCGTCTCCAGTACGGTGAGTGCGCTGGTGGGGAAACGGGTGGCCGCGTCCATATAGGCGTCGTGGTCGGAATCGCGGGAGGCGAGGTGCATGGCCAGGTCCTGCACGCCCGGCAGGTGGGAAATCAGCATGAGCGTTGTCACGGTATCCGGCACGTGGTTGATGACAGAGAGCATGCGGAGGGCGGAGGCGGCATACAGGCCGTCCTCCAGCTTCGGCGTGGGTGCCTTGTCCCCCAGTTCCGAGCACACCCAGGTGCAGGTCTGGCGCGTGCGCAGGGCGCTGGAGCAGAGGATGAAGTCCGGGACGATGTTGTGCTTGAGCAGCCAGCGCCCGGCCAGCGGCGCCTCCCGGTGGCCGCGCTCCTCCAGCGGCCGCTCGTGGTCGGGCACACCGCCGGGCCAGTCCGCCTTGGCATGGCGCATGATCACAAGGCGGCGAAGATGGTGCTCACTCATGCCCCAAGCTTAACGAACAAGCACCCGCCCCAAACGGGACGGGTGCTGGTTGGAAGACCTGGGTCAGATCGAGTATTCAGGAGCGGCCCAGACCACTACTTCCGGGTGCTCGTAGAAGCGGTAGCCCTGTCCGCGGACGGTGCGGACCGTGTTGGCGAGGCGGCCCAGCTTGGAGCGGAGGCGGCGGATGTGGACGTCGATGGTGCGCTCGTTGGGCACTTCCTCGGCGTTCCGCCACAGGCCTTCGAGCAGTTCGTCGCGGCCCACGGTGCGGGTGCCGTTCTCCACCAGGTAGTTGAGGAGCTCGAACTCCTTGAACGTCAGGTTGAGCGATTCGCCGTCGAGGTGGACTTCGCGGCGGGCAAGGTCGATCAGCACGCCGGACGGGCGCGGCTCCTGCGGCTGCTGCGGACGGGGCGTCTCGGAGCGCTGGCGGGAGTTCACGGTGGGGTCGCCGAAGGTGGAACGGACGACGTCGAGCGCGGAACCGGGGGTGCCGGCCGGGGCAACGGCAACGGCTGCGTAGCTTTCGGCGCCGGTTACCAGGGACTGGGCGTAGGCGCGGATTTCCTGCGCAAGCTTGGCGATGGAGGTGCCGGCAGCTGCAGCGGTTTCCTCGTCGATGCCCATGTACAGGACGAACCCGCGGGCAACATTGTCATTGGCCACCGGGCGGACGGCGTTGGGTCCTGCCACCACGGGCGTGGGTGCCGTTACGGGAGCGGAGTCAGCCGTGGGAACGGCGCGGAGCTGCCCGTAGGAGTTGGGGTTGTAGCCCTGCGGCGCGTAGCCCTGGGCGGGAAAGCTGCTTCCGGAAGACGGCGAAATTGACGGGCGCGGGCCAAATCCGGGGCGGAGGCCGGAGGGCTGGCCTGCCTTGGCGGCGTTACGGACAGAGATGTGGACGTATCCGGATGCAACAGACATGGGATTGCTTACCTCAATGTGAATGGCCGCCATCGCGGCTCGAATGCTGGGTTTCCCCGCAATGCGAACTGGGGAGGGGCGCCCGACGCTGGGCTGGGGGGCGAATGCCTAAGAACTTCGATGGGTGGAGAAGGTCAGGCGTGCATTCGACAACAGCGCATGTCGGCAGCAGCTGATGTGCTGGGCCAATATTCTGCGGCTGCAGGTGCTGTTGAGTTCTTGTTCACATTGGAAGTGTGCAGCGTAACAATGGCAACTTGCAAGTAACAATGGATCGAATCGTCCGCATTGTGAGACGAAATGCTCTATTGTGGCGCAGATCACGATTCTGGCGGAAGCCAAAGAATAACATTCGTTATCCGATTTGCCGCCACGAATAGGGCTGTTGGCAGAATATTCTTCGCGAAAGGCGACTCCGCGAAGTTTTTTATTCAAGTGAGTGCGAATTGCCAAAATCGCCCCCTACTGCCCCGGCGCGTGTCCAGCGGCGCGCGGAGCAGGGAAGAAATTTTCCCGCAAGCCCGCGTTTATCGTCCCGCAGGCCCAGGATCAACTCCGCTCCCTGCACCTGGCCCACGCGTCCGGGCCGAATACCTCCCGGCCGCGAGCGCCGTATGTACGGTCGACTGGACTGTGACCACTGGATGCGATGCTCCCAAGTTCGACGGCTTGAACTGCCGCGCAGGCTCCGCCCGTCCACACCGGAGGTCCAGGCGCTGTTACTCATCGCGATGGACGCCGCCCAGGACCGCCCCGTTTGGGTGAAGAGGCCAGGCCTCGGCCGCGGAGGGAACCAGCGGACGGGACTTTTCCAACGCAATGAATAGCCAGGCCCACGAAGGGAAGGTCACGGCCGCATCACAGCCGGGCCAGACGCATGGCCCTCCACCTGCACTTGTGCGCCGACTGGCACAAGTCGACGCGCCGTCATCGTGATGTCCGTTACCTAAATGTGACTTAAGCGCTGAACTCCTGTAGCGTCGATTGGGTACGGTTCCCGTTCGGGCCGTATATCCGGATGACGCCAAGCTCTGCCACTTCCCGGATTCCGCTTGATCGAAGGCAGAGGCGGGGGACCCACCGTCCCGGGCATTGATTTGCCCTTGGGGTTAAGCCAGCACGTGATATTTCCGTGCGGCCGGATGCCCTCATCCGAACCCGACAGCTAACTCCGCAGGTGTGAGAGGCGATTCATCATGTTTACATTCCCGGCTAAACCGCGCCCGAAACAGGGTTCCGACAGCGATTTCCAGCGTCCGGAAGGCAAGAAGTTCACCCTCGGCAAGCGTGCCGCGGTCCTCGTAACGTCCGGTGCGCTGCTGGTAGGCCTCGGCGCCGCCGGCCAGGCGACGAATGCTTTTATTCCCGCGGCGTCCACCACAAGCACCACGGCGGCGGACTCCGATTCGCAGATGAGCATCGAGAAGAGCGAGATCCGGTCCAACCCGGCCGAGTCTCCCGCCCCCGCCGAAATCAACGTTGTTCCCCAGGCCGCCGAGCCGGCCCCCGCACCCGCGCCGGAGCCCGTCCCCGCGGCTGAGCCTGCTCCGGCACCCGAGCCCGCACCCGCACCGGAGCCCGCTCCGGCACCTGCACCCGAGCCGGCTCCCGTCGTCGCGGTCAATGACCCGGCAGGCGCGCAGGCCTACGCCGCCGGCCAGCTTGGTTCCTACGGCTGGGCCCAGGACCAGATGCAGTGCCTGGTGACGCTCTGGACCAAGGAATCCGACTGGACCACCACGGCCACCAACCCCAGCAGCGGTGCCTACGGCATCGTCCAGTCCCTGCCCGCCGAGAAGATGGCCAGCGCCGGTGCGGACTACCTCACCAACTACCGCACACAGATCAACTGGGGCCTGAACTACATCAAGGAGCGCTACCAGTCCCCCTGTGGCGCGCTGAACTTCCACTACGCCAACAACTGGTACTAAGCCGCTGCTGAATTTCCCCGGCCCTTCCGCTGTCCGTGCGTGAGGGCCGGGGATTTTTGGGCTTAAGAATCCCGTCCCGGGATGTACTGCACTGCCCACCTGTTGCCGTCCGGATCGGCGAAGTAGACGAAGTGGCCCCAGCCCTGCACGTCCACGTCGCTGACGTCCACGCCGTTCTCCTTGAGGTGGCGGTGCGCGGCTTCGATGTCGTTGACCACCAGCTGGAGGTTGGAACCGGTCCCCGGAGGGGCGTCCGTAAGTCCTTCACCAATGCAGATGGAGCAGGCCGAGCCCGGCGGAGTCAGCTGGACGAAGCGGATGGAGTCGGTGGGGCGCTGGTCGAAATCGGCGTTGAAGCCAACCTTGTTGACGTAAAAATCCTTGGCACGGTCCACATCGGACACAGGGACAAACACGAGTTCAAGTTTCCAGTCCATGGGCACAGGCTACGGCTGAGCCCATGGTCTTGGAAGGCTTGAACCTCAGCCGGCGATGCCGTACAGGCGGTCGCCCGCGTCCCCGAGCCCGGGAACAATGTAGGACTTGTCGTTCAACTTCTCGTCGATGGATGCCAGGACAATCGTCACGTTGGCGTCCGCGAGTTCCTCTTCCAGCTTGGCGAGGCCCTCAGGTGCGGCCAGCAGGCAGATGCAGGTGACGTCCGAGGCGCCGCGCTTGAACAAGAACTTGATAGCCTCGCGCAGGGTTCCGCCGGTGGCGAGCATGGGGTCCAGGACGAAGATCTGGCGGTCGGTGAGGTCTTCGGGAAGCCGTTCGGCGTAGGTGATGATGTCCAGGGTTTCTTCATCCCGGGCCATGCCGAGGAACCCCACTTCGGCGGTGGGGACGAGCTTGGTCATGCCCTCGAGCATGCCCAGGCCGGCGCGCAGGATGGGTACCACCAGCGGGGTGGGCTTGGTGAATGCGGTTCCCACGGTACTGCTGACGGGCGTTTCAATGGTGACGGGTTCGGTGCGGACTTCGCGGGTCGCCTCGTAGGCGAGGAGGGTCACCAGCTCTTCGGTCAACTGCCGGAACACCGGGGACGGGGTGTTTTTGTCCCTCAGGACGGTGAGCTTATGGGCGACGAGCGGGTGGTCCACAACGAGAGTTCGCATGCGTCAAAACTATCACCCGGCGTTGTCCTTCCCGTGCCCGCCGGGGCCGTCGTGATGCAGGGCATCAACCACCACATCCCGCACCACTGGATGCTCGAAATCGGGTGCCGGGCCCACGTGCTCCCGCCGCCTGATCATGTGGAACAGCCGGTGGGCAAGTATGACCATCAGCACCCACGCGAGGCCCAGCAGCCAGCCGGCCATCACGTCCGTGAGCCAGTGGTGCCCCAGGTATACCCGGCTCAATCCCATCGCGATGATGAAGATCACGCCCGTTGTGATGGCGGTGATGCGGACCCACAGCTTGAAGAAGTGCAGGCACAGGATATAGAGCAGCACGCCGATCACCACGGTGGTGTTCAGGGTATGGCCACTTGGAAAGGACGGCGTGGTTTCATACGGTGGCACGGCCTCCGTATGTTCGGGACGGGTCCGGCCCACCAGGCGCTTGCCGATCGTGGTTGCCGTGGTGGACACCGCGGCTGCACCGCCAACCAGGATCAGCGGCCGCCAGGACCGGCTCAGGAACGTGAGCCAGGCGGTGAGGATGCTCGCGAGGATGGGCATCCCGACCCCGCCACCGATGTTTGTGAATGCGGTGACGAAGGCGTCCGTTTCGGGGTTCCGCAGTGACTGCGAATAGTCGAGTGCAGGAATATCGAGGCTGGCCAGGCCTTCCTCATCCACCACGTCCGAGTACACCTCGGCGCCCAGCAGCGCCATGGCAAGCACAAGGGTTCCACCGATGATCAGGGTCAGCCACAGGGCGGCATATGGTTTGAACCATCTGTCCACGCGGTCACGGACGGTGCTCATTTGTGCCTCCCGGGGCTGGTCGTCACGGGCTCAGGGTATCCTTCGAAACTATCATTGAGCCATGGTCTCCACTGGAAAACACGACACGTGGATGGGTCTTGCCCTTGCGGAGGCCCGCCGCGCCCTTGCAACAGAGGATGTGCCAATCGGCGCCGTGGTGCTGGGGCCCGACGGCGCGGTGCTGGGTTCCGGACGCAACCAGCGGGAGGAGCTTGGGGACCCCACGGCACACGCCGAGGTGGTGGCCATCCGCCAGGCAGCGGAGCGGCTGCGCGAGCTTGCGGCCCGCGACGGCGGGAAGGCCGACGGCTGGCGGTTGTCCGACTGCACGTTGGTGGTCACCCTTGAACCGTGCGCCATGTGTGCCGGCGCTATCGTCCTCGCCCGGATTCCCAGGGTTGTCTTCGGTGCCTGGGACGAGAAGGCGGGCGCCGCGGGATCGGTGTTCGACGTCCTCCGCGAGCGCCGGCTCAACCACTGGGTGGAGGTTTACTCCGGCGTGCGGGAAGCCGAATGCGCGGAACTGCTCCGTGATTTCTTCGCCGGACACCGCAGCCGTCTGTAGCGGGAAGTCCTACTCCGCCTCCTCGCCGGGCTGCAACGCCTCCAGGGCGATTCTTGCCGTCTGGTCCCACCCTGGCAGCCGGTCCCGGGCCGCCAGCGCGGCCGATCGCCATTCGTCCCTCGTTGCCTGGTCCCGCAGCCAGTGGCGCAGGACGCCGGCGAGCCTCGCGGGGTTCTCCCGGTCCCCCGGCACAAGCGGTACAGCCGCGCCGGGAAGCCTGGCGCCGCCGTCGTCGTTCAGCAACCGTGCCAGCCCGAGCGCTTCCTCTGCACCTGTCCCCTGCCGCACCACCACCGGGATTCCCCGTGCCAGTGACTCGGTGACCACCATGCCGAACGCCTCCACACGGGACACCAGCAGGCTCAGGTCCGCGGCCTCCCACGCATCTTCCAGGGCGTCGCCCAGGAGCTCGCCAGTGATCCTGAGCCGGTCGTCCAGCCCGCTGGCGGCGACGGCGGCCCGCACCTCCGCCGCGTAATCCGGGTCCGCCTGGTCAGACCCCACCATGGCTGCGCTCCACTCAAGATCCTTGATCAGGGCGAGGGCTTCCACGGTCAGCAACTGGTCCTTGTTGGGCAGGTGGGCCGCCACGACAATGAGGCGGGGCGGGCGCGAGCCGGATGCCACCGGTGCGGGATCGACGCCGGGGAGGGCGACGCGGATGCCGGCCAGCCCATGGCGCTCCTGCAGGATGGCCGCCGTGCTGGTGCTGGTGGAAATGATTCCGGAGGCTGCCCGCATGGCCCGCGCCTCACGTTCCACCGGGGCAGGATCCGCCGTCACATCAACTGTCATGTGTGCCAGGACCCAGGCTTGCCGCCCGGCCTTGGCTGCATACTCCAGTTCGTCCGGGACGCCGACGGCGACGAGCCCGTCCACGATATCCACAGCAGGCTCCTGCTTCGCCTCCGGACCCCAGGCGCCGATAATGCCGCCGAACCGGCGCCGGTCCTTGGCCGAGGGTTCCGGCCAGGCGCCTTCAACGGGCACCACCTCGACGTCGGCCCCGAGCTCCGTCATCCCGCGGACCAGCTTGGCGTTGTACGCATTGCCTCCGGAGTGGTGGTGGATGTTGCCGGGAACCAGCAGGCGGATACGGCGCATGGTTCTAGGCTGTCAGGTCCAGCGAGTAGGTGGCCCAGGCGTCCGGGTTTTCGTGCAAGGTGACGTCGATGCCTTGCAGGTGCCGGCCGTCGTCGTGGTTTTCGATTTTTCCCGCGACTTCCTGCGCGATGTACTGCGCCAACGCCTCGGTGGTGCTGAGCCTGCCCGCAAAGGCAGGGTGCTCGTCGAGGTTGCGGTAGTTCAGTCCCGCCAGCACCTCCTCGATGAAGGTTCCGGCGGCGCCGATGTCCAGGACGATCGCGTCATCGTTCAACGAATGACGGCGGAAGGCAACCTCCGCGACGAAGGTTGCCCCGTGCAGGGCCTGCGCCGGGCCGAAGGCTTCGCGGGGGAGGCTGTGGGCGATCATGAAGTGGCGGCGGACTGTCAGGCTGAACATGCATTACCTCTGGTCTGTGGGATGGGTGGGGGCTGGCTGCTGCGGTTCTACGTTGTGTTGCGGGTACTCGATGACGTGGCACAGGGCGTCGATGGTGCCGTGGGCGAGGCCCTGCACCACCTCGGGCAGTTCCTGGAATGGCGACGACCCGGTGAGGAACGCATCGAACACCGGATCTTTCAGGAGGGACACCGCAAGCTCCAGGCGGTCCGCGTTGGTGCGCCGGTGGCGCCGGGCGCGGGCCACGACGCCCACCTGGCTGGCCCTGATGGACAGGCGCCTCGCGTGGAAGTCTTCGCCGAGCGGCAGGGTGACCTCGCGGTTGGCGTACCAGGACATCTCGATGACGTCCCCCTCATCGCCGGCCAGCTGCAGGCTTCTTTCCAGGCCTTCCTGTGAGGCGGAACAGTGGAAGACGATGTCGCAGTCGGCCAGCGCGTCATCCGGGTGGGCGAAGTCGACGCCCAGCGCGTCCGCCAGGTTTCTCCGGCCTGGGTCCAGGTCAACCAGTTGGATGCGGGACAGCGGGAAGGTACGCAGGAGGGTGGCCACCATGCCGCCAACCAGCCCTGCGCCGACCACCGCCACCCGGTCCCCCAGCCGCGGTCCGGCCTCCCACAGCGCGTTGACAGCAGTCTCCACGGTTCCCGTGAGGACTGCGCGCCGGGTGGGCACGTCATCCGGGATCCGGGTCAGCTCCGAGACCGGCACCACGTAACGGTCCTGGTGGGGGTTGAGGCAGAAGACCCGCTGGCCCTTCCATTCCTCCGGCCCCTCCTCCACCACGCCCACTGACAGATAGCCGTACTTCACGGGCCCCGGGAACTGCCCCTCCTGGTGGGGTGCCCGCATCTCCTGGGCCACCCTTGGCGGGACAGCGCCCCGGTGGACCACCATCTCCGTGCCTTTGCTGATGCCGGAGTAGAGGGCACGCACCAGGGCTTCGCCGGGAGCCCGAGCCGGGAGCTCCTCAGGCAGCAGCTCGCCGTGTTCCCGGGCGGTGGTCCAGTAGGCAGTGGCGTGGACAGAATCATGCGCATTAGTCATCTTGCTGATGAATCTAGCCGGACAGCCGCGGGCGGGGAAAGTCCGACGCCGGGTGGGGGCGATGTGCGACTGTCCAGGCGCGCGGTGGTACAGCGGGCGGGGCACGCCAGATGTGTTGTCAGCCGGACAGATACTCGACAACCGCATCCTCAAGGAGACTTCGTTTCCTTGGGAGGACTCCCGGTGGAAGAATTTCGGGCGGCAGGATACCCGCGGGCCATTGTGGTGGGTCCCAGTCGGGCTGTTCGCTGGGGTAGTAGCGGCCGGTGGGTGAGGTCCACCCGGGTGGACCGTTATTGGTTGCTTCTGTGGGTGTCCAGCCGCTGGTGTGCTTGAGCCGGTGGTGTTTTGGGCAGAGTTGTGCCAGGTTGCTGATGCCGGTTGTTCCGCCGTGTTGCCAGGCGGTGAGGTGGTCGGCTTCGTTGTCCAGGGAGTTGTTGTTGCAGCCGGGGAAGGTGCATTTGCCGTCCCGGAGGGTCAGGGCTTGTCGCATTGCTTTCGTGATCCGGTAGCTGGTGCGGCCGATTTCGAGGGGTGCACCGTCGCGCGGGTCAACGAGGACGCGGGTGAAGGAGTCGGCGCCGTCGGCGAGGAGTTTGCGGGCCATCGACGCCGGGATCGGGCCGTACCCGTCCAGGATGGCTGGTTCGTCCGTTTGGCCGAACAGGGCGAGCACGGGGACGGTGACGATGACGTCCGCCCGCGGGGTCGGAATCTTCCCGCCCTCCGGATCGCCGGGAAACACGCTGGTTGCGGGATCCCCAAGGCTGCTGTCTCCGTGGCCGCCGGCGCTGCTCGCCTCCAGGGACGCCGCTGCCAGGGCGTCGGGGATGCCGAGGTCCGCAGCGGGCTCGTCGGACCCATCGAGCGCGGCAAGCCCGATGAACCCTTCGGGGAGTTGTTGGACGCCTTCACCGTGGTCATGGGAGGCCCGCCCGGGGGTACGGACGCCGGTGCGGCAGGCGCCCGCGCCGTTGCTATCCGGGGTCCTGTCGTCCGCCCCGCTGGCCCCCGCGGGGCGGCCATCCGCCGTGGCGGTGGTGCCGGTGCTTAGGAGGCGGCGGGTGAACTCGTCAGCTCTGATCTGAGTAAGGGTTCGGGTTTCGTTGGGGCCTTGCAGGCCGCGGGCGATGGCCGTGGTTTTGTTCCAGGCCGCCAACGCGGAGTCGGCCGGGAGGTAGGCCGAGATCCAGGCCATGCCGTCCCGGTCAGGGGTGAATTCGACCCGCCTGTCCGCAACACCCTTGGCGTGCCGTTTTTCGATCGACTCCGGATGATGCCGCTCCCGCCAGGCCCGCACCTTCGACCTCAACCGTGAAGGAACCAGCTGCCCAGCCGGACAGCCCCGCGCAGGATTCGGCGCATCCGGGTCCAGGAAGTGGTCCGCCAGCACCACAGCGCTGGCATGGTCCAGGTTCTCGGTTTCGTCGGCGATGATCCTGGCGTGCTGCCACGACAACGCCCCGGCTGACAGATTGCCGTAGACCGAGGGGAGGGAGCATACCCGCCGCGACTGCGCCAAAAACGCGGCGGCGGCACCAGAGGAGATGGTGAGAACCCCGGCGATCTCCTCCACCGTGGAGACTTCACTGAAGGTCCGCTCCCGCACCCGTGCGTCCGGTGGGAGCATGGCCTCTTGCAGGTCGAAGGCCTCGGCCGAGTCCCGGGCTTTCAGTGCAGCGTTCTGGGCTTCCAGCGCCGACTCCAGCTCCAGTCGCGCCAACCGAAGCCGATACAACCGCCCCATGACATCCACCACGGATCCGTCGGCATCCCCGTCTGCGGCCGTAGCCTCCAGTTCCTCTTCTTCGAGGAACAGCGCCTCGAGGGCAGCCATGCTGGAACGAATGCCCTCCATCGCTGACGCCGTGCGCGTGCCGATTCCCATAAGGACATCCTCCAATGGGGGTATGACATTTTGGCAGGCACCGCTGCACGGTTGGCCACCTCTGCCAGCTGCCCTCGAAGGTCGCGGTGGCAGAGAGCCCTACCACCGGGGATCGTCGCCCGTTTTGGGGATGTGCGCCCCGCTCCGGTACCCTATTTAGGTTGGTGACGTGTCCGAGCGGCCGAAGGTGCAACACTCGAAATGTTGTTTGGTGTAAAAGCCAACGTGGGTTCAAATCCCACCGTCACCGCCAGGTAGAGAGGCCCCGGTTTCCTAATTGGAACCGGGGCCTTCCGCTTTTAAGGATGGCGTACGCTATCAAAGCACTGGCGCCAACGTCCCCCGGCAAGGGCGTGTACTCTTCAAGAAAAACCTAGCCTTGGGGGAAGGCTTGATTACTCATTCTCACGAGCAGCGCCGGGTGCCGCTGACCCTTTTCTGGAGACTCGTCCTAGCGCTGTCAGCCGTTGTCGGCACAGGTACGTGCGTGGCCTTGGGCCTGCTCTACGCGCACTTTTTCATCGTGCAGGCAGGGACAATGACGGTGCTGGAACGGCCGGCCACGGAACGCGACGTGCTGGACATCAACGCAGTGGCGGGCGGGGAAGCAGAAGTCGCAAGCGCGCGGTTTCTGGCTATTTACGAATACACGGATTACTACGCCACTCGGGGCGCGTCCGCGGACGACGTCTGTCTGGTCGGCCAGGCGATCACGACGGGAGACTACTGGGAGCTCTGCGAGACCATGGCCGACAGCCGCGAGGTTATCGGATTCGTTGCGGGGCCGGACGGCAGGAACGTTGCCCTCGTCCCAGACCAGTTTGACCACGGGCAACTGGAGGCCGACGGATGGGTCACTCTTCACCAGAACCTGTTGGTCCAACCTCTGGCGCCATGCAAGGCGCCGATGGTCTGCAGGTGAGGAAAGACCCGCTTCCACTCCAATGGAAAGCAAGGTCTTTCCTTAAAAAAGGCGATACGACGGACGGCCAACTAAAGCCGGGTGTCGAAGGACCCGCAGAACACGTTGTGGTTGAACGTCCCCTGGAACTCCTGTTTTGCCGTGAATCTTTTCGACGGCTGCCCGGATGGCCTCCCGTGAACCGGCGTGGGCGTGTATCGCCGTCCGACCATGGGCACGCGAATCGACAAAATCCATCCCAAGATTGTTGAACAATCCTTGATTCTCGTGCATCCTAGAGAGACCACTTCAACGAGACGAGAATCACTATGGCCTTCATTGACCTCAACAGCGACGTCGGGGAATCCTTCGGTAACTGGACCATGGGCGATGACGCAGCAATCTTCCGCTCGGTCTCCAGCGCCAACGTCGCCTGCGGCTTCCACGCCGGGGACCCGTCCACCATCGCCAGCACCTGCCGGGATGCCGTCGCGGCCGGCGTCGTCATCGGCGCGCACGTGGGCTACCGCGACCTTGCCGGCTTCGGCCGGCGATTCCTGGACTGCTCCGCCACGGAACTCGCGGATGACGTCCTCTACCAAATGGGTGCCCTCAGCGCACTGGCCACGGCCGCGGGCGGCCGCATCCAGTACGTCAAGCCGCACGGCGCCCTCTACAACACGATCGTCACGCATGAAACGCACGCCCAGGCCGTCGTGGATGCGGTCAAGGCCTTCGGCGGCGACCTGCCGCTGCTCCTGCTCCCCGGCTCCGTAGCCCTGGCCCGCTCCGAAGCCGCCGGGCTCCGGGGCGTGGCCGAAGCCTTCGCGGACCGCGCCTACAACCCTGACGGGACCCTGGTCTCCCGGCGCGAAGCCGACGCCGTCCTCCACGACGAGGACGCCATCGCCGCCAACATGGTCCGTCTGGCCACCGAGGGAACCATCATTGCCCGCGACGGATCCGCCATCAAGGCGGAAGCGGAGAGCATCTGCCTGCACGGCGATACCGCCGGCGCCGTTTCCATGGCCGCCGCCGTGCGGCGGGAACTGGAAGCAGCCGGCGTGGAAATCCGGAGCTTCGTGTGAGCTCCCTCCACATCCGCTGGGCAGGGCCCCGCGCCCTCCTTCTGGAACTCGACTCCCTGGAAACGGTCCTGGCCGTCCATGCCCGTTTGCAGGAGACGCCCTTGCCCGGACAGGTGGATGTCCTGGCTGCCGCGCGGACCGTCCTGGCGGTCTTCGATTCGCGCGCTTCGGCACAGGCGGCCCGTGCCGCCATCGGCACGCTGGACAGGGACCCGGCCGCTGTGAACGCCGCCGGTGCCGATCCCGTCCGGATCGAGGTTGTGTACGACGGCGACGACCTCGCCGAAGTGGGCAGGCTGACCGGGCTTGGTGCCGACGGCGTGGTCGCCGCGCACACCGGGCAGTTGTGGACGGCGGCGTTCGGCGGGTTCGCCCCCGGCTTCGCCTATCTGGTGGGCGAGCATGACGCGCTGAATGTTCCGCGGCGCAGTTCGCCGCGGACCGCCGTTCCCGCCGGTTCCGTGGCCCTCGCCGGTAATTTCTCCGCCGTGTACCCGCGGCGCTCCCCCGGCGGCTGGCAGCTGATCGGACGCACCACTGCCCGGATGTGGGACCTGGACCGGGAACAGCCTGCCTTGCTCCGGCCCGGCAGCACCGTCCGCTATGTCGCGGTGCGGGAAGTCGTGGAAGTCACCGAGCCCGCCGGGCAGCAGCTCACCCCAGCCGGCGTCCCCGCTGACGGTGCCCACGCCCTGGAGATCATCGCACCCGGCCCACAGTCCCTCATCCAGGACCTTGGCCGCCCCGGCTTCGGCGACCTCGGCGTCTCCACCTCCGGCGCTGCCGACGCCGCAAGCGCACGCCAGGCGAACCGGCTGGTGGGAAACCCGCCGGGTGACGCGGTGCTCGAAACCGTTTTGGGCGGGCTGTCCGTACGTGCCCGCGGCGAACTGACTGCAGCGCTCACCGGCGCCCCCGCAGACGCCAAGATCCGCTCAGGCAGCGGCAGCCGCCCGGCCCCGATGTACGCCCCCTTCCCGCTGCACGACGGTGAGAGCCTCCACCTCGGCATCCCGGAGGCAGGCCTGCGCAGCTACCTTGCCGTCCGCGGCGGAATCGACGTTCCCCCCGTGCTGGGCAGCCGGTCCACGGACCTGATGTCCGGGATCGGGCCTTCTCCGCTGGCCGCCGGAACCGTGCTGCCGGTCAGCCCGGCGGACCGGGGCCGCGTGGTGGGCCAGCCCGAACCGCCAACCCTGCATCCAGCCCTCCAGCAAGGCGGGACCGGCAACGCCACGGTGGTACTCCGCGTGACGCCGGGCCCCCGCGACGACTGGTTCACCCCGGAATCCCTCGCCGCCCTGACCGGGCAGGGCTGGACGGTCACCGCCGAGTCCAACCGAATCGGCGTGCGGCTGGCTACAACAGCTGGCGGGACACCGCTGGAACGCTCGCGGACGGAGGAACTGCCCAGCGAAGGCGTGGTGGCCGGCTCGCTCCAGGTGCCGCCGTCGGGCCTTCCCGTCCTCTTCCTTGCCGACCACCCCGTAACCGGTGGCTATCCCGTGATCGCCGTCGTCGTTCCCGAAGACCTGCCGGTGGCGGCGCAGCTCCCGCCCGGCACCACCATCCGGTTCCAGGCCGTGGATCCGGTGACCATGGAGCCGCTCCGGCCTTCGGCCCTGCAGCAGCCACAGCCCATCACCCCCACGCCTGCCACGAACAGCCTGTGAAAGAAGCAGCCATGAAAAAAGTCCTGATCGCCAACCGCGGCGAGATTGCCGTCCGGATCGCCCGCGCCTGCGCCGATGCAGGCCTGGCGTCCGTCGCCGTCTATTCGGATCCCGATGCCGACGCCCTGCACGTGCGCCTCAGCGACGAGGCCTACGCCCTGGACGGGTCCGCCAGCGCCGAGACCTACCTGAACATCGGGAAACTCCTGGCAGTGGCAGCCCGCGCCGGTGCCGACGCCGTCCACCCCGGCTACGGTTTCCTGTCCGAGAACGCGGACTTTGCGCAGGCAGTGCTCGACGCTGGACTCACGTGGGTGGGCCCGTCGCCGGACGCCATCCGCAGCCTGGGCAACAAGGTGACGGCGCGGGAAATTGCCGTCCGCGCCGGTGCCCCGCTGGTCCCCGGTTCGGACGGGCCCGCCGCAAATGCCGACGAGGTCCGGGTGTTCGCCGAGCAGTACGGCGTTCCGGTGGCCATCAAGGCAGCCTTCGGCGGCGGCGGCCGCGGCCTGAAGATCGCCTACCGGATGGAGGACATCGACGACGCCTTCGACTCCGCGGTGCGAGAGGCAACCGTAGCTTTCGGCCGCGGCGAATGCTTCGTGGAGCGCTTCCTGGACCGGCCCCGCCACGTCGAAGCCCAGGTCATCGCCGACACGCACGGAAACGTGGTGGTGGTGGGCACCCGTGACTGCTCACTCCAGCGCCGCAACCAAAAGCTCGTGGAAGAGGCACCCGCGCCGTTCCTCACGCCGGAGCAGCGCAGCCGCATCCACGAGTCCGCCCGCGCCATCTGCCGGGAAGCCGGTTACACCGGGGCGGGCACCGTGGAGTACCTGGTGGCACCCGACGGCGTCATCTCCTTCCTCGAGGTCAACACCCGGCTGCAGGTGGAGCACCCGGTCACCGAGGAAACCTCCGGCATCGACCTGGTGCGCGAACAGTTCCGGATCGCCGCCGGGCTGCCGCTCTCCATCACCGAGGACCCCCAGCCCACCGGCCACGCCATCGAGTTCCGGCTGAACGCCGAAGACGCCGGCCGGGGCTTCCTGCCCTCCCCCGGGCCCGTGGACGTCTTCGAAGCACCCACCGGCCCCGGCATTCGCGTGGACTCCGGGGTCCGGTCAGGCTCCGTCATCCCGGCCGAATACGACTCCCTGATGGCCAAGCTGATCGTCCGCGGCGAGGACCGGGCGCAGGCGCTGCGCCGTGCCCGCGCCGCACTCGACGAACTGCGGATCGAAGGCGTGCCCACGGTGGTCCCCTTCCACCGCGCCGTGGTGCGGGACCCGGATTTCACGGCACCCGACCGGCTGGGCGTCTACACCACTTGGATTGAGTCCGAGTTCTCCGGCCGGCTCGCGGCCTCGCTAAAGAGCGGAATTGCCGGGCCCGTGGCGCGGCGCGAAACCCTCACCGTGGAAATCGACGGCAAGGCTGTCCAGCTGGGACTGCCGGCGCAGGTTTATGCCGCCCTGATGCACGGCGGCGCAGTTTCGGCAGGTGCAGCTTCGGCCGGCGCCCGCGACGCTGCCGGCAGCCACAGCGGCGACGCCGCTGGCGACGGCCGGGTTACCGCGCCGATGGGCGGCAACCTGGTCAAATGGCTGGCCGAGGACGGCGCCGAGGTGGCCGCCGACCAGCCCCTCGCCGTCGTGGAGGCGATGAAGATGGAAACCGTCGTATCCGCGTCCGGCGCCGGTACCTTCCGCCGCGGCGCGCAGGAGCCGGGGGCCGTCGTCGTGCGCGGCGAAGTGCTGGGGACGGTCAGCTAACATCAAATGTTGACGAAAGCGGGGGCAAAGACTTGGACACCGGAAAACACGGCACGGCAGAACACGCGCACACCACGGCGTGGATCGCGTCAGTGCTGCGGAGCCGCATCGCGGCCGGCGAACTGACCCCCGGGTCCAAGCTGTCCGAACAATCTCTGTCCACGTCGCTGGGCGTGTCCCGCAATACCCTGCGGCAGGCGTTCACCATCCTTGCCGGCGAATCGATTGTCACGCACATCCCCAACCGGGGCGTCTTCGTGGCATCGCCGGGCGAGGAGGAGGTGCGCGAGATCTACCGCATCCGCCGCACCATCGAACCTGCCGCCGTGCTCTGGGGTAAGCTCACTCCCCAGACGCTGGACGAGATGGAAGCCGTAGTTCTGCGCGCCCAGGTGGCCAGGAACGCCGGCTCCGTCACGGACATGGCGGACGCCAACCAGGCCCTGCACCGTGCGGTGGTGGGCCTGACGGGGAGCGCCACTCTGCAGGAACTGATGGACCGGGTGCTCGCCGAAATGCGTCTGGTCTTCCATGCCATGGCCTCCGCCCCCGACTTCCACAGCCACTACGTGGAGCGCAACGTGGAGCTCGTGAAGCGGCTCCGGGCGGGCGAGCGCGAGGCGGCGGCGGCCGGGCTGCGCGCCTACCTCGATGCCGCGGAAGCCGAGCTGCTGGGCCACCTGGCCGGCACTGCGCAACTGACCGACACGGGGCACTGACCCGGCAATTGTTAAGTGGAGAGGGCCTGCACCGGCTGGTGCAGGCCCTCTCCACTTTCAATGCGCCCCGTTTTCAAGGCGCAGGTTCAGGGAACCAGGTAGTCGCTGTCCCTTGCGTCGGTAATGAGCATGTGGCCCGGCGCGTGGCCGATGGCCAGCGGCGGCCGGGACTGCATCACGGCGGCCTGGGGTGTGACCCCACAGGCCCAGAACACGGGGATGTGGCCGTCCGGAATGGCCACGGCGTCGCCAAAATCCGGCCGGGCGAGGTCGCCGATGCCCAGTTCGTGTGGATTGCCCACGTGGACTGGCGCGCCGTGCACGGCCGGGTAGCGGGAGGTGATCCGGACCGCGTCGGCCACCTGGGAGGCGGGGACGGGGCGCATGGAGACCACCATTGGACCGGACATTGCGCCGGCCGGAGCGCACTGGCGGTTGGTGCGGTACATCGGCACGTTAACGCCCTGCTCGATATGGGCGATGCCGATGCCGCCGTCCTGTAGCGCGGCTTCGAACGTGAAGGAACAGCCGATCAGGAACGTCACCAGGTCATCCCGCCAGTGGCCGGTAATATCGGTGGGCTCATCCACCTTTTCGCCGTCGCGGTACACCGTGTACTTCGGCACGTCTGTGCGGATGTCCCCGCCGGCCAGCAGCGGGCCGCTGGTTTCGCCGGGCTCGAGGATGCCCAGGATGGGGCATGGCTTGGGATTGCGCTGGGCGAACAAAAGGAAATCGAAGGCGTGCTCCCGCGGAATGGCCAGGACGTTCGCCTGCGTGTACCCACGGGACCAGCCCGACGTCGGTTCCACCAGCCCTCCGCGGAACGCTTCGCGCGCCGCGGAGGGGAGGATGCTGGAGCGCTCCATCATGCCCACAGCTTGGCCAGGCCCAGGATCGAGTTCCAGCCGAGGAACACGGTGAGGACCCAGGCGGCGGCACCGACCAGGAGCAGCCACTTGGGGTAGGCGTAGCCGTGCATCAGGTCGCGCCGGCGCCAGGCCACCCAGAGCAGGACCGCAAAGCCCACCGGCAGGATCAGTCCGTTGAAGGCGCCGGCGAAGATCAGCAGCTGCTGGGGCGCCTGGCCGAGGAAGATGTACACGATGGTGCAGCCGGCAATGAATGCGACGGTGATGAGGTTCCGCTTGCGCTCGGGGGTGCGGGAGGAGGTGATGAAGGAGACGGAGGTGAAGGCTGCGCCGATGACCGAGGTGATGGCGGCTGCCCAGAGGACCACACCGAACATCCGCATGCCGATTTCACCGGCCGCTGCGCCGAAGGCCTCGGCGGCCATGTTGTTGCTGCTGAGGACCGTTCCGCCGGCCACGACGCCGAGGATGGCCAGGAAGAGCAGCACGCGCATCAGGCCGGTGGTCAGGATGCCCAGGATAGAGCTGCGGGTGATCTCCTTGACGTGCCGGACGCCGGTGGCACCGGAGTCGAGCATGCGGTGGGCGCCGGCGTAGGTGATGTAGCCGCCCACGGTGCCGCCCACCAGGGTGGTGATGATGAGGAAGTCCACCGTTTCGGGAAGGAACGTGTTCTTCAGTGCCTCGCCGAGCGGCGGGGCGGCGACGATGGCCACGTAGATCATCAGCAGGATCATGACGGCGCCCAGCAGCACCACGATCCGGTCCAGCGCCATGCCGGCCTTTTTGCTGAGGAAGATCAGGATGGCGACGACGGCCGAGACGGCGCCACCGATCTTCGGGTCCACGCCCATCATGGCGTTGGCTCCGAGGCCGGTACCGGCGATGTTGCCGATGTTGAAAACCACGCCGCCAAGGAACACCAGGCCGGAGAGGAACCAGCCGATGCCGGGAAGCACCTTGTTGCCAAGTTCCTGTGCCCGGAGTCCGGTGACGCCGATGACCCGCCAGACGTTCATCTGTACTGCGATGTCGATCAGGATCGAGGCCAGGATCGCGAAGGCGAACGCGGCCCCGATCTGGGCTGTGAATACCGTTGTCTGGGTGATGAAACCCGGTCCGATGGCGCTGGTGGCCATGAGGAACATGGCGCCGAGGAGCGCCGTACGCCGGGCGGAAGTGCTCAGGTTCAGTTTGATGCCGGGTTCTGCCATGGTTCCATCCATTGCCTTGGGTGACTGGAGTCACAATTATCGTCCCCAGCGACGATACAGGTTGTTGAACAATCTTGGCAAGGTATTGTTGAACAACTTTTTCGAATGGGGTGCTGTAACAGCAGCTTTCGGCACGGCCCTTCCATGGATCGGAAACCAAAAACGGGACCGCAGGCTTGGATTGCATTCCATAATCGGTGACCTTTGTGCTGGATACGATGAGGTGACCGGACAGAGCCGTCCGGCGGAGTCAACGCAAAAGGAAACTTATGGCCGCGGTTACGGTGGACGACATCCTCTCGGATCTCCCCTTGGGTTTCGCCAGCCTCATCCTCCGGCCCTCCCCCGGCCGGTCGGCCATCGAGCGGCTCCTGATCCTGGACGCCGACGACGGGACCGCGGATGCAGCAGGCGCGTTTGTCCTGCTGATCGGCGTACGCGGCCGTTCGGCCTTGCCGGCCCTGCGCCGGCTCCTGCAGAATCCCCCGCCGGTGGTGGCCATCAAGGGCAACCGGGAAGACGTTGCCGAGGCGGAGGAACTCCTGCACAATGCCGGGGCCGGGCTGCTCCTGGTGGATCCAGGAGCAGATTGGGACCGCCTGCTGTCCATTGGGAAGGACAGGATCCAGCCGCGCAGCTACCAGAGCGAGGTGCTGACCCTGCTCGAGGAGGACCTGTTTGCCATCGCCCAGACCACGGCGCGGTTGACCTCAAGCCATGTGGTCATCGAGGACGCCGCCAACAAGGTCCTTGCCTACTCCACAGTCACCAACGACATTGACGAACTGCGGAAGGCCTCCATCCTGGCCCGCCGTGGGCCGCGGAAGTACGAACTGCTGCTCAAGGACCTGGGCGCCTACCGTGAACTCCACCGCACCCGGCTGCCTGTGCGCGTCCCGGCCAGGCCGCAGGACGGGCTGCGCGAACGGGTGGCCGTCACCCTGTTCGCCGGGGACCGGATCATGGGCTACATCTGGCTCCAGGAAACCGGGGAGGGCTTTGGACCGGACGTCGATTACGTCCTGACAGGATCCGCCGCGCGGGTTTCCGCGGAGCTGATCCGCTACCGCAACAAGCAGTCCGTGCACATGCGGGAAGACCGCATTGTCCGGCTCCTGTCCGGTCCGGCTGAGGCCGCGGCCAGCGCCCACAGCGAGAAAATTCCGGCGGACCGTCCGGCCGCCCTGGTCCTCATCGGAATGTCGGCCGCAGACTCCCAGGCCGACGACGCGGCACTCAAGCACGGCGAACTGGCCAACCTCGCATCCATCCACGCCGCCGCGTACAAGGCCTCCGCCGTCGTCGGGCAGTTCAATGGCGATACCGCGGTGATCGTCCCGGGGCTGCAGCCGAGCACCTCCGAACCGGGGCTGCGCACCCTCGCCGAGGCCATCGTCCGGGATGCCCGCAAGCACCTCGGCCTTACCCCCTTTGCCGCCGTCGGTCCCATCGTTCCGGACCTGTTGTCCATCCATACGGCCACCCGCATCACCGAAGCCCTGCTGGCCTGCGTGGGGAGTGCGGATACGGTTGCCGTTGCCACGGTGGACGACTTCGAGGAGGAGATCCTCTTCCGCGAGGCGGTCCGCAATTTCACGTCGTCCCCCTTCCGGCACCGCAGCCTGGCGGCGCTGCTCCAGCAGGACGCCGAGCTCGCCGCGACCCTGCACGCGTATTTCGATACGTCCTTCGACGTCGCCGAGTGCGCCAAACGCATGAACCTCCACAAGAACACCGTCTACTACCGGGTCAGCAAGGCCGCGCGGGTAACCCGCCTGGACTTCGGCAACCCCCGCCATTCCCTCGTCGCCCTGCTCCACATCCAGGAGTGGGCAGCCAACCATCACGATCTTCCAGGCAGGAAATGACCGCAACACTCCAGGCACCACCTCTGGGTGCCCTCCTCAACGACATCGTCAGCAGCCACCGTCCCCGCCGGGAAGCGGGATCCGTTCCCGGCAACATTCCCTCCCTCGCGGAGGTCCCGTTCGACAGGTTCGGGATCGCGGTGGCCACCACGTCCGGCGAAGTGTTCAGCTCCGGGGACGCACACGTCCCGTTTTCCATCCAGAGCATTTCCAAGGTCTTCACGCTGGCCATGGCCCTGCAGGGCGGCAAGGCCGGTGCGCTCTGGCCACGGGTCCTGCGCGAGCCGTCCGGAACGTCCTTCAATTCGCTGGTGCAGCTGGAAGTGGAACACGGCATTCCTCGCAACCCGTTCATCAATGCGGGTGCCCTGGTGGTCACGGACCACCTGATGGAGGAAACGTCCGACGCCGCCACGCAGCTTCTGCGGTTCCTCACCGAACAGGCAGGGAGCAGGCCGGGGAACGGGAAGCCCGGGCCCTTCATCGACGAGGCCGCGGCTGCCAGCGAGCTGGCCCGCAGCAGCCGCAACCTGGCACTGGCCCACTTCCTGAAGGACTTCGGCAATCTCCGGCGGCCAGCAGAAGCGGTGGTGGAAAGCTACGTCCGCCAGTGTTCGATCATGATGTCCTGCGCTGAACTCGCCACCGCCGGGCTTTTCCTGGCCCGGGACGGCCAGGGCGCCCAGGGACCTGTCCTGTCCCCCAGCGAGGCCAAAAGGATCGGTTCCATCATGCTGACCTGCGGGATGTACGACGCCGCCGGCGAGTTTGCCTACCGCGTGGGCCTGCCGGGCAAAAGCGGGGTGGGCGGCGGAATCCTGGTCATCGTTCCAGGCAAATGCGCCATCTGCGTCTGGAGCCCGCGGCTGGACGCCAAAGGCAATTCGCTGGCCGGCACTGCCGCCCTCGCCGAACTCTCCGACCTCACCGGCTGGTCCGTGTTCTAGGCCCAGCCTCCCAACTTCCTCTCCCTCCAGAACACCTACCTTAAGAAAGAACATGACACCAGAGCCGCAATCCACCCTGGCCACCTCCCGCACCACGCCCGCCGCAGAAGCGCCTGCCGCCGTCGAAACCACCCGGACGGAGGAACAGCCGCATCCGGACGCAGCCACCCCCGCCTTCAAATCGGCGGGGCACGTGATTGTTGATTCCCTCGTGGCCCACGGCGTGGAACGAACATACGTGGTCCCCGGCGAGAGCTTCCTGGACGTGCTGGACGGCCTGCACAACTCCGACATCCAGACCATCGTCTGCCGGCACGAGGGCGGTGCCGCGTACATGGCCGAGGCGGACGGGAAAATGCACCAGCGTCCCGGCGTGGCCATGGTGACGCGGGGCCCCGGCGCCGCGAACGCACATGTGGGGCTGCACACCGCGTGGCAGGACTCCACCCCCATGCTGCTCTTCGTGGGCCTGATCCCCTTCGCCCATCGGGACCGGGAGGCGTTCCAGGAGTTCGACATCAAGGCCTGGTTCGATACCGGCGCGAAGCGTGTCATGACCCTGGACCATCCGGAGCGGGCATCCGAAATTGTGGCGGAGGCAATGTTTGCAGCCATGAGTGGACGGCCCGGGCCGGTGGTGGTGGGACTGCCGGAGGACATCATCCGGCAGGAGATCAGCCCGGTGCTGCACCCGGCCATCCCGGTTGCTGCAGGCGGCATGGCAAGGACGGATGCAGCGGCCCTCCGGGCGGCCCTGGCGGAATCGAGCAAACCGCTCTTCGTGACGGGCGGCAACGACTGGACGCAGGACGCGGCAGACCAGCTCAGCGCCTGGCTGGAGGAGCACCAAATTCCGGCCGCGGCGGAATGGCGGACACAGGGAACAGTGCCCTTCGACTCCCCCTCCTACGTTGGCCCCATCGGCTACGGCAGGCCCCGCCCCACGTACGACCTGCTGGAGGAAACCGACCTGCTGGTGTTCGTTGGGACGGTGCCGGGCGACGTGATCACGGACGGCTTTGTCTGCCGGCAGGACTGGAACAAGAAGAACTTCCTGGTGACTGCCGATCCTTCACTGCGCGGCCGCTCCGGCCCGGTGTCCCGGCAGATCCTGGCCAAGCCGGAGGCCTTTGTCCGCGAGCTTCGGGACATCCGCCTGCCGGTGAAGGATGAGTGGAAGGCCTGGACAGGCCGGATGCGGGCGGAGCAGGAACGGTTCGCGGCACTTCCTCCGGCTGCTCCGGCACCTGGCCAGGCCCGGATGGACACCCTGATGGCGAACCTCGTACCCAAGCTGCCGGCGGATGCCATGGTGACCTTCGGGGCGGGCGAGCACACCAACTGGGCGCACCGGTACTTCCCCACCCGCCGCTATGCGTCCATGATCAGCGCCCGCAACGGCTCCATGGGCTACTCCGTGCCGTCAGCCATCGCGGCTTCCCTGGATGATCCGCGACGGCGCGTGGTCACTATCGCGGGCGACGGCGAGTTCCTCATGAACGGGCAGGAGCTGGCCACCGCCGCCCAGTACGGTGCCACACCGCTGGTAATCGTGATGGACAACCAGGAATACGGCACCATCCGCACGCACCAGGAGCGGCACTACCCAGCCCGGATTTCCGGCACCCAACTGCAGAACCCCGACTTTGGGCTGATGGCCAGGGCTTTTGGCGGTTTTGGCATCACGGTTACGGAGGACGAGGACATTCCGGCAGCGCTGGACGCTGCACTGGCGGCCATCGACCAGGACAACGTCTTTGCCCTGATCCATTTGGTTGTGGAGCAGCGGGTCAAGGCGTACTGACGAAAGCCCGGCGGGCGCTGGGGCGCGCCCATGCCGGGAACCTCTGGGGGGCACCAATGAAGGCAAGGCGACGACGGCGGGAAGTACCGCCGTCGTCCGCCTCCCCGCGGAGCCGGACAGTTACTCCGTTCCCGGCGGCCGGTACTTGATATCCCGGGCCTTTTGGAGCGCCTCCATTGTTTCCTCAACAGTGAGGAGAACTGTGGTTTCGAAGGAGCTGAGCGCACCTCCCCCGCTGATGGCAACGGCCACGGCGGCCATGGACACGTTGTCCGGCGCTTCCCACAGGTTGTAGCCGTCATGGCCGCCAAAGCCGTACCAGAATCCGTGAAGCTTTCCGCCCACCGACTCTATGTAGGCCTGCGCAGCTTTCCGCCGGTCTTCAGGAGTGCTGATCAGCCGGGACCAGGTCTCCGGGGTGTAGCTGAATTTCGAGAGATAAAGAGGCATGGCCCTGTCCTGTCGTGGGTGCCTGTACTGCGGATGCACCCAGAATGGCAGGCCGGCCCCGGGTCAGCAATGACCGATTTCGGCTGCAGTTCCGGGGCCGGCCGCCGTCCTGCCAACTCCAGGGCCAAGACCGTGCCGGGACTGTGGCTACAGCTTGTCCGTGCGGTCCTCACCCTTGTGGCCTGCGCCCCGGAGGTTTTCCTGGACCTTGCCGAACAGGTCCTTGATGGTGGATTCGGCGTTAGTGATGACGTCCACCGGCACGTAAACGTCGTGTGTGAGCGGCAGGTCGTATTCATCCTTCAGGTGCGTGCCGTTTCCGACCCCCTGCAGGGACAAGTAGACCATCGCCTCCGTCCGGGCGACTCCGGCGAGTTTCCCAAAGACGACTGTGAACTCGTTGGGCTGGAAGCTGATGGTCTGGCCGATGTGGTTGCGGCCAAGCTCACCAGCGGGAACAACCTTTTCCGACTGGCTTCCGGTGTAGTCCATGAATATCTCCTTGGATCGTCTGGCACTTACGAACGCAGTCTAACGCCGCACGCTCCTGCGTCCCCAGTGCCTGGCTTAGGCCCCGGACCGGAAAGTGAAAGCATGTCCAGCACTCTGCCCGTGCACTGGAGGGCTGCACAAGCGGCCGGCGGCCGGCGTGGTCAGTCCTCCATTGAAGCCACCGGGTCCGCACCTGTTTGATGGCAGGAACGGCTGGACAGCCGCCCGACCACCTAAGGAAAATCCCGTGACCTCAATGGCGAACCGCGTCAAGAGCCCCACCCGCTGGGACGAAGTGGAAATTGGCGACACCGTGGAACTCCGGCGCGACGGCGCCCGCGTCCATGCCGGGCTGGTGGATTCCCGCACTGCAGACGGCGACGTAGTGTGGGTCGTCGCCCCGGCCGGTGGCCGCCGGCTGTTCCACATTTCCGACGGCTACGACCTGGTGGAGTCACCGGCGCCGCAATAACCGGCCGGAACGGCAGCGGGGGCTTTGCAAGACTAGGGACGGACCCGCACATAGGCAACCAGCCAGGAGACAGCCATGCCCCAGCCGGACTTCACCGCTTTCCGCAGCACCCCCATCACCGAACTGCTGGGCATCGACGCGCCCGTGGTCCTTGGACCCTTCGGCGGCGTCTCCTCCGTGCAGCTCACTGCAGCCGTGAGCGACGGCGGCGGGCTGGGTTCCTACGGCCTGTACGGCTACGACGGGGTTGCCATTCGCCGGACGGCGGCGGACCTTCGCGCCGCCACTGTCAGGCCTTTCGCCCTCAACCTGTGGATCCCCACCGGCGATGAAGCCGAGGCCGTGGACCAGGACGACTTTGACCGCTTCACCAGCCTGCTGAAGCCGTACTTCCAGGAACACGGGATCCCGCTGCCGGAGATGCCCGCACGGTACCTGCCGGACTACGGCGAGCAGGTGGAGGCCACGCTGGAAGCCTGTCCCGCCGTCGTCAGTTTTGTGTTCGGTGTCCCTGCACCCGAGGTGGTGGAGGACGCCCACCGTCACGGCATCAAGGTGCTCGGCACCGCCACGACCGTGGAGGAGGCCGTGGCGCTGGAGGCCGGCGGCGTGGACGCCGTGGTGGCCAGCGGCATGGAGTCCGGCGGGCACCGCGTGTCCTTCCTGCGGCCGGCAGAAGAGTCGCTCATTGGCACCTTCGCCCTGGTCCCCCAGGTTGCCGACGCCGTGCGCATCCCGGTGATAGCTGCCGGCGGAATCGCCGACCGGCGCGGGGTTGCTGCTGCGTTTGCCCTCGGCGCGGAAGCCGTACAGGTTGGGACCGCGTTCCTGGCCACCCGCGAGTCGGCCGCGGTCCCGGCCTACCGCTCGCTGCTTTTCAGCCCGTCGGCCGGCCGGACGGTCCTCACCCGGGCGCTCAGCGGCAGGCTGGCCCGCGGCATCCCCAACCGCGTCACCACCGACCTGGCCGATGCCCGGTCCATCGCGCCGTTCCCCGTCCAGAACTGGCTGACAGCGCGCTTCCGGCCCGAGGCCGCCGCCCGCGGGAACACCGGACTCATGTCCCTCTGGGCCGGCCAGGCCGCTCCCCTGATCCGGCACGACACCGCCGCGGATGTCCTCGCCGAACTGCTGGCCGGCGTCGGATAGCGGGACATACAGAGAGCGGCGGCACCTGCCGGCGTGCCAATCACCGATAGAATCTGGACCGGCGGAACCACGACCGGGATACCGCCGGCAACCGCTACGGGGAGAGGAGGAGCCGTGCCGACACACCAGCCGCGCGCGCCCTTCCACCTCCTCCGCTCCTCGGCCCTCGCCGCCGCGATGCTTGCCCTGGGGGCAGGGGCCCACGTGGCGGGCGGGGGCGAACTTCCGGCCCCCGGCATCATGCTGGCCATCCTGGCCCTGACCGGACTCGCCAGCACCTCCGCCACCCGGCTGCGGCTCACCTTTCCCGCTGTGGGTGCGCTCCTTGGCACCGGACAGCTGGTCCTGCATGAGGCGTTCACCGCGTTCAGCGCCCCGGCCCTCGCACTGGGACCGGCCAGCCTGCATGCCGGCCACCAGCATGGCGGAGGCGCACCGGTGCTTCCCGAGCTGGTTACCGTCGCGGGTCATGCATCCGCCGGCGATCCCGGTTCGGCACCGCTGATGCTGGCCGCGCATGCTTTGGCGACCCTGGGCTGCGCGCTGTTGCTGGCCAGGGGCGAGGATGCCTTGTGGGCCCTGGCCGCCTGGCTTCGTCCGCTCGCGGGGTTCCCCCGCGCAAAGGCGCCCGACGCCGTTCCCCGGGTTTTCGCAGTATTCCCGCCTGCCGCCGTTCCCCGCCGTCCCTGGCGGAACCTGCGGCAAGACAGCCGGCGCGGCCCGCCTTCCGCCGTCGCGCTTTGTTCCTAACCCCGCGCCGCATTCACTGCCGGCGGGGCATTCAAAACTTCTGCACGCCCTGTGCGGGCGTGCGCCAGAAAGGCAACCCCATGAACACTTCCATCTTTCGCCGTACGCTGACCACCGCCGCCGCCACGGGCGGCGCCGCAACCCTGCTGCTTGCAGCGGCGGGCGGTGCCGCGGCGCATGTCGGCGTCACGCCGGACAAGACCGACGCCAACTCCTACGCCCTCCTCACGTTCGGGATTCCCCATGGCTGTGACGAGTCCGGCACCACCAAGGTGGCTATCACCCTGCCCGCCGAACTGAACGACGCCCAACCAACGGTCAACCCCAACTGGGCCGTTGAAAAGGTGACAGAGCAGCTCGCCGAGCCCAAGAAGCTCGCCGACGGAACATCCATCACCAAGCGGACCAGCCAGATCGTCTACACCGCCAAGGAACCCCTGCCGCATGACCTCCGCGACGCACTGGTTTTGTCCGTAAAGCTTCCTGACGCGGCGGGCAGCACGCTGCACTTCCCCACCCTTCAGACCTGCGAAACGGGCCAGACCGACTGGTCCCAGATCGCGAAGGACGGCGAGGACCCGCATTCCCTGGAGGCACCGGCGCCGTCCATCACCGTGACGGCGGCTGAGAGCGCCGGCGGGCACGGGGCGGAAGGCGCAGCGCACTCAGCGCACGAGGCCCCCGCCGAACCAGAACAGGCCGCAGCCGTAACGGACAGCGGAGCTGAAGCCCGCAGCTGGGCAGGGCTCGCTGCAGGCGTGGGCGGGCTGGTCCTGGGCGGGGCAGCCCTGCTGCGGAGCGGAGCCCGGCGTAAGGCCACGGACGGCGCAGCCACCAGGTAGCCAAGGTTTGGTGCCCGGATCATCACGATCCGGGCATCAAAACCGCCGCCAGGCCCGCGGCATCGTTGACGCCGGCAACCGCTGCCGCGAAGGTTGTGCCATGAGGTCTCAGAGAATCTTCCAGGGGATAGCCATGTCGACGGCGGCCGCAGCGGCTGCCTTGCTACTCACCGCCTGCGGTCCAAGCCAGCCGCAGACCCAGGCGACCACGACGGCGCCGGGTACCGGCGCGCCCAGCCCGAGCGCGACGTCTGCGCCGCCGTCGTCCGCTCCGCCGTCCTCCGCCGCTCCGACGGCCACCGCTCCGGCAACGGCCGCTCCTGCGGCACCGGGCCTGTGCAAGGCCGCGGGGCTGACCGCGGCCACCGATGCATCCGGCGGGGGCGCTGCGGGCAGCGTCTATATGAAACTAAACCTCACCAACAGCGGCACGGAGCCCTGCCTGCTCAAGGGCTACGCGGGAGTGTCCCTGGCGGCGGACAACGCCGGGGAGCCCATCGGAGCGCCGGCCAGCCGTGAGGATTCAACACCTGTCACGGACGTCCTCCTGGCACCCGGCCAGACCGGCACGGCCGTCCTGCGCTACACCCAGGCCGGAAACTACATGGACTGCGCCATGGTGGACGCCGCCGGCTACCGCATCTACCCGCCGGAGGACACTGCCTCGCTGTTTGTGCCCCAGCCCACCAAGGCATGCAGCAACGCCGGCATCACGCTGCTCAGCATCGGGGCGTTCCAGCCGGCGTAGCTCCGCCGGGGCTTCCCTACAGACGACTGCAGGCGGTCCGGCATGTGCCGGGCCGCCTGCAGTTTCTTGTAAGTACCGCGAACCTGTGGCTGCGCGGTTGTGTTTCAGTACCTGTTAGTGGGCCGTGGTGGGGCGGCCGGCGCGGGCAGTACCGCGAGAGAGAGCAAAGCCCAGGCCAAGCATGCCAACACCAAGGACAAAGTGCAGCCAGTTGGCCGCCATGTTCACAGGGATGAAGTTGACCGGCGTCTCCAGACCGATCAGCAGGCCGTATAGCCAGAGGACCAGGTAGATGGCGCCACCTATTATCAGGTAGTTCTTGGACTGAGCGGCACTGCGGGCCATAGCGATACCGGCGGCGCCGAACAGCAGATGGACGATGTTGTGCAGCACAGAAACCTGGAAGAGGCCCAGCAGCAGCGCCTGGGACTCGTGCCCGGCGAAGCCCATGGTCTCGTAGTTGGCGGTGATGCCAGGAATGAAGCCGAGCACACCCACCAGGAGGAAGACCGCTCCCACGGCGAGGGCTGCTTTTTGAATGTTGGTCCGGCCTACGGTACGACCGTCGGAACTCATGCTTGTCATGATTTCTCCTGCTGTTTGTCGTTTTCGTTTTCCATGGCTGCCGGGCTGCGCCTGACCATAGACTACCCCGACAAAGTAAGTATACTTAGCAACTGCGGAACCGATAGGTCAGGTCTATAACGGACCCATTACAAACTGGCCCCACCAGGCCACTGAGACCGGAGGCAGGTTGAATTGGCATGACGTCGATTTGGTTGGACCGCAGCGCGGCTTTCACTTCCGATCCGTTCGAGCCCGACACCAAGTACGACACGGTGGTGGCCGGTGCAGGACTGACCGGCCTGGTCACCGCGCTGCTGCTGGCCCGCTCCGGCCAAAAGGTCCTGGTTCTCGAGGCGCGGCATCCAGGCGCCGTCACCACCGGCAACACCACGGCCAAGGTAACCCTGCTGCAGGGCACCTTCCTGTCCCAGCTTGCCCGCCAGTACTCCCAAAAGCAGGTGCAGGCCTACGTTGACGGCAACCGTGAAGGCCAGGCCTGGCTGCTGCGCTACCTCGACGACCATGGCGTACCGTACCAGCGCCGCGACGCCTACACCTATGCGGCAACTGCGCAGGGGACGGAAAAGCTGCGCGAGGAGGTAAGCGCCGGAACCACGGCGGGGCTCGCCATGGAATACGTGCGCGACGCCGGCCTGCCGTTCGCCGTGCACGGCGCCGTCCGCCTCCCCGACCAGGCGCAGATCCATCCCATGGAGGTAGTGGACACGCTGGTGGCGGACATCCGCGGACGGGGCGGCACGGTTGTGGGCGGCGTGCGGCTGCGGGACGTCGCCGGAGACCTTCCGTCAGTGGTGCGGACCAGCCGGGGCAGCGTGCGCGCGGACCGGGTAGTGCTTGCCACCGGCATCCCGGTCCTGGACCGCGGCCTGTACTTCGCCAAGCTGAAGCCCAGCCGGTCCTATGCGGCAGCCCTTGAGCTGCAGGAGGGGCAGGAGCCGCCGGCCGGGATGTACATCTCGGTGGAACAGCCCACGCACTCGCTGCGCGATTACGAACACGACGGCCGCAGGCTCCTGCTGGTGGGCGGCCACGGGCACCACGTGGGCCGGGCGGAGTCCGAGAAGGCGCATCTTCAAGGGCTTCTCGACTGGACCCGGCAGCACTATCCTGGCGCGAGGACCACGCACGCCTGGTCCGCACAGGACTACATGGCCACCAACCTGATGCCGTTCTTCGGCAAGCTTCCCCGCGGCAAGGGGCATGTCTACTTCGGCACCGGATACAACAAGTGGGGCATGACCAACTCAGTCGCCGCAGCACTGGCGATTTCCGCCGATATCCTGGGCGGCAATGTGCCTTGGGCGGACACCATCCACCACCGGGTCACGTCCCCCTCCGGGGCGTTCTCCGCCGTCGCCCTTAACGCAGGCGTGGCAGCCAAGCTTGCCTCCGGATGGGGGCAGCTGGCGGCGGAAGGCCTGAAGACGGAAGGCACAAGGGCACTGAAACGGGGCAAGGACCTTCCTGCGGCCGCGCCGGTTGTTCCCGCCGAAGGCGAAGGGAAGGTGTACCGCGAAGGGACCCGCCCGGTGGCCGTTTCTACCGTTGACGGGACCACGTGCAAGCTCTCGGCTGTCTGCACGCACCTGGGCGGCATTGTGCACTGGAATGACAACGAAAGGACCTGGGACTGCCCCCTGCACGGTTCCCGATTCGCCAGCGACGGCACATTGCTGGAAGGACCGGCCACCAGGGACCTGCCGCAGGACAAGAAGGGTTGAGCCCAGGTTCCGCGGGCGCCGGCAGTCCTGTCGGTGGCCTGGGGCATGATGGAGGCATGAACCAGGAAGAGCCCTCCCGGGGCGGCAGGCGTCCGGTGGAAGCCGCGCCCATGGCCCAGTTCAGCAGGCCAACCCGCGACTGGTTCCTGGGCGCTTTTTCCCAAGCCACCCCTGCCCAGGCCGGGGCCTGGAACGCCATCTCCTCAGGTTCGCATGCCCTGGTGGTGGCGCCCACCGGTTCGGGCAAGACCCTCGCCGCTTTCCTGTGGGCCCTGGACCGGCTCCTCAGCTCCGCTGCCGCCCCGGGGCCGCCTGCGGAGGAGGAAGCGGCCTCGTCCAAGCGCCCGGCGAAGGGCAGGAAGCCCCGGGCTCCGAAGCGCAAGACCCGCGTTCTCTACATTTCGCCGCTGAAAGCCCTGGGGGTCGACGTCGAACGGAACCTGCGCTCCCCGCTGATCGGCATTACCCAGACCGCCAAGCGCCTGGACCTTCCCGCTCCCCTGATCACCGTGGGCGTCAGGTCCGGGGACACCACCGCGGCGGACCGGCGTGCGTTGCTGAGCAACCCGCCGGACATCCTTATCACCACCCCCGAGTCGCTGTTCCTGATGCTCACCTCCAGGGCGCGTGAAACCCTCACCGAGGTGGACACCATCATCATCGACGAAGTCCATGCCGTGGCCGGAACCAAACGTGGCGCACACCTTGCCGTGTCGCTCGAGCGGCTTGATGCCCTGCTGCCCAAGCCTGCCCAGCGGATCGGGCTTTCGGCCACGGTGGAGCCCCGGGAACTGGTAGCCCAGTTCCTGGCCGGTTCGGCACCTGTGGAGATTGTTGCCCCGCCTGCCAGTAAGAACTGGGACCTCACGGTGTCCGTGCCGGTGGAGGACATGTCCGACCTCCAGGGCGCCGCCGGGGCGTTCGATTCCGGCCCGGCCTCCGGGCTCCAGCCGCAGGCCTCCATTTGGCCGCACGTGGAGGAGAAGATCGTTGACCTGGTGCTGGCCAACCAGTCAACCATCGTTTTCGCCAACTCCCGCCGGCTGTCCGAACGGCTGACTGCCCGGCTCAACGAGATCTACGCCGAACGGCAACTGGTGGCGGCCGGCGGCGGCTGGGACGATCCCACAGCGGAAGGGCCGGGAGCTGCCGGCTCCGGGCCGGCCGTCCCGCCGTCGGGCATTCTTGCGTCCACTGCCACGCCCGCGCACATGATGGCCCAGGCAGGCAGTTCGGCGGGCGCGGACCCGGTGCTGGCGCGGGCGCACCACGGCTCGGTCTCCAAGGACCAGCGGGCACTCATCGAGGACGACCTGAAGTCGGGCCGGCTGCGCTGCGTGGTGGCCACCTCGTCACTGGAACTCGGCATCGATATGGGAGCCGTGGACCTGGTGGTGCAGGTGGAGTCGCCGCCGTCGGTGGCCAGCGGTCTGCAGCGCGTGGGGCGGGCGGGACACCAGGTGGGCGAAGTCTCCCAGGGTGTCCTGTTCCCCAAGCACCGCGCTGACCTGGTACACACCGCCATCACCGTGGAACGGATGCTGAACGGTAAGATTGAACGCCTCAGCATCCCGGCCAACCCGCTGGACATCCTGGCCCAGCAGACGGTGGCCGCCACCGCACTGGGGAGCATCGACGTCGAGGAGTGGTTCGCAACTGTCCGGCGCTCCGCCCCCTTCGCTTCGCTCCCCCGCTCGGCGTTCGAGGCCACCCTCGACCTGCTGGCCGGGCGCTATCCGTCGGATGAATTCGCCGAGCTCAGGCCACGGATTGTCTGGGACCGCAACGCCGGGACCATCGAGGGCAGGCCCGGGGCCCAGCGCCTGGCCGTGACGTCCGGCGGCACCATCCCGGACCGCGGCTTGTTCGGCGTGTACATCATTGGCACCGAGGTAGAAGGCTCCGCCTCCCCCACCGGTGACGGCAAGCCGGCTCCCGCGCCCAAAGGCGGCCGCCGCGTGGGCGAGCTGGACGAGGAAATGGTGTACGAGTCCCGGGTGGGCGACGTCTTCGCGCTGGGTGCCACCAGTTGGAAGATCGAGGACATCACCCACGATCGCGTACTGGTGTCCCCGGCCTTTGGCCAGCCCGGCAAGCTGCCGTTCTGGAAGGGCGATTCGTTGGGCCGGCCGGTGGACCTGGGCCGGGCGCTGGGCGCGTTCGTCCGCGAATTGTCCGCGTCCGACGCCGGCCCCGCCACCGAGCGCTGCAAGGCGAGCGGGCTGGACGAGTTCGCCGCCAACAACCTGATCCAGTACCTGACGGAGCAAAAGCAGGCCACGGAGGTGGTGCCAAGCGACACCACCCTGGTGGTGGAGCGGTTCCATGACGAGCTAGGCGACTGGCGGGTGATCCTGCACAGCCCGTTCGGCATGCCCGTGCACGCACCCTGGGCCCTCGCCGTGGGGCAGCGGCTCCACCAGCGGTACGGCCTGGACGGCTCCGCCATGGCGGCCGACGACGGCATTGTCCTGCGCGTGCCCATGATGGAGGACGAGCCTCCGGGCGCGGAGCTATTCCTCTTCGACCCGGAAGAGCTGGAACAGATTGTCACCGCCGAGGTGGGCGGCAGTGCATTGTTCGCGTCACGGTTCCGGGAATGCGCTGCGCGGGCGCTCCTGCTCCCCCGCCAGACGCCCGGGAAGCGGCAGCCGCTGTGGCAGCAGAGGCAGCGCTCAGCGCAGTTGCTGGACGTCGCCAGGAAATACCCCACGTTCCCCATCGTGCTGGAGACGGTGCGCGAGTGCCTGCAGGACGTCTACGACCTCCCCGCCTTGAAGGACATCGCCGCCTCCGTGGAACGGCGCGAACTGCGGATCGTACAGACCACCACCCAGCAGCCGTCGCCGTTCGCCAAGTCCCTGCTGTTCGGGTACGTGGCCCAGTTCCTTTACGAGGGCGATTCACCCCTGGCGGAACGGCGGGCCGCGGCGTTGGCCCTGGACTCCACGCTCCTCAATGAGCTGCTGGGCCGCGTGGAACTGCGGGAACTGCTGGACGCAAGGGTCATCGAAACCACCGAGCGGGAGCTGCAGCGGCTGGCCCCGGACCGGAGGGCACGGGGGCTCGAGGGCGTGGCCGACCTGTTGCGGCTGCTCGGGCCGCTGACGCCGGAAGAGGTGGCGGCCAGGCTGCAGGGCGAGGACAACGCACCCGGGGAAAATGCCGCCGGCCCGGCTGCCGCAGATGGTGACGTTGAACCAACGGATGCCGAGCTCGCCGCGGGACTGGACGGCCGCGGGGGTGCATCCGAGGCAGCCCACGGCAGCATTGGGTCCGCAACGGCCCACCTGGCAGCGCTGCAGCGCGCCAACCGGGCCATCAAAGTAAACATCGGCGGGGTTGAACGGTTCGCCGCCGTTGAGGACGCCGCCCGGCTGCGCGATGCCTTGGGCGTGCCTCTGCCCATGGGCGTTCCCCTGGCCTTTATCGAGCCGGTGGCGGATCCGCTCGGGGATCTCGTCTCCCGCTATGCCCGCACCCATGGCCCGTTTACGGCTGCTGAAGCGGCAGCGCGGCTGGGACTGGGCGTGGCGGTGGTGGGCACCGCCCTCAAGCGGCTCGCCGCGGACGGACGGGTAGTGGAAGGCGAGTTCCGGCCGAACGCGGCCCCACCGGGCAGTACAGTCCACGCGGGCAGTGCAGCCCAGCCGGGCAGTGCCGACCTGCCGGCAGGCATCGATGGTGCCGGTGCCGAAGGATTGGACGCCGGGCCGCTTGAGCCCGACGACGACGAAGCCGCCGCCGGTTACCTTGCAGGCGATGACGACCTTGATGTTGCGGGGGAAGAAGAGGACGAGGAGCTCGCGCCGACCGAAACGGCGCACCTGCCGGCGGTTGGGCACGCGGCACCGGAACTCCCGCACGCCAGCGTCAGCGAATGGTGCGACGCCGAGGTGCTGCGCAAGCTCCGCCGCCGTTCGCTGGCGGCACTGCGGGCCGAAGTGGAACCGGTGGATGCCGCCGCCTACGGCCGGTTCCTTCCTGCCTGGCAGCACGTGCGCGTTCCGGGCGGCGGTCGCGGCCAGCCGTCGCTTCGCGGCCTGGACGGCATCATTACCGCCATTGACCAGCTTTCCGGGGTGCCCGTCCCCGCGTCCGCCTGGGAGCCGCTCATCCTGGCCAGCCGGGTGTCCAACTACCAGCCGGCCATGCTGGACGAACTCATGGCTACCGGGGAGGTCCTGTGGTCCGGGGCCGGAGCCCTGCCGGGAAATGACGGCTGGATCAGCCTGCACCTTGCGGACTCGGCGGAGCTCACCTTGAACCCCGCTCCGGAGTACCAGCCGGGCGACGCCGGGCAACGCCTGCTCGACCACCTGCGCGCCAACGGCGGCGGCTATTTCTTCCGCCAATTGACGGACATCGCGGGCGGCATGGACTCGGTGCTCAGCGACCAGGACGTGGTGACTGCGCTCTGGGAGCTGGCGTGGGCCGGCCGCATCACAGGCGACACCTTCGCCCCCGTCCGTGCGCTGATCGCCGGCGGCCATACGGCGCATCGGCAGGTGGCACGCGCACCGCGGGCGAGGGCACCTCGGCTCAGTAGGCTGGGGCGTTCGCACGGCACCGGACTGATGGGGTCGCCGGGCCTTGCCGGTGGCCGCTTCGGCGGCTCGGGCGCCGCGGCAACTCCACCCCTGGCAGCCGGGCGCTGGTCCGCGCTGCCGGAACCGGAACTCGATCCCACCATCCATGCCCGGGCCACTGCCGAGCTCCTGTTGGACCGATATGGCGTTGTCACCAGGGGTTCGGTCATGGCCGAGCAGATCCTGGGCGGCTTCGGCCTGATGTACAAGGTGCTGGCCCGGCTGGAGGAAGCGGGGCGCTGCCGGCGGGGCTACTTCATCGAGCATCTGGGGGCGGCCCAGTTCGCCGTGCCGGCCACGGTTGACCGGCTGCGCTCCTACGCCGAGGACACCCAGCTCGCCCAACCGGAGCCGGCTGCCCTGGCCCTCGCCGCCACCGACCCCGCCAACCCCTACGGCGCGGCCCTTCCCTGGCCCGCCCTCCAGGACGACGCCGGAACCGGCCACCGCCCGGGACGGAAGGCCGGGGCGCTGGTGGTCCTTGTGGACGGAGCACTTGTCCTCTACGTGGAACGGGGCGGCAAGACCCTTCTCGCCTTTAGTGATGATGCTGCCGTCCTGGCCGCCGCGGGCACCGCCCTGGTGGGCGTCGTGACCCGTGGCGCCGTGGACAAGCTGGTCATGGAAAAGGTCAACGGGCACGGCATCCTGGACACCCCGGTGGCGGCCGCCCTCGGTTCCGCCGGAGCCTACTCCACCCCGAAGGGGCTGAGGATCCGTGCCTGAGGGCGATTCCGTGTGGCGGGCAGCCAACCAGCTGCACAAGGCCCTGGCCGGGCAGACCCTGCTGGCCTCAGACTTCCGTGTCCCCCGTTTCGCCACCCTGAACCTTGCCGGGTGGACGGTGGCCGAGGTGGTGCCCCGCGGCAAGCACCTCCTGATGCGGGTAGTGGGGCCCGACGGCAAGCGGCTCACCATCCATTCACACCTGAAGATGGAGGGCACCTGGCAGATCTACCCTGCGGGCGGCAGGTGGCGGAAACCCGGCTACACCGCCCGGTGTGTCCTGCGCACGGCAGCCGCGGACGCCGTCGGCTTTTCCCTGGGCATTGTGGAAGTGGTGGCCACTGACAACGAAGACTCCATCGTGGGGTTCCTCGGCCCGGACCTCCTGGGCCCGGACTGGGACCTGGACGAGGCCGAACGCCGGATCCGTTCAGCGCCTGCTGTCCCGGTGGGCGTGGCACTCCTGGACCAGCGGAACCTCGCCGGGATCGGCAACATCTACCGCTGCGAGGCCTGCTTCCTCTCCGGCGTCCACCCCGCCACTCCTGTTGCTGAGGTGGCGGACGTACGGACCATGATGACGGACGCCAAGCAACTGCTGGAGGTAAACCTCGGGCCCGGCCGCCGCGTCACCATCCTCAACGCCCGCGGCATGCCGGTGGGACGGATGGCCGGCCGGCCCGGCTATTGGGTGTACCGCCGCGAGCACCAGGCGTGCCTGAAATGCGGGACCCCTGTCCGGCGCGGACTGCTTGGCAAGCCGAACGGGGACGAGGAACGCGACATCTACTTCTGCCCCCGGTGCCAGCCGGAACCGAGGTAATCCAGGGCGGGCAAAGGGCTCAGCAAACGGTGGCAGGTGAAGCGCCGGCAGTCTTCGGCACTGCGGCCGGAACCATGAACCGCGGCAGCAGCAGCTGCACCAGGGGTCCGATGGCCAGTGCGTAGACAACGGTTCCCACGCCCACCGAACCGCCCAGGACCCAACCGACGGCCAGGACGGTCACCTCGATCAGAGTGCGGGACAGGCGGACGGACCAGCCGGTACGCCGGGCCAGGCCGGTCATCAGCCCGTCCCTGGCCCCGGGGCCAAAGCGGGCACCGATGTAGCAGGCGGAGGCGATGCCGTTCAGCAGGACAGCGCCGGCAAGCATCCCCACCTGGCCGAAAAGTTGGGACACGGTGGGGATCAGGGCCAGCCCGACGTCGGCGAAGACGCCCACCAGGACGGCGTTGCAAAGGGTTCCGAAGCCGGGCCACTGCCGCAGGGGGATCCACAGCAGGAGCACCAGGAAGCTCACGATGATGACCACCATGCCGATGCTCAGCCCGGTCCGGTTCGCCAGCCCTTGGTGAAAGACGTCCCATGGGTCCAGGCCAAGCCCGGCCCGGATGAACATTGCCAGGGAAATGCCGTACATGGCGAGGCCGGTGAAGAGCTGGATCAGTCTGCGGGTCATCATGGGATCAACCCTCCCACGCAACTGGCTTTTGATTACATAGCCAGTTTGAGACACTGGCTATATGGCCCCTTCCCTGAGTTCAGCAGCGCTCGCCCGCCTTCTGGGGCCATGGAACCGCGGGGCCGGACCGGCGTACCGGGAACTGGCCGATGTGGTCCGGCTGCTCATCCTGGACGGCAGGGTGCCCCTTGATACTGCCCTTCCCAGTGAGCGCGCGCTGTCCGCGGCCCTGGGTGTCAGCCGGACCACCGTTACGGCCGCCTACGCGATCCTCCGGGAACAGGGTTTCCTCAGCAGCGGACAAGGCAGCCGCGGCAGGACCCGGATCCCCGACCTGAACCCGTTCGGACCGGCGATTTTCGGCCCCGCCAAACTCAAGGAAGCCAGTGGGACAGAGGCTGGCGGGACAGGGACTGGTGGAGCAGGGACGGGCTGGAAAGGGGCCGGGGCCATCTCCGCCCCGGGCCTGGCAGCGCCGGAAGGGCTGCTGGACCTGGCCTATTCGGCGCTGCCGGCCAGCGGCGAAGTCGTGCACCGGGCTTTCGCCGCCGCACTGACCGAACTTCCGGCCCTGCTGCCGGGTTTTGGCTACGACGCCATCGGCCTGCTTCCGCTCCGCCAGGCGATCGCAGACAGGTACACGGCCGCCGGGGTGCCCACCCATGCGGGGCAGGTGATGGTGACGTCAGGCGCCCAGCACGCACTGACCATAGTCCTCCGCACCCTGGCGGACCGTCAGGACCGGGTCCTCGTGGAACACCCCAGCTACCCCAACGCCCTGGACGCAATCCGGGCCGCCAGGTGCCGGCCCGTTCCCGTCGCCTTTGCACCCGGCGGCTGGGACCTGCCAGCACTGGAAACTGTCCTGGCCCAGCAGCGCCCCAAGCTCGCGTATATGGTGCCGGACTTCCACAACCCCACCGGCATGGCCATGCCCGACACCCAGCGCCGGAGGCTGGTCCGCGCCGCCGCGGCCACCGGCACGGTCCTGGTGGCGGATGAGACGCTCCGCGAACTGAACCTCGACGGCGTGGGCACCACTCCCCTGGCAGGCTTCAGCCCCAACGTGGTCACAATCGGCTCACTCAGCAAATCGCACTGGGGCGGCCTGCGGACCGGCTGGATCCGGGCTTCCGAAGCCATGATCGGGCGCTTGGCGGCTGCGCGCACCACCGTTGACCTGGGCGGTCCGATTATGGAGCAGCTCGCGGCCGCACACCTGGTCCGGGCCATGGACGAACCGCTCCCTGCCCGGTTGGCGGCGCTGCGGACCAACAGGGCAGCGCTGCTTGAGCTGCTGCGCGGGCATCTGCCCGGCTGGGAGACCCCCGTGCCCGCCGGCGGCCTGTCCGTGTGGTGCCGGCTGCCGGCTCCGTCCAGCACCGCGCTGACAGTCCTGGCGCCGGAGTTCGGCATCCGGCTGGCCGCCGGGCCGAGGTTCGGAATCGGCGGAGCGTTCGAACGGTTCCTGCGGGTGCCCTTCACCTTGCCGCCTGAGCAGCTGGAAACTGCGGTGCTGGCATTGCGCGCCGCCCAGGACAAGCTCAACGCCGCTCCCCAACTCCGGCGCACCCTCACCACCGCCCCGGCGGTGGCGATCGCGTGAGCGCCACCGCAAGTAGCTAGCGCCAAGCGTCGTTTCGGACGCCCATCACCGCAGTTGGCGCTACCTGGTTGGGGAGGCAGGCGGCTGGGCTCCTGCTGCCGCCCGGTCAGCTGCCTTGTCATTCCGCGGGGCGGCGCGACCCATCCGCTGCTTTGCGGTATTGCTTCCGGGCCCGATGGGAACATGGCTGGTGGCTTTGGCCAGCCCGAACAGCGGCATGCCGCTGTAGACCGCCTCGATCCCGCCAGCGGGCACCTGGTACGTTTCGTGCCAAATGCCGACGTCGCCGCGTCCTGCCATCTCCTTCATGAAACGCCGCCAGGGTTCCAGGTGCGGAGCCTCCCGGTCCGCCGCGAACTTCCTTAGATGCTCCGGGCTCTCCCAGTAGCTGACCAGGACCGTGGTCCGCCCCAGCCATTGCTCAAAACCAAGCATTCCGGACTGAGGGTCGGAGGCCAGGTGCCGGAGCATCGGCGGCATGGCCGAGGCGACCTTTCCGACGGCCCCAAGCTTCCACCAGCGGTTTGCCCGCATGCCGATCAGGAAAACACTGACGGAATCACGGGCGGGGTCGGCGGTGTACCGGCCCGGAAAGACTTCCTGCGCCATGGGGGGCTCCTTCAAGGGGAAGCGGACGGATATTTTGACTTCCGCTGCATTTCATAACGCTGTTATGTAACAACGTTATGAAAGAATTGGCCCCATGGCAAGACCTGTAATGCACACCGATTCCCTCAAACAGCAACTGCTGGAAATGACTGCCGACCTCGTGGACCGTGAAGGTCCGTCGCGGCTAACCCTCCGCGACGTGGCGGCCGCCGCAGGCACGTCCACTACAGCTGTTTACGCGCTGTTCGGGGGAAAATCCCAGCTGCTGACCGCTGTCATGGACCACGGATTCCGGTCATTCCGTGAGTCCCAGGAACAGGCGGCCCAGGGAGGGCTCCGGGGGCTCGGAATTGCCTATCGGAGCTGGGCTCTGGAACATACCGCACTGTACCGGCTCATGTTTGGCGGAGCCATGGCGGCCTACGCGGACTGCAAGCCCAGCCCGGAAGCCGCGGCCGGGGCGATGGATCCACTGATCGGGGCGGTCTCCGCAGCCCAGGCAGCGGGCACGCTGCGTCCTGCGCCAGCGGAGATGGTGGCCATGGCCATCTGGGCGCAGGTCCACGGCCTGATCAGCCTGGAAGTGGCCCAGATGGGCCCGCCGGACGCACCCTGGGAAGACGTCTACAGTCTGGCCCTGGAAGCCATCGGCCGCGGCTGGGCCGCCTGACCGTCCAACCGCTTTCGACGCGGCAATTCCTCCGCCCGACGCAAATTACCTGCCGCGGCGGATATTTCCACTGCGCCAGGTAATGTGCGGGTCACATCCGATTGTGCGCGTCGAAACCGGTCGGGCCGCCGCTACGCGTACACGCGCTCCAGGAAGCCGCTCCACGCCTTGGCGGTGGTTTCCGAATCCCCCGTGCCGCTGAAGTCGTGGACGGTCATTCCCACGGGGGCGCCCCAGGCGTTGCGGCCAAAGAACCGGAACATCGCGTCGGAGGTGCGCAGGCCCAGGAAGTGCTCGTTCGTGAAGTCCACTTCACGAACGAGCCGCCCCACGCCGTCGAGCTCCACATCCACGGCGGAACCCTGCCGGGCGGCTTCGACACCCAGCGCCTTGCGGAGCTGCTCGAACCCGTCCGGGACCTGGGAGGCGGCCGGCCCCTGGACATCGGTGAAGACCACCGGCTTGCCATCGAAGTGCTGCAGGTACTGGGCCAGCGTGTGCAGGTAGAACTCCGTGTGGCGGCTGGCACCGTCGTACTGCTCGTCCCAGTTGTCCGCGAAAATTCCGCTGTGGACGTAGTGCAGCCGGGCGCGTCCGCCATCGAGCGGTTCCAGGACATGCTCCAGCTGGTTGAACCAGCCGTCGGGGCCGTCCATCCGGGACACCAGGTGGGCGGGGTATTCGTTCACGGTCTTGACGTCCGGCCACTGGTCCGTGGGAAACATCCATGCGGGGGTCCCCGTGGTAACGGCCTCCCACACGCGGGCTGGCGTACCGGGCAGTTCGGTGTCGTAGACGATCTCGAAGTTGCGGTTGTCAGACATTGTCCTGCTCCTTGCCTGAGGGGGTCTGATTGGTTGTTTTGAGTACCGGGTGCAAAGCCACCACCAGCCGGTGCCGCCGCCCGCGGGAGGAGGCATCACCGTCATGGTATTTGTCCACCAGCCGCGTGACCGCCACGCCGAGTTCCTCAGCGAACGCGGCGCGCTCAGCGGCGGTACGGAAGGTGACCTCGCCGTCGATGGCGAATGTGGCGAGCTTCTGGCGGGCAGCCGCGGCCCCGGCGATCAGCTTTCCCACCTCCTGGACCATCCGCCCGGCGAGGGCGAGCAGCCAGAACGCCGAGAACCGGTCCGCGAAGCGGCGGGGGTCCGGGGAAACGGAGGCCAGCGCCGAGGGTGAGATGAGGTAGGAGGCGGCTGTGGCCTGGAGGATGCGTTCGGTCACGTTGCCCTTGCGCCGCTCCTCCACCAGTTCCACCAGCCCGTGCCTTTCGAGGGCCTTGAGGTGGTAGTTGACCTTCTGCCGGGGCAGCCCCACCTTCACGGCCAGCTGCGTGGCGGACCCGGGCGTGCCCAACTCCCGAAGGATCCGGGTGCGAATAGGATCCAGCGACGCTTCGGCCGCCGCCGGGTCCTCGATCACTTCGATGTCCAACATGCACCCATCCTCTTACCGACAACTTTTATTGTCAAGAACTTTTTTATCGTCGGTTGCGGAAAGGGGATTCGGGCCCGCAAAGTAGAATGGACCGGTGATGCAATCCCCCCTCCCCGTGCGCGACGGCGTCAACGCCACCCGCCTGCGCCTTCCGGAGGAGGGTCCTTGGGACACCGCGATGGACTACATGATGCACCGATGGGGCCACATCGACCCCCAGGGCATCGAGGATCGGTTCGACGCCGGCGAGATAGTGGGCGAAGGCGGTGTTCCACTGCACCGCGGCACTCCCCTGCAGGACCACACCTTCATCTGGTATTACCGCACGCTCCCGCCGGAGACCCGGATTCCCGTGGACATCAGCATCCTGCACCAGGACGAGCACCTGCTGGTGGTGGACAAGCCGCACTTCCTGCCCACCACCCCCGGCGGCACGTACATCCAGGAGTCGGCCCTGGTGCGGCTCCGCAACCAGCTCGGCCTGCCGGACCTCATTCCCATGCACCGGCTGGACCGGATGACCGCCGGGGTGCTGCTGTTCTCCACCAATCCGCAGACCCGCGGGAAGTACCAGGTGCTCTTCGAGAAGCGGCAGGTGCAGAAGGAATACGAGTGCGTGTCCGCTGCCGAGCCCGCTCCCGGGCATCCCGCCGTCGAATTTCCCGTTGTGGTGCGCAATCGGATGACCAAGTCCCGCAGCTACCTCCTCGCGGAGGTGGTCGAAGGCGAACCCAACGCCGAAACGCGGATTGAGCGGCTGGAAACGTTCGACGGCGGCCCTGCGGTGGGTGCTCCGGGCACCGATGGCGGTGGCCGCCTCGCCAGGTACCGTCTGGAACCGCACACCGGCAAGACGCACCAGCTGCGGGTACACATGGCGTCCCTGGGACTGGGAATTGTCAACGACGCCTTTTATCCGGACCTGCTGGACAAGGCCCCGGACGATTACACCAGGCCCCTGCAGCTCCTGGCCCGGGGCATCAGGTTCGTAGACCCGGTCTCAGGGAAGCCGGTGGAGTACCGCAGCGGACTGGAACTCAGCGAGGCTGCGCGGGCGCGCGCCTAAGGAGGCTGATGATGGAAAGGCGCCTGCGGCCAGGGCATCGCGCTCAGAGGCCGCGCACCACGGCGGCTGCGGCGTGCAGCCAGGCCTCGCGGGTTTCCGGCTGCAGCGCCTGGTAGTTCAGGCGCGCTCCCGAAACAAGGGACCGGTCGTATGGAACATCCAGGACGTTCCTCGTCAGGCCCGCGAGGTGGCTGCGGGCCTTCCTGTGAAGGTCCCGGTCGATCTGCGGGGACGGCGCGGCGAGCAGGGTCACAGCATTGGCGATCTTCGCGTGGTACCCGCGCTCACGCAGGCCGTCGATGAGCCAGACGGCGCTGGCCACCGTGTCTTCGCGGAGGGTGGAGACGATGACCAGCTCGTCCGCCGCCGCCACCGCTGCCTCCCAGTTGGAGGAGCGCATGTTGTTGCCGGTGTCCACCATGATGACCCGGTAGAAGCGGCGCAGCGCCGTATGCAGCCGGTCGAATTCGCGGGCGCCGATGGTGGCCGCACCGGCAGCGTCCTCGTCGGAGGCCAGCACGTCAAACTGCGTCGAACCTTGGTAACGGACGTACCTGTCGAGGTCCCCGATCCGCCCCAGGACGGGGTCTTCGAAGCGGTCCACCTCCTGCAGCAGGTCAACAGCGGTCCCGGTGTGCCCTGCTGCCGGCGCACGCCACCCGAGCGTGCCGCGCGTTTCGTTGTTGTCCCAGGCGAGTGTGTAGCCGCCGCGGTGGATTCCCAGGGTTGCGGCGAGGAGCAGGGTTGCGGTGGTCTTGTGCGCACCACCCTTGGGGTTGACCACCACCACGGTGCGGGGTCCGTCCAGCCGGCGCTGGACGTCGTCGATTGCTTGCAGGTGGATGCGCTCACGGCGGCCGGGGGCAGGGTTGAGGGAACTGCCGCTGAGCCGGCGGATGGCGCCCTGCCAGCCTTCCTCGGCCAGCACTGCCGGGGGGACGGGCCGTTGAGCGAGGAAATCCTGAAGGGTGGGAACGGCGTCGTGCCTTGCAGCAGGAGGGACATCGGTAGCGCGCGTGGCCGCGGAGGGTAGGTCGAGGGCCATGGCCTGGCTTCCTTTCTGGAGTGGTTGTGCTGCCTTGACCGTCCGCGGCGCCCGTACGCGCCTGGCTAAGCGGAGGACCACAGTGAGCAGGACCAGAAGCAGCCGGTACAGGAGGATCACCAGGCCGGCCACCGGCAGGGCCAGCAGGAGAACGGACAGAACGGCGAGCGTGGCGGTGGCAGGGTCCCCTGCCCCTATGGCCGTGGCTGCGATTCCGGCGTGCCGGCGAATGGCAACTGCGGTCTGCTCCAGGATCAGGGGCAGGTTCAGCAGCATCCAGCCCAGCGCCAGCAGCAGCAGTGGCACCACCAGGACAACCCAGGCAGTGACGATCCGCCGGGCAAACGGCCGCAGCTCCGTGACCCGCGGATCCGCCGGATGGCCCGGGAGCAGGCTGACGAGAACCGGGCGGATCCGGTTGAACAAGTCCGGCACACCGGCGATATCGGCCAGGACAAAGTAGCCATCGAATCGCAGCGTGGGTACCAGCTGCTGGACCATCCCGAGGTGCATCAGGGCGGCCGCCAGCAGGAAGAACCCTTGCCCAGTGGCCAAGTAGGCAGAGCCAAACGCGAGGAGGCACAGGCAGTTGAAGTACAGCCCGCCGAGGTCGGTGCGGAGCCGGCCCGCCCTGCCCAGCCGGTAGGAGTCGGTGACGTTGGTGAAGAAGGCGGGAAAGACGATGTAGACGCCGACGCCGATAACCCCCGGCCGCGCACCGCCGTACCGGCAGGCCGTGGCATGGCCAAGTTCGTGGATCACGGCTCCCGCCATCAGCACTGCAAAGAGGGCGAGCAGCAGTGCAGGCGTCAGCAATACCTGCTGCAGCGATGCCAGGAAGTCGCCTTGGAGGATGACCAGGATGTCGACGGCGGCCACGACCCCCAGCACGACGGCCACCACCGGAGGCCAATAGAGCGGTGACAGGAACCGGGCCAGGGCGTTGACCGTCTTTTCGGAAAGGAGCGTCCCCCGGAGCCGGATTGACAGCAGCGGGTCCGCGGTGGGAGGCCCAGGGATGCCTGTGGTGTCTGCCGCAACATTCTGGACCAGCCCGATGGGTGCCAGCCGCTGAACGAGAAGGTGGTGGAGCCCGCTGACGTCCAACTCCCGGCCGTAGGTGTCGCTGATTTCCCGCGCCACCTCCGAGGGCTGTTTGTCCGCCGACACGGCGAGCATCACCAGGTGCAACAGTTCCGACAGCTGGACTATTTGCCCATCCCCGCGCTGCACCAAATAGCTGCGCTGCTTCAGTCCGGAGCCTTCAACCTGGCCCAGGACCCTGACTCCGGGAGCAAGCGACCAGCGCTGGTCAAAAGCGGCGTCCGGTGTTGTTGTCACATTTCCCACCGATACATTGAGTGGTTGAGGCGGCGGGCACGCCCCGGCATTGGGGCGTGCCCGCCGGAATGCGGATGAAGCCGACCTACTTTTGCAGGACCAGAATCTCCTGGAGCGCAGCCGAGTTCGCGACGGAATTGACCGTGCCCGCATTAATCGCGAACGACAGATTCACAGCGATCACAGGTGCGATATTGATGTCGAAGAACAGGGTTTCCCTTTCGGGCAGCAACTCCATAACTTCGGCGTCGAGTTCCGCGGGTGATAGCGCGGTTGATGCCGCCATGGCACCTTACCCCTCTCCCCCGGCATTACCCGGGCATGAATGTGGTGGTCATTGAATTGCTACTGGCTAACGTGGACGCTCTGAAGTGCGATGCTGTGTGCATTCGACCACAGTGAAGCAACGTTCAGTGCGGCAGAAGTATTGGTCGCATCAACAGCAGCCAGGTTCAGGCTGAAGGTGTCGCCAAACGAATACAGGGTTTCCCTCGCGGGCAGCAGCTCCACCTGCTGGCCATCCAGGTCCTGAATTGTAAGTTCCGTCATGTCAATCACCCCCTCTCCACGTCTCGCGATCAGTCAACGCGGGCGACCGTGGCGGCTTCGTCACTGTCCCGTTATTTTCGCGTTGTTTCTGCGATAGGTGCTGCCGGGGTTTATGGCGCAGGCACCGAAATCGTGCGTTTAGGATGGTGATACCGGGCGGTAATTTGTCCGGGAAACCAGACCATCACCAAGGAAAGCAGGCGCCCGTTTATGGCGGACAAAGAAGGCACGATGGTAATTCGAGCTTGGGTGGAACCAGCGCAAAACCACTCCCTCCGGGCCCGCCTTATTTCCAGCCGCCCGGGAAATGACCGCGAAATGGAGGAGGCGGCCGGTAATGCAGATGACATCCTGCTTGCAGTACGGCGCTGGCTTGACCTGCTGCAACAGGGTGAAGACAGCACGAAGGTTTGAACCTTTCCCGCCGTCCGCGTCAAAATTCCCGAAATTTCCTGGTATGTGACAAGTAGGCCCATTTGTCATGCGGTTAGGTAGTCACGCACCCTCCCCCCTCTGTAACTAAACCGTATTGACACGATCAGGGCAGATGTCACGATGGTGTCTGGGGGATCAAGTGTTCGCCGCTTGAAGGGGATCGGCATGACAGTGGCGCTGGCACAGGAATGGCACTTGAGCCTGCTGGGGGCTTGGCGGCTGCAGCGGGGCAACACGACAATGACGGTGGCAAGCCGTGAACAGCGGCTTATCGCATGCGTTGGGCTCCTGGGCTGCCGGCACCGGAGCTTCCTGTCCGGGCTGCTCTGGCCGAAAAGCAGCGAAACACAGGCCGCCGGCAACCTGCGGAGCACCGTATGGTGCATCTCCCATTCGTTCCCGCACCTCCTCCGTGCCGGTGCCGCCACCCTCGAACTGGACGAATCTGTGCAGTTGGATGTGGCAGCCCTGCAGCGGCATGTGGCAACCCTGCGGGAACAACCCGGAGTCCACATTCCCGACAGTTACCTGGACCACCTGAGCCGGGCCGAGTTGCTGCCCGGCTGGTACGAGGACTGGGTGGTGTTCGAGCAGGAGCGGCTGCGGCAGTTGCGGCTCAGTGCGCTGGAGTTCCTGGCACGTCAGTACCTCTCCGCGAACGAACCCGGACGGGCCGTCATCGCTGCGCTGTCGGCGGTGAGCATCGAACCGCTGCGTGAATCGGCCCACTTCCTCCTGGTCCAGGCGCACCTCGCTGCCGGGAACCGGGCAGCGGCCGTTCGCGCCTACACAATGGTTGCCGACCGGCTTGAGGCCGAACTCGGTGTCCAGCCGTCCCATCAGCTGTCCGGGCTTCTGTCTGCGTTCCATCCGCGCTAAACCAGTCGGTAGAGGCAAGGGGAAAGCATGGACGCATTCAACCTGATGCCGGGCAACCGGGCAGACGGGCGCCTGCCGCCTGCGCCTATGCCGCGGCCGGCCTGGACATCGCAATTTCCCTTGCCGCGATGACGGTCAGGGGCGGTTGGTTCCGGCTGGCGAACCGTTGGCCATACTGGTAAGTCCTCGCCGGCCAGCATCTGGGCAACAGCAGATAAAAGTGCGGTACGTTGTGCCCATGGACTTCGGCAGCGCTGACACCTGGGGGGCTGCGATCTATTTTTGGATCATCCCCTTAGTCCTCGGCGATGCCATTTTTCCGCTTGTTCCGTCCGAAATGGTGGTCATCACCGGCGGGGCATTGTCTGCTGACGGCCGGACCAACGTTTTCCTGGTGGGGTTCCTGTCCGCGCTGGCATCCTGGATCGGTGACATGGTGGTCTTCCAGCTGTTCCGGCGGAAGTTAAGCCACGTGCTGGACCGGTGGAAGTGGGGCCGCCGCCTCCACCGCGGTATCCACGATGCGATCGCCAAGGCGGGGCGCTCATCGACGTACGGCACCATCATCGGCGCGAGGTTCATCCCCGGCGGCCGCCTTGCCACCTCGGCAGCAGCCGGCATCGCCAGCGTCGGGGTCCGGGGTTTCAGCCTGTGCGCGGGACTGGGTGCCCTGCTGTGGGCGTGCTGGCTGGTGGGCCTGGGCTACTTCACCGGGTCCGCAACCGGTCTGCCGTTCTGGGCGAGCTCCCTGATCGGGGTGGCGCTGGGCCTGGTGGTCGGCGCCGTCGTCGGAATTATTGTTACCCGGCGCCGCGGCAACCGGTCCCCCGTGGAGGAACCAGGACCGATGGTCTGACGCCGTTGCCGGCAGGGCCTAGACCGGCAACCACTTCCCGCGGCTGCGGCGGAGCACGCTGAGCTGGCCGGTGAGGGCGACGCGTTCGACGGCGTCGCGCATCATCGCTGCCGATTCCCGCGCTTGCTGGTTCTCGCCCCTGTCCTCGCTCGCCTCCACGAGGAACCGCAGGTTCAGCTGCGGCACCCCGCCGGCGATCTGCAGCTGGTGGGACTCGACGTGGTGGCGCGTTCCGAGGACCTCGACGGCGGTTTCCATGACCGATTTCGGCGGGTTGCCGGGCCGGAGCCCGGTGATCTTCAGGCGCGTCTGGAACGAAGGCATGCCCTCCACCCTATCCAAACCCTCGCGCACTTGTGGCGGCGGATCGAGAGACGCAAGCTCACTTGTGGCGGCCAAAAGAGCAACGCCCGCTCACTCCCCGACCTGGGAGTGAGCGGGCATTGCCGGGAAACACGCCAGAAGTGAGCGCGGGTTTAGCCGGTGTTGCGCAGGCCGGCGGCCACCCCGTTGACGGTGATGAGCATGGCACGCTGGAGCCGTTCGTCGATCTCGGCCCCGCTGATGCTTCCACTCTCGGCCCGCACGCGGCGCAGTAGCTCCACCTGAAGGTAGCTGATGGGGTCCAGGTACTGGTCGCGGACTTCGAGGGACCGCTTGAGCGTGGGCTGGGCGTCCAGCAGGACGTGCTCGCCGGTCAGGTTCTGCACCTCGGCGACGGTCAGTTCGTACTCCTCCCGGATGGTGCGGAAGATGTGGTGGAGTTCCTTTGGCACCAGGGTGTCCACGTAGTAGCCGGCGATGTCCAGGTCCGTCTTGGCGAGGGTCATCTCCACGTTGGACAGCACGGACCGGAAGAAGTGCCAGTGCTCCATCATCTCCGCGAGCTGCGCCGCGTTGCCGGCTTCCCGGGCGGCCTTCAGGCCGGAGCCGACGCCGAACCAGCCGGGCACGATCTGGCGGGACTGGGTCCAGCCGAACACCCACGGGATGGCCCGCAGGCCGCCCAGGCCCGCACCGGAGTCGGGACGCTTGGACGGGCGGGAGCCGATGTTCAGGGATCCGAGCTGCTCCACCGGTGTGGATGCCATAAAGTAGGCCGGCAGGTCGGGGTGGTCAATGAGCTTGCGGTACCGGTCGAACGCGGCGTCAGAGATCGTCTCCATGACGTGCGCGTACCGTTCCCGCTGGTCCTCGGAGGTGCGCGGGTCCCGATGCAGGGCAGAACCCTGCAGCACGGCGGCCAGGGAAAGCTCCAGGTTCTCCCGGGCCAGCTCGGGCAGAGAATACTTGTCCGAGATGACTTCGCCCTGTTCGGTGAACTTGATCTCGCCCTCCAGGACGCCGTTGGGCTGGGCCAGGATGGCGTCGTAGGTGGGCCCGCCACCGCGGCCCACAGAGCCGCCGCGGCCGTGGAACAGGCGCACCCGCACCCCGTGCTTGGCTGCCACGTCGCGGAGCTTGCGCTGGGTCTTGTGGATCTCCCACTGGCTGGTCAGCACGCCGGACTCCTTGTTGGAGTCCGAGTAGCCGAGCATCACTTCCTGGATGTCGCCGCGCAGCCGCACAAGTTCACGGTAGGACGGGTCCGAGAGGAGCTGGTCGATGATCTCCGCCGAGGCGCGCAGCTCCTCCACGGTCTCGAGCAGCGGCGCGAACCCGATCTTTGCGTAGGGCTTGTCGCCGAACAGGTTGACCAGGCCGGCTTCGCGGGCGATGACCGCGGCAGCCAGGACATCGTCCGCGCCGCGGGTCATGGAGATGATGTAGGTCTCGATGACGTCCGGGCCGTACATGCGCAGGGCTCGGCGGATCTCACGGAAGACGTCGTACGTACCGTCAGCGGCGCCGTCGAGCTTGATCGGGTGTCCGGACAGCGGCCGGCGGGAGGCGAGTTCGGAGCCCAGCACCTCGAAGCGTTCCTTGCGGCTGAGCTCGGCGTAGCGGAGCCCGGGCCCGCCGATCCGGTCCATCAGCTGGCCGACGGCGTCGTGGTGGTGGTCTGCGTGCTCCCGGATGTCCAGGGTGGCCAGGTGCAGGCCGAAGGATGCGATGGCACGGCGGACCCGGGCAAGCGCGCCATCCGCGGCAAGGGAGGCGGAGTGGTTGCGGAGCGAGAGTTCCAGCAGCTCAAGGTCCGCCAGCAGTTCGCCGGTTCCGCTGTAGTCGCGGCCGTGCTCGTGGTTGGAGTTCGCGGCCACCCGCTTGCCGGTGTTGATGAGCTTGGCCTTGATGCAGGTCAGCTTCAGCCGGTACGGCTCCTGCGCGTTCAGTTCCAGGACCCGTTTGTCCAGGCCGGGCAGCTTCTTCAGGTCGGCGTCGATGGACTCCAGCAGTTCCTGGTCCGCTCCGGCAAGGGCCGTGGAGTTGGACAGGATGGAGATCAGCTCGTCGATCATGCCGATGCTGATCCGGATGGCGTGCTGGTTCTGGATCTGCAGAATCTCCCGGGTGACGGCCGCGGTGACGTTGGGGTTGCCGTCGCGGTCACCGCCGATCCAGGAACCGAAGCGGATGGGCGCGTCCTTGGACGCAAGCGTGACGCCGTGGTCCCCCAGCAGTTCGGCCAGTTCGGTGAGCATTTCGGGCATGGCGTCGGTGAGGATGCCGCCCAGGTAGTAGATGGCGTTGCGGGCTTCGTCAACGGGGGTGGGCCGGACCTGGCGCAGCTCGTCGGTCTGCCACATCTGGTCGATGATCTCGGCCAGCTGCCGGTCCTGCCGGCGGCGGGCCGTGGTGCCTTCGGCGGTGGGCTGGGCGAGGACGTCGGAAAGCTTGCGGATCTTGTCCAGCACGGAGCGGCGGGACGCTTCAGTGGGGTGTGCAGTGAAGATGGGCCGGACATCCAGCCCGTTGACCACTTCCTGGAGCACAGCGGGCCCGGCCTGGCCGGCGATCTCGGCAACGGTCTTGGCCAGCCAGCCGTCCTTCTCGGCGCGGGTCCGCAGGCCGCGGACGCGGTGGACCTGCTCGGCGGCATTGGCGAGGTGGAAGTAGAACGCGAAGGCGCGGACCAAGTCGGTTGCCTGCTCGATGGGCAGGGAGCCGAGGAGTTCGCGGACCTGGGCAACGACGTCGTGCGCGCTCCAGGGCCCGGTGGCGTCGGCGCCGCCGCGGGCTGCCTCCTTGGACTCCTTGGTGAGGAGCCGGACCTGCTCCACGAGGTCCAGGAGTTCAGGCCCGTGCTGGCGGACCAGGGATTCACCCAGCAGCGTGGACACACGCCGGACGTCCGCCCTCAGTTCGGCGGCAAGGTCGGTTTCGGGATTTGTTGCAGTGTGAGCCATAAAAGCAATCTCTCGAGGGTTTCGGACTTGGCTCGTACACTGCGCTGGATACTGTGAGCCACGTTACTAGCTAAAGATGGTACCCGCAGGGCACGTCCACAAGGCAATTTGTCTCAGATAATGTCATCTGCCGGGTAACCTACGTGGCGCTTCACGCGGTCCAGTTCGGCGCGCAGATCCGCCAATTCCATGCGGGCGGCAGCTGCCTCCGCATTACGACGGTGGGACACCGCCGCGTTCACGGCAAGCACCGCTGCGCCTACCGGGACCAGGAGGGCCAGCGCCCAGCCGGCCGCGGCGAAATAGTCCAGCGCCACGGGAAGCGCCGCCCGGAAGTCCACGAAGTCGTTCACGCCGTCGGCCATTGAGTTCAGGGCCCCGTCCAGCGGGCGCAGGAACTCCCCCACCACCGGGGTCCCGGAGAGCTCCGGCGGGTCCAGCCGGGCTTCCTGGTCTCCACCCCAGCGGCCGTCACCCAGATGGTTCAGCACGTAGATGCCCGCGCCCGTGCTGGCGGCCACAAACGTGACGATGGCGGCGAGCGCCGCCAGGTCCGGCCGGCGCGGCCGCCACAGCAGTACCGCAACACCACACACCAGCGCTGCGATCCAGGTCAGCGCCTTCAACCATTCATTGTTGATTCCGGCAAGAATGTCCACGCAGCCTATTCAACCTCGCGGACCACTTTTATGTTGAAGTACGCCGTGCCCAATACGCCGGAAAGCCGCAGCCAGAGGGGAAGCCACATTTCCGCTCCCCGGGCCGTGGTGATATCACCGAGGTCGATGATGTCCCGGTGTCCAAAGGACCCCAGCAGTTCCCGGACAGTCTCCTTGGCCGAAGCGTCGTCGCCGGACAGGAATACCGAGTGGTCGCCGCCGGCCAGCCGGGCGGGATCCACCATCAGGGCGGCGTTCATGGTGTTGAGCGTCTTCACCACCCGCGCGCCGGGAAACGCCTGCTGGATCCGCTCGGCCAGGCTGTCGGTGTTGACCGGGTTCAGGACCGGCGGCATTCCCTGCGAGAAGTCGAGCGGATTGGACACGTCCACCAGGACCTTGCCGGCCAGCCGCGCGGCGCCGGTGGCACCGAGCGCCGCCAAGGTCCCCGCCCCGCTGGTGGCATTCACCACCAGTTCGGCGGCCTCTGCGGCGCCGGCAAAATCCGCCAGGCCAACATCCGGATGCCGGGCCTGCCACTCGCTGAAAGGGGGCCTGCCCATCCGGTCCGGCCCGGTGCGGGAGGTGGTTTCGCCCGGATCCCGCGTCCCCACCGTAACCTCATGCCCCCGTTCAGCCAGGGCACCGGCCAGCGCGCGTCCCACCGTTCCGGTGCCAAAGACGGCAATGCGCATGTCATCTCCCTCTGTTTTGCCGGGCCGATCCAGACGGCCCGGCACTTGCGCGTGACTGCTGGTTCCGAGGGTACTCCGCCCGCCGCCCGCGGCAAGCAGGAATGTCCCCCTGCCCCGGAATGAACGGGCGCATGCCGCAGTTGTAGCCGGGGCAAGACAACCGGAAGGAACCATGGACATCCCCACCGCCTCCATCGAGCGCTGGCAGCGCTTCCGCGCCAACCGCGACAAAGCCCTGGCGGCCCGCCACGGCTGGCTGACACTCACGTCCTTCCAGTGGCTGGAGGACGTCCCGTCCGCCGTCGAACTGGCTCCCGGCCTGTGGTCAACGGACGGCACCGGGTCCAGCCAAGGCGCGACGGCGTCACTCACCGCGGTGCCGGCCGACGGCCTGACGCTCGTGGAGACCGGGGAACCGGTGGACGGCACCGTCACGGCCGCGCTCGCCGACGAGGAATCGCTGATGTGGGTCCGGTTCGGCGGACCGGACGGTGACCAGGTGGTGGTGGAGCTGGCCATGCGGGCCGGGCGGTACGCGATCCGGACCAGGGACTCGGACTCCCCGGTGCTCGCCGGGTTCGACGGCGTTCCCACCTATGCCTACAACCCCGACTGGGAGGTGACGGGCCGGTTCGAGCCCTACCTGGAGCCGGTGGATGTCCCCATCGCCACCGCCAACCCGCTGGTGGACGGCGTCCACCGGAGTGTTGGTGAGGTGGTGTTCCGGCTTCCCGGGAGCCCCCATGAGTTCCGGCTTCAGGCAGAGGAGGAGAAACTCGGCGCGCTGACGGTCACGTTCCATGACGAGACCAACGGGGACACCACCGACGACTGGCGCAAGCTCTCCACACCCCGGCCGCGGCCCGACGGTTCCGTGGTTCTCGACTTCAACCGGGCCATCAACTACCCCAGCGCCTTCACCCCCTACGGCACCTGCCCCATGCCGGTGAAGAACAACAGCCTGGACACCCGTGTGGAGGCAGGCGAGAAGCTGCCGTATCTGCTGGAATCCTAGGCGATGGCGGACATGCCGGTCACCGTGCGGCCGGCAATCAGGGTGTTGATTTCGAAAGATCCCTCATATGTGTAGATGGCCTCGGCATCGGAGAAGATCTTCGCCATCCGATAGTCCGTCACGATGCCGTTGCCGCCCAGGATGGACCGTCCCAGCGCCACGGTTTCGCGCATCCGGGCGCTGAGGTAGGACTTCGCCAGGGCAACCTGGGGCATGTCCGCGGCACCTTGGTCCTGCAGCCGGGCGAGCCCCGCCATCATCCCCATGCTGGCCACGGCGTTGCCCAGCATGGTGACCAGTTGCTGCTGGATGAGCTGGAACTGCGCCAGCGGGCGGCCGAACTGGTGCCGTTCGACGGCGTACTGACGGGCGACGTCGAACGCGGCCAGCTGCTGCCCCACGGTCTGCCACGCCACCATGATGCGCGAGCTGCGGAGGAGTTCCTTGGTGTCGTCGAAGCTGCTGATGGCGGCGAACCGGTCCGCTTCGGCCACCCGGACGTCCTTGAACACGATGTCCGCGTTCTGCACCGTCCGCAGCGCAATCTTGTTCTCGATCCTGGTCCGGCTGATTCCGGGCAGGGTGGCGTCCACGATGAAGCCGCGGACGGCCCCGTCTGCCTCGTCCCGAGCCCACACCAGCATGTAGTCGCAGAACGTCCCGTTGCCGATCCAGCGCTTGGCGCCGTTCAGCACCCAGGTGTCCCCGCCGCCGTCGGGCCTGCCGGTTGTTGACGATATCCGGCGGGCACGGGTTTCCATCCCGCCCGCAACGTCCGAGCCGTGCTCCGGCTCGGTGAGGGCGAAGGCACCTGTGATGCGCAGGTTTGATGCGTCGGAGAGCAGGCGCTGCTGCTGTTGCTGGCTGCCGAACGCATAGAGGGACTCGACAAAGAGGTCGTGGTGGACCAGGAAGAACGTGGCGAGGGACGTATCCACGCGGGTGATCTCCGCGATGACCAGTCCCGCGAACAGGTTGCTGTAGCCGCGCTGGGCCGGCGTGCTCAGTTCGAGGGCGGCCAGTTTCGGCAGGATGTGGGCGGGGAATTCCGCCTTGTTCCACCAGTCCACGGCATACGGCGCGACTTCGGCGGACAGGAAGGCCCGCAACTCTGCCAGCTTGTCCCGTTCCGGCCGGCTCAGCAGGGATTCAACGTCAAAGAAGTCGGCTGCGGGCAGGTCCACCTTGCCTCCTGCGGGGGCGGTCACTTTGGCCCCATCCGGATAGCACCGTCCAGGCGGATGGTCTCACCGTTGAGCATCGCGTTGTCGACAATATGGGCCACCAGCCGGGCGTATTCCTGCGGCCGGCCAAGCCTGGACGGATGCGGAACCTGCGCGCCCAGCGAGTCCTGCGCCTCCTGCGGCAGGCCGGCCATCATCGGGGTTTCGAAGATTCCGGGTGCGATGGTGACCACCCGCACCAGCGAGCGCGCCAGTTCCCGGGCGATGGGCAGGGTCATCGCGGCCACCGCACCCTTGGACGCAGCGTAGGCCGGCTGGCCGATCTGGCCTTCGAACGCCGCCACCGAGGCGGTGTTGATGATGACGCCCCGCTCTGGACCGCCCAGGTCGGTGACGGCAGGCTCGGTAGCCACCATGGCTGCGGCGGCCAGGCGCAGGACGTTGAAGGTGCCCAGCAGGTTGACCTGGAGAACGCGGTTGAACGCCTCCAGCGGCAGGATCCCCTCCCGCCCCAGCACCTTGCCGGGAGTGGCGATTCCTGCGCAGTTCACCACGATCCGCAGGGGCCCGAGCCGGCCGGCGGCGTCGACGGCGGCCTGCACCTCCGCTTCATTGGTCACGTCCGCGGGGGCAAAGACGGCGGATTTGCGGGTGCCGCCCAAGCCGCCAGAGCCGCCGGAGCCGCCAGAGCCGCCGGGGCCTGGCCCGGCTTGCCCGGCGTCGGCCGTGGCAGCAGTCTTGTTCAATTCGTCCGCGAGGGCGGCCCCGGCGGAGGACGGTAGGTCAAGGATCGCCACGGAGGCACCGGCGTCGAACAGGGTGCGGACGGTGGCGGCACCAAGGCCGGACGCACCTCCGGTGACGAGCGCGACGCTGCCTGCAATGTCCATCCATCCTCCTTGATGTGGCCCCTCAACCGCGGGTGCAGCCGCAGCGTATCAGTTAGTGAATGTTAACTGAAGAGCCGGTCGGTGCGCACCACCCGCCGTTCCCGCCCAGTCCGTGCGCGCCCCGTTAGGGTGGAACCCATGACCTCCCGCGATACCGCTGGTTCGGCCTGGCAGGACCGCGCCACCCATGCCGCACGGTCCGTCACGGCGCTATTCGGCCGGAAACTGCTCTTCCTGCCCGGCACACACCTGGCCGCCGTGGCATGGAACCCCCGGCCGCCCGTACAGTCGGGCCCTGCCTGGCGGCGTGTCCTGCGGCGGCTGGCGTCCGGCGCCGCCCTGGCCAGCCCGTGGCACTACTGGTGGCAGGCCCATTACGTGGATTGCCTGGTGGACACCGGCCGGCGGGAACTGGGCAGCGGGCCAACACCGGCGGCACGGTTCGACGGCCCGCGCAACCCCAGCGCCGGGCAGCTCGCTTCCAGGCTGGTGACCGGGATCCGGCTGCGCAACGCATTCACCTTCGTCAACAACTACTACGACGACATGGCCTGGCTGGCCCTGGCGACGCTCCGCCTGGATGCCCTCGCCGAGGAGACACGGAAGCCGGGCCGCCACCGCAATGCCAGGGTCCGCGAAACCCTGGTGCTGCAGTTTGACGCCGCGAGCACGGATGACCTGGGCGGCGGGGTGTTCTGGAGCAAGAAACGGGACTTCAAGAACACGCCCGCCACGGCTCCGGTAGCGCTCTTTTACGCCCGCACCGGGCAGCGCGCCAAGGCACAGTCGCTGCTCGACTGGCTGGACCGCACCGTCTTCGACCCGGAGCAGCGCCTGTACCTCGACGGCGCCCGGCTTGATGCCTCCGGGAACGTGACGGTGGACCGGGCTGTCTACACCTACAACCAGGGGCCCGTGCTGGGCGCCCTCCTGGAACTGGGCGGCGATGCCAACCTTGCCCGGGCGGCGGAACTGGTGGACGCGGTGGACCGGCACCTGACCGTGCCGGCCCTGGGTGCGGGCGACGCCGGTCCCCGCACGGTGCTGCGCTGCGACGGGACGGGCGACGGCGGCTTGTTCACCGGGATCCTCTGCCGCTACCTGGCCCTGGCCGCAACCGACAGCAGGCTTCCGGAGGCTGCCCGCGCAACAGCGGCGCGCCTGGTGACGGACACCGCCCAGGCGTTCTGGGACGGACGGCGCACGCTCGACGCCGGAGCAGCGCCCGGCAGCAATCCGGGCCGGAGCGTCTTCTCCATGCACGCCGCACAGCCCGCGGAGCAGACGTATCCGCCGGGCGCCGCCGTCGAGCTTTCCACCCAACTGCAGGCCTGGATGACGTTGGAGGCTGCTGCAGCCATCACCGGTTCCTAGCGGATCCCAGCCAGCGGCGTCACGGAACCGCCCTTGAGTGACACCTGCCCGCCTTCGGCTGCCAGCCGCGCTTCCTTCGCGCCGTCGGGCGGGAACACCAGCGACGTCAGGGTCTGCCGGCCGCCGTCCACGAACACTTCCACGGAGGAGCGGTCAACGTAGACGGTGAGGCGGACAGTGTCTCCTGCGGAAGGACCCTCAACCGCCCGCACGTCGCGGTACACGGGATCCACCGCGCCCTTGCCCGCCGGCACGTCGTCCCTGTCCTTGATGGTTGCGGACACGGCATCGTCCCGGACCACGAAGGCCTTGCCGCTGGCAAAGTCGTAGCCCACGGTGGCGTAGGTCCTGCCGCCGCTTTGCAGGAGCATCCGCGCCTCTCCAGTGTTGCCTGCAGGCCGCTCAAATTCGAGCTCGACCTTGTAGGCGCCGCTCTCCGGAACGGCCAGCGCGGATTCCTCTGCCAGGGGCCCGGCCGGCACCTGCGCCGCTTCGCCTTCCAGCGACCGCAGCGCGGAGGTGGGTGTGGACACCAGGGCCGGGCGGCCGCCGTCGGACTCCAGCCGGAGGTCACGCACCACGGAGGCCGCCCCGAACCAGTTGTCCGTGGGCAGGTTACGGGCGTAGGCCCAGTTGTTCATCCAGCCGATGGCGTGCCGGGAGGCCTTGCGCTGCCCGTCCGTCAGGCGCGGATCGTCCCAGGTGACGGCGGCGTAGAAGTCCGATCCGCCGTCGAGCCACTGGTGCCCTCCGTCCGCTGTGAAGCCCTTCCCGTCAAAGTCGCCGGTCCAGTACGCCAGGCCGGTGGTCCGGCCCTCGTCCGCGCCGTTGGCGCTGGCGGCCAGCACCCAGGTGCGCTTGGCGGGGTCGCCGTCCACGTCCATCTGGAAGAAGTCCGGGCATTCCAGGATGCCGAGGCCGTCCCGCTCAAACGCGGAAACGTAGGTCCAGTCCTTGAGGTCCTTGGACGTGTAGAAGCCGATTTTGTGGCCCTCGGCGAGCAGCATCAGCCACTGATTGTTGGCCTCATCCCGCACGATCCGTGGATCCCGCCAGTGCTCGGCGCCGGGGTTCTCCATGACGGGATTCTGTTCGTAGTTCTGGAAGCTGTAGCCGTTGTCCGTGGAGTAGAACAGCGACTGCCGCTGGACGCCGTCATGCTGCTGGGTGAGGACGGCGATCACGGCCCCTTTGCCGAAGCCCGAGGTGCCCTCCGTATCCACCACGGCGGACCCCGTTTCAATGTCTCCGAGGCCGTTGCGGAACTTCTCGATAGCCACGCCTTCGTTGTTCCAGTGCACCAGGTCGGTGCTGGTGGCATGGAACCACTCGGTGCCGTTCCCCTCGGGGTAGTCCACGTTGTAGAGGTAGTAGTAGTGCCAGAGCCCGTCCAGGAAGAACGGCCGCTGGGGGTCATTCATCCAGCGCTGGTCCGGCGTCAGGTGGTAGGCGGGACGGAACCCGGGGTCCTCCGCCGGCGCCTCCAGTGCCGAAGCGTCCGGTTTCGGCCAGGACTTGCCGGCGCCCAGGTCCGTGAGCAGGGCATCCCGGGCTTCCGGGCTGATGCACTCGGGGAGCCGGACTGCCTCAGCGTCCTCGTCCACCTGATCGGAGGCGGCGCTGCTCCGCAGGAAGACCTTGCCTTCCACGCGGACACCCGCCAGCCACCCTGTCCCGCACTCGATGGCGCGGACATCCTCGGCGCCGTCTGCCGGAACGGCCGCGCCGCGTTCAGCGAGGGTCGCATCATTGCCCTTGAGCCACAGCGAGGCATAGCCGCCGTTGCGGTCCATGGCGGCGGCCTGGGCGGCCGCCACCCCGTCAAGCACGCGTCCGGCAGTGGCGGCAGGGCCAGGCCTGGCGTTGCCGGCGAGCACCAGCGAGACTGCCAGGACGAGGACAGCCGCGGCAGCTGCCGTCCACACCAGGAGGCGGCGGTTGGCGGCGAAGCGTTTGAGGGCGGGAAGTACTGGTCCGAGGGTATGTCGGGGCATGAAATTCAATCCGTCGCTGAACGCGCAAGTGCCGTCCCCCGGCTCGGGGAACGGCACCAGTGCAAGTGAGCCATCAATGTTACCGGTTCGTTATCCGGAACCCCAATCGTGTCGCGCACACCCCTCCTTCAGGGGAGGAATGGTGGGGGTTTACCCGGCTCCGCCTGGGCGCTGCTTCTGCGGGTACGGGGCCTCACCCCGGGCCAGCATGTCCACGAAACCCGCGATTTTGCGCTCACGGGTGGCCGGCTGCTTCACTGAGTTCGTCCGGTGGATCAGGGCGAACCGGTTGGTCCTGGTGAGGACATCGAACATGGCCTGTGCTGCCGGAACGGCGGCGATGGCAGCCGCCAGGTCCGCCGGGACTTCCGCCGTCGCCTGCCCCGCGTATGCCTTGTCCCACCGTCCGTCGGCCTTCGCGGCGTCGACAGCGGCCCGGCCGGCGTCGGTCATCTTTCCCGCTTCCTCCAGGCGCGCCACGTAGGTGACGTTCCGGGCCGACCATGCACTGCGGGGACCGCGCGGCGTCATCCGCTGGTAGGAGCTTTCGTCGTCCCGGCGCCGGGCCTGGCCGTCGATCCAGCCGAAGCACAGCGCCTCATCGAGAGCCGCGGCGTAGTCGAGTTCGGTGACCTGCCCGCCCTTCTTGTGCAGGACCAGCCACACGCCGGGACTGCTCTGGTGGTTGGCCTCCAGCCATCTGCGCCAGGCAGCAGCATCGGGCACCAGCAGTTCCTCGAGTTCAATGGCCATGGGCCTATTCTGCTCCCGAAGCGCTGCGGCACAAGCTATCCCGCTTCAACGCAGCCCGTGGCATTATGGCCCTAACGTCCCGTTTCCGACACGAAGGACCTGCCATGCTCCGCGTCCGTCCCCTGCATTTCACGTCCAACATCGACTCCTGGGAACGGCTTCTCACCGCCCTGGGCATGGTCCTGACCGAGGGTGACACGGGGTCGCGCGTCTTTGACTCCGGTGCGGGCCGGCTTGTCCTGAACTTCGTGCCGGCCAGGGACCCGAAGGACGGCGCCACAGCATTGTCGGTAGAGGTTGGTGACCTGGCGGAGTTCGCCCGGCGCACCAACCTTGCAGCGCAGGACGACGGAATCGCGCCCGACAAGCCGGTTACCGCCGGACAAGACACCGCCGAACTGGTCACCGCAGACCATGGCGAAGCCTGCAGGATCACGGCACCAGACGGGTTCAGCTTCACGGCGGACAAAGCCGACCACTTCGCCCAGTGCGCGGACGCGGACCCGGCCCTGGCCGTCGTCGGGGTCTGGTTTACGCCTGATCCCGGCGCTGCTGCCCGCACCCTGCGCCATGTAGGCGCCACACCGCGGCCCGTGCCGGACAACGACGAAACCGCAGACTTCACCGCCAAGAACGGCGGGGTCCTCCTGGTGCGGCCGGCGTCGGGGCCGCCGCGGTCCGGCCTGGGCTTCGAGTACGACGGCGGCCTGGCACCGCTGCGGGACCGGCTCACCGCCGCTGGACTCGAGGCAAGCCTCAGCGAAGAGGCTTTCGGGAGCACCCTCCATGTGGCCAACCCGGACGCGGCCAGGCCCGGCGCGCCCTCCGTGCCCGCGACAGTCTGGATCTCCCAGCACCGTCCCATGGGGTAGAAATAGACCATGAACGTGCGCACACCTGACCCGAATCCCGGCTGGCTCTCCGAAGAAGACCTCTTTGAGGCGCGCGGGCGGCTGCCCATGGTGTACGTGGAGGCCGTGCCGGTCAGGCTGGATCCGCTGGGCTACGTGAACGAAGTGGGCACCTTGCTGCAGGCCGACGAGGACGGGACCATGGTCCGCTCCCTGGTGTCCGGTCGCGTCATTTACCGCGAAACCATCCGCGCCGCCCTCCTCCGGCACATGGAAAAGGACCTCGGGCCGCTGGCGTTCCCGCAGCTGCCCATCAGCCCGGTCCCCTTCACGGTGGCCGAATACTTCCCGGCCCCGTCCCAGACCGGCTTCACCGATGACCGGCAACACGCCGTCTCGCTGGCCTACGTCATTCCTGTGACCGGAGAATGCGAGCCGCGCCAGGATGCCCTGGAACTGACCTGGATGACCCCCGAGGAAGTCCTCAGCCCCGGCGTCCAGATGGAGTTTTCCGGCGGCCGCGGCGGCCTGATCCGCCAGGCCCTGGCATTCGCCGGCGTCGGCTCCTGACAACCCCGCCGGAACCTGGGGGTCCCGGGAATAAGCCGCCCGCCTTTGTAGACTGGACGGCGGACCGCAAGAGAACTTAAGGACTCCCATGACCGAAACACCAGCCGCCCGGAACCATCGTGAGCTGCAGGCTGGATCCCTGACCACCGGCAGCCTCATCCTCCTGCCCGACGGTGAACGGACGGCGGAGATCCAGGCGGTTGAGCTGGAACGGGACGATTTCGGGTCTCCCGCGCTGGTGCTCGCAAGCCTCGCTGGCGGCGGAACCCTGCGGATCGCCGTGGGCGCCACCGTCACCACCGTCGAGCCAGGTTCCGCAGTAGCGTCCGACGGCGCCACGCACCTTTCGCTGGCCGCCGCGCCGAGGGGGGACGCGCCCGCGGAAGAACCAGGTCCACAGGCCGGGCTTGCCCACCTGGCCGAAGCCGGGCAGGAGCAGCCCGGCGGCGAGGCGGCAACCACCGCTGCGGCGCCCGCCGTCGTCGTGCCTCCCCTGCCGCCGGTTCCGCCGGCCGCCAACGTTCCCAGCGAAGAAGAACTCGCACTGATCCCGGCCCCGGACGGCACCCCTGAGTCCGTCGTGGAAGCCGCCGCGCATGCGCATCCGGACGCCACCGGAGTCCAGTTGCTGACCGACCGGTTGTCCAAAGGCATCAATTTCAAGTCCGGCAGCTGCCTGAAGGACCTCAGCGACCTCGCGCACGAACTGTTCGTCACCCTCAAGGATGCCGAGGGCGCGCTGGCGGTTGCCGACCTCCTCACTGTCCTCCCGTACGACGGAAACCCCGGGCGCTGGGCATCGGTGGAGGCCTCCCTGGCGCTGGCCAGCTACATCTGCCGGCAGGACGGCCAGAATGAGCGGGCAGCTGTTTACGAAAAACTGATCCGGACGCCCGAAAGCCATGAAACGGACCCGTTCAAGGCACGGATGGCGGCCAAGGTCCGGCAGCGCTCGCTCAACGAGCCCAACCTGTACGACAAGGAAATTTTCCGCTCCATTGACAACTCGAACCACGACGCCGAGCGGGAATGGCGGCTGCTCCGGCTCGAATCCCTGCTGTTCCTGAGGGCGCACGGCGGGTCCGAGACCATCGGCATGGGCGAGCTGGAGCGGCGGATCAGCAACGAACTTGAGGCCGTCCGGTCCTGAGCAAATTGCCCCTACCCGGGGCCGGGCCGGAGTTGTACATTCGGGGCTATGACGAACAATCTCAGCGTAGTGATCAACGCCGATGCACCGCAGGTCTGGACCATGCTGCGTGAACCGTCCAAGGTAGCCCAATGGCACGGCTGGCAGGCCGAGGACCTGGATGCCGAAATCAAGGAGATCTACTTTTCCGGCGACGTGGAAGAAGCCCCGGACCACACCAGCCTGACCGTGCACGGCGGCGACACGTTCGAGCTCCATCCCGTTCCGGGCGGGACCCAGGTCAGCGTGACGCGCGGGGCGCTGGACCACAACTCGGAGTGGGCGGCCTGGGACGAGGACATCACCCAAGGCTGGCTGACGTTCCTGCAGCAGCTCCGGTTCGCGCTGGAACGCCACCCGCACGGCAAGCGCCACACCCTATTCCTGCACCTGACCGAGGGCCAGGGGTCGGCGATCGAAAAGCTCGGGCTGTCGGACCTGCCTGCACCCGGTGAGCCATACCAGCTGCACCTGGGCACCGGCGAGGAAATCAGCGGCAAGGTCTGGTACCGCACCAGCCACCAGGTGGGGCTCACCGTCCACAACTACGCGGAACACGGCGAGGGGCTCCTGGTGGTGGCGGACCATCCCGTCATCAAGGAAGTGCGTGAGGAGGGTGAAGGGTCCATGGTCATCGTCTCCACCTATGATCTTGGAGCTGCAAAGCTTGATTCCATCCGTTCGTCCTGGGACTCCTGGCGGGCCGAAAACTACTCCGCGTCCGAGCCGGTGAGCTGACGGACCTGGCTGGTTTTCCGGCGCCCTACTGGCTGCTGGCGCTGCGTGGATTGCCGGCGCCCCCGCTGATTGCTGGCACTGTACCGATTGCTGGCGCTGTACCGATTGCTGGCACACTGGTACGGTGCCAGCCAACCCCAGTTCCGCTCCGTCTGCGGCCTCCGCGCAGCCCCCCGTACACCTGCCGGAGCAGTCCGGGTTTTCCTTCACCGTGGGCACCCGGCTCGCTGAATCCTGCCCGCCCACTGCCGCCCAGGTGGCGGACAACGGCGGCGAATTCCTGGGCCGCACCGGCACCATCACCACTCCCCACGGCGAGATCCAGACGCCCGCCTTCATCGCCGTCGGAACCAAGGCCACGGTCAAGGCCGTGCTGCCGGAATCCATGGCGGACCTCGGGGCGCAGGCGCTGCTGGCCAACGCCTACCACCTCTACCTGCAGCCCGGTGCCGACATCCTGGACGAGGCCGGCGGGCTGGGCGCCTTCATGAACTGGCCCGGGCCCACCTTCACGGACTCCGGCGGGTTCCAAGTGATGAGCCTCGGCTCGGGGTTCAAGAAGGTCATCGACATGAAGTCGGTGGACGCCTCGGGGCCGGACGACGCCGTGGCGCCCGGCAAGGAGCGGCTCGCCCATATTGACGACGACGGCGTTTGGTTCAAGTCCCACCTGAACGGAGACCGGCACCGGTTCTCCCCCGAAATCTCCATGCAGGTCCAGCACCAAATCGGGGCGGATATCATGTTCGCCTTCGACGAGCTGACCACGCTGCAGAACTCCCGCGGCTACCAGGAGGAGTCCCTGGAACGGACCCGGCTGTGGGCGCTGCGCTGCATCGACGAGCACTTCCGGCTCACCACCGAACGGGAGGGGAAGCCGTACCAGGCCCTGTTCGGCGTTATCCAGGGCGCGCAGTACGAGGACCTGCGCCGCAAGGCCTGCCGGGACTTGGGCGCCATGCCGTTTGACGGGTACGGGATTGGCGGTGCACTGGAGAAGGAGAACTTGGGCACTATCGTCCGGTGGTGCAACGAGGAACTGCCGGAGCACAAGCCGCGCCACCTGCTGGGCATTTCCGAGCCGGACGACATTTTCACCGCCATTGAGAACGGCGCCGACACCTTCGACTGCGTCTCCCCCACCCGGGTTGCGCGGAACTCCGCTTTCTACACCCCGTACGGGCGGTTCAACCTGTCCGGGGCAAAATACAAGCGCGACTTCGGTCCGCTGCAGGAGGGCTGCGACTGCTATGCCTGCAGCCATTACTCGCGGGCGTACATCCACCACCTGTTCAAGGCCAAGGAGATGCTGTCCGCCACCCTGATCTCCATCCATAACGAGCGGTTCGTGGTGAAGATGGTGGACGACGCCCGGCTCGCGATCGAGGCCGGGACGTTCTTCGACTTCAAGGCCGAAACCCTGGCCCGGTACTACTCCTAGCCCTCGCAGCTTAGCGGGAGCGGCCCCTCCCGCTTTCCCCGCATCGAGATCGCCGGAACGCTGCCATCCCGCTGGAGCGCTCCGGCGACCTGGATCCGTTCCAGCGAGCAGGGTTTTCCACATGGCGACCACGGCGCCTGCCAGAACCAGCCACGGCCCAGCAGTCTGGATGGATGATGCAGTCCCAGCCAGTCCCGCTTCCTGCGCTTCCGAGCACCGGAAACATGTGGCGCACGGCCCAGTTGCAGGAAAAGGGCCTCAATTCGCGGGCCATCAAACTATTACTGAAACACGGGAAGCTGGTCCGGCTTCGTTATGGCTGCTACATCCGCGGAGAGCTGTGGTACAGGCAGTCGGCCCCGCTGCGCAGCCTGCAGTTGATATACGCCCACGCGCACGGAACGCTCACGACGTCGTCGGGAGACTATGTCTACAGCCACACATCGGCCGCGCGACTCCACCGTTTATTCCTCTGGAACGTCAGCGATGTGGTCCATATCCTGCTGCGGGTACAGCCTTCCAGCGAACGCCTCGGTCCAGATGTCCGCGGGCACACCATGCCTTACACGGACGCCGACGTTACGGTCATGGAGAATCTGCGGGTCACGTCGCTCGAGCGGACCGTGGTGGACTGCGCGATGATGCTGAACTATCAGCAGGCCCTGGTGCTCATGGATCACGCCCTGAGGCTAGGCGCGGATCTGTCGCTAATCCATGGCATGGCAGAGGGATTCCATGGGCGCCGCGGTATAAGGAACCTCCGTAAGGCACTGGCCAACGCCGATCCTAGGTCCGAATCGGCTGGTGAAACGCTTACCCGCGAACTCATTTCCCGCCTGAAACTGCCTGCTCCCGAACCGCAGGTTGAGGTCAGCACCCGGGCAGGCCGGTACCGTCTGGACTTCGCGTGGAAGGAGAAGAAGGTTGCCCTCGAATTCGACGGAAAAACCAAGTACTTCGATTACAAGCCGACGGCCGATGTGTTGTTCCTGGAGCGGCAGCGGGAGAATGCCCTGACGGAGGACGGCTGGAAATTCGTGCGCGTGAAATGGCAAGACCTCTTTCGCGAGCAGGAGTTCAAAGTCCGGATCCTGACCGCGCTCCGGCGATAGCCCCGTCGTCGAAATCGCCGGATTGCCACGAGCCCGCCGGAGCCGCCCGGCGGGCTGGGCGCGTTCCGGCGATCTCGCCGAATCAGGGGGCGGAGGGCTTACGCGACGATCTTGGCCGCCCCGTAGCTGGGTTCCCGCTTCTTGATCCAGCCGATCACCAGCGATGTGACCGGGACCAGGATGAACTCCACCAGGGTCTTGTACACGAAGCCCGCCACCACGTAGTTCAAGAACGTTCCGAAGTCCGTGATCCCGATGACGGACGCTGCGATGGTGCAGAAGATCAGGGTGTCCACGAACTCGCCCGCCACCGAGGAGCCCATGATCCGGGCCCAGAGTGACTTCTCCCCCGTACGGGCCTTCATCCGCACCAGGATCCACGAGTTGATGGTCTGGCCGGCAAGGAACGCCAGCAGCGAGGCCAGCACGATCTGCGGCACCGGGCCCAGGGCGCCCTCAAGGGCGGCCTGCTTGGAGGCGCCGAAGTCGTCGTCGAATCCCGGAAGGGCGATGATCACCCAGTAGCAAAGCGAGGCGAACACCGAGAGCGCAAACGTGGTGACAATGGCTTTCCGTGCCACCCTGAAGCCGTAGACCTCGCTGATAACATCGCCGAGGATGTACGCCAGCGGGAAGAGGAAGAAGCCGCCGTCCGTGATGATCGGCCCCAGGACCACCCCTTTGGAGGCGCCGATGTTGGACAGGATCAGCACTACCGCCATGATTGCCAGCATGACGCCGAAGTACGGGGACCCGATGGAGGCGAAGCGTGCGGCGCCTGAAGCGGCGGAGGTTTCGGGCAGGGCATTCTGGCCGGAGGCAGCTGGCATGGGAAGTCCGTTTCGTAGTGGTTCGCTCGGCGTCCGGAACTGCTGGCGGGACACCGGCTGTATTAGCACTGTCGCCCCATTCTCCCACCTGTACGCATGCAGGTTCGAGCCGAACTGACCCTCTGTTCGAGGCTCGGGCAGGCCGGCTCCCCTTGTGGCCCTGAACACCCCCGGTCAGCCGCCGCTGTACTGCCACACAAGGAAATCGGCCGACGCCGGATGGCAGGATGGGTGCATGACTTCCGTTTCCGCTGATGCAATGCCGCACGTCACCAGCCCGGCCGTGGTGCTCACCATCGCCGGCTCCGAAGCAACCGGCGGTGCCGGTGCGCAGGCCGACCTCAAGACCTTCCAGGAGCTGGGCGTCTTCGGCATCGCCAACCTGACCTGCATCGTCTCGTTCAATCCCGCCGACAGCTGGAACCACCGCTTCGTGCCTGTGGACCAGCAGGTGATCGCCGACCAGCTGGAGGCAACCACCGCAGCCTACGGGCCGGCCTCGGGCGCGCCGTCCGTGCTGGACACGGTGAAGATCGGGATGCTCGGCAGCCCTGCCACCATCGCCACTGTTGCCGGTGCACTGAAGGACAACGCCTTTGGGAATGTGGTCCTGGACCCGGTCCTGATCTGCAAGGGCCAGGAGCCAGGCCACGCCCTGGACACGGACCAGGCCCTGAAGGCGCAGATCCTGCCGCTGGCCACGTTCGTAACGCCGAACCACTTCGAGGCGGAGTCGCTGTCCGGGCTGGAGATCACGGACGTCGAATCCCTCAAGGCAGCCGCCGTGCGCATTCATGAGCTCAGCGGCGCGGCAGTGCTGGCCAAGGGCGGGGTGCGGCTGGCTGGCCCGGACGCCGTCGACGTCTTTTATGACGGCCAGACGCTGGAAGTCCTGAGGGCGCCGAAGGTGGGCGATGTGGCCGTCTCCGGTGCGGGCTGCTCGCTTGCCGCCGCCGTCACAGCAGAACTGGCCAAGGGTTCGTCACCGCTGGAAGCAGCGCGTGCCGCCAAGGAATTCGTGACGGCCGGGATCCAAAACCGCGTGGCGTCCGGCGCGCCATTTGACGCCCTCTGGCAGGGCGGCCCGCGCTAACCGCCCGCCCGGCCCGGTCACGAACGCGGGTCGGCCACCTTCCCTATGAAGAGCGGCAGCCCCGTTCCGCTGTGGACGATCTGGTAGTGGAACGGCCGGTCGAAGGCGATCGATTCGGCGGGCTCGGGCGGTGCACTGACGGCCCGTCCATTCAGCTGCGTGACAGCGGCCGCCACAGTCCCCTTCTCCGCCACGGTGATGTTGGCGGCCTGGGCGGCCTGCGTCAGCTTCAGCCCGGGCTGGATCGCGTCGAAGTCCGTCTCCGTGGTGAGCGTGCGGGACAGGCCCATGGCTTCCAGGACCTTCCGAAGGTCGAAGCTGCTCTTGTGGTCCCAGCGGGGCAGCGTGATGCGGACGGGCTGGACCGGGGCGGACTCCAGCACCTCGCCGATCCGGGCCAGCTCGTGCGCAGACAGTGTGGCGGGGGTGCCGGCCGCCGGCAGCACCAGGCGCATCACGGCTCCCTCCGCATAGGGGAGGTCCACCGCCCGCCACCGCTCGCTCTCGGCGTACTTCATCCCCACTGCCTGGCTCATTGTTGGAACACTCGCCACGTCGCCGTTTCCGGTGGTGAAAGGCCTGTCCGTGGTGTCGGCAGGGTCGAAGGGGGTGTTCCAGGCCGCGGCGAAATAGATGGCATTGAGGAGGCTGAAGGTGTTCCTGGGATCGAACTTGGCCGGGGCTTTCTTGATGCGCCCGCCTGTGTTCCTGTCCACCCATGCGTCGATGGCGGGTTCAGTTGCGTTCCGGTCACGGAAGTCGACCATGTGGACGCCCGCACCGTAGTGCCGGGCCAGGCCGGCCAGGTAGCCCTCGCCCACCGGGGTGTGCCTGTCCAGGAAGAGGCCGTTGGCAAGGTGGATGACGGGCTTCCGCGGCGGATTGTCTTCGTCAACGGCGCCGGGATCGCCGTCATATATTTCGACGGCGGCGAGCAAGGCGTTCGCTGCCTCGTCGCGGCGTGCTCCGGGAAGGGCGAGGACGCGGTCAAGTTCCGCGGCCGCCTCGCCGCCCGCTCCGGACCGAAGCATCAGCAGCGCTGTAAGCAGGCTTCCGGGTGCTGCGACGACGTTACCGGCGGCGCCGTCCCCGCCGTCGGCAAGGAGGGCCGCACCCAGCGTGTAGGCGGAGGTGCGCAGGGCACCAATTTCAGCAGGATAGGCAGCGGCGTCCAGCGAGACCCGCTCCACCCCAGGTGCCGTCACCAGCTCCGGGGGCGCGGTCGCGCAAGCGGGAAGCACAGCCACAAGCCCCAGCATTGCCAGCACCGCACGCCGTGGAACGTTCATGTCTTCCCCTGTGCTTCCCAGGCAGGTAGGCCGCGGCAGTACCGCCACCAAGGACCGGATGGTTCCAGTAGAGCAGGGGGCGGGCTGCCGGACGATGCCGGAAGGGTTACGGTTTGCGGTCGTTTCGGTCACGCCCCGACGCCGGACGGTCCCCTGCGCATCACTCCGGCCGGGCGCGTTCGACGGCGGCACGCGGCGCCGGCGTCGAACACCACCGGCGCCGCGCCTTACCTAGCGGTGGGCACCTGCCAGGGTGCCGGCGTCGTCCGTCTTTGCGGCGGCCCAGGCGTCGCCCTGTTCCCTGTCCAGGTGCGTGGCCTTCTTGTTCTTGAGGGCGAAGATGTAGACGACCAGCGAAATGGCGATGGCGGCGGTGACGTAGGTGAAGAAGAGCTCCACCTGGCCTGCCTTCTGCAACGCCGCGCCGATCAGCGGGACCGTGCCGCCAAAGAGCGAGTTGGCAATCGCGTAGCCCAGGCCCACGCCCAGGGCACGGATGGAGGCCGGGAACAGCTCCGCCTTCACCAGCGCGTTGATGGAGGTGTAGCCGCCCACGATCAGCAGTCCGCCCATCATCAGCAGGAACGCGGTGAAGGGGTCCTTGGTGCCGGAGAGCGTGGAGAGCAGTGGCCAGGTGAAAAGGACGCCGGTGATGCCGAACCAGACGAGCAGCGGCTTGCGCCCGATCTTGTCCGAGATCAGGCCATAGACGGGCTGCAGCAGCATGAAGATGAACAGTGCCCAGAAGTTGATCACTGAGGTGTCGGTCTTGGCGATGCCGGACGTATCGTTCATGAACTTCAGGATGAAGTTGGTGTACGTGTAGAACGCCACGGTTCCGCCCAGCGTGACGCCGATGCAAATCAGCAGCGGCCGCCAGTGGCTGGTGAACAGCAGCTTGAGCGTTCCCGGCTGGGCTTCGCCCGGAGCCTGGACGTGAGCCGCACGGATCTGGTCCGTGGAGACGGTTTCCTCCATGGACCGGCGGAGCCACAGCACCACCAAGGCTGCCACGCCGCCCAGTGCGAACGGAATCCGCCAGGCCCACTCGTTGAGCGCTTCACCGCCGACGGTGTTTTGCAGGATCACCAGGACCAGCAGGGCCAGCATCTGGCCGCCCACCAGGGTCACGTACTGGAAGCTTGAGAAGAAGCCGCGGCGGCGCGACGTGGCGGCTTCGGACATGTAGGTGGCGCTGGTGCCGTACTCGCCGCCCACAGAGAAGCCCTGCAGCAGGCGGACCAGCACCAGCAGCACCATGGCCCAGATACCGATGACATCCTGGGTGGGCAGCACGGCGATGGCGAACGAGCCCGCGGACATCAGTGTCACGCTGAGGGTCAGGGCTGCCTTGCGGCCGTTGCGGTCGGCGTACCGGCCGAAGAACCAGGCGCCGATGGGCCGCATGAGGAACGACGTCGAGAAGACAGCCATTGCCTCCAGCCCGGCCTGCAGGTCGTCCTTGGAATTGAAGAAGTGGGCCTGGAAGTAGGCTGCGAAGACGGTGTAGACGTAGAGGTCGTACCACTCCACCAGGTTGCCGGCGGAGCCTTTGAGGATGTTGCCCACGGCCCGGCGGGTCTGCGCTGCTTCGGTGAGGGGTGCCCCAGGGTGGGCCGCACTGTTCGGCGGCGCTGCTTGTTCGGTGCTCATCAATGAACCTTCCTTGCGTGAACAGTCTTCCGAAAGCGCGGAGGACCCCCACCAAACTATGGGTGACGCACGGCACAACCAACGCGGCGGCTGCTTTCCTAACACTTCCTTAGGATTCAGGCCCGCCCGGGAAAAAACGCCCGCCAGAAGGTAGTCTCCAAAGGCGGGGACGGCTCAACCCCGGCAAAGGACAAGGAAGATGGCAATGGACGTGTTGATCGTCGAGGACGACGACGCCATGGCCGGCGCCCTCACAGCCGGTGTGGCGACGGCGGGCCTGAAAGCGACCAGGGTGTCGCGTGGCGCGGACGCCCTGCTGGCCCACCGGAACTTCCACGTGATCCTCCTGGACCTGGGCCTTCCGGACATGGACGGGCTGGAGGTGCTGCGGAAGCTCCGCCAGGTTACCGACTGCCCCATCCTGATCCTGACAGCGCGCGACGACGAACGCAGCGTGGTGCTGGGCCTTCGTTCCGGCGCTGACGACTACCTGGTTAAACCGGTCAAGCTCGTGGAACTGCTGGCACGGATCGAAGCAGTGACCAGGCGTATGCGGCGTGGCAGCGGAAGCACCCCGCACACCATTGTCCTGGATGACGTGGAGGTGGACCTGGACCGGCGGACCGCTGCGAAGGACGGGGCCCTGCTGCCACTGACGGCTACCGAATTCGGCCTGCTGGCCCTCCTGGCCCGGAATGCGGGGTCAGTGGTGACCCGGGAGCAAATCCTTGACGCCTTGTGGGGCGACGCGTTCCTGGCTTCCTCCCGGTCGCTCGATGTCCACCTCACCGGGCTCCGCGCCAAGCTGCAGAAGCCCGGGTTCATCATCAATGTCCGCGGCGTCGGCTACCGGGTGGAAGCGGAGAGCCGGTGAGGCTGCGCGTTCTCGGCGTCCTCAGCGTGCTGTGCCTGCTGGTGGTCTTCCTGGTCTCGGGCACCATCCTGGGAAGCGCCGCCCGCGAACTCACCCAGGAAGTCCAGATCAACAGGGCCGCATCCCTGAACCGGCTGGCGCAGGTGGCTTTCGACGCTGCCGCCGACGGGGACACAGTGCAGCTGCAACGGGAGATGGACACCTACTCCGGCCTTTACGGGGAGGGGGTTGTGGTGCGGCTGCAGCAGGGCATCCTGGCGTCAGGCGGCCTGGCAGGAGACCGGGCAGATGTTCAGGACGCGCTGTCCCGGGCCGGTCTCAATGTCACCGATACGGCCCTTGCCCCGCTGGGGCCCTTCGGGTCCGGCTCCGAACTGATCTTCCGGCCGTTCGGCAGCGCCAGCCAGGTCCTGGGCGGTGTGGTCCTGGACGTCCACCTGGATACGGCGCGCCAGAAGCTCCGCGGGCGTTGGCTCCTGGTGGGGGCTGCCGCCGTCGCGGTGGCCGCGGTCCTCCTGCTGGCTGCCGCACGGGTCACCTCCTGGGTGCTGCGGCCGGTCCTCCGGCTGAACTCGGCAGTGACCGAGCTGGCACGGACAGGGCGTGCAGGCCGCCTGCCGGAGGACGGTCCGCCCGAACTGCGCGAACTGAGCCGGTCCTTCACCGCAATGGCGCGCACGGTCGGCGCCAGCATCGAGTCACAACGCCAACTGATTGCAGACACCTCACACCAGCTGCGGAACCCCATAGGGGCGCTGCGGCTGCGGCTGGATGTGCTGCAGCTAGAACTCCAGACAGCCCGCGAGCGCGAAGCCGCAGAGAATGTGATGGCGGAACTGGAGCGGGTGGAGGACATCCTGGACGGGGTGCTGAAGCTTGCGGCCGCGGAACACCGGGCTTCCGAGGATTCGGCGCGGCCCTTCAGCGCTGGTTCCCGGCCGGCCGTCGAACCGTCCGACCCCTTCCCGGTCCTGCAGGGGGAAGTTGAGCGCGCCGCTCCTGCCGCAGGGCGTGCGGGGTGCCGGCTGGTCCTGGCCGAGGCTCCCACCCCGCCGGCGGAAGTCGCCTGCCACCCGGCGGAACTGGGCCAGATGGTGGGGGAACTCCTCACCAACGCCATCAAATATGCCGCCGGGGCCACGGTCACCGCTGCGGTCCGCCGGCAGCGGGACCGGGTCATAGTGGAAATTTCCGACGACGGGCCGGGCCTTTCCGAGCAGGAACGAACCCGTGCCGCAACGAGGTTCTGGCGCGCACCACGCCATGCACCGGTGCCCGGGACGGGATTGGGGATGACCATTGTGGGCGAACTCGCCGCAGCCAACGGCGGCCGGCTGGTGCTCGCTGAGGTGGCGCCCCACGGCCTGTGCGCCCGGCTGGAATTCCCGGCAGCTCCTTCGGTTGCTGCGCGCCCGGCTTCCGGCGCGGAAAGAGGGCTGGCTGATGGATGACCGCTTTCCCGCGCTGGTTCCTTCCCGGCGGGTGTTCTTCAAGACCGTCCTGTCAGCGGCGGCGGCCGCCGTGCTGCCGGCAGCCCTGGCCGCCTGCTCGGGACAACGTCCCGGCCTGCTGACCGTGGCTGGCGGCGAGCCGGGCGGATTTTACCTTGAGTTCTCCACCCTCCTGGCTGCGTCCCTGGAGCGCCATGGCGTGGCGGACAAGGCTGAGGCGGTGTCCACCGGCGGCAGCCTGGACAACCTGGCCGAACTGCGTGCGGGCAGGGCCACGTTCGCGGTCGCTCTTGCGGATGCGGCAGCCGCAGCCCCGGAACCAGGCACGGAGGCGGTACCGTTGACGGCCCTGGGCAAGGTCTACGAAAACTACGTCCACTGCGTGGTGCGCCGAGACAGCGGAATCGTGGATCTGTCCCAGCTGGCCGGACGGACCGTGGCGGTCGGCCAGCCGGGATCCGGAACATCGCTGACCACCCCACGGATTCTGGCGGCAGCCGACCTCGGTACCAGCACGAACGGTGGCGCAACTGCGGACGGGATGGTCGCCGTCGTAAGCCTTGGGCTGAACGACGGCCTGGCCGCCCTGAAGGCGGGAACGGTGGATGCCCTTTTCTGGTCCGGCGGCGTGCCAACCGCCGCGATCACCGCCGCCCAGCAGGAGGTGCCGCTTGCACTGCTGGACCTTTCGGCGCTGCTGCCCGGACTGCGCGAACGGCATGGCGGGCAGTATGACCGCGTGCTCATTCCCGAGGGTAGCTATCCCGGCGTGCCGGCGGCCTGGACGGTGGGCGCCGCGAATCTGCTGCTGTGCCGGGCGGACCTGGATGCCGCCACCGTGGAACGGACCGTCCAGCTGCTGGTGCACCACGCCGGCGAACTGATCCCGCAATCCAGCCTGGGCGTCCAGTTCCTCAGCCCGGAAACCCTAATCAACACGGTCGGTATCCCGCTCCATCCGGCCGCGGCCGACGCCTACCGGGCGCTGCACGGATAAAGGGCGCCATCAGCTTCCGGAGTGGGCCTGCAGGAAGCTGTATACCTCCGTCTCGTCCACGCCGGGAAAGGCTCCCGGCGGCATCGCGGCCAGGAGGTGCGAGTGGGCGCGGGCTGAAGGCCAGGCGTTACCGGCCCATTCGGCGGTGAGGGCCTCCGGCGGACGCTTGCAGCACGTGGGGTCGGGGCAGTTGGAGGCGGCCCGGGCGGTGGTTTCGCGCCCGCGGAACCACTTCACGTGCTGGTAGGGCACCCCGATGCTCAGCGAGAACTCGCCGGTGGCCGAGCGTTCCGTGCGGGCCGTGCACCAGTAGGTGCCCGAGGGGGTGTCCGTGTACTGGCTGTAAGCGCTGAATTTGTCCGGCACATCGAACACGGCGCGCGACGTCCACGCCTTGCAGGACGGCTGGCCCTCGATGGCTCCGGTATGGTCCTGCGGGAAGTTCACGCCGTCGTTCTCGTAGGCCTTGTAGATGATGCCGCTCTGGTGCGTCTTCTGGAAATGGGTGGTGATACCCAGGTGTTTGGTGGCGAGGTTGGTGAAGCGGTGGGCAGCGGTCTCGTAGGAAACGGCGAAGGCGTCGCGGATGTCCTCCACGGCGATTTCCTTGGCAGCTTTGGCTTTTTGCAGAAATTCCACCGTTGCCTGCTCGGGCAGGAGCAGGGCGGCGGCAAAATAGTTGGTTGCCACCCGCTGGGCCAGGAAATCCCCGTAGTTGCGGGGTGTCTCATGGCCCAGAACGTAGTGGCCCAGAGCCTGGAGCAGGACCGAGCGCGGATCGTGGTCCTGCCGCTGGCTCTGCGTCAGGTAAATTTTGCGGTTCTTCAAATCAGTCACGGAGCGCGTGGAATGGGGCAGGTCGCCGACGTGGTGCAGGGTGAAACCAAGGTGCGCGGCAATGTCGGCAATGACGTGCTGGCTCAGCGGACCGGTGGTGTAGCCCACCTCCTTGAGGACCTTCTGCGCCTCGGCTTCATACTCCGGAAAGTAGTTGCCGCGCTCCCGCATCATCGCCCGCAGTTCCCCGTTCGCGCGGCGCGCTTCTTCCGGGGTTGCCACCTGCTCGTTCATCTTGCGCTCGAGCTCCTGCAACAGGCCCACCTGGGCTTCCAGGACATCCAGCGGCAGCCGCGAACTGATACGGATTTTGGGCAGGTTCAGGGACTCATAGAGGGGGCCGCGCTGGTACCGTTCCAGTTCGATTTCCAACGCTGCGCGGCGGCTCGGGGGCTCCGCTCCGAGCAGCTGGTCAATGCTCACGCCGAGGGCGCCGGCAAGGTGCTGGAGCAGGCTGAGTTTGGGCTCGCGCTTTCCGTTCTCGATCAGGCTCAGCTGGCTGGGCGCGGTCCCGACGGCGGTGCTCAGGTCATCGAGCGTCAGCCCGGCCTGTTTGCGCAGATGGCGGACACGGCGGCCCAGGGAGATGACATCAAGGTCCGTGGACACGGAGGACGAAGGCTGGGAAACGTCCCTGTTCCAGCTTGAAGGCGACATTTCTGCAGAATACGCGAAGAAGTGGATTTCTTTCCACCCTTTTTGCCTAGAAAGGGGGTTGAAAGTGCTGAAAAGTAGTTCACACGGAAAGAACACCGCACCGGAAAACCGGTGGGAACCTCAACGACGAGGTTCCCACCCACCGATTCCGGAGCTCAATCTAGGAGATCAACGATGACTGCAGCATTTGAGCCCACCCAGCAGCCGTCCGCCCAGGACACTGCAAGCGAGCAGGCCGCCTCCCTGGAGCTCGAGTGGGCCGCCAACCCCCGCTGGGAAGGTGTGACCCGGGACTACTCAGCCTCCGACGTCGTCCGTCTCCGCGGCCGCGTCTCCGAAGAACACACCCTGGCCCGCCGTGGTGCGGAAAAGCTGTGGAAGCAGCTGACCGAAGAGCACAAGGAAGGCAAGTACACCAACGCCCTGGGCGCCCTGACCGGCAACCAGGCCGTGCAGCAGGTCAAGGCCGGCCTGCGGGCCATCTACCTTTCCGGCTGGCAGGTCGCCGCGGACGCCAACAACTCCGGCCACACCTACCCGGACCAGTCCCTCTACCCGGCCAACTCGGTCCCCACCGTGGTCCGCAGGATCAACAACGCCCTGCTCCGCGCCGACCAGATCGAGTTCGCCGAAGGCATCCAGTCCGTTGAGGACTGGCTGGTCCCGATCGTCGCCGACGCCGAGGCCGGCTTCGGCGGCCCGCTGAACGCCTACGAGCTGATGAAGTCCATGATCCAGGCCGGCGCCTCCGGCGTGCACTGGGAGGACCAGCTCGCCTCCGAGAAGAAGTGCGGCCACCTCGGCGGCAAGGTCCTGATCCCCACCCAGCAGCACGTCCGCACCCTGAACGCAGCCCGCCTGGCCGCTGACGTCGCCGGTACCCCCACTGTCGTCATCGCCCGCACCGACGCCGAAGCAGCCACCCTCATCACCTCCGACGTGGACGAACGCGACCGCGAGTTCATCACCGGTGAACGCACTGCGGAGGGCTTCTACAAGGTCCGCAACGGCATCGAACCCTGCATTGCCCGCGCCAAGGCCTACGCCCCGTACTCCGACCTGATCTGGATGGAGACCGGCACCCCGGACCTGGAACTGGCCCGCAAGTTCGCCGAAGCCGTCAAGGCCGAGTTCCCGGACCAGATGCTCTCCTACAACTGCTCGCCCTCGTTCAACTGGCGCAAGCACCTGGACGATGCCACCATCGCCAAGTTCCAGCGCGAACTCGGCGCCATGGGCTTCACGTTCCAGTTCATCACCCTGGCCGGCTTCCACGCCCTGAACTACTCGATGTTCGACCTCGCCCACGGCTACGCCCGGACCGGCATGAGCGCCTACGTCGAACTCCAGGAAAAGGAATTCGCCTCCGAATCCCGCGGCTACACCGCAACCAAGCACCAGCGCGAAGTCGGCACCGGCTACTTCGACACCATCTCCACCGCGCTCAACCCGAACGCGTCCACCCTCGCCCTCGTGGGATCCACCGAAGAGGGCCAGTTCCACTAGACAATTTACGACGGCGGTTGTCGCCCCGGCCTTCGGACCGGCATCGCTCTGCCTGCTATTCCCCACGTCCCGGTTTGGACCTCGCTGAGCGAGGCCCGACCGGGACGCAGGGCCCCTTTTACGCAGGCTGCCACGACACCGGCTCCTCGGCCTCGTGCCTCAGTCGCCGCCCCGCCGCCTACCGCCGTCGAACTTCCTTTTCGTCTTTAAGGAGACTTGAAATGAACAGCTTCACCGACTCTTTCACCATCAATGGGATCACCCTGACCGCGCAGCCTGTATGCCGGCAGAATGAGGTGCTGACTCCGGACGCCCTCGAGTTCATTGCCAAGCTGCACCGGGCCACTGCCGGGCGGCGCAAGGAACTGCTGCAGGCGCGGCGGGCACGGCGCGCCGAGATTGCCGCCGGCGCGGATCCCCGGTTCCTGCGGGAGACCGAGCACATCCGCAACGACCCATCCTGGCGGGTCGCTCCCCCGGCCCCGGGCCTGGAGGACCGCCGCGTGGAGATCACCGGCCCGGTGGACAAAAAGATGACCATCAACGCCCTGAACTCCGGCGCCAAGGTCTGGCTCGCGGACATGGAAGACTCCTCCACCCCCACCTGGCGCAACGTCATCAAAGGCCAACTGAACCTCACCGACGCCCTGGAACGCCGCATCGACTTCACCACCGATGAGGGAAAGGAATACAAACTCCGCCCCGCCGACGACCTGCCCACCATCGTGGTCCGCCCCCGCGGCTGGCACCTGCCCGAAAAACACATGCTCATCGACGGCCAACCCGTCGCCGGCGGCATCGTGGACTTCGGCCTCTACTTCTTCCACAACGCCCGCCGCCTCCTGGCCCAGGGCAAGGGCCCGTACTTCTACCTGCCGAAAATCGAAAACCACCTCGAAGCCCGGCTCTGGAACGACATCTTCATCCTCGCCCAGGACCTCCTCGGCATCGACCAGGGCACCATCCGCGCCACGGTGCTGATCGAGACCATCACCGCAGCGTTCGAAATGGAGGAAATCCTCTACGAACTTCGGGACCACGCTGCCGGCCTGAACGCCGGCCGCTGGGACTACATCTTCTCCATCATCAAGAACTTCCGCACCCGCGGCCCCCGCTTCGTCCTCCCCGACCGCGGCCAGGTGACCATGACCGCACCCTTCATGCGCGCCTACACCGAACAACTGGTCCGGGCCTGCCACAAGCGCGGCGCCATGGCCATCGGCGGCATGGCCGCGGCCGTGCCCAACCGCAAGGACCCCGAAGCGAACGCCAACGCCCTCGAGAAGGTCCGTGCGGACAAGACCCGCGAAGCCAACGACGGCTTCGACGGCTCCTGGGTGGCCCACCCCGACCTCGTCCCGGTATGCCGCGAGGTGTTCGACACCATCCTCGGCGACAAGCCCAACCAGCTCGACAAGCTCCGCAACGACGTCACCCCGGACGACCGAGCCCTGATCAACATCGCCTCACTCCACGGCACCATCACCGAACAAGGCATCCGGAACAACATCGAAGTCGGGATCCGCTACATCGAATCCTGGCTCCGCGGCAACGGCGCAGTAGCCATCCACAACCTCATGGAAGATGCCGCCACCGCCGAAATTTCGCGCTCCCAGCTCTGGCAGTGGATCTACGCCCGCGCCATCACCGACCATGGCGAAATCATCACGAAGGAATGGGTGGAGCACATGCTGGAGGAAGAGTTCGCCCGGCTTGAGCGCTTCGACGGCGACCGCTTCGAAGACGCCCGCGACATCTTCGAAGAAGTCACCCTCGCCCAGGACTTCCCGTCCTTCCTCACCCTCCCCGCCTACGCCCGCTACCTCACCGAAGCCCGTGAAAAGGCCACCGTCGAGGAACTCGCCGTGGCCTGACAAAGTTTCCGTCCGCCGGACCGGCACGCCCTTCGCAACAGGCACCTCCGAAATCCGGAGGGCGGGCCCGGCGGCGGAGCAACCCTTTCGGACCCTCTCTCACTTAATGCAAGAAAACCCGTGACGCTCTCTCACTTTTCTCAAAAAAGTGAGAAAGCGTCGGCCGTCAAGCTGCGGTAAGTGAGAGAGCGTCGGCCGTTAAGCTGCGATAAGTGAGAGAGCGTCCGGGGGAAGGGAGAAAGAACGACGACGGCGGGAGGCGGCTTAGCGGCCTTTCGGCACCTTCCGCACGGAGAGGGTGGTCCCGAAGCAGAAGGCGAGCACCGAGGCCAGAATGACCAGCAGCGCCGGAGTCCAGGAACCCGAAACGTCGCGGACGAAACCCAGCAGGGGCGGCGCCACGGCGGCGAGCGCGTAGCCCAGGCCCTGGACCGTGGCGGACATCTTGCCCGCGGAGGCCTGGTCGCGTGCCAGCCGGATAATGGCGATGAAGATGACCGTGATGCCTCCGCCCTGGGCGATGCCGCCGAAGACGGACCACAGCCACCACAGCTGTGGCGCCAGCAGCAGCCCCACCGGAACGGTCAGCCATAAGGCACCCACGGTGACCGCCACCGTCGTCGGACCCCAATATTTGGCGGCAAACGGGACGCCCAGCGCGCCCACGATGGCGAGGATCTGGAAGATGGAGGAGGCGGCGCCGGCCTCGGCCACGGACATGCCAAGCTCGTCGTGCAGGTAGCCGGGGAGCCACGCGGTGACGCCGAAGTAGGAGAAGGCCTGGCCGCCGAACCCGGCCGTCAGTCCGGCGGTAATCCAGCCGAGTCCGCTGACGGGCGGCCGCCTGATGTCAGTGCCGTCCGCGCCGGAAACCAGGAAGGCGTTGCGGGGCCCTACGGCAAGGGTCCAGACGACAATCGCCGCCACGGCCAGGACGGCCAGCGCACCCAGCGCAAACCGCCACCCGGCCAGGTCAGCGAGCGGTGCCGTCACCACGGACGTCAGGAACGAGCCGATGTTCAGCGCCGCCGTGTAGATCCCCATCGCGGTTCCCTGCCGGGCCGGGGCAAAGTCCCGCCGGATGATCAGGGGCGCCGCAATGTTCCCCACGGTGATGGCGGCACCGATCAGCACCGTTCCGGCCACCACCAGTGCCGGGCCGCCGGCCGAGCGGACCAGGACGCCTGCCAGGACCCCAAGGATGGTCAGCGTCACTGCGAATTCGGCACCGAACTTCCTCGCCTCGAGGGAAGCCAGCGGCGCGGCCAGCGAGAAGCAGAGGACGGGGATGCTCGTCAGAAGCCCCAGCATGACCGGTGAAAATGCCAGTTCTGCCTGCATCAGGCCGACCACCGGGGCGACCGCCACGAAGGGGCCCCGCAGATTCAAGGCGAGGAGACCGATGCAGGCGAGCAGGATCCAGCTGGCGGGAATGCGGGCGAGGGACCGGCCGCTCATGCGGCAAAGTGCTGGGTAACCGGGGGTTTCATCACTCCCATTGCTTATCACGCCCCACCGGTGCGGGGTTTCGGGCCGTGCCGAGGGCGCCCTGCCATACGATGAACATCACGCCAGGAACTTCGGGATTAAGGACACCGCCATGCAGCACCGCCTTGCCATCCTTGACGACTACCAGGACGTGGCGCACGGCTTCGCGGACTGGGCAGCGCTTGAAGCCGAGGGCGTCTCCGTTACCACGTTCCGGGAGCCCTTTGCCTCGCGCGCCGCCCTGGTCTCGGCGCTGGCTGACGTGAGCATTGTGGTTGCCATGCGTGAGCGGACGGCATTCCCGCGTGAGGTGTTCGAGAAACTGCAGGCCCTCCAGCTCCTGGTGACCACGGGGATGGCCAACGCGTCCATTGACGTTGCCGCCGCCACGGACCACGGGGTAACGGTGTGCGGTACGCCCGGCTCGCCCACCGCCGCCCCCGAACTGACGTGGGCCCTGCTGCTCGCCGCCGCACGGCACCTGCCGGCGGAGGAGAACTCGCTGCGGACCGGAACCTGGCAGTCAACCGTGGGGTTTGAGCTGGCCGGCAAAACCCTGGGCATTGTGGGGCTGGGGAAGATCGGGCGCCGGGTGGCCGGGTACGGGCGGGCGTTCGGGATGGACGTCGTGGCGTGGAGCCAGAACCTCACCGCCGGGGCGGCGGAAGAGGCCGGGGCACGGCTGGTGTCCAAGGAAGAGCTGTTCCGCGCCTCGGATGTGGTGACGCTCCACCTGCGGTTGTCCCCGCGCTCCGAGAAAACGGTTGGAGAAGCGGAACTGCGGCTGCTGGGCCCCGAGGGGATCCTGGTGAACACCGCCCGCGGTCCGCTGGTGGACCAGGATGCATTGATCCGGGCGCTCAGCCAGGGCTGGATCCGCGGTGCGGCCCTGGACGTGTTCGACGAGGAACCGCTGCCCGCGGGGCATCCGCTGCTGGCCGCCCCCAACACCGTCCTCTCGCCACACCTTGGGTACGTCACCCAGGAGAGCTACCGGGAGTTTTACGGCGGAGCGTTCGAGGATGTGACTGCCTGGCTGGCCGGCTCCCCTATCCGCACCATCAGCGGCTGACGCTGAAGTACCTCGTACGACGACGGCCGGGCGGGGGTCCGCACCCCGACGCTGTCGGTGCCGCGGGGGGCCAAGCGGGTTCCGGCGTATCCTCTCAGCCAGCGGACGGGCCGCTCATCGACGTGCTGATGGCGCCGTAGCCGCTGCTCAGCCTGCAGCGGCTGTTCCCGCAAGCGTTGCCTCGATGGCCGCCGGCGAGAGAACGTACTCGGTGACCATCCGGCTGGCGCCCAATATTGCCGCCTGGTCCCCGGCAATTGAGACGGCGATCCGCAAGTGCGAGGTGGCCAGTGGCTGCGACCGCCGGTACACCACTTCCCGGATGCCGGCCACCAGGTGTTGCCCTGACACACCGATGCTGCCGCCCACCACAATCACAGACGGATTGAGGAGGTTCACCACTGTGGCCAGCACCTCACCGACATCCCGGCCCGCCTGGCGCAGGGCCTGGATGGCCTGAAGGTTGCCGTCGGAGGCGAGCCGGAGGACATCAGAGCCCTTTGCCGCATCCAGCCCCTGTTCCCGCAAAGCGCGGGCAATGGCGGGGCCTGACGCCAGGGCTTCGAGGCAGCCATAATTCCCGCACGCGCATTGCACGTCTACGCCCCTCGCCAGCTGGACATGTCCCAGGTCTCCGGCGGTGCCGTTGGCGCCGCGCTGCAGTTCGCCGCTGCTGATAATTCCGGAGCCAATGCCCGTGGCCACCTTCACGAAAAAGAAGTTGCCGTGCTCCGGCCAATGGGCGGTCCGCTCCCCCAGGGCCATGATGTTCACATCGTTGTCCACCAGTACAGGGACGCGGAGGGACTGCTGCACGTAGCCAACCACGTCGAAGCCGTCCCAACCCGGCATGATGGGAGGCTTCACCGGCTTTCCCGTATCGTGCTCCACCGGGCCGGGCAGGCCGATGCCCACGCCCGCAAGCCCGCCGGCCTTCCGCCCTGCCGAGGCGAGCAGTTTCCTGCCCTGCCCCACCACCTCGTCCAGCACGGCTTCCGGGCCGTCCGACACCTGCCGGGCAAGCCGTTGTTCGGCGAGGATCTTCCCGTCCAGGTCGGTGACGGCCACGATCACGTGGCTTGCCCCGACGTCGACGGCCAGGACCACGCGCGACGAGGGGTTGAAGGCAAAGCGCGACGGCGGCCTGCCGCCACTTGAGCTCGCCTCACCGGCGGGCCCAACCAGGCCGGACAGCATCAACGCTTCGATCCGGGATGCCACGGTGGAACGTGCAAGGCCGGTGCTTCCGGCCAGCTCAGCCCTGGTGCGTGCCTTGCCGTCCCGCAAAAGCTGGAAGAGGTCTCCGGCCCGCCCCTGGGACGCCGGGTACTCGAGGAGGGCAGCCCCTTCTCCATGGCTTTTGGTCATCAACCATAGATAACACGGCCACTTCATGCTGTCACGTCAACAACTTTTGCTTGACGTCCGTCAAAAGTCCTTCTAGCTTTGCACTAGACCGCCTCGCCCCTTTTTATGCCGAATGCCCGCCACCGACGCCAGGAGCACCATGTCCTACGCACTACAGCTGTACACCGTCCGCGACGCAATCTCGAAGGACTTGCCGGGCACCATGAGAAGGGTTGCCGGGATCGGTTTTTCCCAGGTGGAGCCGTACAACTTCGTTGCCACCGCCAAGGAACTTGGCGCCGCCCTCAAGGAGAACGGCCTCACCGCGCCCTCCGGCCACGCACCGCTGCTGAGCCAGGACCAGGACGAAATCTTAGCTGCGGCCAGGGACCTCGGCATCCGGACGGTCATCGAACCCTACATTCCGGCGGAGCGGTGGCAGAAAGAGGAGGACATCCAGGAAACGGCAGCGCAGCTGAACGCCGCCGCCAGGAAAGGCGCGGAATACGGTGTCCGGGTGGGCTACCACAACCACGCCTGGGAGCTGGAGTCCATCATCGACGGCAGGACCGCACTGGAATACTTCGCGGACCTCCTCGATCCGGAACTGGTCCTGGAGGTGGACACCTACTGGGTGGCAGTCGGCGGCCAGGACCCGGTGGAGATCCTCACCAAACTCGGCGACCGGGTGAAATTCATCCACATCAAGGACGGACCCCTGACCACGGACACCAAGGCCCAGCAGCCCGCCGGGCAGGGGAAGGTCCCGGTCATCGATGTGATCGCCGCCGCAAAGTCCCTGGAGGTGGGCGTGGTGGAGTTCGACGACTACTCCGGCGACATCTTCGAGGGCATTAACGAAAGCCTGTCGTTCCTGCTGGCATCGGGTGAAGGGATCAAGGCATGAGCACCCCCGCAACCGCAGCCTCTTCCCGCCGGGGTCCGGTGGGTGTCGGCGTCATAGGCGCCGGCAACATCAGCAAGCAGTACCTGGACAACCTCACGGTTTTCCCGGACCTTAAAGTCCACGTCATCGCGGACTTGTTCGAGGAGGCCGCCGAGGCCCGGGCCAGGGAATACGGCATTCCTGAGTGGGGCGGCGTGGAGAAGGCGCTGAACCACCCCGGCGTCGAAATCATCGTCAACCTCACCATCCCGGCGGCCCACGTCGAGGTGGCAACGGCAGCCGTGAACGCGGGCAAGCACGTCTGGACCGAAAAGCCCATCAGCCTGGACCGGGACTCCGGGCTGGGCCTGCTCAAGGCCGCCGACGCTGCGGGGATCCGGCTCGGCTGCGCGCCCGACACCTTCCTGGGCGCCGGCCTGCAGACCGCACTCCGGCTGATCCAGCGCGGCGACATCGGCACCCCGTTGACCGCGATGACCACGTTCCAGACCCCGGGCCCGGAGTCCTGGCACCCCAACCCGGCCTTCCTCTTCCAGTCCGGGGCAGGCCCGCTGTTCGACATGGGCCCCTACTACCTCACCACCCTGGTCCAGGCCTTCGGCTCCATCCGCAAAGTTGCCGCCGTCGGCTCCAAGGCCAAGGAGGTCCGCGTCATCGGCTCCGGCCCGACAGCCGGCGAGGAGTTCAGCGTGGAGGTGCCCACGCATGTCTCGGCCATGGCCCAGTTCGAGTCCGGCGCCTCCTCGCACAGCGTTTTCTCCTTCGAATCCCCCCGGGCCCGGATGGGGTTCGTTGAAATCACCGGTACCGAGGCCACCATCTCTTTGCCGGACCCCAACAACTTCGACGGCGAAACCAGGCTCTGGCGCGCCGGTGACGAGGACTGGACCACCATCCCGGCCACCGGTCCGGCCAACGGCCGTGGCATGGGAGTGCTGGACATGGCCCGCTCCCTCCGCGCCGGCGTCCCCCACCGCGCCACCGGGCAGCTGGCGTACCACGTCCTGGACAGCATGGTCTCCATCTCCGAATCCATCGCATCCGGCACCTTTGTCGACGTCGAAAGCTCCGCCCCCACGTCCGCTCCCCTGCCCGAGGACTGGGCACCGGAAACCCAGACCCTTGGCGGCACCGCATGAGCCAGGCGTCAGGGACCATGGATCCAGGCACAAAGGGTCCGCTGGGCATCGCCGCCATCGGCTATGCCTTCATGGGGAAGGCCCACTCCAATGCGTGGCGAAACGTTGCCAGTTTCTTCGACGTCCCGGCAATCGAGCAGAAGGTCCTGGTGGGCCGGGATGCAGGGCAGGTGGCGGAGGCGGCCGCGAAGTACGGCTGGGAAGAGGCCGCCACGGACTGGCGCGACGTCATTGCCCGGGACGACATCCACATCGTTGACATCTGCGCACCGGGCTGGATGCACGCCGAGATCGCCATCGCCGCGCTCGAGGCGGGCAAGCACGTCCTGGTCGAGAAGCCCCTTGCCAACACACTCGCCGAAGCCGAGGCCATGACCGCGGCTGCGGCGGCCGCACGCGCCCGGGGTGTGCAGTCGATGGTCGGCTTCAACTACCGGCGCGTGCCCGCCCTGGCCCTGGCCAGGGAACTCATCGCCGAAGGCCGGGTGGGAGCGGTACGGCACGTCCGTGCCGCCTACCTCCAGGACTGGCTGGCCGACGACCAGGCACCCATGACCTGGCGGCTCCGTAAGGAGACCGCAGGGTCCGGGGCCCTCGGTGACATCGCCTCCCACGCAGTGGACCAGGTCCTGTTCCTGCTGGGCGGCCAGGTCACCGAGGTCACCGGCCGGCTGCAGACCTTCGTGGACCGCCGCCCGGGCCCGGACGGCCCGGAGGACGTAACGGTCGACGACGCCGCCTGGGCAACGCTGACCCTCGCCTCCGGAGCCATCGCCTCGGTGGAGGCTTCCCGGGTGGCCACCGGTCAGAAGAACAGCCTGAAGATCGAAATCTACGGGGACAAAGGCAGTATCCACTTCGACCTGGAAAACCTGAACGAACTTGGCTTTCTTGACGCCACCGCCCCGGCACGCGAACAGGGCCTCCGGCGGATCCTGGTCAGCGAACCGGACCACCCCTACCTGGACGCGTGGTGGCCGCAGGGCCACATCATCGGCTGGGAGCACACCTTCACCCACCAGATCCGCGACTTACTCACCGCCATCCAGGAGGGAACCCAGCCCTCGCCGTCGTTCGAGGAAGGGCTGAACGTCCAGTACATCCTCAACGCCGTGGAGGAATCCGCCGCCGCGAAAAGTGCCCTCGTCCATGTTCCCGCCAGAACCTCCGAAGGAGCCTGACATGCCCCGCGCATTCACCCTGTTCACCGGCCAGTGGGCCGACCTGCCCTTCGAGGAAGTCGCAAAACTGGCTTCCGGCTGGGGCTACGACGGCCTCGAAATCGCCGTCTCAGGCGACCACCTGGACGCCTGGCGCTGGGACGAACCCGGCTATGTGGAATCCAGGCTCGAGGTCCTGGACAAGTACAACCTCAAGGTCTGGGCCATCTCCAACCACCTCACCGGCCAGGCTGTCTGCGACGACCCCATCGACTTCCGCCACCAGGGCATCGTCCGGTCCAAAGTCTGGGGCGACGGCGATCCCGAAGGTGTCCGCACCCGCGCCGCCGAGGAAATGAAATACACCGCCCGGCTGGCCAAGGCCCTCGGCGTGGACACCGTCGTCGGCTTCACCGGCTCCGCCATCTGGCAGTACGTCGCCATGTTCCCGCCCGTCCCGCAAAAGGTGATCGACGCCGGCTACCAGGACTTCGCAGACCGCTGGAACCCCATCCTGGACGTCTTCGACGAATGCGGCGTCCGCTTCGCCCACGAAGTCCACCCGTCCGAGATCGCCTACGACTACTGGACCACCGTCCGCACCTTCGAAGCGATCGGCCACCGCGAGGCGTTCGGGCTGAACTGGGACCCGTCCCACATGATGTGGCAGGGCATCGACCCCGTCTCCTTCATCTGGGACTTCAAGGACCGGATCTACCACGTGGACTGCAAGGACACCAAGATCCGCCAGACCGGCCGGAACACCGTCATGGGCTCCCACCTGGCCTGGGGCGACCCCCGGCGCGGCTGGGACTTCGTCTCCGCCGGCCGCGGCGACGTCCCCTGGGAAGCGTCCTTCCGCGCCCTCGCCGCGATCGGCTACGACGGCCCCATCAGCGTCGAGTGGGAAGACGCCGGCATGGACCGCCTGCACGGCGCCCCCGAAGCCCTCGCCAACCTCAAGAAATTCGATTTCCCCGCCTCCACCGCGTCGTTCGACGCCGCCTTCAGCAGCAAGGACTAGGGCCGTGACGAACCACAGCAGCGGCACCTCCGACGGCCGGTTCCGCTGGGGAATCCTGGGCACCGGCTTCATCGCCGACCTGCAGGTCCGCGACCTCCTGGACAACGGGTTCGCGGTCCAGGCCGTGGGCTCCCGATCCGTGGAAACGAGCCGGGCATTCGCGGCGCAGTTTGGCATTCCCACGGCCCACGGCAGCTACGAGGACCTTGCGGCCGATCCCGACGTCGACGTGGTGTACGTTGCCACTCCCCACGTGTTCCACCACGAAAACACCCTGCTGGCCCTGAACGCGGGAAAGCACGTGCTGGTGGAAAAGCCATTCACCATCAACGCCCGGCAGGCACAGGAGATCGTGGACGTTGCCGCCGGAAAGGGCCTGGTGGCGCTGGAGGCGATGTGGACCCGCTTCCTGCCTCACATGGCGCGGTTGCGCGATATCGTGGCCGACGGGACCCTCGGCGAGATCCGCAAGGTGGTGGCGAGCCACAACCAGGACCTTCCCAAGGACCCCGCGCACCGGCTCAATGATCCGGCCCTGGGCGGCGGCGCCCTCCTGGACCTGGGCATCTACCCCATCGCCTTTGCCTTCGACGTCCTGGGCGCACCGCAGCGGATCCTTGCGAGCGCTGCCATGACCGCAACCGGGGTGGACCGGCAGACGGCGGCCATCTTCGAGTATGCGGACGGGCAGCAGGCGATCGTTGACTGCGCGCTGGACACGGCGGGGAACAACCGGGCGGCCGTAATCGGAACCGGCGGCTGGGTAGAGATTGATTCCGTTTGGTACAATCCCACCCCGTTCACCCGGTACGACGTTTCCGGAAACATCGTGGAGCGCTTCGACGAACCCGTGCAGGGCCGGGGCATGCAGTACCAGGCCGCGGAACTGGAACGGCTCGTCAGCGACGGGCTCACCGCGGGCAGCGTGCTGCCGCCCGGCGAGAGCGTGGCCATCATGGCCGCCATGGACGAGATCCGGCGCCAGATCGGGCTCATCTACGACGCCGACCGGCAGCCTTAGGATAGGGCACCGTGAGCCACACCATTCGCAGGGCAACAGCGGACGACGCCGGGGCGCTGGCTGCGCTGGCGGCCGTCACCTTCCCGCTGGCCTGCCCGCCGTCGTCGTCACCCGAAGATATTTCGGCCCACCTGGCCAATACGCTCAGCGAGCGGCACTTCCGGGGCTACCTCACCGACCCGGACATCATCATCCTGGTGCTGGACTCCGGCGGCCCGCTCGACGGGTACAGCCTGTTGGTCAACCGCCCGGCGGCTGACCCCGAGGTGGCCTCCGCGCTCACCCTGCTGCCGTCCGTGGAGCTCAGCAAGTGTTATGTCCACCCCGGGCACCATGGCCTGGGCGCGGCAGCCGAGCTGATGCACGCCAGCCTCCAGGCCGCCGCTGCCGCCGGCGGGGCCGGGGCCTGGCTGGGCGTCAACAGCCAGAACGCCAGGGCCATCCGCTTTTATGAGAAGTCAGGGTTCCGCAAGGTAGGCACCAAATCCTTCCAGCTCGGCGGCACCGTGGAACACGACTTCGTGCTGGAGCGCGAGGTCCCCTAGTTCCTCAGTAGCCCTCCGGCGGGTAGGCCAGGGGTGGGCGGGGAACCGGCAGCAGCTTCACGCCCGGCGGCAGCCCGTCGATGCTGCCGTCAGTCCCGCGGGCCTTGATGGTGATCCGGGACGTGTCCAGCAGCACGTTCTCGGCCCGGAACTCGCCCACGGATTCCGGCAGGATCGGCGACAGATGCACTAGTCCGCGGGTGTAGACGGGATCGAAGCGGAGCAGCACGCGGGCCAGCTGCACCGGCGCAGCCGCAGCCCAGGCCTGCGGCGAGCACGCAGTGGGATAGGGCACCGGCCCCGGGAACTCGCCCCGGTCAAAGCCGCAGAAGAGTTCGGGCAACCGGCCATCGAAGTGCTCAGCGGCGTCGAAAATCCCTTCGGCCACCCGTTTGGCCTCTTCCACGAAGCCGTACCGCATCAGTCCGGTGGCAACCAGCGCGGTGTCATGGGGCCAGACGGAGCCGTTGTGGTAGCTGACGGGGTTGTATGCCCCCATGTCGGAGGCCAGCGTCCGGATCCCCCAGCCGGTGAACATCTGCGGCGACATCAGGTGTTCGGCAACGGACGCCGCCTTGTCCTCGTCCACGATCCCGGTCCAGAGGCAGTGGCCCATGTTGGAGGTGCAGGCGTCCACCTGGCGCTTGTCCTTGTCCAGTGCCACGGCAAAGTATCCCTTGTCCGGCAGCCAGAACTTCTCGTTGAAGGCAGCTTTCAGCTCGGCTGCACGCTCCGCCCAGTGGTTTTCCAGCGCCACGTCCCCGTCCCAGCGGGCAAGCAGTGACCGGCCGATGTAGGCGGCGTAGACGTAGGCCTGGACTTCGCACAGTGCGATGGGGGCTTCCGCCATGGTGCCGTCGGCGAAATTGATGCCGTCCCAGGAGTCCTTCCAGCCTTGGTTGGCCAGGCCGTGGTCATTGGGCCTGCAGTACTCCACAAACCCGTCGCCGTCCCGGTCTCCGTACTTCTCAATCCAATCCAGTGCCCGGTCCGCATGCGGCAGCAGCGGCCGGATGACATCGCGGGAGAGCCCCCAGCGGCTCAGTTCGCCCAAAAGGGCAACGAAGAGCGGGGTGGCATCGGCCGTTCCGTAATAGGCGGTGCCGCCCAGGGACAGTCCGGCGGTTACGCCAAGCCTGACCTCGTGGGGGATGCGTCCGGGTTCCTCCTCGGAGTCCGGGTCAACCTTCTTCCCCTGGATCCCCGCCAGGGTCTGGAGCGTACCTGCGGCCAGGTTGGGGTTAACCAGCAGGCTCATGTAGGACGACAGCAGGGAGTCCCGCCCGAACAGGGCCATGAACCAGGGGGCGCCGGCGGCAACTGCCGCGCGTTCCGGATGGTGGGCGTCGAAGATGCGCAGTGCACCCAGGTCCCGCTGGCTCCGGTTGAGCAGTTCCTGCAGCTTGACGTCCTCGATGCTGAGCCGCGGTACGCCTTCTTCCCAGTCCAGGTGCCGGCGGACGCCCTCGCGGTGGTGCGGCAACTGCCCGTCGCGGAATGGTTTCTCGGGCGGCAACCCGTTCACCAGCGGCACAACGATGATGCTGACGGCCCATTTGCCCCGGCCCGGGATGGTGGCCCGGAAACGGAGCCCGTCCGTGCTGACCTCCGCGCCTTTGGCACTGACCACCGTTCCGCGCTGCTGGCCGTGCCGGGTGGCTTCGATGACGAGCCGGCCGTCCACCACTTCCCGGGTCGCGTCGTCAATGCCGGTGGTCCGCGCACCCTTCACGTCGAAGAGGTCGGCCTGGTCCGAATCCACCAGGAGCTCGATGTCGCATTCCACCGGTTCGGCGGCAAAGTTCTCCAGCGTGATGTCGTCCTGGAGTCCCGGCCCGATGTGGCGGATCTGCCGGACCACCAAGGGGCTGTCAAACCGGCCGCCGGGCCAGGTTGCCCTGCCCACGAAGGTCGCTTCGAAAGGATGCGGCCGCTGCGCCACCAGGGGTTCGCGCAGGGCGCCGTTGATGCGCAGGACCCAGGCGGAAATGATGCGGGTGTCCTGGAAGAAGACGCCGTTCGCGCTGCCGTCGGGGCTGATATCACCGCTTCCGGACGAGATGCAGAACGACGAGCCTTCCAGGATAGTTACGGAGCCGGAGTCGGACACGGATGCCTCGTTGTCTTCGTTCCAGGCGGTCATGGAAGGGACTCCCTATCTCCAGCGGCGGGTGCGGCCGGGACCCGTTGCCCGCCCGCCCTTAACGATTCTGGTGCAGCCTGATCGCATCCGGAACCCCCGCCAGCACCTTCCTTTCGAGGATCTCTGTGAAAAGCATCAGGTGTTCGGCCACCATGCGTTCCATGCTGAACCGGTCGACAACAGCCTGGCGGCACTGGTCCCTGCTGATGTCTGCCGCGGCTTCCACGAATCCGGCCAAGTCGCGTGTGGGCCCCAGAAAACCGGTGCGGCCATGCTCAATGATTTCAGGGGCGGAACCAATCGGCGTACCAATCACCGGCGTGCCGGTCGCCAGAGCCTCGATCATCACCAGCCCGAATGGCTCCGGCCATTGGATCGGGTTGAGGAACGCCAGCGCCTCGCCCATCAGTTTGAACTTGGAGTCGTCGTTGACTTCCCCCACAAACTCTTCGTTCGGCCCGAGCATGGGTTCGATGACGTCCTGGAAGTAGCGGATCTCGTCCTGCTCCCGCATCTTCACTGCGATCTTTAGCGGCATTCCGGCCTGACGGGCGATCGTGATGGCCTCCACCAGTCCTTTGTCGGGGCAGGCTCGTCCCACAAAGCACAGGTAGTTTCCCTGGCCGCTGCCCACCGGCACAACCCCGACCTCCATGCCATGGTGGATCACACGTGTGACGGGGAGAGAGGGTGCGTGTGAGGTTTGGTCCCGGGAGATGGCGATAATGGAAGCGCGTTGGGCTAGGGCCCTGTAGATATCTACCGCCTGACTGTGAAGCGGCCCGTGGATGGTGGTAACCAGTGGAATCCCGGCCGGCCGGTGCATGTACAGCGGGCCTGCCAGCGTATGGTCGTGAATGATGTCCACGTCCTGCAGGCCCTCGTAGGCCCTGATCACGTGGCTGAGCTCGGAAATCGTAAGACCCATATCCTCCCGGGCTGCCGGCTGCATCCCGGCGACCAGAGGAACGGGGCAGGTGCTGTCCGACGGGGCAGCCAGCAGGACCTCATGCCCGGCTGCCGTGAAGCCCCTGGCCAGGGTGTCCACAACCCTTTCCGTGCCCCCGTATGCCGGCGGGGGAACCGGAATCCACGGTCCTGCAACAAGTCCAATCCGCATTCCTGGCCTCCAGGTGATGTGGCCGGGCTTCCCAGCTAAACCAGGCAGTTAGTTAGCACCGCGGGGACGCTCTAGCTTCCACTCGGCGGTGTTTGTACTATCGACGGCCTCTGCATGACCTACATCAGACTATTGCCCACGATCCGTCCGGCCACAAGACCTACTGTGGGGTATCTAACACGGCGGCACGGAATGGCTGGCACCGCCGGTTGGTTGTTCCGGGCATGAAGATTGAGATCTGGTCCGATGTCGCATGCCCTTGGTGTTTCATCGGCAAGCGCCGTTTCGAGGCCGCCCTGGCTGCCTTCCCCCACCGCGGCGCAGTGGAGGTCACGTGGCGGAGCTACCAGCTGGACCCCACCCTTCCGGAGCACTATGACGGCACGGAGCAGGAGTACCTGAGCACCCGCAAGGGCATCGCGCCGGAGCAGGTTTCGCAGATGTTCGACCATGTTGCGCAGCAGGCAAGGGGCGAGGGGCTGGACTACCACTTCGACAAGGTGGTGGTGGCCAACAGTTTCGCTGGGCACCGCCTGATCCACCTCGCTGCCGCCCACGGCCGGCAGGACGAGGCCAAGGAGCGCCTGCTCAGCGACCATTTCGAGCACGGCAAGGACATCGGCAGCCGGGAGTACCTGGCAACGCTGGGCAAGGAGCTGGGCATCCCCGCCGGCGAAGTGGAGGAACTGTTCACCACGGACAAGTACGCCGACGACGTCCGCTTCGATATCCAGGAGGCACGGTCCCTGGGCATCAGCGGTGTCCCGTTCTTCGTCATCGACCGGAAGTTCGGCCTCTCCGGGGCCCAGCCCACAGCGACTTTCACGGCGGCGCTCAACCAGGCCTGGCAGGATGCCAACCCGCTGGTGCTGGTGAACTCCGGCGAAGGCGATGCATGCGGCCCGGACGGCTGCACGGTCTGAATTCGGGCACGTCCGGCACCAGGTTTACTGACACACAGCGGTAAAGTGTCTGTATGCCAAGGATTTCAGCGGCCAGCAACGCCGAGCAGCGGGCGGATACCCAGCGACGCATCCTGACGGCCTTCGGTGAACTCCTCTTCTCGCACGGGCTCCCCGGCCTGACCATGACAGACGTGGCCCGGCACGCCGGCGTGGGGCGGACCGCCGTCTACAACTACTACGCGGACATCGAGGAACTGCTGATCTCGTACGCCCTTGACGAGACGGAGAAGTTCCTCACGGAACTGCGCGACGCCCTGGACCGCCTGGACAACCCGGTGGAACGGCTGGCTCTGTACGTGCGCGCCCAAGTGGTGGACCTCTCCCGCCGCCACCTGCCCCCGGGACCCGCCATGGGCGCCGTGTTGTCGCCGTCGTCGTTTGCAAAACTGGCCGACCATGTTGGCGAGCTGAGCGTGCTGCTGCAGGGCATCCTGCGCGACGGGATGGCACAGGGCTACCTGCCGGTGGCGGACATCGGGCAGCAGGCGCAGCTGATCCTGGGAACGCTCTCCTCCAGCGCAGCCCGGGGCAGCGACGAGCCGGCGGAACTGGAGGCGCGCGTGGCCAGGACGGTGCGATTCATCCAGCTGGGCGCCGGGGCAAGGTTCGACGACGAAGGCCACCCGGTTCGGATCGCCCCACTGCCCGCCGTGGCCGGCTAAGTACCGGAAAGCGGAAGCTCAGGAAGCCGCGGTTCAGGAGGCCGGCGCCGCCGACGGCATGACCGGCCACCTGTCATCATCGGCAACGCGGCGGCTTTCCCGGGGACAGCTGAGCTTTCCGGGCGTCTGGTCCACGAGGTCGGGCGGGGCCAGCGCCGTGTAATCCTGGGACAGGATCACATCCACGCTGCCGTCCGTCCTGCCGTCCTGGAAGTAGTCCGAACCCGGCAGGTTCCGCTGGACACTGAAAGCGGCCGCTTGTCCAGCTGCACCGGAGATCACTGCGGCTACACCCCGGTAGCCTGCGTCGACGTTGCCCACATCCCCCACCACGAACTTCCGCGCCAGGAACTCGTCCGCCACGGACCGGGCAAGGCCCGGCCTGCTGGTGGAGTTGTAGACATTCAGGTTGATCTGTTCCGGCAGCGTGTAGTCGAAAGTGGCCGCGGGGCACGTGGAGACTTTTTCCTCGGCCGGTTCAGCCGTGGGTATGGTGAACCGTCCGTTGATGATCGCCAGGGCAGTGATGATGCCCGCGGCGATCACGCCTATGAGGAGCACCAGCACAATGCCGTGGAGCACCCTGCGGCGCACCCTGGCCGTATCGTCCGCGTCCCGGGCCGCCGCGCCGAAGGTGGCCCGCAGTTCCGGGCCGCTCACCACGTGGTGGCCGTGCAGGATGCTGGCATCCTGCACCTTCCTCTTCCTAGCCATCGAGCACCAGGACCCGGGCATGGATCGCGGTGCGCTGGTGCAGTGCCGTCCGGACGGCCCGGTGCAGGCCGTCCTCCAGGTACAGGGTCCCCTGGTACTGCACCACATGCGGAAAGAGGTCGCCGAAGAAAGTGGAGTCCTCAGCCAGCAGGGCCTCCAGGTCAAGGGTGCGCTTGGTAGTCACCAGTTCGTCCAGCCGCACCGGCCGCGGCGGCAGCGACGCCCACTCCTTGGGCGTGCTGTAACCATGGTCGGGGTAAGGGCGGCCCTCGCCCACAGCTTTGAATATCACCCTGCAACCCTAGGCATCCCGGCAAGCTGAGCGAAAGTGCCCGGCCGTGCCGCCGGCAGGTTGTAGCCAAACAGTGACCATGTCACAGCCGGTGATCTTCGGCTGCCGGTTCAGGAACTGCCCGGCGCTGCTGAAAGAATGGGCCCCATGACAGCTTCCGAGTCCCCCGCCATGCCCGTGCCCGGTGTCCACGCGCCGTCCGCCCCGCCCCTGGCGCTCCTGCTCGACGTTGACGGCCCGGTGGCGAGTCCGCTCACGCGCGACGTCAAACCGGAGATCATCAGCGACATGGTGGCGCTCGCCACCGCCGGTATCCCCGTTATCTTCAACACGGGCCGCTCGGACGCCTTCATTCGTGAACAGGTCATGGCACCTATGATCGAGGCCGGAATCCCCAGCGGCACCATCATCCACGCGGTCTGCGAAAAGGGTGCCGTCTGGTTCAGCTACACCTCGGCCGGTCCCGGCCCCATCCACGTGGACCGTGAGCTCGCCGTACCCGCGGCCTACGGGGACGACGTCCGCCGGCTGGTGGCCGAGGACTACGCGGCGCACATGTTCTTCGACGAGACCAAGCGGGCCATGGTGTCCGTGGAGCAGCACATTGAGGTCCCCAGCGCCGAGTACCTCGCGGAACAAAAGCTCTTTGACGCCGATGCCATGGGCCTGATGGCACGGCACGGGCTGGGCGTGGTCCGGCTGGACCACCATGCCCCGAATTCCGACGACGAGGTGGACTACCGCGTGGACCCCACCATCATCTCCACGGACATCGAGTCCGTTCGCCTGGGCAAGGACCTCGGTGCCAGCCGGGCGGTGGAACTGCTGGCCGCGCAGGGCATCACCCCTGAGGCCTGGCGTACAGTGGGCGATTCCCGCACTGACTATGCGATGGCGGACTGGCTGCACCACAACGACCATGCGGTGAAGCACGTGGACGTCCGTCCCGCCGATGGTGTTCCGGCCAAGCCGTACGAGGTCCTCACTGCGGCCGATCTGGGGCTTGAAGCCACGGTCATCCATGACGACGCCGGCGGCGCTTTCCTGCGGAGCTGGCGGGAGGCGCTGGGCGTCTAGGGCCGTGGCCGGCGGCCCGGCCGGAACCTGCCGTTTCCCGGGCGGGGCTATCATGCAGGTAGGAACGCATACTTCACCAGCACGGAGATAACCATTACAGAAGCACCGGTTCAGGACGAAATCTACTTCGGTGGCCAGGCGTCCGTAGAGGAACAATTTCACGAGGAGGCGACCTCCGCTGCTGCGGAGCGTCGCCTGAAGCACCGCCCCGACGTCATCAGGCACAAGGGCCGCTATGCCCTGATCAACTACAACAGGACCCACTACCAGGCCATGGTGGAGGACCTGCTGTTTCTGCGGAATGTCCTCGCGGATTCCGGCCTTGCCTACCTGCTGGTCCGCGGCAACAATGACCGCCCGGTCATAGCCCTGGACTGGAGGGACAGGAAGAAGCTGCGCGCCGCCCTGGTGGAGGCCTGCCGGGACGAACCCTTCTACTCCATGACGGTGGATGCCAAGAAGAAGACCGCCGTCCTCGTAGCCGACGGCGAGCTTTCAACCAGCCGCCAGGCACGCATCTTCCGGTTGTACCGGCCGCGGGTTGAACCCGGGGGCGGCTTTGATTTCGGTGCCTCCGCCGGCGTGCAGATCGAGCTCTGGTCCTTCGAGGGCGAGGAGATCATCCTTCCCATCGAGAACTCCCTGACGCGCCGGACCCTGCTGCGCCAGGACGCGGTCCGCGGGACTGTGGAGCGCTACGGGCACACCTGGCCCACCATCGAGAACATGTTCGCGGACCACGCCAGCGACATCAGCTTCGACATCGACCTGGTGTTCTCCTGGGTGGACGGCAGTTCACCGGAGTACATTGCCGCCCGGCGCGCCCAGCAGAACGGCCATGTCCTGGGCGAGGGCGACGACCATGAGGCACGCTTCCGGCAGATCAATGAACTCAAGTACGCACTGCGGTCCGTGTACATGTTTGCGCCGTGGATCCGCCGCATCTTCATCGCCACGGACTCCCCGGCCCCGGCGTGGCTGGCGGACCATCCCTCCGTGACGATCGTCCGGAGCGAGGAGTTCTTCAGCGATCCGTCGGTGCTGCCCACCCACAACTCGCAGGCTGTGGAATGCCAGCTGCACCACATTGAGGGGCTCTCGGAGCACTTCCTCTACTCCAACGACGACATGTTCTTTGGCAGGCCCGTCAGCCCGGACCTGTTCTTCACCCCGGGCGGGATCACCAAGTTCATTGAGGCGGAAACCCGGATCGGCCTGGGCGAGAACGCGGCCGAGCGCAGCGGCTTCGAGAACGCCGCCCGGGTTAACCGCAAGCTGCTGTGGAACCGGTTCGGCCGGATCACCACGCGGCACCTGGAGCACTGTGCTGCACCGCTCCGGCGGAGCGTGGTGGCCACCATGGAAGAGGAGTTCCCCGAGGAGTTCCGGAAGACTGCGGCCAGCCGGTTCCGTGCCGCGGACAACATCTCCGTCACGAACTCCTTTTACCACTACTACGCGCTGCTGACCGGCCGTGCGGTCACGCAGACGGCCGCAAAGGTCCGCTACGTGGATACCACCATGCGCGCCGGCCTGACTTACCTTCCCAAGCTGCTGGCCAAGCGGAACATGGACTTCTTCTGCCTCAATGACGGCAGCTTCCCCGAGGTGGATGCTGACGAGCGGGCCGAAGTGGTGACCGACTTCCTGGAGAAGTACTTCCCTGTCAAGGCGCCCTGGGAGAAGTAGCATCCCAGACTCCCAACACGGCGGCAAAAGCAGGAGGCCGGTCCCGACGGGACCGGCCTCCTGCTTTTGCTTTTTAGCTATTGGAAGGCACGCCCAGCCGGGCCCCGCTGCGCTGCTTGGTGGTCTCGGGAATCCGGACCCCTGCTGCCTCGAGCCGCCTCGCGGTCTCTTCGGGGGTCACGTACTCGCCCACCGTCGTCGACCTGCCCAGCGGAACCACCGAGTGGACAATGGTGTGCTCATAGACGTGCACCAGGTTGAAGGCCTGCCCGCCGTCCTGCCCGCGGGTGCCGCCCACCGGGACGTTGAGGTCCTGGGTGTAGCAACTTGCCGAGGCCACCGAGACAGGGATGCCGGCAAACGTTGCCGTGGTGGAGTAATGCAGGTGGCCGGCCAGGATGGTCCGGACGTCCGAGTTGCGCACCACGGCCGCCAGCGAGGCCTGGTCCCGCAGTTCCACCAGCACTGAGAGGTCCAGGACCGACGGGACCGGCGGATGGTGCAATGCCAGGATGGTGCCGTCAGGAGCCGGGGTCGCCAGTTCGCGGGCCAACCACTCCAGCTGCGACCCGCTCAGCTCGCCGTGATGGAACCCGGGAACCGAGGTGTCCAGGGTGATGACGCGCAGGCCGTTGATGAAGTAGCTGTGGTCCACAGGGGCGTCGTTGCCTGGCTGGTCCAGCAGGCCCTTCCGGAAGTTCGCCCGGTTGTCGTGGTTGCCCATGGCCCAGATAACCTGCGAACCCATCTCCTGACATGCGGGCTCCACGATGGCGCGCAGCTTCCGGTACGCCTCGGGATGGCCTTTGTCTGCGAGATCACCGGTGAAAATGACAGCCTCAGGCCGCGCCCCGGACGCCTTGACCTCGTCAAAGAGCTGGATGAGGCGGGCTTCGCTGTCAACAACGCCGTACAGGGGGTCCGGACCCCCCAACAGGTGGGGATCGCTCAAGTGGAGTAGGAAGTGGCGTGGCCGGGGATGTTCGGCCTCGATGTGCTCCATTGCTACCTCTGTGGTCGGTGGGAAGCGGCTCTCCCCTTGTACCCTTCAGTAATATTTATCCAACCAGACATTTGGCAAACTTTGGGCAAATCGCCGTAGCCGATGTGGAAAAAGATAAAAGAACTGCGCTTCTGCGCACTTTCTTCGCCCCGGGGCCGGTCAATCGCCCAGGGCCTTCCCGATCGCGTCGATAATCACCGCCGAGTCCGGCTCAACAGTGGGCGCAACCCGGTCCACCACCTCGCCGTCGCGGTTCACCAGGAACTTCTCGAAGTTCCATTTCACCAACCCCGGCAGCAGTCCGGTCTTGAACTTGGTGAGCTCCGCATACAGCGGGTGCTGGCCCTTGCCGCACACCCGGGACTTCTCCGTCAGAGGAAAGGTCACGCCGAAGTTGCGCTGGCAGAATTCGGCGATCCCGCTGTCGCTGCCCGGCTCCTGGCCCGCGAACTGGTTGCACGGGACGCCGAGGATTTCGAAGCCGCGGTCCCGGAACTTCCCGTAGAGGGCTTCCAGGCCAGCGTATTGGGGAGTAAAGCCGCAGTTGGAGGCTACGTTGACCACCAACACCACCTTCCCCTTAAACCTTTCGAACTCCGTTTCGGTGCCGTCATTCAGGGTCAGCGGAATGGGGTACAGGGACGCCGGGCGTTTGGTCCTCACGAAGTTGTTCACGTCGGGGATTCGTAGCCGGTCAAACCGTGTACGGGTGGCGCCTCGAATTCTCCCGCAGGCCTGCCCGGCCCTACGGGGTTGATGTCGCGGTTTGCTCCGGCGTCGCTGTTTCCACCGTTGCGGGTTCGGTGGTTGAAGGTGCAGGCTCAACCGGAACCGGCACCGGTTCGGTTGGCGTCGGCTCAATGGGGGCTGGCGCCGGTTCTACCGGTGTCGGCACAGGTTCAGTCGGCACCGGCTCAACCGGCAATGGCGCAGGCTCAATAGGCGCCGGCTCAACCGGAGCAGGCGCAGGCTCAGCCGGCGCGGGCTCCACAGGTGTCGGCGCAGGCTCAGCCGGCGCGGGCTCCACAGGTGTCGGCGCAGGCTCAGCCGGTGGCGGGGTTGGCTCAACGGGGACTGGCGAAGGCTCGCTCGGGGACGGCAGAGGCTCAGTTGGCGACGGCGGAGGCTCGGTAGGTGACGGCGCGGGCTCAGTCGGCGAAGGCGACGGCTCGGCCGGCGAGGGTGACGGCTCGGCCGGCGAAGCTGACGGCTCAGTGGGGGACGTCGTCGGCCCGCTTGGAGACGCTGACGGCTCGGTGGCAGACAGTGAGGGATCGGTGGCAGACGGTGAGGGCTGGGTGGACGACGGCGATGAAGCGCTGGGCGACGGCGACGAGCCGGTGGGCGAAGGCTTCGCCGCGACGGATTGCGTCGTGGGCGAACCTGCCTCTGCTGTGTGCAATTTCGGTTCGGTGTCCTTGATTCCAGGGAGAGTCCAGTTGAGCCATTCAGCCGGTGAACCAGAGCCCGGGGTATATGACAACGACTCCTCCAGCCCACCACCAGCGAGCGCCGCAAGGCCCACGAACTGCCATTTCAAGGGGCTTATGTGCCAGCCATTCAATATGGTTTCAAAGTGTAAATGGCAGCCGGTTGACCATCCTGTGCTGCCTACCCGCCCAACAACCTGCCCCACCTGCACCGTATCGTCCCTGCGGACGGTCACCGATTCGAGGTGGTTATACGTGGTCACCAGGCCGTTGCCGTGGTCAATTTCCACCCGGTTGCCACCGCCCCAGGGGTGCCAGCCCGCTGCCCGGACGACGCCGGAATCTGCAGCATAAACCCTGGTTCCGCACGGGGCAGCATAATCCTGTCCCAGATGGAAGTCACCGGCCGTCCCGGTCAATGGACTGATCCGGAACCCGAAGGGTGAGCTGGGGTTCAAGAACTCCAAGGGTGCCATGAGGTATCCGGCAGCAGGCCTTCCAACCCCTTTATAGCCAACTGCCACCGGCACCGGTCCTTCCGGACCTGAACCGCCGACCACCGGCCGCGGGAACGGCACCACGGCCGGTTGGCTCCCGGGTATGGAATGCGGCAGGGAGTCAAGGTCCAAGCCTTCCGCTCCCCGGAGCACCACCCCCGCGGGCTCGGCGGCCTGCCTTTCAGGACCGGGAGTGGCCCGCTTTTCGACCGGATCCGGAAGGCTTTCCGCAGGCGTCTCGGAAATTGACGACAACAGCTGCGCCTCATGGCCGTCGGACAGATTCAGGACGGAGAAGGATACGGCCAGGGCGCTGGCAGCCGTCAGGACGCGGACGGTGGGAGGGCGCGTACCGGGGCGTTTTTTGCCCGCACCGGATCCCCGATTCTTGCCCATGGATCGCTCCCGGAGATGTCCCACCCGCACGCTGTCTTGACGGTAGACCCATGTGACCATACGGCCGGTGCCCCCGTGAACCCCGAATCACGAAATAGGGGGTTTTTGCCGATTATCTTCGGGGTCTTACCCAGGACGGGCGCGGTGGCCTCCAGTGGGCAACAATGGGATATGCGCAATTTCCTCCGGAAATGGCAGGACGAACTCAAGAAGACGTTCACCGGAAAGTCGGACGCCCCGCCGGACTGGGCGCTGCGGCTGTCAGAGGGAGACGACCCCGGCTACCATCTCCCGGGTTCTGCGGTGTGGGCGGTGCACGGTTCCATGTCCCCCATCGTGGCCGGAATACGCACTCTGCTTATGCAGTCCCTGCACCCGGGCGCCTTGGCGGGGGTCCACGAACACTCGAATTTCCGGGAGGATCCGCTGGGCCGGCTGGCCCACACCATCCGCTGGATCTTCACCGTGACGTATGGCTCCAGGGCCGCTGCCGAGGAGGCCTCGCGAAAGGTCCGCCGCCTGCACGAACCGGTGCAGGGCAGCTACAGCGACAACCTGGGGACACTGCGCAGCTACAGTGCCAACGATCCGGAACTGGCCGCATGGATCCATATCGCCTTCACTGATGCCTTCCTGACGGCCCACAAAATCTGGGGCGGCAGCATCCCCGGCGGACCTGACGCATACGTCAGGGAGTGGGCGCAGGCCGGCACTTTGATGGGCGTGGACAATCCGCCGCTGACGGAAGCGGAGATGCGGCATCAACTGGACCGCTGGTACGGGAGCAACGAACTGCGTGTGGACGCTCGGGTGGCTGAAACCGTGGACTTCATCCGCAACGCACCGCTGCATCCGATGCTGCGCCCCGGCTACCGCATCCTGTTCGCCGGTGCGGTGTACAGCCTGGAGCCAAGGTACCGGGAGATGCTCGCACTGGAAGTACCCCGGCTGGGCCCGTTCCCCCTTCCAGTGAGGCTGGCTACCAAGGCCGTCCTCGGCGTCGTCCGCCTGGCCCTGGGGCCCAAGGGTCCAAGCGAAATGGCCGCCCGGGCCCGGCTGCGGCGGCTGGGGTGTCCGGAAGCCGATCTGTAACAGCTCGGCCAGGCCCGGCAATAGAGCGGATAAACGCAAGAACCCGGCCCCGCGGAGGCGGGACCGGGTTCTCGACCGGCGGAGAATGGGGGATTTGAACCCCCGAGGGCGTTAACCCAACACGCGTTCCAGGCGTGCGCCATAGGCCGCTAGGCGAATTCTCCAACTGCTTCTGAATCAAAAGCAGGTACTAGACTACCTGACGTTTCGCGCATCACCCAAATTGGGGTCCGGAACGCTTCCGGCGCCCAGCCAACCGGGGAACCGTTCTGCGAATTCCAGGGATTCCGCCTTAACCGGAAATGGACGCCCCCAACGCGCCCATTCCTCTGGTACGCCGTTGAGCTGCCGGGTCCGGCCCCGTTCAGCCAGGCCACACAGCTCACAATCTGGAGATTGCCCCAATCGGTGTACATACCCATGATCACGGGTGCTGGAGGGATAAGCAATGAAATCAGGGCAATCAGCGGGACTTGGGGCACAGTGGAACCATGACCGAGCTGCATGCCCTGGTGATCTACTCGCCCAGAACCCACACGGAACTGGTCCTGGCGGCCATCGGCGACGCCGGCGCAGGAAGGATCGGAAACTACTCCCACTGCTCCTTCACAACTCCCGGAACCGGCCGCTTTACCCCGGAAGCAGGCGCGCGCCCCTTCCTTGGCGAAAAGGGGATGCCGGAGGAGGTGGCGGAGGACCGGATCGAGTGCGTGGTCGAGGAGCGGCTGCTGCCACAGGTCGTTGCCGCATTGCGCGCTGCCCACCCCTATGAAGAACCCGCGTTCATGAGCTGGCGCGTGGAAGGCTGGCGGCCCGGGCCCGATTCGAACCGTGCCGGATGATCGGGTAAAGTATCTGACGGCCCCTCATGTGGCGTCATCCTGTTGAACTCCCCCAGGACCGGAAGGTAGCAAGGGTAGGCGGGCTCTGGCGGGTGCATGGGGGGTCTTTACTATTCCCCCACAGGGCGGCAGGATGTCGGCCCGGATTGGTAGGGTTTTCTCTGTGACAGTTACTACCGCCCTCTACCGCAGATACCGTCCCGACTCGTTCGCCGACGTCATCGGTCAGGAGCATGTCACCGAGCCGCTCATGACGGCTTTGCGGAAAAACCGCGTCAACCACGCCTACCTTTTTTCCGGCCCCAGGGGCTGCGGCAAGACCACCTCCGCCCGCATCCTGGCCCGCTGCCTTAATTGCGCCCAAGGCCCCACAGACACCCCTTGCGGTCAATGCCCCAGCTGCGTTGAACTGGCCCGCGGCGGCTCCGGCTCGCTGGATGTCATCGAGATCGACGCCGCCAGCCACGGCGGTGTTGACGATGCCCGTGACCTCCGTGAGCGGGCCACCTTTGCCCCTGTCCGGGACCGCTACAAGATCTTCATCATTGACGAGGCCCATATGGTCACGTCTGCAGGCTTCAACGCGCTGCTGAAAATCGTTGAAGAACCGCCGGAACACATCAAGTTCATCTTTGCCACCACCGAGCCGGACAAGGTCATCGGCACCATCCGCTCACGCACGCACCACTATCCCTTCCGGCTGGTACCGCCCGAACCCCTGATGGCGTACCTGGAACTGCTGTGCAGCCAGGAGAATGTCCCCGTGGCCCCCGGGGTCCTGTCGCTGGTGATTCGTGCCGGAGGCGGGTCGGTCCGTGACTCGCTGTCCGTCCTGGACCAGTTGATGGCGGGGGCCGGTCCCAACGGGCTCGATTACGAACTCGCGGTGGCGTTGCTTGGCTACACCCACGCCTCGCTCCTGGATGACGTTGTGGAGGCTGTGGCCGCCTCCGATGCCGCCACCGTTTTCCGGGCAGTGGACCGCGTCATCCAGACCGGCCACGATCCCCGCCGCTTCGTTGAGGACCTGCTGGAGCGCTTCCGCGACCTGATCATCGTCAAGGCCATGCCGGAGAGCGCCCACACCATCCTGCGCGGGATGCCCGCGGACCAGATTGCCAGGCTGCAGAACCAGGCGCACAACCTTGGTTCGGCAGAGCTGTCGCGGGCCGCGGACGTCACCAACACGGCACTCACGGAGATGACCGGGGCCACGTCCCCGCGACTGCACCTTGAGCTGCTCTGCGCGCGGATCCTGCTGCCCACGTCCGACCAGAACGAACGCGGCCTGGCGGCCCGGATGGACCGGGTTGAACGCCGCTTCAGCTACGCCGGGAACAACGTCGATGCTCCCGCCGGCGCAGGCGCAACCGGCACCCCCGCAGCCGCATCGGTTACCGCCGCACCCGTTGCCGCCGCCGCACCTGCCCCTGCCGTCGCACCACCGCCACGGCGCGAGGAGCCTCAGCCGGTCGCTACCGTCCAGCCGGCCGGACCGGAATCCACTCCCCTCGAACCGCGTCCCGCCGTTCCAGCATCCGGTGGCCAGGGATCTCCGGAAACAGGTCCCAGGGCTCCCCTGACCCCTCCCCGCGTGAGCACCAACGACTGGCCGGTTGAAGGACCGGGCCAGCAGTTGTCTCGAGACCAGGTGTCGGAACGCCCGGTATCCCGGGGCCCAGTGCCCGAACGCGCTGCGCCCGAACGCCCGGCTCCTGCCGGGCCCGGCCCGGAGCGTCCGGCACCGGAAAGCCCTGCACTGGAAAGCCCGGCAGCGGACCGTGTTCCGGCAGCTGCCACAGCGGCTCCGAGCGACGCTGCTCCTCAAAAAACTTCCCCGGCCAATCCCCCTGCCATGGGCGACGTGGAGGTTCTCCGCCGCGCCTGGCCGGATGTGCTCCAGACGTTGTCCAGGATCAAGCGCAGCACCTGGGCACTTGTGGAGCCCAACGCCCAGGTCAGCGCTTTTGACGGTGCCGTCCTGACCCTGTCTTTTACCACCTCAGGTCTCGCCGGCGCTTTCGGGCGGGCTGACCATTCAGAGAACCTCCGCCAGGCCATCCACAAGACGGTGGGGATCGACTGCCAGATCAATGCAGTTGCCGGTGGCGCCAGCCAGGCGAGCTCTGAACCAAACCCAAAAGCACCATCCCGTCAGGCGGCCGCCCCCACTTCAGCTGATGTGGCGTGGGGCCTGGCCCCCGCGCCTGCACCTGCACCGGAACCGGCAGCGGCAAAGCCTGCCGCGCAGGCGGCGGCTTCCGCTCCGGCGGTCGCTGAAGAGGGAACGCCCGTACCCCTGCCCACACGGCAACCGGCTCCCACGTCTTCCGTCCCGGTGACGGGAACCGGCAGCCCTGCACCCGGCCCCGTCAAACCGACATCCGGGCGGGGCAGCACGGCCCCTGAGGCAAGCGGGCCTCCCGCACTGGCGCCGTCCGGGCAGGCTGCTGCCCGCGCTGGATCCGGCCAGAATTCCTACCCTCCGCTGGAGGGCGACTACTCGTACTCAGATGACGACTGGGGCCCGCCCCGGGATGAAGACGCTCCCCCGCTGGATGAAGAACCTCCGGCGGACTGGGAGCCTTCGGCTGCATATACGGGCAGCCGCACAGCTGCATCTGTACCGGCAGCCAGCTGCACCAGGGGACCGGGCCCTGCCGGAGGAACCAGCACCGAAGGAACCGGCACCGAAGGAACCCGTCCCCCCGGATCCCCCGTCCAGACTTCCCCCGTCCAGCTTGCCCCAGGCACGTCCCCTGCCGCCGCAGCACCGGCATCCGCACACAAGCCGGCAGCGGACACACCCGTCCAGGATCCCTGGGCCCGGGCGGTGGAGCAGGCCCCGGGTGTGTGGGTGGTCGGAAACGAAAGCAACCTAGGACGCTTCCCCGCCTCCGCTGGGGAAACCCCATCAGGGCAGACGGCTGCGTCCCGCTACGAGCCGGCCACAGCCCGGGTTCCCCCGTCCATTCCGGTCTCCTCGGCGGGTGCAGCCAGCGAACCGGACTGGGGTCTTGCCACAGCTCCTGCCCACGCACCTGCAGACCAGGTACCGCCCATCCAGCAGGGGCGCGAATTTGGCGCGCCGTCCGCATCGGAGCCCGAAGCCGTCCGTGCACCGGAGTACGCGATGGCCGCTACTGCACCCGGCGCCGGCCCGGCCAACACCCTTGCCCCGGCGCGGCAGGCTCCTTCGGCTGCTCCCGCCGCCGTCCCGTCCAGGGCCGGCGCACCATCTCCTGCCGTTTCCCCTGCACCGGGAACCGGTAGCCGGCAAAGCCTGTACCAGCGGCTGTCCAACAGCCCCGAAGCTGAGGCCGGGCGGGCCAAGGCCCCGGCACGTGCAGCCGTGGCAGCGGCCACCTACGTCCAGGACATTCCGAGCGCCGACGATGAGACCATCGAGGAGTCCGGGGTGTTCGGCCGTGCAGCAGTGGAGCGTATTCTGGGCGGAAAGCTGATCGAGGAGCGCTCCGCGGACGGAAGCCCCCTCCCGCCCCGGTACTGACCCCGTTGTCCGGCGTGAACCGGATGGAACCGCTGTTGCATGACCCGCTGTCCATTCCAAGCTAAAGAGGAAACTGTGTACGAAGGTGCTGTCCAGGAGCTGATCGATGAGCTTGGACGCCTTCCAGGCGTGGGTCCCAAGTCCGCACAGCGGCTGGCGTTCCACATCCTTGAAGCGGATCCCCAGGATATGAAACGGCTGGTGGACGCTATCACCACCGTCAAGGACCGGGTCAAGTTCTGCACCGTGTGCGGAAACGTCACCGAGCAGGAGCTCTGCAATATCTGCCGGGACCCTCGCCGGGATCCCGCCGTCATCTGCGTGGTGGAGGAGTCCAAGGACGTACTGGCGGTGGAGCGCACGCGTTCGTTCCGCGGCCGCTACCACGTGCTGGGCGGGGCCATCAACCCCATCGCCGGCATCGGCCCGGAGCAACTCCGGATCCGTGAACTGCTGACCCGGCTGAACGACGGCGCCATCCAGGAAGTCATCATCGCCACCGACCCCAACCTCGAGGGAGAGGCGACGGCCACCTATCTGGCGCGAATGCTCAAGACCATCGGCATCACGGTCACCAGGCTGGCATCCGGCCTTCCCGTGGGCGGAGACCTTGAGTACGCGGATGAGGTCACCCTGGGACGTGCTTTCGAAGGCCGCCGCAACGCACTGACCTGATTTGCGAGCGGCCCGCCAGCGCCGCTAGGCCCCTTGCGGCGCGTTTCGACGGCGGGCCGCAGCAGCCGCGCGGGCAGCGGCCAGCAGGGCGGCTGTCACGCCTGCCTGCAGGAGAAGGCCCAGCGCTGCCAACGGCAACCGCGGGGAATCCTGGCTTCGCGGTTCACCATTGACACAGGGAACCGCGGTACCGTCCGCCGCTTCCTGCAGCGCCGCCGAAAGCCATCCGAGCAGCTCGGCGCCGGCGCCCGGCTGGCCGGCCAGTGCAACGAACACCACGGTTGGGCTGGCAGTGGCCAGCCAGGTGATCCGTTCCGTCCGGTGCACCTCGACGGTCCCGGCCGGAATACCGCTGCACTCATAGGCCACGGGAGTTCCGTCCGCTGCCCGCACCACGTTGAGGGCCACAGTCACCGGCTCCTCTGACCGCACGGCCGGGACCAGGAGGGAGGTGGCCGCAACTGTCCCCGCAACCAGGAACAAAGCCAGCGACCACCCCGCAAGCCGGCTCACGAACCTGTGGCGCGCCAGTGCTGCAACCGCCACCCCCATGCCAACGAAGATGGCACCTTCGACCGCTGCCAGGCCGGCCGAAATGGCCGCCACGTTTCCGGGCAGGCCGGCGGCAGCCGCTTGCATCAGCAGCGTCAACAGAACGAGCAGGGCGAATACCAGGCTGCGCAGCGCACCGGCGAGCACTGCCGTGGAAAGGCTGCGGCCGTGTTCCGGGCCGGTTGCCCCTCCTTGGGCGGACATTCCCCAATGAACTGCCGTCAGCGCGGCCGAGGCCGGAAGCAACGACGACGCCAGCACGTAGGTGAGCATCGGGACGGGCATCCATTCAGCTGAATCCCCGTCAGGTCCGGGCAGGAGGACCAGGCCAGCGACGACGACCCAGGTTGCGCAAAGCGACCCAACTGCCACTGCCCAGAAACGCAGGGTCCCCAGGCTTGCGGCCCAGTCGGCTGCAGCCGCAAGTACCGTCGCCCCGAGGCCAGGCCCCCGGCGCCGGGGCTCGCCGTCGTCGTCGTCATCTGCGGGCTGGAACCACTCGTCGGACCGCGGCCCTATCGGCTCGAAGTAGGGCTCAGGCGTGGATTTGGCGCCATCCTGCTGGTCATCGGCCACGGGAAGCCCACCTTTCGAAGGACAGCCCCAGCCCCGGCTGTGGCCGGGAGGTACCGGCCACCTGAATAGCAACTGCCTCCATGGTGGTCCAGCGACAGTGGGCTGTCCAGATCCACGCCCCGCCGCGGCTTGCCGGCAGACTCCTAGGCGATCCGCGTGCCGCGGGCCAGCCGGTGGGCAGGCGTCCGGAGGGCACGCCACCCAAGCCACATCAGGAGCCCTGACAGCACAAGCTGCAGCCCCAGGCCCAGGGGCCACAGAGGTGTCTTCTGGTTCAGGTAGGCGGGCTGGACAACCCCATTGGCGCACGGGTAGGTGCCCTCAGGTCCGGCGAGTGCGTAGCGGGCGCCCTGGCTGATGCCCTCGATGGCACCCGATGTGGGGAAGCCTTGCTGCATGCTGCGGTCCGGGTAAGGGATCGCATCCGCCACCACCACGTAGGGGTTCATTGCCAGGCCAGGCCACCCGTTCGGTCCGGGTGGCAGGCTGCTCCCGCATCGGGCCGACGCAGGTGTACTCCGGCTGGACCGGTTCGTTGGCCAGCGGCTCGTAAGTCCGGTACTGCGCATTGTTGGCCATAACCGTCCCCTGGGCGAGCCCGGCCCCCAGCCCGAAGGCAATCAGCGTTCCCACCGCCAGCCCGGCCACCGCAAGGTAGGTCACCACGATGGAAAACAGCGGCCGGCCGGCGAGGGCCGAAATGCCGACACCCAAGGCGCAGACAACACCCACTTCCACGGCGAGCATCAGCAGGGACACCAGCACGTGGCCCGGTGTCAGCCCGCCGAGCGCCACCCCTATGACCAGGAACGGCGTGCTGGCGACAAGGAACGCGAGGGCTGCCAGCCAGGCGGCAAAGAACTTTCCCCACAGGATCTGGCCGGGTTCCAGCAGTGTCACCTGCAGTATGGCCAGCGTTCCGCCGGCACGGTCACCGTTCACGGCGTTGGCAGACAAGGCCGGGGCCACCAGCAAGGCAAAGAGCAGGACGAACGCCAGCACTACCTCGAAAATCATTGATCCAGGGCCTGCTGATTCCGGCGGGATGGAGCTGCCGTAGGCCCGCTGGGCCGCCTGCTGTGCGTTCCAGCTGGCCCAGGTCAGCCACGTGACCAGTGCCGTCAGGACGAACCAGATGGCAAGCATGATGTACCAGCCGCGAGAGCGCAGGCGCTGTTTGAGTTCGAGGGCCACCACATGGCCGATGCCTGCCAGGTAGGCCCCGGTGTTGCCGGACAGTGATGTGTCCTGCCGCTTCTGCGCCACCGTGCTCACTGCCGCTCCCCCTCAAGGTTCATGTAGGTCTCTTCCAGGGCACCGGAGGCCGGGGCGAAGGACGTGATTCCGACGCCGGCAAGCACCAGGTCGCGCAGCAGCCGTTCCGCATCGGCGTCGTTCAGGAGCAGCAGGCTCACGCCCGGCCGGCGCCCGTCCTCGTGCCGGAACACCAGCCCCAGTTCGGTGAGCTTGGCGGCGAGCGCAGCCATATCCGACGCAGAGATCGAGTACCGCCGGCCGGACGCCGCAGCTTCCTCGGTGGTCTGCTGCCGCACGGTCCTCCCGTTGTTGACGAAGACGGCACCGTCCGCAATCTCGTCAAGCTCACTGAGGACGTGGGAGGAAACCACCACGGCCTTGCCCTCGGCCGCAAGCTGCCTCAGCATTGTCCGCAGCTCCACGCGGGACCCCGGGTCCAGGCCTGAGGCAGGTTCATCGAGGAGCAGGACAGAGGGATCGTGGATCAGTGCCCGCGCCAGGCTGAGCCGCTGCTGCTGGCCCCGGGACAGGACCCGGGCAGGCTGGTCGGCGAGGTCGGACAACCGGACGCGTTGCAGCATGTCCGCCACCCGCTCCCCGATCCCGGGAGCGGGAAGCCGGTAGAAACGCGCCATCTGGGTCAGGATTTCGCGGGCGGTCAGGGACTCCCAGACGCCCAGGGTGTCCGGCATCCAGCCGAGCCGGCTCCGGACCTCCGCGCGGTGCCGGGCCGGATCCAGCCCGCCCACGCTGATGGTGCCGCCGTCCGGCGCCAGCAGCGATGCCAGCATCAGCAGCAGCGTGGTCTTGCCCGCGCCGTTGGGGCCGATCAAGGCCGTCACCTTGCCGGCCGGGGCGTGGAAGTCCATATGCTCGACGGCACGTACCGCCCCGAAGCTCCTGCTCACCGCCCGGGCTGTAATACCGCCAAAGGAAGCCTGGCTGTCCGGCTGTTCTGATTTTTCCGGCGCTATTGCCATGTTTTGCGCACCTGTCCCCCACAGTCCTGAGCACGTTGACCCCTTGAGCGTACGCCTGCGGCCCCTTCGCGGCGCTCCTCCTGCGGGCTGAGATTCGGTCACAATTCAACGCCTCACTGCAGGCGGCGATAAACTGTCCCGGGAAAGTCGCGCCGTCCCGGCGTCAGGCTGCCTGGCCTCAAGAACCGATCCAACGAAGGTACGCGCATGAGTACGCCCACTACCGAAGTGCACAACGCAACACAGCCGCATGGGCTGTCCGCTGGCGGTGCGGTGACCAAACAGCTCATCGTGCAGAAATTCGGTGGCTCCTCCGTGGCTGACGCCGACGGCATCAAACGTGTTGCCAAGCGCGTGGTTGACGCGCAGGAAGCCGGCAACGAAGTTGTGGTTGTGGTGTCCGCCATGGGTGACACCACCGACGAACTCCTGGACCTTGCCGCGCAGGTGACCGATTCCGCTCCCGCCCGGGAGATGGACATGCTGCTCTCCGCCGGCGAGCGCATTTCCATGGCACTGCTGGCAATGGCCATCAACAAGCTCGGCGCCTCTGCCCAGTCCTTCACGGGTTCCCAGGCCGGCATGATCACCGATGGCATCCACGGCAAGGCCCGGATCATCGACGTCGATCCGCACCGCATCCGGACAGCCCTCGACAAGGGCAACATCGCCATCGTGGCGGGCTTCCAGGGCATGAGCCGCACCACCAACGAGATCACCACGCTGGGACGCGGCGGCTCCGACACCACCGCCGTGGCGCTGGCTGCGGCGCTCGAGGCCGACGTCTGCGAGATCTACACCGACGTGGACGGCGTCTACACCGCGGACCCCCGGGTGGTGCCCTCGGCCCAGAAGATCGACACCATTTCCAGCGAGGAGATGCTCGAACTTGCCGCCTCGGGCGCAAAGATCCTGCACCTGCGCTGCGTGGAGTACGCCCGCCGGTTCGGGGTCCCGCTGCACGTCCGCTCCTCATTCAGCCAGCATGAAGGCACCTGGGTCATCCCCAGCGCCGAAGACAAGATCACCACTCAAGAGGGAGTTGCCTTGGAGCAGCCAATCATCTCCGGCGTTGCGCACGACCGTTCCGAAGCCAAGGTCACGGTTGTGGGCGTCCCGGACATCCCCGGCAAGGCCGCCGCCATTTTCCAGGTCATCGCCGACGCCCACTCGAACATCGACATGATCGTGCAGAACGTGTCCACGCACGGGACGGGCCGGACGGACATCTCGTTCACCCTGCCCATCGTGGAAGGCGCCGACGCCCTGGCCGCCCTGCACGCGGCGCAGGACCAGATCGGCTTCGAGAGCATCGAATACAACGAGCAGATCGGCAAGCTCTCCCTCATCGGTGCGGGCATGCGCTCCCACCCCGGCGTGTCCGCCACCTTCTTCAAGGCGCTGTCCAACGCCGGCATCAACATCAACATGATCTCCACCTCTGAAATCCGCATCTCCGTGGTCACCCACGCTGACCTGCTGGATGAAGCGGTACGCGTGATCCACAAGGCCTTCGACCTGGATGCCGACAACGAGGCCACCGTGTACGGCGGAACCGGCCGCTAACCCCGGACCTCCCTACGAGAAAAGCCGGGCCGGCCTCCGTTCATTCGGAGGCCGGCCCGGCTTTTCCGGTTACACACCTATTTCTCAGGTTTCCCGCTCAAGGTCCTCGCGGCGGACAGCGTAGTGATGGCCGGACGAATCCGTTTCGACCACGAAGTGCGAAAGCTCCTCTTCGGAGGCCTGCTCAAACGCATCATGTTTGTGCACTACCGGCGAATCGGCGTCCAGCTGCGTGGCAGGTCCGAAGAAGAAGCGGAGCCTGTCCGTCGCGTTCATGAATCCGCTCATTACACGAGCCACTGTTTTCCACCCCCTTCCCGGTTTCCGGGGCAAAGAGCTGCTGCCTCCTGCCGGAGCCAGTGCCCCCATTTTACGCCCGAAGCCGGGAAATGGAGCCGGGTAACGGAGCGGCAGGCATGGCCGCGGGTGCTACTGGGCGGGGCGCCCGGATACGAACTTTCAGCGCAGGGACTTGTCTTCCGGGTTCCTGGGAACCACGTAGGTGCTGCCGTCGGGCCGCGTGATGGTTTCCCACTGCCGGCTTTCGGCCTGGCGCTGTGCCAGCAGCCTCCGGTTCTCCTCTGTCATGTCGTGGACCAGGGAGGAGCGGTTCGCAGGCCCGAAGATGGCCCTCAGCTTGCCGGTGGCGCGCATGAAGCGCTGCGACGCGTTGTCCTTGTTGTCCGGCTTGCCCTTGGCCATGTTCGGCTCCTTCCGCTGCCACTGGTTTTCTATCAACAGTGTACGCTAATAGTTAGTGCACTAATAATTGGAGGACTTCATGGATGCCGCCGCTACGGCCGACGCCAGCCAGGATGACGACCTGCTCCTGGAACACCAGCTCTGTTTCGCGCTGACGGTTGCAGCCCGCAGCGTCGTTGGGGCGTACAAGCCGGTCCTGGAGAAGCTGAACCTGACCCACCCCCAGTACCTGGTGATGCTGAGCCTGTGGGAAACGAGCCCCAGGACGGTCCGGAACATCAGCGACGCCCTGGCCCAGGAACCTGCCACCATTTCGCCACTGCTCCGCCGGCTGGAGGCAGCCGGATACATCACCCGCCGCCGGGCGGACGGCAATGAGCGGGCACTCGCCGTCGAACTGACGCCTGAAGGGGCCGCGTTGAGGCAACAGGCTTTGGAGGTTCCCGGAACCATGATGGAACGGCTCGGCCTGACCCGGAGCCAGGTCACGGAACTGCATGCCTCCATGATGGGGCTCATTGCCGCCACGTCCGGCGGAACCCCATAGCGGGCCTGCCCGCCCCGTTGGGACGGAACCACCGGGAAGGCACGGTATTGCAGCTAGAATCGAAGGGTGACTAGGGCGGTGCGCAGGACACGGCTGCAGATGGCAGGGCTGGCAATTGCTGCGCTGCTGATGTCCTCCTGCTCCCCCACTCCCGACGGCGGCAGCCCGGCCACATCGCCGGCACAGCCCACATCCCCGTCCCCAACGACCACCACCGCAACGGCCGAGCCGTCCCCGGACACGGAAACCACCGTTCCCGCGTCGCCGCCTGGCAGTTCCCGCCCGGCCGCCGGTCCAGGCCAGGGCAATGCAGAGTTGGCTATCACCGTGACTCCCGCTGAGGGCGAACCTGCCGTGAACTACACCCTGGTATGCCAGGCCGGCGTCCCTGCCGCCGAGAGCAGCCACCCGGCCGCCGAGGCCGCCTGCTCCGCCCTGAAGGAAAACACCGCGCTGCTGAGTCCCGAAATCCGCGGGACCGCCCAGGCATGCACCGAACAGTACGGCGGGCCCCAGACGGCCACAGTCAGCGGCGTGCTTGACGGCGTGCCCGTGGAGGCCGAGTTTTCCCGCACCAACGGGTGCGAAATCAGCGCCTGGGATGGTGCGAAGGATGTCCTGGGTGCCTCCGGTGGAGCAGCTTAGGCTGCTGGCGGCCGACGAATGGCGGGCACTGGAGGATGCCCACCAGCAGCGCGTCAGCCGCTACGCCGACCCCTACCTGGCACGACGTTCCGCCGGCCAAAAGCACCCGGTTGAAGACTTCCTCTTCACGTACTACACCCAGAAGCCCGGGCAGTTGCGGCGCTGGCATCCCGGCGCCGGGATGGTCCTGTTAGGCGAGGCCGCGGCCGCCCGCAGCGGCTGGAAGCACTACCGCACGCTCGACGACGGTGAACTCGCCTCCCTGGGGCTTCCGCCGGAAAGCAGCGCGGTGACCGTTGACGTGGCCGCCTTCCTTGAAGACCGCAGGGACGCGGTGGCTTTTGCCGGCATCATCTTGCGGGGCACGGCGGCGCGGCCGGCGCAGTTCGGCTGCTTCGGCCTGCACGAATGGGCAATGGTTTACCACCAGGACAGGTTCGACCTGCGCCACGAGTACCTGCGGCTCCGACTGGGTCCGGAGGGCACGGACAAGGTGGTGGAGGACAACCGGATCCGTTGCACGCACTTCGACGCCTTCCGCTTTTACACGCCGGATGCGATGCCCCTGAACGAGTTTGCGCCGAGCCGCGAGACCCAGCGGCTTCTGGAACAGCCGGGCTGCCTGCACGCCAACATGGATCTGTACAAGTGGGCCTATAAGCTGCTCCCGCTGCTTTCCAGTGAACTGGTGATGGATTGCTTTGAACTGTCTTGGCGGATCCGGGCCATGGACATGCAGGCCTCCCCTTACGACCTTGCCGAGTGGGGCTATCCCGCGATCCCCATCGAAACGCCACAGGGCAAGGCCGCCTACGTGGAGCACCAGCGCTCCTTCGCCGCCGAGGCAGCGGTACTGCGCGACAGGCTGGCACTGGAAATGGCAGCGGCTTCGGCGCCGGTCGCTGAATGATCGACCTCACCATCAGGCTCAGAGAGGACCCCGCCGGCGTCGAGTACGTGTTCCGGCTGAAGGCCCGTGACGGCGTTGTGTCCGGTGACACCACTTTGCCCGACCCGTACGCGGCCCTTGCAGCAGCGGAGCAGTTCGGTGGCCAGGTGTTCTTTCCGCAGCCGGGACCGCCACAGCTGTGTACCCAGCAGTACGGCGGGCCACAGGTCGCCGTGGTAACCGGCACCTTCCATGGCCGCCAGGTGGAATCGGTCTTCACCCGGACGGACGGCTGCGAAATTTCCCGGTGGAATGCCATGGCACCCCTCCTGGGCGGAGGTCCATTGGGCGGCGGCCGCGCCACCTGAACTCCCTGCAGGACGAGATGGCCCCGGCGGTTTCCACCGCCGGGGCCATGTCATCCTTTTCGAGCTTCGCCTGTCACGCCCCCGGGACGGCTTGGGCAAGGGCAATGGAGGGGGCTCCAGCCGGCGCAGCAGGCGCGTCGCCCACCCGGACGTTGACCCAGGTCCTGATTCCGTTTTCGCCGAGGCTCAGCCGGGACAGGTAGGCGCCTTGGGAGAGGCCGGTCCAGGACAGCGTCGCCGACGTTGCGGTGCCGTTCGGAGCCACGATCGGGTTCGGCTCCACGCTGAGGTTTCCGGCGTCGCCCGCGAAGGTCACGGCCTGCACCGAGGCACTCGCGGCACCATTGTCAGGCGTCGAGTAAAGGTTGACCACAATGTAGTACGTGCCCGCCCGCGGGGACTCAAGATCCAGGAACTCGCTGGCGGAGGCCGTGGCCACCTGGGTGGCGGTGAGGCCGCCCGAAGCGTTCGGCGCGTACACCACCATGTCCCAGTCGACGTCTTCCGACTGAGCTTGGACGCCCAGCCGGGCAAACGAGGCCCCCTGCGGAACAGTCACCTGAAGCAGCGCGTTATGCGCGTCGTTCCCTGGTGCGTATTCGCCGGGAGTCTTGGTGATGGCGGTCTCGCTCAAGGGCGCCAGGCCTTCCACTCCCACATTGATGGGACCATCGGAACCCGAAACCAGCTCCAGGGTGCCGCTGCCGTCACCTGAAGTCGAGCTGAAGGAGAACGACGGGGCGATCTGTGCGTCAACAGGACGGATGGCGATGGGCGAGCTGACAGTCCGGGGGCCCTTCCAGGTCAGGGTGCCCGTGCTGAATTTACCCACCGGGGCGGTGGCGTTCCGGATGGTCAGGGTGACCTCCCGGGTCTGGCCGGCCTTGGCGAAGTTCAGTGCCTTCGGCTCCACCTGGATATTGAAGCCTGCCATGTTGACTTCCGGCCGGTAAATTCCCGGAACCAGGGCGGTCAGCTGGCGTGTCACCTGGACTTCTCCCACCAGGCTGCCGAGTGCGACGGACGGCACATTCAAATCACGGGCCGCGATGGTGCCTGCCTGCGGAACTCCGGTTACCACGCCCTGGCCATTGAGGAAGCCGAGCCAGTCCCTGACGCTGGAATTGTAAACAAGCCCCGGATCGAGGACGCGGGTGGAGTCGATGTGTCCTGCGCCGCCCTGGAACGGGTCTGTGTTGGCGGAGCCGTCCGGGTTAAAGAGCGGGTAGGCGGTGGTCATCATCGCGGACTTGACCATAGCCGGGCTCCAGGTTGGTTGCTTGCCGAGCACCAGGGCGCCGAAGCCGGCGATGTGCGGCGCGGCCATGGAGGTTCCGGACATGAAGCCGAACTGGTCGCCGTTGTTGCCGATGGTTGATACGCCCGCCAGGACGTTGACCCCGGGGGCGGCGATATCCGGTTTCAGCAGGTCGCCGCCGGACGCAAGGGTGGGCCCGCGGGAGGAGAACCCGGCAATCTGCGGCGCCGGGGCCAGCGGTTCGCCGGTGAGGTCACCCTTCACCAGGCTGACCGTCAGGGATGGGTTTGCCTCAAGCTTGGACTTCAGCGCCAGGCTCTTGGGTGCGTTGACATGGACAGTGGGCAGCACATGGTTGTCGGCATCTTCGGAGCTGCTGGTGAGATTCACCAGGATCATGCCCACTCCGCCCTTGTCCTGGACTTCCTGGCTCTTGGCCATCCGGTCCACCACACCCCGGTCGCAGACCACCACTTTGCCGGCTACCTTCGCCGCATCAAGCGTCCCGGGAGCGCAGAGGTTGGCATTGGTAGCGCCCGCCGCGGCTGCTGCGGCCGCGACGATCACTGGTTTGTCCGCCACTTCTGTTTTCATGATGGACGCACCACGGTAGAGGGAGCCGTCGGAGACCTTGACGGTGCCCAGCAGGTCGCTGGGGAAGGTCGAGGCGGCAACGGTGGTCAGCCAGGGTGAGGCGTGGTTGACCGTTGAGACAGCGGGACCGGAGTTGCCGCCCGAAGCCGAGACGAAGACGCCGGCAGCCGCTACGCTCAGGAACGCCAGGGCCACGGGGTCCGTCGTGTTGTTGTTATTGCCGGAAATCGAGTAGTTCAGGACGTCCACGCCGTCCTTGATGGCAGCTTCAACGGCTTCCACCGACGCTGAGGAGTAACAGCCTCCGGTATCCGGGTTGGTGTCTTCCCAGCAAACCTTGTACACGGAAACCTTGGCCGCGGGAGCAACACCGGAACTCTTGCCGAAGCCTGAGCCGTCGATCACCTGGTCCACGTTGGCATTGCCGGCAGCCGTGGTGGCCGTGTGGGTGCCGTGGCTTCCGACATCGACCGGGGAGATGAGCTCCTCCGGCGCCCTGTTTTCGGGGGCCACATGCTGCAGGAAGGTATCAGCGAAGTACCTGGCACCTATCACCTTCGAGTTGCACTGGGAGCCGTCGAAGGACGCCCCGGCCCCCTGGCCCTCCTGGCATTCACCCTCGAAGGTGGTGCCGTCGGCCTTGAGCATGGCGATCTTGCCCTCGGCAGTGCGGTAGGGAACGCCCACTTGCGCAGGGCCGGTCAGCGGCTGGACGGGATCACCCTGGAGGAAGGGGTTGTCCGGCGCGTAGCCGGAGTCGATGACACCGACAACAACGCCCTTTCCCGCATTCGCTTCGCCGCCGAACTGCTTGGCCCATACCCCGTCCGGGCCGGTCAGCCTCAGGAAGTCGGTGGTGGTGTAGTCAGGAGTGTTCTCCACGTCGGGTGCGACCGCCAGGACCCGCTGGTCCTTGGACAGCTCCATGGCCTGGGCAGCTGTGAGTTCAGCCGTGAAACCGTTAAGCGCAGCGGTGTACTGCTTCCCCGGGGTTACGCCCTGGCTGGCGGCAACATCGCGCTGGACCTTGCGCAGATGTGCGTCATAGGCCTTGTAGGTGGGACTTCCGGCATCGAGCTTCCTGCCCGCCTGGGGCCTGGTGGCCCCCAGGCCCGCAGTTTCCCCCTCATAGGCTGCTGCTGCCGCACCCGCCAGAACCACGATGTAGCGGCCGTCCTTGAACTGCGTGGTCCCCGGGCTGGTGGCAGCCCCGTTATCCGGGCTGGCCGGTGCCACTGTGGCGGGAGGTATGGCCAACGACCCCAGGAGGAGCGGCAACCCCGCGGCCATTACCGCCGCCTTCCGGAACCCCCTGCCCCGCAAGGGGCTTCTTCCAGTTGATCTCACGTGCAACCCTTTCACGATGTACCGGCCCAGCCATGGTTGCGGGCCAGAAACGACTGGCATGGCACATCGGTTTACAGATCTTGTAATTGGATGAGACCAGCCGGTTCAAACAGTACAGAGTGAGAGACGAATATGACATAGGCCGGAGTGGGAGATTCTATTTGTTGTCACAGGCCTTATTTCTGCGGGCGCCGGGCATAAAAAAGGGCATCCCGAAGGACGCCCAATACACTTCGGCAGGGAGGGGGCGGCTACTGCCGGGGAGTCCGGACCACCTCGCTGATCCACTGCCGGGTCTTCTCGTCAACGGGCCCCGCCACACGGTTTTGCCTGGCCAGGCGGTCCGCTTTCAGTTTTTGCAGGACCATCCTGCCCAGTCCGGCGAACACCGCCGCGGCGACTACGGGCAACAGGACGGACTTCGAATTCTCTGCCATCCAGCAATCCTAGTGAAGCCGGTCCAGCAACTCCAGAACCTCCGGCGGACAGCCTGGCGATGGCCGACGCCGGGACGGTCCCCGCCACGGAAACCGCCGAATACGGGCAGGCCCGTTCCGGCCGGTAGAATGATAGGGCAAGCTCGCGGAGCGCCCGTCCTCAACGTTGTCCAAGGCAAGACCACCATGCCCCTCAACACCCCGGCACGGCGTGAGACGGCACCACTCCGCTGCGCCATTACCCAAGCTCACGCACAGGAGTTACCGGATGCCCCGGATCGTTGTTGACGTCATGCCCAAGCCCGAGATTCTGGACCCCCAGGGGAAGGCGATCGTTGGCGCTCTCCCCCGGCTGGGCTTCACCAGCTTCAGCTCTGTCCGCCAGGGCAAGCGATTTGAACTGACGGTCGACGGAGAGGTGACCGAGGCCATCCTGGCCCAGGCACGCGACGCCGCCGAGACCCTCCTCTCCAACCCCGTGATTGAGGACGTCGTCAACGTCGAGGTCGTCGAGGCCTGAGATGACTGAACTCCCCCTGATCGGCGAGGCTGTGGCCGTCGCCGCCAACCCGCGGCTTGCGGGCGCGAAGATCGGCGTTGTCACCTTCCCCGGAACACTGGATGACCGTGACGCCGCCCGCGCCGTGCGCCTCGCCGGCGGCACCGCCGTCGAACTGTGGCACGGCGATACCGAACTTGGTGACGTGGACGCCGTCGTCATCCCCGGCGGTTTCTCCTACGGCGACTACCTGCGTGCCGGCGCCATCGCCCGCTTCGCCCCGCTCATGTCCAGGATCATCGACGCCGCCAACAGCGACGCCAAGCTTCCCGTCCTTGGCATCTGCAACGGCTTCCAGATCCTTACCGAGTCGCACCTGCTGCCCGGTTCGATGATCAAGAACGACCACCTGAAGTTCCTGTGCCGGGACCAGGTGCTGCGCGTGGAAAACAACGCAACGGCCTGGACCCTGGACTACCAGGCGGGCCAGGAAATCACCATCCCGCTGAAGAACCAGGACGGCCAGTACATCGCGGACGAGAAAACCCTCGACGCACTGGAGGCCGAGGGCCGCGTGGTGTTCCGCTATGTCGGCTTCAACCCGAACGGGTCCCGCCGCGACATCGCGGGTATCTCCAACGCCGCCGGCAACGTGGTGGGCCTCATGCCGCACCCGGAGCACGCCACCGAACCCGGCTTTGGCCCGGAATCGCTGGACGGCATCGGCGGGTCCGACACCGACGGCCTGGGCTTCTTCACCTCCGTATTGACCAAGATTGTGGGAGGCGACAAGTGAGCATCGACACCACCAAGAAGTTCAACATCGACACGGTTGAGAACGCCGCCAAGACCCCGGACACCGAACTGCCCTGGGCCGAGCTTGGCCTCAAGCAGAACGAATTCGACGAGATCGTCAAGGTCCTGGGCCGCCGCCCCACCGGCGCGGAACTGGCCATGTACTCCGTGATGTGGAGCGAACACTGCTCCTACAAGTCCTCCAAGAACCACCTGCGCCAGTTTGGCCAGAAGGTCACCGAGGAAATGAAGAAGGACATGCTGGTGGGCATCGGCGAGAACGCCGGAGTCACCAACCTGGGGTACGGCTGGGCCGTGACCTTCAAGATCGAATCGCACAACTCGCCGTCGTTCGTTGAGCCCTACCAGGGTGCCGCGACCGGCATCGGCGGCATTGTCCGCGACATCATCTCCATGGGCGCCCGTCCGGTGGCGGTCATGGACCCGCTGCGCTTCGGCGCCATCGACCACCCGGACACGGCACGCGTGATGCACGGTGCAGTGGCCGGCATCGGCGGCTACGGCAACTCGCTGGGCCTGCCGAACATCGGTGGCGAGATGGTCTTCGACTCTGTCTACCAGGGCAACCCGCTGGTCAACGCCCTCGCCGTTGGCGTCATGCGCCACGAGGACATCCGCCTGGCCAACGCGTCGGGCAAGGGCAACAAGGTGGTCCTGTTCGGTGCACGCACCGGCGGTGACGGCATCGGCGGCGCCTCCGTGCTGGCCTCCGAGTCCTTCGACGACACCAAGCCGTCGAAGCGTCCCGCCGTCCAGGTGGGCGACCCCTTCGCCGAGAAGGTCCTGATCGAGTGCTGCCTTGAACTGTTCAAGGGCTCCCTCGTGGAGGGCATCCAGGACCTGGGCGCCGCAGGCATTTCCTGCGCAACGTCGGAGCTTGCCTCCAACGGCGACGGCGGCATGCAGGTTGAGCTGACCTCCGTCCTGCTGCGCGACCCCACCCTGACCCCGGGCGAGATCCTGATGTCCGAGTCGCAGGAACGCATGATGGCCGTCGTGACCCCGGAGAACGTGGAAGCGTTCGAGGCCGTCATGGACAAGTGGGCGGTGGAGTACTCTTGGCTCGGCGAAGTGACCGACACCGGCCGCCTCATCATCACCTGGGAAGGCGAGGTGATCGTCGACGTCGATCCCCGCACCGTGGCGCACGACGGACCGGTCTACGACCGTCCGTTTGCCCGGCCCGAGTGGCAGGACGCCCTGCAGGCCGACACCTTCACCGGATCCGTGCAGGACGCCGGCCGGCCCGGAGCCCCCGCGGAATTGGCCAAGGCCGTCACCGAACTCGTGGCGTCGCCGAACATGTGCTCCAAGTCATGGATCACGGACCAGTACGACCGGTACGTGGGCGGCAACACCGCCATGGCGTTCCCGGATGACGCCGGCGTGGTCCGCGTGGACGAGGAAACGGGCCTGGGCGTTGCCCTGGCCACCGACGCCAACGGCCGCTACACCTACCTGGACCCCTACCACGGTGCGCAGCTGGCGCTGGCTGAGGCCTACCGCAACGTTGCCACCTCCGGTGCGGTGCCCATGGCTGTCAGCGACTGCCTGAACTTCGGCTCCCCCGAGGATCCGGACGTCATGTGGCAGCTGGCCGAGGCCATCCGCGGCCTGTCGGACGCCTGCATGGTGCTGGGCATCCCGGTCACCGGCGGCAACGTCTCGTTGTACAACCAGACGGGCACCACGGCCATCCACCCCTCCCCCGTGGTGGCAGTGCTGGGCAAGCTCGACGACGTCGCCCGCCGCACGCCGTCCGGCTGGCGCGAGGATGGCCAGGCGATCTACCTGCTGGGCACCACCGCTGCCGAACTGGACGGTTCCGAATGGGCCAACATGCGCGGCCACCTGGGCGGGCAGCCGCCGAAGGTGGACCTCGACGCCGAGCGCGCCCTGGGCGAGATCCTGATCAACGCCTCGCGCGACGGCATGATCGACTCGGCGCACGACCTCTCCGAGGGCGGCCTCGCCGCAGCCCTGGTGGAGTCCTCGCTCCGTTACGGCGTGGGTGCCAGGATCGCGCTGCAGGACGTCCTGGACCGCGACGGCGTAGACCTGTTCACGGCGCTGTTCTCCGAGTCCCAGGGCCGCGCAGTTGTTGGCGTTCCCCGCTCCGAGGAAGTCCGCTTCACCGACATGTGCAAGGCCCGCGGCTTTGCCCACACCCGCATCGGTGTGGTGGATGCGGCCAGCGGCGCGCTTGAGATCAACGGCGTGGAGAGCCTGTCCCTGGACGCCCTCCGCGAAGCCCATGAAGGGACCCTGCCGAAGTACTTCGGCTGATTCCCCACTCGTAAAACGGAAATCCGCACCCCTTCAAGGTGCGGATTTCCGTTTTAATCGTCCTATGGGCAAGCTGGCAAGGTTCCTGGCTGTGCTGCTGTTGCCGGTCCTTATCGTGATCGCGGCCGCACCGACTCCGCCTCCTGCCACCGGGACAGCCTTCCCCCGCAGCATTGCCGCCCTGGGCGATTCCATATCCCAGGCCAACAGCGCCTGCTGCAGCGCCGGTGACCACCCCGGACAGTCCTGGTCCACCGGTGACGTCCCCGGCGACGGCGTGGCCAGCCATTACGAACGGCTGCTCCGTCTGGAGCCGGCCATCAGGGGGAACAACTTCAACCACTCCGTCAGCGGGGCGAAGGTTGCAGATTTGCCCCGGCAGGCCGCCCAGGCAGCCGAAAGCCATGCCGCATACGTCACCGTCCTGGCAGGGGCCAACGATCTGTGTACGGCTTCCGTGGAAAGCATGACACCCGTGGACGAGTTCCGCTCGCATGTGGCTGAGGCGTTGATGATCCTGGATCAAATGTCGCCTCAGCCCAGGGTGCTGGTCAGCAGTATCCCGGATATCCACCAGCTGTGGATTGTCCTGCGTGCCGAGCCCGCCGCCCAGTCGGCCTGGTCCGCCGGCCGGATCTGCCCGGCCATGTTCGGTGCCCCAGCGACCGAAGAGCAGCGGCAGCAGGTCCTCCAGCGCCATCAGGCCTTCAACTCCGTGCTGGCCGAAACCTGTGCCCGGTACGAGGGCTGCCGGACCGACGGCGGGGCCGTTTCCGCCCACGTACCCAGCCCTGCCGACGTGAGCACGCTGGATTACTTCCACCCCAGCCTCCAGGGGCAGGCCAGGTTGGCCGAAATCACCTGGAACGCGGCCTGGTAGCCGCATCAGTCCTCGCTGTGGATCTCCCGCTGCCGGGCGCTGAGCAGTTCGATTTCAGGGCGCCCGGCAACGAAGCGGTCGACGGCGTCGAGCACCTCCACGAGGTGCGCCCGGTCCGCGGCCACCAAGCCAACGCCAACCTTTGAGCGCCGGTACTGGTCATGGTCGCCTACTTCTGCCACCGAGACATCGAAGCGGCGCTTGAGTTCGGCGAGCAGGGGCCTGACGACGGACCGCTTCCCCTTCAGGCTGTGGACGTCGCCCAGGAGGATGTCGAACTCGATCCAGCCGATCCACACAGGTCCGGGCCTTCCTACTCGATGGTGAGCTCACCCATCCGGTCCCAGCCGTCGCCGTCGAGCTGGCGGCTGATGATCCTGGGGGTTTCGGCGAGCGCCTGCGGCATGTCAGCCATGGCCTGCTTGAAATGGACGCTGTTGACATGGTCACCCGCGGCGTCGTCCTTGAAGGCTTCCACCAGCACGAACTCGTTGGGATCGTCCACGCTGCGGGACCAGTCGAACCAGAGGTTCCCGGGTTCCTCCCTGGTGGCCTTCGTGAAGCCTTCCACCAGGCCCAGCCAGCGCTCCGACCATTCGGGCTTCACTTTGAACTTGACGACGATAAAGATCACTGGGGAGTTCCTTCCGCGGCGAGTGTTCGTGCCCCTTCAATGTACCGGGAAGTCACATAGCGCTGCGCGGCCCTGGTCACCAGTCCGCCCGCGGCGTAGAACCAGTTGCCGGGCCTGCTGAAGGCCCGGATCCGAAGGAACACCTCACCCGCCCTGTTGATTTCCACCTCGAAGGACTCCTCGCCGCGGGCAGGGTGCCCCGGCAGGGTCCCGTAGCCAAAACCGGCCGACTGCGGCATGCCGTCCGGGGAAGGCTCATGGACCCAGACCACCTCACACGGTGCCTTGAGCCGGAACGGCCCCGCACCGAACCCGCTCACCACCCGGGCCCCGGGCAGCACTGCGGGTGAATCCGTCCGGACCCGCAGCCCCGCCCGCCTGTGCAGCTCCCATGCCAGGATGCCTTGCGCCACGCGCCGGTAAACGTCCAGGCCGGTACCCACGCGGGCTTCTTCCAGGACGCCCGTGAATCCTGCAGGAACTGCACCGCGCTCCGTGCTCCCCACTCCCGGGTAGTTAAGGGTGCCCTTCACCAGCGGCTTCCCGGTCACTGCTTTGTCCCGTGGGCACCGGACAGGCGCGGCCACCCCAGCTGTTCCTGCTGCTTCCGGTTGAGGCCCGCCACCACCAGGTCGTAGGAGTCTTCCACCATGTCGCGGACCATGTCATCCGGCAGTGCCCCGTCCAGGCGCACGCCGTTCCAGTGGGTCTTGTTCATATGCCAGGCACCCGTGATCTCCGGGTGGGCAGCACGCAGTTGGACGGCCAGGGACGGCTCGCATTTGAGGTTCACGTAGAAGTCCCGGAGGTCCATCGAGGACAAGGCGAAAAGCTTGCCCCCGGATGCAGTTCCGCCGCCACTGCGGGCCCGGACCTTAAATACTGCTGTCTCCGGCCCGAACGGGTAATCCTCGTAGGCGCCCGGGAAGGACAGGCAGATTATCCGTAGCGCGTCGGGGTCCATGAAGCCAGCCTATAAAGCAGGCCGCAGCGGTGCTAGTCTGCGAGGATGTCAGACGATCAGGGCAGCATTCCTGTTCTGGACCTAAGCACCGCACGGCAGCCCTACGGGTCTTTCAGTCCGGAATTCATCGAGCAGCTGCGGCACGCCACCCACAACGTCGGTTTCTTCCAGATTACGGGGTACGGCGGGGCGCCCGGCCAGGCGGACCACCTCCTGGACGTCATCAGGCGCTTCTTCGACCTTCCACTTGAGGAACGGCTGAAGCTGGACAACCGGCTGTCGCCCCATTTCCGCGGGTACACGCGCATGGGCACCGAGGTGACCCAGGGAAAGGCGGACGCGCGCGAGCAGATTGACTACTCCCCTGAACGTGAGCCGGTCAGCGACTATCCGCCGGATGAGCCATACTGGCTGCTCCAGGGCCCCAACCTGTGGCCGGACGAGTCCTTTCCGGAGCTCAAGCCGGCTGCGATGGCATGGGCCGAGCTGATGTCCTCGGTAGGCATGGAGCTCCTGCGTGCCATTGCTGTCTCACTCCAGTTGCCCGAGGACTACTTTGACGAGCCGTTCCGTGATTCCCCTGCGTGGATGGGGAAGCTCGTCCACTACGTGGGCGGTGTGGTGGAGGAGGCCGGCGACCAGGGCGTGGGCTCGCATGCAGACTACGGCTTCGTCACCCTCCTGCTGCAGGACGAGGTGGGCGGGCTGGAAGTGCAGCCGCCCGGCACCACGGGATGGATACCGGTGGAACCCATCCCCGGCGCGCTGGTGGTCAATTTGGGCGAAATGCTGGAAGTGGCCACGGAGGGGTACCTTGCTGCCACCATCCACCGGGTCCAGGCGCCTCCGCCCGGGGTGGACCGCTACTCGGTGCCGTTCTTCTGGTCGCCCCGGCTCGACGCCGTCATCGGCCCAGTCCCCCTGCCGCCGGAGCTCAGGGCGGCAGCGCGCGGCATCACCGATGATCCGGCGAACCCCCTGCTGTCATCCTTCGGGATGAATATGCTCAAGGGCCGGATGCGCGCCCACCCTGATGTCACCGAACGGCACTATCCGGAGCTGATGAAGCGCTAGGCTGCACTTCAATCGCCGGCAGGGGTCAAAGGTTAAACTGCCAGGCCACCTGCGCGGGACAGACGTCCATCACCACGTCCAAGCCCGCTGCCTTGGCCCGCGCCGCCGCGTCCTCGTCGATCACGCCAAGCTGAAGCCAAACTGCCTTCGCCCCCACGGCGATCGCCTCGTCCACCACCGCTCCCACCCGCCGGGAGTTCACAAAGCAGTCCACGACGTCGATGGGGTGCTTTTCAGGGGGAATGTCCCTGAGCCTGCGGTACCCCTCTTCGCCGTGCACCGGGTCGCCGGGCAGGTTGACCGGGATGATGTCCATCCCCATCCGGTCGCGGATGAACAGTGACGTGTCATAGGCGGCGCGCCATTCGTTGGTGGTGAGGCCCACGATGGCCCAACGGCCCTTCGTCCGCATCAGTCGTTCGATGACAGCTGGATCGTTAGTGTGGCCCATGGGCTTAGCCTACCTGCGTGTCCATTGATAGCCGCGGCTGCCGGTCAGTGTTCCCGTGACTGTCACCGATTGAATTTCTTCCGCCAGTTGTCGCCAGGTGCTGGCTTGCCGGCGGTTGCAGGGGCGCCGTTCACCGGCTCTGCTGCTTCCGCCCGCGGCTTCACCGCATCCCCGGCGAGGCTGCCTTCCCCTGCCAGCTTTTCCTCGCCGGGGAAGCTGTCTCCCCGGGACTGTCCGGCGCCGGGGAGGTCGGTGGCTGGGCTTCCTGAGGGCCCACGATCCTGGCCTGGCGCCTGCGGGTTGTCCTGCCGGCCGCCGTTGGAAACGTCGCCCTTTGCCTGCGGCGCTTGCTGCTCCGGGCCGGGTGTCCCCGGTACCTGGCGGGGAGCAGGTCGCTGCCCGGCAGGCTGCCCGTCTGAAACAGTGGCAGGGACGGCGGGTCCGTCAGTCCCCGGGTCAACTGCCGCCGAGGCGGGATCCACACCTGGGGTGTCCGGCTGCGGGAATCCGGAGGCAGCCTGGACCGCAATGCTCCAGGACGGCCGCCAATCTTCGAGCAGCTCCTGCACCGAGGAGCTGCCGGCGTGCATAGCAACGGGGGAACTGGCAGCGACTCCGCCTATCCCTGTTGCCATGCCCGCTGCGAGGGCAAGCCCCAGCACGGTGGGCCGTTGGATGCGACGGCGACGGCGGCGGGCGAGTTCATCGGCCGGCGCACCGGAGGTGGTGTCGCCGGCCAAAAGCTTGGCAAGTTCCCCCGACGGCGCGGGCGCAGGAAGGGATGCCAGGGTTCCCAGGGTGAGAAGGGCGGCGCGGAGTTCCGCATCTTCGGCATGGCCGGCGTCGACGAGCATGTCATCGACCAGCGCGGGCAGGCCGGAAGCTTGGGGGGTCATGGCTTGAGGTACTCCTTCACTGCCGAAAGGTCCTGCAATTTGAGGAGTGCCCGCCGCTGCAACTGCTTGACGGCGCCGGCGCTCTTGTCCATTGCTTCCGCTGCCTGCTCCACGGTGAGCCCGGCAACAAGGCGCAGCGAGAGGACCTCCCGCTGGTCATCGGGGAGGCCGTCAAGCAGCCGGAGGACTTCCTGCGGCGAAATGCGTTCCAGTGCTTCGGATTCGGCCGACGCATCCTCCCGGTGGTCGAGGTCCGGCTCGAACGTGACGTGCGCAGGAGTGCGGCTCTGGCGGCGGTGATCGTCCACCATTCGGGCGTGGGCCACCGAGAAGATGAAAGTGCGAAGCCCTGCCGCACCGCCATGCACCGAGCCCAGCCGGGGCAGGACGGAGAGGAACACTTCCTGCATTGCCGCCTCCGGATCTTCGACTCCGCGGGCCGTGAGGTAGCCCAGGATCTGTGACGCGTATGTCCGGTACACGAGGCTGTAAACGGCGGGCTGCCGGGACTGGTCCCGGAGAGCCTCGTCTGTCAGTGCATCAGTCACGGACGTAGTGCTTTCAGTCAAAGAGGGGGACGCTGGTTAGAGTACAGACCAAGCACGACGGAATGCCCTGTCCCCGGCCAACTTTACCCCTCAGTAACCGCTTCACCGGACCGCCACGGCGGCACCGGTTCCGGAAATAGCAGCTGCCCCTGCCGCCGGATGAAAGGGAAGAGCCGGCCTGGAACGTGATGGGGGACAAGTTCCAGGCCGGCGCTACATAAAGGTAATCGCCGGGGCGGGCGGAAGGGTTACGCGGATCCAGAAAAACCTCAAAAAACTTTTGGAAGTGTTTTACGGTGCCAGGGCGCGGGTCCAACGCGGGGCCGCCGACAGCCGGCGCGGACCCTTGGCAAGGCTGGAAATGTGCACTTTCGCGGCGGCACGCGGCCCGCAGTCGCTTTGCGAAGCAGCCTCGTGGACAGGACGAGGCGCCGGTGGGGAAACTGTCCCGGCCGGGCAAAGATCTGTCACCAGTCCGGTGCCGGCGCATTCACGGACGGCATCGATCCCTGCCTTGACGGCGTGCTTGTCCTTAAACGCCTGGGAGACGGCCATTACCGTTCCGTCGGGCCCCAGCAGCCGGAACCTGTACAGTGAGTCCACGTCGACAAACACTTCGAAGTTCCCGGCCATAGCGTCATCCTTCCAGAGGGGAATCATGCTGGCGATGCCCTCGTGCCGGCCGGCACGCACGCATCGCTGCGATCTTCCCGCGGGTTATGTGGAACTGCAGGTGATCGGTACACCAAGTATTAGAAAAGTTTGCGGCCCGCGCCCGCTGCCCTACAAGACCGGGACGGTTAACCCTGTGTAAATTGCCTGCCACCTTAAATGCGGCTTAAATGCCGCGGCGGCGGACCCAGGAATGGTGGTCCGCCGCCGCCGCTTCAGGACTGGCTGTGCTGGGGGGATCAGTCGTTGATGAGGTCGTTCACCACGATGGTCTGGTCCCGGTCAGGTCCCACGCCGATGGCGGAGAAACGCGTGCCGGAAAGCTTCTCGAGGGCGAGGACGTAGTTGCGCGCGTTGTCCGGCAGGTCAGCCAGGGTGCGGGCACCGGTGATGTCCTCGGTCCAGCCGTCGAAGTACTCGAAGATCGGCTTGGCGTGGTGGAACTCGGTCTGCGTCATCGGCATCTCGTCATGGCGCACGCCGTCGACGTCGTAGGCCACGCACACAGGGATCTGCTCGATGCCGGTGAGGACGTCCAGCTTGGTGACGAAGTAGTCCGTGAAACCGTTAACCCGGGAGGCATGGCGGGCCAGGACGGCGTCGTACCAGCCGCAGCGGCGCGGGCGCCCGGTGTTGACGCCGAACTCGCCGCCGGTCTTCTGCAGGTACAGGCCCATGTCGTCGAAGAGCTCCGTGGGGAACGGGCCGGCGCCGACGCGCGTGGTGTAGGCCTTGATAATGCCGATGGACCGGGAGATGCGGGTGGGGCCGATGCCCGAGCCCACCGAGGCGCCGCCTGCGGTCGGGTTGGAGGAGGTGACGAAGGGGTAGGTGCCGTGGTCGACGTCCAGGAACGTGGCCTGGCCGCCTTCCATCAGGACCACCTTTCCTTCGTCAAGGGCGGTGTTCAGGACCAGGGTGCTGTCGATGACCAGCGGGCGGAGCCGCTCGGCGAAGGACAGGAAGTACTCCACGATCTCGTCCACCACCACGCCGCGGCGGTTGTAGACCTTGACCAGGAGTTCGTTCTTCTGCCGCAGTGAGCCTTCCACTTTCTGGCGGAGGATGGATTCGTCGAAGACGTCCTGCACGCGGATGCCCAGGCGGGCCACCTTGTCCATGTAGGCGGGGCCGATGCCGCGGCCGGTGGTGCCGATGGCGCGCTTGCCGAGGAAACGTTCGGTCACCTTGTCCAGGACCTGGTGGTACGGGGCGACGAGGTGGGCGTTGGCGGAGACGCGGAGCTTGGAGGTATCGGCGCCGCGCGCCTGCAGGCCGTCAATTTCCTGGAACAGTGCTTCGAGGTTCACTACGCAGCCGTTGCCGATGATGGGAACGGCATTGGGGCTGAGAATGCCTGCCGGGAGCAGCTTGAGTTCGTACTTTTCACCGCCTACGACGACGGTGTGCCCGGCGTTGTTGCCGCCGTTCGGCTTGACGACGTAATCGACGCGGCCGCCCAGCAGGTCGGTGGCTTTGCCTTTACCTTCGTCGCCCCACTGGGCTCCTACGATCACAATTGCTGGCATGGGATCCTCCCCCATTCGTTCGGGCTCTCCAGTAGCCCGCCACATCGTGGCAGTCCTGGGGCAGCGCCGTTCATGAGAATGCCCCGAGTGGACCGGCGTGCATTGTCCCGCGGACGGAACTGCGGCGCGATGGCCCCGGGGCCCTTACCACCCAAGTTTAGCGGATGGCACTCCTTGTCCCCTCGTTTGGCCACCGCCCTCCTTTACGGAAGGTAAAGGAGGGCAATGGCCGGCGGGCTTATGCCTTACTCGTCGTCGGCTTCGCCGCCCGGCCGGGAGGTCTGCTCGGCGAGGCTGTCCCAGAAGGAGGTGTCGGCGTCGGCGATTGAACCGTCCGCGATGGCCGCCGCGGTGGACGTCAGGGTGGCGACCGTCTGCTTGATCAGGTAGCCGTTGCTGCGAAGGCCCAGCGCAACGCCGTCCGCGTAGTGGTCGGACATGCCGCGCATCTCGAACAGCAGGGTGGCAATCCCGTACTCCACGGCGATGCCGTTGCGGCTGATGGTTTCGGCGCTGCCGCCCTGGTACTTGCCCAGGTGGCCCCAGCCCGTGGAGTCAACGTTGTCGAACACCACGGCACCCAGCTGCTTGGACCTTTCGACGACGGTGGGGTCCGCGTTGGGGGTGGTGGGGTACAGGATGGAGCCGGAAACCAGTTCGCCGTCACGCTCGCTCCGGGTGCCCTGGTGGTGCAGGTCGATCATGTAATCGATGTCGTACTTGCGCATTACATTGTTGTGCAGCGCCTGCGTTTCGGGCTGGACCTTGGCCACATGGTCGCGGTTCAGGTCCACGCCCTCGGCGTTGTAGCGGGTCAGGTTGCGGTCACCCTTGGCAACATAGTCGTCAAGCGGGAAGTTCACGTCCCCCATGGCTCCGTCGGCGTTCAGCATGGGAACGATCAGGATGTTGACGCCGGCCAGGAGGTCCCCTGACTTGCCCGTCCCCAGGTGCTTGACGAATTCCAGCGCACCCTCGGTGGTGAGCTGTTCGTTGCCATGCTGCTGCGTGAGGTAGAGGATGGTGGGCTTGGCCGGGTCCGAGATGTACTTGACCAGGTGGATGTCCCGCCCCTTGACGGTCTGCCCGATGACTTCCAGCTCCATCGCCTGCTGCTTGGCGTCCTGGTCCTTCAGGAAGGAAACCATCTGGTCATAGGTGGCCAGCTTGGAGGTGGTGATCTGTCCGTTGCCGTCATAGTTGGGGCCTTCGCCCACGGCCTGAGCCAGCGGGGCCGGTCCCGCGACGACGGCGAGTGCCAGCGCTCCGGACACAGCAAGGACCCTCAAGGATTTTTTCACAGCGCGTTACCTCTTTCGAGTGCATTAGGTGCGTCCAGCCGCCATGCCCCCCATTGCGACTGTGACAACAGCCAACCAAGGTAAACGGTTTCTGTCAATCAATTCGACAAACCTCGACAGCTGCTTGTCGAGGTTTGGCGGGATTGCTTCCTTTTGCCGCAAAGCGGGACCACCGGCGTTTCGCTTCGCGGGGCTTGGTAGACTGGACAAGACCGGCCAGGAACCGGCCCACCCCCAATTACCGCCGCTGATGCGCCGCGCCTCCTCGCGCCCGACTCCGCCGGCGGACGCACCGCCAATCCCCGCAGGAGACCCAGCAGTACATGACAGCACTGGCCCCCGAATCATTCCATGACCAACTCCTGAGCCGCCGCTACGAGCCCAACGTCGCCGCCGTCAACGAACTGTGCGATTCCCTGCAGGAGACCAGGCCCGGCACCACGGTTCCCTACGTCGATCCCATGCACGACGTCGAAGAATGCCGCATCATCAGCCTGTTCTCGAACATCGGTGAAGCAGATCCGTCAGGTTTCATCACCGCCGGCGACCAGGATGCCGCCACCCGCATGCTCGGGATCCAGTGGAAGCTGGGCCTCCGCCCGGAGTTCGTGATGCCGTGGAACGTCCACCCGTGGCACGTCCCCGGCGAGGCCAACGGGAAATTCACTCCGGACCAGATCCAGTCCGGCCTCAAGCCGCTGCTCAAATTCCTGGCGCTGGTCCCCCGCGCATCCGTGATCGTGGCCCATGGCACCGAGGCCAACCGCCTGGCAAACCTGCTGCTGAAGACCGAGGTGCCCCTCCTGTGGCGTCGGGGGCTCAAGACCTACAAGGTGCGCTCCCTCAGCGGCCGCGCGTTTGCCGGTTCCCCGGCCCGCCAGGCGGAATACCTGGAGGACATGCGCGTCGCCTACGCCGACGCCATGGCCCGGACGGGTCTGCAAAAATCCAGCTAACCCCACCCGGGACGTACGACGGCGGGCGGTCACCTTCCTGGAGAAGGTGACCGCCCGCCGCCGTTCTTTTCTTGCTAGCCTTCGATGGCTGCCTTGGCCGCGGGATCGGAGTCCTTGAGGAACTTCTCGATGCGCTCTGGCTCCTCCGGCTCGCCGATGGCTGCCGAGGCCCGCCCCAGCGAGTACAGGGCGCGCAGGAACCCGCGGTTGGGCTCATGCTCCCAGGGGATGGGGCCGGCGCCGCGCCAGCCGTTGCGGCGCAGCGCGTCGAGCCCGCGGTGGTAGCCCACCCGGGCGTAGGCGTAGGAGTCGATGGTGCGCCCTTCTGCCCACGCCTCTTCGGCCAGGATGGCCCACAGGAGCGAGGACGTGGGGTTCTTCGCCACCAGGTCCACAGCTTCCTGGCCCAGGGCGAGATGCTGGTACACCTCAGTCTCGGCGGGCAGGAGCGTGGGCTCCGGACCCATGAGGTTCCTGCGGAACTCGTCCGACATTTAGAAGGTCTTTCCGGCCGAGCCGAGCTGCTTGGTGGCTTCCACCACGCGGGCTGCGAGCCCGGCTTCGGCGGAGGCACCCCAGACGCGGGGGTCGTAGGTCTTCTTGTTGCCCACTTCGCCGTCCACCTTCAGGACACCGTCGTAGTTCTTGAACATGTGGTCGGCCACCGGACGCGTGTACGCGTACTGGGTGTCGGTGTCGATGTTCATCTTGATGGTGCCGTAGGAGACCGCGTCCGCGATTTCCTGGTCCGAGGAGCCGGAGCCGCCGTGGAACACCAGGTCGAACGGGTTTTCCTTGCCGATCTTCGCGCCCACCTGGGCCTGGATGTCCTTGAGGATCTCCGGGCGGAGCTTGACGCCGCCGGGCTTGTACACGCCGTGGACGTTGCCGAAGGTCAGCGCGGTGATGTAGCGGCCGTTCTCGCCGGCACCCAGCGCCTCGACGGTGGCCAGGGCGTCCTCAACCGTGGTGTAGAGCTTTTCGTTGATCTCGTTCTCAACGCCGTCCTCTTCACCGCCCACTGTGCCGATTTCAACCTCGAGGATCATCTTGGCGGCGGCGGTGCGCTCCAGCAGCTCGCGGGCGATGCGGAGGTTTTCCTGCAGCGTCTCGGCGGAGCCGTCCCACATGTGGGAGTTGAACAGCGGGTTGCGGCCGGCCTTGACCTCAGCCTCGGAGGCGGCCAGCAGCGGCAGGACGAAGCCGTCCAGCTTGTCCTTGGGGCAGTGGTCGGTGTGCAGCGCGATATTGACGTTGTAGTTCTTGGCCACCTCGCGGGCAAAGGCCGCGAAGCCCAGGGAACCGGCAACCATGTCCTTGGTGGAGGCGCCGGACCAGTAGGCGGCACCGCCGGTGGAAACCTGGACGATGCCGTCGGACTCAGCCTCGGCGAAACCGCGCAGTGCGGCGTTCAGGGTCTGCGAGGAGGTCACGTTCACCGCCGGGTAAGCGAAGCCGCCTGCCTTCGCGCGGTCGATCATTTCGGAGTAGATCTCTGGGGTTGCAATGGGCATGCTGACTCCTATGCTGAGTTTCGTCTGAGGGCTGGTAACCCGTAGACCGCTTTACGGCTAGCACCATCCTAGCGATATCCGCCCCAGCCCAGGCGATTCGGGTCAGCCCTCGGTAACACTCCAGCGAGTTGGGATTACGTGCCCCGCTGCCCGCTACACATGCTGGTTGAAGACGTGCCTGCGGACCCAGGCGTGCATGGCGATGGCTGCTGCGGAGGCGGCATTGATGGACCTGGTGGAGCCGAACTGTTCAATGGACAACGTGGCCTCGGCCGCAGCGTGGACCTCGGGCGTGAGGCCCGGACCTTCCTGGCCGAAAACCAGCACACAGTCCCTGGGCAGTTCGTAGGTTTCCAGGGGCACGGAGTCGGGGAAGATGTCGATTCCGATGATCGCCAGGCCCTCGTCCTGCGCCCACGCCACGAAGTCCTCCACGGTGGGATGGTGGCGGACGTGCTGGTAGCGGTCGGTGACCATGGCGCCGCGCCGGTTCCACCGGCGTCGTCCAATGATGTGGACCTCTTTGGCGAGGAACGCGTTGGCGGTCCGCACCACCGTGCCGATGTTGAGGTCGTGCTGCCAGTTCTCGATGGCCACATGGAAGTTGTGCCGGCGGGAATCCAGTTCCGCCCCGATCGCCTCGTGCTTCCAGTAGCGGTACTTGTCCAGCACGTTGCGGCGGTCGCCGTCGGCCAGCAGGTCCGGGTCCCAGTGGTCGCCTTCCGGCAGGTCGCCCTCCCAGGGTCCGACGCCGACTTCCGCCTTGGGTGCCCCGGCCTCCTCGGGCTGCGGGTTGGCGGGGTCAGGCGTGCCGGGCGTTTGGTTCACCCCTCAACACTAGACTGGACCACTGGACCAAACATCAACCGGCGGAGGCAAGCGTGGCAGAAGCAGACCAGGTAGTAGGCAACCCGGCGGTTTACCGCAGCGGCCAGGACATTGAGTGCTGGCTGACGGACATGGACGGCGTCCTGGTCCACGAGAACCAGCCAATCCCGGGTGCAGCTGAACTGATCCAGCGGTGGGTGGACACATCCAAGCGCTTCCTGGTGCTGACCAACAACTCCATTTTCACCCCGCGCGACCTTGCCGCCCGGCTGCGTTCCTCCGGCCTGGAGGTCCCCGAGGAGAACATTTGGACCTCGGCCCTGGCCACCGCGCAGTTCCTCAAGGACCAGGTGCGTTCGGAAGCCGGCAACAGGGCCTACACCATCGGCGAGGCAGGGCTTACGACGGCGCTCCACGAGGCAGGCTTCATCCTCACCGACCAGAACCCGGACTTCGTGGTGCTCGGCGAGACGCGCACCTATTCCTTCGAGGCCATTACCACCGCCATCCGGCTGATCCTCGCCGGTGCCCGCTTCATCGCAACCAACCCGGATGCCACCGGCCCGTCCAAGGACGGCCCCATGCCCGCAACGGGGGCAATCGCAGCTTTGATCACCAAGGCCACCGGCAGGGAACCGTACATCGTCGGCAAACCAAACCCGATGATGTTCCGTTCCGCCATGAACCAGATCGATGCGCACTCCGAGACCACCGCCATGATCGGGGACCGGATGGACACGGACATCATCGCGGGCATGGAGGCGGGCCTGCATACCGTCCTGGTCCTCACGGGGATCACCGGACGGGATGACATCGGCGCCTACCCGTTCCGGCCCAACCAGGTCCTGAACTCGGTGGCGGACCTGAAAAACCAGCTCTAGAACATACTCACCCTGGACCCGCCCCGGGGCAGCGGGAAGAAGCCGTTCATCAGTTCCTCCAGGATGGGGTTGTACACGTTGGGGTTCCAGCCGGGGCTGGCGTGGGCGGGGGCTGCATCTGTGGTCTGCAGGTCGGTGGAGACCATGTTGTCCTTGAACGCCACGGCCCAGGCCTCGGCTGCGGTCTGGTAACGCACGGTGCGGTCTCTCGGGTTCCCGATGTAGGCCATCTTGGCGTTGCCGATCCGGCCTGCGAACCGGGACCCGTCAAAGTAGTAGATGTAGGCGGATTCCGTCTGGACCAGCACGCTGGACGGGGCGATCGGTGACAGCTGTTCCACCGTCTGGTCCAGGATCTGCCGCCAGCTGCGCTCGTCCTTGTGGATCACGCGTTCGCCCAGTTCGTAGCCGCCACGGAGGGCGGACGGGAACCGGAAGCCGCGCTCGTAGAGGAACACCACACCATCGAACCAGCTCTGGTCAAGGACGTCATGCTTGCTGTACGGGCTGGAGTCCAGCACGATGAACTGCACCTCCACGCCGTGGAGCTCCAGGAGCCGTGCGGCCACCTGGGTTGCCACCATGCCGCCGAAACTGTGCCCGTAGAAGAAGAGCTTGGTGAGCTTTTGGGCGCGGACGTACTCGATCACTGCGATCACCACCCGATCAATATCCAGCCCCTGGTTGGAGTATCCGACGGCGGCCAGCCGGGCCCGCTTGTTCAGGGACCCGCGCAGGGAGTTCAGTATCCACTGCGCTTCTTCCCAGCTGGTTTTGTAGCCGGGGAAGAGGAACCAGCTGGCGTCCGGATAGTACGCATCTGCGAAGTTGTCCGTTACGGGCAGGATCTTATTGGTCCGGCGCTGCGACTGGACCTCCCGGGTGAGGAGCATGTCCGCCGCCAGCAATCCTGAGGCGCCGGCACCAGTGAGGAACGTGCGCCGGGAAAAGCGTTTCAGGGCAGCCGCTTCCGCCAGCAGGCGGGCCGCGGAAGACCCGCGCCGGTCCTGCGGATTTACCTCCCCCTCATACGGCACGCCTCTACCGTAGGCACAACCGAAGACACCGCCGCAAGCAGCGGGGTGTAACCATTCAGTGACGCCGGGTCAGATGGCTGTCCGGCCCTCTGCCGCGGTTGACGGCGCTTCCGGATGCTGCCGGCGCCGGAGGATTTCCCGGCCAATGTCGTTGTAGCGGCCCAGGAGGTCCGAGCCTGCGAGTGCCCTGGGGTTGTCCAGCAGGGCGAACAGGGTGTCGCTGGCCGCAAGGAGCTCTTCACCCGAGTATTCCTGCAGCGGCCGGCAGAACAGCTCCTCCAGCCGGGCAGCCGGGACGCCCAGGAAGTCCCGGTTGACGTCAGGAAGGAGGGAGTCGTCGTCGGGAAGAGGAAAAGTCCGGCCCGCCGGACCTGCAGGAGATGCCCAACTGCCAGTGGGTGTGGAGACCTGGAGGGATACGCCGGCACCGTCAATTCCTGCCAGCGCGGTGATGTCCATGGCGTTGAGGTCGCTCCGCAGTCCCGCCAGTGCCGCGGACTCCACCAGCGCAGCCCGGGAAAGGTCAACCCGGATGTGCGAGCGGATGCCCATACGCCGGACGCGGCGGATGATGTGCACAAGGTCGGGACGTGACTCGTGGTTCAGGCTCCCCCGGACATCGATCCGCACGGTATCGGCGGGGACGTCGAGATTAACGAGGGCGTTCAGTGCGCGGTCCATAGGTACTCCAAAAAAGGGTGTCTATGGCCGACGGCTCAACCTCGGTAAGCGTAACCCCGAGTCCGAGCCGGGCACAACCCGCCAGTAACATCGCCGGGCATCAGGCAGTCCGGTCGGACTGCCTTTGGCTTGGCTCCTGGTAATGCGTCCGGGTGCCGCTGCCACCCACTGAATCAACCAGGGACCGCGCAATATCCCGCAGTTTCGTGTTGCTGTTGCTGGAAGCCTCGGTGAGGATCTGCACTGCCGCCTGCTGGCTGCACCGGTTCTGGGCCATCACGATTCCCACGGCGATATCGATGATAGTGCGGGACTCCAGCGTGGCACGGAGGTTTGCCGCACTGTCCGTATGCAGCGAGAACCGCACCGCCAGCCGCAGGGCCTGGGAGATCTCCCGGGTGTAGCCGCGGGCTTTCGCGGCAGCCTTTTCATCGAACTTGCGCGGAACGTCCGAGTACAGGTTGAGCGCCGCTTTGGCTTCGCCCTGCAGGTTGAAGGGCAGGGACAGCACGGACCGGAGGCCATGCGAGGCCACCGCATTCGCGTAGTCGGGACCCCAGCGGTTCTCCTGAAGGAGGTCCGGCACGTGGACCTCACGCTCCTCCTCGGCCGCAGTCAGGCAGGGGCCCTGTGCCAGGGAATACTGGATCTCGTCCACTTCCCGCGCCGAGTCGCTGCTCCAGCCGATGGTGGCCGCCTTGCGGTCACGCAGAAGGGTAATACCACAGAGGGCGTCTTCTCCATCGCCTGCCACCTGGTGCGCGGAGAACCGCGCGAGCTCGTTGAGGAAGTCCTCGAAATCGGCACTGTCCAGGATGAGGTTCTGGATCTGCTCGTTGGTGTTCAAGGGCTGTTCAGAGGGGAGCATGGGGCAAGTTCTCCGTACGGGGAGTTAAGGGGTTATGGCAAATGATAGGCCAGCCTCATCCGGTCATCCAACAAAGGGTGCAGCCCCAGTCCACGGAACGCTGCTACAGCTGACCCCCGCCGCCCTCCGGCGTGCGGGGTGGACGGCTGCGGCTAGGAAAGTCCCAGCTCGTCCTTGCTGAACGCAAACAGGTAGGGAACACCGGTTTCGGCTTCAATCTTTTCTTTGGCTCCGGTATCGCGGTCCACGATCACTGCCACCGCAACAACATTGCCGCCGGCGTTGCGGACGCCCTCGACGGCCGTCAGGGCGGAGCCGCCGGTGGTGGAGGTGTCTTCCAGGACCAGGACTTTGCGGCCTTCCACGGACGGGCCTTCCACCTGGCGGCCCATGCCGTAGGACTTCTGCGCCTTGCGGACCACGAAGGCGTCAACGGCTCGGCCGGCGTCGGCGGCTGCATGCATCACGGCCGTCCCCACCGGGTCAGCCCCCATGGTAAGGCCACCGGCGCATTCGAAGTCGATCCCGGCGTCGTCGGCAAGCGCAAGCATTACCTGGCCCACCAGCTTGGATGCCTCATGGTGCAGTGTGATCCGGCGGAGGTCGATGTAGTAGTCAGCCTCCGCTCCGCTGGAGAGGATCACCTTGCCGCGGACCACGGCAAGTTCCTTGATCAGTTCGAGCAGGCGGGCACGGGCAGCTGCAGCATCCACTGCAGTCTCACTGGGGGAAGTCATGGGTTCCAGTTTAGTCGGGACAGGCCGGTGGACATGCTTGAGCACTGTCAACGCCGCTGGCTAGGCTGGAGCACATGCGCGAACTCCAGGCCACCATCATCAAGGAAATGGGCGTACAGCCCCGGATCGATCCCGCCGGGGAGGTGCGCAAGCGTGTCACGTTCCTTAAGGACTACCTGAAGGCAACACAGACCAGGGGATTTGTCCTGGGCATTTCCGGCGGCCTGGATTCGTCCCTGGCCGGAAAGCTCGCCCAACTGGCTGTGGACGAGCTGGAGGCCGAGGGCGTGGAGGCCAATTTCGTGGCGGTGCGCCTTCCCTACGGTGTCCAGCACGACGAGGAGGACGCCCAGGCCGCCCTTGATTTCATCAGGCCCAAGACGGAATGGACCTTCAACATTTCCGCCGCCGTTGACGGTTTCGAGGACGAGTTCGAAAAGACCGTGGGCAGCGAAATTTCCGACTTCCACAAGGGAAACACCAAGGCCCGGACCCGCATGATCGCCCAGTACGCACTGGCAGGCGAGCACAACTACCTGGTGATCGGCACCGACCACGGCGCGGAGTCCGTCACCGGATTCTTCACCAAATATGGCGACGGCGGCGCGGACATCCTTCCGTTGTTCGGCTTGAACAAGCGGCAAAACCGCGCCCTGCTGGCAGAGCTTGGCGCCCCTGCACGGATCTGGGAAAAGGTACCCACCGCAGACCTCCTGGACGACCAGCCGGGCCGCACGGATGAAGACGAGCTGGGCCTGACCTACGACCAGATCGACGACTACCTGGAGGGCCGGGACGTTCCCGGGGACGTCGCGGAACGCATCGAACAGAAGTACCTGCGTACCCGGCACAAGCGCACTGTGCCCGTCAGTATCTTCGACACCTGGTGGAAGGGCGAGGGTCCCGAAGAGGCACGCACCGGACTGTAGCCAGCCACCGCCGCTGATATTCCCCATCTTTGAGGAAGCACGACGCGCGCCGCACCAAGAGGCGGGCGCGCCGTCGTCATTTTGCGGCAAAGGCGGGGAGACTCAGCGGAGCAGCCGGCCGCCGTCGCCTCCCAATTGCTGGGTAATCCGGTGGGCCTCCGCCATCAGCAGCGCGCCCAGCTCTTCCTGGCGGTCCGGCCGGAACCGGGGCTCGATCCCAGTCAGGGACAGGGCCCAGGCGGGCCGGCCTGACCGGTCGAACACAGCCGCGCCCATCCCCCAGCTGCCTTCAAGCACCAGGCCGGGGTTCACTGAGTAGCCCTGCAACCGGGTATGGGCCAGGTTCTCGCGGACAAGCTGCTCCGTGTGGTTTGCGGCGAAGGTGCCCGCATGCTTTGTCCAGTCCGCCAGCAACTCCTCCTGCTCGGCCTCAGGCAGGAACGCCATGATGGCCGTGCCGGCGGAGGCCACACCCAGGGGGAACCGGACGCCCTCATGGAGGACGAAAGACCGGACCGGAAAGCTGCCCTCCTCCCGCAGCAGGCAGACGGTCTCCGTGCCGCGGCGGACGGAAAAGAAGGCACTCTCCCCGGTGGCCTCAGCGAGCCGGCGCAGGCTGGGGCGCGCAATGTCCTCCAGCGGGAACCGGGCAGAGGCGACCGACCCCATCAAAAGGACTTCCGGCCCCAGCACCCAGTTGCCGGATGCTGGATCCTGGTCCAGCAGTCCCTCGCCCGCAAGGGAGGTCAGCAGCCGATGGACCGTGGGCCGGGTCAGGCCGGATTCGCGGACCAGGCCGGCCAGCGGCATGCCCTCCGCACTGCGCGACACCAGGCGTAACAATCCGGCGATCCTGCTGACCACCTGCGCTCCCTGCACCTGAACTGCACCCATTCCTGCTCCTTTCGTCCATAATATGGACATGCAGAAGCCTACCGTCCACAGTGTAGATGCGCACGTTTTTGCCCAGATTCTGCCTCTTGACACCCCCAATCAGCCTCTTTAGCCTCGAAGGCACAACCATTGGTCCATAAAGTGGACACGCCGACGCTCAACGAGGAGAAACCATGAGCAAACTTCAGCCCGCGGCCGCTGCAGCCCTGCAGGGGACGCTTGAGGACGGGATGACCCTGGCCGTGGGCGGGTTCGGCTTGAGCGGTATTCCCTCCGACCTGATTGAGGCCGTGCGGTATTCCGGGGTAAAGGACCTGACGGTGGTCTCGAACAACATGGGTGTGGACGGCAAGGGCCTGGGGATCCTGATTGAAGCGGGCCAGGTCCGCAAAGTCATCGCGTCCTATGTGGGCGAGAACAAGCTGTTCGCGGAGCAGTACCTCGCCGGAAAGCTCGAGGTGGAGTTCACCCCGCAGGGCACCCTGGCCGAGCGGCTGCGCGCCGGCGGTGCCGGTATCCCCGCCTTCTACACGAGGACCGGCGTCGGCACCCTGGTTGCCGAGGGCAAGCCGCACGAGGTGTTCGACGGCGAAACGTACGTCCAGGAGCGCGGCATCGTGGCCGACGTCGCGCTGGTCCACGCCCACACCGCCGACACCGACGGCAACCTCATCTACCGCTACACCGCACGCAACTTCAACCCCGTGGTGGCCACCGCCGGGAAGCTCACCATTGCCGAGGCCGAGGTCATCCTCCCGCCCGGTGCCCTGGACCCGAACCACATCGTCACCCCCGGCGTGTTCGTCCAGCGCCTGGTGCAGGCCACCGCGCGGGCCAAGGACATCGAACAGCGCACCGTCCGGCCCCGCACCGAGCCCGCCGCTGAAGCGCTGGCCGTCTGAACACCCACCACTTTTTCAAAGGAGAAACCCATGGCCTGGACCAGGGATGAAATGGCCGCCATCGCGGCCGAGGAACTGAACGACGGCGACTACGTGAACCTGGGCATCGGCATCCCCACGCTGGTGGCCAACAACCTGCCCGACGGCATCCGCGTGGTCCTGCAGAGCGAAAACGGCCTGCTGGGCATGGGCCCGTTCCCCTACGAGGGCGAAGAGGACGCTGACCTGATCAACGCAGGCAAGCAGACCGTCACCGTCCTGCCCGGCGGCAGCATCTTCGACTCCGCCACCTCATTCGGCATGATCCGCGGCGGGCACGTCAAGGTCGCCATCCTCGGCGCCATGCAGGTCTCTGGCACCGGCGACCTGGCCAACTGGACCATCCCCGGCAAGATGGTCAAGGGCATGGGCGGTGCCATGGACCTGGTGGCCGGCACACCCCGGGTCGTGGTCCTCACCGAACACAACGCCAAAGACGGCACCCCAAAGATCGTCAGCGAATGCACGCTGCCACTTACCGGGCTGGACTGCGTGGACCGCATCATCACAGACCTTGCCGTCTTCGACCTGGTGAAGAAGGACGACGGCGGGCGGCGGCTCACGCTCACCCGCCTCGCTCCGGACGTGACGCTCAGCGAGATCCACGACAAGACCGGCGCGGAATTCGACATCGCCCTCGATCGCGAAGGAGCCATCGCATGAGCCTCAAAGAACAGTTCGGTAAGGACATCCTCATCACCGGATGGGGGCACAGCAAGTTCGGCAAGCTCACCGACGACACCCTGGAGTCCCTGATCGTGCAGGTGGCCACCGACGCCATCAACACCGCGGGGATCGATCCCGGACAGGTGGACGAGGTCTACGTGGGCCAGTTCAACTCGGGGATGGTGCCCCTGGCCTTCCCGTCGTCGCTGGCACTGCAGGTCTCCCCCGACCTCGCCAACGTTCCCGCCACCCGGGTGGAGAACGCCTGCGCCTCCGGCTCCGCCGCGTTCCAGCAGGGCACCAAGTCCCTGCTCGCCGGGACCGCCAGGACCGTCCTGGTGATCGGTGCGGAGAAGATGACCCATGCCGGAGCCGACGTGGTGGGCGCCGGGCTGCTGGGCGCCGACTACGACATGGCGGGCAAGTCCTCCACCACAGGCTTCACCGGGCTGTTCGCCGACGTGGCCAAGCACTACGCCAAACGCTACGACCCCCAAGGCAAGCTCGGCGACGTGCTGGGCACCATCGCGGCCAAGAACCACCGCAATGGCGTGGACAACCCCTACGCCCAGCTCCGCAAGGACCTGGGCGAGGAGTTCTGCCGCACTGTCTCGGACAGGAATCCCATGGTGGCTGATCCCCTGCGCCGCACGGACTGCTCCCCCGTATCCGACGGCGCCGCCGCCGTCGTCCTGTCCACATCACCTACGGGCGGTGCGGCTTCGCCCGTGCGGTTGGCCGGGTTCGGCCAGGCGAACGACTTCTTCCCCGCCTCCCGCCGTGACCCAGTGGCCTTCGAAGCCACCCGGGTATCCTGGCAGCGCGCCCTGGCAATGGCCGGCGTCGGAATCGCAGACCTTGACTTCGCGGAGGTCCACGACTGCTTCACCATCGCCGAGTTGCTCACGTACGAGGCCATGGGCCTCACCGACCCCGGCCAGGGCGTCCGCGCCCTGGAAGAGGGCTGGGTGTTCAAGGACGGGAAGCTGCCCGTCAACGTCTCCGGCGGCCTCAAATCCAAGGGCCACCCCGTGGGCGCCACCGGCGTCTCCCAGCACGTCCTCGCCGCCATGCAGCTCACCGGCACCGCCGGCGACATGCAACTGAATAGCCCCCGCCGCGCCGCGGTCCAGAACATGGGCGGCGTGGGCATCGCCAACTACGTCAGCATCCTCGAGGCCCTCTAACCCTTCGAGTTTTTGTCCAGATATGGCGACTTACGCGGCCCGGAAGCCGCCGTATCTGGACAAAAACTCTAGCTGCGGGAGCGGATCAGGGCCGCGATTTCCGCGAACCCCAGCCGCTCGGCGTTCTGGAGGGCAGTACGGCCCTCCGGATCGCTGATGTCCGGGTCCGCACCGGCGTCCAGGAGCAGGCGCACCACTTCCAGCTGGCGCGGGCCACCGTTGTTGAGCAGGATGGCTTCCTGCATGGCCGTCCAGCCCAGGTTGTTGACGTGGTTTACCGGCACCCCGGCCGCGATCAGGATCTGCACCGTCTCCACGTGCCCGTGCTCGCTCGCGGGAATCAGTGCCGTCCCGCCGTAGCGGTTGGTGCTGGCAACATCCGCACCCGCCGCCAGCGTCAGCCGGAGGACCTCGTTGAAGCCTTCGGCTCCGGCATAGAGGAACGCGGAATCCTGGATGGCGTCCTTGGCGTTGACGTTCCCGCCCCGCCCGATCAGCGAGGCCACCAGCGGGGCGTTGTTGGCCTTGGCGGCTGCGATCAGTTCCTGGTCCAGCTGCGCCTGTTCCCCGGCGGACAGGGCCGGTGGGGGCGGCGGGGAGGGCGCCGCCGTCGGGGGCTGTCCGGGAGCGGGCAGGGGGCTGGAGGGCGCGGGGGCGGACGCAGAGTCAACCGCCTGCGGCTCCGGCGGACCGGCCTGGCAGCCGCTGAGCAACAGCCCGCCGGCGGCAAGCACCACGGCAGTCTGGAATCGCCTCATACGCGGAGCCTACTTGGCAGTGCCGGCAATGGCATCAGCCCCTGCCGAGGCGCAGGCTTCATCCAGCGCACCGTCCGGAGCACCGCCGACGCCGATGCCCGCCACCGAGACGCCGTTGACCTTCAGCGGGACGCCGCCGGCCAGGAACAGGGTATCCGGGAGGTCGGCGATGGAAGGGCCGGTGCCGTTGATGCGCTTGGCCAGTTCACTGGTGGGGGCGCCGAAGGCGGCAGCGGTATACGCCTTCTGCTTGGCCGCTTCGATGGTGTGTTCGGCGGCGTTGTCACCGCGGAGCAGCGCCTGGACGGTGCCGAACCGGTCCACCAGCGCGACGGTGACGAAGGGCAGCTTGTCCGCCTGGCATTTGGCGAGGGCTGCGCTGACGGCTGTGGCCGATGCCCCAACGCTGATGCGGTTCTGCTGCACCACCGTTTCGGGCACGGGCTGGACGTCGACGGCGGGGACCGCTGCCGGTGCGGGGCTGGTTCCGGCGTTGGCTGCCGCCGTAGCTCCGGCGGTCAGGACGAGGGCGCCGGCAGCGGCGGCGGCAAAGGCTTTGTGGGACTTCTTCACGGTGTCTCCTTGGAGGGTCATGGTGGGTACGCACCAATCCTTCCGGGGGCGGCGGCGACGGGCATCGGGCCTTCGTCTGCTGAAGCCTCCACCCAAGAGCCAGCCGTATCAGCCAAATGGCTGAGAGACCAGCATCGGCGGGGGCAATAGCATGGAAGGTAGCGTTTCCCACCAGCCAGAACGGGACATCCCATGCCTACCCGAGCCGCCGGCACTGCCCCGGCCACCGCTGCCGCCCCGGGAACCCCGCCCCGGCGGGATACACCCCGTACCGGCCTGGGCAGCATCGGCACCGCAGTGCACCTGGGATTCGCGGTGCTCCTGGTGGCCTCGCTGGTGCGCTACGTCATGCGGCACAGCCCCGCCGACAACCTGCTGATCCTGGGCCTGGCTGCCGCGGCGAGCCTGCTCTATGCCGCCGTGGCCGTTCTCGCGGCGCGGGGCAGGCCGGGCATGCCGTGGATGTTCACCCTGGTGGCTGTCTGGGCGGTGCTGGTGGTCGCGGCCCCGAGCTTTGCCTGGTGCTCGTTCGCGCTCTTCTTCCTCTGCCGCAGCGCTTTGGCCGGAACCGCCGCCTACCTGGCGGCAGGCACCACGGCGGCAGCCACGGCAGCGGGGCTGTTCCGGATGAGCGACGGCACGGACCTCGCCATGCTCCTGGGCCCGCTGGCAGTGGGACTGATGCTGACACTGATCTACGACCGCATCCAGCACGACGCCGAGGAACAGCGCCGCCTGCACGCTGAAGTCTCGCGGGCGCAGGGCGAGTTGGCCGCCAGTGAGCGCCGCGCGGGCACCATTGCCGAACGCGAACGCGTGTCACGGGAAATCCACGACACCGTCACCCAGGGACTGGCCAGCAGCCTGCTCCTGCTCGAGGCCGCCGGACGGGCCTGGCCAAGCCCTGCCGCCCGGGACGAACTCCGGCAGGCAGCCGGGCTCCTGCGCACCAACCTGTCCGAAACCCGCAGCCTCGTCCACGAACTGGCCTCCCCCGGGTTGGACGGGTCCCCCCTGCCCGAAGCCCTGCTCGTCGCCGCGAGGCAGTACGTGCCCCAGGCCCGGCTCCTGGTGACCGGCGAACCGCGGCACGTGTCCGGGGAGGTCCGCCATGCCCTGCTCCGCGTCGTGCAAAGCTCCGCCTCCAACATCAAGCTGCATGCGTCAGCCACTGCCGCCACCGTGACCCTGGGATTCCTTCCGGAGGCCGTCACCCTGGACATTTACGACGACGGCGCCGGGTTTGATCCGGCGGCGGCAGCACCGCCGTCGGACGCCGGAGGGTACGGTCTGAGGGCCATGCGCCAGCGGGTGGAACAGCTTGGCGGTACCTTCTCCGTGGAAAGCTCACCCGGTCAAGGGACCATCGTGGCCGCCCAGCTGCCCGCGGCTCCAGCCGGGGGCGAAGGCGCGGGGGGTAAAGCATGAGCGCCATCACCGTCCTGCTGGTGGACGACCATTTGGTGGTCCGCAGCGGTCTCCGCGCCCTGCTCGGCACCCAGCCGGACATCGCGGTGGTGGCAGAGGCCGCCTCCGGCGAGGAAGCCCTGGTGCAGGTGCGCGAGCACTCCCCCGCTGTGGTGGTGATGGACCTGGCCATGGGTACGGGCATGGACGGCATCGAGGCCATCCGCAGGATCCGCGGGCTCAACAAGCGGCAGGCCATCCTGGTGTTCACCACCTACGACTCCGATGCGGACATTGTGCGCGCCGTGGACGCCGGCGCCATGGGATATCTCCTGAAGGATGCGGCGCCGGAGGAAATCTTCGCTGCCCTCCGTGGCGCCGTGCAGGGCAAAAGCGTCATGAGCCCGCCCGTGGCGTCCCGGTTATTCCAGCAGCTGCGCAACCCGGACGAGATCCTCACCCCGCGGGAGGCCGAGTTGCTCAGCCTCCTCACTGAGGGGCTCAGCAACAGGGAACTGGGCCAGCGCCTTTTCATCTCCGAAGCCACCGTCAAGACCCACCTCGCCCACATCTATGCCAAGCTCGGAGTGGAGACCAGGGCGGCTGCGATAGCCACCGCGATCCGCCGTGAAGGCATGCGTTGAGCACGCCATGCCGGGCCACCCCTTGCACAGAGGCCGTTGTCCCCGTACGTTGGGGAGCAGCGGGGGACGTTCTCCGCACACTTCGGGCTGATGCCCGGGGAGAGAATCAGAGTCACATGAAGGAATGCAGCCATGGCAACAGGCACAGTTAAATGGTTCAACGCCGAAAAGGGTTTTGGCTTCATTGCCCCCGATGACGGGTCCGCTGACGTTTTCGCCCACTACTCGGCAATCGCCAGCAGCGGTTACCGCTCCCTGGACGAGAACCAGAAGGTCGAATTCGATGTGACCCAAGGCCCCAAGGGCCCGCAGGCAGAGAACATCCGCCCCCTCTAAGGCTTGGGCAACTTCCGGCGCCTGCACCGGAAGCACCCGTCCAGCGGCCCCTCCAGCGAAAGCTGGAGGGGCCGCTGTTTTATGAGGCCTCCCGGCCCGGCCCCTCCGGGAACCCCTTTTTGGGATAATTGGAGCATGGCCGCAGAAGCGCAGGACAAGGATCCCTGGAAAGAATTTGATGCCCTGGGACCTGCCGCGCCGGACCGTGTTCCCGGATACCCCGGCGGTGAACCGCACGGTTTCGGGTTCCGCACGGGAGTGCGCAGCGCCCGGGTTGCCGTCGGCTTCGCAACGTACACCCTGGCGTTGGGCACGGTCCTGGCGCTGACCGGCTGCATTGTTTTTGTTGCCCGGGAGCAGTGGTTGCTGGTGGGCCTGATGCTCCTGATCGAAGCCATCTTCATCCTCGCTTTCCGCCGCCTGGTGGCCCAGGCCCGCACCCGGTCACCCCGGAATCGCCGCGCCCGCTGAACCTGGCCCGCCCGCCCCTTGACCTTGACGCTGCGTCAACCCCTACGCTCGGACCATGGAAGAAATAACGGCGGAAGCAGCGAAGGACTGGTCCATCCAGGACGTCGCCAGGATGGCCGGCACCACGAGCCGCACCCTTCGGCACTACGACGACATCGGGCTGCTCAAGCCCAGCCGGGTGGGCAGCAACGGCTACCGCCACTACGACGGCGCCGCCCTCCTGCAACTGCAGCGGATCCTGCTCCTTCGCGGACTGGGCCTGGGGTTGCCCGCCATAGCGGAGGTCTTCCAGCAGCAGACGGACGCCGTAAAGGCGTTGACCCGCCACCTGGAGTGGCTGCGGCAGGAGCAGGACCGGCTGTCCCGCCAGATCGCGTCCGTCCGGCAAACAATCGAAACGGTTAAAGGAGGAGGAGAACTCATGGCAGAAGAAATGTTCGACGGCTTCGACCACACACAGTACAAGGACGAGGTTGAGGAGCGGTGGGGCAAGGACGCCTATGCGAAGGGGGACTCGTGGTGGCGGGGCATGGACGAAGCGGAGAAGAGGGATTGGAAGTCACGCTCTGAACGGCTGGGGAAGGACTGGCGGGCCGCGGCCGGATCAGGTGTCAGTCCCGGCAGCCCCGAAGCCCAGGATCTTGCCCGTCGCCACGTTGAATGGCTGACGTCCATCCCTGGCACCCCGGCCGCGGAAAGCGGCGGAGACGTCAAAGGCTACGTCACCGGGCTCGCGGACATGTACCTTGCGGACGCCCGGTTTGCGGCCAACTATGGCGGAGTGGCCGGCGCAGGCTTCGTGCGGGACGCCCTGCACGCCTACGCGGACAAGAACCTCTGAAAGGGCTTGCCTTCCCGTCGGGAACCGCGGCCGTGGAGGCCCGGGCCAGCTGTTCCCGGAGCACCCGTCCGGGGACCGTCATCCCCGCAGCCTGCCTGCGGCCATCACGGCGCCGGCCACTGCCGCCGCGGTGAAGAACCTGCGCCGGGCCGTCCTACTCCGGCCATGCCAGCCGCCGGTCACGGAGCCTTTCCTGATTGATTCCGAAGTACGGTGCAGGTTTCCCGGGGTGACAGAGGCGGACTTGCCGCGGGGCAGCTGCTTCTTGTCCACCTGGCGGGCGATGGACGCTTCCACCAGTTTCGGCGTGACCTTGTGCTGCAGGACCAGTAGGCGTGCCACGGGACCTCCCGCCACGGTTTCGCGGCGGGGGTGCTCGATGACGTTGACGATTGCCCTGGCCACGCGTTCCGGCGTGTAGACCGGGGGCAGGGCACGTGCGCGCCGGCCGGTGTAGTTGGCAGCGTGCTGGTAGAACGGTGTGTCGATGGTGGCGGGCAGGACTGTGCACACGTGGACCCCGGACAGTCCTTCAAGTGCCAGTTCCGAGCGCAGGCTGACACTGAGGGACCGGACCGCCGCCTTGGTGACGGAATACGCTGCAGAGTAGGGCAACGGCGTCTCGCCAACAACTGAAGCAACATTGACCAGGACCCCCGAACCCTGGGCAGCCTGCCGGGCCAGGGCAGCGCGCGCACCATTCACGTAGCCGGAAATATTCACGTCAAGGACACGCTGGAAATCCGCGGCTGGAATGTCGAGGAGCCGGCCGAATGCGCCCACTGCTGCGTTGTTGACCCATACGTCGAGGCGTCCGAACTCCGCCACAGCACGGTCGGCCAGGTTGTCCACCGCTGCCGGATCCGTCACGTCGGTGGCTACGGCAATGGCTTTCGCCCCGCGTTTCCTGCATTCCCGGGCCACCGCCTCAAGGGCTTTGGTACCGCGCGAGGCCAGGACCAGGCAGGCCCCTTTGGATGCGCAGCGAAGCGCTGTGGCCCGGCCAATGCCGCTCGACGCACCGGTGATCACAACGACGGAGTTCATGACGCGCATCGGGCTTCCCTTCCCGCATCCCCAGGGGAGCAGACCAACAGTAAGTAGGCTTACCTCTTCGATGCTATCGAGGGCGGTGGCCCGGGACAACGCCCGCTGGTCGGCACGCAAGCACAGGCGGGCTCAGGTGAAGGCGGAAATCCCGGTGACGGCCCGCCCCACCAGTAGTGAATTGATCTCGTAACTGCCTTCGTAGGTGTAGAGAATCTCGGCATCACCGAACAGCTTGGCCATGCCGTAGTCACCGCTGATGCCGTTGCCGCCCAGCAGGGACCGTCCCATCGCAACTGTTGCCCGGGCCAGCCGCGTGGTGGTGGCCTTGGCCATGGCAGCCTGCGCCATCTCCAGCCGGCCTTCCTCCTGGAGCCGCGCCAGCTGAACCATCAGTGCCAGGGATGCCGAAGCGTTGCCCAGGATGTCAGCGAGTTGCTGCTGGATTAGCTGGAATCCCGCGAGGGGACGGCCGAACTGCTGCCGGCCCAGCGCATAGTCCCGGGCGACGTCGAACGCGGCGAACTGGATGCCGGCGGCCTGCCAGCCCACCCACGCCCGGGAATCCCGCAGTAGTCCTTGGGCGGCTGCGAAGTGGGCGGCCCCGGGGAGCAGGTTGCCGGCCGGGATCCGGACATCCTCCAGCGTGATGTCCGCGTTTTGCATGATGCGCAGTCCAATTTTGTTGGCAATTTTGGTAGCTGTGAAGCCGGGACGGCCGGTCTCCACGATGAAGCCCTTGATCTCCTGGTCGGCCTGGTCCCGCGCCCAGACGAGGGCAAAATCGGCGATGGTCCCGGCGCCGATCCAGCGCTTGACCCCGTTGAGGACCCACTCGCCGCCCTCGAGCCTGGCGGAGGTCTCCAGGCCCCGGGAGATGTCCGAACCGTGGCCGGGCTCGGTCAGGGCGAAGGCCCCCAGTGCGGTGAAGCCCCTGAGCCCGGGCAGCCAGCGGCTCTTCTGCTCCTCGGAGCCCAGTTGGCTGATCATGCCCACGATCAGCTCATTGTGGATGCCTGCAACCGCCGAGAGGGAGACGTCGGCGCGAGCCAACTCCGCGTACATCAGCCCTTTGAACAGGGCGGAGCTGCCATCCATCTGCAGGGCCCCCAGTCCGTGGCCGGCCATGTCCTGCAGCAGGCCGAACGGAAACTCCTCGCGGTTCCAGTAGCCGAGGGATGCCGGCCGGACGGATGCCTGCAGAAATTCCCGGGTCCGCGCATAACGTTGCCGTTCGGCAGCCGGGAGGAGCTCCACCACATGGATCAGGTCCGCGTCCGGAAAGGGCGGCCTGCCGCCATGTTCCTGGGGCTGCACGGAATTCCTCCCTCGCCAAACCGTTGGATGTCCTAGTATATTCACAGGATTTTCCGGAAAGGGGCTGTATGGGCACGCATTTGCCACGCGATCCCATTGCCGAGGCCCGGCGCAACTGGGAGGAGCACGGGTGGGCAGAAGTTGCGGCGCCCATGGCAGCCATCACCGCCGTCATGCGTACGCAGCAGATCCTCCTCGCAAGAATCGAGGCCACCCTTAAGCCGTTCGGCCTCACGTTTGCCCGCTATGAGCTCCTGGCGCTGCTGAGTTTTACGCGGAAGGGCTCCCTGCCCATGAAGAAGGCGAGCGCCCTGCTCCAGGTCCATCCGACGTCGGTCACCAACGCCGTGGACCGGCTCGAACGCGCCGGGCTGGTGGCCCGCTCCCCCCACCCGACGGATGGCCGCACCACGCTGATCGCCCTCACCGGCGAGGGGCGCAGCCTGGCAGAACGTTCCACGGCGGCGCTGAACAGTGAGGTGTTCAGTGATCCCGGATTCAGCCCCGGGGACGTGGACCTCCTGATCCGGATCCTGGGTGACTTCCGCAGGAATGCGGGCGACTTCGCGGACTGAGTGCGGGCAAGCAGCCGGTCAGCGGTTCGCCTTGGCCCGCTTCACCCTCCGGATAACGAGCAGGACCACAGTGACGGCCAGTGCCGCATACACCGCGTAGTTGAGGAACCGGGAGTACTGCTCTATGAGCCGGTACTGGGTGCCCAGGGCGTACCCCAGTCCGATCAGGGCACCGTTCCACAACCCGCTTCCGGCGAGCGTGTAGAGGCTGAAGGTTCCCAGCGGTATGGCGGAGGCCCCGGCCGGCAACGAAATGAGGCTGCGGACACCGGGAAGGAGCCGGCCGAAGAAGATGGAAGACCGGCCATGGCGGCGGAACCATCCAGCCGCATGCTCGAAATCCTCCCGGTCCACCAGGGGAAGTTTGGACAGCCCGCGGATGGAGCGTTCCAGCCCAAGCTTCGCACCCAGCCAATAGAGGAACAGCGCACCGGCGTAGGCGCCCAACAGGCTGGTGGCAAAGACGAGGAACAGATTGAGGGCCCCCTGCTTGGCAAGGTAGCCCGCCAGCGGAAGGATCACCTCGCTCGGAATGGGTGGCAGTACCGTTTCTGCGAGGGTGAAGGCTCCCACACCCCATTCCCCCAGCCTGTCAATTGCCTGCGCAGCAACGCCAACAAGGCCGCCAAGTCCGTCCGCCGCACCCGCCGCCGGTACCCGCATCTGCTTCTCCCCCATTTCCGCTGCAAACTTGCGGTCCTGTCTACCTTACGGCGCTGGGGGAAACCTGACAGACCGGCAAACCCCCCTATCTCTTGGAGGCGGGCTTTGCCCTCACGTGCATCCGTTCGCCCTGCGTGCCGAACAGGCTGAGGAATTCCACCGCCCCGCCGTCAGCCCTGCCGAACCAGTGGGGGATGCGGGTATCGAACTCCGCAGCCTCGCCCGGCCCCAGGACCAGGTCCTGGCTGCCCAGCACCATGCGCAGTTTCCCGTTCAGGACATACAGCCACTCGTAGCCTTCGTGCACCTGCGGACTGGGTTCCTCCAGCCGTCCGGCCGGCAGGATGTGCTTGTAGGCCTGGATACCGCCCGGTTTCCGGGTCAGCGGAATGATGGTCATCCCCCGTGCCTCGATGGGGCGAAGGTGCACGCGCGGATCGCCCGTCTCCGGCGCTCCCACCAGTTCATCAAGCGGCACCTGGTACGCCTTGGCCAGGGGCAGGAGCAGTTCGAGGTTGGGGCGCCGCTGGCCGGCTTCGAGCCGGGACAGCGTGCTGACCGAGATTCCGGTGGCCTCCGCCAGCGCCGTCAGCGTGACGTCCCGGCTGACCCGGAGGGCCTTCAGCCGCGGGCCCACGGCCGCCAGGACGTCGTCGAGGTTTTCATCCATCCGCCCATTTTGCCATAACGGCAAAGTTGTTTGCGGTACTCAGCGCATGATCGGACCATGGACGCATGACTGAATACACGCATTCAAGCCACCGTGATCCCTTCTATGACGTCATTATCGTCGGCGGCGGTGCCGCAGGCCTCAGTGCAGCCCAGATGCTGGGCCGCAGCCGCCGGTCCGTGGCCGTGGTGGACAGCGGCGATCCGCGCAACGCTCCCGCGCACGGCGTCCACGGCTTCCTCTCCCGTGACGGGATCAGCCCCGCAGCCCTGCTGGCCGCCGGACGTGCCGAGGTGGAGGGCTACGGCGGGGTGATCCTCCACGGAGAGGCAATTGCCGCCAGCGGCGACGTGCGGCAGGGCTTTGGGATAACGCTCGACGACGGGAGGCAGATCCGCGGCCGGCGGCTCCTGGTTGCCACCGGCCTGGTGGACGAACTGCCGGACATTCCCGGCTTGCGGGAGCGGTGGGGCAAGGACGTGCTGCACTGCCCGTTCTGCCACGGCTGGGAGGTGCAGGACCAGGCGATCGGCGTCTTGGGCAACGGGCCGTGGTCCGTGCACCAGGCCCTGCTGTTCCGGCAGTGGAGCAGCAACATCACCCTGTTCCTCAACGAGCGCACCAACGCTTCGGAACCGGAACTCGAACAACTGGCAGCGCGGGGCGTCAGGGTGGTTGCCGGCGCCGTGGAAACCCTCCAGGTGGAAGGCGACGCCCTGCGCGGGGTGGCACTGGCAGGCGGTCCGGAGGTTGCCCTTGACGCCCTGGTGGTGGGTGCACGGACCTCCGCCCGGGTCCAGGCATTTACCGGCCTTGGCCTGTCCCCGTCACCGCACCCCCTGGGAATCGGCGACTACCTTGAGACGGCTGCCGACGGCGCCACTGCGGTTCCCGGCGTCTGGGGCGCGGGCAACGTCACGGACATGAAGGCGCAGGTGCTGGCGTCGGCCGCATCAGCCGCATGGACCGCCGTCGCCATCAACAACCATCTGATGGCGGAGGAAATGGAACGGGACCTCGCCACCTACCGGGAGTCGCAGGCCCTTACCGGTGTTTGAAAGCCGGCTGGCGCTTCTCCGTGAACGCCGCCATGCCTTCCTTCTGGTCCTCGGTGGCAAACAGGGAGTGGAAGAGCCGGCGCTCGAACAGGACGCCCTGCGCGAGCCCGGTTTCGAAGGCGGCGTTCACGGCTTCCTTAGCCGCCATGGCCACCGGCTTGGACTTGGATGCGATGACCTCCGCGGCTTTGAGGGCTTCCGCCACCACGTCCTCGGCGGGGACAACCCGGGACACCAGGCCGCTGCGTTCGGCCTCTTCGGCACCGATGAACCTGCCCGTCAGGATCAGGTCCATGGCTTTGGCCTTGCCCACGGCACGGGTCAGGCGCTGCGACCCGCCCATCCCGGGCAGCACCCCCAGGTTGATCTCGGGCTGGCCGAACTTGGCGTTGTCGCCGGCGATGATGAGATCGCACATCATCGCCAGCTCGCAGCCGCCGCCCAGGGCAAACCCCGATACGGCGGCGATGGTGGGGATGCGCAGCCGGGTGAGGTCCTCCCATCCGCGGAACCAGTCGGCCGCGTACATGTCCATGTAGCCCTGGGCCGCCATCTCGTTGATGTCGGCTCCGGCGGCGAAGGCCTTGCCCGATCCGGTAATCACCACGGCCCCCACTCCGGGGTCCGAATCCATCGCTGTGACGGCGCCGACCAATTCCTCCATGGTGGCCTTGTTCAGCGCATTCAGCGCCTGCGGCCGGTTGAGGGTGACCAGCCCCACCCGCCCCTGCTGCTCCACCAGGATGTTGGCGTACTCCGTCATTCGGGACTCCCGTCGTCGTGCGCTGTTGGTGCCTTTTTCATTGCTGTGCCGGACCCGGCGGTGTTTGGTGGCGCAGCCGCGCCTGCTGCCGCCGGTGCTCCGGCGGCGGATTTTGCCCGGATGTCGGTGATGATCGCCGAGAAGTCCCGGCCGGCACCGCCTTCCGCGGCAAAAGTATCGTAGATCTCGGCTGCCAGCTGCCCCATCCGCCCGGTGACGCCGGTGCTGCGCAGGGCGTTGACGGCAAGGTTGAGGTCCTTGGCCATCAGCGCGCCGGCGAACCCGGGCTGGTAGTCGCGGTTGGCCGGACTGGTGGGGACAGGGCCGGGGACGGGGCAGTTGGTGGTCAATGCCCAGCATTGCCCGGAGGCCGCCGATGCAACGTCGAAGAGCGCCTGGTGGCTGAGTCCCAGCTTCTCCCCCAGGACGAAGGCCTCGCTGACGGCGATCATCGATACGCCAAGGATGAGGTTGTTGCAGACCTTGGCCGCCTGGCCGGCGCCGTGGGCACCGCAATGCACCACCCGTTTGCCCATCACCTCCAACAGGGGCCGGACAGCCTCGAAGTCCGCCTCCTCCGCGCCCACCATGAAGGTGAGGGTTCCCGCCTCGGCTCCCACCACGCCACCGGAAACGGGGGCATCAACGGAGCGGTGTCCTGCCTCGACTGCCAGCCGGGCCGCCTCGCGTGCCTCGTCAACGTTGATGGTTGAGCAGTCCAGGAACATGGTCCCCGGGGCAGCTGCCGCCAACAGGCCGGGCCGGCCACCGGTCCCGCGGTATGCGTCGAGCACCTGCTGGCCGCTCTGGAACATGGTCAGCACCACGTCGGCACCGGCGAGCGTCTCGGTGGCGCCGGCTGCCACCGGAATCTGCCTTGCCCGGGCGGCCTCCAGCGCGGCAGGCACCACGTCGTAGCCGGCCACGGCGTGCCCTGCCGTGACCAGGTTCGCGGCCATGGGAATGCCCATGTGTCCCAGGCCCAGGAACGCCACGGTGTACTTGTCAGGCATGGTCCGTCTCCTTTAACTTCAGGTTTGCCGCTGTGCCCCTGTCCAACGCTGTGCCAAGGTCCAGTTCCCCGCCGTCCAGCGGCTGGAAGAAACGGGCCACATGCTCCGGGAGTACCTCGCCGAGTGTGGGCGGCTGCCAGCGCGGAGTACGGTCTTTGTCCACCACCTGGGCGCGGATGCCCTCCCGGAAGTCAGGGCCGGAGAGGAAGCGCAGGCCCACGCGGTATTCCTCGGCGAGGGCCTCATCCAGCGTCAGGCCCCGGGCCCGGCGCACCGATTCCAGCGCCACTTTGACCGAGGTTGGCGATTTTGCCTCAATCGCGTCCGCGGCCTGCTTCGCCTCCGCCGAGCCGTGGCCCTGCCAGGTACGGAGCCGGCGGACAATGTCCCCGGCATCGGGTTCCGCATAGCAGGCGTCAATCCACTCCCGCTGGCCCGCCAGGGCGGAGGGCGGAGCGTCCCCGGCCCAGCGTCCGACGGCGGCTTCCGGGCTTTCGCTTTCGAGCGATGCCACCAGGTGGGGCAGACGGGTGGACGGGACGTAATGGTCGGCAAGGCCCAGGTACAGGGCGTCCGGTCCGTCCAGGTGCGCTCCTGTCAGCGCCGCGTGGGTTCCCGTCTCCCCCGGCGCGCGGGCGAGCAGGAAGGTCCCGCCGACGTCGGGGGCGAAGCCAATGGTGGTTTCGGGCATCCCTGTCCTGGTCCGCTCGGTGACCACGCGGACGGAGCCGTGGGCGGAAATGCCCACCCCGCCGCCAAGGACGAGGCCGTCCATGAGGGCAACGTACGGCTTGGGGTAGCGCGCTATCAGGGAGTTCATCCGGTACTCGGCCTGCCAGAAGTCCGCGGTCCGCTTGCCGCCGTGCGGAATGTCCTCATAGATGGCCACGATGTCCCCGCCTGCGCAGAGGCCCCGCTCTCCGGCGCCCTGGACCAGGACGGTGGCCACGCCGTCGTCGTCCGCCCACGCAGTGAGCTGATGCAGGATCATGCCCACCATGCCGGCGGTGAGTGCGTTGACTGCCCGCGGCCTGTTCAGGGTGATCACCGCCAGCGGGCCCCGCCGCTCGAACAGCACCTCCGGTCCGTCTGGCGCACGTTCCGTCATCAGCTTCCTTCCGGCATGATGAAGCTGGATCCCTGCCGGATTCCGGAGGGCCAGCGTGTGGTGACGGTCTTTGTCTTGGTATAGAACCGGAAGGCGTCCGCGCCGTGCTGGTTCAGGTCGCCGAAGCCGGACGCCTTCCAGCCGCCAAAGGTGTAGTAGGCCAGTGGCACGGGGATGGGAACATTGATGCCCACCATGCCGACGTCCACGCGGGTGGCGAAGTCCCGGGCAGCGTCGCCGTCGCGGGTGAAGATGGCGACGCCATTGCCGTACGGGTTGTCAGTGCAGAGCCGCAGCGCTTCCTCGTAGCCGGACGCGCGGACCACGCTCAGGACGGGCCCGAAAATCTCTTCGCGGTACACCGTCATATCCGGGGTGACATGGTCGAAGAGCGTGGGGCCCACCCAAAAGCCGTCCTCGTAGCCTTCCACAGTGAATCTGCGGCCGTCGGCCAGGAGGGTGGCGCCCTCGTCCACGCCCGCCCCGATGTAGCCCTCGATGCGTTCCTTGGCAGCGGCTGACACCACGGGGCCGAAGTCCGAGTCCGGCGCCATGCTGGAGCCCACCCGGAGTTCCTTGACCCGTTCCTGCAGTTTTTCCACCAGCCGGTCCGCGGTCTCCCGGCCTACCGGGACTGCCACGGAGATGGCCATGCAGCGTTCGCCGGCGGAGCCGTAACCGGAACCGATCAGGGCATCCGCGGCCTGGTCCAGGTCCGCATCGGGCATGACCACCATGTGATTCTTGGCTCCGCCGAAGCACTGGGCCCGTTTCCCGTGCGCGGCCGCCGTCGCATAGATGTACCGGGCAATGGGGGTGGAACCAACAAAGCCGACCGCCTTGATCCGCGGGTCCTCGAGGATGGCGTCCACGGCTTCCTTGTCCCCGTTGACCACGCTGAACACGCCGTCCGGCACGCCCGCCTCGCTGTAGAGTTCCGCCAGCCGGAGCGGTACCGAGGGGTCCCGCTCAGAGGGTTTGAGGATGAAGGCGTTGCCCGCCGCCAGGGCCGGGCCGGACTTCCACAGGGGAATCATGGCCGGGAAATTGAACGGCGTTATGCCGGCCACGACGCCGAGCGGCTGGCGGAGCGAATGGATGTCGATCCCGGCCCCGGCGTCACTGGAAAACTCGCCCTTGACCAGGTGGGGAGCTCCGGCGGCGAACTCCACCACTTCCAGGCCGCGCTGGATATCCCCCTTGGAGTCGGCAAGGGTTTTGCCATGCTCGGCGGACAGCAGCCGCGCCAGCTCGTCCATCTGCGAGTTCACCAGGTCCACGAACTTCAGGAGGATCCTGGCCCGCCGCTGGGGGTTCATTGCCGACCACGCAGGCTGCGCCTTCCCGGCGGCGGCTATGGCGTCCTGCACCTCATCCCGGCCCGCCAGCGGAACCCTGGCTTGGACGCGGCCGGTGCAGGGGTCGAAGACATCCCCGAACCGTCCGGACCTCCCCTCCGCATGCCGGCCTCCGACGTAATGGGACAGCTCGCGCACCATGGCTGATGCTCCTTCGCAATGTTCCGGTTTTTGTGGCCCAGGTCATCTCTGGTTGCGAATATACTCGGACTTCCAACTAAGTTCCATTAGCCGGACACCCGCCCGCGGGTACTTCGGAACGCCCCGCCCTGCTTTACCTGCTGCAGTGCAGCCACGGTAAGTTAGGAACTGTGAAGATAGCTACCTGGAATGTAAATTCGCTCCGTGCCCGCGCAGACCGCGTCGAAGCCTGGCTTCAGCGCAGCGACTGCGACGTCCTGGCCATCCAGGAGACCAAGTGCAAGGACGATAACTTCCCGTGGGAACTGTTTGAGCGGATGGGCTACGAGGTGGCCCACTTCGGTGTGAACCAGTGGAACGGCGTGGCCATCGCATCCCGGGTGGGCCTGGAGGACGTCGAACGGACCTTCCTTGACCAGCCCTCGTTCGGCAAGGCCGGCAAGGACCCCGTGCAGGAGGCCCGGGCCATGGCGGCCACCTGCGCCGGCATCCGGATCTGGAGCCTGTACGTTCCCAACGGCCGGTCGCTGGATGACGAGCACATGCCCTACAAACTCAAATGGCTGGAGAGCCTCAAAACGCACGCGCAGGGGCTGGTCGCCGAGAACCCGCAGGCCCAGGTGGCTTTGATGGGCGACTGGAACATCGCGCCGTTCGATGAGGACGTCTGGGACATCGACCTGTTCGTGAACAACCGCTACACCCATGTCAGCCCACCGGAGCGTGCCGCTTTCCACGCCTTCGAATCCGCCGGCTTCACCGATGTGGTGCGCCCCTACACTCCCGGCCCCGGCGTATACACCTACTGGGACTACACCCAGCTGCGCTTCCCCAAGCGGGAAGGCATGCGCATCGACTTCGTCCTCGCCTCCCCCGCGCTGGCCAGCCGGGTTACCGGTGCCTCCATTGACCGCGAGGAACGCAAGGGCAAGGGCGCTTCGGACCACGCCCCCGTGCTGGTGGAACTGGCGGACTGATGACGGCCACCTGGACCCAGATAAGGAGACCGCGATGACGGGAAACCTCTACCGGGGCCAGGCAGGCCTGCCTTTTTCCTCCACGTTGCGGGTCTACGAACCGCTGGACGCGTTCCCGGAAGAGCAGCGCGCCGCGATCCAGGCGGCTGGTGCACGCACAGCCTCGCGTGCCGCCGTCGAAAACGCCGAACTGCTCGCCTCGCTGGGGCGCATCACCCGCTCAGGCGGGGACCCGTTTCCCACCGGACGCACCGACCTGGTGCGGGTCACCACGGCCCCGGCTCCCCAGGGCGGAGCGGCCGACGACGGCGCTGACGCCGAGCCGGTGCTGCTGTACTGTCCCAGCCAGCTGGTCCTCCGTGCAGGCCTGGCGGCCAACGCCCTGATGGAGGGAATCCACGGCCCGCTTGCGGAGCTGCTGATCCCCGAGGAACAGCGGGACAAGCACCAGGAACGGATCGACCAGGTCAAGGCCCGCGACGGTTCCATCCGGGTGCATACCCGGGCGTCAACCTGGGGGATCCCGTTCAGCTGGTTTTCGCTGTTCATGGAGTCGGACCACAAGGACGTGGTGGAGGCAGCCGGCCGCATCCTCACGGTCCGGGTGTGGGCATCGATCACCGACGCCCTGGAACGTGCCCGTTACGCGGTTGCCAACCTTGCCCTGGCGGCCCCGGACCTGGACATGCTGGACGACCTGGCCCAGCTCACCGAGTGGCTGGAGCAGTTCCATGTGGAATCGATGGTGGAGCTGGACTACGGTGCCGTGGCGGACAAGGTGTATCCGGACGATTCCCCCATGGACATCCGGCTGGGTATCGAATGCCTCGCGGAGGGCGACATGACCGGAGCTGCGGCAGCCTACCGGCGCCTGGCCTCCCGCTGGATCCCCATCCGGCAGTTGGCACGCGCATCCTGACCTTCGTCACGTCCCGGAATGAGCCCTTGTCAGGACGCCGAAATCATGCGGCGGAACGCTTGGCCGGGGGCGGCGCGGTGGTCCGCCGGACGATGAGTTCATGCGGTGCGACGGCGGACTGCACCGACCCCACCTCGCCGTCCAGTTCGTCAAGGAGCATCTTGGTGGCCAGCTCAGCCTGTTCGTCAGGCCGCTGCCCCACGGTGGTCAGCCCCATGGCGTCGGCAAAATCGTGATTGTCGATCCCCACGACTGACAGGTCCTCCGGCACGCGGACGCCGATGCGTTGGGCCTCGAAGATGACGCCCATGGCCATCTCGTCGGAGGCGCAGAAGATGGCTGTGGGTTTGGCACCGGGACGTGCCCACAGCCGGCGGAAGGCCTCCTGCCCGCTGCGGACCGTGAAGTCGCCCCATTCGTCCCACTCCGGGCGGGTGGGCAGTCCGGCGGACGTCATAACATCCTTGAAGGCGAGGATCCGGACCCTGGGAACGTCGAAGTTCAGGTCCGTCTCGTCGTCGCCGTGGAGCAGTGCGATGTCGCGGTGGCCCAGGTCGATCAGGTGCCGCACGGCCGTGGAGGCGGCGGCGTAGTCGTCAATGCCGACGTAGGCGCACTCCTCGACGTGTCCGCCCACCACCACCAGCGGAATGTCGATTTTCTGCAGGTGGTCCAGCTCTTCATGGGTCAGCGCCATACAGAGGACCAGCAGGGCGTCAATCTGCTTGTAGACCATGGTTTTGCTGAAGAGCCGCTCCCGGTTGCTGCCGTGGCCGCCGAGGTTGAACAGGGAGAGGTTGTATTGCCGGGCGTGGAGTTCCCGGTCCGCCCCCTCAATGGCTTTCGAAAAGAACCAGCGGCTGACGAACGGGGCCAGCACGCCAATGGTCTTGGTGCGGCCGGTGGCGAGCCCGGATGCGGAGGATGAGGCCACATAGCCCAGGTTGCCGGCTACCTCAAGGATTCGTTCGCGGGTGGCCGGCGACACGCGGGGCAGGCCACGGACGGCCCGGGACACTGTGGCAGTCGAGACACCGGCAGCTGCCGCAACGTCCTCGATGCTGACTCCCGTGTGGCCGCCCCTTTGGGATCTTTCTGTTGTGCGTGCCACCGTGTGTCCCCTCAATAACTCCATGCAGCGTGAAGCTGCCGCTCGCCCTGCTGCCCCCGAGCCTTCGTATTTTCGCACTCCCCGGCCACTCGACGTTAAACCGTGACTGGCTGGCCTTCCCCCGGCTACCTGCGTTCGGGGAGCTTCCGGCGCAAACGGACCATGCCGTACAGCGCCAGGAGCGTGGCCAGCAGCCCCAGGGCCCAGCCGAGTGCGGGCTGCGCAGTCACTTCCATCCAGACGGTGACCACCAGCAGGACCAGGGCCCAAAAACCAAGGAACCCGATGATGATGTCAAAGTCCTCGCCGGACCGGACGCGCCTGCGGTCGCTTCCCGCCCCCGTGGAGCGGGAGCGGGAAGCATCGCCTGTCACTTGACTGCACCCGCCGTCAGGCCGGCCACAATCTTGCGCTGGAACACAAGCACCAGGATCACCAGCGGAATGGTGACGATGGTGCCCGCAGCCATGATGGCCGTGTATGGAATCTGGTTGGGCTGTGCCCCGGCAAAGCTGGCGATGGCAACCGTCACCGGTTGCGTGGCCTCGTTGGACAGCTGGCTGGCGATCAGGAACTCGTTCCAGGAGGAAATGAACGCCAGGATCGCCGTCGTGAAGATTGCTGGCGCGGCCAGCGGCATGATCACCTTACGGAACGCCTGGCCCTGGGTGCAGCCATCGACGCGCGCCGATTCCTCAAGCTCCCACGGCATCTCGCGGAAGAAGGAAGTCAGCGTATAGACGGTCAGCGGCAGGACGAAGGAGATGTTAGGGATGATCAGCGCCTGGTAAGTACCCATCCAGCCAATGTTGGTGAACAGCTGGAACAGCGGGGTGATGAGTGCAACGCCCGGGAACATGGAAGCGCCCAGGATGAAGCCCAGCACCAGGAACTTGAACCGGAAGTTCAACCGGGCCAGCGCATAAGCGGCGAAGACACCAATGAGCAGCGAGATCGCAGTCACCATGACGCCGATGAAAACGCTGTTAAGCAGCGCCTGGCCGAATCTGTTGCCGAACGAGGTATCGAACGCGGTGGTGAAGTTGTCCAGTGTTACATGTGTTGGCCAAGGCGTGGTGTCGTAGGTGAAACCCACTTCGCGGAAGGCCGTCACCACCATCCAGTAAGCCGGTGCAAGGCACCAGATCAGGATGACTGCAGCACTGATGTACGTCCGGGCACTTGCCCACTTCTCCCGGTTCTGCGCAATCTTGCGGCCTCTGTCCTGCTGCGTCCGCAGATCAGTGGAGGCGGTTGAGGTTGTCATTTCTTCCCCTTACCGGTTGCTCCGCTTTGCTCCACGACGTTGGCTCCAAGGAAGCGGACGAAGATAAACGCCACCAGGAAGATGATCAGGAACGTGATGGTGGACAATGCGGCTGCCGAGTTGAAGCCTTGCCTGATCTGGTTGATCACCAGGATGGACAGCGTGGTGGTGTTGTTGGCACCCTGCGTGAGGATGTAGGGAAGGTCGAACATACGCAGCGCGTCAAGGGTGCGGAACAGGATGGCCACCATCAGGGCTGGCTTCACCAAGGGAAGCGTAATGAGCTTGAACCGTTGCCAGGCACTGGCGCCGTCCACCTTTGCGGCCTCGTAAACATCCGCCGGAATCATCTGGAGACCCGCCAGAATCAACAGCGCCATGAACGGTGTGGTCTTCCAGGTGTCAGCAATGATGACTGCCCATTTGGCCGGCCATTCACTGCCCGTCCAGAGGATGGAGGCGTTGAACAGCTTGTTGACGATGCCGTTGAAGTCGAACATGAACAGCCACAGCTGGGCGGTTACGGCGGTGGGGATGGCCCACGGCACCAGCACGGCCGCGCGGACCAGGCTACGGCCCTTGAAGGTCCTGGCCATGATCATCGCCATCCAGAAACCAAGGATTGTTTCAAAGGTGACGGTGATGACCGTGAAAAGGAACGTGGTCCCGGTAGCGGTCCAGAACTGGCCACCCAAGGTGCCGGGGGGGCAGGCGACAGTGCCGCCGCCGGGAGCGGCACATTGCTGGCCCAGCCAGTTCACATAGTTCTGGATGCCCGCAGGGCCACCTGCGGTGAACAAACCGGTGGCCGGGTCCAGGCCTGCGTCCTTCTGGAAAGACATCACGATAGCGCTGATGATCGGATAAACGATCACAATGGCCAACGCGATGATGGTAGGGGCAAGCAGCCACGTGGCCCACTTGCCCTGGCTCAAAATCTGGTTGTCTTCTCCGACGCCCTTGGGTCCATGATGGACCGGGGCGCCGCCCGACGCCGGCTTGGTTGCCGGCGTCGGGCCTAGTTCGGTTGCCATGATTGAGCTACGATCCTGCGCCGGCGGACTCGATGGACTTCTGCATGTCGGACAGCGCGTCCTTAGCGGACTTTTCACCCTTCAGGGCGGCGTAGGCATTCTCCTGGATAGCCTGGGTGACGGCCGGGTAGAACGGGGTGACCGGACGCGGTACGGCGTTCTCGATGGAGGTCTTCAGGACTGGCAGGTACGGCAGCTTGGCAACAAGTTCCTGGTCTTCATAAAGATCGGCAAGGACCGGAGCGAGCGAACCCTGGGTGGCGAAGAACTTCTGCTGCTCTTCCTCGACCAGGAACTTCACGAAGTCACGGGCCGTGGCCTTGTTCTTTGAGTAGACGCTGATGGCGGCATTGTGTCCGCCAAGCGAAGAAGCGCCGGGGCCATCCTCACCCGGAAGTGCAGCCATACCCAGCACGTCCTTCACCTGTGAGGAACCTTCGGTAGTGGCCAGGTTGTAGACGTAAGGCCAGTTCCGGAGGAACAGCAGCTTGCCTTCCTGGAACGCACGGCGGCTCTCCTCTTCCTGGTACGTGATGGCTTCGGCGGGGATGTTGCCGTTTTCAAAAGCCTCCACCAGGTTGTTCAGCCCTTTCTCGGCATCGTCCGTGGTCAGGCTCGGCTTGCCGTCGTCATCCAGGACGGAACCGCCGGCGGAGTTGATTGCTTCGGAAGCGTTGACCGTGAGGCCTTCGTACTGTTTGAACTGGCCCGCGTAGCAGCCGATGTTGTTTTCCTTGGCGATGGAGCACATCCCCATCATTTCGTCCCAGGTCTTGGGAGCTTCCGGAACAAGGTCCTTGCGGTAGTACAGGATGCCACCGTCAGAGGATACGGGGGCGGTGTAGAGCTTGTCCTGGTAGGAGCCTGCTTCGATGGTGGGCTCAAGCATGCCGTCCGTTTCGATGGCCATGTCACCTTCCAACGGCTGGAGCCAGCCACGGGCGGCGAATTCTGCAGTCCAGACAACATCGACGCTGACGACGTCATAGTTTTCGTTCTTCGCCTGGAAGTTCTGGACCAGGTCGTCGTGCTGCTGGTCTGCCTGGTCTGTCTGCTCCTTGAACGTCACCTGCTCATCCGGATGCGCAGCATTCCACTTCTCGAGGAGCGGGCGGACCACATTGCTGTTGTCCTTGCCCTGGACGTAGGTGATGGGACCCCGGCCCTCGAGGTTGGCTTCAGCGTCGCCGCCACCAGTCGTGCCACCCCCGCCACCGCCCGCACACGCGGACAGGGTCAGGGCCAGGACACCGGCAGTGGCGGCCGGAAGAAGGAATCTAGGGGTTTTCATTGGCTTGAAGCTCCTCGCTGAGTGACAAGTAAGTCGGCAGTGCGCTTGCTAGGTGAGGTTGATGTGGTGACTGTCACACTAGTAAGGTTGCTGCGTGCAATGCAAGCGTTTACATCAAAAAGTTATCTGAGGGGAACCAAATGTCCAACCTGGCCGTTCCCGCCTTCGGTCACACCCGGCCGGAATGGTGGGCAGATGCCGTCGTCTACCAGATCTACCCGCGTTCCTTCGCAGATGGAAACGGGGACGGCATGGGTGACCTGCGCGGTGTGATGGAACACCTGCCGTATCTTGAGAAGCTGGGAGTGGACGCCGTCTGGCTGTCCCCCTTCTATAAGTCGCCGCAGGCCGACGGCGGGTACGACGTGGCGGACTACCGGCAGGTGGACCCGTTGTTCGGGTCCCTCGACGACTTCGATGCAATGTTGCAGGATGCTCACAGCCGGGGCCTGAAGGTCATCGTGGACCTGGTTCCCAACCACACCTCCGATGAGCACGCATGGTTCCAGGAGGCCCTCAAGGCGGCGCCCGGCTCCCCCGAGCGGGACCGCTATATCTTCCGCCCCGGCAAGGACAGCGTGCCGGGATCCAGGGACGGCAACCGCGCACCCAACAACTGGAAGTCGATCTTCGGCGGGCCGGCGTGGAGCCGCGTGGCCGGGCCGGACGGTTCGCCCGGCGAATGGTATCTCCACCTGTTCGACACCAGGCAGCCCGACCTCAACTGGGAGAACCCCGAGGTCCACGAGGAGATGCGTTCCGTCCTCCGGTTCTGGCTGGACCGCGGCGTGGACGGTTTCAGGGTGGACGTTGCGCACGGCATGGTCAAGGAAAAGGGCCTTCCCGACTGGGACGGCGCGGCGGCCATGGTGGAAGGAACGCACAGCCTGACGCTGCCGCCTGGTGATGCACCGGGGGCACATACCGACGTCGAGGAACCGCACCGTGCCGTCTCCCCGGTCTACCCGCCGTCGCCCTTCTTCGACCAGGAGGGCGTGCACGACATCTACCGTGACTGGCACCGGGTGCTGGCGGAGTACGGCAGCGACCGGATGATGGTGGCCGAAGCATGGGTGGAACCGGCGGAACGGCTGGCCCGCTACGTGCGGCCGGATGAGATGCAGCAGGCTTTCAATTTCGATTTCCTTCTGGCGGGCTGGGATGCCGAGCGCATGGCGGCCGCCATCGAGGCGTCCCTGGCGGCCGCCGCCTCAGTGGGGGCACCGTGCACCTGGGTGCTGAGCAATCATGACACCGTCCGGCACCCTACCCGGTTCGGGCTTTCCGACCCCACTACTTTTCCCAAGGGCCTGGCCGCGGATGATGAGCAGCCAGACTCCGCCCTGGGACTGGCCCGCGCCCGGGCCGCAACGCTGGTTTCCCTGGCGCTGCCCGGTTCCGCCTACCTGTACCAGGGCGAGGAACTGGGGCTGCCGGAACACACTACGCTTCCGGCCGGCGCCAGGCAGGACCCCACATTCTTCCGGACGAACGGTGCTGAAATTGGCCGGGACGGCTGCCGGGTGCCGCTGCCCTGGGCCGCCGACCTGCCCGGTTACGGCTTCTCGTCCGCGCACAGCCAGGCACGGCCATGGCTTCCGCAGCCGGACAGTTTCGGCCCCCTCGCGGCTGACCAGCAGGAGGGAGAGGAGGGCTCAACCCTGGAGTTCTACAAGGCTGCCCTTGCCTTCCGCTCCGGGCGCAGGCTGGGCCTGGGCACCCTGGAGTGGGATGATATCCACGCTCCGGACGCCGGGCTGCTGGCGTTCCGCAACGGGGATGTCCTGGTCCTCGCAAACATGGGATTCGCATCCGCTCCCATGCCGGCGGGATACCGGGTGGCGCTGGCCAGCGGACCTGTTCCCGCCGAAGAGCTGGCTGCTGTGCGGGAGGTTCCGGTCGACTGCGCTGTCTACCTGGAGCGGGAGTAGGGTGATCAGCGGACGCGCTCGGCACGGCCGAAGCGCGTCCGTGCCCCCGCCCCGATATGGACGAGGACCGGTGTTTCCTTGCCGACAACCGTTTCGAGCGCCGCGAGCAGGCCGGTGACCTCGGCTGCCAGCAGGTGCGGCGCGACGCCCTGGCGCGGCAGCAGCCGGACTTTCAACGCGGGTGAGCCCTTGACGTCATAGGTTGCTACCGTGGAACCGGCAAGGTCCGGACGCCCTGCCAGCGCATGCTTGAGGGCCTGTTCCACCACTCCCCCGCCGATGCGGACGTCACCGGGAACATCGCCCGGATCGTATTCGGCGGCCAACAGGTTGGACCGGCCCTTGCCCTGCTGGGCGATCCAGGCCACCATCAGCCCGATCATCAGCAGCAGGACCAGGGCCACCACAATCCAGAGCCAGCTTTCGGTGCGCCCCGGGAACCTGGTGGCGTTGAAGACCTGGTTGATCCCGGCCCAGATCCCCGGGGACCAGGACTGCCACCAGGCGGCCACGGGCGGGACGGTTGCCAGCAGCATCAGCAGGACGCCGACGGCAAGGAGCACCAGCCCCAGGACAGTGAGGAGGATCCGGTTGAGGAGGCTTGGCGTGCTGTTCATGCCCCAATCACTCCCGTCGGCGTTACATGGACCCGGACTTCGGGCGACGGCTCCAGCCCCATCTGGTCCAGCTCGTCCTGGACGGCGGCGAGGACTGTCCCATCGTCCACCGGCACGCCGGACGTGGGCCTGACATTCACCATGACCTGGCGCTGCGAAACAACCACCATCACCTGCTCCGGCGCCACGTTTGCCGCCAGCCGGGCACGGCGGGCAAGCGATGAGGCGATCACTTCATCGTCAACCACGACGACGGGGCCTCCGGAAGCCTGTCCGGCAGCTGAGAGGAGGTGCCGCGCCCGCCGCCCCGGGAGTATCCCGTTAAGCAGGAAGATAAGGCCGGCCATCGCAAGGACCGCGCCGACGGCGCCGAGCAGCAGCGGCGAAATCCCGGCGGGAAGCTCCACGATGCGTTGCGCAGCCACTTGCGGCTCGATAAGCCAGGCAGGCTGGCCGATAGCGTGCACCGCTGCTTCCAGGAGTCCGTAGGCCGCCAGCACAATGACCAGCACGGCAGCGACGATGGCCACCGCGGCGCGCGTGGAGTGCGTTTCGCGGTAGGCCACGCGGCGCATGTCCAGGCCCCGCCCCTCGTCGCGGCGGCCCTCCTCACCCCGGGACCGCCCGGCCGCGGCGTCCACCCTGCTGCTCACCGGACCCGGCCTCCTTCACTGATCTTTGCGCCGCTGATGCGGATGTCCACCCTGCTCAACCTGGCACCGCTGAGCTCCGTAACGGTCTCCAGGATGCGGGACTTGGCCTGGACCGTCCGGTCCCAGATGGAACCGCCGAACCTCTCCACCCGCGCCGGATCCAGGACGACTGTCTTTAGAGGCGGGATGCTGATGGGCGTGACAAGGGACAAAGCCAACTGGCCGTCGTCGTCCGTCCAGTCTGCCCGGACGTCCTGGGCGTCAACGTCAAACGCCGCTGCAGCCGCCGCCTTGGCAAGGCTCGTCAGCGCCTGCGTGCTGATGCGGTTGTGGCCACTGAGCACCTGTGCCCGCATCGCCGGGGCGGGCGTGCTCATGATGATGAGCGCCGGCCGATGATGGCATCGAGGACGCCGCGGAGGTCCAGCTTCCCCTCGGCGGCGCGGCCCAGGAGTGCCCCGATGGCCATGAACAGCAGGGATACCAGGAACCCCCATAGCCCGAACTGGAGGGACATGAAGGCCACGAAGGCGCCCATGGCGGCACCGGCCAGTGTCAGGCTCACAGCAGTGCCTCCCTTTCAGTGGTTACGGTGGCCGGCTTAACGGGAGGCGGTACGTAGACATCGGTGACCTCGACGTTCACCTCGATGACCTGGAGCCCCACCAGTTCCTCCACCGCCCGGTAGACGGCGGCGCGCACCTGGTTGGCGAGGGCATGCAGCGGCGTGCCGTAACTCGCCACGAGGCTGATATCCACTGCTACCTGGGTTTCTCCCACCTCGGCACGGACCCCGGCCGCATGGTCGGAGCTGCCTACGGCGTCCCGGATGGCCCCCAGGGCGCGGGACGGGACCGTGCCCAGGGAGTAGACGCCGGGAACAGCGCGGGCGGCGATCCCTGCCACCTTGGCCACGGCGGTTTCCGAAATCACGGTCCGTCCCAGCCCGGGCGCCGGGACAGGAACCGGCGCGGCGCCGCTGCGGATGCCCGGCTCGGGTTGTGGGTTCTGGTATTCCATCAGGCACTCCCCCTTCTGTTGATCCAACCCTATCCCTAGCCTGCGGTGCTGCGCTGTTAACTGGGGGACAGTAGTTAAAGGACCCAGGCGGGGATGCCCCCAAGAGCATCCCCGCCCTGGGCGGTGCCGCTGAAGCAGCGGCGTTTGGGTTTGTGCCGCGGCCTACTTGTAGTGGCCCTGGCCGCCCACCTTGACGTTGGTGGGCAGGTAACCGAAGGGGCCAAGGCCGTTCTGGCCGAAGCTGCGGTCAACCTGGGAGATACCGTTCTTGAAGTTGATCTTCACCGTCGGCGACAGGGATCCGCCGCGGACGCCGTTGACGTTGTCGATGAACGACTGCACCAGGCCACCGGGCTGCACGTAGTGCGAGTAAGCCTGGAACTGGCGGCCGTTCTGGTTGGGGGTGGGCGCCTCCGGGGACTCGGACGGGAGGTTCAGGTCAGTCGGTGAACCCAGGGCCAGGCCGCTGTTGTTCATCGGCTGGTAGTCGGAACGGACACCGTCGCCCACGAAGCCGTAGACGCCGTCAGGGCCGCGCATGCCTGCCGCGTAGGTGAACTGGTGGCTGATGGTGAACAGGTAGTACTTGTTCTTGCCGTTTTCGTTCTGGATGAAGATCTGGGGGCGCTCAGTCTGGTCATTGACGCAGTTTGCGGACAGGATTGGCGGCAGGAAGGACCACTTGGTCAAGTCCTTGTTGTCCGCCACGGCCAGGCCCACGTTGGCGGTCTGGTAGTAGGCGCCGGTGCTGTTGACTTCATTCAGGTTTTCGGCGTTGGGGTCTCCTGGCTGGTAGCCGAGGTCTTCCTGCTTGCAGCGGTATTCCCCACGGGTGCCGCCGGTGTTGCCTTCGAAGACCATGAAGGTCTTGCCGGGGTGTGCCGGGTCCGCGAAGGTGTACGGATCGCGGAAGGCGAAGCCGGGGTTCTGTTCCTTGGTCTGGTACATCTTGCCGTCCGGTTCAAGCAGCTTGGTGTGCTGGAACCCGTCGAAAGTGACGCCGTTCTCGTCTGCGTGGATCTTGCCCAGGGCCTTGGCGATTGCCGCGTCCGGGGCAATCCCGCCGCGGCCCGCGTTCCGCTCAGCCACGTCGTAGAACGTTGTTGCCGTATAGAACACGTTGACGTGGTTGCCCTGCATCAGGCGGGTGGAGCCGGACCACTCGGTATTGCCGATCGAGGCGCCGTCAGCGAAGACGTGGCCGCCGTAGTTCCACTTGTCCTTGGCCGGGTCGGCGTTGGTCTTGCGGAAGAAATAGCCGATCCGGGCGTTCCAGTGGCGCTGGTCGAAGCCGTACCCGGCGTGGCGATCGGCCACGAGGGAGAAGATGACGTCCCAGCCCTTGTAGCTGATCTGGTTCGAGTGCTCGTCCGTGAGGGACCAGGTGTCCCAGACCCAGACGTCGTCATTCATGGTGGGGAAATCCTCGGGGATCTCCGGCATGGTGACATCGGGGCTCATGGAGTTCTCACCCGGAGCCACGGTGGAATCGCTCTGCGCCATGATCTGCTTGGCGTCCGCGCGGGTCCACTTGGAGGTGAAGTCCGACGCCGGATCGTGGGCCTGCTGGGTGTGTTCCGTGGGGAGAGGGAACCCCGGGGTGGGTGCCGGCATCTGCTCGGCGGCCGGCGGATCGGCAGGCTCGTTGGCCTGCGCCGACGGGACGGCAAGGAAGGTCGAGGCAGCCACGGCTGTTGCCAGTGCTGCGGCGGCGGACCGCCACCGCAGCATCCGGGGTGCTTGGGGGTGCTTGTGCATTTTTGCTCTTCTCGCGGAGTTGAAACTGTTCGTGGAAGACGGGCGGATGCCCTGGTCCCCCGCACTCCGGCGAGCCCCGACAACTTGGCAGGCGTCATCGAGGACGCCGTCGTGTCGAGGGGCGGGACGTGGGTGGTGTCCCAGATGCGGCCCGTGGTGATACCGGGGATATCCGGGCCGGTCTCCACGCTAGGCAGGCCTTTCACGGCATTTCAAACCGTGTTTCGCGGCGTCGAAAACCGGATTCCGCCCAGTTGTGCAAGCGCTTACACTTTCCACTGCGCGCGCGTGACATATCGCTGGTAAGCCGTCAAATGTTACTTATGACCGCCAATTTATTTCGAGCTGGTCCTGCACTGGCCTAGTATTCGTGAGCGCAGCCACACTCCGACTCGTGCGAACCCGGACAAGGGGAGCCTGGCCGGACACGGTCGCGGAACCGGCCAGGCCAGGGGGCCGGGGCTATGTCTTGGGAGTTCCCGGTGCCTTTACTTGCGGAACCTCGCCGGTAGCCAAACGCTCGGTCAACTGCGCCTGGACGGCCTCGCTGACCTGGTCCGCCAGGTGCTCCTGGTAATGCTCCTGCACGGATTCCTGAATCTGTTCAGCAACGTGCTCCTGGTAATGCTCCTGTACGGAATCGTGCATGGAATCCTGGACCTGCTCGGTGACGTGGGCGGTCATCTGGTCCCGGGCCAACTTGCGTTGCGCGCGCATCAGGGTCTGATGTTCCCGGTGGAAGGCCTTGGCCGTGGAGATGCTCATCAGGATGATCACCACGCTGAAGGGCACGGCGGTGAGGATGGCCGCGGTTTGGATCGCCTGCAGGCCATTGGCCAGGAGCAGGGTAATGGCAACGGCAGCGGCCGACAGCGCCCAGAAGACGCGCAGCCAGTTCTTCGGTTCCACGTCTCCACCGGTTGAGATCATGCCCATGACAAGGGCGCCGGAATCCGCCGATGTAATGAAGAAAATGGCGATCAGGAGAATTGCGCCTAAGGTGAGGACAACCCCGCCGGGAAGGCTTCCCAGCAGGTTGAACAGCGCACCCTCGGTGTCCACGCTGCCGTCGTCGCCGATAAGGCCTCCGGCACCGAACAGCTCCCGGTGGATGGCGGCACCGCCAAGGACGGAGAACCACAGGAAGCCCAGGGCGGTGGGTACCAGGAGGACGCCTGCGACGAACTGCCGGACGGTGCGGCCTTTGGAAATGCGGGCGATGAAGATACCCACGAACGGCGCCCACGAAATCCACCAGCCCCAGTAAAAGGTGGTCCAGGCGGCCTGCCAAGCCTCACCCTCTGCACCGGAGAAAGCCAAAGTATTGAAAGTTAGGCCCACGACGTTCTGGAAGTAGTGCCCGATTGACTGCACGAACTCACGCATCAGGAAAAGTGTGGGGCCGGTAAACAGCACAACCAGCATCAGCAGCCCAGCCAGGACCAGGTTGGTGTTGGAGAGCCATTTCATGCCCCTGCCCACGCCCGACACGACCGAAATGATGGTCAGGGTAATGATGCAGAGGATCAACCCGATCTGCGTCATGGTCGTGGCCTGGAGGATGTTTGCCTCTTCAAGGCCTGCCGAGATCTGCAGGACGCCCAGGCCGAGCGACGTGGCGACGCCGAACAGCGTCCCCACCAGGGCCACGATGTCGATCAGGTTGCCCCACGCGCCGGCAACGCGCCTGCGGCCCAGGAGCGTCTCAAGCGTCCACCGGATGGAGATGGGGCGGTTCCTGCGGTGTACTGCGTAGGCGATGGATACGCCCACCACAACGTAGATGGCCCAGGCATGAAGGCCCCAGTGAAGGTAGGTTTGCGTCATGGCCTGCTGGGCGAGCTCCAGTGGGGAGCCTTCAACACCGGGCCTGGGAGCGGCAAAATGATTCAGGGGCTCCGCTACACCGAAGAAGACAAGGCCAATGCCCATGCCCGCCGCGAAGAGCAGCGCAAACCAGGACATCACGGAGAACTCTGGCTCGTCGTCATCGTGGCCCAGCTTGATATCGCCGTAGCGGCTGAGGCCGATCCACAGGGAAAACACAACGAAAAGCGCAACGGCTGCCACGTAGTACCAGCCAAACCATCTGATGACGTTGCCCTGGACGGATGCGAAGAGGTCGGTGGCGGCCGCCGGAAAGATCGTGGCAAACAGGACAAATATGACGATGACGGCGGCTGCCGGCCAGAAGACCCACCGCGCCAGTTTCGAGCCGCCGGCACGGGGTTGATGCCCCGCCTCCTCCTTCACGGCCGGCGGTGTTTGGCTGATGGTCCTGGTGCCAGGTGAGGCGGACATTCCCTGTTTCTCCTTATGCGCTGTATGGCGCTCAGACTAGTGTTCTCTGTGCTGGCGCCGCGTGTCCGCGGCGGTGCATTACGGCATCAAAAGAGGCTCAGGGCCGGAGAAGCGCTGGCCCCGGGGTATTGATGCCGGGATCGAGACGTGCCTGGTGCGGGCCTTACAACTGTAGGCCCGGAAAATAAGAAAAGCACCAGTTCCGAAGAACTGATGCTTCCCAGTGGTGGCTCCGACCGGCGTCGATCCGGTGACCTTTCGATTTTCAGTCGAACGCTCTACCAACTGAGCTACAGAGCCTAGGTGACTAGTCACCATGAGAGCCGGAATTGCTTCCAACAATCAGAGCGACCCTGACGGGACTTGAACCCGCGACCTCCGCCGTGACAGGGCGGCGCGCTAACCAACTGCGCTACAGGGCCTTGCTTTTCTTGCTTTTGCAGTATCTCTACCGCTTTTTTCAAGGCTTCCAGCCTACCAGACTTTTTTAGTCTGCTTGACCAGTTCCTTGCGTACCCCCAACGGGATTCGAACCCGTGCCGCCGCCGTGAAAGGGCGGTGTCCTAGGCCGCTAGACGATGGGGGCCAGAACCCGTTCGGAGCAAAATAAAAGGCGTAAAGCGAGGCTTTCCGTCTTTGTCCTTTGCGTTCTCCGAACTGGACTCTAAAACTATAGGGCCTAGTTCCTGATAATCCAAAATCGGCCAAAAACCCCGTGCCTGAACAGGGCGAACAGGTGAAGATGGACTGATGGATGCCGTTGCAGCGCTCAATGAAATTGCCTTCTGGCTGGAGCGCGGACGCGCTGCCACCTTCAAGGTCCAGGCCTTCCGGAAAGCAGCCGCGGCCATCAGCCCGCTGCCGGCTGCAGAAGTGGCCGAGCGGACCAGGACCGGCCGGCTGAAATCCATGAAGGGCATCGGCGACCGGACCTACCAGGTCATACAGCAGGCGGTGGCGGGCGGTGTCCCCGACTATTTGGCCGACCTGCGGGAAAAGGGCGCCCAGCCGCTGGCCTCCGGCGGCGGCGAACTTCGCAGCGCCCTCCGCGGGGACCTGCACAGCCACAGCGACTGGTCCGACGGCGGCTCCCCCATTGAGCTGATGGTGGCGGCCGCCGGGGTGCTCGGGCGGGAGTACCTGGCGCTGACCGACCATTCGCCCAACCTCACCATTGCCAACGGGTTGTCAGCGGAGCGGCTCATCAGGCAACTCGATGTGGTGGCGGCGATCAACGCCGACGGGCAATCCACGCCCAACGGGCAGCCGGAGGGCAAGGTGCGGCTGCTGACGGGGATCGAGGTGGACATCCTGGAATCCGGCGAGCTGGACCAGGACCCGGAGCTGCTGGACCGCCTGGACATCGTGGTTTCCAGCGTCCACTCAAAGCTGCGCGCAGACCGGAAAACCATGACCCGGCGGATGCTCGGCGGCATCCAGGCCCGGCATACGAACGTGCTTGGCCACTGCACCGGCCGGCTGGTGGAGGGCTCGCGGGGTACCCGCCCGCCCTCGGAGTTCGATGCCGAGGAAGTGTTTGCCGCCTGCGCCGAGAACAATGTGGCAGTGGAAATCAACTCCCGGCCAGAGCGGCAGGATCCGCCTGATCCGCTGATCCAGCTCGCCTTGGAGGCCGGTTGCCTGTTCTCAATCGACAGCGACGCGCATGCTCCCGGCCAGCTCGATTTCCTTCAGTACGGCGCCGAGCGCGCTGCGCGGAACGACGTCCCGCAGGACCGCATCATCACCACCTGGCCGGTGGAACGGCTGCTGGAGTGGGCCGCGGCGAAGTAGCCGCGGGCCCCTGGAGCGGCAGCGCAACAATCCAGTGCGCCGCTATTCGACGGCGTCAGCGAGTTTCTGCCGGAAGTCCGCTTTGGTGGAGAGAACCAGCTTTTCGCCGTTCAGGAAGAAGGTTGGGGTGCCGCTGACTCCCAGTGCCTTTCCGTCGGCGATATCCGCCAGGATCCGCTCCTCCGTTTGCTGGTCGGCGACGGCGGCGTCATACAGGGCCAGGTCCAGCCCCAGCGCCTCCGCGTAGGTGCGGAACAGCGGTGCCTGGGACTGCTGCCTGCCGGCCCACTGGGGCTGGGTCTCGAAAAGCCTGTTGGCCATCTGCTGGTACTGGCCCTGCTGCCCGGCGGCCTCGGCAGCGAGGGCGGCCTGGCCCGAATTCGGGTGCATCGACAGCGGGAAGTGCCGGTGCACGAACGTGATCCGGTCCCCGAACTCCGCCTTCAGCTCCTCCACCACGGGATGGATGGAACCGCAGGACGGGCACTCGAAGTCGAGGAACTCCACCAGCTGGGCCTTCTCAACCGCCGGGGTGGTGAGCCGGTGGCTGTCCGCCCGGACCAGTTGTTCCGCGCCCGCCACAGGGGGCGCCGCCTGTTGCTGCTTCCCAGCTACCGAGAGTGCGAACCAGACGGCCCCGCCAATCACGATGACGGCCAGCACGATCCAAATGATTGTCCTGACGAGGCGTGCGTTATCGCGGGGCGGAGCAGGGTTTGAGACCATAATCCGCATCCTAGCCGAGGGCGGCGGCCGCGCCCGCTCAAGGGCTCTGCAAGATTGGCAGGAAGTTGCCTAGACATGGCCGATTTCCGCCAGCCCCGGGCTGTCCGGTCCCGATACATTGGCTCCATGCCCTCAACCGTCCCCGCCCGCAAACACAATTCCGAGTCCCTTCCGGCAGCCTCCCCGGCCAAGGCCCTGGGCGTGGCAGCGATGGCGGTCACGGTGGTGTTCTGGGCCTCGGCCTTCGTGGGCATCCGGGCCATCGGGCCGCACTTCTCCCCCGGATCCCTGACGCTTGGCAGGCTGGCGGTTGCCGCCGTCATACTGTCCTTCCTGGTGCTGCCGCAACTGCTGAAGAGCCGGAAGCTGCCGCGGGGACACGAGTGGTGGCCCATCCTGGCCTACGGGGTCATGTGGTTCGGCGGCTATAACGTGGCGCTCAACGCCGCCGAGCATGTCCTTGATGCAGGCACCAGCGCCCTGCTCATCAACGTCAGCCCTATTCTGGTGGCCATCATGGCCGGCCTCTTCCTCAAGGAGGGCTTTCCGCGGTGGCTGCTGATCGGCAGCACGGTGGCTTTTGCGGGGGTGGCGCTGATCGCGCTGGGGTCCGGCCGGGCAGCCGGACCCGCGACCGGCACAGGGGAAAGCGCGACGGCGGACCTGGCGGGGGTTGCGCTGTGCCTCCTTGCCGCCGTGCTGGCGGCGGTCAGCGTGATCATCCAGAAGCCGGTGCTGCGGAAAATCCCCGCGGCGCAGGCCACCTGGTTCGGAATCCTGGTGGGGGCGGTGTGCTGCCTGCCTTTTGCCGGGCAACTGGCGTCCGAGGTGCAGGCCGCGCCGCCCGGAGCCACGGCCGGACTGGTGTACCTGGGCATCTTCCCCACTGCCATCGCCTTCACAACGTGGGCCTACGCCCTCTCGCTCGTGGACGCCGGCAAGCTGGCGGCCACCACCTACCTGGTTCCCGGAGCCACCGTGCTCATTTCCTGGCTCCTGCTCGGCGAGATCCCCACGGCCTGGGGTCTGGCGGGCGGCGTCATCTGCCTGCTGGGCGTAGGGCTGACCCGCCGCCGGAGCCGTTCAGGGACGGAGTCCACGGGGCCTGTTCGGCGCTAAAGTCGGAGTATGCCTCCCAGCCTTCCGCCCGGCCTTCCAATCATTCCCGACGGTCCGCATGAGCCGCTGGGCTTCCGGATGTCCGCGGATGAATTCGAGGCCGCAGTGTCCGATGCCCTGGACAGCATCCCGGAGAAGCTTGCCCGTGCCATGGACAACGTGGCCATCTTCATCGAAGACGATTTCGTGCCTGGACCGGGGGAAGATCCTGACACCGTGCTGCTGGGAATCTACGAGGGTGTCCCGCTGACCGAACGCGACTCCTGGTGGGATGCCGGGTCCCTGCCGGACCGGATCACCATCTTCCGGGAACCCATCCTGGAAATCTGCTCGTCGCGGGAGGACGTGATCCATGAGGTGGCGGTAACCGTGGTTCATGAGATCGCGCACCACTTCGGCATTTCCGATGACCGGCTGCACGAGCTGGGCTGGGGCTAGCCTTGTAGGCATGGGACACCACCACAGCCACACCCACGGCATCACCGCTACCGGCCAGCACCGGAAGCGGCTCGTGGCCGTGCTGGTGATTACGCTTGCCGTTGTCCTGGTCCAGGTGGTGGGTGCCATCCTGTCCGGGTCGCTCTCCCTGCTGGCTGACGCCGGGCACATGCTCTCCGACGCAGCCGGGGTGACGATTGCCCTCCTCGCAGCCTGGATCGCCGGAAGGCCCGCCAGCGACCAGCGCACGTACGGATACCAGCGGGCAGAAGTGCTGGCAGCCCTGGCCAACGCCCTCATCCTGATCGTGATCTCCGTGGTGATCTTCAGCGAGGCCATACGCCGGATCGGCTCCGCGCCGGAAGTGGCCACAGACATCATGCTCTTCGCCGCCATCCTTGGCGCGGTGGCGAATGTCGCCTCCCTGTTGATCCTGCACGGCGCCCACCATGAAAGCCTCAACGTCCGCGGCGCCTACCTGGAGGTCCTCGGCGACCTCCTGGGCTCCTTCGCCGTTATTGCGGCCGCCGTGGTGATCATGCTGACCGGCTTCAACGCCGCGGACACCATCGCCTCGGTGGTGATCGCCGTGCTGATCCTCCCGCGCGCCTGGACCCTGCTGCGCGACGTGGTGGATGTCCTGCTGGAAGCCAGCCCCAAGGGCGTGCAAGTGCAGATGATCCGTGAGCATATCCTGTCCGTGGCAGGCGTCACCGACGTGCATGACATCCATATCTGGACCATCACCTCCGGCGTGCCGGTGTTCTCAGCCCACGTGGTGGTGGAGGACGGGGTGCTGAATGCGCGTGGCGCAGACCAGCTGCTGGACAAGCTCATCACCTGCCTGGGCTCCCACTTCGACACGGACCACTGCACCTTCCAGCTGGAACCGGCCAGCCACTCGGAGCATGAGGCGCACCAGCACGCATAGGCGCACGGGCACTGTCCCGGGGTCAGCTCAGGATGTCCCTGGTGACGAACCGCCCGTAGGCCAGCGCCCCGAACACCGCGATGTAGCCGCCCTGCAGCAGGGCGTTGCTGGTGAACGAGTCCCACAGCAGGGGCTGGCGCAGCATGTCGCCGAACCCGAACCAGTAATGGCTGAACAGCCACGGGTGCAGCCATTCCAGCTGCGGCAGCTGGTCCAGGACCTGGGACACCACCGAAACCACCACGGTGGCCGCCATTGCGCCCACCGGAACCACCGTGAGGGTGGACAGGAAGAGCCCGACGGCGGAAAGCCCCGCCAGCGAGACGGCCAGGTAGGCGGCAATCAGGAGGATGCGGACGGCGGCTTCGGGCGCCTGGATGACGTCGCCCGACAGCAGTGTCACGGGCCCCACCGGAAACAGGGTGGCACCGATTGCGGCACCGGCAAGGCCGACAGCAAGCGGCGCGACAATGCAGAACGCGAGCGCCCCTGCGTATTTGACCAGCAGCAGCCGGACCCGGCCGGCGGGCGCGACCAGCAGGTACCGGAGGGTGCCCAGGTTTGCCTCGCCGGCGATGGTGTCCCCGGCCACCACCCCCACCGTGAGCGGCAGGAACAGCGGCACCGAGACCAGCATGGCAGTGAAGGCAACAAACAGGCCGTTCTGGCTGATGCGGTCCAGGAAGGCCGGGCCACGGCCGGGCGGAACGGCGGACGAGACCCGCACCGCGATGGCGATCAGCACGGGAATGGCTGCCAGCGCCAACAGCAGCGCCCACGTTCGGCGGCGGCCGAACAGGACCCGCAGCTCCGAGAGCATCAGGGAGAATGCGGACTCCCGCGCCTCCCGGGCCGCTGGCGCGGCTGTTCCGGGGACTTCCGCCGGCACGTTACTGGGCAACGTCGAACCCCTCTCCGGTCAAGGCAACAAAGCGGTCTTCCAGGCTTTCGCGTTCGACGGCGAACCCCCGCACCCGCACGCCGCCCGCCACCAGGTGCCCCACAATATCCTCGGGAAGTGGGCCGTCGGCTGCGGCGGACAGGCTGGCGAGGAGGACCTCGCCGTCGGGCTGGGCTCCACCGGCCTCCGCGGCCAGGCCCAAACCGGCCAGCACGGACCTGGCCGGCCAGGCGTCGGGTGTCAGCAGCCGGATCCGTGCGCTGCCGGCCCGGCGCAGTTCGGCGAGCGGTCCCTGCGCCACGAGACGGCCGGCGCTCATGACGGCGGCGTGCGTGCACATCTGCTCCACCTCGGGGAGCAGGTGGCTGGAGACAAAGACCGTGGCCCCGTCATGGGCCAGCGAACGGACCAGGCTGCGCACCTCGCGCGTACCCTGCGGGTCCAGTCCATTGGTGGGCTCGTCCAGCACCAGCAGCTCCCGGCGGGTAAGCAGGGCGTTGGCGATGCCCAGCCGCTGCTTCATTCCCAGCGAGTAGGCGTGCACCTTCTTGCCGGCGGCATGCGAGAGCCCCACCCGTTCAAGGGCACGGTCCACCCGGTCCTTCCGGGTGGCGGGCACGGTGCTGCGGCCGGCGGCATCCAGGCGGGCAAGGTTCGCTGCACCGGACAGAAACGGGTAGAAGGCGGGCCCCTCCACCAGCGCCCCCACCCATGGCAGCGCGTCCCGGAACCTGCCCGGCATCTCCATTCCCAGCAGGCTCACCGTTCCTGCTGACGCCGCGGCAAGTCCCAGCAGCATGCGGATAGTAGTGGTTTTGCCGGATCCGTTGGGACCAAGGAACCCGAACACGGAACCTGGCGGCACGGCGAGGTCCACGGCGTCCACGGCAACCTGCCGGCCAAAGTTCTTGGTCAGGCCCTGCGTCTCAATGGCAAGGTTGTATGTCCCGGGGCCGCTTGCGCCCGGCGGGATCACGGAGCCGCCGAGGCAGCGGCCTGCAGCCTGTCCGCCGGCACCATGCCGGCGAAGATGCGGCCGTCATCGGTGACGAGCACGTTCAGGAGCGTGGTGGACAGCAGCCGTCCGCCCGGGACGGCGACAGCGGCCTGGGACAGCAGAGGATCCCGCAGCAGGGAGTCCGCAAGGGTCCCGCCCGCCGCGGCGGCCGGGATGCCAACAACCGTCTCCCAGCCCTTCCCCGTGACGGAGGGACGGCCCGGATGCTGCCGGAGGGCCGCCAGATGTTCGGGAGTGATGACCATGCCGGGGGCGCGGAAGCTGAGCGGCCACCGGGCCGGGTCACGGAACTGCAGTTCCTTGACGGTGCTGCCGGGCGGGGGAACGAAGGTGAAGAGGGAATCGTCCGGCACATCCAGGGACAGGCTGGTGAAGCCGGCACGGAACGACGGCGTGGAGGCACCCCGGGCGGTCACCTGGACGGACAGGGGCAGCCCGGTTTCCCCATCAACGGCAATGGCCACCTTGCCCACAAGCGTGGCATCCGTGCGCGGCTCAAGCACCAGGTTGTAGGCGGTGCGCCCTGCCACGTCCACGTCCTCACCCACTGACACTGCCGTGCTTGGCTCCACCTTGGCCAGGAGATGTCCGGCAAGGTCCTGGGGCGTGTGCGTGTGCACGCCGTCCGGGTTGGCCGGTTCGGCCGGAGGCAAGTTCGGGTCCTGCGGTCCGCCGGTTGGCGGCAGGTGTAGCGGCAGGTCGCTGGCGACGGCGGGAAGGGTCAGATGCGCCGTGGAGTTGTCCTTGGAGGAATAGAACCAGAGGTCATTGTCCCGGCGGACTATGTCCCGTTCGGCCAGCCGGTCCACCACCTGCACCCGGACCTTGGCTGTGCCGTCCATGTATACCCGTGCGGTGTGCTCGCCGGAGAGCAGCTCGAACAGGGAGGCTGCGCCGCCTGCAGAGGCGGGCCCGGATGCGGGCCCGGCAGCGGGCAGTTCCGGCAATCCCAAGTCTGACGATTGCTCAACGGTGGCGGAGAAGGTGGAGACCTTGTGCTGAGCCAGCAAGGCCAGCACTTCCGCCGGCGACTTTTCGGGCAGGGGGTCGCCAGCCCGGGCCGGGATGGTTCCCGCGAGCACCCCGGCGGCGATCACTGCAGGTACTGTCATGGCAGGCAACCAGCGCAGCCAGGCACGCCTGGCACCCGGCGGATTCCGCCGTTGGAGCCAGCTGCCGGAGCCGGTGGTCTCGGAGCCCGCTGTGTCTGAGCCCATAGCTCAAGATTACGCCTGCGCAGGCGCGTAGACACGGGCCGGAAGCCCCTTCCTGGAAGGCGTTTGGTACCACGGGTACCGGTCACGCGGGCGTCACGGTTCCCGAGCCGCCGTCGACCGTAACCCTCTGCCCGGTGGTGATCCTGCCCGTGGCATCGGGAACACCAACGACGGCCGGAATGCCATACTCCCGGGCCACCACCGCGCCATGGGAGTTGGGGCCGCCCATTTCCATCACCAGTCCGCCCGCCGTGAGGAACAGCGGGGTCCAGCCGGGGTCCGTGGACGGGGCCACCAGGATTTCGCCGGGCTCAAGGTGTGCGCCCACGGGATCCAGGATGACGCGGGCAGCTGCTGTCACGGTTCCCGCGGAGGCGGGGCTCCCGGCCAGCTCGCCGTCCGAAGCTGCACCAGCCGCCGGCTGCAGCGCCTCGAGCTCCGTGCCGTCCGAGAGCAGCACCCGGGGGATGCGCCGCCGCCCGAGTTCCCACTCATAAGCGGCCCGCCGCTCCGCCACCAGCTCCCGCAGGTCCAGGGCTCCGCCGCCTGCATGTTCCGGCAGCGCTTGATGCGCTTCGTGGAAGTCGAGGAAGAAAATGTCGTCGGGCTGTTCAAGGATTCCGGCTTCGGCGAGTTCCCTGCCCACGTGCCGCAGCTGCCTGCGGACCTCCGCGAGGCCCAGGACCAGCTGGTACTTCGGCAGCTCCCGCAGCCCGGCAAAGAGCCGCGCCCTCCGCAGGGCAGCCCGGACCACAGTAGCGTGCAGGCGGCTGCGTGCCCCTGCACGGGCGACGAGCCTTGCAACCTGCGCGTTTGCATCCTCGGCCGCCCTGCTGAACTGCACGTCAGGGGCCAGGTCCGGGTCCTCCAGCCGGAGGTAGTTGGCCAGGACACTGATGATGTGGGCGGGGTCATCAGACCAGCGCGGCATCCCGACGTCGATCTCCGCCACTGCGCGGTGGCCGTACCGGTCGAGGAACCTGGTGACGCCGGCCTCAAGCCGGGCGGGGACACGTCCGGTCTGGAAGTCCTTGGCCAGGCGTGACGGGTCCTGGGTTGTGAGGGCGGCATATGACTCGGCGTCATCCCTGATGGCGACGGCGAGCCGCCACAGCTCCAAGTCCATCTCGGTGGTCACGTTGTTGGGCAGGCCGCGAAGCACCGGCTGGAGTTCGTCCCACCGGGTGCCGCCCAGCACCCTCCCCGCCACGGCCAGCATGGCGAATCCCAGGGCGGGAAGCGGCAGGATGGCGGGAACGATGGCGAACAGGCGGGTCCGCAGAAGCATTTCGGCGTGCTCGAGGCGCCCGGCGGGTCCGGCAGGTCCGGCGCCCGGTGCCTCCAGCGCCGCCTCGAACTCGCGGGTGAAGCGGTCCAGGCGACGGAGTGCAGCAGCGGGCCTGAACATCCCCCGCAGGACCGACTCGGGGGCCCTGGCCCGGACCGCGGCGGGAACAACATGGCGGAGCAGTGCCAGCGGCGTCCGACGCGTTACGGAGAATGCCGGATCGTCGAAGAGCTGCCTCAGCAGGCCGGCCGAGCGGGCCTCCATGACGTCGAACACGCGGGGAAGGATCCGCCGGCCCACGGTGCTCCGCAGCGGGGTGGTGAGGTCGAAGTACAGCCGCTGCCCGGCTTCCGCGTAGGGGGACGGCCCCCGGCGCGCATCGGGAACGTGGAACCCTGCCGCCTGCGCCACCGAGGAGGCGATGAGCCGGAATGCCGCCCGTCCCATGGGTGTGATGGGCCGGGTCAGGCCCTGCGCAAGGCTGAAGCAGAGGTAGACCCTGGCGCCGTTACCGCTGCCGTGCGCGTCGGACCGCTGCGGGATCGGATAGAGGGTGGTGATGGGCCTGGACTGGGTCAGCCACAGGATTCCGGAGCCGTCGATGGCCCATTCGATGTCCTGCGGCGCCCCGAAGTATTGCTCTGCCTGCCGGCCCAGCAGTGCCAGCGCGGCGGCCTGGCTGTCGGCAAGGCACTCGCCCGCCGCGGCGCCGGCCGCCTCAATGGTCCGGGTCCCGCCTCCCGGGACTGCCCGGACCGCCACCTTCTTGTCCCCCGGTTTCCGTTCCAGGACCCTGCCTGTCAGGGCATCAACCACGTAGTGGTCCGGGTTTACCGCCCCGGACACTACTGCTTCGCCCAGGCCGGGGCTGGCATCGATGAGGGTGTGGCCCCGGCGGCCCGTCAGCGGGTTGGCGGTGAACATGACCCCGGCGGTCTCTGCCTCCACCATCCGCTGGACCACCACGGCAAGGGCGACGCCGGCGGGATCGATGCCCAGGCTGGCGCGGTATGCGGTGGCACGGTCCGTCCACAGCGACGCCCAGCACTTCCGCACCGCTTCCAGCACTGGCCCGACGCCCACCACATTGAGGTACGTGTCCTGCTGCCCGGCGAAACTTGCGAACGGCAGGTCTTCCGCGGTGGCAGATGACCGCACCGCCACCGGCGCGTCGTGGCCCAGTCCACGATAGGCCTGTTCGACGGCGGCAGCTACGTCATTGGGGATCGGTGCGGCCAGGATGGCGCTGCGGGCAGCCGCAGCAAGATCGGCCAGCTCCGAAGGATCCAAGGGGCCGGCACCAGGCGCCGCCTTCAGGGCGGCCTGGACGTTGGCGATGCCGGGAAGCAGGGAGGAAGTCGTGCCGGTGGCCCGGCGGTACGCCTCCGTGGTGAGGCAAAAGCCGTCCGGCACGGGCAGGCCCGCGGATATCAGTTCGCCCAGGTTGGCAGCTTTGCCACCTGCCAGGTCCAGCATGCCGGCGTTCACGGAGGACAGGTCCCGGACCATTCCGGGACTGTCCGCTGCAAGGCTTCCCTCGGGCTCCGCGTGCGGCCGCATGTCCGCGTGTCCCTGGTGGCGGGGCTACGGGATCAGGCGGCGTCGCCGAGGATGGGTCCGAACCTGGCACGGTCCGCCAGCCGGGGGTCTTCCCGGTCCGGGACCACCATGACGGGGCCTTTGGCGTGGTGCAGCACGCCGTCGGACGTGGAACCCAGCAGCATCCCGGTGAAGCCGCCGCGGCCGCGGGTTCCCACCACCACCAGCTCCACGTGGCGGCTTTCCTCCACCAGCACGTCCACCGGTGATCCGTCCCGCAACTGCGATTCGGCGGGAAGGGCCGGATAGTGGCTGCGGAGCCAGGCCATACCGGCGTCCAGGGTCACCTGGATGTCGGCGAAAAGGGCCTTGCGGTCCATCGGTGCCGGAACCCAGGCCAGCGAACCGCTGTACTGGGGAACGGCACAGACTACGCGCAGGGTGGCCCCCAGCCGCTCAGCCTGGTCTGCTGCTTCCAGTACGGCAACCCGGGCCTGTTCGGACCCGTCCACGCCCACCACCACCACGTTTTCCACGCGTTGATGCCCGGCTTTTGCCTGTTCGGCCCTGATGCGCCGGTCTTCGGTGGTTTCGCCGAGCCGGTCGGAGCAGATGAGCGGCACGGTCACCGTGGGGCACTTGGCGTGGGCGGGCAGGGCGCTGCTTACCGACCCCAGGAGCCGGCCCACGAAGCCGCCACGGCCGCGGGTGCCGAACACCAGGAGTTCGGCGGTTTCGGACATCTCCAGCAGCACCCCAGAGGCGTCACCGTTTTCCACGGACGAGGTCACCTCGATGTCGTACTGGGAAACCTTCTGCAGGGCCTGCCGGACAACAGCCTCGGCACCCTCACGGATCACGGAGTCGTCCACTGTGGCATAGCCGCCGTCCAAGCCGGACGCAGCGAAGATGGGCACTGAGTATGCGGTAACGATGTGCAGGGGACGACGGCGGCGCTGGGCTTCACGGGCCGCCCACACCAGGGCGCACTGGCCGTGGTCCGAGCCGTCAACGCCAACCACGATTCCCTCGGGCGTGGCGGAAGTGCCTCCGCCGTCCCGGGCCGGATCCGGATGCAACTCGTGTGCGCCCATGGGGCCGCCTCCTTGCGCTACTGCCGCCTGATGCTGCGGCTATTCTGCCAGAAGCGGGGAGCGTTTCCCGCACCCGGCAGGCAGCCGCAGGCGCCGGCGGAACAACCCGCCTCCGCTTCTCACTATTCTCCGTCCGCGATGCCTTCGCAAGCCTGACCAGCGCCGAAATCCACATGTTATCCACAGCCTTTCCACACCCTCTCGGAAAGCGCGTTCACCCGCAGAAGAATGTTTGCGTTTTGGGCTATCCCTGGCCGGAAATGTTCTGTAGTCTTCAGGACATTGTTGGTCCGGGAAGCCCGCAGGCACCGCCTGCCAGGGCTGCCCTCCAATGTGCTGCGGCCGGACTTTGGGGGGCACGGAACGCGCGCCGGCGAGGATGCCGGCACCAGCCGAAACTTCGAAGGAGGGAACTGTAGTGTCAAGCATGCCTGGGAGTGCCGGGACCGAACAGACCACCACCGTGATCATTGGCACGGGGCTTTCCGGCCTTGCCGTGGCGGCCGAGCTGCGCCGGCGCGGGGTGGACTCCATCGTGGTGGACGGCCTCGACGGCCTGGGCGCCGCCCAGCCAGCGACGGCCTCGCTGCAGCGCTGCGATGCGGCGGACCCCGCCACCCTCCGTGAGCGGAACGAGATCCTGCGGCACCTACGGAACTATGCCGCCAGCCACAAGGTGGACGTCCGGAACAGCACCCGTGCGATGCAGCTGACAATGGTGGACGGCACTCCCGCCGAGGCCGCCCCGCAGTGGGAGGTCCACACGGCCACAGGTGTCCTCCTGGCGGACCACATCGTCCTGACCCGCTGTGCGCAGGGCCAGCTCCGGCGGATGATCAACGAGTTCGGCATCGCCGTGGGGCGGAACCTGGCTGCGGCCATGCGGGCTATCGGTATCTACCTGGTGGGCGTCGGTGAGCTGATTACGCCCTCCCCCAAGGAAGTCCTGCGCCAGGCCAAGACCGTTGGCCTGGCCATTTCGGCCAAAGTCCATCCGGCTCCCCTGGCATCCCCGCCAACCGGCAGCCTCGCAATGCTGCCCTGCTAGCGTTCGCGCCGGCGCGGCCGGCCGAATGCTCCTGCGGAACGGCCGCTATCCGACGTCGGCCTGCTCCTCGCCGGCGGACAGCCGGCGCCTTGCGATGACAGCCAGCGCAACCAGCAGGCCCACCGCCACAAGAGCGAAGACCACGATGCTCCACTGGAAGGGCTCGCCGGAGTCCGCCGGCACGGACGGCACGGCCGTGGCCCCCGGCTCAGCGGTGCCCATTCCCGGAACGGTGGCGGCCGCCGTCGGGCCCGTGGCCTCAGCCGTCCCCGCTGCAGCACCGGCCGCGGTGAAGCCGAAGGTACCCTCGATGGGATGTGAATCCGAACTGACCACCCGCCACGAAACGGTGTACGCGCCCGCGGGCCCGCCCGGCCGGAGCTTCTGGGATGCCACGTTGTCAACGATCTGGACCTGCCCGTCTGCCCATTCCGTGCCCGAGGCGTCTTTCACCGAGAAGGACGCGCCAATACCCAGCGGGTTGTTGCTGAAGGTCACCGACACCTGTTCCGGCGGGGCGGGAACCGACGCGCCCTGCGCCGGGCTGCTGGACTCTGCGGCGTCGTGGGCCGCGGCCGGACCGGCCAGGCCCAGCACTGCGGCGGCAAAGACGAGGAAACCGAGCAGGAAGCTCAGCGGACGGCGGATGGGGCGCATGCGGGACTGCTCCTTGTGTTGGCTTCCTTACAGACTAGGGGAATTTGCCGGGCCTTCCGCCGCCGCCGCCATAGGATGCAGTTATCCCCACATACTCCCCCGGAGGACTAATGCTTAAGCAAGGCTCTGCCCTGGACCGGTATTTCAAGATCACCGAGCGCGGTTCCAACCTCTCCCGCGAAATCCGCGGCGGCTTCGCCACCTTCTTCGCCATGAGTTACATCGTGGTGCTGAACCCGCTGATCCTCTCGGGCCCCGATTCCAGTGGCACCACGCTTGGGTTCCCGGCGGTTGCAGCGGTGACGGCGTTCATTGCGGGCATCCTGACCATCCTGATGGGTGCCTGGGCCAAGCATCCCTTCGCACTTGCCACCGGCCTGGGCGTCAACGCCTTCGTTGCCGTCACCGTGGCCACCAACCCAGGGCTGACGTGGCCGGACATGATGGGCCTGGTGGTCCTGTCCGGCGTGACCATGCTGATCCTGGTCCTCACGGGATTCCGGACCGCCGTCTTCAAGGCCGTGCCGGACGGGCTCAAGACCGCCATCGTGGTGGGGATCGGCCTGTTCATCGCCCTGATCGGGCTCGTAAACGCGGGCTTTGTCCGGCGGATCCCGGACGTGGCCGGAACAACCGTCCCGGTGGGCCTGGGCTTTGACGGCAAGCTCCTGGGCTGGCCGACGGCGGTGTTCGTCTTCGGCCTGGTCCTGACCATCGCGCTGGTGGTGCGCAAGGTCAAAGGCGCCATCTTGATCGGCATCATCACCTCCACGGTCATCTCCGTCATCCTGGAACAGACGCTGCGCATCGGCCCCAGCGTGGTTCCGGGCAAGGAATACAACCCCGAGGGGTGGTCCCTGGTGGCCCCCTCGTTCTCGGAGTGGGCCGCACCGGACCTTTCCCTGATCGGCAAGGCAAACCCCTTCGGCGCGTTCGAACGCCTGGGCTTCGTGGCGGCCACGCTGCTGGCCTTCGTCATCCTGCTCAGCATCTTCTTCGATGCGATGGGCACCATGGTGGGCCTGGCCAATGAAGCAGGCACCGTGGACGAGCACGGCAACATTCCGGACGTGGACCGCGTCCTCCAGGTGGATGCGCTGGGTGCCATTGTTGGCGGCGGCGCGTCCGTGTCCTCCAACCAGATCTACGTCGAGGCCGGCGCCGGCATCGGCGAGGGCGCCCGGACAGGCATCGCATCGATTGTCACGGGCCTGCTGTTCCTGGTGGCCATGTTCTTTACCCCGCTGATCAACCTGGTCCCGTTCGAGGCCGTGGCACCGGCGCTGGTGGTGGTGGGCTTCATGATGGTGTCCCAGGTGGGCAAGATCGACTGGCAGGACTGGGGCATCGCCATCCCCGCCTTCCTGACCTTCACCCTGATGCCCTTCACCTACTCCATCGCCAACGGCCTGGGCGCCGGCTTCATCGCCTACGTGCTGATCCGCACCGTCCAGGGCCGGGTGAAGAACATCCACCCACTGATGTGGGCCGTGGCCGGAGCATTCCTTTTGTTCTTCGCCGTAGGTCCCATCGAGGCAGCCCTGGGAATGTAGCCCTACACGGGCGTGTTCGGGGCCAGGCCTTCGTCCCCCAAGACTGCGCGGGCCTTCTTTTCCCGCAGCCGGTCCAGCCGGTTCATCAGCGGCGAGGTGGTGGCGCCGTGGATGACGATCGACATGGCCACCACCAGCCCGATGAAGCCCCAGAGCCACTCCCCCTGGTCAGAGAACTCGCCCTTGCCCAGTGCGTAGGAGAGGTAGTACAGGGAGCCGATGCCGCGGATGCCGAAGAAAGACAGGGCGATCCGTTCCCGCGGGCCGGTCTTCCCGCCCATCAGTCCCAGCCAGCCGGCCAGCGGGCGGACCAGCAGCAGGAACACCAGCGCCACCAGCACCTCCGCCATCCCCATCCCGGCCAGGAGGCCCCGCGCGATGGCACCACCGAGCAGGACCAGGATGACCACCGTCAGGAGCCGTTCCAACTGCTCCACGTAGGAGTGCAGCACACGGTGGTAGCCGTGCGTGTGCTCCGCGGCCCTGATGGTGACGGCGCAGACGAACACTGCGATGAACCCGTAGCCCTCCACCATCTCGGCCAGCCCGTACGCCAGGAAGGTCGCGGCCAGGGCGACGAACCCCTCTGAGTGGTTGGAGAGCCGCAGGCTTTCCTTCCGGGCCGAAAAGAAGACCCGGGCCAGCAGCTTGCCGGTGAGGAAGCCCAGGAGCAGGCCGATGGCCAGCCGCCACAGCACGTCCAGGCCAAACCACTGCGGAAACCATACCGCCGGGTCTGAACCGGCGATGCTGATGGCAATGGCCAGGTACACGAAGGGGAACGCCAAGCCGTCGTTGAGGCCGGCTTCGGAGGTGAGGCCGAACCGCACCTCGTCCTCCTGGTTGGCATCGTCGTCGTTATCCGCCGGTTCACCCACCTGGACCTCCGACGCGAGGACAGGGTCCGTGGGGGCGAGGCTCGAGGCCACCAGCAGGGCGGCACCCAGGCCCAGCCCCAGGAACCCCATCCCGAGCACCGTGAGGAGCACGATGCACAGCGGCATGGCGACTCCCAGCAGCCGCCAGGTGGTGGACCAGCTTCTGCGGCCCAGTGGCCGGTCCAGCGCCAGTCCGGCACCCATCAGCGAGATGATCACGCAGAGCTCGGAAAGGTGCAAGGCAAAGTCGCCGTAGGCCAGGGGGTCAGGGTCAGGCAGGGTCGGAATCAAGGCAAAGGCCGCCATCCCCGCGCCGAGGAAGACCATGGGCATCGAAAGCGGCATGTTGCGCAGCAGTTTGGGCAACACAGCGGCGGTAAACACCGCCAGGCCTGCCGCGGCAAACAGGATATTGGGGGCTTCAAACACGTGCTGTTCTCCGGCCTGTTCGTTGCGCCGGTCCGGCGCAGGCAACGTAGTGCGGTCCCGGGAGGGCTTGCTCCACCATAGCCCCTGCACTTAGGCCCGGCAGCGCCGGGAGTCGCTTTCTTGCATTCCAGACACCACCGCGGCGGCGCTGCTGGTTTTCGCCTCCGGCATGCGGTGAGCTGGAGGCATGGCTTCCGTGAAACCTTCCGTCGATGTCCCGCCCCAGCCCTGGACGGGAAGGTTCGACGGCGATGCCCCCGAACACCGCCGCTGGTGGCAGGCGGTGGCGCCCTTCACAGGTACCGGCGATTCCGGAACCTCGTCCAGGCCCGCAGTGCTGCTGGGCTTTGCGAGCGATGAAGGGGTGCGCCGCAACAAAGGCAGGACCGGCGCCGCAGCCGCACCTGCCGCAATCCGCAAAGCCCTGGGCCCCCTGGCCTTCCATTCGGACCGTTCCGTGACGGATGCAGGCGACGTGGCCGTGTCCGAGGGTGCGCTCGAGGACGCCCAGGCGCGGCTCGGCAGCGCGGTCTCCGAACTGCTCGACGCCGGGCACCTCACGGCGGTCCTCGGCGGGGGCCACGAGACCGCTTACGCCAGCTATCTGGGAATGAGTGCATCCCAGGCGGTCCAGCAGGGCGCCCGCCTGGGTGTGCTGAACCTCGACGCCCATTTCGACCTGCGGGACGAGCCGGTTCCCAGCTCCGGCACGCCGTTCCTCCAGATGGCCCGCGCTGAAGCCGCCGCCGGCCGCCAGTTCCGGTATGCCGTCGTCGGCATTTCGGAGGCCAACAACACCCGGGCACTGTTCGACACCGCCCGGCACCTGGGTGTGCAGTACCTGCTGGACGAGGACTGCGGGACGGACCGCGTCCGGGAGTTCGTGGCGTCCTTCCTTGCGGACATCGACGTCCTCTACCTGACCATCGACCTGGATGTGCTCCCCGCCGGCGTAGCGCCCGGCGTCAGCGCCCCCGCCGCGTTCGGCGTTCCCCTTCCGGTCGTCGCCGCCGTATGCCGGCAGGTGGCTGCCAGCGGCAAACTCGCGCACCTCGAAATTGCGGAACTGAACCCTGCCTTCGACGTGGACGGGCGGACCGCAAGGGTTGCCGCGCGGCTCCTGGACACCCTGTTGCGCTGACGGTACGCAGTCCTCCACTGAAATCCACAAAGTGATAAGCATGCTGTCTATTATGAAGGTGGATCTTCAGCTGGAAGGAGTTGCCCATGCGGCGCTGCAAAATACTTTTCCTGCTGCTGGCCGCGCTGCTGGCCCTGGCCGGATGCGGCAGCAGCTATCCGGCAGACCCGGAAGGGACACTGGATCGGGTGCGCGGCGGAACGCTCCGGGTGGGCGCCAGCCCCAACGGGGACTGGGTTCGGCTTCCGGCCGGCAGCGGCGGCGCGGCCAGGGTCGAGGGCAGGGAAGCCGAGCTGGCTCAGCGGTTCGCGGAGCGGCTTAGGGCGGACATCGAGTGGGTCACGGGCACGGAACAGGTCCTGGCCGATGAGCTCAAGCACGGAGAACTGGCTCTGGTGATCGGTGGCCTGGACGATAAGACACCGTGGTCCACCCATGCCGGACTCACCCGGCCATACACGGAGTCCCGCGACAGGCGCGGCTCCTTGCACAAGCACGTCATGCTGGTCCCTATGGGCGAAAACGCCTTCCTTCTCGAGCTGGACCGGTTCCTGCTGGAAAGCGGGCGGTGATGATCGGGACCAACAGCACCCAGTCCGTCCGGTTCGGCCATACCGAACTGCCGCCCGAACAGCAGGAAGCCCTGCGCAAGGCCATCAGGATCGAATGGATCACCATGGGCTTCCTGGTGATCACCACCACCCTGGTGTTCCTGGTGCTCGGGAACTCGCAGGCAATGAAGGCTGCCTGGATCGAGGACCTGCTCTCCTTCCTGCCGCCCATCTCCTTCCTGGTGGCTGCACACGCCATCCGCAAACCGCCGTCGGAGAAGCATCCCTATGGCTACCACCGGGCCACCGGTGTGGCGCACCTGGTTGCCGCCGTGGCCCTGACCGTGATGGGCGGCTACCTGCTGGTGGAGTCCGCGCTTGGACTGCTGACAGCCGAGCACCCCACCATCGGCGGCATCAACCTCTTCGGCACCACCATCTGGCTGGGCTGGCTGATGATGGGCGTCATGATCCTCACCGCGGCGCCTCCGGTCTTCCTGGGCAGGGCAAAAATGAAACTCGCCGAACAGCTGCACGACAAGGTCCTGTACGCCGACGCGGACATGAACAAGGCCGACTGGATGACCGCTGTTGCTGCCGTGGCCGGGGTAGCGGGCATTGGCCTGGGCCTGTGGTGGGCGGATTATGCCGCGGCCATCCTCATCTCCGGCAGCATCCTGCATGACGGCATCCGCAACACCCGCGGAGCGGTCTCGGCGCTGATGGACAAAAGGGCCATGACGTACGACGACGAAGCACCGCACCCGCTGGCGCGCCGACTGGACACCTACCTCCGCGGATTGCCCTGGACGCAGGAGGCCCGGTCCCGCATCCGCGACGAGGGGCATGTGTTCCACGTGGAATCGTTCGTGGTGCCCGCCGCCGGGAGCATGCCCAGCCTGGAGCAGCTGGAAGAGGCCCGCGAGGCGTGCATCGCCTTCGACTGGAAGGTGCAGGACATGGTGATCGTCCCGGTGGCTGAACTGCCTTCGGAGTTCCTGCCCGGCCGGACGACGGGCGGCGAGCGCTAAGGGTTTCAGGACACAGAAAGCGTCAGGCCTTCAGCAGATACCTGCGCTCCGGCCGCCCCACCCCGTACTTCAACCGCACCTCGAGCAGGCCCTCGTCGTTCAGGTACTCCAGGTAGCGGCGGGCGCTGACCCGGGACGTGCCCAGCTGTTCGGCTACCTCGGCGGCCGACAGGTCGCCGTCGGCCTCCTTCAGCGCGTCCTCCACCAGTTTCAGGGTCTCCACGCTGCAGCCCTTGGGCAGCGGCCGTTCGGTCCTGTCCAGCCCGAAGACGCGGTTGACGTCCGACTGCTCGGCGATGTCCTTGGCCGAGTCGAGGGCCTGGTACGCGCTCCGGTAGTGCTCCAGGCGCTCCTGCAGGTCCGTCTGGGAGAAGGGCTTGATGAGGTAGTGCACAATGCCGCCGCGCAGCGCCTTCCGTACCGTTTCCACTTCACGGGCGGCACTGATTACCAGCACGTCAAGTTCCGGGGCCGCCTCGCGAAGCCGGTGCATGAGGTCCAGGCCGTTGATGTCGGGGAGATGGATGTCCAGCAGCACCAGGTCCGGCTGCAGGCGTTCGGTTTCGACGACGGCCTGGGCGCCGGTGTGCGCGGCACCCACCACAGTGAAGCCGGGAGTCCGCTGGATGAACCCGGCGTGGACTTTGGCCACCATGAAGTCGTCATCGACTATCAGGACCTTAATCATGAATGTGCACCTCGTGTGAAGCGGGCGGTGAAAACCGCCCCGTTGTCATTGTCCACCGTCAGGTCGCCGCCGGACCGGCGGCAGACCACGCGGGACAGGGCCAGGCCGAACCCGCGGCCGCCTTCCCGCACGGAGGCTTTGGTGGTGAAGCCCTGCCGGAAAATATCCTCTACGGCTTCCGGCGGAACTCCGGGCCCGTTGTCCCGCAGGGTGAGGGTGACCTGGTCCCCGCTGTCCTTCACCAGCACCCGGACGGTTGCCTGCCCGACCCCGGAGACGGCGTCGAACGCGTTGTCCACGAGGTTTCCCGCCACGGTGGCGAGGTCGCGCGAGAGCTCGTCGCTGACGGGACCCAGGGCCGAGGCGGGGTCCAACTGGAGGGTGACGTTGCGTTCCGCGGCCAGGCTGGATTTGGCAATCAGCAGCGCGGCCAGGGCCGGATCCTGGATCCTGGCCGTGACCTCGTCGTTGAGCCGGGTCCGGTCCACGGTGGCCCCGTTGACGAACTGCACCACGGAATCGTAGTCGCCGATCTGGATCAGCCCGGAAATGACGTGCAATTGGTTGGCGAACTCGTGGGCCTGGGCGCGCAGCGTATCGGTGGCGGTCCGGGTGGCGCCGAGCTCCCGCTCCAGCGAGGACAGCTCGGTCCGGTCACGCAGCGTGGTGACGGAACCAATCTCCCGGCCGCGCGACCGGATGGGCACCCGGTTCAGGACCACCAGCCGTTCACCCACCAGCACCAGCTGGTCCGGGTCCGGCTGGTCGCGGGTGAGCACCACTTTCAGGGCCGGATCCACCGGGAGTGAATTCAGCCTTTTGCCGACGCAGTCCTCCGGCAGGCCCAGCAGCTCCCGGGCGCTGTCATTGGCCACGGTGATGCGTTCGTTCGGGTCAAGGGCGACCACGCCCTCCTTGAGCCCGTGCAGCATAGCCTCACGGTTTTCCACCAGCCCGGTGATCTCGCTCGGCTCCATGCCGAGGGTCTGCCGCTTGACGCGCCGGGACAGCAGGAAGGACCCGGCAACGCCCAGGACACTGGCAACGCCCACATAGGTGAGCAGGTTGGGGACAGCGTCGCCCAGCCGCTCCAAAGTGGTGGGATAGTCCCTGCTGATGGCTGCGATCCCGATCATCTTCCCGGCGTCGTCCAGTACCGGGACGTGGGCGGAGAGGACGGTGCTGCCGCCGCCGGACACCACGCCGGTCCACGCCCGGCCCTCCAAGACGCGGCTGTCGCCCAGTTCCAGGAGCTGTCCGAGCAGCCCGGGGTCCGAGGCCGCCACCACCGTCCGGTCCATCCTCGCCAGCGCCACCTGGGATGACCCGGAGACTGTCCGGACGGACTCGGCCACGGCCGGCAGGGCCGCCCCGGCCCGGGGTTCTGCGGTGGGAAGGAGCTCGCGGACCGCGGGATTGCTGCCGAGCGCCTCGGCGGCGGACAGGGCACGGCGGCCCTCGACCCGCTCGAAGGAGGCGGCGGACTGGGCCAGGGAAATGGCCACTACGGCCACCAGGACCGCCAACACGATCAGCAACTGCAGCAGGAGGTACTGCCCCGCGAGGGACATCCCTCTTCGTCGAGTCACTGTGCTTGCTTCCCTTGGATTCCCATGCAGGCCTGGTCCCTGCCGTAATTACCGGGAACTATATCCCACCCGCACCCACACCGCCTGAGCCAGAGGGGGCTGGCACACATCCCATGGAACGTGAACTTAATGAACTCAACTTTCTCTGCGTACACAAGAGTGACGGGCATCACGGCGCAACCTAGCATCGAATCACCAGTCAGTCTTGCTGATCGTTTTTCAGAGAAGAGGAACACCATGCGCCAGATCCGCGCATTGCGAATCGCCGCCGTCGCTGCCGGCATCGCCCTGATGGCCACCGGCTGCGGTGCTACGGGCAAGAGCTCCACCGGTTCGGAAAGCTCCGGCGCCGCCGCCGGGCCCATCACCGGCCTCCAGATCATGGTCCCCAACACCCCGGGCGGCGGTTACGACACCACTGCCCGTGCAGCCGCGAAGGTCCTCGAGGACGAAAAGATCACCAGCAACACCGAGGTCTTCAACCTCGCCGGCGCCGGCGGCACCGTGGGCCTGGCCCGCGTTGTCAACGAAAAGGGCAACGGCGATCTTGCCATGCTCATGGGCCTGGGCGTGGTTGGCGCCAGCTACACCAACAAGTCCGAATCCAAGCTGACCGAAACCACGCCGCTGGCCCGCCTGATCGAAGAGCCCGGCGCCATCATGGTCAGCAAGGACTCCCCGTACAAGACCATCGACGACCTCGTGGCCGCCTGGAAGGCAGACCCCGCCTCCATCTCCGTGGGCGGCGGTTCCTCCCCCGGCGGCCCGGACCACCTGCTTCCCATGCAGCTGGCCGGCGCGGTGGGCATTGACGCCACCAAGGTCAACTTTGTCTCCTACGACGGCGGCGGCGACCTGCTGCCCGCGATCCTCGGCAACAAGCTCGGCTTCGCTGCCTCCGGCGCCGGTGAGTACCTGCAGCAGATTGAGTCCGGCGAGATCCGCGTGCTGGCCACCAGTGGCGAAGAGCGGCTCGAAGGCGTGGATGCACCCACGCTGAAGGAATCCAACATCGACCTGGTGTTCACCAACTGGCGCGGCATCGTGGCCCCTCCCGGCATCAGCGACGAGGACAAGGCATCCCTGATCGCCGCCCTCGAAACGATGCACGAGAGCGAAGGCTGGAAGGAAGCCCTGAAGACCCACAGCTGGACCGATGCCTTCATCACCGGCGACGAGTTCGAGACCTTCCTCTCCGAGCAGGACAAGCGGGTGGCGGACGTCCTGACGAAACTGGGCCTGGCGTGAGCTCCTTGCCAACCGGCCTGAAAGGCCGCGCCGAGCTGGGGGTTGCCCTCCTGCTCGGCGCGGCCGGCGTCCTGGTCTTCCTTGACGCCAGCCGCCTGTCAGTCCCCTATTCCCAGTCGGACCCGGTAGGGCCCAAGACGGTCCCGTTCATCGTGGCCGGGCTGCTGGTGGTGTGCGCCGTCCTGCTGGCGGTCAACGTCCTGCGCGGCGGCAAGGGTGAAGCCGAAGGCGGCGAGGACATCGAACTCGGCCACCCCGCCGACTGGAAGACCGTCCTTCCCCTGGCAGGCGCGTTCATCCTCAACATCCTGCTCATCGACTGGGCCGGCTGGGTCATCTCCGGGACTGTCCTGTTCTGGGGCAGCGTCCTGGCATTGGGCAGCCGCCACTATATCCGGGACGGGCTCCTCTCCGTGGCCCTCTCGCTGCTGACCTTCTACGGCTTCTACCTCGGCCTGGGCATCGCGCTTCCGGCCGGACTCCTGGAAGGAATCCTCTGATGGACGTCTGGTCCTCACTGATGGACGGTTTCGCCACCGCTCTGACCCCCATGAACTTCCTGTACGCCGTGATCGGCGTACTGCTGGGCACCGCCGTCGGCGTCCTTCCAGGCCTGGGCCCGGCCATGACCGTGGCGCTGCTGCTTCCAGTCACCTACGCCCTGGAACCCACCAGCGCCTTCATCATGTTCGCCGGCATCTACTACGGCGGCATGTACGGCGGCTCCACAACCTCGATCCTCCTGAACACCCCGGGCGAATCGTCATCGGTAGTGACGGCCATCGAAGGCAACAAGATGGCCAAGGCAGGCCGCGCGGCGCAGGCACTTGCGACGGCGGCCATCGGCTCGTTCGTTGCCGGCACCATCGGCACCGCCCTCCTCGCCGTCTTCGCGCCCATCGTGGTGGAGTTCGCCGTCAGCCTGGGCGCCCCCAGCTACTTCGCCATCATGGTCCTGGCCCTGCTGGCCGTGACCGCCGTCCTGGGCTCCTCCCGCCTGCGCGGGTTCGCCTCGCTGGGCCTCGGCCTGGCCATCGGCCTGGTAGGCATCGACTCCGTGACCGGCCAGCGGCGCCTGACCTTTGGCCAGCCGCTGCTTGCGGACGGCCTGGACATCGTGGTGGTGGCCGTAGCCATCTTCGCCGTCGGTGAAGCGCTCTGGGTGGCCGCCCACCTGCGCCGCAATCCCCTGCACGTCATTCCCGTGGGCCGGCCCTGGATGGGCCGGAAGGACTGGCGGCGCTCCTGGAAGCCGTGGCTTCGCGGAACCGCCTTCGGCTTCCCGTTCGGCGCCCTGCCCGCCGGCGGTGCCGAGATTCCCACGTTCCTGTCCTACGTCACGGAAAAGCGCCTCTCCAAGCACCCCGAGGAATTCGGCAAGGGTGCCATCGAGGGCGTGGCCGGACCTGAAGCTGCGAACAACGCCGCCGCCGCGGGAACCCTGACTCCCCTGTTGGCCCTGGGCCTGCCCACCAACGCCACCGCCGCCGTCATGCTGGCCGCCTTCACCACCTACGGCATCCAGCCCGGGCCGCAGCTCTTCTCCAGCCAGGGTCCCCTGGTGTGGGCGCTGATCGCCAGCCTGTTCATCGGCAACCTGCTCCTCCTGCTGATCAACCTGCCGCTGGCACCCCTGTGGGCCAAGCTGCTGCAGCTCCCCCGGCCGTACCTCTACGCCGGTATCCTCTTCTTTGCCACGCTGGGCGCCTACTCGGTGAACCTGCAGGCGTTCGACCTGGTGGTCCTGCTGGTCCTGGGTGCGCTGGGCTTCATGATGCGGCGCTTCGGCCTTCCGGTCCTGCCGTTGATCCTTGGCGTCATCCTCGGCCCGCGGATCGAAGGGCAGCTCCGCAAGACCCTGCAGCTCAGCGCCGGTGACCCGGCCGGGCTCTTCAGCGAGCCGATCGCCGTCGTCGTCTACATTCTCGTGGCACTCATCCTCGTGTGGCCGTTTGTCTTCAAGTTGATGCGCCGCAACCGGCCGGCGGCCGTTGGTGCCCCAGAAGCTACCTCTGGTGATGCGTCACTGCGTTCGACGCCCGAGGCTAACTCCGCACCGCGGGAGACTGGCGGAACCGTCAGTCACGGCTCCCACCGGGCGGATGGCGGCGACTCCGCGGGTGATGGTGATGGTGGCTAGCATGCGGGCACCGCGAAGCGCCACATCCAAACTACCGACATTTCCCAGAACCAAGGAGACAGCATGACCATCGTGGTGGGATACGTCCCGACCCCCGAAGGCGAAGCAGCCCTGACCCAGGCCATCACCGAGGCCCGGAAGAGCAACACCAGACTGTTGGTCATCAATTCGTCCCGCGGGGACGCGTTGGTGGACAACCGCTATGCCCAGGAGCCGGACATCCAGAGCATCGAGGACCGCCTGGCAACCCAGGGCATCGACCACGAGATCAAGCAGCCGGTCCGTGGGCACGATGCCGCAGCCGAGGTCCTGGATGCCGCGGAGGAGCACAATGCCGAGCTGATTGTGATCGGCCTGCGACGCCGGACCCCGGTGGGCAAGCTGATCATGGGCAGCGTGTCACAGCGGATCCTGCTGGAAGCGGACTGCCCCGTCCTTGCCGTGAAGGCGGGCTAGGGGCGGACCAGCTCCTGGCGCTGGCGGCCCAGTCCCTGCACCTCTACCTCCACCACATCACCGGGCTGGAGGTAGGGGTAGCGGCCGCTCAGCGCCACCCCCTCCGGGGTCCCGGTGAGGATCACGTCCCCGGGCTCCAGGCGCATGTACTGGCTGCAGTGATGGACCAGCGTGGGTGCGTCGAAAATCAGTTGCGACGTGTCCGAATCCTGGCGCGGCTCGCCGTTGACCCAGCTTCTGAGCGGCAGGTTCCCGCCGTCGATGTCCTCTGCCGGCACAAGCCACGGACCCAGGGGCGTGGACCCCGGCAGTGTTTTACCCTTGGTCCACTGGCCCGCCGCGCCGGGGAGCTGGTACTCCCGCTCGGAAAGATCATTCGCCGTGACGTAGCCGGCGATGCATGCCGCCGCCTCCGCGATGGTTTCCAAGTAGCTGGCCTCCCGGCCGATAACGATGCCCAGTTCCACCTCCCAGTCGAATTTGTTGGACAGGGGCGGAACTGCAGCCTTGTCGAAGGGCCCGGTGACAGTATTGCTGGGCTTGAGGAACATGACCGGTACTTCCGGCGGGGCCGAGCCCGACTCCGCCGCGTGGGCCGCATAGTTCATGCCGATACCCACCACCGCTCCCGGCCGGGCCACCGGGGCCCCCACACGCAGGCTGTGCGCGTCGTCAACGGCCGGCAGTGCTCCCGCGTCCAGCGCGGCCCGGACCCTGGCAACACCCCCGGACGCCAGGAAGACACCGTCCACATCGCGGGTCAGCGGGAGAAGACTGAAGTATTGGCCGGCGCCACCGCCCGTGGTCACCAGGACCACCGGCTGCTCGTGCCCGCTCTCGCCCAGGCGCATTAGCTTCATGCTGAGTCTCCTTTGATCCGTGCCGCTTTGCTGGATTTCATAGTGTCCGATGCCCGTAGGTTCCCGCCAAACGCACGGATTGTGACTGCACTTCCCCGCGTGAAAAGATCAGTCATCTGACATCCCGCGCTGCAGCCGGTAAATGGATCAGCCCTCCGCACCCCGGGCGCTACACCGTGGCCCTGGACGAATCGGCGCCCTTCGGTGAAACCTACGCAGCCCTTGCCGCCTGACAACGGCCCTTCCGGCATAAGCCGGTTAAGCACAAATCCCCGCATCGCCTTGGGCGGTACGGGGATTTTGCTGTTTCTCCAGGGGTTGCTAGCCGCGGCGCACCTGCACGCCGTCGGACTTCAGGAAGAGCTGTTTTTCCGCTGGCCCCGCGGGCACAAGCCACAGCACGTTTCCGCTCTGCGACACCTCTTCCACCTCCCCGGCCGCTACCACATGCGCATGCTTGATGATCTCGACGCGGTCACCAACGGAAAGGCTCTTCCAGTCGGATACCACGGCGGAATGGGCATTGCGCCTCGATAGGACTGCCCCACGTGCTTTCATTTGAACTTCTACCCCTTTGTATACGTTCTGCGCCACAGCCTCTTTGATGTGACTTTTACTACACCTTCAGTTCTACTACACTCTGTAGCCCCCTGATGGCTGTGTCGGCCAAAATCCCGCCAGGTGGACACGGAGCGTAGTAGAAGACGAAGATCCTTCGTTCTCAGGCGAGGGAACCGACGGCGGATTCGGCCGCCCTGCGCACCTCACCCGACGCCACCAGCCGGTCAGCCGTTTCCAGTTCCGGAGAAAGGAAGCGGTCCGTTCCGGGCCCGTCCACCACGTCGCGGAGGGCCGCCACCACGGCGGCGCCAGCAGGACCCGGCGTGAGGACGCCCCCGGAGAGCTGGGTGCGGATATCAAGGGCCCGGGCCGACGTGACCAGCTCAATGGCCAGGACGCGGCGCAGGTTGTCCACGGCCTTCCGCAGCTTGCGGGCCGCATGCCAGCCCATGGACACGTGGTCCTCCTGCATGGCGGAGCTCGGGATGGAGTCCACCGACGCCGGCACAGCCAGCCGCTTGTTGTCCGACACCAGCCCGGCCTGGGTGTACTGCGCGATCATCAGGCCGGAATCCACTCCAGGATCTGCCGCCAGGAAGGCCGGGAGCCCGTGTGAGCGGGCGGGATCGAGCATCCGGTCCGTCCGGCGCTCCGCGATGGAGCTCAGGTCTGCCACAGCGATGGCCAGGTAGTCCAGGACGTAGCCCACCGGGGCACCGTGGAAGTTGCCGTTGGAGCTGACCCGGCCGTCGGGCAGCACCACGGGGTTGTCGATGGCGGCCGCCAGCTCGCGGGTGGCCACGAGTTCGGCATGGTCCACCGTGTCCCGCACGGCGCCGGCAACCTGCGGGGCGCAGCGCAGCGAGTACGCATCCTGGACGCGGGAGTCGCCCACCCGGTGCGAGGCCACGATCGGGGAATTGGAAAGCACGCGCAGCATGTTGTCCGCACTGGCGGCCTGTCCCGGGTGGGGACGCAGGGCTGCGTGCAGCTCCGGCAGGAACACCTGGTCGGTGCCGAGCAGCGCCTCGACGCTGAGCGCGGCGGTGATGTCCGCCGTCGTCAGCAGCTGGCGGAGGTCGGCGATGGCCATGAGGAGCATGCCCAGCATGCCCTCGGTGCCGTTGACGAGGGCAAGGCCCTCCTTTTCGGCGAGGATGACGGGTTCGATGCCGTGCTCCGCAAGCAGTTCGGCGACAGGCCGCTGTCCCTGCCCGCCGTAACGGACGCCGTCGGGCCCTTCCGCTTCACCCTCGCCCATCAGCACCAGGGCGCAGTGCGAGAGCGGGGCGAGGTCGCCGGAGCAGCCGAGCGAGCCGAACTCGCGCACCACCGGGGTGATGCCGGCGTTGAGCACGTCCACCATGGTCTGCAGGACCACGGGACGGACGCCGGTGCGGCCCGATGCCAGGGTCTTGGCACGCAGGAACATGATGCCGCGCACCACTTCGCGTTCCACGGCCGGCCCCATCCCGGCGGCGTGGCTGCGGATCAGCGACTTCTGCAGCTGGGTGCGCAGTTCACTGGGAATGTGCCGGTTGGCCAGTGCGCCGAAGCCGGTGGAGATACCGTAGGCCGGGGTGTCGCTGGAGGCCAGGCTGTCGATGTGGGCGCGGACTTTGGCGACGGCGTCGAGGGCTTCAGGCGCGATGGCCACGTTGGCGTTGTGGCGCGCGACGGCGAGCACATCCTCGGGAGTGACGCCGCTGGAGCCGAGGGTGACGGTCAGCGGTTCATGGGTTGTGATTGTCATGATTACTTGCTCTCGTTCATGGGGATGCGGACGCCGCGTTCCTTGGCGACGTCGAGGGCGCGGTCGTAGCCAGCGTCGGCGTGGCGGATGACGCCCATGCCGGGGTCGTTGGTGAGGAGCCGTTCGAGCTTTTCGGCGGCAAGGTCGGTGCCGTCGGCCACGGAGACCTGGCCCGCGTGGATGGAGCGGCCGATGCCCACGCCGCCGCCGTGGTGCAGGGACACCCAGGTGGCGCCGGAGGCGGTGTTAAGCAGTGCGTTGAGCAGGGGCCAGTCGGCGATCGCGTCGGAGCCGTCGGCCATGGCCTCGGTTTCGCGGTACGGGGACGCGACGGAGCCGGAGTCGAGGTGGTCGCGGCCGATCACGATGGGGGCCTTGACCTTGCCTTCCTTGACGAGCTGGTTGAACAGCAGCCCTGCCTTGTGCCGTTCGCCGTAGCCGAGCCAGCAGATGCGGGCCGGCAGGCCTTCGAACTCCACGCGTTCCTGGGCGGCGTCGATCCAGCGGTGCAGGTGCTGGTTTTCCGGGAACAGTTCCTTGATGGCTTCGTCGGTGACCCGGATGTCCTCGGGGTCACCGGACAGCGCCACCCAGCGGAACGGGCCCAGGCCCTCGCAGAACAGCGGCCGGATGTACGCCGGGACGAAGCCGGGGAACTCGAAAGCACGCTCGTAACCGCCCTTGCGGGCCTCGTCGCGGATCGAGTTGCCGTAGTCGAAGACCTCGGCGCCGGCATCCTGGAACTCCACCATGGCCTGGACGTGCCGGGCCATCGAGGCCTGGGCCTTCTTGGTGAAGCCTTCCGGATCCGCCTCGGCCTCGCGGTGCCACTCCGCCACGGAAATGCCTTCGGGCAGGTAAGACAGGGGGTCGTGGGCCGAGGTCTGGTCGGTCACGATGTCCACGGTCAGTTCACCGGCCTTGTGGCGGCGGAGGATTTCCGGGAAGACCTCGGCGGCGTTCCCCACGTAGCCCACGGACCAGCCGCGGCGCTCTTCCTTGGCCTTGAGCACCTTGGCGATGGCGGCGTCGAGGTCGGTCTCCACCTCGTCGAGGTAGCGCTTGCCCGCCCGGCGGCGCAGACGGGTTTCATCGACGTCGACAATCAGGCAGGCGCCCTCGTTCAGCGTGACAGCCAGCGGCTGGGCGCCGCCCATGCCGCCGCAGCCGCCGGTGAGCGTGAGGGTGCCGGCGAGGGTGCCGTTCTCGTCGCCGGTGAGCTTGCGGGCGATCGCGGCGAAGGTCTCGAAGGTGCCCTGCAGGATTCCCTGCGTGCCGATGTAGATCCAGGACCCCGCGGTCATCTGGCCGTACATCATCAGGCCCTCGGCCTCGAGCCGGCGGAACTCCGGCCACGTGGCCCAGTCCCCCACCAGGTTGGAGTTGGCCAGCAGCACCCGGGGCGCCCACTCGTTGGTGCGGAACACACCCACCGGCTTGCCGGACTGGACCAGCAGGGTCTCGTCCTTTTCCATGGTTTCCAGGGTCCGGGTGATGGCGTCAAACGCGGCCCAGGAACGGACAGCACGGCCGGTGCCGCCGTAGACCACCAGGTCATCCGGGCGCTCGGCCACCTCGGGATCCAGGTTGTTCATCAGCATGCGCAGCGGCGCTTCGGTCTGCCAGGACTTGGCGGTGAGCCCGGTGCCGCGGGCAGCTTTGACCGGGCGGGCACCGGTAGTGAAATCGGCGGGTGCCATGATGGCTCCTTTTCATGTGTGTCTGCGGTGGAAAAGAACTTCTGTATCAACTAAAGCCCTTTGGGAAGGGGGTTCACAGGGGTTTTTCGGGGGCGCTGTCCGGAATTCCAGACATCCCCCGGGGGCTCTTCCCCAATTGCCGGCCCAGGCCTACTTGCCGGGGCGTCCGTGGATCCGGACCGATAGTTCGTCGGCTACCTTCTGGACGCGGGCGGCCAGGGCGGGCCACTCGTCGGCTGCCAGCTTGTCCTCGAGGAAGGTCACAGCGACGGCAGCCGTGGGCCAGCCCAAGTGATCGGTGACGGCGGCAGCGATGGACCCGAACCCCGGCGTCACCTCGCCGTGCTCGGTGGCGTAGCCGCGCTGCCGGACCCGGTCCAGGTGGGAGGACAGCGCGGAGTACTTCATGATGGGCGCCTCGGTCTCATGCCGGGCGGTGAAGGCAGCCGCGTTCGGGTACAGCGCGCGGACCTGGGACTTGGGCAGGGCGGCGAGGATGGCGCGCCCGCTGGCGGTGAGGTGGCTGGGAAGCCGGACGCCGACGTCGGTCACCAGGGACGGGCGGTTCTTGGCCCGCTCCTCCACGATGTACAGCACGTCCCGGCCGTGCAGCACGGCCAGATGCGCACTCTCGCCGATGGCGTCCACGAGTGACGCCATCAGCGGGCGGCCCAGCCGGGACAGCGGCTCCTGGCGGGAGTAGGCGGAACTGAGCTCGAACGCGCTGATCCCCAGCCCGTAGCGCTGCTCCTCATGCAGGTGGAGCACAAAGCCGTTGGCCTCCATGACCCCCAGCAGGTGGTAGACGCTGGAGCGTGGCAGTCCGAGTGTCGCGGCGATCTGGGACGCTGCCATCGGCCCCCGGCGGGACGCGAGCAGCTTCAGGATGCGCAGCGTGTTTTCGGCCGCGGGAACTTTCGACGTCGCCTTTGCTTCGCGCGCTGGCAGTTGGGTTTCCGTCACTGGCACTGGTACTCCTTCCTCCAGGAAACCGGAACTGTCCGGTATCCCATACACAAGGATGCGCCTTCGGAGGACCTTTATGTCCTAAACCAGGGGGCCCGGTGTCTGGTATTCCAGACGCTTCCGCGAACAGGGGAAGGGATTCTGATTTCCCGCCGCCTTGGACCCGCAATGTCTGAGACCAAAGACACCAACCTGCCGTGAACTGCATCACGCAAGTACTCGAAGTGGTCTGCTGGTTAGCAGCCCCCTCCCCAATGACGAGAAGGTAGATGCATGCAAGCGCCAGGCACCACTAAGCACCACGAAATCCCACCCGCGCAGCACAGCCCGGCAACCGCCGTCGCAGGTCTCCTGAACCGGGGACTGAATGTGCGGCACATCCGGTTCATGGCCCTCGGCTCCGCCATTGGCACAGGGCTCTTTTACGGCTCCGCCTCGGCGATCCAGAAGGCGGGACCGGCGGTCCTCTTCGCCTACATCATCGGCGGCGCGGCCGTGTTCATGGTGATGCGGGCGCTCGGCGAGATGGCCGTCCGCCACCCGGTTTCCGGCTCATTCGGCCAGTACGCCAGCCGCTACCTCGGACCTTTGGCCGGTTTTGTGACCGGTTGGACCTACGTCTTTGAAATGGCCATCGTCGCCATCGCGGACGTGACGGCGTTCAGTATCTACATGGGTTTCTGGTTTCCCCAAGTAGACCGCTGGATCTGGATCCTGGCCATCATCTGCTTCCTGGCCGCCCTGAACCTCCTCAGCGTCAAGGTCTTCGGGGAACTGGAATTCTGGTTCTCCCTCATCAAGGTGGCAGCCATCATCGCCATGATCGCGGGCGGAGCGGCGATCATCGCCTTCGGCTTCCAGGCGGGAAACTCCAGCGTGGCGCCGGGACTCGGCAACCTCGTGGAGCACGGCGGGATGTTTCCCTACGGCTTCGAAGGCCTGCTCGCCTCCTTCGCCGTGGTGATGTTCGCCTTCGGCGGGATTGAAACCCTGGGGATCACGGCGGGCGAAGCCGCGGACCCCAAGAAGGTCATCCCCAAGGCCGTCAACACCGTTCCGGTCCGTGTGCTGCTGTTCTACGTGCTGACCCTGGGCGTCCTCATGAGCCTCTTCCCCTGGGACGAAATCGGCAGCAACGGCAGCCCCTTCGTCCAGATCTTCAGCGGACTTGGAATCCCAGCCGCCCCGCACATCCTCAACGCCGTCGTCATCACGGCGGCACTGTCGGCTATCAACAGCGATATATTCGGCGCCGGACGCATCCTCTTCGGCCTGTCCAGGCAGGGGCACGCTCCTGCCGCCTTCGGCAAGGTATCGCGTCACGGCGTCCCCTGGATGACCGTGGTCATGATGGCCGCGATACTCCTCGTGGGCGTGGTCCTGAACGCGGTGATCCCCGAGGACGTGTTCATCCTCATCGCCTCCATTGCAACCTTTGCCACGGTCTGGGTGTGGGTGATGATCCTCGCGTCCCATGTGGCGATGAAGCGCGATATCGCACGCAAGGGCCTGCCGGCGTCGGAATTCCCTTCGCCCTGGTGGCCGGCCGCTTCCGTCCTGACCATCGCGTTCATGGCCCTGGTGATCGCCGTACTTGGCGCCTTCGAGGAAACCAGGGTTGCCCTGTATGTGGGCGCCGCATGGCTTGGACTGCTGGTTGCCGCCTACCACCTGTGGGTGAAGGGTAACGGACGGCGCCGGGCCGAACTGGTGGACGAAACGTCCCCTTTGCCCGTGGTCCGGCCTGCCCGGGAAGGCTGATCGGGTATGGCACGTCCGGTGCCATCGGCGCCGTCCCGGGACTAAAATCAGGCATGGTCCCCCTCTCCAACCTGCTGGCGTTTTCGCTTGCCTCGGTGGTGCTTATTGCGCCGCACAGGGTGGACGCCATGGAGGCCACGGGCGGAGCGCTGATGATCGGGCTGGGCGGCACCCTCGCCCTCACGGGCAGCAAGTCCTGACCCCCTCCCGACGCTCTATCACTTAATGCACGGTATTTTGGATCCCTCTCTCACCGGGTGACAGAGGGTTGACCCGCAACCTGCAGGATGTGCGAGAGCGTCGGGAGGTGCGAAGCCTTCGTCAGACTGCCGCGGCCGCGGACCGCACCGCCTCGGCGAGGGACGTCGTCGGCCGTCCAATCAGCCTGCGCAGGTCACCCGTGCTGACCAGCAGGTCGCCGCGGGCAATGCCCAGGTCCGAGTCGGCGAGGATTTCCGCGAAGGCAGCCGGAACGCCGGCGCCGGCGAGCAGGCCCGCGTAATCCTCCGCGGGCAGGTCGTCGTAGTTGATGTCCTTGCCGGTAGCAGCGGTGATCTCGGCAGCCAGGTCCGCCATGGTGAAGGCCTCGTCACCGCCCAGCTCGTACACCTTGCCCGCCTGCCCGTCAGCAACCAGGACCGCCGCGGCCGCGTGCGCGTAGTCAGCCCTGGCGGCACCGCTGACCCTGCCGGAGCCTGCGGCGCCGGCGAGGGCACCCTGCGCGAGGGTTCCCGGCAGCTGCCCCGTGTAGTTTTCCAGGTACCAGCCGTTGCGCAGCAGGACGAACGGGACGCCCGATCCGCTGAGGATGGCTTCCGTCTCCTTATGCTCGGCGGCCAGCAACATGCCCGTGGTGTCGGCGTTGGCAATGCTGGTGTAGGCCAGCAACTCCACGCCTTCGGCCTTGGCAGCCTCGATCACCGTGCGGTGCTGCTCCACCCGCTGGCCCACCTCGCTGCCGGAAACCAGCAGCACCCTGCGGGCACCCCGCAGGGCCGCAGCCACGGACGCCGCGTCCGCATAATCCATCCGCCGGACCTGCACGCCCTGCTCCGCGAAGTCCGCCAGCTTGTCCACCGAGCGCCCGGCGGCCACGATGTCCTGGGCGGGAACGTTCCGCTCCAGCAGTGCCTCTATGACGTGGCGGCCGAGTTGTCCGGTGGCTCCTGTTACGACGATGCTCACAATGGGTCCTTTCAGTTGGGTTTAGCCTGTCGAAGGGCACAACTCAGGCCCGCGCGGATTACTTCCCGAGAGAGAGTACGCACTTTGAAGTAAGGTACTGACCTCACGGTAAGCTGGCTCCATGGAAGCCACAACGCATCCGTCCCCGCTGCCCGGAAGCTTTGCCGACGGCGTCTTCCCGGCCGGGTGCCCCAGCCGGACCCTGCTGGACCACATCACCAGCAAATGGGGCGTTCTGATCCTGCTCTCGCTGTCCGAAGGAGAGCAGCGGTGGAGCGAATTACGACGGCGGGCCGAAGGCATCAGCGAAAAGATGCTGGCCCAGACGCTAAAGACCCTGGAGCGCGACGGCCTGGTCAGCAGGAACGCCCAGCCGGTCATTCCACCACGCGTCGACTACAGCCTCACCGAAAAGGGGTACGAGCTCAGCAGACTGCTGGTCCCGCTTGTTGCCTGGGCCTTCGACAACGCCGACGACATCCTCAACGGCGGGCGCGAACCCGGAGCAGCGGCAGGCAGGTAGCCGCTTCCGCAAACATGAGTACCTGTTACTGGTGTGACTGCTGTGAATAGCGCATAGCTTTGGCGTAAGGTGCCCAGCCGGAATGGGAGGGCCGCCCTCTGCTGGGAGCGTTCCGGTTGACCTGCACCGCCAGTGAGCGGCCCGTGCCGCTTTCGAGGAGTTGGTAAGCATGGTCAAAGCCGAAGTCCGGGACCCCTACAGCCTGGGCCGGCCCGTCAGCCTGGCCGAGGCAGGAAAGCACACCTGGACCCGGGTCCGGAGGTCCTTCGCTCCCCGTTCGCCCTTCAAGATCGGTGACGCCGTAGTTGGTGACGATCCCTTCAAGGGCCGGCACGAGGGGCTGGTGGTGTTCCTGCAGGGAACGAGTGCGGGCGTGGACACCGCGCAGGGCGTGTTCTTCTACGACCATCGGCAGCTCAAACGGCTGGACTGACCCCCCCAACAACAGGAGTTTTTGTCCAGATATGGCGACTTCACAGCCGTCTATCCGCCATATCTGGACAAAAACTTCGAGGGGGTGGCTACTTTGCGGACCAGCCGCCGTCCATGGTGTAACTGGCGCCGGTGACCATTCCCGCACGGGCCGATGCAAGCCAGGCCACCAGCGATGCCACCTCCTCCGGCTCCACCAGGCGCTTGATGGCGGACTCGGTAAGCATCACCTTGGCCAGGACTTCGGACTCGGGAATGCCGTGCACCGCGGCCTGGTCCGCCAGCTGCTTCTCCACCAGCGGAGTGCGGACATAGCCGGGGTTGATGCAGTTGGACGTCACGCCGTGCTCGCCGCCTTCCAGCGCCGTCACCTTGCTCAGCCCCTCCAGTCCGTGCTTGGCGGACACGTAGGCGCTTTTGAAGGGCGAGGCCCGGAGGCCGTGCACGGAGGACACATTGATGATGCGGCCGAACCCGTTCGCGTACATGTGCGGCAGGACGGCCCGGACCAGCAGGAACGGGGCTTCCAGCATCAGGGTGAGGATCCGCCGGAATTCTGCAGGATCGAACTCCTCGATGGGGCTGACGCGCTGGATCCCGGCGTTGTTCACCAGGATGTCGCAGTCCAGGCTCAGGGTGGCGAGCCGGTCCACGTCCAGCAGGTCCACAGCCCACGAGGTGCCGCCCACCTCATCGGCGAGGGCGGCAGCGCCGGCGGAGTCGACGTCGGCCACCACCACCTTGGCGCCGTGGGCCGCGAGCTCCCGCACGCATGCTGCTCCGATTCCGCTGGCGCCGCCGGTGACCAGCGCCTTCCGGCCGTTCAAATCACCGCCGGACCCGGCTGCCTGGTTTGCGGGGCGTTGCTCTGCGCTCACTGTTTCTCCTTGGTGTCCACACTGACACGTGCTGCGATCTCCAGTACTGACGGTTACCCTGAGTATTGCTGCACAAACATGTGGCTTCAATGACCAAAGCGGCACCCGCCATGTGCAGAATTGCAGATATGAACGCCAATCCGGATGACCTCCTGGTCCTGCTCGCAGTGTCCCGCTCGGCTAAATTTACGACGGCGGCCCAGGCTTTAGGCCTGAACCACACCACCGTCTCGCGCAGGATAGCTGCCCTGGAGAAGGCGCTTGGCGGCCGCGTCCTTGCCCGTGCGGCGGGCGGCTGGGAGCTGACCGAGCTGGGCCAGCAGGCGGTGCATGTGGCCGAGCAAGTGGAGGCCGTCCTGGGCACGCTGGGACCGGCTGGCAAGGCACCGGACCCAATTACCGGCGTCGTACGCATGACGGCGACGGACGGGTTCAGCGCCTACATTGCGGCTCCTGCGGTGGCCCGGCTCCGCCGTGACCACCCCGGGCTCAGCGTGGAGGTGGTGACCATGACCCGGCGCGCCCTGCAGCAGCGTTCTGGGCTGGACATCGAAGTGGTGGTGGGTGAGCCGCAGGTGCACCGCGCCGAGGCCGTGCGGCTGGGCGAATACATGCTGGGCATGTACGCCTCACGGGCCTACCTTGCAGAGCATGGGACGCCCGGCAGCGTGGCAGAGCTCAACGAGCACCCGCTGGTGTATTTCGTGGACTCGATGCTGCAGGTGGACGACCTGGACGCGCCGCGCCGGCTGGTCCCCGCCATGCGCGACGGGCTGACGTCCACCAACGTCTTCGTCCATGTGGAGGCCACGCGGGCCGGCGCGGGCGTGGGGTTCCTGCCCTGTTTCATGGGCGACCTCCACGATGACCTGGTGAGGCTGCTGCCGGACGAAATCGCCGAGCTGCTCCCCTACTGGATGGTCCTGCGGCCGGACTCACTGCGCCGCCCCGCCGTCGCGGCCGTGGTGCAGGCGCTGCGGGACCAAATGGACGCCCACCGTGAGGCACTGCTGGGGCGGGGCTAGATGTACTGTCCCGGCAGGGCCGTACCGGCCGGCGGGTCGTGGCGGACCGGGACGCCGGCAGCGAAGGCCCGGACCTGGGCGTCGTCCCAGAGGTGCGCAGGGACGGCGCCGCCCAGCAGCCTGCGGGCAAGCTGCGGATCGTCCCCAAAGGGAACGTCGCTGCCCGCCATCACCATGTTCCCGTAGCGCCTGCCCTTCAGCATGGCGGGATCGGCGATGATGACGGTGTGCGCGAAGGCGGCCGCGATGGTGGCGGCGTCCTCGCGCGCGTTCCTGAGGTCCGGACCGTCGCCCGAGTTCACCACATACAAACCGCCCGGGGCGAGGACCCGGCGGACGTGCTGGTTGAACTCGGTGGTGGTCAGCGGGCGCGGGGTCAGGGCACCGGCAAAGACGTCCCGGATGATGAAGTCCCGGGTGTCCGGGGTCAGGGCCTCCGTCACCTGGCGGGCTTCCCCCACCCGCAGGCGCAGCAGCGGCGCCTTGGGAAGGTCGAACCAGCCGCGGACATATTCGGCCAGCTTCCCGTCGAGCTCCACCACCACCTGCCGCGCGTCAGGATAGGCCGCGGCAAAGTAGCGGGCCAGCGAGCAGGCGCCGCCGCCTAAATGCAGCCCGCGCAGCCGGGAAGCGGTGCCGGCCGCGGCGGCGGATCCTCCGGAAGCAATGCCCGACGGCGGCCAGCGCGACTCGATCAGCGCCGCCATCCAGCGCATGTATTCGAAGTCGAGGAACAGCGGGTCGGCGAGGTCGATGTGCGAGCTCATGACGCCATTGATCTTCAGGAGCCAGCCGGTGGCGTTGTCCTGGTCCGCGATCAACTCGCAGTCGCCGGTATCGATGTAGTAGACGCCCTCCACGGGGCCCCCGGGCTTTGTCCCCTTGGCCTGTTCGGCCGTGACCGCCGCGGTCCTGCCGCCCCGGCCCCCTGACTTTCCGCGTTTCGCCATTACCCGTGCCGCGCCTCAGTCATGCTTCAACCCTAAATGACCACCGGGGCCGCGCCGGCCCTTCGCGGACAGCACGGGCCCGGGGAAAAGCACCTAGATGGCCGAAGCGGCACCCTCGCCGTCCCGGATCCGGTTGACCACGGCGGTGGTGGAGCGTTCCGCCACGTAGTCCAGGATGGCCACCCGGCCTCCGTACTCCTCCACCGCAGGGGTCTCCGCCAGCATCTCCGGGGTGTAGTCACCGCCCTTTGCGTAGACTTCCGGGCGGAGCTGCCGGATGAGCGGCTCGGCGGTGGGCGTGTCGAAGACGGTCACGTAGTCCACGCAACTGAGCGCAGCCACCACGGCGGCCCGGTCACCCACGGCGTTGATGGGGCGCCCGGCGCCCTTGAGCCGGCGGACGGAGGCGTCGCTGTTGAGGGCCACCACCAGGATGTCGCCCAGCTGCTTGGCCTGATTGAGATAGCGGGTGTGCCCGCTGTGCAGCACGTCGAAGCAGCCGTTGGTCAGCACGATCCGCTGCCCCTGGGCCCGGTGCACCCCGAGCTGCCGTTCCAGTTCGTCGGCGCCCAGTGCGGTGTCCGCGAAGGCCCGCAGGTAGCGGCTCAGCTGTTCCGTGCTGCAGACCGACGTGCCCGCCTGGTGCACCACCACATCGGCTGCGGACTGAGCCAGGTCCAGGCTTGCCGTCAGGGGCAGCCCGGCCGAGCGGCCCAGCGTGAGTGCCGCAACGAATGTGTCGCCGGCACCGGAGGCCTGCTTCTCGGCCGCCGGCCGCGCCCATGTCCGGTGCCGGACGCCGTCGGAGGTCAACAGCACCGTGCCGTCGCGGTCCAGGGTGACCACCACCGCCCGGGCGCCGGTGGCAGCGAGCAGCGCTTCCGCCTGCGCGCCCACGGCGTCCACGCGTTCCTGCCCGTCGGGCAGCCGCACGTCCAGGAGCCGCGCCGTTTCCTGCGCGTTCGGTGTGACCAGGTCCGGCCGCAGCGGGGCCCAGGGGCGGGGATCGTGCGAGTCGACCACCACCAGCGGCCGCCGCACCGTGCCCTCCCGGGCCCCCAGCGCCTCCACGAGTCCCGCCTGCACAGGCCCGGCAAGGACGCCGTTCCCGTAGTCGCAAACCAGGACGGCATCCTGGCGTTCGACGGCGGCGCGCACCGAGGCGGCCAGCGCGGCCAGGGCGTCGGCCGGCACAGTCCTGGCTGAGTCGTCCAGGCGCAGCATCACCTGCCCGCCGCTGCTGATCCTGGTCTTGGTGGTGGTCACCATGTCCGGATGGGTGTGCAGGTGCCGGACGTCGATGCCGGCGGCCACCAACTGGTTCCGCAGGTCCACGCCGGCATCGTCGGTGCCGATGATCCCAGCCACGGCAACCCGGGCACCCAGGGCGGCCAGGTTCATGGCGGTGTTGGCTGCGCCGCCGGGAACGGACTCCCGGACCTGGATGTCCACCACCGGGGCGGGCGCCTCGCGGCAAAGCCGCTCAATGGTGCCGCTCCACCAGCCGTCCAGCATGAGGTCGCCAACCACCAGGATGCGGGGTTCCTCCGCCGCCAGGCGCCCGGGCAGCCACTCGGACAGCGCCCGCTGGCTGGAGAGGTCCACGGCTTCAGGAGACGTGCTCATGGCTGGTCCTTTCCTGGGGTTCTGGCGGGCGGGGCAGCAATGTGCACCACCTTCACCTGGCTGAACTCGTCCAGCAGCTCCGGTCCGTAACCGAACCCGTGCCCGCTTTCGCCGCGTGGCTGTGCGGCACCACCCGGGGCGCCGCCGAAAACCTCATTGACCTTGACGGTTCCCACCGGCAGGGCAGCCACCGCCTGCTGGATGTGCGCGATATTGCCGCTCAGGACTGTGGCGGCGAGGCCATACCTGCCACTGCATGCCAGGCGCAGGCCGTCGTCGAACGTCTCCACCACCTGCACCGGGGCAACCGGGCCGAAGGTCTCCTCTGTCATCACCTGCATTCCCTCCGTGCAGTCCAGCAGCACCGTGGCCGGGTAGAAGGACCCCGGCCCGTCCGGCAGGGCGCCGCCTTCAACTGCCCGGGCACCCTGTTCCAGGGCCTCGGCAACCTGGGCGTGGACCTCGTCGCGCATGCGCAGGTCCACCAGCGGCGCCACAGTGCCGTTGCTGTTGCGCTGCGCGGCCTCTGCCTGCAGGGCGGCGCAAAACTCCTCCGCGATGGCCTTGTGGACGTAGATCCGTTCCACCGCTGTGCAGATCTGCCCGCTGTTGCTGAAGGCGCCGATGGCCGCCTGGCCGGCGGCCCAGGTGGGATCCACGTCGCCATCCACAACCAGTGGATCGTTGCCGCCGTTCTCCCTGATCACGTGGGCTCCGGTCAGCGCCCCGGCCCGGGCGATCCGGGCGCCCGAGGCGCTGGAGCCCACGTGCGCCAGCACATCCACCTCCGCCTGCGACAAAAGGGCGCCCACCTCTGCCCCGCCGTTAACGGTGAGGAACACCCCGGGCGGGAAGGCAGGCGCCAGGACCTCGCCGAGCGCTTCGCCCAGGCGCGGGCACCGCTCGCTGGGCTTGTGGATCACGGTGTTGCCGGTGACCAGGGCTGCGCCGATCAGGCCACAGGCCACCGCCACCGGATCATTCCAGGGCGTCAGGAGGACCGCCACGCCCCGGGGTTCGGCCACCGTGTAATCGGAGGCGAGCCGGTTCCCTCGGAGGCTGTGGCCACGGTGCACCGGGCCGAGTTCGGCGTACTGCTCCAGGGTGGAAACCCCTGCCGCGATCCCGGCGAGAGCTTCCTCCACCGGCCGGCCGGTTTCGCTGGCGTTGAGGCCGGCCAGCTCCTGGGCTGCGGCATCGAGTGCCCGGGCGGCGCTGCGCAGCGCCGCTCCCCGCTGTGCAGGGGCCGTGGAAGCCCATTCGGCGGTGGCGCTGCGGGACACTTCCACGGCATGGTCCACTGCACCTGCTCCGGCTTCGGGCACCGTCCACAGGATGTCACCGGTGCGCGGATCCCGGATGGTGATGCCGGAACCGCTGGCGGTGTCCTGGCTGATGGTTTCGGTGGCTGTTGTAGGCATGGGGTTCCTCCCGTCGGTTCATGCAGGGCCGGTCTGGGGCTTAGGGCCAGGAGCCCTCCTCCTCGTGGCAGACCAGCATCTCGCGGACTTCGCAGCCCTTCGGCTGGGACAGCGCGAACAGGATGGCCTGGGCCACGTTCGCCGGATCGTTGAGCCGCGAATCGTCCTGCGGCTTGTACTGTTCGGTGCGGTCGTCGAAGAAGCGGGTCTTCATCCCGCCCGGGATCATGGTGGTGACCCCGATTTCCCCGCCGGTCTCGGCGGCGAGCGCGTGGCTGAAGCCCACCACGCCGAACTTGGAGGCGCAGTAGGCCGTTGCGTCAGCTACAGCGCGCTTGCCAAGCGTGGAGGCGACCGTGACCACCCGGCCATGGGTGGACTTGAGGTACGGCAGCGCGGCCCGGACCACGGACACGGTGCCCATCAGGTTCACCCCGATGACCTTTTCCCATTCCGTGGCTTCGACGTCGGCCAGCTTGCCGCAGCGGTCGATCCCGGCTGCGGTGACCACCGCGTCCAGCCCGCCCACCGTCTCGGCGGCTTCGCGCACCGCGGCCTCCACCGCCAGGCGGTCGGCGACGTCCACTTCGAAGGCCTTCACGCCGGAGACGTTGCTGATGTCGCGGTCCAGCACCACCGGGGTGCCGCCCGCGTTGAGGACGGCCTCGACGACGGCGGCGCCCAGTCCGGAGGCCCCTCCGGTAATGAGGACGCGGCCGGGTGCATGCGATTCTGCGGTCATGGTGTTCCTTTCAATGGGAAATACGATGTCGTGCTGCGCTGCCAGGGCCGGTCAGCCCACCTTGGCGAGCGCGTTGGCGAGTCCCGTGGTGGAACGCGCCGGGTGGTAGGGAACCGTGAGGCAGCGGCCGCCCCAGCTTTCCACCAGGTCTGATTCCGGGAGCCGGGCGCCCTTGTAGTCGCCGCCCTTGACCCAGATGTCCGGGCGCAGCCGCTCCAGGGCGGCCTCCGGGGTGTCCTCGTCGAAGACCAGCACGGCGTCCACGCACTCCATGGCGAGCAGCAGCTCGGCCCTGTCGTGCTGGCCGATGATGGGACGTTCCGGGCCCTTGAGCCGCCGTACCGAGTCATCCGAATTCAGGCAGACGATCAGGCAGTCTCCCAGCTCGCGTGCCGCGGCGAGGGAACGGACGTGGCCTGCGTGCAGCAGGTCGAAGCAGCCGCCGGTGGCCACCACGGTTCCGCCGTTCTGCCGGACCGTCCTGGCCAGCAGCAGCGGTTCGGTGGGGCGGCGCTTCGCTTTGAGGGACCGTGCCGGCGCGTCCGACGCCGCCACGCCTGTTTCCTCCTCCGGCGCGGCAGGACCGGTGGTGCGGTCCGGAAGAGCCGCTACTCCTCCGGCAGCGAGGAAATCGGCAGCGTCGTGCACCGCCAGGCCGGCAGCCTCCTCCAGGGTCCTTCCGGCCAGCAGGTGCACGGCCAGGCCCGCTGCCAGCCGGTCCCCCGCCCCGCACGGATCACCCGCTTCCACCCGGGGAGCAGGCACCTGGAGCGGATTCTGGCCATCGCGGCGCAGCAGGACGGCGCCCTGCTCGCCCCGGGTGACCAGCACCGCGTTGCTCTGCCAGTGGTCCAGCAGGATGCGGCCGGCCGTTGCGGCCTGGTCCCCGGAGCCGTCCTCTTCACCGCCGGCTGCCGCATTGTCCTTGGCGGGCTGCGGGCCTTTGTGCGCCAGGGCCTGGGCGGCCCTGACCGCTTCGGACAGGTTGGGCGTGGCCACGGCCACCCCGGGCACCGGGTCCGGACCGGAAGGATGGGGATCCCAGATGACGGGCACGTTCGGGGCCAGCCGGGTAAGGAGTTCGCGGAGCCGGGGATTGGCGGCCACTCCCCTCCCGTAGTCGGCGACGATGATCACGCCCGCCTGTTCAACGGCGCTGAGCATGGCGGGGTTGACGTCGGGTACGGGGGTCTTCTCGCACCCCTGGTCGAAGCGCACCAGGGGATGCGAGCCTGCCCGCACCCGGGTTTTCACCGGCGAGGGGTAGCCGCTGGGGCCCGCCACGAGCCGCACTCCGGCGAGGTGCTCCTTCAGCTGCCGCCCGGCGTCGTCGTCGCCAAGGACCGTCACCAGGGTGACGGGCCAGCCGTCCTCGGCCAGCATCCGGGCCACCAGCCCGGCACCCCCGGCACGACGGCGGATGCCCGAGACATCCACCACGGGAACCGGCGCGTCGGGGCTGAGGCGGGTCGCCTCACCTGAGAGGTCAACGTCCAGCATGACGTCCCCCACCACCACGATTCTCATGGCCGGCCACCTCCCACCGTGGGACTGCGGCGGGCCACCTCGAGGTCGAAGGCCCGGCACACGGCGTGCAGCGCGATCAGGTGCCCTTCCTGCGCATTGGCGTTGAGGGCGTCGATCATCACGGCCTCGTCGCAGGCGTCGGCCAGCGGGTTGGGTCCTGTTCCGGTCAGCGCCCAGGTGGTCACGTTGAGCCGTGCTGCCGCCTCCGCGGCGCGCAGCAGGTTGGGGCTCTTGCCGCTGGTGGACAGCAGCATCAGCACATCTCCGGAACGGGCATGCGCCCGGACCTGGCGGGCGAACACCTCGTCATAGCCGTAGTCGTTGGCGATGGCCGTGACCGCGGAGGATTCAGCGTGCAGGGAGATGGCGGAGAACGGGACGCGTTCGCCGTCGAACCTGCCCACCAGTTCGGCGGTGAGGTGCTGCGCCTCGGCGGCGGACCCGCCGTTGCCGGCTGCGAGCAACCGCTGGCCGCGCAGCAGCCGCTGGGCGAGCTCCACTCCCCAGGCGGCGAGCCTGCCGGACTGGCTGCGGAGCGAATCGAGCGCCGGAACCACGTTGTCCAGGTGGCTGCGGACGGCGTCGGCACTGTCCGGGTCGACAAAGGCCGCTCCCGGCAGCACTGCGGGCAGCGCCGGCGCGGTGGCCAGCGCCGTCAGGTCGGCTTCCCTCAGGGACCATTCAGCAGTCACAGCGCTGCTCCTTCCATGGGTATGGCGCCGGCCGGGGTCTCCGCCACGGCGAGCTGGTAGGCCTTCTCCGTTTCGGCGGCCACCCGCTCCCACGAGTACCTGGTGCGGGCACGCACCTGGCCGGCGTTGCCGAGTTCGGTGCGCAGGTCCGGGTTTCCGAGCAGCAGCGCGAGCGCTGAGGCGATTGCTTCCGGGTCCCGCGGGGGCACGTGCAGGCCGGTGGCGTGGTCCAACACGGTGTCCCGCAGGCCGCCTACGGCAGCCGCCACCACCGGAACGCCGCACGCCATCGCCTCCAACGGGACGATGCCGAACGGCTCGTACCAGGGCGCGCACACCACGGCATCTGCGCTGCGGAAGATCCCGGGCATTTCGGCGCGGGACACCTGCCCCTGCAGCGACAACTGGTCCTCGACGCCCAGTTCGGCAGCCAGGGCCAGCAGCCGGCGCACCTCCGGGTCCGCGTGCAGCGCCCCGGAATCGCCGCCACCGCCCACAATGAGGAGCTCGACGTCGTCGAATCCCGCGGCGCGCAGGTGCGGCAGGGCGCGGATCACCAGGTCGACACCCTTGCGCGGCACCAGCCGCCCCACCGAGAGGATCCGGTAGCGGCGCTTCCGGACGGCCGTGGGTCCCTCAGCGGAGAAGAAGCCAAGGTCCACGCCGCAGGGGGCGATGGAGATCTTGCCCGTGGTGATACCCATGGCCTTGAGCTCGAAGACCTCGTCGGAGCAGGTGGCAATGATCCGGTCCGCAGAGCGCCCCACCCCGGGCTCGAGCCAGCGGCGTTCGGCGGGGCTTGTGTCCTCTGCGCCCTGGTGCCGGCGTTTCACCGTGCCGAGGGCGTGGAAGGTCTGGATCACCGGGACGCGGTATCCGGCGTCGGGCCGGCGCGCAGCGTCAAGCGCGGCGAGGCCCGACATCCAGAAGTGCCCGTGCACCACGTCCGGCGGCCGCTGGCCCCAGTCCCGGGCCACCCCGTCAGCGAGCTCCCCCATATAGGGCAGCAGCTCATCCTTGGGAACGTGCCGGGCGGGTCCGGCATCGACGTGGACAACCTCAAGCCGGCGCCCCACCCGGACCCTGGCGGGAAGCTCCGTTGCATCCCTGCGGGTATAGACGGTGACGTGGTGGCCCCGCTCGGCGAGCGCCTCGGACAGCGCGGCAACGTGGACGTTCTGTCCGCCCGCGTCCACTCCGCCCAGGGCTGCCAGCGGACTGGCGTGCTCAGAAATCATGGCGATTTTCATGGGGTCTTCCTCTCTAGCACCGGGACAAGGATCCGCTCGTCCGGGTGCTCATTGACGGAGTGCCGGGGCTGGCTCCGCAGGTCCGCCAGCAGCTCATCCCAGCGGTCCTGGAACGTGCCCAGGTTGTAGCGTTCCAGTGCCGCCTCACGGGCGGCTGTGCCCCGCCGTCGGGCTTCATCCGGGTTGGCGACCAGCCGCTGCGCACAGCGGAGCAGCTCGTCAATGTCGGCGGACACGGCGCCAGCTTCCGGCGGCACCGCCCGCGGCGCTTCGGTGGTGGCCAGGGCCACCACCGGCATCCCCAGGTGCATGGCTTCCAGGAGGGACAGGCCCAGGGACGTCCAGCGCATGGGGTGCACGTAGACGCGGCACCGGGCCAGTTCCCGGTGCAGTTCCTGCGTCTTCAGGTCGCCGCGGGCCGTCAGCCTGGAGGCGTCTATCCCGGTTGCGGCAGCGAGCCCGTCCGTCTTCATGCCGAACACTTGGAGGGGTGCCACGGAGGCAAAGGCCGGCAGCAAATCTGTCCCGGTCACCCGGCCGCGCCGCACCGGCTCGTTGACCACCACACCCAGCTCGGCCAGCTCCCCGGTGTATAGGTGTCCGGGATCCGGGATTCCATGCTCAATGACGGTGACGGGGGCGGAGCCGTTGTCCCAGGCCAGCCTGTTGAAATGGGTCACGTGGACCACCGGGATACTGTCCTGGTCAGCGAGCGGATGGCAGGTATTCGGGAAGTTGCCCTTGGGGGTGTTGTGCTCCACGTACACCGCCGGCAGGTCGCGGCCCGGGGTCCGCCCCAGCAACCGGGCCACTTCCGCGATCTCTTCGGGGCGTTGAAGCACCACGGCGTCAACGGCGTCGGCGTCGAGCGTTGCCAGGTCCACCTCGCGCACTGAAGGCGGCCAGTCCCTGCCGGCACGGCCAAGTCCCCAGGCACCACCTTCCGGCAGGACCGGAAGCAGGTACTCATGACGTCCGCGGACAAACGCGTCCGTCCAGGAACCGTGGACATGCCAGAGCAGGATTTTCATCTGTTACGGGCCTTTCTACGGGTGCTGACATGGGTGCTGAAGGAGCTAACTCCGCCGATCAGCCGTTCGACGGCAGCAACCACCTCCTCGGGTGAGACGGAGTCGAGGCAGGGATGGCCCGGGACCGGGCAGACGCGGGCGCGGGTCATCCGGCAGGCGGCGTTTTGGTCACCCAGGAGTTCCAGCGGCACCCCGTACGGCGCCCAGCGGATGGCCGGAACCACGGGCGAAAACAGGCACGCCACCGGAGTGCCCACTGCCGCTGCGAGGTGGGCGGGACCCGTGTTCCCCGTGACGACCGCGTCGGCCCCCGCCATGACCCCCGCCAGGGTGGAAAGGTCGGTCCGGCCGCCGAGGTCCAGCGCCGAGGGACCGGCCACCGTGGCGGTCAGGGAGGTCTCGTTGGGACCACCCGTGACCACCACATGGTGACCCGCGCCCTGCAGGAGTTCGACGGCCGCCGCGTGGTGCAGCGGCGGCCACGCCCTGGCCGGGACGGCAGCCCCTGGATGGACCACCACGTAAGGTTCGGTTCCCACCAAGTCCCGAACATCGGGGATGGACGCCAAGCGGAGCTTGCCGTCGTCACCGGCCGGCAGCCGGAACCCGGCCGCCTCCGCGATCCCCAGCGCCCGCTCGGCCTCAGGCTGGTCCTCCGGGAAATCCTCCCCGGGTTTGAGCCGGACATCCAGCAGCGAACCGGCGTAGTCAGTGGACGCGCCGGTGATCCGCTCCACCCCGGCCAGCCTCAGCAGCAGGGCCAGCGGCAACGGGGACTGGTGGAAGGAAGTGAGGATGACCGCTTCGGTGATCCTTGAATTGCGGACGAAATCGATGAGCCGGTCCGCGTGGGGACCGGTCATCTTTGGCGCGGGGTTCATGATCCACGGGCTGTCCCAGCTGTAGACCTCCGCGGCGCCGGGCAGCAGCGCAGCGGCGGCCTCCCCCTGCCGGCCGCACAGCATCACAACGTGGTTGGCGCCGCTGCCGTCAGGAATCCGGCCATGGGCCACCGCCCGGACCGCAGGCCCGGCCAGGAGGACATCGCCCATGCTGTCCAGGCGTGCCACCAGCACGCGGCCCATCAAGGCGCCCCCTGCAGCAGGCCGACGGCGCCCGCCAAGTCAGGGGCGACCAGCCGCGCCGCTGCCACCTCCTCAGCCCGGGTCACCGGGGTGGGAACCAGCACGCCTGTTGCTCCAGCGGCCTCCGCGGCACGCACATCGGCCCCGATGTCGCCAATGAGTGCTGCCTCGGATTCGGCGATGCCCAGCTTCCGGCAGGCGCTGTGGATCATCCCGGGCTGCGGCTTCCGGCAGGTGCAGCCGTCCTGCTCCGAGTGCGGGCACACTTCCCACACGTCGAAGGGCCCCAGCAGTTCTTCCACCCTGGCATTCACGCCCGCCACATCAGCTTCGGTGATCAGGCCCCGCGCGATGCCGGACTGGTTGCTGATGACACCGGTGGCGATGCCCTCGGCCCGGAGGCTGTCCAGCACGGCTTTGGCGCCCAGCATCGGCCGGACCAGTGCTGGGTCCCCGTTGTAGGGCACATCGACCACCAGGGTTCCGTCCCGGTCGAACAGGACAGCGCGGAACTTGGACGTTTCGGAGCTTCCCATATCCAACCTGTTCCCTCCTCCTACTGCTCCTAAACAGGGACGCGGGCTTTTCTCGGCTTTCGGACCGGAAAGATCCGAGCCGCTGAACAGGCAAGATAGGAAATTCTGGGGTTGCTACTGCTCCTTCCGCACTGCCGCGAAGATGGTTTCCGTGGCGGGCGTACTGGCTTTCAGGGACTAAACGGGCCTTGCCTTGGCACCCATCCGGTGGGCGTTGGCGGCCAGGCCGGAACCCCTGCCGCTGCGGACGCTGCGCAATGATCCTGCGCTGCCGCCTGCCCGGCCTGTCGCGGCGCTTCCGCTGGCTGTGCGGGTACCGCCGTCCTGGGCAGTGCCGCCGGGAAGGGAACTGTTTTCAAGCCGTCGCTGGAGTTCCACCAGGACGCGGGCCAGCCGCCGCGAAACCTGCATCTGGGACATGCCGAGCCGTTTCCCCAACTGCACCTGGGTCTCCTCGCAGAAATAGCGGCGGTATAAAAGCTCCCGGTCCGCGGCGTCCAGGTCCTGCATCGCTTCACGCAGGCAGGCCAGGTCCTCCAGCCGCTCCAGTGGTGTTTCCGGGCAGGCCAGCACGTCTCCGATGGGCGGCGCGTCGGAGTTGGGGTTGACGGCGTCGAGGGAATCCGGGTGCATGCTGCTGGATGCCGAGATGGCTTCCTGGACTTCCGCAGGATCCGTCCCCAGCTCTCCGGCCAGTTCCTCCACGCTGGGGTTCCTTCCCAGTGCCTGGGTCAGTTCCGGCTCGGCGCGGAACAGCCTGGTCCGGAGATCCTGGATGTGCCGTGGTGGGCGGACAACCCAGGTGCGGTCCCGCAGGTACCTCTTCAGCTCACCGGTAATGGTAGGGGCGGCGTAGGCGGGGAAACTTTCACCCTTGGACTGGTCAAACCCGCGGGCCGCCTTGACCAGGCCGAGGTAGGCCACCTGGTTCAGGTCGGCCCGTTCGCGCCCGCGTGCCTCGAACCGGCCGGCAAGGGCTTCCGCGAGGTCCAGGTAGCTGAGGACCAGGTCGTTTTCAAACGTTTCCCGGAGGCGTCCGGAGGCGGCGGTTGAGGGGTTTCGATGCGGGAGTTCTGGTTGTTCCCGGTGGACTGGCGTAGCATCCACGGCAAGCGCGGCGAAGTATTCGGGCATTGTCGTTGGTTCCCTCAGTCTGGTTCCGAAAGCCTGCGGCAAGACTTAGAAGTAGGAAATCATAAGGTTGCTTATAAAACAATCCTTCCCGCTATAGGCTCAACACATAAGCGGAATCAGCACACCCCCGCCGAGGAGCCTTTTTCATGCGCATCGCCATCACCGGAGCCAGTGGAAACGCAGGGACAGCACTGCTGCGGAACCTGCAGGGCCAGCTGTCAAAAAAACCGGGAAGCCTGGAGGTGGTTGGAATGAGCAGGCGGCTCCCGGACACCACCCGGGAGCCGTATTCAGGTGTTGCGTGGCACGCTTTGGATGTCGGCCTGGAGCAGGACAAGCCACTGCTGGAGGCAGCGCTGCGCGGGGTGGACGCCGTGGTCCACCTGGCATGGCAAATCCAACCCAACCGGGACCTTGAGCAGCTCTACCGCACCAATGTCACAGGCACCAGGAACGTTTTGGCGGCGGCCAAGGCAGCAGGCGTCAAACAGGTTGTCTGCGCATCCTCCGTCGGCGCCTACAGCAAAGCACCCAAGGACAGGCGCACGGATGAATCATGGCCGGCGGAGGGCATGCCGGGCTCGCATTACAGCCGGCACAAAGCCGAACAGGAGAAACTGCTGGATGACTTCGCCGCGGCCGAGCCCGGCATCTCCGTGGCGAGGCTCCGGCCGGGCCTGATCTTCCAGCGGGACGCGGGCAGCGAAGTCGGCAGGTATTTCCTGGGTCCCGTATACCCGCGGCTCCTGCCGGCCCGGCCCCGGGTTCCGCTGCTGCCTGCACCTGACAACCTCGTCTTCCAGGCGGTCCACGCGGACGATGTGGCGGAGGCATACTGGCGGGTCATAGACCAGCGGGCCAGCGGGGCATTCAACATCGCCGCCGAACCCGTCCTCACACCCCAGGAACTGGCGCGCATCGTTGGTTCGCGCAGGATCCTTCCGATCCCCATGGGACTGCTCCACAAGATGGTGGGCCTGGCCTGGTGGCTGCGACTCGTGCCCACCGATTCAGGCTGGGTGGACATGGCAGCCGGGGCACCGGTCATGGATACCAGCCGGGCACGCCGCATCCTGGGATGGGAAGCGCGAACTTCATCCGTCGACGCCGTCAAGGAAGTCCTGGAGGGCATGGGAAAGGGGAAGGGAGTAACCCCTTCCCCCGTCCTCAAACCGCGCAAACCCTGATCCGGGATGCCTCCCGGGCCTCTAAACGGGAGCCGCTGCCAGGCTAGATACCGGTCCGCGGGTTGTCGCCGTCCCGGCGCGCTGCTTCCTCGCGGGCAGCGTCCAGCCGGTCGCGGTCCACATGCGTACCCTCTTTCCGCTCAGCACGTGCGTCACCTGCCGCCGCACCGAGGGGGCCGGCGTCACCACGGGAATCCATCCCCCGCGGGGCAGCATCCCGCCCGACGTCGGGGTCCACGTCATCCGCCTTGCGGGTATGGTCCGCCACGTCGGCACGAAGTGACTGGGCTTCCCGGGCCGTCGCATCGGCCTCCTGCTTCAGCCGTGCGGCATTCACCTGCGCCTGCTCCGCATCAGCACGGGCACGCGCTGCCTTTGCCTCGCGTTCCCGGGCATCAAGTTCCATATTCTGTGCCTCATGGCGGATTTCGGCCGCTTTTTCCCGGTGGGCTTCATCGCGTTTTTGCTGCATCGCCTTCCGGCGCCGTCCGGTTGCCAGCAGCAACACAATCAGGACCAGCACAACAATGGCCACTACCACCCAAACCCATGGAGCTGTTTCCAAACTACCCACCACTTTCCACTTCGATGTCCGGGCAGGCCTGCGCCATTCCGGCTGACGTTTCCTGGAACCGTTATAACTCGCTTAGCAAGGGTACTTACCTTTTATTAGTAATCATGCTTATTATTTTACGGCCAGTATTGCTGGTTCTTGATCAACAACCGGCCTTCTTGGAAAGAGAGAGCGAAGATGACAGAGAACCAATGGCCCGAGGATCCCGCCTACACGGCTCCCCCGGCCTCAACGGGAGTACCGGGCGAGCGGACTGCCGCCACCTTTCCAGCCGCCGCCACTCCGTCGGCCGGGGCACCACAGACCGGTGACACGTCAAGCGCGTCCCGCAAAGACGCAGCAAAGGAAGAAGCAGCGGACGTAGCCCGCACGGCAAAGGATTCCGCCCAGGGCGTCGCCCAAACGGCCAAGAGTGAGGCTGCCAATGTGGCTGCCGAAGCGAAGAACAGCGCGCAGGACCTGCTGCACCAGGCCAAGTCAGGCCTGAGCAGCCAGGCCGGCACCCAGCAGCAGAAGGCAGCCGAGGGGATCCGCACCATCTCCGGCCAGCTGCAGAGCATGGCTGACGCCCCGGACCAGCAGGGCATGGCCAGCGACCTCATCCGGCAGGCCGCTGAACGCACCTCCTCCATGGCCACCTGGCTCGAGAACAAGGAACCGGGGGACCTTCTGACCGAAGTCCAGCGCTTTGCCCGGAACCGCCCCGGAACCTTCCTGCTGCTGGCAGCGGGCGCCGGCGTCCTGGCCGGCCGCCTCACCCGTGGCCTAACCGCAGGCACCCCGGAAACCTCGTCGACAACACGCCCCGGCGCCGGTCTTTCCGGGCAGTACTCCGGCACCCAGTACGGTGACCAGTACAGCGAGTCGTACGCCCCTGCGGGCGGCACCGTCCCGCCCCCTCCGGTCCAGCTCCCCGGCCCCGCCACCACCACGGCAGGGTACGACGGCGGCGCTCCCGGCAGCGGTTATGCCGAACCCGTGCGTCCTGCCAGCGCCCTGGACAGCCCGCAGCTGGTGGAAGAACCATGGTCGGGCAACCGGGTTGCCGACGATCCCCTCCGCGACCGCGACCTGGCGGACGATCCCATGGCTGGGGACCCGCTCACCCGGGACCGCAGGGCGGATGGCCAGACTGGCGGGTTGTGATGAGTAGCCAGATTCCTGAGGTGCCGCCGAGTGAGGCGCATCAAAAGGCCGATAACGCCTCCCTTGGCGAGCTCCTGGGCGATGTGACCCGGGACCTGTCCACCCTGATGCGCCAGGAAGTGGAACTGGCCAAGGCCGAACTCAAACAGTCCGCCACCCGCGCCGGGAAAGGCTCCGGCATGCTCGCCGGCGCCGGCGTGGCCGGACACTTCGTCCTTCTCTTCCTGTCCCTGGCCCTGATGTTCGCCCTCGGCGCCCTGATGCCCCTGGGCTGGGCCGCCGTGATCGTTGCCGTCCTCTGGGCCATCATCGCCGCGATCCTGGCCAGCATTGGCCGCAAGGAACTCAAGCAGATCAAGGGCCTGCCGCAGACCGGCGAAACCCTCTCCGAAATCCCCCCAACCCTAAAACCAGGTGAGGTCAACCGATGAGCGAGAACCCTGACGCAATCCGCCAGAACATAGAAGAAACCCGCGCACGGCTGGGCACCAACGTGGACGCCGTCGCGGACAAGGTCACCCCGTCCAACATCGTCAACCGCCAAACCGACAAGGTCAAAGACGCCGTGACCGGGGTCAAGGAGAGAATCATGGGAGCAGCAGACCACGCCACCACCCGCGTGCAGGACACCATGCACTCCGGGACCGGCCACACCAGCGACGCCCTGCACAGCACCGGGGACACCCTCCACGGCGCCAAGGACAACGTCTCCGCCAAACTCTCCGATGCCGGCACCGCAATCTCCCAGGCCCCGGACCAGGTCAAAGCCAAGGCGCAAGGCAACCCCCTGGCCGCAGGCCTGATCGCCTTCGGCGCCGGAATGCTCGTGTCATCCCTGATCCCGCCGAGCCAGAAAGAACGCGAAGCCGCGGACCAGCTCAAAACCGCAGCCCAGCCCCTGGCCGGCAAGGTCACCGACGCCGCCAAGGACATGGTCCAGGACCTCAAGGAACCGGCCCAGGAAGCGATGGAAAACGTCAAAGCCACCGCAACCGACGCAGCCCAAGCAGTCAAAACCGAAGGCCAGCACGCCGCCACCGACATCAAGGACCGCGCCACCGACGCCAAAACCAACGTCCAAAACACCTGATCCCAGGCCGCGGCAACGCAAGCCAACTGCACGCTATGACAGGCCGGCTCCGCCACCCGCGGAGCCGGCCTGTCCGTTTCAGCCCTTGATCGAGAGGACACATCATGGCCACTCACGACGCATCCGAAACCAGCACCGCCAAGGCAGGGCAGGCACCGGATCCGAACGACTCCAGGAAGCCGGACAGCCCCAAGGACGTGGACAAGCCATCCTGGAAATACATACTCAAGAAGACCCTGCGCGAGTTCAACAAAGACCAGTGCACTGATCTCGCTGCAGCGCTGACGTACTACGCCGTCCTGTCATTGTTCCCGGCCATCCTGGCCCTCGTGTCAGTGATCGGGATCTTCGGCGATCCGGAAAAAACCACTAATGCCCTGCTGGAGATCGTCCGTGGTTTCGCCCCCGCCGAAACTGTCAATACGGTGGGCGGAGTGGTCGAGGACCTGGCCAATGCACCGGCGGCGGGGCTGACGCTGGTCATCGGCCTTGCCACCGCCCTGTGGTCTGCATCGGGCTACGTTGGTGCGTTTGGCCGGGCCATGAACCGGGTGTATGAGGTGGATGAGGGCCGGCCGTTCGTGAAGCTGCGCGGAACGATGCTGGTGGTCACCCTCCTGGCGATTGTCCTCATCGCGATCCTCGCCGGCATGCTGGTCCTGAGCGGTCCTGTCGCGGAGGCAGTGGGCGGTCTGATCGGATTGAGCGGCGTTTTCCTCGCGGTCTGGGACATCGCAAAATGGCCGGTGATGGTGGGCCTTATCATCGTCATCATCGCGGTGCTCTACTACGCCACTCCCAATGTGAAACAGCCGAAGTTCAAGTGGATGAGCATCGGTTCGGGCATTGCCCTGTTCGTCTTCCTGCTTGCTTCCCTCGGCTTCGGGTTCTACGTGGGCAATTTCGGCAACTACAACAAGACGTACGGTGCCCTGGGCGGCGTGATCGTCATGCTCCTGTGGCTCTGGATCCTGAACTTGTCCCTGCTGTTCGGCGCCGAGTTCGACGCCGAGCTGGAACGTGGCCGCCAGCTGGAGGCCGGCATCAAGGCCGAAGAGACCATCCAGCTTCCCCCACGGGACACCAAGAAGAGCGAAAAACTCCAGGCCCAGGAGGAAGAAGATATCCGGCATGGCCGTGAACTGCGTGAAAAGTACAGCGCCCAAAACGGCGGGAGCCCGGAAGATCCGGACACGAATGACAAGAACGGGCAACAGGAAACGGAGCCGCACCGCGACCGGGTAAAGGACAAGGTGCGGGACCGCGCCGAACATCGGGAGTCCCCGGGCGGCGAAGGAAACACCAACAGGCAGTAGCAGCAGCCGCTATACAGGGAGAGGTACAGTGTCCGGCGCAGGGCACTGTACCTCTCCTGTGTGCGGTGGCCTTTTGCATGCACCGCGCTCAGGGTAGCAACCGCAGGTACTAGGCAGGACCTCCAAGATGGGGGAAAATTAGAGGTAGGTCCAGTTGAAGATCCCGGGTTTGACAAGGGCCCGGGGCAAGGCGGGGCCGGCGGTGAGATGGCCTCCTCTGAGACCGAGGCCAGTCCCCCCAGTCGCCGTCGGCCCCCTCGATCCGCTCAGCTGCCACCCCTGGTTTCCGTGGCCTAACTGGACAAAGTTATCCGCACTGCAATACTTTCGTGATTACTCTGCTGGCCCGTTTGGTCCGGCAGGACCGCTGAAGCAGATACGGCGGCACACGGTCGACCCTAATGAGCGGACATGCCTGCTAACCACTTTGAAGAATTCCTTGCCGAAGCAGTTGTTCCGGACAGGGAGCCCGGCCTGGGCCTTGGACGCGACGAACTTTACGGCCTGTACACCAGCTGGTGCCTGATCCATAAGGCACAGCTCCAGCCGCCGGATGCCCTCTGGGTGGCCCTGGAGGACCACGGAATCAACCCGGACAGCAACAACCTGTCCATGACCGGGCCCGCCGCCGCCGACTACATCGTGGCCAGCGCACCACCGCTGGTCTGATCCTTCGGTCCCCAAGTATCTGCAGGTCAAGGCGGGACAACCCCTGTTGGCGCGTCCCGAGTCTGGCTAGCATGGGATTATGGCTGGCGGCATCGCCGGCCACCAGCCGAAGGGAGCAATGCCATGGGTTTGGACGACAAGATCGACAACGCCGCAGAGAAGATGGGCGGCAAGGCCAAGGAGACCACTGGCCGGGCAACGGATGACGAAAGCCTCCGCACCGAGGGCCAGATGGACCAGACAAAGGCCGACCTGAAGCAGGCGGGCGAGAAGGTCAAGGACGCCTTCAAGAAGGACTAGGTCCACGCGAAAGGGTGCTGCCGCATGATTGCGGCAGCACCCTTCTGCTGCGCCTGCAGACTAGTTCGCGGCCGGCTGCGTGACGGAAGCAGTGGGGGACATGGTTTCTGCGTTGACCATCCAGGCCAGCTGTTCCAACCGTTCGATGGCTGCGTGGAGCAGGTCGGCGCTGGTGGGGTCCTCGTCGTCGACGTCGTCATGAACGTCGCGCATTGTCTGCACGGCGCGTTCCAACCGGGCGGTGATCAGCTTGACGGTGTCCTTGGTGGACGTCAGGCCCTCGGGGAACTCGTCCAGCCGGTTGTCCGCGGAGACGGTGCCGCTGCGCCCGTCGGGCAGTGCGTGCAGGGCCCGCATCCGCTCAGCAGTCTGGTCGGCAAAAAGCCGGGCCGCAGCGATGATTTCGTCAAGCTGCAGGTGCAGGTCGCGGAAGTTCGTGCCCACAAGGTTCCAGTGGGCCTGTTTTCCCTGCAGGTGCAGTTCAATCAGGTCGGTGAGGACCATCTGCAGGTTGCTGGCAAGGGTGGGAGACGCTTTCATCATGTACCTCCGATGCGGCCTGGCCGGCTGCCCTTCAGCCGGGCCCTAATTCTAAGCATACTTAGCAACGGGCCTGCGACTGCCCCTGCCGCGCCATGCTGCGGGGCCGTCAATGATTAGTGGGGCTAGCTGATCCTCGCGAGCGCGAAGCCGTCCCACCCCTTTGAGCCGACCGTCTGGATGACAGTGGCGTCCAGCCTCGGGTGCTCCCCCAGCAGCTTAAGGGCGTCCACGATGCCCGGTGCGTTCACGGGATCCAGGTCCGGATCCAGGATGGCACCCTCCCAGACGGTGTTGTCCAGGACCACAGTGGCGCCGGGCCGGCCCAGCCGCACCGCCCAGTCCAGGTACCGGCTGTTGTTCTCCTTGTCCGCGTCGATGAAGATGAAGTCGAAAGGCTCCCGGCCCTCCTCTGCGAGCGCAGCCAGGGTTTCCAGCGCCGGTCCCAGGCGGATCTCCACTTTCTCGCCCAGGCCGGCATAATCGATGTTGGCCCACGCCACTTCCGCATGCTTGGGCAGGAATTCGCACGTGACCACTGTGCCGTCCTCGGGAAGCCCCCGCCCGATCCAGATGGTGCTGAAGCCCGCGAGCGTACCGATTTCCAGGACGCGGCGGGCACCGGAGAGCTGGACCAGGAGCTTGAGCAGCTTTCCGGCATTCGGTGCAACCTCGATGGCAGGCATGCCCGCCTCCGCGGCGGAGCTGATGGCCTGTTCCAAGGCCGGGTCCGGGTGCACCACCACCCGTGTCAGGTACTCTTCAGCTGCCGTCCACTCCGGCCGGGGCTTGTGCTCGAACATTGCCACAGTTTGGCACGGGCGGACTTGCTGGTCCAGAGAATAAGCCGGACAAGTGGCCACCGGAAAAGATGTCTCAGGAACCGTCCGCCAGGGCGTCCTCCAGGCGCTCCACCTTGGCGGTGAGCTCTCCTGTGTAACCGGGCCGGATGTCAGCCTTGATGACCAGGGAAACGCGGCTGCCGTACCGCCCCACCGCCTCGGTGGCGCGCTTGACGACGTCGAACACCTCATCCCATTCGCCTTCGATGGTGGTGAACATCGAGTCCGTCTGGTTGGGAAGCCCCGACTCCCGGACGATCTTCACAGCGGCGGCAACGGCGTCGTGGACGGAAGCGTCACCCGGCCGGGAGCCTTCAGCAGGGGTGCCGGACGGGGCAACAGAAAACGCAAGCAACATGATGCCAGTCTGCCACGCCGTCCCGGCGGGCAACGGGCAGCGCGGGCGCCCGACGCCGTCACATAAGCTCCTACCCTTCAGTAACGGTGAAGGCACGCAGTTGCGTTGCTAACCTTTTGGGCATGAGTCTCGCAGTCGCCCGCAAGCCCCTCCGCGCCGACGCAGCGCGGAACGTGGACAAGATCATTACGGCGGCGCGCCAGTGCTTCCGGGAGTTCGGTCCGGATGTACCCCTGCAGACCATCGCGGTCACGGCCGGCGTAGGCCCGGCCACCCTTTTCCGGAACTTCGCGGACAAGGAGGAGCTTGTCCTTGCGGCATTGAACCGGCAACTCCGGCTCACCGTCGATCCCGTGATTGAGGGGGCGCTGGCCGATATCGATGCGGCCGCCGGCCTGTTCCGGGTGCTGGAGTCCCTTATGGATGCCTCCAGTGCCGACGCCAATCTGCTGGGCGCCGTGGCCGGCAGGCGGGAACTGCTCACCGGCATCGCCGGGTCCCTGATGGAATCCCTCAGCGTCCTGCTGGTGCGGGGGCAGGGACAGGGAAGCCTGCGTCCCGACATCTCCATGACGGACATGTTCCGCCTGCTCGCCATGCTGATCAGTGTGGTGGACACCATGGAGCCAGGCTCCGACGCCTGGCGTCGTCCGCTGGCACTGATGGAGGATGCCATCCGCACTGCCCGGCCGGCGCGCCCCCTGCCGCCGCATGTTCCAGTGCCTGCCGCCACAACCTCACCCGCGCCGCCCCTGATGGCCACCCTTGGCGAACCCGGACTGGGCTAGGTTTCCTGCAGTCCGGGGTGACCTAAACCTCAACTTCCGGTGTCTCCGCCTCAGGAGTAGGGACCCATTGTGGGCGCCCACGTGGTGCAATACACTTCAAGAGGGTTACGCAGCCAGCCTCTGAACATCCCAGATGGAGCGACTCCATGAAGCAGTTCCTGCATTTCCGGCAGCCGATGGCCGCAGCGCGATGAACAGTTCAAAGCTCTCGCACTACCTCAACAATCCGCGAGATCCGGAAGAGGTCCTGCCCACATTGAGCGCGAATGAACTAGCGGACCTGCTGGACGCGTTGTACCAGAACCTTGACACGCCAGAACCCGAATTTGGCGCGCAGGCCTGGTACGACATGGCCGTCGAAGAAAGCTGCCGCCGGGCCGCGCTGCCGGACGGCGCCGCCCACGGAGTGGCATAGCAAGCCGGAATCATTTTCGTTCCGGCTGGATCAAGAACCGCGGGGATCACGGTAGCCTGGACGGCGCCTGCCGGGCTGCTCCCCCGCGGGCTGTGACTCTACGTTCATTCCGGTTCCTCCTTTGGCCGCCCGTCAGGACTTACGGCATTCGTCCGGTCCCTGGTGTCGGGCAGTGGGTCAACCGCTGGCCGCGTCCCCCCTCTTGCGGATCTCCCGCCGTACCAGGGCCTGCAGCGCGGGAACCGGCGACGACGGATCCGCCGTCAGGCCGGCGCGCAGCCTCTCGGCCAGCAGCTCCAGATCCTCCGGCGGGACGTCGGACAGGGCAGCAAATCGTGTGTAGAAGCGTTTGGCAGGAAGCCCCGCCCGCCGTCGGTCATCTTTTCGGGGCCAGCCGGCTCTTTCTCCGGCAGCGTGCAGCTGATTGTCCATGGTCCCCGTTCACAGGATATTCCGTGGCCGACTGCATAGCCGCTCCCATAGTACAGCCGGGGACTGTCATCGGAAGTGACCCACATCACCCTGGCGCGGTTCCGCGGCGGATGGTCAACTCCAGCCCAGCAACCTCAGCAGTGCCGCCGTTCCCGCTCCGGCGAGAACCACCACCAGGAAAGGGGCACGCAGTGCCAGGGCCACGGCCGCAGCGGCCAGGGCGCCGAGCCGTGCGTCGGCGGCCAGCGACTGGCCCGATGCCACGGCATTCACGATGGTAAGGGAGGCGAGCAGCCCGATGGTCATGGTTCCTGCTATGCGCGACATTCGCGGATCCTCCAGGAAGCGGGCCGGCACCAGGTAGCCCACCAGTTTCCAGGCGTAGGCCAGGGCACAGGCCACCAGCAGCCAGAACCAGAGGCTCATGCGCCTGCTCCCGGAGAAGTCCCATGGTGGTCGCCGTCGTGCTTTCCTCCGTGGCCCCCATCCTGCCGGTGGCGCTCCCGGTAAGGATCCACGTCGGGTTCGAGGCCCTCGTCACTGCGCCCGTGGCTGAACCAGCCGATGGCTGCCGCTACGACGGCGGCCACCAGGATGGGCACGCCCGCGGGCACGAACGGAACGGCGATGACCGTGGCCACGGCGCACACCACAGCAATGGCCACGGGTTCGCGCCCTTTGAGCCTCGGCCAGAGCAAGGCCAGGAAGGCGGCCACCGCGGCGCCGTCAAGGCCCCATTGCCCGGGGTCCCCGAGCGCCGCGCCGGCAAGGGCGCCCACGGCGGTGAACAGGTTCCACAGCACGTAGATCCCGATGCCGGCTGCCCAGAATCCGCGGCGCTGCTCTTCCGGATCGGTTTGTCCTGTGCTGGTGGCCGTCGATTCGTCGATGGTCAGCTGGGCGCCCACGTATTTCCGCCAACCGGTGGGCCTGAGCAGCGCGTTCAGCTGCATCCCGTAGATGCCGTTGCGCACGCCCAGCAGCGTTGCCGCGCTCATCGCCGCGATGCCGGAGCCGCCGCCTCCCACCACGCCGATGAACGCGAACTGGGAGCCGCCGCTGAAGAGCAGGAGGCTGAGGGCCATGGTCTGCCAGAAATTGAGCCCGGAGGTGACGGACAGCGCCCCGAAGGACACCCCGTACAGCCCGGTGGCGATGCTGATGGAGATACCCACCCGGACGGCCGGTGATCCCAGGAGAAGCATGGTCCAACTCAATCACAAGGAGGACGGGCGTCTGAAACCGGTCTGGAGCCGCTGGCGGGTCAGGCCCAGGCCAGCCCGGAGCTGCCGTAGGGCGGTGGCGGATTGCGGTAGTCGAGCGGCAGCCCGTCCAGCAGCAGCGGAGGCGGGACGTACCGGAGCTCCCCGAAGGAGCTGTCCATGGTCCGGTAGTGCGGCGGCGCGAGTCCTGCTGCTGCTTCGTGTGTTCCGGCGAGGGAGAACAGTTCCCCCGCGGTCCTCGCCAGCGACAGCCGGGCGGTTCCACCCAGGTCGGTACGACGGCGGCCGGCAAGGAGCGTGACTGCTGCGGCTGCCGCTCCGTACCCGGTGGCGTGGTCCAGCGCCTGGACGGGCAGGGCACCCGGGTGCCAGCCGCCGTCGTCCGTCTCCTGGCCGTAGAGGTCTGCAATCCCCGCGGCCGCCTGCACGATGCTGTCGAAGCCCCGCAGGCTGCTCCACGGTCCTGTTGCACCCCAGCTGTTCAGCGTGACCACGGCCAGCCCGGGGCGGGCCTCCAGCAGGGCACCGGCATCCAGCCCGAACCGGTCCAGCGACCCCTTCCGGTAGCCGGTGACCACCACGTCGGCAGCTGCAATGAGGTCCCGCAGCCGGCTTTGGTTTTCGGGGCGGCCGAGGTCCGCCTCCGCACTGCGTTTGTCGAAGCCGGTGTCCACGAACTGGTCGGACAGTTCGGGCAGCCGGGGCGGGTCGATCCTCAGGACGTCCGCGCCGAGCGCAGCAAGGAGCCGGGTGGCAACGGGACCGGCGATGACCCTGGTGAGGTCCAGGACGCGGACGCCGGCCAGCGGGCCTGCCCCGGTGCCTGCGCCAGCGGGTGGAGGACCGGCCGGAACCGCTTCCGGCCCCGGCATCCCGGCCAGGCCCATCCCTGTGGTTTCGCCGTCGGAGGAAGTCAGGGAAATCCACGGACCGGAACCGGCAGCCTCTCCCATCGGGGAGGCCAGCCACGCGCTGCGCGTCCGGACGGCAGCGGCAATCCCGCCCGCTGCCTGGATTGCCGCCTCCGCCTCAAGGGAAGCCATGGTCCGGAGCGCGGCGTCCACCCCGGCAGGCGAGCGTGCGCCAAGGGCCTGCAGCAGGCGCTGCTCGTGGTGCGGGTAGTTGGCGTGCAGCCGGATCCAGCCGTCCTTCGTCCGCCGGAACCCGGACAACGGGGCAAACCCCTGCAGCTTCCGCCCGGCGATCCGCAGATGCCCCGACGAATCGAAGGCGGCGGCGGTCAGGGCCGGCGTGGTGGAGAACCTTCGGCGTCCACCGGTGTACTGGGTCAAGGCTGCCGCTGCGGCGGAGACGGCGCCCAGGGCGAGGCCCTCCACGTCCAGCGGCCCGGCCCACCAGCGGCGGGGACCGACGTCGTCCGGCTGTTCGCCCACGGCCGCCTACCGTCCCTGCGGCGAAGCCATCTGGAGCTGGCTCAGGACCCGGGCGGGCACATTGGTGGTGATTTCGTGGATCCCGAGTTCCTGGCAGAGGGCCACATCTTCCGGGGAGTCCACCGTCCACACGCGGAACCGCCGGCCGGAGCCGAGCCAGCGCTGGATGGTAGCCGGATGCCCGCGGACGTAATCGATGCCCGGCCCCGCCAGCCCTGCCAGGCGGCCGTCCAGGATCCGCTCGCCTTCCAGCTGCGTGGCTTTCATCAAGTTGGCAATGGCTCCGCCGGTGATCGGGCCCAGGCCAAGCCCGCCGCGGATTTCGTGGATACTGATGTCGTCCACCAGTTGGCAGACGTATTGCGCCGGGACGGACCGGAGCAGGTGCCGGACCGAGTCCGGGCTGAAGCTCATGAAAGTCACCGCCACGTTGTCCACGGTGGAGCCGGCGGGATCCCAGCCCTCCCGGCGCAGCAGCTCCAGGACCCTGTCCTCAAGCTTCAGCTGGTAGGGGCTGGGATGCTTCAGTTCGATGGCGAGCCTGACCGGCCGCCCGGCTCCCCGAAGAATGTCCAGCAGTTCGGGCAGGGTCAGGAACTGTGCCGACCGGGCGCCGTACGCCTCCGGGATCCGTACGCCCTTCCACGACGAGAAATCGAGGTGCCGCAGTTCGCGCAGTGTCCGCTCGGCCACCGGCCCCGTGCCGTCCGAGGTGCGGTCAAGGTTGGCGTCATGCAGCAGGACAACATGCTGGTCGCGGGTGAGGTGGACATCGCACTCCACGCCGTCCGCCCCGTCCGCCAGTGCCTGCAGGTAGGCGGCCCGGGTATGTTCGGCGAAGGCGGCGCTCGCGCCGCGGTGGGCAAAGACCAGCGGCCTCTGCGGCAGTGGCTCCTCAAACCTCATGCAGACACGGTAGCCGACCGCGCCGCCACTGCGGGGCTAGGCTTGGCATATGCAGGTGAACTCTGAGCCAACTACCCAGGAAGCCCCGCCCCAGCCCGCTCGCCCGGTGCCGGACCACGCCCACGCGGCCGCCGCCGTCGGCCGCCGGCTTGGTGCCGGTGATGCCGAAAAGGCGGCAGCGCTGCGGAAAATGAAGCTTGTGGCCCTGGGCCTGCTGATCGCCATGGCCGTGGTTTTTGTCGTCGCCTTCGCGCTGCAGGAGGAATACCCGTGGCTGCAGTATGTGCGGGCGGCCGCAGAGGGCGGCATGGTGGGCGCCCTGGCCGACTGGTTCGCCGTGACGGCGCTGTTCAAGTACCCGATGGGCATCAAGATCCCGCACACCGCGATCATTCCGCGGCGGAAGGACCAGATCGGCGCCTCGCTGGGCGAGTTTGTGGAAACCAACTTCCTGTCCGAACAGGTGGTCCATGAGAAGCTTGCCAGCGTCAACATCGCCCGCCGGGCCGGCGAATGGCTCGCCACGCCTGCCGGCGCCGAACGTGTGGCCAAGGAAGGCGCGGCGCTCATCCGCGGCGCGTTCAAGGTCCTGAACGACGACGACGTCCAGGCGGTCATCGAGGGAATGGTGCGCAAGCATCTGCTCACTCCGCCGTGGGGACCTCCCGTGGGCAAGATGGCGGAGCGGATTTTCCACGACGGGCACCACCACAAGCTCGTTGACCTGCTGGTGGACCGGGCAGCTGACTGGGTGAGCGAGAATCACCAGACGGTGAGCCGGCTGGTCTCCGACCGCTCCCCCACCTGGGTTCCGCAGTTCGTGGACGGGCTCGTGGGAGACAAGGTGTACATAGAATTCCTCAAATTTGTCCGGGCAGTGCAGGCGGACCCGAACCACCAGGTCCGGCAGTCGATCGACAAGTACTTGAACGACCTCGCCCAGGACCTGCAGCACGATCCTGCGATGATCGCCCGAGCTGAGGACATCAAGGCCCAGGTCCTGGGGGACCCTGAGGTCCGCGAACTGGCCTCCCGGACCTGGGGAACGGTGAAGAACGCCCTGCTGGGTGCCGTGGACGATCCCGACAGCGACCTGACCATCAAGTTCAAGGCCGCAGTCCGGGACTTCGGTTCCCGCCTGGTCAGCGATCCCGAACTCGCCGGCAAGGTCAACGCCTGGATCGGCGACGCCGCCGGGTATCTGGTGCGCACCTACCGCTCGGACATTGCCGGGGTCATCACGGATACTGTGGCGCGCTGGGACGCCGAGGAGACGTCACAGAAAATCGAGCTCCAGGTGGGCAAGGACCTGCAGTTCATCCGAATCAACGGCACCGTGGTGGGGTCGCTGGCCGGGCTGGCGATCTTCACGGTGGCCCACCTGGTCTTTGGCTGAGCGCCGCTGCCGGCCAGGGGCGGACGTTTAGGCGAAGGACTCCAGCTCAACCCCGGCAGCAACCAGGCCTGCCCGCACTCCCGCGGCCATCTCCACGGCGCCCGGAGTATCGCCGTGGATGCACAGCGAATCGGGCCGGACCTGAACCACGGTGCCGTCAACGGCCACCACTTCGCCCTTGGTGGCCAGCCGGACCGCCCGCTCCACCACCGCATCGACGTCGTGCAGGACGGCGCCATCCTGCGAGCGGGGGAGCAAAGTTCCGTCGGCCTGGTAGGCGCGGTCCGCGAAGGCTTCGACGAACACCGGGTGGCCGGCCTCCTGTGCCTGCTTCAGCAGCTCCGAGCCCGGCAGCCCCAGGATGGGCAGTCCGGGGTCGTAGGCGTTGACGGCCGCCACCACGGCCTCGGCCTGTCCGGCATCATGCATCAGCCGGTTGTACAGCGCCCCGTGGGGCTTCACGTAGTCCACGGAGGCACCCACGGCGTGCGCGACGCCGTCGAGCGCTCCCAGCTGGTACAGCACATCGCCGAACAGCTCATCGAAACTGGCATCCAGCGAGCGCCGGCCGAAGCCTGCCAGGTCCCGGTACCCCACGTGCGCACCGACGGTGACGTCGAGCTCGTAGGCTGCCCGGCAGCTGTCCAGCATGGTGATGGGGTCGCCGGCGTGGAACCCGCAGGCAACGTTGGCGCTGGTCACCAGCTGGAACATCGCGGCGTCGTCCCCCATCTTCCAGGAGCCGAATGATTCGCCGAGGTCAGCGTTGAGATCCAAAGGTGTTGCCTTCCAGCGTCTGCTTGTCGGGAGCTGCGGCGGCCGTCAGCTCCCCGGGGATGGTGTCCGGCATGGGGCCGAACGCTTCCTTGGCGTTCGACACCACGGCGCGGCCCATCATGAGGTTACCCGCTCCGCCCACCACCGCCCCGATCCCGAAGGGCAGGGCCCTTCCAAACAGCGCCGTGCCCTGGCGTTTGAGCAGGTTCTTGAGGAAGGCCTTCTGGATCCGGCTCCGGATGCTGCTGAACCCCGGCATCGGCATCGACTTGGACAGCATGCTGCCCCAGGCCTGGGTGGCGTTCGCGCCTTTGCCCGCAACCTGCCCGCTGAGCGCCCCGAGGAGGGACGTCCCCTCCTCGCCCAGCATGATGGCCATGACCATGGTGCTGGCCTTCTCCGGGTTGGTCAGCCGGATGCCATGGAGTTCGGCCAGTGAAGTGGCATACAGGGCTGTCGCTTCCAGGAATCCGACAGTGGCTGCCGCCGAAAGTCCCAGCGACGCCACCGTACCCACGCCGGGCACCGCGGCGGTGGCACCCACCACCGCCCCGCCGCCCGTGACCGCACGCAGGTAGTCACGCTCCAGTATGTCCGCCAGCTGGGCGGCGGTGGCACGCGGATGCTTCTTCTGCAGCCGCCGGACATAGGCCACCACGAACGGACGCTGGATTTCCACCGCCTTCAGCAGCATGTTGTGGACACCGGGCTTGGGGTTTCCCTCAGCATCGAACACCGCGTTGTGGGCGGTTTCCTGTGCGATTCGTACTGCGGGATTGCTGCGCCTGGCCATGGTCACCTCATTCAAATCGACCTGCAGCGGGAAGGCTGCCGTGCTCCTCCATCCTAAGTGGATAAACACTAAGCATGCTTAACTTCTGTACTGTGGCCAGGCTGCCAGGGCCGCCACTGCAACCGTGCGGCCGCGTCCCGATTTGCCACGGGCAGGCAAGGCCGTGTACCTTGTGAGCCGAATCACCCATATTTGAATAAGCCTTTCGAGCTGTGACGGGAGAGCTCTCCCGGACAACCACCGGACAGGCGCCGTAGGAGCAAATCCTCCCCAGGAATCTCTCAGGCCCATGTACCGTCACAGCGAGGCGACTCTGGAAAGCAGCCCGGCTTCCTGCCGGACTCACCGACGGTGCAAGAGTGCCCTGCCATGAGCAGGTGTCCTCGGAATCTCTCAGGTCCAATACAGAGCGGGGAGGAACCCATCCATGCCGTGCCATCCGTGGCCGGCCAGACCTGGAGTTCCTCATGACGATTCAATCCAACCCATCGGCCTTCGCCGACCGCCATATCGGCGTGCGCCGCCAGGCCGACGTCGACACCATGCTCAAGGCCATCGGCTACGACAGCGTGGACGGGCTCGTGGACGTTGCCGTTCCGGGATCCATCCGCCAGGAGCACGCGCTCCGGCTTGAGGACGCCCTCAGCGAGGTGGAGGTCCTCGCCGAACTGCGCAGGCTTGCGGCCAGGAACAAGACCGCGGTCCAGATGATCGGCCAGGGCTATTACGACACCGTGACGCCGCCGGTGATCCGCCGCAACATCCTGGAGTCCCCGGCCTGGTACACGGCTTACACCCCGTACCAGCCTGAGATTTCGCAGGGCCGGCTTGAAGCCCTGCTGAACTTCCAGACCATGGTCCAGGACCTGACCGCCCTTCCGGTGGCGAACGCGTCCCTTCTGGATGAAGCTACGGCCGTGGCCGAGGCCGTCCTGCTGATGCGCCGGGCCAACAAGAACAAGGACGCCAAGACGGTCCTGGATTCCGATTGCCTACCGCAGACCATCGCCATCGTGCAGGGGCGGGCCGAGGCGCTGGGCTTCGACGTGGAGGTCGCGGATCTCTCCAAGGGGCTTCCCGACGGCGCCATCAACGGCATCGTCCTCCAGCAGCCCGGCGTGTCCGGCCGGGTGTGGGACCAGTCCGCGGTTATCACAGCGGCCAAGGAACGCGGTGCGCTTGTCACCGTCGCTGCCGACCTGCTCGCCCTGACCCTGATCACCCCTCCCGGCGAGCAGGGCGCGGATATCGCCGTTGGCTCCACCCAGCGTTTTGGTGTCCCGTTGTTCTTTGGCGGCCCGCACGCTGCCTACATGGCGGTCCGGACCGGGATGGAGCGCACGCTTCCCGGCCGCATCGTCGGCGTCTCCAAGGACGACGCCGGTGCCCCCGCCTACCGCCTTGCCCTGCAGACCCGCGAGCAGCACATCCGCCGCGAGAAGGCCACGTCCAACATCTGCACCGCCCAGGCGCTGCTGGCCATCGTCTCCTCCTTCTACGCCGTCTACCACGGACCGGACGGGCTGAAGGCCATCGCGGAGCGGGTCAACCACAACGCGCGGATCCTCGCCACTGCGCTTGGCGCCGTGGGCCGGGAGCTGGTCACCGATTCGTTCTTTGACACCCTCACCGTCCGCGTGCCGGGCAAGGCCCGCAAGGTCCTCACCGCCGCCGAGGCACGCGGCATCAACCTGCGCCTCATCGACGAGGACACCGTGGGTGTCTCCATTGATGAGACGACGACGGCGGCAACCCTTTCCGCCGTTGCCGTCGCCTTTGGCGCCGGTCCCGTCGGGGACGCGAAGGGGTTCGAACTGCCCGCAACCGTGCTCCGCACCTCGGACTTCCTGCAGCACCCGGTGTTCAACACCCACCGGTCCGAAACCCAGCTGCTGCGCTACATCCGCAAGCTCTCTGACCGTGACCTGGCGCTGGACCGGACCATGATTCCGTTGGGCTCGTGCACCATGAAACTGAACGCCACGGCCGAGATGGAGGCCATTTCCTGGCCGGAGTTCGCCTCAATCCACCCGTTCGCCCCGGATTCCCAGACTGAGGGCTGGCGTGAACTGATCGCAGGACTGGAAGCGGACCTGGCCGAGATCACCGGCTATGACCAGGTGTCCATCCAACCCAACGCCGGGTCCCAGGGCGAGCTCGCCGGCCTGCTCGCGATCCGCGGCTACCACCGTTCCCGCGGCGAGGGCCAGCGCAATGTCTGCCTGATCC